>CBDFGE010000005.1:0-584860 GCA_965247055.1 Dehalococcoidia bacterium
GTCTCATGACCCCTCGCTACGGCCCGGGGCTAGAGGGTCGACTCGGTCACGTGGACGGCCAGTGTCTGGACCATTATTTTGCCGTCCCGGACGACGAATGTATCGGAACCCAGCGGGATCATGTCCCCCACCGTCCAGACTATGTAGGCGATCTCCCCGTCCACGTCCTGCCGGACGATCTTGAACTTGGCCAGCACCTCGGGGGTCAGAAGGCCGACAAAGCCGATGAAGAACTCCCGCAACTCCCCAAGGCCTCGGAACTGGCGTTCCTGGGTGTACAGGACCGAAGCGTCGGTGAAATCCGACAGGATAGCGTCGACATCCTTGGCGACCACTACTTTTAGGTGATGTCCCAGCACGGCTTCCGTCTGTTGTGTCGAGACGCTAGACATAAGATACTCCTTAGCGAGAGCTAAGGATATTCTGAACAAGTCTGGGCACAGTAGCATAGAGAATAGCACTGTGTTCGGGGAGATAATTGATGGACCAGCCAACATTTGCGGACTTGGAATACGAGAGCAAGAAGCGCAAGACCCGCCGGGAGATATTCCTGGAGCGCATGGATGCTCTGATCCCGTGGGAACAGATGGAAGAGCGCATCCGTCCGTTCTATCCCAAGGCGGGCCGAGGCCGTCGACCATATGAGTTGTCGGCGATGGTGCGGATACACTGCGTGCAGTTGTTCTACAACTTGAGCAATCCTGGTATGGAGGACATGCTCTACGAGGTCGAGTCGGTGAGACGGTTCGTAGGGTTGAAGCTGTCGGGCCCGCTGCCGGACGAGACGACGATTCTGAACTTCCGCCATCTGCTGGAAGAGCATGAGTTGGGGCAGAGTCTGTTCGAGGAGATCAACCGTCATCTGGAGTCCCAGGGACTGCGGCTTCGGGAGGGGACGATCGTGGACGCGAGCATCATAGAGGCGCCGTCATCGACGAAGAATCGTGCGGGTGAGCGAGACCCTGAGATGCACCAGACGAAGAAGGGGAACGAGTGGCGCTTCGGGATGAAAGTACACGTAGGCGCTGACGCTGAGACGGGAGTGGTACACAGCATGACTACGACGCCAGCTAACGTGCATGATGTGACAGAAGCGCACCGATTGCTGCACGGTGGAGAGAAACGAGTGTGGGGGGATGCGGGGTATCAGGGAGTGGACAAGCGGTTGGAGAATCGAGAGTTGGATGTGGAGTGGCGAGTGGCGATGAGGCCCGGCCGGCGACGGCACCTGGAGCCTGGCAGCTACGAGGCGTTGGTGGAGAAGCGCAAAGCGTCGGTCAGAGCGAAAGTGGAGCATCCGTTCCTGTACGTGAAGCGGCGCTTTGGCTACGCCAAGGTGCGCTACCGAGGGTTGGCTAAGAACGCGCAACGGCTGGCATTGCTACTGGGGCTGGCCAACTTGATGACGGCAGAGCGCCGTCTGGCGACATGAGAGGGGCGCAGTGCGCAAATCACGGCCGGGGAGCCGCGATGGCTCCGAAAAGCCGCTTCGAGGCCACAACAGACACGGTCTGAACGCCTCAACCACGACCTGGAACGTCACAAAGATGCCTGAACGTCTCCAAAGAACGGAACCACTCTGCCCATCCACGCTTGCGCCGAGTTGTTCAGAGGTTCCCTAATAGTGCATCCCCCGGCTTCCGCCTCCGTCTACGGAGATGGTCTGGCCGGTGACGGAGTTGGCTTTGTTGGAGACCAGGAACAGGACCAGGTCGGCGATCTCCTCGGGCCCGATCAGCCGTCCGATAGGGATGTTGGTCACCGCACTGCCCTCGATCTCATCGAAGCTCTTATCTGAAGCGTCGGCGGCCTCCTGCATCACCTGCCTTAGCCTGGGGGTCCGGGTAGCTCCCGGGTGAATGCAGTTGACGAGGATGCCGTCCTTCCCGAACTGGTTGGCCAGGTTCTTGGCCAGGTTGGCTACCCCCGAGTTGGTAACGCCATTGGTCATGGACCGGTCGCTTACGTCCCTGGCGGCACCGCCACCCATGTTGATGATCCTCCCCCCACCGCGGCGCTTCATATGAGGAATGACCTCCCGGGTACACCGCACGTAGCCCATGACCTTCACGTTGATGTGGTTCATCCAGTCCTCGTCCCGGAGCTCCAAGAACAGGGCTGTGATGGAGTTCACGGCATTGTTGATCAGAATGTCCACCCCACCCAGCTGGGCTACGGTGGTGTCCACCAGGTTCTTGATGTCCTCTGGTTTGTTCACGTCTGCCCTGATGGCGAGCACCTTGCGGCCAGCCTTAGCGCGGATATCTTTGGCGGTTTGCTCCAGAAGGTCGACGCCTCGGGCGCAGATAGCTACGTCCACACCCTCTTGGGCCAGGGCCAGGGCGACGGCTCCTCCTATCCCGGTGCTTCCCCCCGTGACGATCGCCACCTTATCCTTCAGCCCCAGGTCCATGTTCCCCTCCTTTAGCTAGCTGCTAACTGTTACCGTGGCGGATGGGGGAATTATAGTGGGTCAATGGCTGGCGGTCAATGTAGCGTCATTTGGCGTGGGGCCGCCTATATTCCCGCCGAACCCGGCTGGCCGAGGGATCGGGTGGGGCGCCTGTGCCGGGGCAATTGCGCCCCTTTCAGGCCGGCCGTTGTCTACGCCTCGGTGGAGGCCCCGGCTGGTAAATCTGCGGCTCCTTGAAAAGGGACATACGGTATGCTACCCTTCGGAAAGTCGAAGGACCCGCGAGCACGAGAAACCGGCTGGTAGAACTTGGGCGGCATTCGGTTCTCCCCAAGACCCAACAGAGCACACGAGATCACCTGGCAGGAATGGGACCTCCCCGCTTTTGAGAAGGCCCGGGCGGAGAACAGACCCATTCTGCTTTCCATATCCGCTGTGTGGTGCCACTGGTGTCACGTGATGGACGAGACGTCCTATTCCGACCCTCAGGTAATCGGGCTGATCAATGAACGGTTTGTGCCGGTGCGAGTGGACAACGACCATCGTCCGGACGTAAATTCGCGTTACAACATGGGTGGGTGGCCCACCACCGCTTTCCTGACCCCCGAGGGCGACGTCATCGCCGGTGGGACTTATATGGCCCCGGATGAGCTTAAAGCCGCCCTGGTGCGGGTATCCGAAGCCTACCGGGACCGGAAAGATGCTGTCATCGAGGCGGCTGCAGAGCGTAGGACCAGACGGCAGCACGAGCTGCCCCTCCCCTCGGGGGAGACGGTGGTGGCCGACTCGATAGTGAACGACGTGCTGCGTGCCCTGGAAGGGGTATACGAGCCCCAGCACGGAGGGTTCGGCAGCCAGCCCAAGTTCCCCATGGCGGCCGCCGTGGAGCTCCTCCTTCATGCCTATCGGACCACCGGCGATACCCGGTACCGCCGGATGGTAGAGAAGACCATGGATGAGATGATGGGGGGTGGCCTGTGCGACCACCAGGAGGGGGGGGTCCGCTACTCCACCACCATGGACTGGTCGGAGGTACACTACGAGAAGATGCTGGAGGGCAACGTGGGCCTCCTCAGCCTATATCTTCGCGGCTACCTGGTGCTGGGTAACCTGGAGTACGCCGGTGTGGCTTCCCGCGTCGTCGACTACATGATGGGCCATCTCTACGACGACGTTTCCGGGGCGTTCTACGGAAGTCAGGACGCCGACGAGGGTTACTACGTCCTTCCCCTGGCCCAGCGCCGCATGAGGGCAGCCCCAGTGGTGGACCGGGTGTTCTACACCGACCTGAACGCGGCGGTGGTCTCGGCCTTTCTCGAGGCCTCTTGGGCAATCAACAGGCCCGAGCTGGCCGATGTGTCCCGCCGGGTCCTGGAGTTTCTCCTGGGCCGGTGGCGGGAAGGGCCTCTGCGCCATAGCTACACACCCGAGGGCGAAGAGGGCATACCGGCCCTCCTGGCTGACTACGCGCATCTGGTCATGGCTGTGCTGGACGCTTATGGGAATACCCGCCAGCCCCGGTACCTTGACCTGGCCCAGGAGCTGGCTGGGGAGATGAGAGCGCTCTTCTGGGACCACGAAGGCGGTGGCTTCTTCGACGTTCGGGATGACCCGGGGGCGCTGGGCATGATAAAGCTGCGAGGTAAGCCCATTGTCGACAACGTGCCCGCCGCCGAGGCGTTGACCAAGCTGGCCAGGGCGACCCACACGCAGGGGTATCTGGCCGACGCCGAAACGGTCCTTGGCGTGTTCGTGCCTGTGTACCAGGAGCAAGGAGAGGGCGCTGCGGGCTACGCACTGGCGGTCCAGCGTTTCCTTTACCCCCCGGTGGAGATGAGCGTGGTGGGCAGGCGGGGTGCCGCCGACACGATGTCGCTGCTTTCTGCTGCGGCAACCGTCGCCAGCCCGCATAGGGCTATAACCTTCATCGACGCCGACGACGAGGAGCTCCTTGCTGAATTGGGATACTGGGCCGGTGAGGCGGCCCTGGCTTATGTGTGCGTGGGAACGACCTGCCTGCCGCCGATCGGCGACCCAATGTCCCTCGGTGAAGCCCTGGAAGAGCTCCTGAAAGACCTGTCCCAGGGCTCGGAGGACATCATCAAGGTTATAGGCGATTTGGGATAGATTGTCCCTTTACATAACGTGTACACTCCGGCGGACGGAGACGGAGACTAAGGATTGCACAAGACCGTAGGATGTGGAGAGCTCAGGGAGAAGAATGTTGGGGAGCGGGTCACCCTGGCGGGGTGGGTGAACCGGCGAAGGGACCATGGGGGGGTAACGTTCATAGACCTCAGGGACCGGTCGGGGTTGGTGCAGGTGGTCTTTAACCCTGAACTTTCCCCCGAGGCCCACGAAGTCGCCGAGCAGGTGAGGCCCGAGTGGGTACTCAAGGTGGCGGGTGATGTCATCCGCAGGCCGCCCGAGGCCGAGAACCCCAATCTGCCGACGGGGGTTGTGGAGGTGATAGCCCGGCAGGCGGAGGTGCTGAACGAGTCGCCCACGCCGCCTTTCTACATCAACGAGGACTCGGAGGTGGACGAGAGCCTGCGGCTGAGGTACCGGTATCTGGACCTGCGCAGGCCCAGGATGCAGGGGAACCTGGTCCTCCGCCACCGGCTGGTAAAGTTCATACGCGACTTCCTGGACTCCAGGGGCTTTCTGGAGATAGAGACGCCCATCCTCATCAAGAGCACTCCGGAAGGCGCCCGGGACTTCCTGGTGCCGAGCCGGTTGCAGAAGGGGAGCTTTTATGCTCTTCCCCAGTCGCCCCAGCAGCTAAAGCAGCTTCTAATGGTGGCGGGGGTGGAGCGGTATTTTCAGATAGCGCGGTGTTTCAGGGACGAAGACCTGCGGGCGGACCGCCAGCCCGAGTTTACCCAACTGGACCTGGAGATGAGCTTCGTGGACGAGGAGGACGTGCTCTCCCTTACCGAGGAACTGTACGCCTCGATGATCGAGACGACGACCCCCGCCAAGCGGCTCATCAAACCTTTCCCGCGCATCCCCTTCGACGTGGCCATGTCTCGATACGGCACGGACAAGCCCGACCTGCGCTTCGGCATGGAGATGGCAGACGTTACGGATATAGCCCTGAAGACCGACTTCAGGGTTTTCCAGAGAGCGGCCCAGCAGGGCGGGGTTGTGAAAGGGTTTGTTGTCTCCGGCCAGGCAGCCTACA
Source organism: Dehalococcoidia bacterium (assembly GCA_965247055.1). Taxonomy (GTDB): domain Bacteria; phylum Chloroflexota; class Dehalococcoidia; order Lucifugimonadales; family JAGWBF01; genus CBDFGE01. The sequence continues at coordinate 5,598 of CBDFGE010000005.1, forward strand.
GCGGCATGATGCTCCGGGAGCTGGAGCAGTTCGCCCGCGACGCCGGCGCCAGGGGACTCAGCCACATACGCATCGGCGCAGGGAGTTCCCTGGAACTGCTGTCCGAGGAGGACCTCCAGTTTGCGCAGGGTCTCAGAATGACTCCGCCGCTGGTGCGGGAGCTGGCCGGTCGCATGGGAGCCGCCCCCGGGGACCTGGTCCTGCTCATGGCCGGTGCCCCTCGGGAGATAGGCCCTCCCTTGAGCGCCCTTCGCAACGAGATGGGGCGCCGGCTGGGGCTCGCCGATCCCGACACCTTGTGCTTCGCCTTCGTGGTAGACTTCCCTCTGTTCGAGTGGCATGGTGAGGAGGGCCGCTGGGACTCTTCCCACCATCCCTTCACCTCGCCCAGGGACGAGGATATGGAGATGCTCTATGGCGACCTATCCCCCGGTGGGTCCGGGGAGGAAAGCGGCCAGCGTATAGGGGCGATCAAGTCCAAGGCTTACGACCTGGTGTGTAACGGGGCTGAGCTCGCCAGTGGCAGCATTCGGATCCACCGGCGGGGGCTACAGGAGAGGATCTTTCAGATCCTCGGCCACGACCCCGAGGAGGTCCGAGAGCGATTCGGCCACCTTCTGGAGGCCCTGGAGTACGGAGCCCCGCCCCATGGCGGGATTGCTCCAGGGATCGATCGTCTGGTGGCGATTCTCACCGGCTCCCCTTCCATCAGGGACGTCATCGCCTTTCCAAAGACCCAGACCGGCGCCGACCTGCTGTTCGGTGCTCCCTCTCCGGTCAGCGAGAAGCAGCTGCGGGAGCTGCACTTGAGGGTCCTGGAGTAGGGCGGGCGGCTGCCTTTGACGGAAAGCAGGCAGTCGGCGGCGTCCGTGGATACGAATGGGGAGCCCCAGGCACAGCGCGAGAAACTTTTCACAATGTGGGCGTTGTGATATAATGCCCGTAGGCCAGCCTTGGGGGGAGAAGAGGTAGTTGAAGATCACCAGGGAGGAGACCTCTCCTCTGGAGGTCGTCCTGAAGGTAGAGCTCGAATCCGCGGACCTGGACCCCTACCTGGACAGGTCGTACAAGCGGGTGGTCAACAGGGTCCAGATACCGGGCTTTCGCCGGGGTAAGGCCCCCAGGATTATCGTTGAGAACCATCTTGGCAGGGAGGCCTTGGTCCGGGAAGGCCTCGATTTCATACTCCAGGAATCTGTGGACAGGGCCATACTGGAAGAGAACCTGGCAATCTTTGGCGAGCCCGAAGTGGAGATGGGTGAGGTTGATCCGCTGTCCTTCAAGGCCACCGTTCCCCTCGAGCCCATCGTGGAGTTAGGCGATTTCCGTAGTCTCCGGTTGGAGCCCGAGACCGCCGAGGTGAGCCAGGAAGGGGTAGACCTGGTCATAGACCGGATACGGCTCGATTCGAGCCCCTGGCAGCCAGCGGAGAGGCCGGCGAAGTTTGGCGACCTGCTCACACTGGACGTGGATGGAGCCATCTCAGGGGAGAAAGTGGCCGATGACAAGGGCGTCGATTTCATACCTGCCCAGGACAATCCCTTCCCCTTCCCCGGCTTCTCGCTCTACCTGGAAGGCATGAGCAAGGGTGAGCCGAAGGAGTTCACCCTCCAGGTGCCGGAGGACTATCAGGACGCCACCATCGCCGGCAAGGAGTGCAGGTTCGCCGTCAAGGTGCTGGAGATCAAAGAGAAGATTCTACCGGAGCTTGATGACGAGTTCGCCAAGGGCGCGGGCGAGGGCTATGAGAGCCTTGAGGCGTTGCGGGCCAGCGTGTTGGAGGACCTGACCGAGCGGGCCAAGAGAACGGCGGAACGGGCGTTCCAGGAGCGGAGTCTGGAGGCTGTGATCAGTGGCGCTTCCGTTGAGGTGTCCGACCTGACCACCAACCGGGAGATCGACCACATGATGGAGGAGCAGGCGCGGGCCAGGCAAGGACATCGCGAGGACGTGGATGCCTACCTCCAGAGAGTCGGGAAGACCGAGGATGAGTTGCGGGGCGATCTGAGGCCCCCGGCACAGGAACGGCTCACCCGCGTCTTGATCATGAGAAAGCTGGCCCAAGAGGAGAACATCGAGGTCTCCCCCGAGGAGGTTGAGCTCGAGCTGGATAGCCTGGCGCCGGGCTCTTCTGAGTCCGCCGCCTCCCTTCGCCAGGCCCTGTCCTCGGACAGCGGCAGAAGCTCTATCGGTAACGCCATATTGACCAGAAAGGTCCTGGAGTGCCTTGCGCAGATAGCCCGGGGTGAACGAGTGGATGGGGTGGACAAGGAGGCTCTGGCGGGCGAGGGACCGTCGTCTGACACTGACCCAGAGGACCCTCCAGGAGAGGGTGACGAGGCGGATTCGGCCCGGTACGCTGGGGCAGCCCCGGCTGGGCGGGCCCATGAGGAAGGAGTCGACCCCAGTGACAGTTAACCCGTACAACATCATACCGATGGTGATAGAGACCGGTCCTAGAGGGGAGAGGGCCTTCGACATCTACTCCCTGTTGCTTAAGGAGCGGATCGTTTTCCTCGGCACACCTATAATGGACCAGGTGGCCAACGTCATAATCGCCCAGCTCCTCTTTCTGGAAAGGGAAGATCCGGAGCGGGACATCAGCCTGTACATAAACAGCCCGGGCGGCGTCATCAGCGCGGGGCTGGCTATCTACGACACCATGCAGTTGGTGCGTCCCCACGTGTCGACTATCTGTGTGGGCATGGCGGCCAGTATGGCCACGGTGCTTCTCACGGGCGGCCAGACTGGGAAGAGGTACGCCCTGCCAAACGCCACCATTCACATGCACCAGCCTATGGGTGGTGCCCAGGGGCAGGCATCGGATATAGAGATAGCGGCCCGGGAGATCTTGAGGATGCAGGACACGATCCGGTCTCTCCTCTCCGAGCGCACCGGGCAGACGTATGACAAGATAGCGCGCGATACGGACCGGGACTACTACCTCCCGGCGGACCAGGCACTGCGATATGGTATTATCGACGAGGTGCTGGGCGCTAAGGAGAACGGCGACTCCCAGCCCTCCCCCGAAGGTTCAGAGGTGCTGGGCGCCAAGAAGAACGGCGACTCCCAGCCCTCCCCGGAAGGTTCATGAGATAGCGTGTGTCGGGAGGGGAGATAGGCGGTGCCCACTACCAGGGGTAGCTCCAGGGTTTACCTGTGTTCCTTCTGTAGAAAAGGCGAGACGGAGTCGAACCGCCTGGTGGCTGGCCCCGGGAGGGTTTTCATTTGCTACGAGTGTATCAGGGCCTGTAAACAGGTCATAGACCAGAACTCCCCGCCCGCTACTAAGCAGGCTGGCCCCAAGCAGCGCAAGCTGCCTGTTCCAAGGGGGATATTCGAGTCCCTGGAGAACTACGTCGTTGGCCAAAGCCGTGCCAAGAAGACCCTCAGCGTCGCCGTATATAACCACTACAAGAGGGTCTGGAACGGCAGCCGGCAGAGCGACGTCGAAATACAGAAGACAAACGTCCTCGTGATGGGCCCATCCGGGTCCGGCAAGACCCTCCTGGCCCAGACGCTGGCAAGGATCCTCGAAGTCCCCTTCGCCATTGCCGACGCCACCTCCCTTACGGAGTCGGGCTATGTCGGGGAGGACGTAGAGAACATTCTGCTGAGGCTGATTCAGGCGGCCGATTGGGACATACCCAGCGCGGAACACGGCATAATCTACATAGACGAAATAGATAAGTTAGCCAGGAAGGAAGGCCCCAACCGGTCCATCACCAGGGACGTGTCGGGCGAAGGAGTGCAGCAGGAGCTGCTGAAGATCGTGGAGGGTTGCGTCGCCAACGTGCCGCCCCAGGGGGGCCGAAAGCATCCCTATCAGGAGTTCCTTCAGATCAAGACCCACGATGTCCTTTTCATCTGTGGTGGCGCCTTCGATGGGCTGGAGGCTATCGTTGAGCAACGTCTAGCCAGGGGTACCAGCCGTCTGGGCTTCAAGTCCAGGTCTTCCTGGGGTCCGGAGGAGAATGGCCAGGGAGGACCGAACGGAGGGAACCCCCTGGGCTACCTGATTCCCGAGGACCTTCTTCAGTATGGATTTATCCCAGAGCTGGTGGGGCGTCTCCCCGTAGGGGCGTACCTGGATGTCCTGGATGAGGCCGCTCTGATAAAGGTGCTCACGGAGCCCAAGAATGCCATCGTTAAGCAGTACCAGCTTCTGTTTAGCATGGACCATGTGGAGCTCGTCCTCACTCCGAAGGCCCTGGAGGCGGCCGCGTCCGAGGCCATAACGCGTAAGACCGGAGCCAGGGGACTGCGAAGCATTATCGAGGAGACCTTGCTGGAAGTCATGTATGAGCTCCCTTCCCTGAAAGGCGTGGAGAGGTGCGTCGTGGATGCCGATACGATCCGGCGGCAGGTCCCGCCCACTTTGTTGACGGCCTCTGGGGATCTGGTGGAGCTGCCAATGGAGCTGAAGCGGTCCGCGTAGCCTGTGCGGCCGCCGTCACGGCGGCGCCTCATGCCTCCCCCTTACTGTAGCCGTTACCTCCGTCGGGTTCCACACAGTGCTGTGCGAGCTGTCCGCGGGGTCCCGGACATCGCCGCACCTCCAAGACGGCCGCCTTCGGGTCCCGCAGGTCCCCCGGCTCGAACACGTGGGAGTCGCAGTCGATAAACCGGTAGCGGGCCATTGAGTCCTCCTTGACGTGGGCTACCGCCGTCCGTATGGTTGGGGTCGCGGCTGGGGCTGCGCTAAGCCGGACTGGTGCTGGACCCGGTCCTGGCAAACGCGCTAATCATGTCGCCGATTGCCTGTCCCGGTTCAACTCCCCGGGGCAGGTATGGCATGAGCACCAGGAGGTCCGCGCCCGTGTCCTCGAAGGGTACGAGGGCCTGGCGGGCCCGTTGGGGCGGACCGAACACTCCGAGGGAGCGCACCATCTCGTCGGGGAATTTGGCGGCGGCCGCGGCCACATCGCGACGCTCCGCCTCTGCTACGATGGTATCCATCTCTCTGGCGTACCCGTGCTCCCGAAGCATGCGCCTGTAGAAGGGCATTCGAGCTGCGAAGTTCGCCACCGCGAGGCGCACCGCCTGGGCCCCCGCGTCCTCGTCGCCGGAAACAGAAGTGGCCACGAAAGAGGCGATGGTGACCGTGTCCGGATCGCGACCCGCCGCCAGAGCCCCCTCCCTGACCGTCTCGGCCCCTCTCCGGATGAACTGAGGGGTTGCCAGGTTCATCAGGACGCCGTCGGCCAGCTCCCCGGCCAGACGCCGCATCTTGGGGCGGAGCCCGGCGATGAAGATGGGGATGTGGAAGGGACGGGGCTCGAAGTATTTGCGGGAGGTGCCCACGTAGTGGGGAATATTGTATACCTCGCCGCGATAGCTGAAATCCCGCTTCTGAGTCACCAGGCGCACTATCTCTGCGTACTCCCGCATGGTGGTAAGGGGGCGGCCCAGCTTGAGGCCGTGTCCGCCCTCGATGCCGTGGGCATGGCCCGTGCCCAGGCCGAAGATAGCCCGCTCTCCCGAGAGCTCTGCCACGGCCATCATCGCCATCGCCGCCATCACCGGCGTCCGGGTGTAGATGGGGGTAATGCCCGAGCCCACCCGGATGCGCTGGGTCTTCATGGCGATGGCCGCCATCTGAGTGTAGGCGTCCTTGGAGTCCATGGTCTCGGTTACCCAGACGCTATGGAATCCCTTCCGCTCCGCCTCTTGGGCCAGCTCCACCGACAGCTGAACGGGCAGCCAGCTTCGTAGCACTACTCCCAGATCAGTCACCGGTCCCTCCTTACTGGTGCTCTGCTTTCTAGCAGGGTGCTGAAAAAAGGGGAGTCCAGAGGGGCGGAGCCCCTTTGGCAGGGGTCTGGGGGTGTCTCCCAGATACAATTTCACCCCCTTCCTGGCCAGGAAGGGGCAAGGGGATGGACGAAGAGGGTTTTTCATCAGCCTGCTAGAGGGGCTTGTACAGATTTGGGTCCTCTTCTAAAGCCGCAGCTCGAGACGGGACTTTAGCATATGGGGCGGAATGTTAGTATCCCGCATAAACTTCACCAGATATTGATGAATCTCTTTGGCTACTTCTGGCCGCTGGGAGATAACGTTTTGCGCCTGTCGAGGGTCCGATTGCAGGTTATACAACTCGGATTGATCTGTGTCGGCACTGTACAGGAACGACCATTCCCCTGCAGTTATCGTAACGGTGGAGAACGGTCCCCGTCGTCGCAGGATATTGTCAACGTATCGGACGGGATCGCCAGGGTTGGTAAATGGCTCGCCGCTAACGACAAACTCTCGGCCCGGCAGCGAAGTGTCCCGCATCTTTGGCAACAAGGAGATGCCCTCGACGAAGGGGGGTATATCGTGGCCCAAAATATCCAGAACCGTAGGCATGACATCCACAGCGGATGCTAGCTGGCCGCAAACCCTAGCCGGGATTCCCGGGACATGGATCAGTAGTGGGAGCAGGATATTTTCTTGGTAGAGAGGATTGGGGCCCCAGGCTGCGCCCTCCTGCATCCAATCCAGAGGTTTCCAGTCGGCTATGAACATCTTCCCGAAAAGTCCTCCATGCTCGCCGAAGTAGAACCCGTGGTCAGTAGTGAAGATTATGACGGTGTTTTCCATCAGGCCCATGTTCTCGACTTTCCTCAGGAGGTGCCCTATCCAGGTGTCGACCATTGTGAGCTCCCCACAGTAGGTAGCATGGGATTTTTTTAACTTCTCCTCTGTGAAGCCTGGAACGTCCTTCCAGTAGCCATAAACGGGGTCTATTATTTCGCCGTCATAGCCGGGATAGTACAGTTCTGTGTAGTATGCGGGGGCATCCCAAGGCTCGTGGGGGTCCCATGTGTCTACATAGAGGAAGAAATCTTCCTTGTAGTGGCGCTCCAGCCAGTTCATGGCGAGAGTGAAGGTTTGAGGGGCGCAGCGGTCCGCCTCATATCGCCAGTCGGCGCGCACGTCCAACGACTCGTGCCCAGGGATACGTTCACGTCGGCTATTTGGCTGACCTGAGTGCATCAAGAAGGCTTGGAATCCCCGGTCAAAGTTCATCCCTCCGCGCGTGTAGAAGGGGGTGTCGACCGCCGCGGCTGTCCTGACGCCTTTTTCGCGCAGTACCTGAGCCAGGGTTACCTGATCTTCCGGCAGCGGTCCCCACCCCATAAACGACATGGTCCAGCGGCCTGTGTGGTGATCGGCCCGAGCCGGCATGGTGGGAAATGCTGCAGCGTAATACCTATCGAACCGGACAGACTTGGCCGCCAGGGCATCGAGGGCTGGAGTGTGTATAACCTTGTTTCCATATGCTCCAACATGGTCCTGGCGAACGGTGTCCGCAGTGATCCAGATGACATTCATTGTTTTCCGCCTCCTAAAAACTCACTTATTTTATCGGCGCGGGCGCCAGGAGTGGCGGGCCCGGGGCGTCCTTGTACGCCCTGTACGTCCGCGGGACCACCCTGTGGAGGGTCTGTACCCTGTTAAAGGGGTCGGGTTCGCGGACGAGCTGGGTGTGGACAATGAACAGGCCGGACTTTCGGGCCGCCCGCAGCAGCTCGTCCATGGAGCCTATGCGGGCGGCCACCAGGTCGGGGTCGAGCCCGATGGACGTCATCCGGTCCCGATGCTTGGCGTAAAACCCCTCCGGGTGGCAGAAGTCGTTCTGCATGTCCACCATGATAAGGGCGGTCTCTTTAGGGTCCAGCCTGATTCTCTCCACGTCCATGGTAGCCCCCTTTGCCATGGTCTGTTCGTTGAGGCAGGCACTGACGAAGGAGCGGTACGCTTCCTTGCTTGCGGCGGCGGCCAGCATCAGCATAACTCCCGTCAGCCCTTGTAGTCAACATCGCGCCTCGTTCGGATATGGGGACCTGGCTTGGGGGCGCTCTTCGATTGTTTAGGGGTGCAGACCGAATGGGCGTGCCGGACAAAGTCGGGCTCAGTCACCAGCCTATGGCGTAGCTGGCCCTGCGGGGGTCGGCGCCCGCGCTCAGGACCCCGGTCAGAGGGTCGCGCTGCGTCACGATGGCGCCGGAGCCCCCTCCGGTATGGGCTACCTCGACCACCACCACCTCGTGCCCCAGGTCCCCCAGAGTCGCACGGACGTCCTCGGGTATGCCGGCCTCCACGTTCAGCCGCCCTGGTAGATAGGCATGGGGGAAGAAGGAGTTGACAAGGGTCTGGGAGGAGAACCGGGGCGCCTCCACAGCGTGCTGGGGGTCCATGCCGAAGGCCAGCACGTTCAGCAGAAGCTGAAGGTCGGACTGGGTCTGGCTGTCGCCGCCGGGGCAGCCGATGGTCATGACTGGCTGGCCGTCCCTACAGACCATGTAGTTCACCAGGGTGGTGCGCGGCCTCTTGCCGGGCTCCAGTCCGTTGGGATGGCCGTCCTCGAGGCAAAACATCTCGCTCCGGGTGCTCAGGCAGAAACCCAGCTCCGGCATGAAGACGGATTTGGCCGGGTTGCCGCCGCTAAGGGTGGCGCAGACCATGTTCCCCTCCCTGTCCACGATGGAAAGGTGGGTGGTGCCGCCGTCGTCCCGGGCACCCCCGTCCCCCGGCGCCGGCGTGCCGGCCACTGGAACAACCTGTGTGGTGGGAGGGGTCTCCCTGGAGAGGGGCCACGGGGCGCCGGGCTCGGGCAGCTCTGAGAAGGCCCTGTCGGGACGTATGAGCGGCGCGCGGGTGGCGGCATAGGCTTTCGACAGTAGCCCGTCTATGGGTATTGTGGAGAGGCGGGGGTCTCCGTAGTATCTCTCCCGGTCGGCGAAGGCCAGCTTCAGCGCCTCGGTCAGTGTGTGGACATATCGGGCCGAGTTGTGGCCCATGGCGGCCAAGTCGAACTGCTCCAGGATGTTCAGCGCCTGAAGCAGCACCGCCGCCTGGGTCCAGGTTGGTTGGCCGCACACCTCGTAGCCCTGGTAGCTGGTGCGCAGCGGCTCCTCCAGCCCGGCGCGGTAGCCGGCCATGTCGTCGAGGCTCAGCAGGGCGCCAAGCTGCTCGCAGCTACGGATAATCGTCCGGGCGATGTCTCCCTGGTAGAACATCTCCCGTGCCGCCCGTATGCCGGAGACCCGGCTGCCCGAGGCGGCCACCTCGGCCTCCACTAGCCGGCCCAGGGTCGCCGCCATCTGGGGCTGCACCATGATCTGCCCCAGCTCGGGAACGGCTCCTCCCGGGTAGAAGACGTCGAGTCCCCCCGGAGGATAAAGCTTGAACTGCTCCCTCATGCGGGAGCCCTGGAGGGTGCGATACATGAACTCGTACATGGGGAAGCCACGCTGGGCGTACTCGATGGCGGGCGCCATCACCTCGCCTAGGGTCCTGGTGCCGTATGTCTCCAGCATTAGTATGTACGCGTCCACCACGCCGGGCACCGTCAGGGACAGCTCCGCGTTGGGGCCGGGGCCGGTGGGGATGCTGTCCAGGCCTCGCTCTCTGAAGAAGTCCACGGTGGCCCGTCCGCCGGCCGTCCCCTGGCCGCTGAGCGCCCACAGCTTCCCGCTGGCGGCGTGGTAGAGCAGGAAGGAGCCCTCGGCACCCAGGGAGAAGGACGCGGTGGGCTCGACGACGTTGGCGGTGAACCCGGCCGCCACCGCGGCGTCGAAGGCGTTCCCCCCGGCGAGGAGCATGCGCATCCCCGAAAGTGCCGTCAGGTGGTGCCCCGCCGACACGATCCCGTGGGTGCCGTGGATGACGGGTCGGCCTGTCGGGTACCGAGGGGGCTCCGTGGGCTTTAGCATGGTGGACTCCGTGGGGGAACGTCAGAGCACATGGTACCATATACATCAAGAGGCCGGGTAAAGGATAGAGGACGGCTTGCAGAGGCGGGATGCCGCAGCGCCCAACTTGACTGATAGCGTATCGGCCCGACGATTTTCGGGCATCTGTCCCAGTTTTGCCGACGGACTCGGTCATCACGAAGAAGAGCGACATTGACTTTTGGGAGTTTGTGGGGTATATTCTCCCCACCGCAAGCCGCCCTGGACTCGTAGTACTGGCGGATTGTCAGGACGTTCGATCCGACGGACACCAGCCTGAAGGGCCTGGTCGACGAGTTCGCCTTAGGTGGGCGCACGGCCCAACCCACGGACGTCGTGTCTCTCGTCTACCTTGATCGGGAGGGCCTGGAGGTGCGGCGCGTCGACTGCTTCGGCTTCGTGCCCGTGCGGTACGGCTTCATCGATTTCGATAACATCTCCGTCCCGCTTCCCTTGGAGGTGGTGGAGCTCTCCGTCCAACGGTGCGAGTACTCTGGCACTGGGTCCCTGCAGCAACTGACCGCCAACACCTTCCGGCTCGAGTTAGAAGGGATTAGCGGCGAGCGGGTCCAGACGGTGGAGCCGGGGGCCATGGTCAACGTTCCCAGGGAGAGCCCCTCCCCACTAGGCCCGGGGTCAAGGGTTGTCGCTGGGCTCTCGCCTGCGGCGCTTCAGCCGGGCGTGATCATAGCCGGCTTCGTGTTTGCCCTCCTCCAGGGCGGGGTGCCGGCCGGCGGGGACTGGACCTCTATCGAGGGAGGGGCCCGCGCTTTCGAGACCAACGAGAGTGGAAAGGTCGTCGAGAAGGTCACCGACGTGGAGCTGGTGGGCGCCCTGCTGGGTAGTCCCACCCGCTTCGAGATGATGCAGTGGCTCAACGACTGGACCGGGGGCCGTACGCCCACCGGTACGGCAACCCTCGAGCTTGAGGATCGCGATAGGGTTCTCTTGAAAACCATCCAGTTCCGGGACATCGTGCCCATCTCCTACCAGCCGCCCGCGGTTCAAGCCGACTCGACGGCCGTCCTGGAGGAGACGCTGGTCTTCAGGCCCCAGGCGGTCGTGGAACAGTAGCAGAAGGTTGGTGGGACCGGGCCCAGGCAAGGTCACAGGAAATGGAGTTAGGCGATAGGAATGGCGCGTAGACGAACATATGTAGCTGCCGGCGGCGGGGGCGATAGCTTCGGCGGCCGGTACGCCCTGGGCGGCACCATCGGCCAGCCCGACGCCGGGGAAGAGGCCACCGGAGGGAGTCACGGGCTGGTGGGCGGCTTCCGGGCGGTGGAGTCGGGCCCTGGTGAGCCGCCACCTCCACCGGCTCCTTCCCAATACGGCCTGTCCTGGTCCAGCGTGGACGGCGGAGGAGGAGCCAGCTCAGGGGGCCGGTACGGACTGGGCGGGACCATCGGCCAGCACGACGCTGGCGGGGAGCTCACCGGCGGCGGTCACGGCCTGTTTGGCGGCTTTTGGGCTGGGGCTGCGGGCCCTGGCGAGCCGCCACCGGTGCCGTCCCGGTACGGCCTGTCCTGGTTCAACATGGACGGCGGCGGAGGAGACAGCTCCGGTGGGCGGTACGCCCTCGGCGGCACCATCGGCCAGCACGATGCCGCCGGCGAGCAGAGGGGCGGAGGCTATGTGCTGCTGGGCGGCTTCTGGCCGGGGGCGGCCGTGCCCGCTGCGGTGCCCCCCGAGCCCATCGTCCGCGACCTCAACGGGGACGGAAAAGTGGACGGGGCCGACCTGCTGATCGTCACCGCCGCCCTGGGCACCTCTCCTCCCTCGGACGACAGGGCGGATGTGAACCGGGACGACAGGGCGGATGTGAACCGGGACGGCAGGGTGGACGTGCGGGACCTGGCGGAGATCGGCGCGCACTTCGGCACCCTCGTCGGCCCCATCGAGCCGGCCCCGCCTTAGATCAGGCCCTAGGCGAGGGACCTGGCTATCTCCCCGTCCAGGCACAGCCCCTCGACCGGCTCGCCATCCGGCCCGACTATGCGCCGCTCCGAGACCCCGACGGCGCCCCTTGCCAGGGCGTCCAGAGTGGCCGCCAGCAGGTAGGGCTCGCGTCTGTACTCTTCCTGCCGTATGAGACGGAACAATGTGAAGTCCTCACCGTGGGCCGCCTTAAGCTGGTCCAGAGGTGTCCCTTTGACCTCCTCCCATGCGGTCTGGAAGGTGCCGCCGGCGAGGGGCAGGGTGAAGTAGGTTACCACCGGTCCCCTGTCCACCTCCTCGGTTACCAGGTGGACCATGGCGCCGGTCGCCTCCGCCCTGGACTCTATGAGGCTCCAGACGACCTCCTGCCAGGTGCCGGTGGGGCCCGTGGGAAGGGCCGGGTGGAGGTTCAGCATGGTGTAGTGGCGGCACATCTCGGAGCCGACGATGAGCATGTACCCCGCCAGGACGCAGACGTCGGGGTTGAAGTCCCTAAGCCGGGCCATCACCTCCCGGTCGTACTCCGCGCGGTGGGTGGCGAAGTTTTTCCCCAGCGTCCTGCGGAACTTCTGAGAGGAGAAGTTGACCACGGGGAGGTCGTAGGTGCGGGCCTGCTGGAAGAAGCGGTCGCTGCCCTCGCCTTCGCCCGGCTCCCGGTTGCTGAACACGAACTGTATGCGGGCGTCTATCTCGCCCCTGAGGATACGTTCCTGTACGAACTTCAGGAGTCCCAGCGATCCCTCACCCCTGCCGGTGGAGAACCATCCGATGCTGAGCATATTTAGCGGAACATCCTCTTGAGCTTGACGTAGACTGTGGTGAGACGCAGCACCTGGTTGGCCCTTTTCGTGACCAGTGTGGCCCGGGCCAGGGCGTCCTTGAACGCCTGGGGGGTGGCGTCGGAGTCCGGGACCTCCATAAAGGTCCGTCCCAGCTCCAGGGGCGTGTGGGCGTCGCTCACGGCGGCTGCCACCAGGTGGTACTCGCTGCAGAAGGCCGCGGCCCTCTGGTTGTCCCGCATGAGGAGGTCGTGGGCGTTAAACGCCTCCAGGATGTCCACGTAGGGTAGTATCTGCTGAAGGGCAGCGTACTTTATCGCCGAGGGGCGGAACCGGTCGAAGGGGTGAGGCACCATGACCAGCCCGCCCTGGACCTTTATGGCCTCCACCGTCTCCAGGGGTGAAAGACCCCGGGGCACCTCCCGGGTCAGGAAGAGGCCGATGATGTCCCCCGCCGAGCTCTTTATCTCTTCCCCGATGATTACCTGGAAGGGGGCGATGTCCCGGACCTCCAGCGCCCCCCGGATGGTGTTGTGGTCGGTAACGGCGATGCAGTCGAGGCCGGTCTTGAGGCACCGCTCCACCACGGACCTGGGCGGCGCGCCCGAATCGTGGGAGAAATGGGTGTGCATGTGCAGGTCTACCTTACGCACCCTCCTCCTCCTCCTCCTCGAGTGGCTGCTGGGACAGGTACTCGGAGTAAACGTCCTTGAGCTGCGTTATCTTTAGCTCCGCGCGGGTGAGGAGCTGGTTGCACAGCTGGACGAGCTGCATCCCCTCCTCGTACAGCCCGGTGGCCTTCTCCAGAGTGAGGCCGCCGGACTCCAGGGCTTCCACCGTCTGGCTCAGGCGGTCCAGCGCTTCCTCAAAGGAGAGCGCGGTCCCGCTTCTATCCGAGGGCTCCAGGGTTCCCATCGTCCCTTCTCCCGGTGGATCGTATGGACTGTAAGAGACATGCCGTGCCGCGCTCGGTACGCGCGCACCCTGATTAACGAGACGTTAGAGCAGCGGTGCCCCGGCCCGGACCGGCTGCTTCTTGGGGTGGGGCCTTGAACGGCCGTCCACGGTGGCGGGGAAAGAGCCGTCGCTGACCGTCACTTTCAGCTCTTCTCCGGACCTCACCTGCCCCACCCTGGAGACGGGCTGCCCGGCGGGCTGCTTCTGGAGTACGGCATACCCCCGATTCAGGATGGCCCTGGGGTTCAGGGCCCGGAGGCGCATCTCCAGGCCTCCGACGCGGTCACGCTTGACGGCCAGCGCCCTGGCCGTGGCCCTGGAGGTCACAATGGCCAGGTCGTCGACCCGGCGGCGCAGCGTATCTATATCCGGCGCCCGGCTCCTGAGCCGGTGGCTGCGGGTCTCCACGGCGCCATGGGCGCTGGAGACCCGTTGGGCCATGGCCCGCAGGAGACTCTCCCTGTAGCCGCGGACGTCCTGGAGCAGCACCGCCATGTCTGGTACCACCATCTCCGCCGCGGCGGAAGGGGTGGGAGCCCGCAGGTCGGCCGCCAGGTCGGCGATGGTGAAGTCCCTCTCGTGGCCCACCGCGCTGACCACGGGGATGCGGCTCGCGTAGATAGCCCTGGCCACCTCTTCCTGGTTAAAGGGCCACAGCTCTTCCAGGGAACCGCCGCCTCTGGCCAGGACTATGACGTCGGCCCGGCCATCTGTGTTGAGGCCGTGTAACGCGGAGACGACCTGGGAGGCGGCCCCCTCTCCCTGGACCTGGGCGGGTGCCAGCAGCACCTCCACCAGGGGATAGCGGCGGCCCAGCACCGTGCGGATGTCGTGGAGCACGGCCCCAGTGGGAGAGGTCACCACTCCGATCACCCGGGGGAACCGGGGGAGCGGCCTCTTGCGGGAGGTCTCGAAGAGGCCCTCCTCCTCAAGCCGCATCTTCAGTTTCTCCAGCTGGAGAAACAGGGGTCCCGTGCCTTCGGGCATCACCAGGTCGGCGACGAGCTGGACGTCGCCCCGGGCGACGTAAAAAGAGATGCGCCCGTGGGCCATGACTAGGCCGCCCTCGGACAGGAGCTCCGACCCCCGCCCACCCTTGAACATCACTGTGCGTAGCTGGCTGTGGGAGTCCTTAAGGGTGAAATAGCTGTGGCCCGATGGGGCGCTCCGCAGATTGGATACCTCCGCGCTTATCCACAGATCGGCCAGCAAGGAGTCCATCTCCAGGGACTCCTTCACGTACTGGGTGATCTGGCTAACGGTGTAGACCGGCATTCCGGGTCGTCAACCCCCTCTTTTGTTGGAACATTCCTACCGGCGGAGTGCTTGCCTGGGCCTGGCGACTCTATGGCGCCCTTGCCGCCTTCGGGGGAGGAAGCGCCCCTCCGGGCTGCAAAGGACCCGTGGTCAGGGCGTTGTGGAGACGGGACGCGAAGGAGCTATCACGCCCTCTCGGTGTACTGGCCGCTGCGGGTGTCGACGCGGACCTTCTCGCCGGCGCTAATGAAAAGGGGCACCTGTATGGTTAGCCCGGTCTCCAGAGTTGCGGGCTTGGTGCCGCCCTGAGCGGTATCCCCCTTGAACCCGGGGATTGTCTCCGCCACCTTCAGATCCACGAAGATCGGCAGGTGTACGTTGATCACCTGCTCTTTGTAGAATATCACATCCACCACCATCTCTTCCTTCAGGTAGCTGACCATGTCCCCGATCTGTTCTCTGGTCAGCTGGTACTGGTCGTAGGTCTCCATGTCCATGACGTTGTAAAAGTGCCCGTCGGTGTAGAGGAACTGGGCGGGCCTCTCCTCCACGTGGGCCAGGGAGAACTCGGTGGTATAGTTCTGAAAAGTCCGGTCGATCATCTTCCCGTCCTTCAGATTCCTCAGCTTCAAACGAGTGACGGGCGCCCGCTGCTGCATTTTGTGTCTCTCGTACTCGACGACCTCGTAGGGCTGTCCGTCCACTTCGATGGCGATGCCCCTCCGCAGGTCTCCAAAGTTTATGGTCATGTACGCCTCCTCGGTGGGGTGTGGCTGGTAGTGCCTGTGGTGGGCGCCTACTTGGGCGCCTGGCTGAGGGTCCGGGCTCCTCCCTGCTCGAGAAGCACCATGTCCTCGATCCTGACACCGCCCCAACCAGAGAGGTAGATTCCGGGCTCTACGGTGAAGATCATCCCTTCCTGCAGAGAGTGCTGGGAGTTGGGACCAACGCTGGGGTATTCGTGCACCGCCAGTCCCACGCCGTGGCCCAGACTATGGCCGAAGCTCTCGCCATACCCCGCCTCCGTGATCACCATCCTTGAAAGGTCGTCGGCGTCCCCCCCTGTCATGCCGCCCTGGACGGTGGCTATGGCGGTGAGCTGGGCGCCCAGCACGATGTCGTAGACCCTGCGGAAGGTCTCGTCGGGTTCTCCGATGCAGAGGGTGCGCGTAATGTCGCTGCAGTAGCCGAGGACCTTCGCCCCCATGTCTATGACGATGGGCTCCCCGGCTGCTATGGCCCTGTCGGTGGGCCTGTGGTGGGGCATGGCGCCGTTGGGACCCGCGGCCACGATGGTGTCGAAGCTGGGAGAGTCGGCCCCGAGGTCCCGCATCGCCGTCTCCAGCCGGTTCGCCACTTCCCGCTCCGTATCGCCGGCCCGTATCGCTGGGGAGACCGCGTTCATGGCAGCGTCGGCCACGTCCACAGCCTTCTGGATCATCGCCAGCTCGTCCTGGTCTTTTATGGTCCTGAGGGACTCTACCACGCCCGTAGTCGCCATAAGGGTGGGCCTTTCGACGGAGGGCAGGTCTCTTAGCGCCTGGGTAAGCTGCTTGTAGGTGGCGACAGTCATCTCGTGGCTCTCGAAACCGATCCTCTTGAAGCTGGAGCCCCTGAGCAGCTCCAGCAGCCACGACCAGTCTCTACGGGCCTTGATGACCCTGAAATCGGGTGACTGGGTCCCGGCCTGCTCGGTATAGCGGAAGTCGGTGGCCAGGACGGCATCGTCCCTGGACACCGACAGGTAGCCTGCCGAGCCGGTGAAGCCCGAGAGGTATCTCCTGTTCTCTGGAGCGGATACAAGAATAGCGTCCAGGTCCTTCTCTTCCAGCTTTTCGCGCAGGCAGCGCAGCCGATGGTTCATTTAGGTCCCTCCTCTGCCTCCAGGGCCACCAGAACTTCCAGGGCCGATGTGTACCCCCGCCAGCCAAGGCCGGAGATATGCCCTCTGGCTATGTCGGCGACCACCGAGCGACGGCGCCATGCCTCCCGGGCGTGGATGTTGCTGAGGTGCACCTCGACGAAGGGCATACGACAGTCGAGGAGGGCGTCCCTCAGAGAGTAGCCGTAGTGGGTAAGTGCTCCCGGGTTGATGATTATGCCCTGCGCCTCGCCGTAGTTTTCCTGGATGAAGTCTACGATGGCGCCCTCGCTGTTGGACTGGAAGAACTCGACCTTAACCCCCAGGGCCTGGGCCCTCCGGCACACCATAGCGCCGATTTCCTCCAGTGTCGTCTCGCCGTAGATACCGGGGTCGCGCTTTCCCAGAAAGTTCAGGTTCGGCCCGTTGATTACCAGGAATCTAGCCATCGCCGGCGCCGCCATCGGCCTGGGGCTCTTCCGCCAGCCGGGCCCGGGGATGAGTTGTCATGTACTCGGCCCGTGTCTCGTTCTGGGTCACGTGGGTATAGACCTGGGTAGTGGACGGGCTGGAGTGGCCGAGGAGCTCCTGGACCACCCTGAGGTCGGCGCCCCCTTCCATGATGTGGGTGGCGAAGGTGTGGCGGAGGGTATGGGGATGGACTCCCGGGCGGGTGGAGGCCATCATGGAGTACCGGGCCACGATCTTCTCCACGCTCCTCCGGGAGAGCCGCCCACCATACCGGTTGAGGAAGAGCGCCTCGATGCCGTCCTGGGCCAGCCGGGGCCTGCCGTGGCCCAGGTAAAGGGCGAGGGATTCCACCGCGGCCTTCCCAACCAGGACGACCCGCTCCTTGGAGCCTTTTCCCCGCACCCGCACCTCGCGGGTCCCCAGGTCGATGCTGTCCAGGTCCAGTCCATGCATCTCCGAGAGCCGCACCCCTGAGGCGTAGAGAATCTCCAGTATCGCCCTGTCCCTGGTACCCAGGGGCTGGGAGATGTCCGGGCTCTCCAGCAGCCGCTGCACGTCGTCTCTGCCGAGAAATGTAGGCAGCCGCCTTTCTACTTTGATGCTGAAGGTGCGGCCCTTGGGTATGGGGTTTGCGGGCATGTAGCCTGATTGCACAAGAAACCGGTAGAACGAGCGAAGCACGACCAGTTTACGGGCCACGCTGACCCGTGCGTATCCTCCGGCCGGGCCTCTCGCGTCGGTGGAGAGCCACGCCAGGTACCGGCGGAGTTGCCGGCGGTCCAGCCCCCTCGGGTCCAGATTCTGGCTATTCATAAAGGTTATGAAAGGCCTCAGGTCGGTGGCGTATACCCTGACGGTGTTCTCGGAGCGGCCCCTCTGGCCTCGCAGGGACTCCTTGAATCGCCGGAGCAGTTCGTCCATATCCTCCTGGCCCTGTCGTAACAATAGGTCTCTCCCTACGACTGCGCCGTTACCAACTCGTCGCTGGGAACGTCCCCCTTCCACGAGCATCTGGTACAGCTTACTCCGTCGCGGCCGGATAGGACCATGCGCCCACCGCATTCTGGGCAAGGCTCCGCGATGGGGCGCCGGTTGTCGATAAAGTCGCACTCTGGGTAGCGGGAGCAGCCGTAGAAGACCCTTCTCCTGGCCCGGCCCCTACGGACTACCAGGTCTGCTCCACACTTGGGACACGCGACCCCTATCTTGGAAAGTATGGGCTTGGTGTGCTTGCAGTCTGGGAAGCTGGAGCAGGATAGGAACTTGCCGAAGCGTCCCGTCTTTATGACCATCGGCTTGCTGCATTTCTCGCAGACTTCGTCGGTGGTCTCCTCGGCCCCCGCCGGGGACGGTTGGTCCCCGTTGGCCGCCGGGGCATTTTCGGCACCTATGCGCCTGGTATTTTTGCAAGTGGGGAAGTTGGAGCATGCCATGAACCTGCCAAAGCGTCCTGTCTTTATGACCATGGCCCCCGCGCACTTTTCACACACCTCCTCGGTGGCCTCCTCCACCTTGACCCTCGGCATCTCTTCGGCTGCCAGCGCCAGCGACTCTTGAAAGGGGCCATAGAACTCCGTCAGCATTGGTACCCACTCACGCTCTCCCCTGGCTACTTCGTCCAGCTCTTCCTCCATTCTGGCGGTGAACCTGGCGTCCATGATGTTGGCGAAGAATTGGGTCAGGAGGTCGCACACCGTGCTTCCCAGGGTGGTGGGCACCAGCTTGCCGGTCTGTTTTGTCACGTATTGCCGGTCCATGATGGTGGAGATGATGGGGGCGTAGGTGCTGGGCCTTCCAATGCCGTTCTCCTCCAGCGCCTTGATAAGGCTCGCTTCCGTGAAGCGGGGAGGAGGCTGGGTAAAATGCTGCTGTGGCTCGACGTTGAGGCAGTCGAGGTCCTCTCCCTGGGAGAGCTGGGGAAGGGGACCCTTACCCTCATCCTCTTCCGTGTCGTCCCGGCTCTCCAGATAAAGAGTGCGGAATCCTGGGAACTTGAGGACGGAGCCGGTCGCCCTGAATACGTACACCTGCGAATCACCCTTGCATCCGGCGTCGACGTCCAACGTGGTGGCATCGGAGCGGGCGTCGGCCATCTGGCTGGCCAGCATCCGCCTCCAGATGAGGTCGTACAGCCTGAACTGGTCCGCGGTAAGGTGGGGCTTCAGTGCCTGGGGCTCCCGGGCGATGGAGGTGGGCCGGAGAGCCTCATGGGCTTCCTGGGCGCCCTTGGCCTTCTTCCTGAACATTCGAGGCTGACTGGGGAGGTAGTCGGCGCCGAAGCTCGTCAGGATGTACTCCCTGGCCTCCTTGAGGGCCGAGGCCGCGACGTTGGTGGAATCGGTTCGCATGTAGGTGATGAGACCCACCGAACCCTCGCTGCCGATGGCCAGCCCTTCATAAAGCTGCTGAGCGAGGGCCATCGTCCTCTTGGCCGTGAAACGGAGCTTCCGCCCTGCATCCTGTTGAAGGGTGCTGGTAATGAAGGGGGGAGAGGGGGACTGTCTCGCCTCTCGCTTTTTCACCTGGGCTACGGCATATTCTGCACCCTGAAGATGCCCTTCTATGCGTCTAGCCGTGGCCTCATCTGGAATAGCTATCTTACCCTTTTGGCCCCTGAGGGAGTGGAGCTGCGCGCCGAAGGGGTCTCCTCTCTTGGCGGCTGTGCTGCCCTGCTTCTGCAGCCGTGCCTCTATGGTCCAGGACTCTTTGGGAACAAACTTCTCGATGTCCCTCTCCCGGTCTACGACCATTCGCAGGGCTACCGACTGGACCCTGCCCGCCGAAAGGCCCCTCTGGACTTTGCGCCAGAGGAGGGGGCTGATCTGGTAGCCCACCAGCCGGTCCAGGATACGGCGGGCCTGCTGGGCGTTGACCATCTGCATGTCGATGTCCCGAGGGTGCGCGAACGCCTCCTTTATGGCCTCGGCTGTTATTTCGTGGAAGACGACTCTCCGAAGGGGTGCCTTACCCTTGTCCCACGATGCAGCCTTGACGAGATGCCACGAGATGGCCTCTCCTTCCCGGTCCGGGTCGGTGGCGAGATATATGGCGGAGGCCTTTTCTCCCAGCGCCTTCAGCTCCCGAACGACGGCCTGCTTGTCTTTAAGCACCGTGTAGGATGGGCTGAATCCGCTGTCTATGTCGACGCCCAGGGTGCCCTTGGGCAGGTCGCGCAGATGGCCCTGGGAGGCCTTTACAACGAAACTGCCCCCGAGCATCCTCTCGATCGTCCTGGCCTTGGCGGGGGACTCCACCACAACCAGGTCCGTGGCGGTCCGGCCTTTTTTGACATCACTCTTCCCGGAATCAACCCCGCCGCTTCGCGTGTCGCTACGTGGGCGCCTAGCTGCCATACTCGGCCACCGCCTCCCTGATTCGTACGTAGTGCATGCCCCCGACCTGCTTTATCATCCCCTTCAGTTCCATCATGGCCAGGGTGCTGCTCACGGCGCTGATGGGAAGGTGGGTCTGTCTGCGGATGTCGTCTATGTGTGCCGGTTCATGGGTAACGCAGCCGAGGAGCAGCGCCTCGTTCTCGTCTTCGGGCTGGAGGATCGCTCTCATCTCGATCTGGTGGGCGACCACCGTGAGGTTGAGCTCCTCCAGGATGTCTTTGTAGCTCGTGACCAGCTTCGCGCCGTCCTGGATCAGGGAGTTGGTGCCCTCGCTGTTCGGCGAGAAGATACTCCCGGGGACACAGAAGACCTCCCGGTTCTGCTCCAGGGCGTGTTTCACGGTCAACAGGGCGCCGCTATACATGGGCGCCTCGACTACCAGGGTCCCCAGGGTCATGCCGCTTATCACCCGGTTGCGAAGGGGGAAGTTGCCGGCCTTCGGCTTGGTCCCCAGGGGGTGCTCGCTGACCAGCACACCGGTCCCCTGTATGTCATGGGCCAGGCGGGCGTGCTCCGATGGATATACCACGTCGAGGCCGCTGCCGAAGACGGCGATGGTGCGGCCGCCCGCATCCAGGGCGGCCCGGTGAGCTATCGAGTCGATCCCCCTGGCCAGACCGCTTACGACCGTGACCCCATTTCGTGCCAGGTCCCTGGCCAGGGTGGCTGCCGTTTCTCGCCCGTAGGCAGTGGCCTTACGCGTGCCCACCACGGCGACGGAACGTTCGTCCGCGGGAAGCAGGTCGCCGAGCAGGTACAGGACGGGCGGCGGGTCATAGATCTCCTTTAGCCTGGGCGGGTAGGAGATATCGTGCCAGTTCATGACCCTGACGCCCGCCCGGCTCAGGTTTTCAATCTCTCCGTCGGGGGAGATGCTGCTGCGCAGCGATACGATAGCCCTGGCGGTCCTGTCGTCGATACCGGCCGCTTTAAGCTCCCCGAGGGAGCCGATCCAGGCGTCCTCCAGGGAGTCGAAATGGCGTTCCAAAAGTCGGGTCCTGGCCGGGCCCATATTAGGCACCCGGCTGAAGGCTACCCAGAATTTGATATCTTCCATGACTACCAAATTCTAGCATAAGGCGGAAGTCGTAACAACGCCGTGGGGACCGCTGGATGACGCAGATGACGCGAAGTAGGCGTTGAGGCCGCATTATACCATCGGGTACTGCACCCGATAGCACGTCAGGTCCGGCGGCTGTGGCCCGGGGGAGGTCCTGCTGGGGAGGAGTGGCGGAGAGGGTGGGATTCGAACCCACGAGAGGCTTGAGACCCCTACGCGCTTTCCAGGCGCGCCTGTTCGACCACTCCAGCACCTCTCCGCATGGCGGAGAGGGTGGGATTCGAACCCACGATCCCGGTAGGGATACCGCTTTTCGAGAGCGGCGCCTTAAGCCTCTCGGCCACCTCTCCTCCGCAACCAGCATATAGTAGCCATATGGGCTTTTCAAGGTGCCGATGGTAGGTACCCCTGGTTGGACCCGGGGAGGCGGCGTATTTGAAAAGTCCTGGACACAACCTTCCCTGGGGCCTTGACATCTGAAAACCGTACTAATATGATTATGCGTGACCTTGCTCGTGGCAGGGTCGTGTGGCAATCGTAAAGGGTCCGGAACGGACAGTTTGACTCCTGAGGCAGGATGTTTAAAGGAGGACCGATGAGGCGATTTCTCAATCGTAGGCTTTCTATCGTTGCTCTCGTCGTTGCAGTTGTTATCTTGGTAACGGGCGTAACCTGGGCGGCCACCGGGCCCTCGATCAGTTCCGGTCCCTCCAATCAGGTAGAGACTTCGGTAGTGGAAATAACTCCGCTGAACCTGCAGGTCGAGGTGGGAGGTATTTTAGAGGTGGCGGGGGGTGGGTTCGCGCTTAATGAGATAGTCCTGTTCAAGCTGATTATTGACGGAGATACGTCCTTTATCCTTGAGGGCGGGTTCGCCAACGATGCCGGTGCCTTCCTGGCGACCAACGTCCTGTCCGCCCGCGTGGCCCCCGGCCTGTATACGGTACAGGCCCTGGTCAGACGTGGGACAGTGGTGGCCAGCACGCCTTTGATCGTTACGGAGGCCAAGTAGCAGGCGCCGCTGAAGCCCTTTAAGGAACGGTCTTGCTCAGCTTGAGCTTTCGGATTCTCCTGCCCAGGAGGGAGACCACCTCAATGCGTAGGCCGTCATGGACTACCTGGTCTCCCACTTGGGGCATCTTTCCCAGGGCGCTGAACACCAGCCCGCCTACTGTATCCACGTCTTCGTGCTCGATGGGTTTGGAGAAGAGGTCCGACAGGTAATCGAGGGTGACCCTCGAATCGACGATGATGTCGCCGTTGGCCAGAGGCACAACCTGGGGCTCAACGGTGCGGGAGAACTCGTCCTCTATCTCTCCAACGATCTCTTCCATCAGGTCTTCCAGGGTGACCAGCCCCTCTATGCCGCCATACTCGTCCACCACCAGGGCCATCTGGACGCGCCTCTCCTGAAGCTCCCTGAGCAACTCGTCCAGGCGCTTGGACTCGGGTATGAAAAAGGCGGGCCGAATGATCTTCTCCAGGGAGGGGTGCTCCTCAGTTCTTGCCAGGAAGGGAAGGAGGTCTCGGGAGTAGACCACGCCGATGACGTCGTCTATCGTCTTACCGTATACGGGAAGGCGGCTATGGCCTAACTCCAGCATGCGGTTGGCGACTTCAGTCAGGGGCGTGTCGGCAGACACGGCGATTACGTCGACACGGGGCACCATTACCTCCCTGGCGGTCGACTCATCCAGCCGTATGATAGAGCGGATCATGAGGCGCTCCCGCGGGTCCAGGGTTACCTGCCCCTCCTCGGTGAAAACCAGCGGGGTGGGGTCGAGATGCTCCGATGTGTCGCCGTTCCTCTCGGTGCTGTTGCCCGGAGCCCCGGACGCGGTGTCCCTCGCCCTGGAGACCGTGAGGAGGCCTGCAATGGCCCACACCAGTGGGGAAGTCAGGAAAGATACTTGGAGGGGATGGCGGGTGGAGAGGAGCGCCGCCGACCTGTCGATGAGCACCAGAGAAGCCAGGGCGCCCAAGGCGACCAGGGCGTTGAGGCCCAGGCCGGGAGAGCTCTGGCTAAGCAGCAGGGCCTGTGTGGACAGGACGACCGCCACCACCGCCGATAGTTTCAGAAGTTGGAGAGTGAGGAGTAGTCGGCTGAGGTGCTGTGGAGAGCGAATCCGGCTTCGCTCTGGCGAGGCTCGGGCCTTCGCCAGGCTCAGGTAGGCAAAGGCCGTGAGGAAACCGGCCAGGGACAGGCTCGATGCTAAACCGCTTGTATCCAAGGCCTTCCGTCCTCCCCGCTCCGAGCCGTCGGGGCGAGGAGGCTGTCGTGGTATCCGTGTATCCTAATCCCGTCGCTTTCGCGTGTCCCTTATTTTAGCAGGTACACCCACCGCCAGTCTATGCGGAGGTACGTCCCTTGTTACCACCGATCCCGCTCCGGTGGATGCGCCGGCGCCTACTGTGACGGGTGCTACAAGCATTGTATCACTGCCGATAAAGGCCCCCTCCTCCACAACCGTCCTGTGTTTGGCTGCGCCGTCGTAGTTGCACGTCACCATTCCGGCCCCCAAGTTCACGTTGGCCCCTATGGAGGCGTCGCCCACGTAGCCGAAGTGCCCCATAGCCACTCCCCTTCCCAGCCGGCTGTTCTTGATCTCGGAGAAGTTGCCTATGTGCACGCCGCTTTCCAGATAGGCGCCGGACCTGAGGTGGCTGAAAGGGCCTATATCGACCGAGTCCTCCAGCGCGGCCTCCTCAAGGAACGAGGCTACTACCTTACAGCCGTCCCCCACCACAGAGTCCCGGATCAGCGTGCTGGGGCCTAGAGCGCAGCCGGCCCCAATTTTTGAGCTGCCCAGCACCATGGTGTTTGGGTAGATCACGGTATCGGGCCCTAGCTCCACCGCCGCATCCAGGAAGGTGGAGGAGGGATCGAGGATGGTCACGCCCTCCCGCATCCAGTGCTCTCTGATCCGATGGCGCATGGCAGTCTCGGCCCGGGCCAGCTGTAGCCGGTCATTGATCCCGATAGCTTCCGTGGGGTCTTCCAGGGCAAGGGACTCCACGCTGGCGCCCTGGGAGGCCGCCGTGGATACGAGAGCGGTGAGGTAATGTTCACCTGCGGGTGACATCTCGATGTGTGCCAGGTTATCCCAAAGCCAGGACGCCTTGAAACAGTAGACGCCCACGTTGATTTCTGGGGTCGAGTTCTCCTCTCCATCCAGGTCCGCTGCCTCTCGGATGGCTATCACCCTGTGGGAGTCGTCCCTCAAGACCCTGCCCATGCCCTCTCTGTAGCCGGATATGGCCGAAAGTACGGTCACATGGTTGTCCCGGGAGCGGTGAAGGGAGGAGAGATGCTCCAGCGTTGCGGAGCGGGCCAAGGGGGTGTCGGCGCCCAGGACCAGCAGGTGGTCCGCCCGGCCTCGAAGCAGGGCTCCTGCCTGGAGGAGGGCGTGGCCTGTCCCCATGGCCCGGTCCTGGCAAGCGTACTCCACCGAGTCCCCCAGCAGCGCCCTTATTCCCTCGGCGTTTTCCGGGGACGTTACGACCACGGTCCGCGTGACCCCGGCGTCCCTGAGCGCCTCCACCGGGTACATCACCATCTCACGCCCGCAGACTTTGTGGAGTACCTTAGCCACCTGTGACTTCATCCGCGTGCCCTTGCCCGCTGCCATGACAACACCGGCCCAGCCCTCCATAGACAGCACCCCCTGGAGCGTTTCGGTCTTCGGCGCCTTGCCCGCGCCATCACCCAGATTTAATCTTAAAGGTGGCGCACCTTCACCGTCAAGCGTGGACGGATTGCCTCAAAAGTCGGCCGTCGGATGGTGGGAACCGTCACTTCAGGTCGGAGCCTATTAGAGGGGTGGTGGTATAATCTGCCATTGGATTCTCCTGCGACTGGTTTGGCTGGTGGTCACCCGAGAGTAATCACCCCACGTAGCGTGTCGCGATATCTATAACGACTGCCCGGCCCCGGAGGTGTCTTGAAGAAGGCCAGACAGCTGACCAACGTCTTACAGGAGTTCTCCATCCTCCTCATCGTTGGCGTCGTAGCCGGGCTCGTCGTAGCTAACATCGACCACGGCTTTTATGAGGATCTGGTGGAGTACAACCTGTTCGGCGAGGGCGCCGCGGTGTTCGGCTACGATCTCACCGCCCACTTCCTGATCAACGAGATGTTCATGGTTTTCTTCTTCGGCATAGCCGCCAAGGAGATCACCGAGTCGGTCCTGCCCGGAGGGGCACTGAACCCGATGACGAAGGCCGTGAATCCCCTGCTGGGCACCCTGGGTGGAGTGCTGGGGCCGGCGGGCCTCTACTTCCTGCTGAGCTACGTGTTGTATGGTGGGGGGGACAGCTTTTCCGAGGTTGCCGAGGGATGGGGTATCCCCACGGCCACGGACATCGCCCTGGCCTGGCTGGTCGCGCGCCTGGTCTTTGGGAGGGGGCACCCGGCGGTCAACTTCCTCCTGCTGCTGGCCGTTGCCGACGACGCCATTGGCCTGGGCATCATAGCCGTCTTCTATCCCGATCCCGATCATCCTGCCCAGCCCGTATGGCTGCTGCTGGTATTGGGGGGAATGTTGGCGGCCTTCGCCATGCGGCGCGCGTCGGTGAGGTCCTGGGTTCCCTACGTGGCCGTTGGTGGAGCGTTGAGCTGGATAGGGCTTCTGAAGGCCTCAGTGGCGCCGGCGCTGACGCTGGTGGCCATCGTGCCCTTCCTGCCCGGGCCCAGGGGACACACGGTGGCGCCAGCGCGGGCGACGTCCCACGAGAGTAGCACCCTGGAGCGGTTCGAGCACGATCTCAAGCTGTTCGTCGACCTGGGACTGTTCTTCTTCGCCTTCGCCAACGCCGGGGTTGCCTTCGGCAGCATCAACCAGGTGACGCTGATAGTGGTCGCCTCCCTTATCGCCGGCAAGATGCTGGGGATATCGCTGTTCTCCTGGGCGGGCGCAAAAGTGGGGTTTCCCCTGCCCTCGGGCATGGGAATGAAGCACGTCGTCGTGGCTGGGCTCATCGCAGGGCTGGGCCTCACGGTGGCGCTCTTCGTGGCGGGAAGGGCGTTCCAGGATTCCCCCTTTGAGGAACCCGCCAAGATGGGTGCGGTGCTCAGCGCCGGCGTTGCTCTACTGGCCTACGCCGTGGGGGCCGCCCTCAGGGTCAGGGACGGTGCGGGAGCCACGACGGTCAAGCGCTGAAACAGGTCTTGCGATGGGAGGCAGGGCTAAAGAGGGTGTGATGGGCCAGGTCCGCACCCGTTGTGCCGTGCCTCAATGCCGTGTTATTCTTGAATCCTCACGCCCCCGTAGCTCAGCGGATAGAGCGCTGGCCTCCGGAGCCAGAAGCGGGAGTTCGAGTCTCCCCGGGGGTACCACACTCTTCGAGCAGATGCAGACCGCGGGGCGTAGCGCAGTGGTAGCGCGCCTGGTTTGGGACCAGGAGGTCGGGAGTTCGAACCTCCCCGCCCCGACCAGCTACAGACTGGTTGAGGCGGTCAAGCCTCCGTTTTGAGGCTTGACCGCAACATAAGTGAACTGTCCGTCTATGCCCATCCACTATGGCCGTCCAGTCGCAGGGTTGCTGCCAATTCAAGGGCTAGGTTGGAAGGGAAGAGGTCACGTCCCATAGAGTGGTGTAAGAGTACGTCATCCTGTTGATATCGTCTAGGCCGCTGCCTCTGCGAGTTCGGCTCTGGGTAGAGCTTCGTTGGAGGTGGTTACCTCCTGTGTCATGTATCGACGGCCGACGGCCCACTCGTCGTGCTGCTCAGCTAGGACGGCGCCGACCAGGCGACGGACAGCTGGGCGGTTAGGGAAGATGCCCACCACATCGGTGCGGCGCCGTATCTCCTTGTTGAGACGCTGCAGGGGGTTGTTGGACCAGATCTTCTTCCAGTGGGCGACGGGGAAGCTGGAGAAGGCCAGGACGTCGGGTCCAGCCTCGTCCAGTCGAGAGGCGTCCTGTGGGAACGGGTCCTGGAGCTGAGCAATCACCCGCTCGAGTTGGGCATGCACCTCCTGAGGGGACGGCTGCTGGTAGATGGTGCGTACCATGGTGGCCACCCAGGGCTGAGCGCTCCTGGGGACCCGAGTGAGCAGGTTGGTCATGAAGTGGGTGCGGCACCGCTGCCAACTGGCCCCACCGAAGACAGTTGCGATGGCATCCCTGAGTCCCTGATGAGCGTCCGATACCACCAGTTCCACCCCGCCGAGGCCCCTGGCGACCAGTGAGCGCAGGAAGGCCAGCCAGAAGGCGCCGTCTTCACTGGTACCCACGTCCATCCCAACGATCTCACGCTTGCCCTCGCTATTGACCGCCGTCGCCACCACCACGCTGACGTTGACTATCCTACCGGCCTCTCTGACCTTCTGGGTTAGTGCGTCCAGCCACAGGTAGGGATATGATCCGCCGTCCAGCGGCCGACCCAGGAAGCTCTCCACCACCCCGTCCAGCTCCTGGCAGATACGCGACACTTGGCTCTTTGAGATACCCTCGCACAGTAGAGTCCCAGGAAGTGGTGTAAGAAGAGGAGGGGGTCTGGAGTAAGAGAGACCACCGCGTCATCCTTAGCGGGCAAAGAAGAAAGCTCGAGAAAGGAGGACAACGGTGGTCAAGGAAAGGATGGACCTGCTGGAGTTGTTGCGCAAGGGGGGAATGGACGGTGACGTGGACTTCCTACGGGAGGCTCTGAGAGTGCTGGTAGAGGGGATCATGGATGCGGAGGTGTCTGCGAGGACCGGTGCTGAGTATGGAGAACGCAGCCCTGAGCGGGTGACCCAGCGCAACGGGTATCGGTCCCGGGCGTGGGATACCCGGGTAGGGACTATGGAACTGCACATCCCGAAGCTTCGAGAGGGGAGCTACTTCCCGAGCCTGCTGGAGCCACGGCGTCGCAGCGAGCGAGCTCTGCTGGCTGTGATCCAGCAGGCCTATGTGGAAGGTGTATCGACAAGGCGGGTGGACGACCTGGTCAAGGCCCTGGGGTGCGAGGGTATCTCCAAGAGCCAGGTGTCCCGTATCTGCTCCGAGCTGGACGAGGTGGTGGAGGACTTCCTGGGTCGGCCGCTGGACGGCGGATCATACCCCTACCTGTGGCTGGACGCACTAACCCAGAAGGTCAGAGAGGCCGGTAGGATCGTCAACGTCAGCGTGGTGGTGGCGACGGCGGTCAATGGCGAGGGCAAGCGGGAGATCATTGGGATGGACGTGGGTACCAGTGAAGACGGCGCCTTCTGGCTGGCCTTCCTGCGCTCACTGGTCGCCAGGGGCCTCGGCGGGGTGGAACTGGTGGTATCGGACGCTCATCAGGGACTCAGGGATGCCATCGCAACTGTCTTCGGTGGGGCCAGTTGGCAGCGGTGCCGCACCCACTTCATGACCAACCTGCTCACTCGGGTCCCCAGGAGCGCTCAGCCCTGGGTGGCCACCATGGTACGCACCATCTACCAGCAGCCGTCCCCTCAGGAGGTGCATGCCCAACTCGAGCGGGTGATTGCTCAGCTCCAGGACCCGTTCCCACAGGACGCCTCTCGACTGGACGAGGCTGGACCCGACGTCCTGGCCTTCTCCAGCTTCCCCGTCGCCCACTGGAAGAAGATCTGGTCCAACAACCCCCTGGAGCGTCTCAACAAGGAGATACGGCGCCGCACCGATGTGGTGGGCATCTTCCCTAACCGCCCATCTGTCCGTCGCCTGGTCGGCGCCGTCCTAGCTGAGCAGCACGACGAGTGGGCCGTCGGCCGTCGATACATGACACAGGAGGTAACCACCTCCAACGAAGCTCTACCCAGAGCCGAACTCGCAGAGGCAGCGGCCTAGACGATATCAACAGGATGACGTACTCTTACACCACTCTATGGGACGTGACCAACCACAAGCCAGCACCCCTCAAGCTTAAAAGAGTAAAGCAGAACATCCCGCATCTAACCCGCGTGACGACGGGAAAGCAAGTTCTGGCCTTCTCAGAGGGCGCCATGGCCGTTGATATAGATAGTGATGAGCTTAGGTCAGAGCAGGAGGTGGGTTCGGTCGGAGACTTTTTTCAGAACATCCAGGACTTAGACCTGGTTGATGAACCGAGTGACCGCGTGCGGCAAGCCTTCGCCCTTACTCGGGCTATAGAGGATCTTGAGGAATTGGGGTTCTGGGTCTTCGGGGCACGGGAAGTTCAGATTCTGGAGTGTGGGACGGAAAGCGTATCTGACTGGCCTGTTGCGATCATCCGAGTATTTCGCAAAGACAGTCCGGGTATAGTGTCTACCGGGAAGGGTACCTAACACCCTGTAGACGGCGTACATTTGGATTTGCCACCTACCGTAGCCACCCCCACACCGCTGAATCCGTTGCCGCTGTTTTGCTCAGCCTCGCCTACCCTCCGCCACCGCCAAGCGCCCGGTCCAGGTTGAATGGGGCGCTGATCAGAGCCAGATGGGTAAATGCCTGTGAAAGTTCCCCAGCCCTTCGCCACTGGGGCCGGTCTCCTCGGCATAGAGCCCGAGGTGGTTGGCAACGAAGGGGTGGGGGGTACCCCGACCAGGTCCCGAGAGGACCGACCGCCCCCAGGATGCGTACCTGGGTCGACCCAACCGGCGGTGTTTCTTGGGACCCGGCTTTTGAGTTTTCCGTGGGACGCTGCTATAATGGGGATACGTCGCGCCTCCACTACAACTCGCCCATGACCCCGGCTCAATGGCTACCGCACGAGACCTCTCGCATGGAGGGACGAAATGCTCCCGGAAGTCAGGCTTGTCAAGGTTACTCGCGACGACGTGAAAAGGGTCGCCGAGTGGCTGGCGGACACCGAGGTCAACTCGTCTTGGTACGGCACCAATGACCAGGGCGAACCGCTGCATATCGGCTACTCTCCCGCGCACCTGCTGGAGGCCACTACCAGGGAGTGGGAGGAGGTCTTCAATAGCGAGGAGCGGAAGATATTCTCAGTGGTGACGGCCGACGGGCAGCATGTCGGTGAGGGCCAGATGGTGATCAAGGCCCCTCTGTGGGAGGCCCAGCTGTTTATCCTCATCGGCCGAAAGGACCTGTGGTATCACGGCTATGGTACCGGCGGCCTCGTCCACCTGCTGGACCTGTCCTTCTACACCTACAACCTTCACCGCGCCTGGGTGGACGTGCCCGAATACAACCTTCCCGCCGTCCACATGTGCGAGCGCATCGGCTTCGTCCTGGAAGGTCACCTGCGGGGGACCCACCTCAAGGACGGGCAGTGGTACAACTCACTGGCAATGGGGCTGCTGTCCAACGAGTACACCCGCCGCCGCGCCCGCCTGATGGAGCAGTCGGAGGAGACCGCCAGATAGCCCGTGATCCCCATCTCCGATACGGGCGCCGTCCGGACGGGCCGTCCCGACGTCAATATCTTCCTGATCGCGGTAAACGCCCTCGTTTTCCTTCACATGCTTTTCCTGGGCGGACTGGACCGGGACATCTTCTTCTTCAAATACGGTCTGATCCCGGCGGAGCTGGCCAAAGGCGTGGAGTTCACCCGCCTTGGAGGCCCATTAGGGCCGGATATATCCTCGCCCATACCCACCTGGGGGACCGTATTCACCTCCATGTTCGTTCACGGAGGCTTCCTCCATTTCATAGGGAACATGCTTTTCCTGTGGGTGTTCGGGGACAATATCGAGGCCCGGCTTGGACACGTCAAATATCTTCTTTTCTACCTGGGAGTGGGGATCGCGGCCGCCTGGGCCCAGGTGGCGACGGACATGGACTCTCAGGTGCCGATGGTCGGCGCCAGCGGGGCCATCTCTGGCGTGTTGGGTGCCTATCTGCTGCTGTACCCTTACAACCGGGTCACGACCCTGGTCATGTTCTTCTTTATCACCGTCATCCGGGTCCCGGCGCTGTTCCTCCTGGGGTTCTGGTTCATATTGCAGCTGTTCAACGGGTTGGGCTCCCTGGGCCCGACGTCCTCGGGCGCGGGGGTGGCCTACATGGCCCACGTGGGAGGGTTCGCGGCGGGACTGCTGTTCATGGCGGGATACAAGCTGCTGCTGCGGGAGCCCATCTGGCCGCGGCGTCCGTGGGGCGGGAGCCCCTGGAGGTTCTGGGAGTAGCGGCGCTCCGCCGGCCTTTGCCACGGCGGATTACTCTTCTCCCCCATCAGGGGCCCAGTAGCTCACCATTTATTGGGCCATTCGTTGCCAGAACCTTCCTCGATCCCCGGATAAAGGGCACAGTCATCCCAATAGGGGATGAGCGTATCGGTAGAATGGTGGATGACAGGCTGCTGGAGGCATGGGTATCCTTAATGGGAGGGGCGTGGTATTTGCGCGCGGAGAACGGCGCATCATCAAGTGGACCCCATGATCAGGACAGCGGTGAGGCTAAAATAAGAGAGTCTACCGCTGGGGTGTCTTGTAAACCTTCACCCGATGGTAAGGCTCGTGGATGTTCCAGTAAACACCTTTGTGGGCTCACTGCATGGAACACCTGACCCGGTGACCGATAGCCCAGAGCTTGATGGGGCCGCTCTTGGTTGTAGAAGGCCAGATAAGCCCCAATCCCCTTTCTGGCCTCAGTCCCATTTTGGTATGCCTTCAGGTACACCTCCTCGTACTTGATGCTGCGCCACAGCCGTTCCACGAAGACGTTGTCCATGCACCGGCCCCTGCCGTCCATGCTCACTTGAACGCCTTGCGCCAGCAGCATGCTGGTGAAGGCCTCGCTGGTGAACTGGCTGCCCTGGTCGGTGTTGAAGATCTGTGGCCGACCCTTGCTCAAGGCCTCTTCCAGAGCCGCAACACAGAAGTCTACCTCCAGGGTGTTGGACAGCCGCCAGGCCAACACGTAGCGGCTGTGCCAGTCCATGATGGCCACCAAGTAGAGGAAACCCCGAGCCATGGGTATGTAGGTGATGTCGGTGGCCCACACCTGGTTGACCCGGTTGATCTCCAGCCCCCTGAGCAAGTACGGATAGACCTTATGCCCTGGGTTTGGCTTGCTGGTGTTGGGACGCCGGTAGATGGCCTCCAGGCCTATCAGCTGCATCAGCCGGCGGACCCGCTTGCGGTTGACCTGGTGTCCGTGATTGCTGAGCCAGGCAGTCATCCTTCTGGAGCCGTAGAAAGGTGTCTTCAGGTACTGTTGGTCTATGAGGGCCATCAACTCCAAGTCCTCGGCGCCGGCCTCGGTTGGCAGGTAGTACAACGAGGAGCGGCTGATACCCAGCAAGGTGCACTGGCGCACCAGAGACAGCTTCGGTTCTTCTCGGTCAATCATGGCCCGGCGTTGGGACCGGCTCACAACCCGAAGCTCCGTGACAAAAAATCCCGTTCCACCTTGAGCTGCCCAATCTGTTGGTAGAGCTGGGCAGTGAGGACCTCTTGGTCCTTCTCCTGGCGTCCACCACCATTTTCAAAGAGGTGCGGCGCCCCCTGAGTCAAGGCCTTCTTCCAGGCATGGATCTGGCTCGGGTGGACTTCAAACCGGCTGGCCAGCTCTGCAATGGTGTGCTCCCCCTGGAGCGCGGCCAAAGCCACTTTGGCCTTGAAGACTGGGCTGTGCTTCTTACGTGTTTGCTTCATGTCCTGCTCCTTGTTTCCGTCCTATTTTAGGAGCGGGACTCTCTCTTAGCCACCTGTCCGAATTTTGGGGTCCACCTCAACCGTAGGTCAGGAGACGGGACAAGGCTCCGGGCCATTAAATAGACCGATGAAGGGGCTGGAGCGCCACACCCGCCAGAGAGTGCGCAAGTTGAAGGCTGTGGCAAGCATAGTCCACTCGGCCGCCACGTTAACGAGGCCGCGCAGTAGGAACCTCCGTGCCCCCTGTTGTTCCTTGATGATTCCGAAGACTGGCTCGACCAGTTGCTTTCTCAGCTTGTACGCCTCTCTAGCTGCTGAGGTGGACATCCAGGCACGATGACGGCGTAGCACAGCGTCATGCGGACCTATCGCCAGGCTTCGCCCAATCTCTTTGGCCCTCGTACAGACTCCGAAGGCTGGGCACACCTGGCAGACGGCCTCAGAGGCCCGGTACAGACGCAACGGGACTCCATTCGTATGTTGGATACGAATGAACTTGAGCGTCTGTCCCTGCGGACACGTAAAGCTGTCGCTCGGCTCGTTGTAGGTGAATTGGTCCTTGTGATATGGGTCTTTGAGGAACCGTTGCCGCGACTCCGACACTACCACCTGCTGATCTCGACGGGCGCATTCTTCCAAGTGACTCGCGGCGAAGTATCCGGCATCGGCCAACGTCATCTGCGACTTCGTCCCCGTAGTCTCCTCGGCCTGCTCCAGCATCGGAACCAGCAGGGCATTGTCATTGGCCGCATCCACCACGTCCACGGCGGTGACCAACATGCCGGTCGCTCCCCCATCCGTCTCTGTGGGTGAGACCATAGCCTGGGCATTGTAGCCAGCCACGATGCCTTGCCTGCCCTTCATCAGCCTGGCGTCTGGGTCGGTCAGGTTGATGCGCTTGTGGCGCTTTTGACTCGTGAGATCGTCCATCGCCTGCCTCACCTGCTCTCTCAAGACCTCCTTGTCAGCCAACTCCCGAGGCAGATGGATGGCAGAGGCATCCTCTCCCGCTTCGTTCTGTGCCTCAAGGTCCGTTATCGCACTCTCCAGCCGCTCCAAGAGCCCTCGCAGTCCCTCGGCGTCGTAGCTCCTGTTCAGCGAGGCGTTGGCGACCACCTTCGTACCATCCACCGCCTGAACCGCCAGGTCCACCAACTTCATCGTCACCGCCGTACGAACCGTACGCTCGAACAGCTTCCTCATGGCCTGCCGATGCCCTCTGTAGAACCTCCACAGGGTGTTGTGGTCCGGATGCTGCCACCCGGTCAGCCACAGGTACGGTATCTGGTCCCGGGAGGCCGCCTCCAGCTTCCGGCACGAGCGTACCCCGGTCATGAAACCGTACAGCCACACGCTCAACAGCGCACGTGGATGGTAGGCTGGCGCTCCCAGCACCTCCCCGTCTATCTTCACCTCAAGCTTCCCCCAGTCCTCCCGGTCCAAAGCGTCAACGAACTCGGCCACGAACCGCGCCGGATGGTCCAGCGGCAACAACTCGTCAAGCGTCGGCGGCAACATCCACATCTGCTCTCGACCCATCTCTCGAAGCGGCATATCACCATCTCCCCAACTGGTGTCGCTTCGAAGGTACACCCAACGACATACCCATTACCAGCTCAGACTTCTGAGACAGGCTCAGTACAGTACACGTAGGCCCACCAAACTGGACAAAATCAAGAACTTTCGTGCTCAGGTTCAGGCTGACACTGTAACATGGGCTGTTAAGAGGACAATCTATGAATGACCTGATTATAAGGACCGATGGGCTGACGAAGCTGACAACTCCGTTCTCCATGGGGTGCAGCCCTATGAGGGACCGGTACTCAATCTGGAATATGACGACAGTTGGGTAGCAAACATTCCCCAGACTATAGGCGGATATGCGGTACGATACGTTAACACGCCGAAGAGCAGGGCTTGTTCAGGCCAGAGCCTAAAGGGAACCTTCCGGGGGATCGATACGTCTATATAGTGAAGTCTTACACCAAAGGAGGGTCCACTTGAGACAGAGAATTGGAATATCAAGCATCAGCATCATTGGCGGACTGTTTGCTCTGCTGATGGTGACCGCTACAGCGTGCGGCAACCCTGGAACTGAAACTAGCACGGTTGAGTCAACTGTTACCACTGTGTCTCATGAGCTGCGCTCGGATAAGGAGCGAGCCAGGCCAGCAGACGTAGATGATGAGCATCTGGCGGATTTGGTAGGAGGGAACAGCAATTTCGCCTTCGACCTGTACCAGAACCTCAGAGGCGCAGACGGTAACCTGTTCTACTCCCCGTACAGCATCTCCCTGGCTCTTGCCATGACCTATGCCGGGGCGAGGGGAGAAACGGAGCGGCAGATGGCGGATACGCTCCACTACCTCCTTACCCAAGACAAGCTGCACCCCGCGTTCAACGCTCTAGACATGGAGCTCGCCTCTCGCGGCGAAGGCGCACAGGGCAAAGATGACGAAGGGTTCAGGTTGAACATAGTCAATGCTGTCTGGGGACAAGACGGCTGCACGTTCGCCCCTGGGTTCTTGGATGGGCTGGCACAGAGCTACGGCGCAGGCGTAAGGATCCTGGACTTCCTGGAGGCGTCTGAAGAATCGCGAGTGATCATTAACGACTGGATCAGCGATCAGACAGAGGAGAGGATCAAAGACCTCATCCCGGAAGGTATGATCAGCCCAGACACCGTTATGGTGCTCACCAACGCCATCTACTTCAACGCCGCTTGGCTCCACCAATTCAACGACCGGAACACGCGCGATAGCGATTTCCATCTAATCGACGGGAGTACAGTAGCCGTGCCGATGATGAGTCAGACTGAGAAGTTCGGGTATGCGAGCGGCGAAGGGTATCTGGCTGTGGAGCTTCCCTACGACGGCGATGAACTATCGATGATTATTCTGCTGCCGGATGAAGGCCGCTTCAGGGAGTTCGAGGAGTCGCTGGACGCCGACACAGTGAGCGATGTTACGAACGGCATAGAGTACAGGCAGGTCTCACTGACTATGCCTAAGTTCGAGTTCGAATCGGAGTTCAGCCTGGCGGACACTCTCGAGGCGATGGGGATGCCCGACGCCTTCGACCTGAGGAAGGCGGACCTTTCGGGCATGGGGATAAGCGAATGTCCCGGCGGTGGTGGGAACCCGTTCATCGCAGACGTCATACACAAGGCGTTCGTGCTAGTGGATGAGGAGGGCACGGAGGCAGCGGCTGCTACTGCTGTCGTGATTACAGAGGAGTCAGGGCCGGCAGACCCGATCGAGGTAACGGTCGATAAGTCCTTTGTCTTCTTGATTCGAGACAGTGCGACGGACGCGATCCTGTTCGTAGGCCGCATCGAGAAGCCATAGGGGTAGACTCGATGATCGTTGTTCCGGTTACTGACCTCCAGGTTTCGATGATTGGCTCAATGGCGTCCGCACCCCAACAGACGGGGACCATCCTCGTGTTCTAAGCGTGGCGCAAGGGCGTAGTCTCAGAAGGCGGGGCAGAAACTCTCGTGCGTATGGTACGAGACCTCACTGGAGCGTGGCACCTATCAAAAAGGTCGCGTCGAAAGAGCCACTGTCCGCGAGGGGCCGCACGAACGGACCAACTAGCAATCTGCAGTGAGTCGACATGGAACACTATGAGCTCGTGGTCTGCATGTGTTTGTACGACTTAGCTACCCACCAACGAGCCCCATCGATTCGGGTTTGACGTTCGGGCGATCTACGCCGTTCAGGCCCAGGCGGTAACGTCCCAGGTCTACTCGTACTACAATCCTGACTTTAGAGGCGAGTCTCTAAGTGAACGCGTGACTGTCGGGAGCAACTAGACCTTTGCTCCACCATGCGATGGGTCAGGCTCTCCGTTCTTTATACGGAACCAGACAAAGAGACCATCGACAAACAGTAAGCTCATCGACCCCATCAGGGCCTACCTACGCGCTTACGTGTTGCGGCATGGCCGCAAGCGGGCGGCCGAGGACTTCGGCGTCTCCCACCACACCCTCTGGCGTTTTCTTGAACGCGGCCACATGGGGTGCGCCCTGCCCCGTGCGGTCCAGGACACCGTCGGCGGCACGATCGAGGCCCCTCGAAGCGGCCACGCGCTGTCGGCGCCGTGCTCCTGGATTAACTCTGAGCCGAGTGCGTGGGCGGAGGTGACGTGGCTCTCTCCGACCGACAGATGCTCGACTCCCTCAGCCTGATGCCGTTCGTCGACACGGCGGAGTTGGCGGGCGTCCTGGGCGAGCCACCCGCGACCATCCACCGCGGGCTGACCGGCCTGCTGGCCGACGGCATCGCCGGGCGCGTGAGTCACGGGACCGCCCACCTGCCATCGAGCCGGAGATACTATCTGACAGCCCGTGGCATCCGCGAAGCTGTCCAGTTGCTCGACTTCGACACACCTTCGGACTTCGTGCGAGCCTACCCCATGTCCAGGGAGTGGCTGACGCTGCTCATCCGCAGGATGGACGCGGTGGCCACAATCTACCGCCTTGCAGCCTCACTCTCCCCCGGCGTTGACGGGCTCCGGTCGCACGTGGAGTTCCACCGCAGGGGCCGCTTCGACGCCACCATCACCCTCCACGACGGGCGCAGCTTCGGCGTGGTCCGCCAGGGTCTGGCCCTGCGACGGCGGTCCCTCTACGACCGGCTTAGGGCCATAGCGGAGTACGACTACACGCGCCGCCCTGAAGC
The DNA here is from genome assembly GCA_965247055.1 of Dehalococcoidia bacterium. GTDB lineage: Bacteria > Chloroflexota > Dehalococcoidia > Lucifugimonadales > JAGWBF01 > CBDFGE01. Next base: position 43,227 of record CBDFGE010000005.1, read on the forward strand.
CACTCTGATCCTGACGCCCAGCATCTGGGAGCAGAGGCTGACGACACGGTTCTGCGTGGACCTGAATCTCAGGGACTGCTACGTCGCCGTGGAGTCGAGGGACGCGCTCGAAAGACGGGACCACCGCGTCTGGCAGCACACCTCGTCTCTGTTCGGCGGCTCGTACCACACGCTGGAGAACGTGAGCTCCCATGGCAGCCCCGGTGGGGCGCTTCTCACCGAGTCGCCGAGTCGGAAGCGCGCCTCCATACCCCGTCCGGAGCGGATGGTGCAGGCTGCGCCGACCTTTGGCATCAGCCCGTCGGAGAAGCGGACGCTCGACCTTGTGACCGACCACCAGATGATCCCACGTGAGCATCTGGCCCGCTGGCTTGGCGTCTCGGAGGGGCGGGTCAGCCAGATGATGCACAACCTTGTGAATACCTGGGGCCTGATCGAGAGGCGAGGAAGCATGGGCGAGACCCGCTACACGCTGTCCGCCGAGGGCATACGCTATGTCACCCACAGGGACCGCGCCCAGCTCCCGACGACGAGGGGCATATGGAGCACAGCCGTCACCACCGACCACCAGGGGCGCAGGCGGCACGTGGGCCACAGGATCGACACCTGGGCGCGTCAGACGAAGCACGCCGACGGCGTGACATGGTTCCTCTCGAAGCTTGAGGCAGAGGCCAGAGCCGATTCGGGCAGCGAGTTGCTTTGGTCCATACCGACCGCGAAGTCAGACCGGGCTTTCAACTGGGGCGAGGCGGCCATCGCTCCCGACGCCGTGGGGAAGATGACCGCAGGGGGGCTCCAGATACCGTTCTACCTGGAGTACGAGCTTCGCGCCCGTCACCCCAGGGGAGTCATTGCGCGCCTGGAACCCTACACGCGCTACTACTGGTCCCCCGAGCCTGGCGAAGACCAGCCGCCGTTCCCCACCACCCTCTTCGTAGTTGACACAGAGGAGGTCGAGGCAACCTACGTGCGCACAGCGGCGAGGATGACCCGGATGTCGCTGCCGATCCTCGTGTCCTGCATACCCATTCTGTCCAACACAGGGATACTGGGCCGGTCCTGGCGTCCGCTCTGGGAGCCGGAGTCGCCACGACTGGCCCTGTCCGAACTGAGCGCTTACCAATGGAACTCCCTCTCCCACCGGATGCGTCACCGTCCTGTAGAGGGGGATGGATAGTGCTGATGCGTCCCCATCTCCCCGTTTGATTGTCTGGGGGCTGCAAAGTTGCTTCGACGGGGTGCTTTTCGAGGTCCGCCGGTGCCGCAAACCGCCCTATCTGCCTCTGTTTTAGCTATGTAACGGGCCGAAAGACCCGTTGACCGGTCAGCGCTGGAAAATGCAAATGATTGGGAAGCCATGCTAAACTACGATGCCTCTCCTACGACGACTTGTTTGCACTCTTGCAACCGTTGACGTGTCAGCATGTAGCGAGCAAACAGCTACGGATGGGCCTGTCCGGGGGAGCCGGAGGGTTGATGCGGACAGGATTTGGCGTGTTGGCGACGAATGCGGCCCAGTTTGGCCCATCGATTTTGGCGCGAAACGATGTCGGGGTGCATGACATGATTTTGGGGCATGGGTAGGAGCGGACATCCTGGGCCAGTCAGCTAACGCTTTTTGCCACATTCGGAGTGTATTGACCGAAATCTGTTAGCAGTACCTGTAAAGGGCTGGTTCCACCGAAAAATGGATAAAATTGCAGAAGCGGTCACCCCCTGTAGAAAACGGAAATGACTCCTGGGAAGCCAAAGAGCAACGGCGGGCCAGCATCGCGGGCCGACGACAGTCAGCCCGACCTCAAGTGGGTTGTGGAGTGGCTCGTTGAGCGGGAGGGACGGCGCCGGACGGCGGCCCTTCTGGGAGTGAACCGGAAGACAGTGGCGCTGTCCCTGCGCCGGGAGCGACTGACGGGCAGGATGACCCTGGCCGTGCAGCGACTCATGGCCAACCTGGACGACCCCGGATGGGAGAGAACGACGCCACTGGACCGTAGCTGCCGATGCCCCATCGCGCAATCCAAAGCCCATGTTCCAATCACACCCGCTCACACCCGCGAACGCCACTGCCATTTTGTCCACTTTCGTAGCTGCGACTGTCCAGTAGGGGTGGAACGAGTACCGGAATCAAATTGCTCGCTCCGATTTAGCAGGATGCCCCATTCACCCCGATTTCAGCTACGGAATCGCCCGAACTGCGACTTGGTGTCCCGTGCGATCTCCTGTACACGGGTATGACACCGCCAGCGACCCCTGGAATCTCGCGCCTTCTGAGGGGGGTCTGTGCGCGCGAGCCCTACCCGGTCCGTTGCCGTTGTCCAGGCGCTTGCGCTGGAGTCACTAACTCACTACAATGTATCTGGACATCTACCCTCCGGCTAGGGCAAGCTGAGACGAAGGAGGCACGACATGGCCGTAGACCAGAAGGACAAGTACCGAGAAATGGTGATCCGAGGCAAGTACCAGAGACTGTACGCGTACCTGAGCAGTCTTCAGGTGCAGGAGTGGAGGACCTCCTTCAACGAGGTCGAGGCAGTCATCGGATTCGAGTTGCCTCCGTCCGCACGGCTGCACCGGCCCTGGTGGGGAAATCAGAGAGGCGGCAATGGCCACAGCCACGCCCTTGCCTGGAGCGTCGCCGGCTGGGAGACGGCGGAAGTCGATATGGATGGCGAGATGCTGCTGTTCCGGCGAACGCACCCGAAGCCCATACCCAGGCTCTCTCTCGACGAGGCGTGGCCCGTCCACCCCACCGCGGCGTGGCCCGTCCACCCCACCGCGGTGTGGCCGGAAGGTCTGAGCCTCAGACGTGAGGACCTCTACGAGGAGAGGGTTTAGTCCCGCCATGTTCATAGACACCAACGTGCTGGTGAAGTCCCGTGTCCCCAGCGCGCCTGACCACGACGCGGCTCGGGCGAGCCTGGAGCGTGCTTTTCGAGACCCTGAACCGCTAAGGATCAGCCGTCAGGTGATACGAGAGTACCTGGCCGTCGTCACTCGACCGCAGACCTGGACGGTGGCCATCACCCGTGAGGATGCCCTGGATGACGTGAGCAGGCTGATAGGCAGCTTCGAGATACTCGAGGACGGTCCCGTGGTGACCGAATTGCTCGTGGGGCTGTGTCGAGAGATTCCCGCGGGGGGACGGCAGATTCACGACGCCAACATCGTCGCAACCATGCTGGCGCATGGGGAGCGCAGGCTATTGACGTTCAACGTCTCAGACTTTCGACGTTACGGCGACCGCATCGAACTGGTGGACGGGTAGCAGGTTGGATCGGCTATTTGAACATGTAGGAGGAATTCTATGATGAAGACCAACAATCTAACGGCATCGCTTATTGGTTCGGTAGTCGTTGCCGTTTTCATGGCTGCCGCCTGTGGGGGAAGCGACTCAATAGCTCCTTCAAAGTCCGATCCCCCAGCGTTTACAAAGGCTTTTGTGCAGCAGGCCATTGACCGCTACGACGAAGAGGGTAGAGACGCTACCATTGCTTACTACAACACCAAGGAGAGTGTGGACGGCGAGTGGTACATCTTCATCACCGACGAGAGCGATGTCACCATCGCCCGCGCCACCGTTCCGGACAACATAGGTCAGAGCATTCGTGGCCCTCTCGGGGTGGATTCTACTGGCTACGCCTTCGGTGCCGTCATGGCGGACGCCACGGAAGAAGGCATGTGGGTGAGCTATGTCTACTTGAATCCGGTCACGGGTGAAGAAGGGACAAAGCACTCTTGGGTAGTGGAGCGTGACGGGCTTGTCTTCGGATCGGGTTGGTATGAGCCTACCAACTGATACAGTTGCTCTGAGTCAGTAGGGGGTGATAGTGGAGGATAGGCCAATGGTGACCGATACGTTGATGGGGTTCTGCAGGAATGTCGCCGCGGGAGGACGACAGATCCACGACACCAACGATGGTAGACGGTAGCTAATGTTCGGCGTGAAACGCCCTGGAACAGGCGGAACCAAGAAGGAGGACGACAGCATGAAACGACAATATCAACCATGCACCCCGGCGGCGCTCTACGCCAGGGTGTCCAGCGACCGCCAGGACGTTGACCTGTCCGTGTCGGCCCAGCTCAGGGCGCTCAAGGACTACGCCAAAGCCAACGGATACTCCGTGGCCCGCGAGTGCGTGGACGAGGCCGAGAGCGGCCGCGTGGCGGATAGGCCCCAGTTCAGGGAGATGATCGAGGAAGGCAGCCAGCCCAAGGCTCCCTTTGAGGTCATCCTCGTCTGGAAATTCAGCCGCTTTACCAGAAAGCGTGAACACGCCGTGGCATTCAAGTCCATGCTACGGCGCAAGGGTGTGAGGGTTGTCTCCATCACTGAGCACGCCGACGACTCACCCACAGGGAAGCTCATGGAGGCCATCATCGAGTCGGTGGACGAGTTTTACTCAGAGAATCTCGCGCAGGAAGTCGTTCGGGGGATGCGGGAGGCGGCATCGAGAGGCTTCTTCCTCGGCTCCAAGGCTCCCTTCGGCTACAAGAGGGTCAAAATCAGCGACGGGGCGAAGGAGCGTCCCACTTTGAAGGTTGACCCTGCCACTGCTCCGATAGTGAAGGAGATATTCGAGAGCTCCCTCAGAGGCAACGGCCTCAAGGAGATATGCAAAGAGCTGAACGATAGGGGCATCACCAACCGTGGCAAACGCTGGTACAAAGGTGGACTCCACTATCTGCTCACCAACGAAGCCTACACCGGAACTGCCGTCTGGGGCAGGACGGCGAAGGGAGAGCAGGCCCCGGAGCCAGTGCGGGTTGCCAAGGCCTGGAAACCCCTGGTGTCCAGAAGACTGTTCGAGAGTGTGCAGCAGGCCCTCCATGAGCGGGCGCCGATGGCACAGAGGCCCGCACGGGTTGGCAGCAAGTTCCTTCTCAGTGGACTATTGAGGTGTGGCGTATGCGGCAGGCCATACATAGGCCAGGGAGCCAAGAGCGGACAGTACGGCTACTACATCTGCGGCACGCTGTACCGAGAGGGCGCGGGAACCTGCGAGGCCCGCTACCTGAACGCCCCAAGGGTGGAGGGGTTCATCATAGACAAAATCAAAGAACGGATCCTCACCGACGGGACCATCACGGAGCTGGTCACCTTAGTCGCCGAGGAGATAGACGCTATGGCCGGTGAGATGAACGGGAGGCTGAAGGTCATATGGGCAGAGCTTGCGGACGTGGAGAGCAGGCTAGAGAACCTCTACGAAGCATTGGAGACGAAGCAGTTGACCATGGATGCCCTGTCGCCCCGCATCCTGTCCCTTCGGCATCGCCAGGACCAGCTCACTGCAGCACGGGAGGAGGCTGCCAGCCTATTGGAGCAGCGAAGGGTCGATCTACCCGGCACGGAAGAGATCAAGGGGTACGTGGCGGACTTCCGGGAGTTCTTGCAGGAGGGGACCTTCCCTGAGCGCAAGGCCCTCATCCGCAACTTCGTGAAGGGTATCGAGGTGACGGGAGACGAGGCCGTGCTGACGTACACCATACCCATGCCGTCGGATGGAGTGACTAAGGAATCGGCCTCGGTTCTCGATTTCGTCCAGTCCGGCCCACTATACAGAACTTTTTCACACCCGAACTTGGAGACCTTCTTCGAGTTCTCATTTGCTCACCCTCCATCTCCAGGAGCTAAACAATGAGCGAGAACGAGAACTTCCAGCGTATAATCGGGGAGATTGGTCCCAGAAACCGTCAGGCGATTTGCATCAGTGATGCCCCTTTCGGATGAACTTGACCACTCTGCGGCTTCGCGGGGTCCACGCTCCCGGCTGTACCACGTAAATATCACGGTGGGAGTCGACCCATATTCCGTGACAGGAACGATGGACCTCGGAGCCCCAGCGAGCCAGCAGTTCACCCTCCAGGTTCAGGATGCTGACGAAGCCTGCGTTGTGCTCGGGAATGTAGACAGTATCCTCCTCGTCCACAGAGAACAGCGCGGGGCCGATCAAAGAGGTGGGCCACGTGGTGATGTGGTCTCCGGCCTGGGTAAACACCTGGACGCGGTCGTTCTCCCTGTCCGCCAATAGGACCCGGCCATGCCGGTCGATCCAGACGCCGTGGGGCAGGTTGAACTGTCCCGGCCCGTTTCCGGGTTCACCCCACGAAAGGATGAGCTTGCCTTCGGGGGAAAACCTGTGGACACGGCTATTGGCGTAGCCGTCGGCGATGAAGATTTCCCCCGACGGGGCCACGGCAATCCCGGCGGGTAGATTGAAGGGATCGCCTCCGTGGGTGACCGTCTTATAAGCGGTGGAAGCTACCGCCGACGCATCGACGCCGGTATGCGAGCGGTAGCCTTTGGTACCTATGGTCATTAGAAGCTGCCCTTGCGTGGTGAACTTCATTACCTGGCCGTTGTCCCGATCTACCAGCCAGACGTTATCCAGATCGTCTATGGAGATGGCATGCGCCATGGCGATCAGCCCTTGCCCCCAGGAGTGGAGATAGCTGCCATCCCGGTCGAACACAACGACGGGGTGATCGGGGGACCTGTTGAAGGCGTAGACCCGGTCCTGGGAATCCACGGCAACCGCCGCGGTGGGCATCTCCCAACCGTCCGGGACACGCGCCCAGTCCTCGTTCATCTCGTAGGTGTATTTGTCACTGCCCACTATGGTGGAAGCCATGTTGCCCTCCTCGGTATCCCACTCCCGGAGATGCTACTGGGCACAGAAGAGCAGGCGGCCTTAATAGGCCGCCTGCTCTTAATATATCTGCTGCCGCCGCCGCCTACGACTCCCGGGGCGGGCTTCCCCAGGCCTTGAGCCCATGCCTCTCGGCCATCCCCTTTAAGTCGAGGCTAAGAGGAGACGCACCATCCCTGGACATGCGGTCCCGATCGCCGACTCTGTCCCAGGCCACGTCCACGTCCAACTTTGTGATCCCCTGGGTCTCCCTCAGTCCCTCTTTCACCGAGGTCACCAGCCTGGTCATCCCGAAAATACAGCAGGGGACGACCCGGACCGATACATCTCCCCGATCCCCCACCTCAACGTGCTCCACCAGGCCCATCTGCCCTACCCCGAACCTGAAGTCACAGCAGCCGATGCCCTTGAGAGCATCGATTACCCGGCCCTTCAACCGCTCCGCTTCCATCATTTCTGTTCCACCCTCTGGCGCGTCCCTTTCCATCCGGAGCTTCGTCCCCTTGCGACCTGTCTCACGACCACGGGGCCGCAAGCCCGGCGGCCTGGCGCCTGGAGAACTCGTCGCCGGCTATCTCCCGCTTTTTCGCTTCCACATCGATGCCATGTAGCCTGGCCAGGTTCTCCCCCAGGATCTTTCTCTTGATCTCCGGGGTTAGCTGAGGATAACCGTAGCCGTCCGTCAGGTCCTGGGGCATCTGGAACTCCCAGAAGGCCTTGAGCGCCCACTGGGGGTGCCACAGGGGGACCTCCGAGCCAGTCACGATCTTGTCGGGGCCTCCCCAGAAGAGGAGCTTCCCGAGGGTCTCGGCGAACCACCTGGGAGCCTTCACTATGAAGTTCATCGCGGCCGCCAGCGAGACGTAGATGTTGGGGAACCGGATGATCTGCCAGCAAATCTCGTCCAGGAAGGGGAGGCCCGGGTGGAAGATGATGAAGTTGATATCTGGATGCGTCGCGGCGGCCTGGTCGATATCGTACACCTGAGTCCCCTCAAGGGGCTGGGGGCCCAGGGGCACGCCCTTGTGAACGGCTATAATATTGATACCCAGCTCCCGGGCCTTTTCGTACAGGGGGTAGGCTATCCTCGGGTCGTCCATCCGCCAGGGGAAGGGCTGGCCGAAGTCGTAGCGGATGTTGTAGAACTTGAAGGCCTTGACCCCGTACTCCTTCACCTGGAGCTCCATGAGGTCCAGGGCCTTGTACCCCTCCAGGGGGTTCACGGTGCCCCACGCCACGACCCTGTTGGGGAGCCTCCTGGCCATTTCGGCGCACTTCTGCCACTCGGAGAGGCCGTCGTGAAAGAAATCGGTGAGGGGGAGGGGCTGGGCCACCAGCATGTCCGTGTTGCTCTGACCGAACACGACCTCGGTGATGGTGTCGATGTCCCAGTCCCGGAGGAACTCTTGCTGGCTGAGGACCTTGTCTCCCTGGGGAGTAAGGGCGGAGTGGAAACCGTACAGGTGCTGGTTAAACATCTGTCCGCCGCTGTTTTTCACATTGGCGCTGCTCATGTTGTAGAGATGGGTGACTGCGTCGAATACAAAGGCATCACCTATCATGGCCTGTTCCCTCCCATACCCATACCGCGATAAAGCCCCCGTCTCCGAGGTAATGTGAGTATATCCAGGGCCCTCCCTACCGTCAACCCAGGGTGTAGCCCCGGCGCCAGCCTCCTGAAGGCGTGCGCCAGCTCCCAATGGGACCGTCATCCCGTGTTCTACATGGTAACGTACACGGGTATTGGACGCAGGGAGCTACTGGCCCTTCCTCGGGGTCGATGGCGGGTTTCACAGATATAAAAAGAAGCGCGCCCGGCAGGACTCGAACCCGCAACCACTGGGTCCGAAGCCCAGTGCTCTATCCTTTGAGCTACGGGCGCAAACATACGTGGGGTGAGCGGTGGGATTCGAACCCACGGTCTCCTGAGCCACAGTCAGGCGCCTTGGACCACTTGGCTACGCTCACCGTAGCCGCCTCAAAGGGCGTTCCAGATAGAAGTCTACGGGAAAGCGTCCCACTAGTCAACGGCTACTCACTGCTCCTGGTGGCCCAGCTCCATGGCCAGGCTTATCAAGGTCCGGGTGGGCACTCCCGTGCCTCCCTTCACCAGGCAGCCTTTCTCCTTGCTGCTGTAATAGGTGCCCGCGATGTCCAGGTGGGCCCAGGGGGTATCCTCGGCGAACTCGGCCAGGAACAGGGCGGCGGTAATGGAGCCGGCCGGCCGCCCGCCCGTGTTCTTCATGTCGGCCACGTTGCTCTTTATCTGCTCTTTGTAGTCCTCGTACATGGGTAGCTGCCATATTCTCTCGCCGGTGGCCGCTCCGACCTTGATCAGACGGTCTATCAGCGCCTGGTCGTTGCCCATCACCCCGCTGCAGGCGTGGCCAAGGGCCACGACCATCGCGCCTGTGAGGGTCGCTATATCCACGAACCGGGTGATCCCCATCTTTCGGGCATAGTGGAGGGCGTCGGCCAGCACCAGCCTTCCTTCGGCATCGGTGTTTATGACCTCGATGGTCTTGCCGCTCATGCTGCGCACCACGTCGCCGGGACGCTGTGCTGAGCCTCCGGGCATGTTCTCTGTTGCGGCGACGATGCCCGTCACGTTGATTCGTGGCTTGAGGCGGCCAATAGCCTTCATGGCGGCGATAACCGAGGCCCCACCCGCCATATCTCCCTTCATATCCTCCATGCCACCGGCAGGCTTCAGGGAGATACCTCCCGTATCGAAGGTTATGCCCTTCCCGATCAACCCCAGGTTGTTGGAGGGGTCATCGGGGTCGCCCCGGTGCCGGAGGATGATCATCTTGGGAGGCTGGTCGCTCCCCCTCGCGACACCCAGCAGGGCCCCCATGCCCAACTTCTCCATGTCCTGCCGGTCCAGCACCTCCAACTCCAACCCCTCTTCATCGGCGACCTGGCGGGCGATCTCGGCCATTCTTGTGGGGGTCATGACGTTGGCTGGTTCGTTGACCATGTCCCGGGCCAGGACAGCCGCCTCGGCCAAGAGCCGGCCTTCCTCTACGCCCCTTTCCAGGTCGTCCAGTTTGTCCGAGTCCCCCTCGACTATCAGCAGCTCATGGAGTCCCTGCGGGTCCTTAGCAAGGTAGTTCCTGAACTGGTACAGCCCCAGAATGCTCCCCTCGGCGATGCTCCGGCCCGATGTCCTGGCGTCCATACCGGCTATTCCCGCGCCATGGGCTATCGTGGCTGCCCGGTCGATGTTCAGCTTTCGGAGGTAGCGGCAGGCGACCGCCGTCACCTCCCGCACCGTCTCTTGGGTGAAGCTCTCCGGCTTGCCCAGCCCTGCTATCAACACCCGGGAAGGGCCTATCTTTCCGAAGGTGTGTACCAGGGTGAGCTCACCCTTCTTGCCCTTGATCTCTCCTTCCTGGATGAGCTGGCTGATCGCGCCGTCGAGGGCGCCGTCCAGCGCTCCGGTGGCGCCGCCAGGATGCTGGACTCCTTCGAATAGGTTGACGATCAGAGCGGGTACCTTGACCTGGGCCACGTCCTTCTGGACTACCTTGATCTCCACGTCGGCTCCTTTCCCAGCTGTTCTCGGCTACATCCCGGGGGCTAACCCGGGGTCCGCGTCCGGCGCCCTATCTCCCGCACCACTTTGGCCAGGGCAGAGGAGATATCGCGGGAGGTATCTACCACGAAGTGATTGCGTGTTATGGGCTCGACAGTGTCGGACAACCGCCGGTACACCTTCCAGTCCGCGCTAGACTGGTCCTCGGGGTCCAGCCCGCGGGAACGGGCCTTCAGCCTTCGGTGCACGACTTCCGGCGGAGCGTGAAGCCGGACGAGGATAAGCCCGGCCCCCACCCTGCCGGCGATCCGGTACAGAGGCTCTCGGTGGCTTTCCGCCAGGTTGGTGGCGTCCAAAAGCACGGGCACCCCCTGCTCCAGCAGGCCGGCGATCAGGGCGTGGCAGGCGCTGAAGAGGCGGTCGCTCTCGTCCCGGGTGTAGCTGGGGCTGGGGAACAGCGCCCGGCGCAGCACGTCGCTTTCCAGGACCAGCAACGGCACCTCAGCCACGAGCCGCCGGCTAAAATGGGACTTGCCGGAGCCCGGCAGCCCGCTCACCACCACCAGGACGGGCCTGGCCACGGGCGCTGGGCCTTCGGGCAAACCAGCCCGAAGCCGTTCGACATCATTACCCAGGCCGGCGGTACTATGTAGCGCGTATCTCATATCCCAGAGAACCTGTCCTAATTGTCGGCGTAGAAGGCGAGACCCACCAGGCCAGGCCCCAGGTGAGCACCCATCACCGGGGTGAACTCGCTTACAAACAGCTCCATGCAGTTCAAGTCGGCCTCTATCCGCTGGCGCAGTGCCATGGCGTCATCGGCGGCGTGGGCGTGCATGACGTTAACGTGCGCCGGCCTCCCCGCCACCCGAGCCTTCATTATCTCCAGCATCCGTTCTATCGCCCTGGAGCGGCTCCTCGGCCTGCCCAGCACCCTGGCTTCGCCAAGCCTCAACTCGGTAAGGGGCTTTATTCCCAGGAGGCTCCCGGCCCACGCGGCCACCCTGGGTACCCTACCGCTCCGCCTCAGATAATAAAGGGTGTCCAGAAAGGCCAGCAGGTTCACCTCGGGTATGAGCTCCTCCACCCTGGACATCACCTGATCGAGGTCGCAGCCCGCCTTTGCCGCCCGGGCCGCCTCCACGGCGATAAGCCCCTGGGCGCCAGCGGCGGCCTGAGCATCCACTACCCTGATACAACACTCGGGCAGCTCGGCACGGGCCATGCCGGCGGCCACGCAGGCGGAATCGTATGTGGCACTGAATTTGGCCGAGAGGGTGATACAGAGGACACTCTCCGCCGCCTCGCTGGCCGAACGGAAGGCCTCGATGAATCCGGCGGGCTTTGGCGAGGAGGTGGTGGGGACGACGTGGCTCTCCTGGAGGATACGGTAAAACTCGGTGGGGTCGATGTCGACGCCGTCCCTGAAGCTGCGCTCGTCGATCACCAGCTCGTGGGGGACCACATAGATCTGCGACTGCTCCACAAGCCCCCGGGGCAGACAAGTACTGCTGTCCACCACCACGGCTACCTTGCGCTTGTGAACCAATGGGTTACGACCTCTCTTCCGCCTTCGACGGCGGCAGCCGGGTGCCTTCCACTCTCCAGCCTTAACTGAAGGGCCGCAGGGCTTAGCAGGAAGGCCACCGAAGCCAGGGCGATGAGGATGATGGAAAGGAGGCTGATGCTCAGGGGGACCGCTGCGATGGTGAACACCACAAGAACGGCGGTGGAGACGGTAAGGAGCGCGATCTTCAGGTTCCTATGACCGACCTTCAAGAAGACCCCGGTGGTCACCGCCAGCGCCAGGAACACCAGGGCCCGGTCCGCGTCGGACTCCCTGACCTCAGAGGCGTTCCCAGACCAAAGATGTCCCTGCCAGTTGGGAAACAGTATCCAGCTGGTGAGGAAAGGAAAGGGCAGGGCGGTGAGGGAAGCGAGAAGCCAGTCCTGGCGCACGACCCTCGTGAGGACTCTGGCCATTATCCACAGGGAGAAGGGGACGTAGGCCAGGATGAGCAGATAAATGGGAATGCTCAGGGGGAGCGCCCCGGTGGTGAAGTATCTCCAGACGCCGTAGCCCAACGCGGCCAGGGCGAATAGCCACGAGAGGGCCGGTGCCGCCATGGAGTAGCCCAGCCAGGTATAGGTCCAGTTGGGCCTGCCTGCCCTCCATGCCTTGAGGGTGACGCAGGCGACCGCCAGCGGGAGCACCACCACCAACAGATACGTGGTCCAAAGGTGAAGGGCGAACAGAGCGGCCAGAAGAAGGTGGGGTAAAGCGGCCAGGAGTGTCTCCAGCCAGGAACCCCTGCTATGTACCGAGTACATACCCCTGGCGATGAGGTCTGGATGGCCCAGGTCCCTAACCGCCTGGGAGAGGGCCTCGTGATAGGTAAGGCCCTCTCGCTCCAGGTCCCCTATCTTTTCCTCGAGATGGCCACGGAGCTCAAGCACTATGTCGCTGTTCGTGACGGGATCGAGCTTGAGCTCTCTCGTCAGAGCGTGCAGGTAGCCTTGGAGCTCTCCTTCCACCAAGCTCTCCTTGGGAGCGTCTAGCGTACCTGGGGCAGCATTGCGGAGTTCAGGGCCTTGGAGAAGCGTTGCCATTCCTGGAGACGTTCCATCAGCACCCGCTGACCCTTGGGTGTGATACTATAATAGCGGCGCGGCACTCCTGAGGCCGCCTTTCCCCAGTGGCCTTCCACCAGCTCCGCCTTCTCCAGCCGGTGCAAAGCCGGGTAGAGGGTGCTCTCCTTGAATAGGAAATACCCGCTGCTCCGCTTCTTCACCTCTCTTGCTATCTGGTAACCGTACATGGGCTCGCCCGACAGCAGGGAGAGGAGGAGGGTATCCGTATTACCTTTCAGGAGTTCTTTCTGGTACATGGTCCGCTTCTACCTGATACCGCTTGAGGGCGATTTTATACCGAGTAAGGGTAGGAGGTCAAGCGGCCTGCCGGCCTGGGAGGGCCGGCGGCGGAGGCGGCACAGCGACACTCACGTTGACGCGGCCGACGGCCACCTATACAATGGGAAAGCCCAGCGAGGGTGCCCAGAGGAGGGCCATGGCACGCCTGTTCGATATGCACGTCCACACCACCCGGGGAAGCAGCGACAGCAGCCTCTCACCGGAAGAGATGGTCCTTGAGGCGGAGCGCCTGGGCTTCCTGGGCATATGTATTACGGAGCACAGCGGCCCCTGGGACCAGCACGAGTTCAAACGATTTGCCGCCGACCACAATCTGGTACTGATAAGGGCCATGGAGGTGGAAACCGACATGGGCCACGTCCTGGCCTTCGGACTGGATAACTACCTGCCGGGGATATCAATGATCAGGGAGCTGCGAAGGGTCGTGGATGAGGCCGGCGGGTTTATGGTAAGCGCACACCCGTTCAGGGGGTTGTACGGCCCGCGCCCCACCAGCAGGCCGCTGCTGTACAAGGATGCGCCATCGCTCCCCGCAGAGGTGGAGGAAGCCGCCGATCATCCGGTGTTCGGTCTGGTTGACGCCGTGGAGGTAGCCAACGGGGGCACCTCCTTGGAAGAGAACCGGTTCGCGCTGAGGGTATCCCAGCATCTGGGACTCAAGGTTACGGGAGGTAGCGACGCCCACTCCCAGCACGGTCTGGGGCGTTACGTCACCGTTTTCGACGAGGAGATCGGTAGCGAAGAGCAGTTCATGAAAGGGCTGCGCACGGGTAGCTTCTATCCCGCCGTGCTGGCCCCCAACAACCGGGATCCCAGTGGCACCTGGCTGCCCGTGCCGGAGCCTTTCACGGGCGCGTAGGAGCCGGGGAGAGGACGGTACGGGGTGGGGTAGGGCAGAGCCCGCCCCGTACCCGGACCGATGGGGCAAAGCCGAGGCCCGCTAAGAGCCGCGGGGCGCTCCAGCCAGCGGTCACGAGGGGTGGAAAGGTTCGAAGAAAAGCATGGAGAATCGGGAGCCGTCTCCCACGTACGTCGCAGTCGACCTGGAGACAACGGGGCTCGATTCCGACCGCGATACCATTATCGAAGTCGGGGCGGTCAGGTTCCGGGGCCACGATGTCCTGGGGACCTTCGAGACCCTGGTCAACCCCTACCGGGACCTGCCACCCTTCATACAGAGACTGACGGGCATATCTCAGAGCAGCGTGGACCAGGCTCCTCCCTTTGGGGCCGTGGCCGGGGAGCTGCGGGACTTCGTAGGCTCCCTTCCCGTCGTGGGGCACAACATCTCCTTTGACCTGAAGTTCCTGTCCAAGCACGGAGTGCAACTCATCAACCCGGCCTACGACACCTGGGACCTGGCGTCGATATTGCTGCCCTACTTCACCAGCTACTCCCTCGCCCATTTGGCATCGGAGATGGGTGCCGGGCAGGGCCGGCCCCACAGAGCGTTGACCGACGCCCGTACCACCCATCTGGTGTTTGTGAACCTGCTGGAGAGGGCCAGCTCCCTGGATCCGGCGACCCTGGCCTACATTCAGCACCTCGCGGCCAGGGCCCAATGGCCGTTGGGACGACTCCTGGCAACGCTGCCTCCGGTAGCCAACTCTCGCGTCGCCGTTCCGGGAGTCGCGGGCCTGGATACGGACGCCCTGGCACAACGGCTGGATCGGGTGGAGCATACTTCGAGGCCCACCGCGGCGACGGAGCGGGTGGACCCGACGGAGCCGGCGGCCCATCTTTCGGCCGGCGGCCTGTTGTCCCGGGAGTTCCCAGGCTTCGAGTACAGGCCGCAGCAGGTGGAGATGACTCGCGCCGTGGCGGACGCCATGAACGCAGGGGAGCACCTGATCGTGGAGGCAGGTACCGGGGTAGGTAAGTCCCTGGCCTACTTGCTGCCGGCGGTCCTCTACTCCCTCAAGACCGGTTCCCGCGTGGTGGTGTCCACCAACACGATCAACCTTCAGGAGCAGCTATTGGGCAAAGATATCCCCGCGCTTGTCGGGGTGCTGGAACGAGCGGGGATAATTCCGCCGGGCGAGTTGAAAGCCGTTGGGCTGAAGGGCCGGGCCAACTACGTATGCCTCCGCCGGTGGAATCAGCTGGCAAGGGGCGAGAGCCTCTCAGGAGATGACGCGCGACTGCTGGGGAAGACCCTCGTCTGGTTCCGGGACACAAGCACTGGAGACCGGGCCGAGATCAACCTGTCGGGACGGGACGCGACTACGTGGCAACGTGTCTCCGCAGGTGAGAAGGGCCACTGCCCCGGGATACGGGGCGAGGGACCCTGCTTCCTGCGTGCCGCCAGGGACAGCGCCCAGGGGGCCCACATAGTGGTGGTCAACCATGCGCTGCTGCTCTCGGACCTGGCCATGGGGGGAGGGGTGCTGCCGGAGTACCAGCACCTGATCGTGGACGAGGCCCAACATCTGGAAGAGGAGGCGACCCGCCAGCTGGGGTTTCAGCTGCCGCAAGAGATGCTTCACGAGGAGTTCGACGCCCTGCTTCGGTTATTGGTTGATGTGAGGGTCTTCCTCAGAGGGTGCGCCGCGTCGGGCATCCGGGTGGAGCAGGGGGAAGAGCTTGTGGCGGAGTTGGAGAGCCGCTCGTTGGTGCGCATAAGAGAGCTGTGGAACAGGCTGTGGGCCCTGGTCGAGGAGTTTCAGGGCCGGCAGATGGCGGAAACTGGGGACCAGCTTCAGCTCAGGATCACACGAAGCGTCCGGGCCCAACCCGGATGGTCCCACCTAGAGATCGGTTGGGAGAACGTCGAGGCCGGCCTTACCGATGGGATCCGGCAGGTGGAGAGGCTGTTGCGGTTCCTGGAGCCGCTGTCTTCGGCCGGACCGGTTGACCTGGAAAACGTCGTCCCGGAGCTGTCTGCGTGGCTCGAAGGATTGGGGGAGCTGCGGGAGCGGCTGAGGGACCTTCTGGCCGGGCCCAGCGAGGACCGGCGCATAGACTGGATGGCCCGGGCCAGCCAGGCAAGGGGGGAACCGGCGGGCCGTTCTCAGATGGTGCTCCACTCGGCGCCCTTGAACGTGGGGCCGGAGCTAGACGCGCGCCTGTACGCCCGCAAGAGCTCGGTTATCCTGACCAGCGCCACCCTGAGCAGTCAGGGTAGCTTCGATTACATCCGGGACCGGTTGGGACTGCCGGAGAGCCGGGAGCTTCTAGTGGGCTCGCCCTTCGACTACCGCCGTGCGGCGCTGATCCTCATCCCCGAGGATATGCCATGGCCCGACTCCTGGGGTTACCAGGACGCGATGGAGAAAGTGCTGATGAGCCTGGGTCAGACCTTGGGGGGCCGTACCCTGGCGCTGTTCACCTCCCACGCAGCCCTCAGGACAGCGGCCCGTGCCCTCCGGGGGCTCCTGGAGCCGGAGAGGGTGCGGGTGCTTGCCCAGGGGGTGGACGGCTCGCCGAGGCAGATAGTCCGGACCTTCGGAGAGAACCCCAGGGCCGTGGTCCTGGGCACCAGCAGCTTCTGGGAGGGGGTCGACCTGTCAGGGGGCATTCTTAAGGCCCTGGTGGTGGCCAGGCTGCCTTTCAACGTGCCCAGCGAGCCGGTGTTCGCCGCCCGGTCTTCCGAGTACGAAGACCCCTTTACCCAGTATGCCGTCCCCCAGGCCATCCTGCGCTTCCGCCAGGGCATCGGAAGGCTGATCCGCAGTGCCCAGGACAGGGGAGCCATCGTGGTGCTGGACAAGCGCATAGCCGCCCGGCCCTATGGCAAAGCCTTCCTCGAGTCCCTGCCTCCCTGTACTAGAAGAACGGTTCCCTTGAGCGCCATCTCGGACCAAGCTGCCGCCTGGGTGAAGGAGGGCCGGTAGCGTGGAGGCTCACACTGTGGCCGAGAGCTCAACTCTGCGAATGTCTATCCGCCAGCCCTTAGACCTCGCCTCCAGCGTGGAGAGCGGCCAGGCCCACCGATGGACCAGGGACGAGCAGGGGAAGGCCGGGGCCGGCGGAGGATGGCACTGGGGCGTAGTGCGCGGCAATCTCATCACGCTCCGGCAGACCGGGGGTGACCCTCGCATCGGTGGCAGCGTCCTGGAGGTGAGGGCTGCTCCCACGGCCGAACCCGACTACCTGGAGCCGCTGCTCCAGAGCTACTTCAGGCTGGAAGACGACATAGAGGCCATCTACCGGTCCATAGCCGGGGACACCCGGGTGGCGGCGATGGTCCAGCGATACAGAGGGCTCCGGCTGCTGCGTGTCGAACCGTGGGAGTGCCTCATCTCCTTCATCTGCTCCGCCAACTCCAACCTGCCCCGGATACACGCCAACCTGGAGGCTGTCTCGACGAGTTTCGGACCTGCCGAGACACTGGGCACTCACACACGGCACTGTTTTCCGGCCCCGGAAGCGCTGGCGGCGGCGGGGGAAGGGGCGCTCCGGGCCCTGGGGCTGGGTTTCAGGGCGCCCTACGTGGCGGGGGCGGCCCTGGAGGTAGCCGAGGGCCGCCTCGATCTCGAAGCCCTTCGCGCGATGCCCTACCCGGAGGCGAAGGAACGGCTGATGCAGCTTCGCGGCGTGGGTCCCAAGATAGCCGACTGCGTGCTGCTCCATTCCCTGGACAAGCTGGAGGCGTTTCCCATCGACGTCTGGGTCAGGAGAGCGCTCCACGACTGGTACTTCCAGGGCCAGAGGCCACCACCCGACCGGGTGATGCTGGAGTGGGCCCAGGAGTATTTTGGCCCCTACGCGGGCTACGCTCAGCTATACCTGTTCCATGGGCGGAGGCTGGGTGGATAGTGGTATAATCGAGGCGCCCAGCCAGGGCAAGTCGGTGGCGTGCTGATGGATATTGGGCCGTGGCGCCGGGCTCACTGAGGGCCTGATATGCGTTCCCGGGCGGAGGGATGGAAGATGGATGACGTCCAGAGACCCGTGATCGCTATAACCATGGGAGACCCTTGCGGGATAGGGCCCGAGGTGATAGCCAGGGCCCTTGCCTCCGGGGAGGTCTATCCCACCTGCCGGCCTTTGGTAGTGGGCAGCGCCTGGTGCATGGAGCAGGGGGTGAAGCTGGCAGGCGCGGGCCTCCGGGTCCAGGAGGTGGATTCGCCCGCGGAGGCCGGGCTGTCCCCGGACCGGGTGGACGTGGTGGATATCCACAACCTCAGCCCGGAGGACGTCACCGTGGGAAAGGTCTCCCCCGTCTGCGGCAAGGCGGCCATGGAGTGGGTTGCCCGGGCGGCCGAGATCGCTCTGGCGGGGCAGGTCCAAGCCCTGGCGACGGCCCCCATAAACAAGGAAGCGGCAAGCCTGGCCGGATACAAGGCGATAGGCCACATGGAGCTCCTGCAGGAGATATCGGGCGCCCCCGAGGTGGCCACGATGCTGATGTCGGGGTGGCTGTGGGTAGTACACCTCACCACCCACCGGTCCCTACGCCGCGCCTGCGACTACGTGACCAGGGATGGGATCCTGGCGAAGCTGGAGCTGACGCAGAACAGCTTCGCCCAGTGGGGGATCCCCAGCCCCCGGATAGGTGTGGCGGCCCTTAACCCCCACGGCAGCGACGGAGGCCTCTTGGGGGATGAGGAGGCCGAGGCGATCGCGCCTGCGGTTGAGGAGGCCCGCCGGTTGGGCATAGACGCCCACGGCCCCGTGCCGGCCGACATCGTGTTCCACCAGGCTATCCAGGGGCGTTACGACGTGGTCCTGGCGATGTACCACGACCAGGGCCATATCCCGATAAAGGTGTACGGCTTCGAGCGTAGCATTACCGCCAACCTGGGGCTGCCCTTCGTGCGGACGTCTGTCGACCACGGCACGGCTTTCGACATCGCCGGAAAGGGGGTCGCCCATCACGAGGGCATGGTGGAGGCTATAAAGGCGGCGGTCTCCCTCTCTCTGGGAAAGGGGCTGGGGGGGCAATAATGATGGGCGGCGTGCTGGACCTGGAGAGCATACTGGCGCAGATCCGGCCCCCCCAACCTCTGGTGGAGGAGTATCTGGACCTGTCGGCCCAGCTCCAACCCAACGGTTTTGACCTGACACTGAAGGAGGTGTCCCAGTTCACCTCGCGGGGCGAGACTGGGCCCCTGGATGGCCCTGCATCCCTGTCCACCAGGGAGGCGCTTCCCTTCGACGCAGAGGGGCGTGTCGACCTCTCCATCGGGACCTACATGGTTACCCTCAACGAGATAGTCAACCTCCCACTAAATATCATGGCGCTGGCCCGGCCTCGCTCCAGCCTGCTGCGCTCCGGAGTGGCGATCCATACCGCCGTCTGGGACGCCGGTTACCGGGGGCGCTCCCAGGTGCTGATGGTGGTGGGCAGTCCCTACGGATACCGGCTTGTGAAAGGTGCCCGCCTCTTGCAGATGGTCTTTCTGTACCTGACAGCGCCGCTGGAGGAGGGCTACAAGGGAAGGTTCCACGGGGAGAACATCTAATCCTCCGCTCACGCGACATCCGGCCTCAGAGATACTCGACCACGCCCGGACGGAAAGATGACCGATGACCAACGACGAACGACCAATGAGTGAGCGATTCTCGGCCACGCTGCGGACAGAGGCGGACCCGATATGGCGCCGGATCTTCGAGAACCCGTTTCTAAGGGAGGTCCAGCAGGGCACCCTGCCCCTGGAGAAGTTCCGCTTCTACCTGGCCCAGGACTATCTGTACCTGGAAGGATTTGGCAGGGCGGTGGCCCTGGCCCTGGCCAAAGCCCCCGATTCCCGGAACCTGGCGGAACTGTCCCGCAGAATGGTCACTCCCGTGGAGCGGCCACTACACCGGAAACTCATGGGTCTCGCAGGCATTACCCCCGAGGAGGCGGACAGGACCGCCCTGGCTCCCACCAACATTGCCTACATCAACCACATGATGGCGTCCGCCGTCCTGGGGGGACTGGGACGGACCGCGGCGGCCCTGCTTCCCTGTCCCTGGAGCTACCACGAGATAGGCGCCCTCCTCCAGCCGGTGGAGCACCCCGTATACAGCCAGTGGGTCCTCGCCTACAGTGAAGGCCTGCTGGAGGAAAGCACAGAGGCGTGGAGGACGTTCCTGGACCGGGAGGCGTTGGAGGCGGGGCCGAGGGAGAGGCAGGCCATGCGGGAGGCATTCCTTACCAGCAGCCGCTACGAGTACCAGTTCTGGGAGATGGCCTACCGCCAGGAGGCCTGGCCGGTGTGACGGCCTCCCTTGAAGGGCAGACCCCCGGGCACCCCTAAGCCACAGCCACCTGGGAGATGCGTCGTCGTAAAAGGGGCAGCACCTCCCCGGCGACCCGCCGGCACTCCTCCACGTGGGGGAAGCCCGAGAGGATGAACTCGTCGATCCCCAGCTTCCAGTAAACGAGAAGCTCCCCGGCGACCTGCTCGGGCGTACCCACGATGGCACTGCCGCAGTTGACGCGCACCTGGGAGAGCCCGTTCCACAGGTGGGGCCCCAGCCGGTGGCCGGGGGCCTCTTTTGCCTGGGCCTGCTGGCCAACCATGGGCGTGCCCTCGATGGCGGACCGGCGCTGGGCCTTCACGACCGGATCGGCGTGGGCGATCAGCTCATCGGCGGCCTGCCAGGCCTCCGCCTCCGAGGGCCGCACCACCAGATGGGTGCGCAGTCCGAAGGCTGGAGTCCTCCCTGCCAGGTCGAAGTGGCGGCGCAGCGAGTCGAGGCGACCGGCCGTCGCTTCCACCGGCTCGATCCAGTTCAGGTGAAGGTCGGCCTGCCGGCCCGAAAGCGCCATAGCGCTTTCCGAGGCGCCACCCAGATAGAGCCGGGGCACATCTGCGCCGGGCAACGGAGGGCAGTAGGCCCCCTCCAGGCGGTAGTACTCGCCATGGAAGGTTACCGGGCCCGAGTCGGTCCAGAGCTTGCGGCAAGCAGCGATGAACTCCTCGGCCCGGGCATACCGGGTGGCGTGGTCGCTGACCTCCCCCAGCCGCTCGAAGTCGTGCTGGATACCTCCGGGGACCACGTTGAGGTCCAGCCTGCCCCCCGAGAGGTGGCTGAAGGTGGACGCCATCTGGGCGAAGAGACCCAGGGACACGAATCCGGGCCGGACGGCGACAAGGAACCTGATGCGCTCCGTCACGGCGGCCAGGGCAGTGGCCATGGTCCAGGTCTCGGCCAGCGGCGCGCCCTCGGAGAAGAGGCCGTTGGCGAACCGGGTGGGTATGAGAAGGGAGTAGAACCCGCACTCCTCGGCGGTCTGCACCACCCGGCGCAGGTAGTCGAAGGTGGGGGGGCGCTCGGCGAGGAGCGTACCAGCCCGGGCCCCGTCGCCGTCTATGGGGATGAACCAATCGAACCTGGGCTCGGGCCGGTGGGTAGCTGTGTTCACACTCTGCCTCCGGGACCTGTAATGGTTGGCTATATCCTAAATACTACTCAGGTAGTTGGTCAAGATGGCACGTGGCGAGAGGTGCTAGACTGGGCAGCCGTGGCGGTTTGGGTCTCTGGGGGATATACTGTATGCTGCGGTCCTAGCGATACCCCGATGCTCCATCCTGTGCCCTGGCCCGTCAGGTCCGATCTGAACGTCGAGGAGGTATCGCATGGCACACTACATGTTGCAGTTCTCCTATAACAGCGAGAGCATATCCGAGCTGATCAAGAACCCCCAGGACCGCAGCGGACAAGCGCGGGCGCTGGTTGAGGGCCTCGGCGGCAGGCTGGAGGCCTTCTACTACACCTTCGGGGATTACGACGGCTTGGCCATTGCCGAGCTGCCCGATAGCAGCAGCGCGGCGGCGGCATCCATGGCCCTTGCGGCAAGCGGGGGGGTCACGGCTGCAAAAACGACGGTGCTGATCACGATGGGCGAGGCCGTGGAGGCGATGAAGAAGGCCAACGGCCTGGGCTACCAGCCGCCTGGTAGGTAGTCAAAGGGCGGCGCTAGGTCCTTTCGGACCTGCGCCGCCACAGATACCTGGCAAGGAGCAGGGCCATCGCCACCAGCGCGGCGATGCCTATCCATTGCTTCTTAGTGGGCCTGCGGTCCATCGCACTTTCCTGGGTGGGAGAGGCCGGTCGACTCCGGCATCCGTGCAGTTTTTCCCTACTTCCCATCATACCAGAAGGCCGCCCATCGGAGAACCGGTCCCTCTTCCGCGCACCGTGCCGCCTGCGCCGGGTCTTGGCTCAGCGGGAGGCCGGATCCCAAGAGGGCCGGGCACTGGCTTGTAAGGGGAGGCGGTCGCGGATGTGACCGGCGCGGCTCGGGGGAAGGTCGCGGCGGCTAGCGACTAAAGAAGGGGATGCCGAGCCGGCGCATGAACACGGAGCCGATGAGCAGAACGATGCCTATGACCATTATGCCGATGGAGGGTCCGATGAACCCCTTGGCGATGTCCGTGGCCATGGACGTGAGCACGTCGTTGATGATGAAGATCATGGAATTGGGAATAGGGGAGGCCCCCGAGACGCTCTGGTCCAACAGGTCATCGAACCGGTCGGGTAGCTGGGAGGTCAAGACCAGTCCCAGGACAAGGAAGAGCAGGCCCGAAAAGAACATGGTGAGGCCCGGCAGCCGAAGACCGGTGGCCAGATGTGGAAAGTTGACGGCCGCCATCAGCAAGGCGCTCGCCCCTATTATGAGCAGGGCCACCCAGCGGCCCAGCTCCGTCAGATCTATTACGTCCCGGGAGGAGTCCAGGTTCTCAAGGAAGGTCTCCTTGGTCTGGTTATTCTGTTCCGCTGCGATCTTCACAAGGTCGAGGCGGTCCTGGGCGTCCAGCTCTTTTCGCAGCTCGGCGATGGCCTCATCTATCAGGGGCCCCGTCAGGCCCCGGGCTCCGGCCTTGAGGGAGTCCTTGACCCTCCCCTCTCCAAGGTACTGCTTGACCAGGGCGGACTCCCTGTCCAACCCAGCCAAAGCCCCCGGGGAGAACCCCTCCGATTCCAGTTCGCTATAAACGCGGTCGTAGACATCGTCCAGGAACCCCTCTTTGGAGGGCCTGGTCAGCTCGGGCGAGGCAACTTTGAGGGCGCCCTTGACGTCCGCCTGCCGCAGCTCCTGCTTGATGTCCCCCTCCAGCGCCTCGATCCTCTGGAGGGTCTCCTCGGGGACCAGCCCCTCCCTGCGAGCCGTCTCCAGAGCCAGGTCGTAAGCCCTCAGTCTCTCACCAACTGGTATGCTCTCAATGGAGGGGATGCTGGTGGGCAGCGTTCCACCCGACAGCTCGCTGAAGATATCCTGGATATCCCCCTGTAGCTCGCCGCTCGTCCCCACGGGGACCTCTGTCAACCCCTCGATGGTCTGGTCCACGTAGCTGACCACAAGGGCATCAGCGTCCTCTATGAAGGGCACCTGGGTCGGTATCTTTCCCTCTTCGAGGGTCCGGTAGAGACTTTCCAGCTCGGCCTGAAGCTCGTCCATGGTCTTGACCGGCACATCCTCAAGGGCATCGATGCGCTGGTCCATATAGCTGAGAAGGGCAGGCTTGACCCTGGCCAGGACCGGGCCCAGATGAATGAAAACCTCGGGGGTTTCGGCGTCCTTATTGAGATAGTCGATGGTACCCGTGATGGCCCCTTCAACCTCTTCCTGAAGGTATGTGGGCTCGATGATCTCACGGGTGACTCCAACTATGTCCTCTCGGGGCACATCCACATCGCCCAGGAGGTCCTGGGTAGTATCCTCGAACTCGGGGTCCAGAAGCACTTCGTCGTAGATGCGATCGTAGGCGGCGTTCTCGGCCAGGGACTCGGTGTAGAACTCGGAAGTGAGCAGCTTGTCGCGGACGTTACCCACCAGAATGAAGGAGAGGAAGCCCAGGAATATCGCCAGCCCCAGTATCAGGGACGCGATCAAGCGGAAAATGAAGAAGCCGAAGCCGAGACCTAACAAAGCGGCAGCATTCCCTCTCGGATGCCCGCCCTTCGGGTTCCGCTAGGCGAGTCCAAGGTATTATACCACACCTCCGGAAGCGGGCCGGGCGGTACTGACCGCCCCTTAGGTCACGATGCTCCTCACCCAGAATGGGCACCCCCACAGGTTGGCCCCCGGCAGCTGGTAGCGCCGCCTCGGCCCTGCCCTGACACACTCTATCGCCTGCACACCGGCGACGGAAGCGCTGTCCATGAGGGCCTTCACCGACGAGGCGCTGTCGGCGGATATATACTTCTCCAGCTCCTCGTAGGCCTCCTGCTCGTCGTCCAGGTCCACGAGGACGAGCACCTCCAGATGGTAGACCGCGCCGGGGCTGGTGGACCTGTACTCACCCAGCAGGGTTTGGCTGGAGGCCTGGATGTCCCTCACGACGGCCGCAGGGAACTCCTGGATGCCCTCCGATGGGAACTTGTAGACCCGGAGGTTATCCACCGTATCGAGCTGGGTGGCGATCTTGTCTATTATGCTCTTCAGCTTCCCAGTGGCCGGCGCTACCATTATGCTCCTCCGACCTCCGGCTTACGGTAGCCGGAGAGCACCTGCCGTACGTCCTGGTCGAGGGTCTGGAAGACGTGAGCGGCGAAGGGGAAGGTGGCCGGTGGGGCGGTGCGCCTCTGCCACATCCGGGAGACCTGGACAAGGCAGGCCTCCACCACCTCGGGTGGGTGCCGGAATGTGGATATGTCCGTCAGGTCCGGATGGGAAACGGCCGTAGTGCCGTTCACCCCTCTTTTCACCGTCAGGTTATTGGTGCTAATGGAGGTGATGTAGAGCTGCTCGCTCCCGATGAGGATGGTCTCCCCCACCTGGAACTTGGGGCCTTCGGTCACCGTGAGGGTGGTATCCGCCGCGGAGAAGGCGCCTCCTTCGTTGATATCCGCGCCGCTGTCCTCGGTGACCTCCCGGTATCCCCACTTGCCGTCTATCTGCACCATCTTCCGTCCGGCGGGGAATGCGTCCTGGGAACCAGCGTCCGAGTCCACCAGCACCCGGGAATAGGGCCGGCCCCACGCGTTGGTGGGCTCTGCGTTGGTGGGGTAGAGGAGATAGTCAGTTGCGGCCCAGGTCGTTTCGAAGGTACGGTCTTTGTTGTCGTCGGTCTTGAGAGAGGTGACGGCGATCAGGTCCGGGACTTCGAGCTCCGTTCCTCCATCTCCATCGAAGGTCCTGGTGGCCACCAGCACGTAGAAGTGCCGGTTGCAGTAGCGGTCGATCAGCCTGGAAACCCTCTCGAGAAGCTCCCGCAGCCTGGTGTTATAGGCGGTGGTAGTAATGTTCAGGACGGCGCTGGCCTGGATCGACTCCAGACTCGCGTAGGCGTTGGTCATGTTCCTCCTCTCAATGCCGAGATCGGTCTCCGCCCAGGAAGGGGCGGGCTCAGGGCGGGCGCGGGCGATGTTACTAGGGCTAGTTCAGCGTCAACTCAGTGCCGGCGGGCGCCCGTGTCCAGACCTCGTTGGTCCCATCGGAGAGGGTGACAGTGACCTGGAGGGTTCCATCGGACATGGGCTGCTCGCTCCAGTGTTTCCAGGGCTTATTGATGCGGGTGGGCTCTGTGGCGTAGGCGTTGTGAAGGTCCTCGATGGTGTTGTAGGTTGTGGCCATGGTGCTACTCCTCCCAGCCCAGCAGGGTGCCGGTGAACTGGCTGTCGTTGTTCGTTTGCTGCTCTTCGGTGATGGTGAAGGCAAGTCCTGCGGCGAGCTTATGGGGGACGGGGAAGATGATCTGCTGGACTCTGCTGCCCTGGCCTACGGTGAACTGTTCGATGATTGTGCCGTTGGACTTGAGTCTGAAAAGGTGACGGGTCTCGCTGGCGTGGGAGTTTACTGTGATCGTGCAGGCTGAAAGGTAGCCGGTCTTGCCCGATGTGACGGTCCAGGTGAGGTAGGTAGCTTCGGAGTTGGCGGTGGCGGCTGAGCTGGCGGCGAAGGTGTTCTTGAGGTTGCCTATGCGGGACTGCTGGACCAGGTATTCCTCGACGCGGGCGCGGCCCTCAGCGCTCATGAGGAGGTCCACGATGTCGGCGGCGGCGACGCCCGGAAGGGCGGTTCGGTGTACGCCGCCGATCCGCAAAGGGTTGCCCGTGGCGGCGGCGTCGTGGGCCGCGGCCCCCACGACGAGGGGGCGGCCCGCGGCGTCCACCAGGAGGTAGACGTTGTCGCCATCGGCCACGCTGGGGGCAGTGGCCTGGTACTTCGAGCCGACTCTGAGGAGTCGGTCCTTGGTGTCGGCGGGGTCGTCCTGTTTGCCTTCTGCGTATCCCGTCATGGCCTATACCTCGTAATAGAATATGTACGCGTTCCCCACCAGACCCGCGGCGGCGCCGGTCGCTTTGCTTCCGGTAATGTAATCGTTGGTGCCGCCTTTGGCGTCGAGCCGCTGCCGGGCCTTGCCGCTGGTCCCCTTGTTCTCTACGTTGTCCTCGATAGCGGCGGCGGCTCCGACATCGACGCCATCCATTAAGTTATCCGCGCTGGTGGTGCCGTTGGCCGCGGTACCGAAGTCGGCGGTGCAGGCGCCCGTGGACTTGGTAGTCCGGTCTATGACCAGCCGCACCACGACTATGGCGCTGGACTCGGGGTTCTGCCAGGCGAGGATGCCTCCCACCGCATCGGCGGCAGCCAGGGCGACCTTGGCACACTTGAGGGCAACCGGGGTGGTATCTGAGGTAAGGAAGTCCTTAACCTGCTCCGCAACCGGACTGTTCTTCGCTGGGTTAGCCATGCTCTTACTCCTTTGTGGTTAAGATGATGATATGTGCCCATGTGCGTCGAATCCTCGGCGGGGCGGTGGCACTGGCCTTCATTAGCGCGCAGTGCTGCCGCGCCGGGGTGACGACTGCCGCCGGCGCCTCCTAGGCTACACCGGTGATGTTGTACTGGAGGGCCGTGTGGGTGGCGGTAGACCGGGTCCCGGTCCGCTCGGCGAAGGCGATGCGCACGCTGATGACCATGATGTTCTGTCTCTTCTGGATGTCCCGGTCCGTCTCGATGGCCAGCTCCCGGCGGAACCCTACCCGCCACTGGGAGCGGTTGACTAGCAACAGGCGCCCCAGGAAACCAGTTGACATCTCCTAGCTGTAGTGGAATTTCAAAGGGGTCCGACGGCATTTCCACCCGGGAGAAGAGGGGCGATACCAGCATCTCCAGGTTCACGTCCATCCAAAGGGCGGCGGCCTCCTGGATGGGCACCAGCTCGTCTCCGGTGCCGGCGGTAGTGCTGTCCATGGCGGCCTTGATATTGGCCTGCCACATCTCCAGCATCCTGGGGTTGAGCCCCAGGGGCTGGCGAAGCTGGGCGGTAAGCAAACTCCGTATGTAGGCCAGGTCAAGGAGGTCCAGCCCCTGGTATTTACCATAAGGCATGCGAGGCCTGTCCTGCTCGCTGTAGTTCGCCAGGATGGACTTTTTCTCTCCGTCCCGCCACAGCTCCTGGATACGCGCGACCTGGGCGGCAATCCGGTCCACCTCCTCCTTGAGGGGTGGTATCTCCGTGTCCATCCGGGACCGGTAGAAGTCCTTGATTCCCGCCACCTCTTTCTTGATCAGCTCCAGATCTTGGGTCCCGATATTCATACCTTCCTCCTTTTGCTATTATCCTTAATCGATAGGCCCCGGTGTGGAGGGGTCGCCATGACCGGGGCCAGC
The DNA here is from genome assembly GCA_965247055.1 of Dehalococcoidia bacterium. GTDB lineage: Bacteria > Chloroflexota > Dehalococcoidia > Lucifugimonadales > JAGWBF01 > CBDFGE01. The sequence goes on from CBDFGE010000005.1 coordinate 70,840, forward strand.
CCCGGTGAACTATGGAATGGGGTTATCCGGCATAACGAAGAGCGTCCAAAATCTCTGCTAAGGCCCGCTCCCACGGGACGGGCGCCGGTCCGCCTACCCCACCTTGGCCCGCGTAGGTGCGGAAACGCGGGGGAAGAGCATCCTCAGACTCCGCTCCCCCGACGAAGCCGGCCCGGCGGTAGTAGCTCCGCATACGGGGGGCGGCGTCCAGGGCCTTCCGGAGCGCGTTCTCGTTGGCTGGCACCGGCGCGGCGCTGATCTCCAGCAGCTCCTGCTCCAGGAAGACGATGCCCACGCTCTCCCCCGTACGGGGGTCCCTTCTGATCTCATACTGGATGGGCCTGAAGCCAACCGAGACACCACTCTGGTATCCCCCCTGATAGAGCCTGGCCACCTCTTGAGCGAAGTCGGTCGGCGCGAACTGTATCCTGGCCTGCAGGCTATGGCCCTCTTTCCATACGGCCAGCGCCCTCCCAATTGCCGGCTGTGTGTAGTCGTGCGCCCAGAGGAACACCGGGTTCCGGCGATATGCCTGTAGCCGCCAGCCGCCCACCGATACCAGGTCCCCGTGGCGGTCCACCTCGTCGGTGGAGACCACAAAGGTCATCTCCGCACTCCCCATCTCGCTCCCGAGCGGCGCGCTTGCCGGGCGCTTGAGACCACAAAGGTCATCTCCGCACTCCCCATCTCGCTCCCGACGGGGTCATGGGAGCTCTCCGACGTCCCTGCTGGTAAGGGTGTGGAGAGGCCCGACTTGAGGAACCATTTACGGATATAGGGCGCATCACTGAGGCCTCGCTTGTGAGCATCCAGTGCCTCCACCAACCGCTCGCGCTCCCATCTCTCCGCGTCCGTTACCATGCTCGCCTCCTCCGACAGGGCAAAAAATAAGACAGACCCCTTGGGGTCTGTCCCACCCGGCCGAGTACCTGAATATAATCCTAAAGAGCGGTCGCTTGGACTGTCAACGCTGGGGTGTCAGCCCACCAACATAGAGAGAGTCGAAGGGAAGGAAGAGGGGAAACACCTCGATGAAGACAAAAGGGAGCGGCCGGGCCCCGATAGCTCGGGGCGGGGTCGCTGAAGGAGCGGCCCACGACCGGTCGCTGGCGTTCCATGATAATCCTTCCGCTGGTGCCGGTCAACCTCTGGGGAGGGCCTGACACCGCGTCGGCCCTCCCCAGAGGTTCAGCCTGCCCCCGCAGGCGACGCCTCTCAGGCTACGAGCGTCGCCCCCAGGGACCCGGTGGCCTAGGGTTCATGGCCGTTGCGGGCCGACTCCGGGGACTGGGACGTCGGCTGGGAAGCTTTGTGTACCCAGGACTGCCCGTGGCTGCGTTGGGCGCCCTCTACTAGGCCCGAGCCGGCGTACGAACGCCCAGGCCGGGCGCCCTGGTCGAGGGCACCGGACCTGGAGAGGGGCGTGTCGCCCCAGGGTACGTCGTGCAGGTTCCGCGACTGCCTGACCTCGTTGATGGTGAGTACGCCCCGGTCCAGCAGCTTGACCTCCCTCTCCGCGCGGCCGTTCTCGTCCTCCTTAAGGGCCTCGACAGCCCTCAGGTCGAACTCCAGCCGTAGGTCCGGGTACCCCAGCCGGGGCAGGAGTTTCTCGTTGATCTGCTCCTCCAGGAACTTCATCTCTGGGATCATGGTGTTGCGCCAGAACAATCTCTCCGCCGCGTTGATGTTCGAGAAGGTGGCCCTCTGCAAGTCGGACAGCAACGGCATGGGTACCCCATAAGTCCGGCTCACGTCCTCCAGGCCCCACCGCAGGCCCTGTACATACTCCATCTCCCGGTGGGTGAAGCCCAGGGTCTTGATGTCTTTGATGAAGCTGGCGATGGCCGGCCGATGGGCGTTTCCCGGGCCCCGGTACCTCTTGTCCCATCGCTGATAGAACTCCTCCACCTCTTGGTCGTTCATCGCCTCCTCGGTGGTGAAGATGACGTCGGGTTGGGCTGAGTTCTTGAAGAAGTTCCGGTTGAACTTCAGGGCGTCCATGCCCATGTCCGCCGAGAGTCTCAGGGGGGCAAGGGGGGAGAGCCCCGCGTACTCTTCTAGAGGATTGAAGTACCGTAACCAGATGATCTCCTCCGCCGTGTAGGCCACCGGCCCCGAAACTCCGAAGTATACGTACCCTCTGATATAGCTCTTTCTGTCGGGCAGGATCCGCACCCGGTCGGGGCGCAGGGGCCATATCTCCCGCTGCCCCGTCTCATCCCGTTCTAGGGCCCAGAAGCACGATCCCCACAGGCTCAGGTAAATCTCCGTGGCCCGCCACAGCTCTCCCGGACTGTACCACCGGTTGACCATGTTCATCAGGCGCTGGGCCGGATGGGACTCCGGCACGGGGATCCAGCTTTTCTCCCTGGCTATACCCGAGGCGAAGAAAGGCAGACCCGCCCCTGCCACGGTACTCGTCTGCTCCAGGGGCCGGAGCACCACCACCGGGGGGCGAGCAAGGGCTTCGCTCCGCATCTTGATGGCCGCGTAGACTGGCACCGACGTTGCGTAGTATCCTCCGTAAGACGTACGGGCCCACTCCTGTCCCACACCGGCAGTCTCCTGGTACAGGTCCACGTCGACCGCGCTGGCCCTGTTGGCCTTCCGGACTGTCGTCGCCGGCGTCTTCCCGCTCCCCCGCGCTTTCACTATGTCACCTATACTCCGAAACACTTCGAACATGCGTACCCCCTTTTGGACCGTTAATCTAGCTCCACAGCTTCACCCGGCGCTTGTTGGACAGGAAGGCCATCATAAGGGCGTCGGCCTTATCCGGCGAAGGAACCCCCCTGTGCCGCATCTCCTCCTTACTCTCCATGAGCACCTGCCCCGTACTGTTAAAGCTGTACCGCAAGGCAGCCAGCTGGCCTACCAGATCGTTGTCCACGGGGATCTCCAGAGCCCCGTCCAGGAACAGCTGGCGCAAGTTCCAGTAGCCTTCGGCCCTGAGGTTGGCGTAGTGCTCGCTGTCCCGGGCTGGTCTGCCCACGTTCACCCCCTGCACCCGGTAACCCTGCTCGCGGAGCCGGTCCAGCACGCCCGCTCCAATGCCTACTTCATCCAACACAACCTCGTCGGGCTCCCACCTCTTGATGGCATCGGCCACGTGCCCGGCCAGCTTCATAGTGTCCAGACCACGATACGCCTTGATCTCCTCCACGACGGGGCCGCGCCTCCGTAGGATCACGCTTTTGTCCGAGCCGAACCGCGCCACATCCACCGCGATCACAACCGGGCCCGTCTCTTCCCCGCCGTCACCCTCGGGAGCCTCCGGCGGCTCCTCGCCATTAGATGCCAGGGGCCGGGCGGTCATGCCGGCCTCTATCCGCGAGAGGGAGATGAGGGTATCCTCTGCCTGGTCCGGAAACTCCCCCAACACCCTCGCCTGGTAGATGGGGTTCTCCTCACCCCACACCTTTTTCCGCTCCTCCACCCATCGCCGGCTAGTTAGACCCCTGAAGACCATCCGGCCTTCCGTCACATTGGGGCTCTCCAGGGCCGAAATGGTGACGGTATGGTAGAGCTCCCTGTCCTCGTAGAAAGCCCGCCGGAATGTACCGCTCATGGTGGTGGGGTTCCCAATGAGCAGCAGCCGGCAGTTCTCGGAGGTCATGACGGCCTCTATGGCCTCGTATATCGTCTCCTCCACGCCTTCCGCTTCGTCCACCACGATAAGCATATTGGGGCTGTGAAACCCCTGGAACTCCTCACCGCTATCAGCGGAGAGGCCCAGGGCGAACCGCCGATCGGAAAGCTCAAGCCGGGTCTCCAGCAGCTTGCCGCCCGGGGAGTACCTCGCCCTGCGGTACAGCCTATGCACTTCCCTCCACAGGACGTGGCGTACCTGGCGGAAGGTAGGGGCCGTGCTGAGCACCACCGACGGATCGTTGCAGCACAGGAACCAGAGGATGGCCACCGCAGCGGAGAACCCTTTTCCGAGGCCGTTCCCCGACTTGACCGCGACCCTCCTGTGGTCACTGAGCGCCTCCAGCACCTCTCTTTGCTTGCTCCACAGCTCGACCTCCAGCACCTCTTCAGCGAACCTCACTGGGGATGAGCAGTGCTCCGGCTGGGGTTCGTAGGTGTCCTTTTTTGCGCCAGGCATCAGGGCGTTCCTCTCAAGGTGTCGACCTCAACGTGCCGGATTCCACCGCCGCGGCAACCCTAGCGGGCATGCCGAGGTGGCTGTTCCCGACGGCCGGGTGCCTCCGCCGCCCCGGCTGGCTCCTCACCCCGGGAGACCGGGCTGAAGATGTAGCCGCACTCCCCGCAGCGGAACACGTCGTTGTCCTCCTCCAGCCTCTTTTCCAACTTTATGGGCCTGGCATAGCCGCATCGTCGGCAACACATTCGTCGCTCCTCTCCCTTCCCCCGAGCATCCCTGGGTCTCCTCACCAGCGGACATTTACAGCGCAGGGCTGCCTCGATCCCTGGGGCTGCTCCTGTCCCGGCGTGGCTCCGCCGATGCGCGGGCGAGATCGCACAAAAACGGACCCGCATCCCCGGACCCACCCGAGGATGGGGGCCCATCACCGGCATGCTCGCCGCCTTGTGGACCGCCTGTACTCCACGGCTGGGAGGGGGTTGCCGGGTCCGTCCCTGGCTACATTCAGCCTACACAGCCGCCGCCGGGGGTGTCAACGACGGCATGGCATACACCTGTAAATGCGGGAGTCCGGTCTTGTAAGGCTAGGGGGGGCAACTGGCGCGGCTCTAACTCAACCCGATGGGTGGGTTTGAGCTGGGGAACATACGCGACTGTCATTCTGAAGGCGCGAACCGACCGAAGGTTCTGGTGGGGTAAGGGTTGAGATGAACCGGGAAGGGCTCAGGGTCACGCTGGTCCCACGTGCACATCGGGCTAGCCGCGGCCCCAGAAGCTGGAACCACAGCACAAGTCTCGAGGAGGATACCTTGCCGCCGCAGAAGGATACCGGTGGATCGCGGGAAGATTCCGGTCGAGTGCGGCTAGGGCCGCACCCGTCGTGAGCCCAGGCGCTCCTCCACGTGGTCAGCTATCGCGTCGGTGCTGGCTTTGATCCAGGCTGCCAGGGCACTGACGGTCATCAAGGCGGCGCCTCCCACCATGAGTCCTACCCCCAGCACCATGCCGGCTTTCCTGCTTTCGGTGTCCTCAAGGCCCCAGGAGATGAATAGCAAGCCGGTTACCAGCACCACCTCTGCCAGCAGCGACCATACTACCATCCAGACCAGGTAGGTGGAGGCCCTCTCGAAGGCCTCACTCCAGGGCATACCTACCTGTTCCCTTAACAGTGCCTTCCTAACGACTCCGCCGATCGCCACTCGTGTCGCCACTCATTCCCCCTGTCCGGCTCGAGCCCCCGTTGGCTGTGGACTGTGGCCGTTAGTCTGGTGCGGATCATGTGGATTATTGCACCGCGACCGGAACGGTGTCGATGGTGGGTACACCTGATGCCGGCTGGTGTCAGCCCCGTCTTCCATTGCGGAGAAGTCTGTGGGGGGCCAGAGGTTCGTCCGGGGTGGGGAGAGGCTCTATCATCATGCTCGGAGCGAAGCTGAAAGGGGCCCGTATCGTGCATGGAGCCAGTCAAAATAAAGGTGTTGGCGTCATGGGGAACGGGTGTTGTCCCCGCTGCCCAACCTGGGGAGCGCCGTATAGGATAATCCTTGAGCGATGTATCGGCGACAACCTCATGTGGCATCGTCCTGAACCATGAGCAACGCAATCACCGGAAGCTTCCTAATTTCCTTCTTTCTTCTGATCACGATGGCCATGTTCAGTGGGCTGCTGGGTACGACCGCGGAACAGACCGACGCTTTACGGGAGACCAGCCAGATCCGGGGAGAACGGCTTCGGACCCTGGTCTCCATCACCTCCACGGCCCGATGCAAAGTGTACACGGCGACGGTACAGAACGAGAGCAGCCAGGTCTCCTTCGGCGACTACTCCAAGATGGACGTGTTGGCCCGCTACACCGATAGCACCGGGGACATTGTCTCACAGCACCTGGACTACCCGGCGGGCTGGACCATCTCCAGCATCACCCCTAACAACGGCGGCACCAGCACGTGGGACCCAGGAGAGACGGCCACCTTCTCCATCACCCTGGTACCGGACCCCAAGCCAAACACCAAGGGGACAGTCCTGGTGGCTGTGCCCGGCGGCATCCATGACTCCGCCTACTTCGACGGCTCCCCCCAACGTACCTGCTTTTATCTGCACAACAACCCCACCCCTCCCGACGGCGATACCAGCTCTCAGCCGGTCCTGCCCATGAGCGCCACCCCACCGACGGCCGCGAAACTCTTCAACTACGACAACGACCGGGACTCTGCCTCCGGAGTCCAAATCCTGAAGGGCGGCAACGGAGCAAATGAGAGTAACCCGCTGAAGTACCAGGTCTGGAGATCGGGGGCCCTGGCCGGAGGTATGACCATCTCCGGCGACGCTACCATAGACTTCTGGGCCGGTATGAAAGACTTCCAGGGTGGCATAAAGGGGAAAGTTACCTTCTTCCTGAGGGACTATGACGGGGCCGGCTACACCGAGATAGCCAACGGCTTAATAGACCAGTCTGACTGGCAGGCGGGAAGCGATACCTTCGTCAAGAAGACCGTCACCATGCCCGGCCTCAGCTACGCTATGGCGGCGGGGCACATCCTAGAGGCAAAGGTGGTAGTGAACCCTCCCTCGGCCGACGACATGTGGTTCGCCTACGACACGCTTTCGTACCCGGCGGTAGTAGGGGTCCTGCCCTAACGACACCTGGCGGGACTCCAGCTATTCCCACCGGCAGAGGCTCACTGTAGCGGGGGCATCGCCGCCCAAGACAACGTGCAGGTCCGCAACATCCTCATCCGCCGATACATCGAGCCCGAGCCCTCGGTCAGCGGCGGGAGTGAGGAGTCCTGGGTCCCTGTGCTCCCCATCCGCGGCCACCTTCCACCGGAGGAAAGCTGGACATACAAAAAGGGCAGGGGCGGCTTGAAGAAGCCGCCCCTGCCCACGCCTTTATCGATTGTAACCGGAGGGGTTAGAACTCGTCCTGGTCCTCCTCCTGGTACTGGGCCCACATGGCGTCCCTGGGGCCTTTGACGACCTCCTGTAGCTGCTCTCTGAATTCCTGGAAGATGCGGTCGCCCTCGGGGCCTTGGGGCACCTCTCCCGCGGCTATCTTCTCCCTCAGGCCCTGGAAGGCATGGTCTTCAGCGGTGCCCTCAGGTATGTGGAAAAAGTCGGAGTCGAATCTGGGAAGCTCACCGGGGCCGAAGTAGCCCAGGTCATGCATCTCATACCCTTCCAGGTTGTGGGTGCCCTTGCCCAGGACCTGCCCTGTAGTGGCGTAGTGCTCCATCACCGCCTTCAGGCCGAAGCGCTGGATGGGGCACACTTTCATGCACACGCCACAGGCGGCGTACCGGGCCATGACAGGCCTGCACCGCTTGGCGACGATCTTGAACTTCTCGACGCCGCGCCACCAGACCTTTTCCCGCATCAGTGCCCGGCCCGGGCAGCGGTTCACGCACACCTGGCAGATGGAGCAGAAGGCGTTGATCCCGTAGTCCACGGGCTTGTCGTAGGCGACCTGGGCATCGGTGCTAACCAGGAGAAGCCTGTGGCGGGAGCCGAAGTGAGGCGAAAGCAGGTAGCCCATCGCGCCCTGCTGGCCCAATCCAGCCTCTACGAACATGGGTATAAGGGCGCTCGCGGCATCGCCAGGCGCCTGCACCTGTGCGTGATACCCCAGGCTCCGGATGTGGTCGGCCAGCTCAAGGGCCGCCGATCCCTCGCGCCTGTAGGTGGCGAAAACCGCCGCCTCCGCAGGTTCACTGGGGATCGTCTGGGTCTCCTCGTAGGGCTGCTCCATCGCGAGACAGACGGCGTGGGGGAAGGGCTTCACCCAGCTCCTCTTGCTCTTGTAGGTGTAACGATTATCGTAGGCGGTTATGCCCACCATGGCGAAGCCCAACTCCAGGGCCTTGGCCTTGATCTCGCCGGTCACATCCTTCCCGGGCACCGGCTCCGCGGTCGGCTCGATCTCCCCCGATACCGCACACGCCTTGATGATGGGCTTGTTTAGCCTTTCGTGCTCGTCTCGTACCTCTTTGATGTCGCTCACATCCCGGGACCACTTGCGGTAGACGAAGTTCTCCACGCTGTGGCTTTCCAGGGGATAGTGAGTGGTGTAGAAGTTTACCGTGTCCCGGTCCTGAGGCGCACCTGGAACAGTCTCCAACTCCACCGGTATGCCCACGACGTCCGCATCACCCTCCGGCGCCGGACCCCTCAACCATCCCGGAACCCTAACCTCGTGTCCAATCTTTAGCATCAGCACTCCTCCAAGTTAATGAGGCCCAACAAGGAAGGCCTACTCTGTTCCAGTTATACCCGTACACGTGCGATTTGTCAAGGAATAGGCACATAGCTTTCCACCCATGTCTAACCGTGTTTTGACGAATACCGACACGCCACAAACATCCACCCAAGCCGGGCAAATGGTCCATGGGTATCGCCGGGCCGGCCAGTATGATCGAGACGAGGCCTGCCCTCAAGACCGGGCTGGAGTTCCCTTATGCTTCTTGATGGCCTCAATAGCTCTCTGATCGATCTTCCCAAGGTCTACATCCGCGTCGGACCGGGCGACGCCCAGATGGGTGTCCCTCACGATCTGCTCCCAGTCCGGCTCAGTGCCATATTTAGAGCGCAAATCGGCCCACAATTTGTCCAGCATCTTCGGGTCGAACATAGCCAGACTCCTCCTCTTTCGACGCCAATCCAGAGTGGCGATAATCGCTAGCGGACCTCGTACGGCCACTGGTGTTCTGGGGCGGGAAACCTACCCCTCGAGCCTGGGCGGGCCTCCTCCCCCATCCACCGGCAGTGCCCCGCATTGCAGGATTCTACGATAAGCGCATGGACTCGTCAACTGGACGGCTGCCTGGGCCTTTTCACGAAAACTATTCCTTCCGGGCCCATGTACCTGTCCCAAACTCCTCGAAGACTTTCAGCCTCTCCGGCTGGAACTCGGTCGGGTTCTCGTTCTCGTCCAGGTACGGGTTGGGGAAGTATACCCTCAGCAGAGTCTCCTCACTGGCATCGGAAAACCGGACGTAGTACAGGAAGGGGACGCCGTGATCCTCGGCTTCCACGAACTGTACGCCGGCCACCGAGTCGGTTTTCAGGTGGAAGTGCCAGCTTCCGGCCCCTACAGTGGCGTATCCCCCATCGAACGTCGGCTCCTTCATCCCCACGGCTGCGTTTTCGCTCACCACTTCACCGCCGCCGATCACCCAGAGCATCTGCTCGTGGCTCGCGAGGTCTCGAATTAACGCCTCGAACTCCAAGATACACCTCCTGGGCCAAACGACACGACTGGGGCCTCCCCTTCACGAAGGGGAAGGGACACAGAGACGTAGATAGACATCTGATGCCTAATACTACATTAACGCCATGAGTTTGCCAACACGGAGTGCCTTTGACACCCGCATCTGCCTGTGTTACCATTCGCCTGCGCCGCCTCCAGGCGGCAAGGCGGAAGGGGATGCTGGACGATATCTTTCGCCACTACGCGGACCTGCTGGATGAGGTGGACCTGGAGTTCAACCGAGTCCGCGAGGTCTTCATCGAGAGGATGCAGTGCCGCAGGGGCTGTAGTAGCTGTTGCAGCCAGCTTTTCTCCATCAGTGCCATTGAGGCCGCGTACATCTCCCGAGCGGTGAAGCGCCTCGACCCAGCTTCCCGTGACGAGATGCGCCAGAGGGCCAGGGAGTACCTGGCAGACCTGATAGGCCTCAGCGCTGATGAGGCCGAGGGCATCGAACATCACAGCCGGGTGGTCGGCGCCGCGTTGGACAAGCACGTCGGCCGCAGGCATATCCCCTGCCCCGCCTTGAAGGACGACGCCTGCACGATCTACAACCACCGGCCCATCATCGCCCGCAAGTGGGGCATACCGCTCTGGAACCCCAAGAACCCCCGGGTCCTTCAGGCGTGCGACCTGAACTTCAAGGCCGGCGAGGCAATTGAGGCCGAGGGCCTTGTAGAGCCCCAGATGGAGCTGGAGTACCGGTGGCTCGACTTCAAGACTGGGGTCCATCAGGAGTTGGATCTGCCCGATACGACGGCCACCGTGGCGTCGGCCATCCTGTTCGACTACGAGGCTCTCCTGGAAGGGAAGATCGCCAAACGCCAGGCAGACTCGACACAGCCAAATGTTGGACCCTAGCTGACGACCTGGGATATTTTGAAATCCGGTTGGAAGAGGGATTCGTATAATTCCATCGGATGGGCTAGCATCCCCCGGTGGAGAGGGCGCGGGTGCTAAGTTACGAGGACCTGCGGGATGAGCAGCTCATCACTTTGATAGCCAACGGAGAGAAGAGCGCCTTGGAGGTCTTCTATGATCGCTACTCCTCCCCGGTCTTCTCTCTGGCCCGTTATATGTTGCGGGAACCTACCCTGGCCGAGGAGGTTACCCAGGACATATTTCTGAACCTGTGGCTCAAGGCCTCCACCTTTAATCCCCAGCGTGGCAATCCCCGGACCTGGTTCATGAGTGTGGCCCATCACCGGATTATCGACGTGCTGAAGGCCCGCAGGCGGGGTGCCGAGACTACAACCCAGGTCTCCCACGAGCTACTGGACCTTCATCCCAGCCAGCAAGCCAGCACCGAGGAGCAGGTTCAGCAGAACCTGACCCGGGAGAAGATAGTCGAGGTTCTGGCAACCTTACCCAAAGAGCAACGGGAGGTCATTGTGCTGGCTTACTTCGAGGGATATTCCCAGTCGGAGATAGCTGCACGGCTGGTCCAGCCCCTTGGGACTGTCAAGACGAGGGTAAGGCTGGCGATGCAAAAATTGCGGGCCGCCATAAAGCGTGTGGAGGTAGAGTAAAGTTTGGATTGCAGGGACGTAGAGGGCTTTCTTCCAGCCTACGCGCTTGACGCTCTAGACGCGGAGGAGAGCGCTGCCGTGGAGGCCCATCTGGACGCATGCCCCTGGTGTCCCGCGCTGCTCAGGGAACACGTTCAAGTGGCCGCCGCCCTTGCCCAGGCAGCGGGGCCGCTAGAGCCACCTCCCGCACTCAAGTACAGCGTAACGAGGGCGCTGGAAGCTAGGCCACCTGGCCGTGAGCGGCCCAGGAGACCCCTTCGCATCGGCGGTAACCTGGCCCTGGCTGCCGCGGCATCGGTCGCGGTACTACTCCTGGGCGCAGCCACAGGCATGGCTGTACACCTGACCAATGAGATGGACGATCTCCAGCAGGAGAACGCCGACCTGGCTTCCCAGGTGTCCCTGCAGGTCCAGGAGGACGATATGATCGAGGATATGGTTATCGAGCAACGCTCCGTAAACTATCTCCTGGCCTCTTCCAGCCAGCAGGCGACGCCGCTCCGGGGGGGAGGCACCGTTCCCAGGGCCGAGGGGGTGTTCATAACCTCCGGGGGAGACTGGGGAACGCTCATGGCGAGGGGGCTGGTACCCTCGTCCGGTGACGAGGCCTACCACGTGATGCTTAAACGGGACGGCGAGCCAGTGGCCGTGGGCCGCCTCTCTGTGGACCGCAATGGCATGGGGGTCCTCACCATGTGGACCGAAGAACCGATGACCGTCTTCCAGCAGGTATGGGTCGTGGAGGAGCCGGCGCAGAGTAACCCGACTCCCGTCCTCTGGGGCGTCATCTCCTCGAAATAACCCTTAGGAGCCATCGCCAGTTCGGCCAGGGTGGGGGCGGTGAGCTGTCTCCGACTCCTCACCCACTGGTCGAGCCTTTCCGGTGGGGCTCGGAACAACGCCATCACCGCGAGGGGGGTAACCATGTCTACAGACCAGCTCGCATTCACTCCGGCGTCGGACCTACGACGGCTGATCGACTCCAGGCAGGTGTCCATCGTCGAGCTCACGGAGATGTTCCTGCGACGGATCGAGACGGTGAACCCAAGGCTCAACGCCTTTCTTACGGTCACCGCCGAGGAAGCCTTGGAATCGGCGCGTGCCGCGGAGGCTTCGCTGCTGAGGCGGGAAGCCCATGGCCCCCTTCACGGCATCCCCATCTCCATCAAGGACCTGGAGGTAACCGGCGGGACCAGGTCCACCATGGGAAGCCTGATCTTCCAGGATTTCGTTCCCGAGCAGGACTCCATCGTGGTAGAAAGGGTGCGTAGGGCGGGGGCCATCATACTAGGAAAGACCAACACTCCAGAGTTCGGCCTCTCCGGCACCACCGAGAACCGGCTTGGCGACGCCTGCCGCAACCCCTGGGATACAACCCGCACCGCCGGGGGGTCCAGCGGCGGCGCGGCCGCGGCGGTGGCGGCGGGTCTGTGCGTCGTGGCCACCGGCAGCGACGGCGGAGGCTCCATCCGCATCCCGTGTAGCTTCTGTGGGACCTGCGGTATCAAACCCAGCCAGGGGAGGGTCCCCCGCTACGGAGGCGTCGGCCGGCCCGCCTACAACACCTTCTCACAGTCAGGCCCCATAACCCGGACGGTGCTGGACACCGCCCTCCTGCTTCAGGTACTGGCCGGTCCCGACGCCCGAGATACCGGCTGCACGATCGAGCAGCCCCCCGATTTCGTCGCCTCCCTGGATGAGGGCGTCGAGGGCCTACGCATCGCCTGGAGCCCCGATCTGGGGTACGCGGCCGTCGACCCGGAATTGGCCGATACCACGGCCAGGGCCGCCACGACGTTCAAGGACTTGGGATGCTCGGTGGATGAGCCGAAGCTGGAGCTAGAGGACCCATTCACAGTCTTTTGGGACATCTTCAGCATCATGGCGTACACGTGGTACGGGCATCTGCTGGATGAGCGCGGGTCCGACCTGACGGAATACGCACGGAAGACCATGGAGCACGGGCGGGCCATGAGCGGGGCCGATTACTCCAGGGCCCTGGTTCGCGTCCTGGAGCTGCAAGCCCGCATGGAGACCCTCTTCCGCGAATACGACCTGCTGGTGACGCCGGCTACGGCCGTTCCCGCGTTCCCGGTGGGCAAACCCCCGGCGGTTATAGGGCAGAGGCAGGTTAATCCCTTCTGGGGCTACACCCCCTTCTCCTATCCCTTCAACATGACCATGCACACCGCAGCCAGCGTCCCTTGCGGCCGTTCCTCCGATGGGATGCCCATTGGCCTTCAGATTATCGGGCGGAAGGGAGAAGAGACGACGGTGCTGAGGGCGGCTGCGGCTTTCGAGCGGGCGCGCCCCTGGGCGGACCTGCGACCGCCCACCTCGTGACAGAATTGGGGAAAAGATGGCCCCAGCATACTGGAAAGTCTGACCCCTTACTCCGGTATAATTGGGCCATGATAGAGTGGATGCCCTGTGTCAAAAGCCGGGCGCCCTGCCACGAAGGGGGACCACATCTCGATGCTTAAAGCGCTGACCGCCGTTGCTCTCGTGGCAGGGATAGCCCTGGCCATCGTTGGAGCCGTGGGAGGCGGCATAGCCTTTACCATTGTGGGCGACGTCCTCGTGGTGGTGGGAGTGGTGCTGTTTCTGATCGCCAGGAGGGGCGGCCTCCCTACTTCAGGGCTCCCGGGCTGAGGTCCCAAGGCACCTGCCCTTGACCCCACCCACCGGATGGACTCCCCGGCACGTCCAGGGTCCCTGGCTGCGGACTCCTGCCCGGCATTGACTCCCCGTACCCCCCAGCGTAGAATTCCTGTTACGAGAAGCACTACTCCACACTGTAGATGAGTTTTACCGATGTCCTCCTTCTTGCCATACGCTGGATTCATGCCCTGGCGGCGGTAGCATGGGTCGGCGGAGGCGCTTTCTATCTGCTGGTGCTGCGGCCCAACCTCAAGCGCTCCAGCGGCGGCCCCGATGATGCCGCAAGGAGGCTGGGAGAGCAGTTCAGGAACCTGGTCAATACGGCCATAGCAGTCCTCCTCGTCACAGGAGCCGTGCTGACCGCCAGCCGGCTGACCTCCGACTACGTCGGCACACCCTATGTCGCCGTCCTGGCCATCAAGGTGGTCCTGGCCCTGTACATGTTCTACCTGGTGAGATTCCTCAGGCCACGGACCTATCCCGCGGAGGACTCCGAGGGGCAGCGTGGGTTGCAACGCGTGACCGCCCTCTTCACGGGCGCCACGGCGGTGCTGGTGGTGGGGGTAATCGTCTTCCTTCTGGCCGACATACTGAGGGCCCTCGTCGAGAAGGGAATCGAGGGGTAACCGATACGGGAGGACCTATGAGAAGGGACCTTATGAATATCCTGGCCTGCCCGGTGTGCAGGGGTTCTCTGGAGCTAAAGGTGGTGGAGGAGGACGGAGATGGGGTTACAAAGGGAGCCCTGCTCTGCGGCAAATGTAACGACTCCTACCCCATCGAGGACTCCATACCCAACCTGCTGCCTCCCGAGCTGAGGACCTAGCACACCCGCCGGGTGTGCCTGCCACTCCACACCGGACTCCTGCTCCATAACCTCCACGTAGAGGAAAGCTATCCCTTTCCCCCTGGGCAAGGGGCCCGCTTGCCATCCTTAACGGGTGCGCCACAGACATAAAGCTCTTAATACCATATTAAGAATTGCCCTCTACAATTGACCTCAGATAGTAGATTCAGGAGGTGCAGAGTGGCCAGGGTGCTAAGGGGCATGAGTCTGGGCATGACCACCGTCGCGGTGGCGGTAATCGTGGTGGTGGGGTTCCTATGGATGGGACCGGGCGTCGACGCCTTCGTCCCGGCCTCATCAGCGGCCACCTTGTTCGACGAAGATGGAGTGGTTGCCATTTACCAGAGGGTGAGCCCGGCGGTCGTGGAGGTCAACACAGGCAGGGGAGATGGGCCCGGGCTCCTTAGTCTTGGCGCGGGCTCTGGTTTCCTCATAGATACAGAAGGACACATCGTTACAAACAACCATGTGGTAGAAGGGGCGACCAACGTAAAGGTCACTTTCAGCAACGGCACCACCGCGGACGCCACCCTTCTGGGCAGGAACCCGGCCAACGACATAGCCCTGCTCAAAGTAGACCCGTCTCTGGCCGCAGGTATACAGCCCGTTACCCTGGGCGACTCCTCTCAGCTACATCCGGGACAGATGGCCATCGCCATAGGCAACCCCTTCGGTCTGGAAGGCTCCGTGACCGTTGGAGTCATCAGCCAGGTGGGCCGCGACCTCCCCAGCGAGCTGGGCCGGCCTATTTCCAACGTGATTCAGACGGACGCCCTCATCAACCCCGGCAACTCCGGGGGGCCGCTGCTCGACTCCACCGGCGCCGTGGTCGGCATCAACACGGCCATACAGGTATCCTCCGTCAGTGGCCCCAACCCGGGTATAGGGTTCGCCGTACCCGTGGATAGCCTCAAGAACGTCCTCCCCAGGCTCAAGACCGAGTCGCTGATCACACCTCCCTGGCTCGGCATCCGGGCCACCGACATCGATGCCCAACTGGCCGAACGCCTGGGCCTGCCCGTGAACAACGGCGTCTACGTTGTCGGGGTAACCCCCGGCAGCCCCGCGGAAGAGGTAGGGATCGTCGAGTCGGGCCTTGGCTCCGGGGGCGCGGCCACCACCGGCGGCGACATCATCACCGCGGTGGACGGGGTGGGGGTGGACTCCACGGCAGCGCTGGTCTCCCATCTCAACACGAACCAGCCCGGTGACCCGGTGACCCTCACCATAAACCGCGGCGGAGAGACAATCTCTGTGGTGGCAACCCTGGCCGGATGGCCCGAGGACGGGGCTCTGCGGGAGACACCCCGCTTCGAGCGCGACAGTAGGCCCCGGCCGGATGGATCCTCCCCTTGGCACGAGTTCAGGGAGTTCTTCCGGGGACCTCGGGGCGAGGATAACGGCGGACCTCCGAGTCCTTTTGATCGGTTCTTCTCCCGTCCGTTCCTCCGGTAGATTGCTCGGCCCGCAAGCGACCCCGGCTATCAGGGGCGACCTCCCCGGTCACACAGGCCATGGTTCCAGGTTGTAGGCCATATCCCAGAACAGGTACTCGTATCTCAGACTGGTAAGATATGTCTCCTCCATGCGGGCCACCTGGCGGGGGCTGGCCTCCTCGGCGAGCCTGTTGGCCAGCGAGCGGGCCCACTCGGCCAGAGACCGGTACTCCGGGGAGATATACATCCTTATCCACTGGGAGTATAGCGGGGCGTCCTTGGGTTCTCCCTTTCGCGCCAGGTGGTCGCCCACCTCCCAGTAGCCCCACTGGCAGGGCAGGAACGACGCCGCCAGCTCAGGGTAGGTACCCTGGTGGGCCACGTTCAGCAGGAAGCTGGTATAGGCAAGGGTCGTCGGGGCCGCCTTCGTCCCCTCCAGCTCCCTCGACGTGATGCCGAACTGGGCGCAGTAGCTGCGGTGCAGGTCCATCTCGGTGTTCAGGGTCTCGTGGAGGAGTCCGGCGAACCGGGCCATGGTCTCCAGGTCGGGGGCGCGGGCAGACGCCAGGGCCAGCATACGGCAGTAGTCGATCAGGTAGACGTAGTCCTGGCACACGTAGAACTTGAACTTCTCCACGTCCAGGGTACCGTCACCCAACCCGGTCACGAAGGGGTGGCTCAAAATGGCCCGCCGAACCGGTTCGGCCTTTCTCTCCACGTCATCGGCGAAGCTCACGGCTACACCCCCCCCCCAGCTTTCCATCGGGCACCAGGAGTATACTATAAGGGAACGTGCGGACAAAACGCCCGTCGCCCTCGCTGGTTGCAAACCTTTCTTCCCCTGGGATATCATCGTGGGTACCGAAAGGCCGGGCTGGAGGCAGCTTGGAGAGCACACGCCCAAGCATAATCAGGGACCTTGAGCGCATCGTGGGGCGAGCCAACGTCATATACCATCCCGAGGACCTCCTGGTATATGAGTACGATGGCTCCATAGATAGGGCCGTGCCCCAAGCGGTGGTCCTTCCCTCGTCAACGGAAGAGGTCAGCAAGGTGGTGGCCCTGGCCCATCGCGAGGACCTGCCGGTGGTGGGCCGCGGGGCGGGCACCGGCCTCAGCGGGGGGGCCATAGCCAACCTCGGCGGTATACAGCTAGCACTGACCCGGATGAAGCGTATCCTGGAGCTTGACGTGGACAACAGGCTGGCGGTGGTGGAGCCCGGGGTGGTGAACCTGGACCTGGACCATCAGGCCCGAAGATACGGGCTACGTTACGCCCCCGACCCCTCAAGCCAGAAGGCATGCAGCCTGGGGGGGAACGTGGCAGAGAACGCCGGTGGTCCCCACTGCCTGGCCTACGGCGTCACCACCAACCACGTGCTGGGGATCGAGGTGGTACTGGAGGACGGAACCATCGCCCGGCTGGGCGGAAAGGGTAGGGACGTGCCCGGCTACGACCTGCGCGGCGTGTTCGTGGGCTCTGAGGGGACCTTCGCCATCGCCACCAGGATCACCGTACGTCTCCTGCCTCTTCCCGAGTCGGTCAGTACCCTCTTGGGGGTGTTTCCCGACGTGGACTCCGCCTGCACTGCGGTCTCAAGCATAATCGGCCGGGGCATCGTGCCCGCCGCCATGGAGATGATAGATGCCCTTTGCATAAAGGCGATACTCAACGTATCGAAGGGGGTCTTTCCCCAGGATGCTGGCTCTGTGCTTCTCATCGAGGTGGAAGGGCTCACAGAAGAGGTAGACGAGCTCGTCCCGCAGGTGGAGGCCACTATGTACGGTGCCGGAGCCCGCGAGGTCCGGATAGCTGTGGACCCTGAAGAGAGGGAGCGCCTGTGGGCGGCCCGGAAGGGCGCCTTCGGCGCCCTTGGCACCCTGGCCCCCAACTACTACCTGGTGGACGGAGTAGTCCCCAGGACACGGCTCACCGAGGCCCTTCAGAGGGTGGCGGAGATCGGACAGAGGTACGGCATTTTGGTTGCCAACGTGTTCCACGCCGGAGACGGCAACCTCCACCCCTGCATGGCCTTCGATGAACGACAGCCCGGTGCGACGGAGAAGGTGATTGAGGCAGGGGGCGAGATGATGAAGCTCTGCGCCGAGCTGGGGGGCACCTTGACGGGAGAGCACGGCATCGGGCTGGAGAAAAAGGCCTATATGCCCCTCATATTCAGCCAGCAGGACATGGAGGCGATGATCAAAGTTCGCAAGGCCTTCTCGCCCAGTGACCGCTTCAACCCAGGCAAGATTTTTCCCGGGGGGCCGGAGTACGACCACGCCACGCAACGCAGGGCTGTCGCCAGGACGGGCCCCGGCTCCTATATCTGATGGCTGAGGTGGAGGCTTGACCACGTTTGCCCAAGAACGTACTGCCGGGTGCCGGGTACCGGCCCGGGACCCGGTCTAGGACCAAGCTATGGTATCACCGTTGGAGGCCCTGGCGGGTTCCCTGGGCGCGGGCCTGGTTGCCCCACCAGAACGGCTGAAAGATTACTGCGTCGACGGGATCGTCCCAGAGGCTGTCATAACTCCCCCACACGGGGAGGCAGTATCGGAGTTGCTTTCCCTCGCCAGCGTCGAGGGAAAGTCGGTAACGCCTTGGGGAGGCGGGACCCAGATGGCCCTCGGCAACTCTCCCCGGACGGTGGACCTGGTCCTGGGACTCGGTCGCCTCGACCGGGTCCTCTTCCACGAGCCCTCGGACTTGGTGGCCAGGGTAGAGGCGGGCATAACTCTGAAGGCCCTGCAGGAAGAGCTCTCCCGGCAGGGGCAGTTCCTGCCCCTGGAGGCCCCTTTCCCCTCGAGGGCCACCATAGGGGGGATGCTCTCGGCCAACGCCAGCGGCCCCTCCAGGCTCGGCTATGGTACGTGCCGGGATTGGCTCATCGGCGTCAAAGTGGCCCACTCGAACGGGACGGTAACCCGGGCCGGTGGCAGGGTTGTCAAGAACGTCGCCGGCTACGACCTGAACAAGCTCTATACAGGCTCCCTCGGGACCCTGGGGATCATCCTCGAGGCAACCTTCAAGCTGGCCCCAGTGCCTGCCGAAAGGCGCACCCTTGTGGCCACCTGCCCTTCCCTCGCAACCGCCTTCGATGCCGCCCAAGGGCTCCTGCGCCAGGGATTCACACCTCATGCGCTACAGGTCGTCAGCCGTGAGGTCATGGGGCGGCTCCCGGGCACCGGCGTATTTGGCGATGGGAAGGCGGCGGTGCTGGCGCTGTTCGATGGGCCCACGTCGGCCGTTCGCAGGAAGCTGTACGAATCCCACCGGCTGCTCATCGGTGGCGGAGCCACGGCCTTGGAGCAGCTCTCCCGAGAGGAGGGAGCGGACCTCTGGCAGGCGATAACGGACCTGGGATGGGAGCGAGAAGAAGGGCCTTACGTGGCGCTAAAAGTGAGCACGGTACCCTCGCGGACCCCGGAAGTCGCGGAGAGCATCGGCTGGCCGGAGGGCGGGATGGCAGACCCCGGGTTGGTGGCCGATGTGGGGTTTGGGCTGGTACGGCTTCTATGGTGGGCATCGGAAGGCCAGCCGGCGACCCCCAGCAACATAGGGCAGATCATAGCCGCGGCCCGCAGAGGAGAGGAGCGCCACGTAGTGGTGGAGAGGTGTCCGGTGGAGGTGAAGCGCAACGTGGACGTCTGGGGCGACTCGCTGGAAGGGATCGACATCATGCGGCGCATCAAACAGGAGCTTGATCCCACGGGGACCCTCAATCCCGGGCGCTTCGCGGGGGGGATTTAGCAGTGGATGTCCCCACACCTCCTGCGATTAACAACGAGGCTGGATTTGAGGGGTTGGACCTCCCCAGAGACGAGGACCTGTACCGCTGCGTCCACTGCGGCCTCTGCCTTAGCGCTTGCCCCACCTACGTTGAGCTGGACCTGGAAACCGAATCGCCCCGGGGCCGGATCGCCCTGATCAAGGCCGTCCGGGAGGGGCGCCTCGGCATCAGCCAACGGGTGGCGTCCCACTGGGAGCTCTGCCTACAGTGCCGGGCCTGCGAGGCCGTGTGCCCGTCGGGGGTGCCCTTCGGCCGGCTGATGGAGGACACCCGCGCCCAGGTGCTCCAGCATCACAAAGAGTCGTGGAGGCTCAGGCTGGTCACGGCCCTGCTCTTGAGGGGAGCTCTCCCCCACCCCAACCGGCTGCGGCTGGGCGCGGCCCTCCTTCGACTATACCAGAGGTCGGGCGCCCAGGCACTGGTCCGGGGATCGCATCTGCTCAGGCTGCTTCCCGGGGGCCTGGCCCATCTCGAGGCCGGGCTCCCCCGCCTATCCCGGACCTTTTTCGGGCCGACACACCACGTGTACCCTGCGGCGGGGCCGGCAACGATGACCGTTGGCCTGCTCTCGGGGTGTGTCATGCCCCTCGCCCACGGACCGACCATGGAGGCAACAGTCCGGGTGCTCAGGAGGAATGGATGCAACGTCGCCGTGCCCATGGGCCAGGGCTGCTGCGGTGCCCTGAACCTCCACAGCGGCGACAAGGAGATGGCTCGCAAGATGGCGCGACGCAACATCGACATCTTCCTGAAAGCCCGCGTGGACAGGATCGTTGTCGCTTCGGCGGGCTGCGGCTCCGCCATGAAGGAGTACGGTGATCTCCTACAAGACGACCCCCAGTACCGAGACGCGGCTCAGCGTTTCAGCAGTATGACCGCTGATGTGACCGAGTTCCTGGCGGGCCTGCCCCTCGATCCCCCGCGAGGCACGTTGAGACTGCGCATAACCTACCAGGATCCCTGTCACCTCGCCCATGCCCAGCGTATCACCAGGGCCCCTCGGGCTATCCTGGGCTCGATTCCCGGCCTGGAGCTGGTGGAGATGGACAACGCCGACCGGTGCTGCGGCGCCGCCGGCATCTACTCCGTCACCCAGAGGGAGCTGTCCCAAAGGCTCCTGGAGAGCAAGATCGGCAGTCTGGCCGCCACGGGGGCGGACACGGTGGTGACGGCCAATCCCGGCTGTGTCATACAGCTTGAGACGGGCCTCCGGATCGCGGGTCTGCCCGGGCGGGTCTGCCACGTGGTGGACTTGCTGGACGAGTCCTACCGGGCCGAGGCGGAGGCCGGCCCTCCCGGCATATGATGGACCGCGTCGTGAGAGTTAGATAATGGGATGCGGTGTTTTCGTAGGCTTGACCCTGACAGTCTTCGGGGTACTGTTTCTTCTCGAAAACCTGGGCGTCACCGACGGGCTGGTAGGCAAGTACTGGCCCGTAATCCTCATCGTCCTGGGGCTCACCAGTCTCTTTAACCTGGCGAGGTTCCGCGCCCGGTTTTATCGCTTCAGACGCCAATGGCCGCCGGACATAGACCGGCGATGAAGCAAGGGAGGCCTCTCAGCGGCCCGAAAGGGCCCGCTGGGCTCCCGCCACTCCCGCTCCCGGGGCCACCTCGAATCCCAGGTCCAAAAGGATGCGCTCCAGCGCGGAGAGGAAGACCAGGACGGTGCTCTCCCGCGAGGACTCACCCATGAGGCCGACGCGCCATACCCGGCCGGCGATCTCGCCGAGACCGCCACCTATCTCCACGCCGTAGTCCGTCAGCAGCTTTCGGCGCACCTGCACTTCGTTTATCCCCTCGGGTACCATGACGGTGGTCAGCGGGTTCAGGCGATGGTCCTTATCGGCGAAGAGTCCCAGTCCCAGGGCCTCCAGCCCGGCGCGGAGCGCGGCCGCGTTACGGGCGTGGCGCTGGACGCGGGCCTCAACTCCCTCCTCCATGGCCATACGGAGGGCCTCACGAAGAGCGTACACCATGGAGATGGGGGCGGTGTGATGGTATACACGCTTCTCGAACCAGTAAGACTCCAGGTTAGCCAGGTCCAGGTAGAAACTCTGGACCTTCGTCTTACGCGACCTCAGGACCTCCACGGCCCTCGGGCCCAGGGTGATGGGCGCAAGCCCCGGCGGCGCTCCCAGGCACTTCTGAGTGGCGCCGTAGCACACGTCCACGTCCCAGCCGTCGACGGCCACGTCCTCTCCACCCAGGGAAGTCACCGCGTCGGCGATAAAGAGTGCGCCGTACCGGTGGGCCAGTTCGGATATCTCGCGAAGGGGGCTGAGGGTCCCCGTTGACGTCTCCCCATGTATGACGCCGACCGCCTTGACCCTCGGATGCTTACCGAGCTCTTCCTCCAGAGCCGAAAGGTCGGGGCCCACGGGCTTACCCCAAGGGAAGGACATCGCATGGACCTGGGCCCCGCACCGGGACGCCACGTCGACCATGCGGTTTCCGAAGTAGCCGTTGACGGCCACCACCACGGTGTCGCCGGGCTCGACCATGTTGCAGAGGGCCGCTTCCATCCCTGCCGAGCCCGTGCCAGGGACGGCCAGGGTGAGCCTGTTGGATGTCTGGAACACGACCCGCAGCATCTCCATTACCTGGTCCATGACCTCCAGGAAGTCCGGGTCCAGGTGCCCCAGGATGGGAGCGGTCATGGCCTGGAGCACTCTGGGGTGCACGTTGCTGGGCCCAGGCCCCATAAGCAACCTCTGCGGTGGCTTGAACTCGTCGAGGTAATTGCTCAAATCTTGATCCCTTAGGGTAGCCATGATGTGGTACGTCCTCCGAGCCGCAGGTGCACGGGGGGCAGCCAGGTCCGTTCCTCCGGGCAGACACCCACCTCAAACTACAGGTGAGGCCCCACCATCTATGTTGAGGGCGATGCCGCTAAGGTAGCTCGCTCGCTCCGAGGCAAGGAAAGCGATCACGTCCCCGGCCTCCTCTGCTTCCCCCACACGTCCCAGGGGGACGTTCCTACCCTGGGCCATCTGCCGATAGAAGTCGTCGGGTATCAGACCGGGGGTTTGGGCTCTGGCCCTCTCGTAGCCGCGCTCGTGCTGGCCGCTCTTTATGAGCCCGATGCACACGGTGTTCACCAGGATGTTGTCCTTGGCGAGGTCCTTCGAGAGCGCCTTGGTGACGGCGACCCCCGCCGCCCTGGAGACCGAGGTGGGCATCGAGCCGGCTCCAGGCGCCTTTGCCCCCAGGTTGGTGACATTGATGATCCTGCCCCCTCCCACTTTACGCATGTGGGGTATTGCGAGACGGGCGAACCTCACGGCGGCCCACAGCTTCAGGTCGAAGTCCTTCTGCCATTCCTCATCGGTGACACTCTCGAAAGGGCCCGCAGCCATCTGGCCCGCATTGTTCACCAGTATGTCCAGCCGCCCAAAACGCTCTACCACTGTGTCGATTACCCGCTCGATGTCACTGGGAATGGTGACGTCGGCCGCGATGGGAAGGACCTCCCCTTCTGTCCTGGTCTTGATCTCCTGGGCGGCCTGCTCGAGCACGTCCTTGCGCCTGGCACATATGGCTACCCGGGCCCCTTCTTGACACAGGCGCCAGGCTGCGGCCTTGCCGATTCCTTCACTGCCGCCGGTGACTATGGCCACCTTGCCTTCCAGCCCCAGCTCCATCCATAACTCCATCCTCAGGCGTCTGGCCCAAAACCAGGTTACATTATATCATCCGCCACAAGGCGACCCTACCCTGCCCTCACCGCCTTTATCGTCCCCGGCAGGGCGGCAAGCACGTCCGTGGCCAGGGTGCCCGTGTCCCCCAGCTCCCGCCTCACCGCCTCGCCTGCCGCCCCATGGAGGTACACCCCGCAGCAAGCCGCCTCCTCCGGCGAAAGGCCCTGGGCCATCAGTCCTGCGATGATCCCAGTGAGCACGTCCCCGGTCCCCCCCGACGCCAGGCCTGGGTTGGCAAAGGGGCTCACCCGGCACATGCCCTCCGGGCTGGCAACGACGGTGTAAGCTCCCTTGAGCACGACGACGACCCCCCAACGGGCGGCCCACTCCAGGGCCACCTCAGTTCTGCGGGACTGAATGTCACGGGTGGACATGCCTGTGAGGGTCGACATCTCTCCCGGATGAGGAGTCACCACCGCTGGAGTCGTGAGCTCCCGCCACCATCCATCGATCTCGGAGAGGTTGTTAAGGCCGTCGGCGTCGATGACTACCGGCAGGGCCGGTGCAGGCTTCGTGAGCAGAAGCCTCCGCAGGAAATCGACCAGCCCCGGGGACCGGGCAAAGCCGCAGCCTACCAGGAGGGAGCTAAAGCTGTGGAGGTGCTCGCGGATGATGTCGGCGCCCTGGGGGTGGAAAAGCCCCTCCTGGTCCCCGGGGAGGGGCAGGTGGATCACCTCGGTGAGCTTCGAGGCCACGATGGGGTAGATGCTCTGGGGTGAGGCGAGGGTCACCAGCCCGGAGCCTGCCCGGGCGGCCCCCTGAGAAGCCAGATAGGCGGCCCCCACGTAGCTGGGGGAGCCGGCGACCACCAGGGCGTGCCCGAAGGTGCCCTTGTGGGCGTCCAGAGGCCTCGGGGGCATCCGCTCCCTCACCCACCCACCGGTCAGCAGCTCCAGCTTGGTCTCCTGGGCTAGGTGGTCCGGTATGCCGATGTCCACAACCTCGAGCCTGCCGCGCCACTCTGCTCCCGGCAACTGAAAGTAGCCGGCCTTGGGGTAGCCGAAGGTGACCGTGACATCAGCCCGGGGGCACGCGGGGTCCACCTGCCCCGTATCCGCGTCCATCCCGGTGGGAACGTCCAGGGCCACCACGGCCATCTCCGGGCGCCGGGCGCCGGCCTCCACCAGGCGGAGCATCACCTCCCTTACCCGGTCCTCGAGGGGCCGTACCCGGCCCGTCCCCAGGACTGCGTCTATCACCATGCGGCATCGGGCAACTTCGACGTCGAGGACTGCGAGGCCCTGGTCTTCGGAGCAGGAGATGGCCCGGACGCCCCTCTCCAACGCCAGCACAAGCTTGGGGTCTCCCTCCCGGCGCCCGAGCACCAGATAGGCCGTGACCGAGGCGCCCCACCGCTGCAGGTGGCGAGCCGCCACCAGCCCGTCGCCGCCGTTGTTGCCCGGCCCCACCAGCACCAGGACACGGGCGCCGGCTACCGTGCCAACCGCCCTGGTAGCCTCCCGGGCCGCGGCGAGCCCGGCCCTCTCCATCAGGGTGTCGGCACTCACGCCTCCGGAGGCGCTGGCCTCCTCAAGTTGGCGCATCTGCTCCACGGTCACTATCTTCACCGCCGCGACCGGGCCTCACCGCCACTCGAGTTGGGAATGGTCCCCACAACGAACGCCACAGCATAGTCCCTGGAGTGTGACAGGCTCAGGGCCATCTCCTCCACTCCCAGCTTTTCGGCCCGAAGCAGGGCCCGTCCGTGGAGGCGGATGGAGGGCTCACCGCCCGCACCTCGCACAACCTCTATATCCTTCCAGCCCACCCCCCTGAGCCCGGTGCCCAGCGCCTTCATCGCCGCCTCTTTGGCGGCGAAGCGGGCCGCCAGATTTGGGGGTCGCCCGCGACAGTAGGAGGCCTCTTCTTCGGTGTATACCCTGTTGAGGAAGCGCTGCCCCCAGCGCTCCAGCACCCTCCGGATACGCTCGATCTCAATTATGTCGACCCCGGTGGTCAGCATGGCACCAGGCCTAACCCCGCACGGGGTTCAGGCTGTCCAGTATCCTGGAAACGGAATAGTTCCTGTTGAGAGTGTAGAAATGGACCCCCGCTACCCCGCTCCGCCACAGCTCCTCTACCTGACGCGTGGCGTACTCCACTCCGATCTCCCGCACGGCGTCGTCATCCTCTGCATACCGGTCCAGTAACTCCCCCAGTCCGGAGGGAATCTTCGCACCGCAGAGCGCGGTAAACCTCCTGATCTGGGGTGTGCTCAGGATAGGCAGAACGCCCGCAATGACCGGTACTTTGATCTCCCACCGCTCCACCCGTTCCATGAACTGGAAGAAGTCCCTGTTATCGTAGAAGAGCTGGCTAACGAGGAACTGAGCGCCAGCCTCGACCTTCGCCTTCAAGTAGGTCATATCGGTCTTCAGGTCGATGGAGTCCAGGTGTTTCTCCGGGAAGCAGGCCCCCCCTACGCCGAAGTCGAACCTCTCACGGACATGGGCGATCAGCTCAGAAGCGTAACGAAAACCGCCTTCCGCGGGCACGAACTTGTCCTCTCCCTTGGGTGGGTCGCCCCGAAGCGCCAGGACATTCTCGATGCCTTCCGCATCCAGCCGCAGCAGCACTTCGTGGACTTCCTCCCTGGTCTGGGCCACACAGGTCACGTGGCACATCACCTCCAGTTCGACCTGTCTCTTGATACGCGTTACAATGCCTACTGTCGTATCCCGGGTACCGCCCCCTGCCCCGTAGGTCACCGAGACGTAGTCCGGTTGGTAGGCCTTCAACCGCTCGATAGTCCCGAAGAGGGACTCCACCCCCTGGTCCGTCCTGGGTGGGAAGAACTCAAAGGATATCGTCCGCCTGCCCGAGTGTAATATATCTGGGATTTTCACCTGGACGGTGCTTCCACGGAAAACGTTACGGTATTATAGCCAGTCGCTCTACGCTTTTCCAAGGGCAACGCCACACCTTCTTTCTCCGCCTCGCTGCGGCTATGCTATCATAACTGGGCGACATTATCGCTACGGACCGGAGGACATGGCCAAGATACTGGACGGCACGGCAACCTCGAAGGAGATTCGCGCTGAGGTGGCCGCCGGCGTGGCGGAGATGACGGAGAAGCACGGGGTAACTCCAGGCCTTGCCGCCGTGCTGGTGGGGGACGACCCGGCATCGGCGATCTACGTACGCAACAAGGGGCGTGCCTGCCGGGAGGTGGGCATACACAGCGAGACCTTCCACCTGCCCGGCAGCGCCTCCCGGGCGAAGCTGCTGGAGCTGATAGACAGGATCAATGGCGACCCCCAGTTTCACGGCATTCTGGTGCAGCTTCCTCTGCCCCCTCACATAGACGAGGGGCGGATCCTGATGGGTATATCCCCCCAGAAGGATGTCGATGCCATACACCCCCTCAGCATCGGCAAGCTGGCCCAGGGGAATGCCGACTTCGTACCATGCACTCCGGGGGGTGTGCAGCAGCTCCTCCTGCGCAACGGCTACGACCTCGCCGGTAGGCACGTGGTCATATGCGGACGGAGCAATATCGTGGGCAAGCCCCTGGCATCGCTGCTGATGCAAAAAAGGGCGGGCGCCAACGCCACGGTGACGGTCTGTCATACGGGCACCCTCGACCTGGGGAGGATCACGAGGGAGGCCGACATTCTGGTGGCCGCCATGGGGAGGCCCAGGGCCATCACCGCAGACATGGTGAAGCACGGCGCCGTGGTGGTGGACGTGGGCATAAACCGGGTGCCCGACTCCACCCGCAAGACAGGCTACCGCCTGGAGGGTGACGTGGACTTCCAGGGAGTTGAGGCAGTCGCGGAGGCAATCAGCCCCGTGCCGGGGGGCGTCGGTCCCATGACCATAGCCCTCCTCATGGTCAACACCCTTACCGCTGCCCGGGTCAGCATCCACGGCAGATGACCACGCAACCCGCTCCGGGGACTTCGCGCAGGGCCGTTGGGCCAGGCGATACAGCAGACCTCGCACACCTCTCCAGGGGCTGAGGCCCCGGCCTGAGTCCATGCGAACCAGCGACTTCGACTACGACCTGCCCGCTCGCCTCATAGCCCAGACCCCCGTGGAGCCACGGGACTCGTCGCGCCTGCTGGTGCTCCACCGAGACACCGGCCTGCGGGACCACCGGCGTTTCTACGAGCTGCCGGAGTACATGCGCCCCGGGGACGTGCTGGTGTTTAACGACACCCGAGTCATCCCCGCCAGGCTTTACGGGAGGCGGGAGGACACCGGGGGGAGGGTGGAGCTTCTGCTGCTGTCGCGGCTCCAACCGGGGGTGTGGAAGGCAGTGGGAAGGCCGGGGCGGCGTCTCAGGCCGGACACCCGGGTGCGCATAGAGGGGCGACCCGGCGGCGAGCTGCTGGCGGAGGTGCTGGAAGCGTCCCAGGACGGCGTCAGGACCGTGTCCCTCTCCTCCGAGGAGGGCATCGAGGCAGCGGGCCAGCTAGCCCTTCCCCCCTACATCCACACACCCCTCCGCGATCCGGAGCGGTACCAGACGGTCTACTCCCGGGTCCCGGGGAGCGTGGCCGCCCCCACCGCTGGACTCCACTTTACCCCAATGCTCCTGGAGGCGCTGAAGGCCAGGGGAGTGGCCCAGGTATACGCGACCCTCCACGTGGGGCTGGATACCTTCCGTCCCCTTCGCGGGGATGACCCACAGGAGCACACCATCCACGGCGAATATTTCGAGCTTGGCGAGGATGCGGCCGCCCTGTTAAACGCCGCCCGCGCGGAAGGGCGCAGGATCGTCGCCGTGGGCACCACGTCGGTCCGGCTTCTGGAGCAGGCCGCCCTCTCCGCGGAAGCGAAGGGCTCGCCCCACCTCATCCCCGCCTCGGGGTGGGCCGGCCTGTACATCCTGCCGGGCCACCCCTTCCGGGTGGTGGACGCCATGATAACCAACTTCCATCTCCCCCGAACAACGCTGCTGATGCTGGTGAGCGCTTTTGTCGGTCGGGAGCGGGTCCTGGACGCCTACCGGGAGGCCATCGCCGGGGAGTACCGGTTCTACTCCTTCGGAGATAGTATGATGATCATGTAAGTGGGTCTAATCCCAAGCTGCTACACAGATAGCCATATCCCAAGTCCGATAAGAGGTCGAGACATGTCCACCTACATTTTCAATGGCAGAATACTACCAGAACGCGTTGCTGCTAATTTGCAGCCTCCTCAAAAGCTCAGGGTTCTAGTTCCAGGTACGACTACAGAATTTGATGTGACCCTTTCTATCGTTGCATCTCAAGTTGCTGTTATCGTCGATAGCGCCTCCACGATAGACATTGGCACCATGAAGAACCAGGTCGAACGGGTTGTCAGGCTCGTCGTCGATGCGCTCGGATATCTGGAGGGCTGCGGCTATGACGCCGAGATCACGTCCGTTGTTCTACCAGTAGGTGAGCATATTGTATTTGGGGTTGAATCACCCTCACTGCTACGATCCAAGTCTGAGCGCCCAGTCGGAATGTCCGACCTCTGGAGAGTGCTTACCTCTGACCCACGCTCCAGCCCACTTCAACGAGCTCTGGCAGACCTGAGAGAGTCTATTAGGACACCTCACGATACCAGCTTCTTTTGCTTCCGTGCAGTAGAATCTCCGCGCCAAAGCTTCGTTGATCCTGCAGATAAAGACAGTAATCCCTCGTGGCAACGACTGCGCGATGCGTTACACATAGATCGGTCTTGGCTCGATCCGCTTACCCAGTTTAGCAAGCCCATTAGACATGGCGCCTTTCATTTTGTCTCAAGCCAAGAGCGTGAGGTAGCGATGCACCTTGCCTGGAAGGTAGTTGACAGGTTCGTTGAATATGCCCGCCTGGGATTCACGCCATTGCCTGCTTCGGACTTCGAGGTTCTAAAGCACAACTAACACCCGTTTGAACCCATCACGTTCTCGTGTCAAGTCCCAGGACCGCCAACGCCATGCCGCTTCTCCCCGCCCCGCTAGGGCCTGCCGAAGTCGGCGGCCCACCCGCGCCATGTGCTAAACTTGGTACATGCCCCTCTCAGCCTTCCATCCGGTGATCCAGGCCTGGTTTCGTAGCCGGTTCCAGGGACCCACCGAGGCCCAGGCCATGGGATGGCCGGCCATCTCCCAGGGCCGGCACACCCTGATTGCAGCGCCCACGGGGTCTGGCAAGACCCTGGCGGCCTTCCTCACCTGCATCGACGATCTGGTGCGCATGGGACTGGAGGAGGAGCTGCCGGACGCCACCCAGGTGGTGTATGTCTCTCCCCTGAAGGCCCTATCCAACGACATCCAGAAGAACCTGGCAACCCCCTTGAAGGAGATCGCCGCGCTGGCCGGGGAGCTGGGCACTCCACTACCCGAAGTACGCACCGCCGTCCGTACCGGTGACACCAAGGCGTCGGAGCGCCGGAGAATGGCAAAGCAGCCGCCCCACATCCTCATCACCACCCCAGAGTCGCTCTACATACTGCTCACCTCCAGGAGCGGCCGGGAAGGACTGAAGTGTGTCAGGACCCTGATCCTTGACGAGATACACGCCGTCGCCGACGACAAGCGGGGCTCCCACCTCTCCCTTTCGGTGGAGAGGCTCTGCGCGCTGGCCGAGGGACCCATTACCCGAATCGGCCTGTCGGCCACCCAGCGGCCCATCGAGGAGATGGCCCGTTTCCTGGTGGGGAGCGGCAACATAGGCCCCGACGGCGTGCCCGCCTGCACCATCGTGGACGCCGGCCACGCCCGCACCATCGACCTGGAGCTCAGGCTTCCCCAGCGGGAGCTAGGACCTATCGCCACCCACGAGATATGGGGAGAGACCCTGGACTCCATCGCCGCTCTGGTCCGTTCCCACGGCACGACCCTCGTCTTCGTGAACACCAGGAGACTGGTGGAGCGGGTCGCCCATCAGCTCTCGGAGCGCCTGGGGGAGGAGACGGTGGCCGCCCATCACGGGAGCCTGTCCCGCACTATACGGCTGGCCGCCGAGGAGAGGCTCAAAAAAGGGGAAGTCAAAGTCTGTGTGGCCACGGCCTCCCTTGAGCTGGGCATTGACGTCGGGGTTGTAGACCTGGTCTGCCAGGTAGGCTCTCCCCGCTCTATAGGCCTGCTCCTTCAGCGGATAGGCCGCTCCGGCCACACCCTCGGGGGCACTCCCAAGGGCCGCCTCTTTCCCCTGACCCGGGACGAGCTGGTCGAGTGCGCCGCCCTGTCCCAGGCTATCCGGCACGGCAACCTGGACAGCATGAGCATCCCTCTCTGGCCCCTGGATGTCCTGGCCCAGCAGATGGTGGCCGCCTGTGCCGTCGAGGAGTGGGGGGAAGATGACCTCTACGAGCTTTGCCGGAGGAGCTATCCCTATAGAGAACTACCCAGGGAGAAGTTCGACCAGGTGGTCGAGGTGCTCTCTCAGGGCTTTGCTCCCAGGCAGGGGCGAGGCGGCTCCCGCCTTCACCGGGACGGGATCAACCGGCGGCTCAAGGGCCGGAGAGGGGCCGGCATAGCCGCACTGACCAGCGGCGGCGCTATTCCCGACACCGCGGACTACGACGTCGTCGCCGACCCCGAGGGCACTTTTGTGGGCACCGTCAACGAGGACTTCGCCATCGAGAGTATGGCCGGAGACGTATTCCTGCTGGGCAACACCCCGTGGAAAATCCGGCGGGTGGAGAGCGGCCGTGTCCGCGTCGAAGACGCCCAAGGCCAGTCGCCCACCATCCCCTTCTGGCTGGGGGAGGCCCCCGGCAGGACCCGGGAGCTCTCCCAAGAGGTCACCGACCTCAGAGACGGAATAGACCAGCGCCTCGCCGCTCCACGGGAAGCCGAGAAGTGGGCCAGGCTGGAGGCCGGCCTCTCCCTGGAGGCGGCCCAGCAGCTCGTGGCCTACGTCGAGGAAGGGAAGCGGGTGCTGGGAATGGTGCCTACCGGTCGAAGGGTGGTCGCGGAGCGGTTCTTCGACGAGAGCGGTGGTATGCAGGTGGTCATCCATGCCCCCTTCGGCTCGCGTATCAATCGGGCGTGGGGGCTGGCCCTGCGCAAGCGGATCTGCCGCACCTTCGACCTGGAGCTCCAGGCCTCCGCCACCGACGACGGGATCAATTTCTCCCTGGGGCCCACGCTCTCCTTCCCACTAACCGACGTGTTCACCAACATCTCCTCGCGGGACGCGGAGCCGGTGCTCACCCAGGCCGTGCTCCAGGCGCCCATATTCGGGACCCGGTGGCGGTGGGACGCCACCCGCGCGCTGGCGCTGCTGCGCTTCTCCGGGGGCAGAAAGGTGCCGGTGCCCCTACAGCGGATGCGCTCCGATGATCTGCTGGCCGCCGTCTTCCCCGCCCAGGTCGCGTGCCAGGACAACGCCCTCCCGGGGAATATCGATCCTCCCGACCATCCCCTTGTTTTCGAGACCTTGCGGGACTGCCTTACCGAGGCCATGGATATCGAAGGCCTCAAGGGAGTCCTGTCCGGCATCGAGAGTGGAGCCATAGAGGTTTACGCTCGGGACACCGTCCAGCCGTCGGTCTTCGCCCACCAGATACTCAACGCCATGCCCTACGCCTTCCTGGACGACGCCCCACTGGAAGAGCGGCGCGCCCGGGCGGTCTCACTGAGGCGGGCGCTCCCCGAAGATGCGCGGGACCTCGGGGCCCTGGACCCCAGCGCCATTCTGGAGGAGTTCAGGAACGCCTGGCCCTCCATCAGGGACGCCTCGGAGCTCCACGACGCGCTGCTCGTCCTGGGCCTCATCCCAGAGTCAGAGGCCCTGAATCCCCAGAGGGGGACGTTGCAGGAGGAGATGCTTGGGTGGTTCAGCCAGCTCGTGGAGGCCCGTCGGGCCTTCCGCCTGCTGCGGGTGGACGGCGGCCCCGCCTGGGTCGCCGCCGAGGGCAGCAGCGCAGCCCTGGCTGCCTACCCAGATGCCCGGGCGGAACCGGCGCCGGCTGCCGGCGCACCGGCGCCCGGCCCGGCGCCGGAAGAGGCCATCCTGGCCCTGGTCCGGGGCTGGGGTGAGTGCTCCGGCCCCTTCACCCGGGAGGGGATGGCCGGCACCCTGGGGCTGCCCCTGTCCGACGTGACCTTCGCCCTCGCTCAGCTGGAGGGGGAGGGCTTGCTGCTGCGGGGACGCTTCCGTCCCGACGTTACCGGAGAGGAGCTGTGCGACCGCCGCATTCTGGCGCGAATCCACAAGGCGACCATAAACAGGCTGCGACGGGAGGTGGAACCCGTCCCTCCGTCGACTTTCGTCAGGTTCCTCTTCCAGTGGCAGCACGCCTCTCCCGGTACCCGGCTCCAGGGGGAGGGCGGCCTCGTCTCAGTGATCGAGAATCTTCAGGGATTCGAAGCCGCGGCAGGGGTCTGGGAGTCGGAGCTCCTGCCCATCCGCATCTCGGACTACCGGCCCATGCTCCTGGACCACCTGTGCCTCGGGGGAGAGGTGGTATGGGGCCGGACAGCCGGGCCCCAGGACAATGGCGCCGGCCCACCCGGGCGTGGGACGCTGTCCCGGAGCACCCCCATAACCCTGGCCCTGCGGGAGTCCCTGGCGTGGCTCATGGACAGGTCTGCAGGCGGGAACGGGAACCACCCGGGCGCCGCCGGAGAGGTCCTGGCCGTCCTTTCCGGGCGGGGCGCCTCCTTCATACCGGACATCGTGGCCTCCACCCGCCGGCTGCCCTCGGAGGTGGAAGAGGCACTGTGGACCCTCGCCGCCGCCGGACTCGCAACCGCCGATAGCCTGGAAGCCCTCCGACACCGGATCAACGGCAACCACGCCCGGGGACACCGAAGGTCCAGGATGAGAAGGGACGGCCCCAGCAGAAGGCCGGGGTACGGCCGGTGGTCGGCCCTGGAGGCGGCGTCCTCCCAGGCCGGCACCGCGGAGCCCCGAGCCCGCCAGCTCTTGCTCAGGTACGGGGTACTGTTCCCGGAGCTGCTGGCCCGGGAGCCCATGGCGCCCCCCTGGCGAGAGCTGGTCCGGGTGCTGCGGCTCCTGGAGGCCCGGGGCGAGATCCGTGGAGGCCGGTTCGTCGCGGGGACCGTCGGGGAGCAGTTCGCCCTCCCCGAGGCGGTGGAGCAGCTTCGGAAGGTCAAGAGCACCCAGCCCGATGGCACGTGGCTGGTGGTGTCCGCCTGCGACCCCTTGAACCTGGTTGGCATCCTCACGCCCGGCGAGAAGGTGCCCGCCCTGCCGGGCAACAGGGTGGTGTTCCAGGACGGGGTGCCCCTATGCTCGCTGGAAGGCGGCAACCCGGTGCCCCGCTCCAGGATGGACGAGGCCGCCCTGGCGCACGCCGGGTCCCTCCTGCGGGGCCCCAGCCCGGCGGCCGCGGCCGTCGGGACGTCGCAGCTAACTGAACGAACGTAAGCCGAGGCTTGCGGGGAAACGACCCTAAATGGCCGGGGAACAACATCGTAAGATATGTGTCATCATGGGCGCCGGTGCGTCTAACGACGTGTATGACGACGGTTCCAAACTTCTTCCTGGATATCCACCACGCCCAGGTGCACCATGACCCGGCAGGGGTCCCGGCTGCGCCCCACCACCCGGTCGTGTAGCCCCAGGTTGAGCCGGACGTCACCGAACACGAAGTCGCCGTGGTTCCGGTGGAGCTTCAGCCCCAGAGTGTCCCGGTGGAACCTCACCAGCCGCTCCAGGCTGTCGGTCCAGTCTGTCGTGTTCTTCCCGTATCCTGTCGTCCAACCACCGCTTTAGCAGGACTTGGTATCCGATGCCATCCCGTCGCGCGAAGGCCTTCAGGATGGCCAGCATCTCGGTAGGCATGCGAAGGCTTATGGCCTTGGAAGCGCCGACCCTGGGAATGGCGTCTGGTGCATGCTCCCATTCGCTAGGTGTCGACAGCCGCGACTCCCACTCTCTAGCCTCACGTTCGAGTTGCTCCGGAGAAGCCGGTTTATACTTGAAGCCACTCATTGGTACACCTCCCAGTACTCATGTCCTTCTTCGGGCTCGAAAGCCGTGATGGGTCGCAGGTACCTCGTATCTCCCTCGCTCCAGTCTTCACAGACAACCAAAATCCAGCGATCATTTCTGGTAGCGCCCCAGAAGATAGTCCGATTGGGATGGTCGGGGTGACGCCTCGCTTCAACATAGGGAGGGGCTTCCAGGAGAACTTGTTCGACCTCTTCCTCCGTGATCTGATGATTCTCCCAGATGTGACGCGCCCCGAAATACGGACTGTCTCGCTCCCACACGATCTTGACTGCAGCCATCTCCGGGTTTGGGTCCGTGGGTGGTGCCAAGTATTCATCGAAATGACGAAGAAAGTCTTCGTCATTTATCGTATATACATGTATATACTGAGTTCAGTATAGAATCCGTCAGGCCAGGAGTCAAGCTTCCCGTTGCGCGGGGAGGCAGTCATTCTCCGGGCGTTGGTTGTAGTGGCGCCGTGAGGGTCTGGGCCGGCCCGGGGAGGGCTCACCCCGGCTGCTGTAGTAGCTGAAGCACGTTGCCATCGGGGTCCAGAAAGGTGGCGACCCACCCGCCCCACTCCTCCCGCTCGGGCACCCGGATGAACTCCACGCCCTCCCCGCTGAGCCTGCGGTGCGCTTCCTGGATATCAACCACGCCCAGATGCACCATGACCCGGTAGGGGTCGCGGCTGCGTCCCTTCACCCGGTCGTGCAGCCCGAGGTTGAGCCGGACGTCACCGAACACGAAGTTGACGAAGTCGCCGTGGTGCCGGTGGAGCTTCAGCCCCAGAGTGTCCCGGTAGAACCTCACCAGCCGCTCCAGGTTGTCGGTCCACAGGGTGACTCCCACCACCCCTTCGATCATGCCAGCTCCCGCACCTTGGCACCCACGTCGCTCGCCGTGACCAGGGCCTCCCCCACCAGGACGGCGTGGACACCCATTCCTCTTAGGGCTACCACGTCCTCCCTGGAGCTGATCCCGCTCTCGCTCACCACTACCTTACCCCGGGGTATCGCCCCAGCCAGCCCCCGGGTCACCGACAGGTCGGTCTTGAAGGTCCGGAGGTCCCGGTTGTTGATCCCTATGATCTCCGCTCCGGCGTCGAGGGCCACCTCCAGCTCCTCCCTGGTGTGCACCTCCACCAGGCACTGCATCCAGAGCTTGCGGCTCAGGGCGAGGAGCGCCGACAGGTCCTGGGGGGCCAGCACCGAGACTATCAGCAGCAGGGCATCGGCCCCGTAGGCCCTGGCCTCGTACACCTGGTACGGGTCGAAGATGAAGTCCTTGCGCATCACGGGGGTCCCGCTAGATAGCACGGCCTGCTTGGCCACGGCCAGGTGGTCGAGCGTGCCCTGGAACCGGAGGTCTGTGACCACCGATATGGCCGCGGCCCCGTTCTCCGCGTAGGTAGTGGCCAGCCGGACCGGGTCGAAGTCGGGACACAGAAGCCCCCGGGACGGGGATGCCTTCTTCACCTCCGCGATGAGACGCACCCGGTCCCCCAGCAGGGCGCCTGAGAGGTTCAGGGGCCGGGGCTGGCCCGCGATGCGCCGCTCCAGTACCCCCAGGGGCACCTCCGGCTTCTGCCGCTCCAGCTCCTTCTGCTTCGCCGCGACGATGTCGTCGAGTATGGTCGCCATCTACGCCGGCTTGACCTCCTCTGCCATACTCTGGCTGAGCTCCACAAGCGCGTCCACCGTGCCCAGCGGGGCTCCGCTGTCTATAACCTCCCGGGCCAGGCTTATTCCCTCCGCCAGGTCCCGGGCCTTGCCCCCTACCACTAGCACGGCGGCGCTGTTCAGGAGCACCACGTTCCAGACGGGGCCCCTCTCCCCCTGGAACAGGCGCCTGAGCATACCGGCGTTCTCCTGTTTATCGCCCCCCTTGATCTGGTCGATGGACACCATGGGGAGCTCCAGCTCTTTGGGGGACACGGAATAGCTGCGGACCACGTCCTCCCGCACCTCCCATACTAAGTTGTTCGCTCCCAGAGTAAGCTCGTCCAGACCATCCTCACCGTGGACTACCATGGAGCGGTCCGACCCCAGGAGCCGCAGCACCTCGGCCATCTTGTCGCCCAGGGCGGCGTCGGCGACACCCAGTAGCTGGCGCCGGGCCCCGGCCGGGTTGGTCAGAGGCCCCAGGACGTTGAACACGGTGCGTATGCCCAGCTCCCGGCGCACCGGCGCGGCGTGGCGCATGGCCGGGTGGAAGGTGGGTGCGAACATGAAGCCGAACCCCACCTCCTGGATACACCGTCTGACCCCCTCGGGCCCCAGGTCTATCTTCACCCCCAGGGCCTCCAGCACGTCGGCGCTGCCGCAGGTGCCGGAAGCGGCCCGGTTGCCGTGCTTGGCCACCTTGAGCCCCGACGCCGCCGCCACGAAGGCCGCGGCGGTCGAGACGTTGAAGCTCCCTTTCCCATCGCCCCCGGTGCCGCAGGTATCCACCAGCGGGCCCTCCACCTCTACCCGGAGCGCCTTCTCCCGCATGACCGCGGCCATGCCCGCCATCTCCTGGGCAGTCTCCCCCTTGACCCGCAGCGCCGTGAGGAAGGCCCCCAGCTGGGCGGGGGTCGCCTCCCCCTCCATGACCTCCCGCATCACGCCGGCGGCCTCCTCCATGCCCAGGGACCGGCCGGACACCAGCGCCTCGATCGCGTCTCTAATCATGGGCTGCTCTCAACTAGCTTGGGTTTCGGGTCCGGGGTTCCGGGATGAGCCGGAGCTCTGCCCCGAGTCTACCCAGTCCAGGAAGTTACGCAGCAGGTCCTTGCCCACGGCGGTCATGATGGATTCGGGGTGGAACTGCACTGCCTCCACCGGGTGCTCCCTGTGCCGGAGCCCCATGATCACGTCCCCCTCGGTCCACGCGCTCACCTGAAGGCAGTCGGGCAGCCCCTCACGGTACACGGCGAGGGAGTGGTATCGGATCGCCTCGAAGGGGTTCGGCAGGCCTCGGAAGAGCCCCTTGCCATCGTGGTGGATCATGGAGGTCTTGCCGTGCATTATCTCCCCGGCGCGGCCCACGGTGCCGCCGTAGGCGTCGCCCACGCACTGATGGCCGAGGCAGACGCCCAGGGTCGGTATGTGCGGCCCGAGGCGCCGGACGACATCGTTGGAGATGCCGGCCTCCCGGGGAGTGCAGGGCCCGGGGGAGATAACGATGCCCCGAGGGGACATGGACTCAACGCCGTCCACGCTCACGGCGTCGTTTCGCACCACCTGTACCCGCGCGCCCAGCTCCGAGAGGTACTGGTACAGGTTGTAGGTGAAGCTATCGTAGTTGTCTATGAGGAGGATCATCGGGGCATTTCTACGAACTCAAGCCAGTTGTCGTCGGGGTCTTGCGCGTAGGCCGACTTCACAAGGCCGCCCGTCCCCTCCATCTCGCGGACGCCCGGAGGTCCCACGAAGCGCAGTCCCTTCTTGGACATGGTATCGTAGTACTCGTCCATGTCGTCCACGTTGAAAGCCAGATGGGACGCCCCCAGGTCGTTGCGGCTGATAGTCCCCTTCTTACCGGGGGGGGAAACGTACTGGACAAGCTCCAGGTTGTGCGTGCCGCCGACGTTTAGGATGGCCAGCTCCAGGTGGGCACCCTCGAACCCGACCACCCTGGAGATGAACTCCCCGGTGGCCGTCCTTCGCCGCAGAAGATCGAGGCCCATCACGTCGGTGTAGAAGGCAATGGACTTGTCTATGTCTCGGACCACGAACCCCGTATGGTTTAACCCAGTTATCATGTCGCCCCCTTCACTTCATGTCATGTGCCCTTATGTTATTCCAGCCCCTCCGCCCTGTCTATAGCTCGCAGGAGCGCCCCGGCCTTGTCCAGGGTCTCCTGGTACTCGTCCTCCGGGACGCTGTCGGCCACCACGCCGCCTCCGGCCTGGACGTAGGCGACGCCGTCTTTGATCACGCTGGTGCGCAGGGTTATAGCAGTGTCCACGTTCCCCGAGAAGCTGAAGTAGCCCACGGCGCCCCCGTAGGGGCCCCGCTTCTGTCCCTCCAGATCGGTTATTATCTCCATAGCCCGGATCTTGGGCGCCCCCGACAGGGTGCCGGCGGGAAAGCACGCCCTCAAGGCATCGTAGGCGGTGAGTTCGGGCCTGAGCCTTCCCATCACATGGGACACCAGGTGCATCACCCGGGAGTACTTCTCCACACCCATGAGCTGGGTGACCTGCACGCTGCCGGGCTGACTCACGCGGCCCACGTCGTTGCGGGCCAGGTCCACCAGCATGATGTGCTCCGCTCTCTGCTTCTCGCTGCTCCTGAGCTCCTCCTCTAGAGCGGCGTCCTCCTGGGGAGTGGCGCCCCTGGGACGCGTCCCGGCGATGGGGTGGGTGACGATGGTCCCGTCTTCCACCATGACCAGGGTCTCTATAGAGGCGCCCACGATGTAGAAACTGTCCAGATGGAGATAGTACATGTACGGGGAGGGGTTGATGGACCGAAGGGCCCTGTACACCTGGAAAGGATTGGCGTCGGTCCTTCTGGCCAGGCGCTGGGACGGCACAACCTGGATGATGTCCCCGGCGTAGATATACTCCAGCGCCCTCTCCACCGCCGCCTCGTACTCCTCCTGGGTGAAGTTGGAGGTGACAAGGCCTGGTGCGGTGCCGGAACCCGAGGGTGCGGACGCCCTGGGGGGTTCGAGGGGAGCGGAGAGCCGCTCCACCAGCCTGTCGATCTTATCGACGGCCTCCCTGTAGGCCTTTTCTATGTCCCCGTCCAGGTAGACGTGGCTTACCACCTTTATGCTGTGCTTCAGGTGGTCGAACACCAGCAGGGTGTCCTGGAACATGAAGACCGCTTCGGGGAGCTTCAAGGGGTCCTCGGGCGGCTCCGGCACCCTAGGCTCGAAGTAGCGTACGATATCGTAGGCCAGGTAGCCCACCGCCCCACCGTGGAACCTGGGCAGGTCGGGGACCCGGACGAGCTTGTACCTGTCCATTTCCGCCTTGATGGGAATGAGGGGGTCCACGCCCCCGTCGGGCCCCGGGCCGGTGTTGAGGACACCGTAGGGTTCGGTGCCGATGAAGCTGTACCGCGCCAGGCGCTCGCCCCCTTCGACGCTCTCCAGCAAGAAGGAGTAGGGTGGCCTGGCCACCTTGAGGTAGGCCGATACGGGAGTCTCGAGGTCGGCGTCTATCTCCCTGTACACCGGGACCAGGTTGCCCTCTCCCGACAGCGCTTTTACCTGTTCCAGGGACGGGTAGTACATATCACACCTAAATAAAAGTCCCCGCCCTTAAGGGACGGGGAGCTTCCCGTGGTGCCACCCTTCTCGCCCGGCAGCCCTACATAAGCACAAGACCACCCAGGCATCTCTTCCAGCGGGGAGGAATCCTTCCCCGCCGCGGGCCTGTAACGGGGCCCGCCCGGCCCAGCCTACTCCCCAACTGCTGGGTTTCAGCCTGCGGCTCCGAGGCCCATTCGGCTTCTGCTTCGGCGCCGGTTCCCAGCTTACCCGGCTCTCTGGGCCCAATGCAGCAGCCTACTAGCCCTCTTCACAGCCATTTCTTGCTATTTGTTGACCGGAGTATAGCCTTGTTCGGAGAGATGTGTCAACAGAATGTCCCTTAAATAACATGCGCAACTTAGCCCATGTCATGCTGAGCGAAGCGAAGGATCTCTGATTGTGGTGGGCTTATGCAGCCGGCACTAAAAGGTCCTTATGCCCGGTATCCTGGTGCCGATGCTGTAGATAGCGGTCCGCGCGGTTAGGTAGATGGTCTGGTTGTCCGCCCCTCCGAAGGCCAGGTTGGCGGGGGTCTCGGGAAAGGCGACGGTTCCCAGGTGCCGGCCCCCCGCATCGATCACCCATACACCTCCGCCCCCGGTGCAATAGACGTTGCCCTGCACGTCGACCTTCATGCCGTCGGGGACGCCCGGGGCGTCCACGTTCATGTCTATGAAGACGCGTCCGTTGCTCAGCGAGCCGTCGCGTCCCACGTCGAAGGCCCGGATGTGCTTGCGGAAAGAGTCGTTGATGTACAGGACCGACTCGTCTGGCGAGAAGGCCAGGCCGTTGGGCCCGTCGAAATCTTCAACCTCCAGGCTGATCCTACCGTCGGGATCGAGGCGGTAGATGCCGCGAAACTCGAGCTCGGCCTGCTCCGGCTGGATGCCGAACTTTGGGTCGGTGAAGTAGGTGCGTCCGCTGGAGTGCTCCACGATGTCGTTGGGGCTGTTGAGCCGCTTCCCCTGGTAGCTGGCGGCCAGGGGCACCATCTGGCCGTCTCCGGCCATCCGGGAGACCTGCCTCCCACCGTGCTCGCACGCCGCCAGACGGCCCTGGCGGTCGAAGATCAGCCCGTTGGAGTGCCGGCTCGGGGTAAGGTAGGCCGTCACTCCACCCGGGGTCCAGCGGTAGATTATGCCGGGGGGAATGTCGCTGAAGAGGAGATACCCATCGGGGTGCCATACCGGGCCTTCGGTAAACTGGAACCCCGCTGCCAGCCGCTGCGGGGTTCCCTCAGCGATAAGGTCGGACAGTTGCGGGCTCATCTGATCCTCCTGTCTCAGGACAAGTCGTGGGCCTACTCGTAGGGCTGAAGTTTGATCTCGTGGAGAGCGGGTATCACCTCTTGGCCAAACAGCTCTATGGAGCGTATCGCGTCCTTGTGGGCCATGGGCCCCTCGTTTCCATAGATATGCAGATAGCCCGGGCTGAGGTGCTCTACCACCTCTGTCAGCTTCCTGATGACCGTATCGGGGCTCCCGATCACGATGTTGTTGAGGGACTGGAGCTGCTCATAGCTCATCCGGGTGCCCTCGCCCCCGGCACCGATCTGGGGCCGCTGGCGCTTGACCCGCAGCGCCTCGCGGGACTGGTACCCTGGGGGGTCGTTGTGCTCCCTGGGGCCCCGCATGCGATGGTTTTCGGTCCACATGAAGTTGCGTCCGATCTCCTGGGCCTTCTCATCCGTGTCGGCTACCAGCGCCCGTAGAAGGTACCCGAAGTGCTCGGGGCCCGCCTTGAACCCTGACTCTTTGGCAGTATCGATATAGATCCCCTTTAACCATGCGGTCATGTCGATCAGTGCTCCAAGGCACATGTAAGGGTGGCCGTGCTTGGCAGCCCAGATAACGCTCTCCGGGCTGCCGGAGCCGGGGAACCAGATGTCGGGATGGGGCTTCTGCATGGGCACCACCCAGGGGTTCACCGCCCGGTACTGGTAGTGCTTGCCCTCGTACCGGAAGGGGCCCGGCTCGGTCCAGCACTTGATGATCAGGTCGTGGGCCTCCTCGAACCGCTCCCGGTTCTCGGTGGGGTCAAGCCCACTGTGGAGCGTCTCTACGGCGGTGCCCCGGACGAAGCCGGAGATTATCCTGCCCCCAGAGTAGCAGTCCAGCATGGCGATCTCTTCGGCCATCCGTATAGGGTCGTTCACCGAGATGACGTTGCCCAGGATCGCGATCTTGGCGTGCTTGGTGACTTTGCTGATCACCGCAGCATCCAGGTTGACCGCGGGCTTCATGCACCAGTAGGAGGAGTGGTGCTCGTTGGTCATAATGCCGTCGAAGCCCACCTCGTCGGCGAGGGCGTACTGCTCGTGGTACTGGTTGTAGAGGACGTGGGCCTTTTGCGGATCGAAGTAGGTGTTGGGAAAGCCGAGGCGTGCGGACTCGTAGGGGGACAAGTCCTCGTCAGTGACAGGGCCGTAGGGCTGCTCCGAGAACCAGTAGACCTCTACCTTGTCCTTCGGCCGGGGTAGCTGCGCAACCATGGACGCCTCCTTCTCGTAGCCGGCAATGGTGTGTGTTCTTGGTTCTAGACCTATCCGCCCTCCGGTGGGCACCCCGACGTGCCTAGTCCGCGTCGAAGGGCTTGAGCTTCACCTCGTGCAGGGCGGGAATTACCTCTTTGCCAAAGAGCTCTATGGACCGCCTCACGTGCTTGTCCGGCATGGGCCCCTCATTCCCGTAGATGTGAATGTACCCCGGACTCAACCGTTCGATAACCTCTGTAAGCTTCCTGGTCACCGTCTCGGGGCTGCCGACGATGATGTTGTTCATCGCCTGTAGGTCTTCGTAGGTCCAGGTCCGCCCCACCGAAGCCGTGGAGGGCCTCTGCAGCATGATCTTCTGGCCTTCCTTGGACTGGTAGCCGGGTGGGTCGTTGTGCTCCCGGGGCGCCCTCATCCGGTGCTCCCCGGTCCACATGAAGTCCCGCCCGATCTCCTGGGCCTTCTCGTCGGTATCCGCCACCAGGGCCCGGAGCAGGTAACCGAAATGCTCTGGGCCTGCCCTGAACCCCTCCTCACGGGCCGTCTGTATGTAGATCTTCCTCAGCCAGTCGGTGAGGTCTATCAGGGCACCCAGGTTCATGTAGGGATGCCTGTGGCGCGCCGCCCAGACGACGCTCTCGGGGCTGGCGTTGCCAGGGAACCAGATGTCGGGATGAGGCTTCTGTATGGGCAGCACCCAGGGATTCACCGCTCTGTAGTGGTAGTGCTTGCCCTCGTACCGGAAGGGGCCCGGCGTGGTCCAGCACTTGATGATGAGGTCGTGGGCCTCCTCGAACCTCTCCCTGTTCAAGGTGGGGTCGATGCCCCCCTGGATGCTCTCCACGGCGGTGCCTCGCACAAAGCCGGAGATTATCCTGCCCCCCGAGTAGCAGTCCAGCATCGCGATCTCTTCGGCCATCCGTACAGGGTCGTTCACCGAGATGACGTTGCCCAGGATCGCTATCTTGACCCTCTTGGTGACCTTGCATATGACGGCCGCGTCCAGGTTGGCCGCGGGCTTCATGCACCAGTAGGCGGAGTGGTGCTCGTTGGTCATGATGCCGTCGAAGCCCACCTCGTCGGCGAGGGCGTACTGCTCGTGGTACTGGTTGTAGAGGACGTGGGCCTTTTCGGGATCGAAGTGGGTGTTGGGGAAGCCCAGCCGTCCCGATTCGTACCGGCCGACGATCTCGTTGGTGATATGGCCGTAGGACTGCTCGGAGAACCAGTAAAGCTCGGTATGCTCCACGGGCTTGGTCACCTGCTCGGCCATAAGCAACTCCATGCTGGGATCTGTCACGCGGGGGTCACAGCCTGGTCAGGAACCCCTGGGTCACATTCAGGAACTCCTGGGGCTTCTCGATCTGGGGGGAGTGGCCACATTCGTCAATCACGTGCAGTGAGGACCCCTCCAGCACCTCGTGGTAGATCTCGCCACAGTTCAGGGGGACGATGCCGTCCTGGCGTCCCCAGACGATGAGGGACGGCACGCGGACCAGCTTCAGATACTCCGGCAAGTTGGGGTTATGCATGTAGGGCTTCCAGCAGAGGCGTGACGTCATTTCCCTGTTACTCCACAGCACGTCCTGCTGCTCCTGGGTAAGCTCCTCCGCTTTCGGCGCCTTGCTCAGGTCATAGTATGCCAGCTTCTGGGTCTGCTCCGGGGAGACCATCAGCACCTCGGCTATTTCGCCCACCCGGGGCCTGATGCCCACCGCGTTCACCAGCACCATATCCTTGACCACCGAGGGAGACATCGCGGCAATTTCAGCCGCGATCCAGCCTCCCATGGAGAAGCCCATCAGTGGTGCCCGTTCCAGCCCCAAGGCGTGCAGGACTCCCAGGTAAAAGTGGGCCACGTCGGTGATGGTCCTGACCCACTGCGGCCTCTCCGATTTGTCGTAACCCGGATGGGACGTGGCGTAAACGGTAAACTGCCGGGACAGCTCCTGGTGGTAGGGCATCCAGCCCGGGTTTCCCCTCGCGCCGTGGAGGACCAGCAAGGGCGCTCCACTGCCTCCCTTCAAGACCTGGGTCCTGGCCCCCGCGACCTCAACGAACTCTTCGGTGCAGCTCTGTGTGGTGGTCATCCAGCCCATCCTCCGTCCGTATATAGGACCCCGTCCCGAGGGACTGCCCCGCTTCACTCCCGGTACGGGTGGTGACGGGAGGTGTGGCCGTCAAGGATAGGGTACAAGCTGAAGTTTGCCGTGGCGACCGATGTTTGTCAAGGGCCATTTGTGGCTGCTACCGGGCTGCCGCAGCAGGTTGCGAAGCCACGCTGGGGAGCATATGATAGGTAGTGGCGACTCCAGGAATAGCTTGGCGGTTGTGATTGGACCCGAGGACCTGGGGCCACCCGTTGAGATGACATAACCTATGTCAGGGTCCACCCGCGGGGCGATTCGTGGCCATCTCGCCGGAGGGGGACCGGGTTTATCCGTTGGCACAGACAAAAGGGCACGCCGATCCTCTGACACCGGCTAAGGGTGCGTTCTACGGCTGGTGGATGGTGCTCGTATCCGCCGTGATCATGGCCCTGGGCGTGGTACCCCTTTTCCATGGCATGGCCGCCTGGTTCCCCGTGCTGGAGACTCGCTTTGGGTGGAGCCGGGCACAGCTCTCCCTGGCCTTTTCCCTTACCAGGGTGGAGGGGAGCATCATGGGCCCCGCCGGCGGTTACCTGATCGAGCGGTGGGGGCCCCGGCGGATGGTCCTGGTGGGGCTGTTGATCCTGGGGGCCGGGATGCTGGCGCTGAGCCGTGTGCAAGAGCTTTGGCACCTGTACGGCGCCTTCATCATCATGAGCACAGGCGTGGGCCTGGGTACCTGGCTCCCGGCGATGACGGTCCTGAACAACTGGTTTATCC
Source organism: Dehalococcoidia bacterium (assembly GCA_965247055.1). Classification (GTDB taxonomy): domain Bacteria; phylum Chloroflexota; class Dehalococcoidia; order Lucifugimonadales; family JAGWBF01; genus CBDFGE01. The sequence continues at coordinate 115,637 of CBDFGE010000005.1, forward strand.
AGCAGCGGGCCACGGCGATGGCGTGGTCGATGGCCGGGATATCCCTGGGAGGGATACTGGTGATCCCCGCGCTGGCTTGGGCGATCGACCCGGAGGAGTTCGGGCCCGACCGCTGGCGGCCCGTGGCCGCCGGCATGGGCGTGTTCATACTCCTGGTGGCCTGGCCCATCTCCGCTCTCGTGCGCAACAGGCCCGAGGACTACGGCCAGAATCCCGACGGACGTTGGGAGGCAGTCGGGGAGGCGAGGGCGCTCGGGGGCCAGAGCGTCAGCCCGGGGGAGCCCGACTACACGTGGCAGCAGGCGTTGCGGACCCGGAATTTTTGGCTCATCACCCTGGGACATGCGGGGTCGTCCATAGTCATCACTACCCTCATGGTCCACATGGGCTCCATGCTCAACCTGGACCGGGGGCTGTCTCTTCAGACGGTGGGCTGGGTGGTGGCCACCACCACCGCGGTGGGGGCGCTGTTCACCCTGGTGGGCGGCTACGTGGGCGACCGGGTGTCGATACGCGTGGCCGTATTCGGCTTCTCCGCCATCCAGGCGGTGGCAATTTTCATTCTGCTCCAGGTCCACAGCGCTTCCACCGCCTTCCTTTTCGCGGTGGTCCTGGGGGTCGGGTTCGGCGGCCGTGTTCCCCTCACTACCGCTATCCGGGGAGTGTATTTCGGGCGGAGAGCCTATGCCAGCATCACCGGCATGTCCATGGTACCCATGAACATTCTTTTCTTCATCATGCCTCTGTACGCTGGGTACATGCACGACCGCACCGACAGCTACTCCATACCTTTCATCACCGTTGCGGCGGTCTGCCTTGTGGGGTCGTGTCTGTTCCTGCTGCTGGGTGAGCCCCGGCCCCTCAACTCCAGCCCTGGCGGCCGCGTGGAAAGCGGAGAGCGGCGGTCTGCGGCCACCCCTCCCAGTTAGCCAGAGTCGGGACCCGGAGGGAGCAGGCGCCGGACGGTGTCGAAGATACCCTCGAACATGGGCAGGGTGAGGCGGCCTGTTTGGGTATTCTGCTGGCTGGGATGGTAGGAGGCTACCAGGGTTACACCGTTGGGGAGCGTGTGGACGGCCCCGTGGCCGAAGCGGGGGCGAGGGGGAGGCAGCCTACCGCCCCCCAGGTACTCTTCGCTGTACGCGGAGAGGTAGGCGTCGAAGGCGATCTTCCCCAGGGCCACTACCACCCGAAGGCCGGTGAGCATGGCCAGCTCCCTCAGAAAATAGGGACGGCAGGCCAGCAGCTCCTCGCGGAGCGGCATGTTGGCGGGTGGAGCACAGCGCAGTGCCGCCGTGATGTAAACGTCCCGAAGAGCGAGGCCGTCGTCCCGGTGTCGTGAGGCCGGCTGGTTGGCGAAGCCGAACTTGTGGAGGGAGCCGTACAGCCAGTCCCCGCTGCGGTCCCCGGTGAACATCCTCCCCGTCCGGTTGCCACCGTGGGCCGCAGGGGCCAGGCCCACCAGGAGCACCCGGGCCTCGGGGTCTCCGAAACCGGGCAGCGGGCGCCCCCAGTAGTCCCAGTCCAGGTACATCCGCCTCTTGACGAGCGCCACCCGCTGGCGGTGCTCCACCAGCCTGGGGCACCTGGTACATGCGATGACCTCTCTGTTCAGTGCCTCGAAGGTGTCCATCGGTGCCCCTTGGGGAGTGGGTCTGGCTCTGGTTACGCTGGACTATGCTTTCACGGCGAAGGTGACCGGAGCCCTGGTGGCCACCGTGGCCGCGCACGGGGAGCCTGTCCGAACAGGGGCCACACGTCAGCGGATTATGCCCCACGAGCTCTTGGGCCAGTATCGGATGCAGGCCTTGCCCACGATCTGGTCCAGGTTCACCGCTCCGAGGGAACGGCTATCGAGGCTGTCGGCCCGGTTATCTCCCATCACGAAGCATTGGCCGTCGCCCAGGGTCCACTCCCTGGACCCATCGTGGGAGCCGGCAGCGGGCTCTGCCCGTGAGCCCCGCTCCTGTAAGCCATATGCGTGGGGGTCGGCTGGAGAGCCGCCTTCTACGCGGATGTAGGGCTCCCTGAGGGGCTGCTCATCGATGAAGACCTCCCCGTCCTCTATCCGTACCGTCTCCCCCGGCAGGCCGATGACACGCTTGAGGTAGCTCCGAGGCCACTGTGGGGGGTAGCGGAGCACCACAACGTCGCCCCGCAACGGGCCGCGCCACAAATAAGCCATCCGGCTAACGAGGATGTACTGGTCGCGGGCGAAGTTGGGCTGCATGCTGTCGCCCTGGACCACGAACCGCAGGGCGGTAAGGAACGCGAAAAAGCGGAACAGTGGCCCGAACCTCAGCAGCGCCCCCATCACCCCTCCCAGGCGACCAGAGGGGAGGCGGACGGTGCTCGCGGAAGGAGCGTCCGAACTCATCGGCCCAATTTCCCGCTCCTGCGAAATCGCCGGGTCCTGCACGGCTAGGGGGTTCCGTCTGACCCGAATGGCCGCTAGGTCCCGAAGCGGACTTCGGCTATCTCGTCCTTGTATGTGACGTTCTTGGTGGCCCAGAAGATCTCGGCGATCTTGTCCACGGCGGCCACCAGCTCCTGGGCTGCCGCCTTGTCCACGTTCTGCTTGTTTCTGGAGGCCAGCTTGTTGGCCTGCCACACGACGCCGTGAAGGTCGGGGTACTTTTCCAGGTGGTCGGGCCTGAAGTAGTCGTGCCAGAGGATGTCCAGCTCTTTCTTGCAGAGTTCGGCGTGCTCTTCCTTGACCGTGACATACCGGCCCAGGGTGTTGGCGTAAGTCGCCATCGCTTGGGCGCCGGCGCTCGCGGCCGGGACCTCCAGGGCCTGGGTCCTGATCACCATCTTCAACACGGTCTGGGCGGCTATTTTGGCGGCTATGGGGTCGTAGATGCCACAGGGGATATCGCAGTGGGCGTGGACTACACGGGCCGGAAAGGCCCGGTTGACAACCTTGAACAAGCTATTCCACATGTGATTGTTCCCTCCATCGGCGTGGTTTTTGGTACTAGTCATTCTAGCCCTTTATCGCGGGGGCCGCAACAGCCCGGCCCTCAGTGGCTTCCGCCTTCACCGTTCAGCATACTGGCCACCTCCTTGGCGTGGTAGCTGATGATGATGTCGGCCCCCGCCCGCTTTATGGCGGTGAGGATCTCCAGGGTCGCCTGCCGCTCATCCAGCCAGCCCCTGGCCGCGGCCGCCTTCACCATGGCGAACTCGCCGCTGACGTTATAGGCGGCGATGGGGTGGTCGAACCGCTCTCTGGCCCTGGCGATAACGTCCAGATAGGCCAGTGCTGGCTTCACCATTACTATGTCGGCTCCCTCCTGGATATCCATCTCGATCTCCCGCATCGCCATCCTACGGTTGGCGGGGTCGATCTGGTATCCCCGGCGGTCGCCGAACGCTGGGGCCGACTCCGCCGCCGTGCGGAAGGGGCCGTAGAAGGAGGAGGAGTATTTGGCGGCGTATGCGATTATGGGTACGTCCTTGAATCCGTTGGCGTCCAGGTTGCCGCGAACGGCTCTCACCTGGCCGTCCATCATCGCGGAAGGGGCCACCACGTCTGCGCCGGCCAGCACGTGGGACAGGGCAGTCTTGGCCAAGAGCTCCAGCGTCCTGTCGTTGTCCACGCGGCCGCCTTCCACGACCCCGCAGTGGCCGTGGTCCGTATATTCGCACAGGCAGACGTCGGTAATGACCAACAGGTGGGGGACCGCCTGCTTGATCACCCTGATGGCCTCCTGGATAATACCCTGATCGTCGTAGGCCTCCTGGGCCAGGGGGTCCTTGGAAAGGGGGATGCCGAACAGGAGCACGCCGGGTATTCCCAGCTGGGCGACCTCGGTGACTTCCGTCAGCAGGTGGTCCAGCGAGAGCTGATAGCACCCCGGCATCGGCTCGATCTCCGTCCGTACGCCCCGTCCGTGGGTCACGAAGATCGGGTAGACGAAATCCTCGACGGAGAGGCGGGTCTCGCGGGATAGGAGCCGCAGGGCCTCAAGCTCCCTTAGTCTGCGGAGACGGACCTGCGGGAAGCTCGCCATTTCTCATACACCTCCTGTTGGGTCCCCGGCCCGCTGAGTCGAACGGACATCCCGGATAACACCCTCGGGCGGCCAGCGGGTTCCAGGTTCAGGATGAAAAATGCTCCTTCACGGCCCGCACCAGCCCGGCGATGGTGTACTCCTGGGCCACGATGTCCACCCGGAGGCTGTTACCTCTGGCGGTGCCGGCGGTAACGGGCCCGATGCAGGCTATCCGAGTCCCTTCCAGGAGGGCCTTGTTGCCGTCCAAGAGCTCCAGCAGGTTTAGTACCGTGGAGGAGCTGGTGAAGGTGACCAGGTCGACTTTGCCATCCCTGAGGAGGTCCAGCGCCTTTTCCCGGGAGCCTGTGGCCGCCGTGGTCCGGTACACGGGTATCTGGTCGACCACGGCCCCGAGGCGTTCCAGCCCCCGGGCGATCACGTCCCGGCCCACGGCCGAGCCGGGCAGGAGGACGCGTCCCCCCTCGAGGCCCAACGGCTCCATCGTCTGGACCAGCGATTCCGACTCATACAGCGGCGGCACACAGTTGGCCCTGATCCCCTCTCTCGCCAGGGCCGCGGCGGTAGCCGGGCCGATGGCAGCCGCCTTCACACCAGCCAGAGCCCGGGCGTCCAACCCCTGGTCGTGGAGCCTGCTGAAAAAGACGCCTACTCCGTTGACGCTGCTGAATATGACCCAGCTATAGCTTCCCAGCGAGGCGATGGCGCTGTCCAGGTGGGAGCTGTCGGACACCGGCGCAAGCTCGATGGCGGGCACCTCGAGGGGTTCGGCGCCCTCCTCCGCGAGCATCTCGGAGAGGATGGAGGCTTGGGCTCGGGAGCGAGTTACCAGGACCCGTTTCCCGAAGAGGGGGCGGTTGTCATACCAGCGCAGGTGGCGTCTCAGGTCGACCACCGGGCCGATGACCGCGACCAGCGGCGGGCTGAGGCCGGCCTCCCTGCCTCGTTGGGCTATATCCTTCAGCGTGCCCGTCACCGTGACCTGGCACGGCTCGGTGCCCCAGCGCACCAGCGCCGCTGGGGTGGAGGGCTCCATTCCGTGCCTGGTGAGGACCTCCGTTATCGTCTCCAGTGCGCCCCATCCCATAAGCACCACCAGGGTGCCGCCCGAGCGGGCCAGCGCGTCCCACGGGATGGAGGAGCCGGCTTTGGAGGGGTCCTCGGCCCCGCTCACCACGGTGACAGACGAGGCCAGGCACCGATGGGTTACTGGGATGCCGGCGTAGGCCGGCGCCGCGATGGCCGAGGTTACCCCCGGCACCACCTCAAAGGCTATCCCGGCGTCTGCCAGGGCCAGGGCCTCCTCTCCGCCACGGCCGAAGAGAAAGGGGTCACCTCCCTTCAGGCGGGCGACTACCTTGCCATCCAGCGCCCTCTCGACCAGGAGGCGGTTGATATCCTCCTGGTCCATGGCTCTCTCCCCGGGGCCCTTGCCGCCGAATATAAGCTCGGCCTCGGGGCTGGCACTCTCCAGAAGCCGGGGGTCCACCAGGCGGTCGTAGACCACCACGTCGGCCTCCTGGAGGCGGCGGCTGCCCTTCACGGTGATCAGGCCCGGATCGCCCGGCCCCGCTCCGATCAGGTAGACTTTACCAGCCAATGCGTGTCCTCCCGGCGCGGCACCCGCTTTTACCTGTCACGGTCCGGTACTCGCCCCCAAGCGCACCAGGGAGTACGACCAGGTGCCGGGCCCCTCGCCACGCCGTTGATAACGGTCAGGGACCCGGATTACTCTCCCAGCGCCGATGGGTCTTCCCGGTCCAGCCCCCTGATGCCCTTGCCAAGGTCCCTCGCGCCCCGCTCGATCAACCTCTGATAGGCGTCCAGGGCCACCTCGTGGGGGTTGCTGGCCCTACCGCGTACTTTGGCTTTGAACATTTTTGATCCATCGAGGGAGGCCAGGAAGGCGGTCATCACCATGGTATCACCGTCGGCACGGGCGTAGGCGCCCGCCGGCAGCCCGCAGCCCGAGCCCAGGAGCTCCAGGAACGCCCGCTCCGCCATCACGTCGCGCCTCGTGGGGGAGTGGTCGATCGCCGACAGCAGGGCCAGGGTGTCCTGGTCGTCCAACCGCGCCTCCACCGCCAGCGCCCCCTGCCCTGGCGCAGGGACGAAATCCTCGGGCGAGAGGAACTGGGCCACCGAGGCCTCCATCCCCAGGCGAAGGATTCCGGCAGCCGCCAGGATAGCCCCGTCGTACTCCTCCCCCCGGGCTTTTCGGACCCGTGTGTCGACGTTGCCCCTTATGGGAAGGACCTTTAAGTCCGGGCGCAAGGACCTGAGCTGGGCCTCCCGCCTGGGGCTGCTGGTACCTATCCTCGCCCCTGGTGGCAGCTCGTCCAGGGGGCAGTCCCAACGGTCGACCAGAACGTCCCTGGGGTCCAGGCGCTTGCACACGGCGCCTATGGTCACGCCCTCGGGAGGACGGGTGGGCAGGTCCTTCAGGCTGTGCACCGCCAGGTCGACCTCACCGTTCAGGAGGGCCCGCTCTATCTCCTTCACGAAGATGCCCGGCCCCAGGCTCGCCAGCGGCGCCTCCGGAGCGATGTCCCCGCCCGTCTTGATGCTAACCACCCTGAAGTCCGCCTCGGGATGCAGGTGCCTCAGGCGGTCCAGGACCTCCTCAGTCTGGCGCAGGGACAGTCCGCTGCCCCGGCTGCCCACCAGTTTCGGGACCCTTTTAGAGCCGACAGATGGTTGTGGAGTGTGCATAATGGCGTGTCTTCGGACGCTGCTACGATAGGGCTAAGAGATTAAGTCCGTTTAAGTTTAAATGCGACCACGGTGCTGGCACCGGCCCTCATCCCCTCTCCACACCCTCTATGGCCGGGGCTAATGCGCCCCACGTGCCCGTAGTGGCCGTCGTTTGGTCAGGCTGGACAACAGCTGGTCGAGGGCCTCCTCGGACCTGCCGGCTTTTACTAGCGAGACCAGCTCACCGGTTATACACTCCTGCCATCGGTCGGGGTGGACCTCTACACGCCGTTGCTTCAGCACCTTCCGGGCCGAGGACAGGACCTCCGCCAGGTGCGCGTACTCCAGCGCCTCACTGGCCTCCAGGGACTCTTTCAGCTTGCGGGCCAGCGCCGGGCTGGCGCCACCGGTGGAAACGGCCACAATCACCTTACCCCGCCGGACCACCGCCGGGGCGATAAAGGTGCACTGGGGTGCATCGTCCACCACGTTGAGTATCACCCTCTCCCGCGCGGCCTCCATGGCTACGGTGCTGTTCACGATCCGCTGGTCGGTGCCGGCTATCGCGAGGAACACGCCCTTCAGGTCGCCTTCCAGGTACTCCCGTGCCTTCCACTCCAGCTCGCCCTGGCCGGCCAGGTCCCGGATTCCCTCAGTTACCGCCGGGCTTATGACGGTGACCCTGGCGCCGCACTCCAACAGCCCCTTCACCTTTCTCTCGGCCACCTCGCCGCCCCCTATTACGGCACAGGGCCTCCCCCGCAGCTCCAGGAACACGGGATAGTAAGGGGAGGTCAACGCTCTACCCTACACGAAATACCTGACCCGGGTCTTCTTATACTCGCGGGTGCTGTAGAGCATCCGGTAGTCCGTTACCTCGGTAGCTTGGGAGATCTCCTGGGCTACCCCTTCGCAGCCTTCCTTGCTCGTGGCGTGGATCATGGTGAAGTGGGTATAGGGCCAATCGGGGAAGGTAGGCCTCTCGTAGCAATGGGTCACAGCCGGATGGGCGGCCATCCTCTTGCCCACCTCCTCCGAGCGCTCCGTGGGCACCTTCCAGACCCCCATGCCGTTGGCCATGAACCCGGCTTTCCTGTGGTGAAGCACCGCGCTGTAGCGACGCATGATGCGCCGCTCCTCGAACTCCCGAGCGATGGCGAAGAGTTCCTGGGTTGTCACTCCCAGGCGTTGGGCCATACCGTCGAAGGGCCTGGGAGCCATGGGTAGGTCCTCTTGGAGCTCCCGGATGGCCTTGATATCGAAGTCGCTCAGGGTGGTGGGAACGTTCCAATCCTTCAGCTTTAGGTCATCGTCGTAGCCATCGGGGCTGTAGTGATGGGCTGCTCCCTTTTCCTCTACCATGTCGAAGTTAACGCCTATCTTGAAGAAGCGTATCGTGGGCATGATACGAACGGACCGGGCCCCCGTCTCCTGGCCCATCCTCTGTATCGTATCCTCGATGCTGTCTCCCGGGGGCACCGCCAGGGTAAACCAGAGGTTGAAGGTGGAGCCCTCCCTGGCGTAGTTGTGGCTCACCCCCGGGTGCTTGTTGATCTTCAGGGCACCCCGGTGGAGCTTATGAGGCTCGTACGCCATGGCCACCAGGCTGGTCTTGTAACCTAGGCGCCTGGTGTCGAAGATGCCGCTGATCTGCCGCACGACGTTGCTTTTTCGGAGCCGGGCCAGCCTCGCAAGGACCTCGTCCTCCTTGATGCCCAGTCCCTCGGCGATCTCGTGATAGGGACGCTCGACGAGAGGGAGCTGCGACTGCACGACGTTAAGCAGCTTCCGGTCGATGAGGTCCATGTCCGGCATTGAGGATCCTCCTTGAGGCGTCCAAGGGAGGCGCGCTCTTTTGGCCGCCCGCCGCGGGGCTCCACTACTGCACCCTAAGATTAGCATAGGGCCTTGAGGCGGTCAACACACACGGGGCCGCGAAGGACGCCCCCATACGCGGTTGTTGGATGCCTGACCCGGTGCTATATTGAAGGTGGATAGGGGGTGGTGGGACTGGAAGGGGAGCTGGAGAGGGACAAGCGGGAGCTTTTCGACGTCCTGCGCCGGGAGATACGGGACGAGGCTGTCTTGGATGCCATGCGAAAGGTGCCCAGGGAGCTTTTCGTGCCTCCCGAAGTCCGGCCCATGGCTTACAAAGACATACCCCTGCCAATAGGGGAGGGCCAGACCATCTCCCAGCCCTACATAGTTGCCCTCATGGCCAGCGCTCTGGAGCTGAGGGGCAGTGAAAGGCTCCTGGAGCTGGGTACGGGCTGCGGTTACCAGGCGGCAGTGCTCTCATACCTGGTCCCCCGGGGAAGGGTTATCACCCTGGAGCGGATACCGAGCCTGGGCTTGTCGGCGGAGATGCGCCTTCGCTCCCTGGGGTATGAGAACGTAGAGGTGAGGGTAGCGGGCGATGTCCTGGGCTGTCCGGAGCATTCGCCCTTCGATGCTATCATAGTTGCGGCCGCTTCCCCGAGGCTTCCCCCCGTCCTTCTCGAGCAGATGGCCCTCGGGGCAAGGATGGTGATACCCGTGGGCTCCTTGAAGGAGCAGGACCTGGCCAGGGTACTTCGGACCGGCGAAGGCTACACTATAAATATGCTGGGCCCCTGCCGGTTCGTGCCGCTGATAGGAGAGGGGGCGTGGCCCGAGGAGTCGGGGGAAACCTAAGCCCGGCGTCGTTGTAACGCCTCGTTCCAAGCTGATATACTGGACGCCGTGGGACTATCCATCGGGGCACCGGCCGGCGAGGCGTCCGGCCCGGATGCACGGGCAAAACATGGGATACGAAACGATAATCGGCCTTGAAGTTCACGTGCAGCTGCTCACCCAGAGCAAGATGTTCTGCTCGTGCCGCTCAGACTACCAGGCGGCGCGGCCCAACAGCTTGGTCTGCCCCGTCTGCCTGGGCATGCCCGGAGTGCTGCCCGTGATCAACAAGAGGGCGGTGGAGTATACTATCATGACCGGCCTCGCCCTCGGCTGCCGGGTATCCCCTCACACCAAGTTCGACCGGAAAAACTACCCGTATCCAGACCTGATGAAGGGCTACCAGATCTCTCAGTACGACGCTCCCATCGCCACCGGAGGCCACCTGGATGTGGAGTCGGAGGGACGGGCGTCGCGGATAGGCATAACCAGGGTGCACCTGGAGGAGGACGTCGCCAAGCTCCAGCACGTCCGGGCCCAGGCAGGCGAACCCTATAGTCTGGTGGACGTGAACCGCTCCGGCGTGCCCCTTATGGAGATAGTGAGTGAGCCGGACATGCGCTCTCCCGAAGAGGCGCGCCTCTACCTCACCAGCCTGCATTCCATCCTCCAGTACCTTGGCGTGACCACCGGGAACATGCAGGAAGGCAGCTTCCGCTGCGACGCCAACGTTAGCATTCGTCCAGAGGGCAGCACCGGGTTCATGCCCAGGGTAGAGGTGAAGAACATGAACAGCTTCCGGGCGGTGTACAACGCCCTGAAGCACGAGGTAGGCCGCCAGATAAGGGTGGTGGAGGACGGGGGGACGGTGTCCCAGGAGACACGGGGATGGGTGGAGGAGCGCAATGAGACCGTCTCCCAACGGAGCAAGGAGTACGCCCACGACTACCGTTACTTTCCCGAGCCGGACCTGCCGCCCCTGGCCATTGACCCGGCGTGGGTGGAGGAGATACGGGCCTCCCTCCCCAAGCTGCCCGTCCAGCGCCGCTCCCGCTTCGTCAGCCAGTACGGCCTGCCTCGCTATGACGCCGAACTCCTCGCGGGCTCCAAGGCCACTGCCGATTACTTTGAAGCATGTATCCAGCTGGTCGACCCAAGTACACAGCCCGCGAGTTTCATGTGGGTCACCCCGGCGACGGGAACGGCAGACAACCCCTTACATTCGGACATTGTTCGGACTCGGGACGACAGGGTCGTTGTTGATGAAAGCGTCATCTAGGAGGTAAAGGTTGAATCAGTCTGAGGAACAGGGCGTCTCAGTGCCGCTCGTCAGCGAAGCCCCGGAGTTCTATGCGAACCAAGTCAGTTTCCGGATTGGGATTTACGACGTCACAATGGACTTCGCCGTCCACACCGGCGCTGTGGCTGAAAACCGGAAGCTAATAGCGACCGTTCGGATGAGTCCCCAACACGCCCTTGTCATGGCTAAACTGCTTATGAAGAGCATGGCCGATTACGAAAAGAAGATTGGTAAACTTAACGTGCCCGCACAGCATTATGAATCTCTCGGTCTCTCTGAAGAATAACGTGGAAGACACTGTCGATTCCTACATTTATCACGCGACGAATGGAACCTTCGGTTTCGCATCCTGGCTCCGCGGCTTGTCAAGCGCTACGGTGAACGTGGAGATCGCCCTACCTGCGACCAAGGATATCGCACGGCCACCAACGGTCGTAAAAGATCGGCTTACAAGTGGCTACGGTAGGGCCCGGGCCAAGGCCGTCAGCAACTGGATCATTGTCGAGATGGGACGGCTCCTCAATCTTAATGGGATGGAGATAGGCGAGTCGAGGGTGACCCCGGCGCACATGGTGGAGCTGGTTGAGCTCATAGACTCGGGCACCGTCAGCACGTCCCTCGCCAAGACGGTGTTGGAGGAGTGCTCCGAGTCGGGCAGGTCTCCCGGGGTGATCGTACAGGAGCGGGGATACGTCCAGATCAGCGACGCCTCCGTGGTGGAGTCGGCGGTGGAGGAGGCGATCAGGGCCAGCCCCCAGGCCGTTTCCGACTACCTGAAGGGTAAGGAGACCGCGGGCAAGTTCATCGTGGGGCAGGTGATGAAGCTGACCAGGGGGCAGGCCAAGCCGGCCTTGGTCAACGAGCTAGTGAAAGAGAGGCTGGAGGCCATCAGGACCTCCTAGCCGGGAGAGAAAGTTGTCGAGTCCCCTAAACATTGCCCAAATACTTGTGTCCGTAGTGCTGGTTCTGGTGATCCTGCTGCAGGTGCGGGAGACTGGCAGCGGCTTCTTCGGCAGCGCCCAGGCGAGCTACCGTACGCGGCGAGGGCTGGAGAAGACCCTCTTCCAGTTCACCATCCTGCTGGCCGTCGTATTCTTCATCATGTCCATCGTAAGCGCCAGGTTTGTATAGCGTACCTCCCCTCATAACCCTGACCACCGATTTCGGCATCTCCGACCCCTACGTCGGCGCTATGAAGGGCGTCATCCTGGGGATCAATCCCTGCGTCAACATCGTCGACATCTCCCACGAAGTAGGGCCCCAGTCCGTCCTGGAGGGCGCCTACGTTATCACCAGTAGCCACCGCTACTTCCCGAAGGGGACCATCCATATCGTTGTCGTGGACCCGGGGGTCGGCACCTCACGGTCCGCCCTGCTCCTGGCCACCCCGGAGGCCTATTTCGTTGCGCCCGATAATGGCCTCCTTACCTACATTGTGGAACAGGGGTTAGGGGGGGAGCCCGGCGTATTGGAACGCTCCCGGGTGGCCCTGCCCCCGGGCTACAGGGCCTACAGCCTCACCAACCCCGAGTTCTGGCGCCACCCTGTGAGCTACACCTTTCATGGGCGGGACATCTTCGCTCCCGTGGCTGCCCACCTGTCCGCTGGCGTGCCTGCGGACAGAATGGGCCAGGAGGTGACCCATATCTCCTGGCTTCAGCACCGGCAGCCCAGATGGGATGGGAAGACACTGGTGGGCCTGGTGGTCCATGTGGACCGGTTCGGCAACCTGGTAACCGACATTCCGTCGGGTCTTCTGCCCCGAGAGGGCCCGGTAACCGTCGAGGTCAAGGGGAGACGCATCGTCGGCCTCAGCTCCTCCTACGCCGATGGTGGAAGGCTTCTGGCGCTGGTCGGGAGCCAAGGTAACCTGGAGGTGGCGGTAAGGAACGGCAGCGCCGCCCGGGTGCTGCGGGCCAAGGTGGGTGACCCGGTGAAGGTGGACGCTGGGGGCGACACGCCCTCTGCCTAGCCATCGTGATGTCCGGGTACGGTATTGACATACCCAACGGTAATGCTAAGATTGTGAGCATCGGAGACCTGCGGGCTGGCCTCTCAGCCGGGGTTCTTCCACGAGGGTAAATACTGCGAGGGGGCTACCATGGAGCTGGACCGGACAAACCTGCTAAGAATCTACGAAACCATGGCTACCATTCGCGCCTTCGATGAGATCATCCCCTACGAGGCGGGACAGAGGGGCCTTTCCGGGGGACACTCCTCTGCGGGGCAGGAGGCGGTGCCCACAGGCATCTGTTACCAGCTAACGGAGGACGACTACATCGCCAGCACCCACCGGGGCCATGGCCACTGTATCGCGAAAGGGGTCGACCCCATCAGGATGGTGTCGGAGCTGTTCGGCCGGGCCACCGGCACCAACAAGGGGAAGGGCGGCTCCATGCACATCGCCGACATGAGCAAGGGTTGCCTGGGTACCAACGGCGTGGTGGGTGCCAGCGTACCTCTGGCAGTGGGGGCGGCCCTCACCAGCTCGATAAAGGGCACCGGCAGAGTGGCCGTGGCCTTCTTCGGCGATGGAGGGGCCAACCAGGGTGTCGTCCACGAAAGCATGAACCTGGCTTCGGTCTGGAAGCTCCCCGTCATCTTCGTGTGTGAGAACAACGGGTACGCCGAGTCCACGCCGGCGGAGTATGCGACGTCGGTGGAGAACGTGGCGGACCGGGGGGCCTCCTATAGCATGCCGGGGGTCGTCGTCAACGGGATGGACTTCTTTGACGTGTATGAGGCCGCCGGGCAGGCCGTGCGCCGGGCCCGGTTAGGCCAGGGGCCCAGCCTACTGGAGTGCAAGACCTACCGGTTCTACGGCCACACCTCCCGGGACAACCCCAGGTCCTACAGGTCGGAGGAAGAGGAGCAATACTGGCGCCAGCGTGATCCCCTTATCAGCTTCAGGGCGCGCGTCGTCCAGGAAGGTACCATCACGGCCGAGGAGCTGGAGGGGATCGACCGGAAAACGGAGCAGCTTATCCGAGACGGCATAAAGTTCGCCGAAGAGAGCCCGATGCCCGTCGATGCCGAGCTGTACGCCGACGTATACGTCAACTACCCCCTGGAGGCGCTGCGGCGGGGCGCCCACATGCCTGCGTAAGAAGGGCGACCCCGGCCATTGCCGCCGGAACCCGGAGCACACTCCCGGCTGATACCGAACTGGGAAAGGAGAGCCATGGCCACTACTATGACCACCACCGCCGGAAGAAAGATCCGCTTCAGGGAGGCCATCAACGAGGCCCTGATGCAAGAGATGGAGCGGGACCCCGACGTTATCATCATGGGTGAAGATATCGCGGGGGGAGCGGGGAGGGAGCAGCAGGGCTTCCTGGACGCCTGGGGGGGACCCTTCCGGACCACGGCGGGCCTCATCCAGAAGTTCGGCTCCCGGAGGGTAAGGGACACGCCTCTGTCGGAGGCGGGGTTCGTAGGTGCCGCCATTGGCGCTGCCTCCACGGGACTTCGCCCCGTAGCTGACCTGATGTTCATAGACTTCGTGGGCGTTTGCATGGACCAGATCCTGAACAACGCCGCCAAGATGCGGTACATGTACGGCGGGCAGGTCAAGCTTCCTTTCACCCTCATTACCCGCATCGGCGCAGGAACCGGCTCGGGGGCCCAGCACTCCGAGTCCTTCTACTCGATATTCAGCCACATACCCGGCATCAAAGCCGTGGCCCCCAGCGATGCGTACACCGCAAAGGGTCTTCTGATCGCGGCCATCAGGGACGACGACCCTGTGGTCTTCTTCGAGCACAAGCTTCTTTACCCCGAGACGGCCGTCGTGCCCGAGGAGTCGTATACGCTTCCCTTGGGGAAGGCCAGAATAGTCAGGCAGGGGAAGGACTTCACCCTCGTAGGGATCTCCCGCATGACCACGATATGTCTCGAGGCGGCCGAGCTCCTCGCCGGAGAAGGGATCGACGCCGAGGTGGTGGACCTGTTGAGCATCTCCCCCATAGACTACGACTTGGTCATCGACTCCGTAAAGAAGACCCACCGCATAGTTGTCGTGGATGAGGACACTCCCCGCTGTAGCATCGCGTCCGAGATATGCAGCGCCGTGGCCGAAGAAGCCTTTGACTATCTGGACGCGCCTCCCAGCAAAGTGACGGCTCCCCACACCCCGGTGCCATTCAGCAAGCCCCTTGAGCTGCTCTATATACCCAACGCAGCGAGGGTCGTATCCACGGTAAGGGGGCTGCTGAACCGCGCTTAGGGCCGCCCACGGCCGTCGATGGGGGTGGGCCGGCCAGCAGGGTGCTCCGGGCTAGAGACCGCTTGCGCCGTGGTCCGCTGGTGATGGGAGCACACGGCAGGGAGGGCTGGGTGGTACGTGTTCTCCGCCGTCTCTGGTCCAGCCACCCCGCCTGGTTGTCGCTGTGGGGTATACCGGTCCGGCATCTCTGACCTTCCTCCCTCCGTGTCGCTTTTCGCCCTGGCCCAACCTGGATATATCTTTCTTGAACATACGTTTTATGGTATTCTGTAAGAAGGGACATGATTCAAAATCGTGGTGTGCTTGGCCAGATCTCCCCTGTCGGAAGACCTGTCACTAGGAATATGGACCACACTGGGCCGGCCAGTCGCGAATGGCCGGGAGGTGGATGAGTGCTCATCAGTCTAGTGGGCCGGCTTATAGGGGCCGGAGCTCTGGGAGTGGCGGGCTGGCAGCTGGGGGAACTCGTCTCGGGAGCCACCGCGGACCAGGCGGAGTACGTGCCCTGGGGCCTTGGTTTCACCCTGGGGGGCGTTTTGCTAGGCGCCATGGCGTTACCGTACGTCTTGTACAAGCCGCTGGGACTGCTTCTGGACAGGCTGAACCAGGTGCCCGTCGCCACACTCCTGGCTTCGACCATCGGACTCGTAACGGGTTTGGTGGTAGCCGTGCTGATCTCTATTCCCCTCTTCAACCTGGGCGGGTGGCTGGCATGGGGAGTCCCCATCATGGTGAGTTTGGCCCTGGGGGCGCTGGGGCTATGGATAGGGGTCCATCGAGATAGCGATTTGAGTCGTATCCTGCCCTGGGACAGCGGGGATGCCTCCATGGGCTCTGCACCCGATGGCAGGATCATAGTGGACACCAGCGCCATAATAGACGGTCGGATCGCGGACCTGGGACAGACCGGCTTTCTTCGGGGCACACTGGTCATACCCGGGTTCGTGCTGAACGAGCTGCGCCACATAGCGGACTCAAGCGACTCGCTGAGAAGAGTCCGGGGCCGCAGAGGCCTCGAGGTGCTGGGCAAGCTGCGCAAAGACGGGAGAGTTTCTATTCAAGTGCTGGACATGGATCTGGTTAACGGCGCCGAGGTGGACGGGGAGCTGGTAAAGCTGGCCAAGGTGATGAAGGCGCCTATTCTCACCACCGACTTCAACCTGAACCGTGTGGCCGAGGTCCAGGGTATACGGGTACTCAATGTCAACGAGCTTTCCAACGCTTTGCGGCCCATGGTGCTCCCCGGTGAAGAACTCACAGTGAACATCATCCAGGAAGGGAGAGAAGTAGGCCAGGGCGTGGCTTTCCTGGACGATGGTACCATGGTGGTGGTGGAAGCGGGCCGGCGCTATCTAAACACCCTCCAGGACGTGACGGTCACCCGCGTCCTCCAGACGGCGGCGGGACGTATCATCTTCGCCCACCCCAAGGCTGGGTAGTACATGCCCACGGCGCCGCCGCAGCGGGCCGGCCATGGGTGAGCACCGCTGCCAGGCGAGTCGCGATTCCAAGGGGACGCTGGGCGTGGTGATCGTGGCCGCCGGCGAGAGCCGCCGCATGGGTGGTGCCGACAAGATCTTTGCCCTCCTATTGGGCCTTCCCCTCATAGCCCACCCAGTGGACCGCTTCGAAGCAAGCCCCCTAGTCTCCGAGATCGTCCTCGTCGTGGCGCCGGACAAGGTGGACATGAGCCGGGTCCTGGCCGAGGAACGGGGATGGGCCAAGGTCAGGTGCGTTCGGGCCGGGGGTCCCCGCCGGCAGGACTCGGTGCGTCTTGGACTGGAGGCACTGTCTCCCTGCCAGTGGGTGGCCGTCCACGATGGGGCCCGTCCCTGCCTCGATACAGGCCTCATAGAGCGAGGGGTGGAGGCTGTGGGGGAGACCGGGGCTGCGGTCGCTGCGGTCCCCGCCAAAGACACCGTCAAGGTGGTCTCCCGGGGCGGCGTTGTCGAGGCCACGCCGCCCCGGGAGACCCTCTGGCTGGTCCAGACCCCCCAGGTGTTCAGATGCGAGCTGCTGCTGGACGCCCATCGTGCCTCTGGGGCTACAGTCACCGACGACGCCTCGATGGTCGAGGGCCTTGGCCACAAGGTGAAGGTGTTCATGGGCTCCTACACCAACCTCAAAGTCACCACCTCCGAAGACCTGGCCGTAGCCGAACTCGTCCTGCGGGGCAGGCCAGGGCCAGCGGTCTGTTCCCAGGGCGCCCCCGGGCACTCGTCGCCGGCGGCGGGTCTGGGGACTGGGGGGGACTAATGGCGTCGAGAGTCGGGCTGGGCTTTGACGCCCACGCCCTGGCCGAGGGCCGGCCCCTGGTGCTGGGAGGCGTGGAGGTGCCCTTTGACAGAGGGCTGGCCGCCCACAGCGATGGGGACGTCCTGGTCCACGCCATTATGGACGCCATAATGGGTGCCGCGGGCCTCGGTGACAAGGGCGCCCACTTCCCCTCCAGCGACCCCCAGTACACTAACATTTCCAGCCTGCTGCTCCTCTCCGAGGTGGCCGAGCTCAGCCGCCGGGCTGGCTGGCGGATCGTGTACGTAGATGCTACAATGTTGGCGCAAAGGCCCTCTCTGGGCCCTTTCATCGGGAGAATGAAGGAAGGGCTAGGGGCTTCGCTCTCCATCCCTGACAGCAGCGTAAGCATTAAGGTGACGACCACGGACCATCTGGGCTTTGTGGGGAGGGAGGAGGGGATGGCCGCCTACGCCGTGGCGCTGCTAGAGGAGTCCCAATGAGGTTGTACAACACCCTCACCCGAAGGGAGCAGGAGTTCGCTCCCGCCGGGGATACTGTGAAGATGTATGTGTGTGGCATCACGCCCTACGCGCCTTGCCATGTGGGCCATGCCATGAGCTACGTCATATTCGATGTGCTGCGCCGTTATCTGGAGTACCGGGGGTACAAGGTAAACCATGTCCAGAACTTCACCGACGTAGACGACAAGATAATCAAACGGGCGCAGGAGGAAGGGATACATCCCCGGGAGCTGGTCGAGCGGCACATAGAAGAGTTCATAGCCAGCATGGAGGCCCTCAACGTCAAGAGGGCGCTCGCTTACCCGAGGGCCACCGAGGAGGTGCCCCACATCATCAAGGTCATCGTCTCCCTGGTCGACAAAGGCTACGCTTACCCCTCTAACGGGGACGTGTATTTCAGGGTCTCTCGGGCTGAGGATTACGGGAAGCTGAGCAACCGTACCCTCGATGGGATGATGGCGGGGGCGCGGGTAGAGGTGGCTGCCGCCAAGGAGCACCCCATGGACTTCGCCCTGTGGAAGGCGGCGAAGCCCGGGGAGCTCTTATGGGAGAGTCCCTGGGGACCGGGCCGGCCCGGGTGGCACATCGAATGCTCAGCCATGTCCCTGGTGTACCTGGGCGAGACCCTTGACATTCATGGAGGTGGGCAGGACCTTGTCTTCCCCCACCATGAAAACGAGACGGCCCAGAGTGAGGCCTATACCGGCAAGGTACCCTTTGCCAGCTTCTGGGTGCACAACGGGCTCCTGCACATGGGCGAAGACAAAATGAGCAAGTCCCTGGGTAACCTCGTGTTGCTGAAGGAAGTGTTGAAGCTCTACAGCTCCGACGCCCTCCGTGTCTTCTTCCTCTCCTCCCATTACCGGAGCCCCCTTACCTACAGCGAAGAGGGCCTCTCGTCCAACGAAAGGGCCGCCGAGCGCCTCCGCAACGCCTTCCGGAAGGGCCCGGACGACGGTCCGGTCACCCTGGACCCCGAGCCGTACAAGCAGCGTTTCCTTCAGGCGATGGACTCAGACCTGAATACGGCCCAGGCCCTGGCGGCCCTATTCGACCTGGCCCGGGAGATAAACCGCGCTAGGGAGGAGTCCACGGGCGTGACACGGGCGCAGGAGACCCTGAACGAGCTGGGCAGAGTCTTGGGCCTCACCTTCCGCGGTCCCGCCACCGGTGCCTCCGGGGATGAGGAGCCCTTCATACGGCTGCTGGTTGATGTGAGGGCGGAGGCCAGGGCGACCAAACAGTATGCTCTGGCCGACCAGATACGGGCCCGCCTGGCCGACCTGGGAGTGGTGCTGGAGGACGCGCCCCAGGGTACTGTCTGGCACCGCTGATGTCGGGCATGATCGACTCCGGCCTCATCGGTTCGTTGGCTCGTGCCCTGGGCCTGGATAACGTGTCCACCGACCCCGCCCAGCTTGACCGCTACTCCACCGATGCCCTGACCCCCTTTCGGGCATTCAGGGCCGCGGCGTGCCTTCAGAGGACTGCAGACGTGGTCGTCTACCCCCACTCGGTGCAGCAGGTGGTGGAGGTAGTCAAGCTCGCTTCATCCCACAAGGTCCCGGTGGTCCCTTATGGGGGTGGTACCGGCGTCATGGGTGCGGCCCTTCCGGTCCGAGGAGGCATCGTGATGGACCTCAAGGGGCTAAACAGGGTGCTAGAGGTGAGCCCCGTCGACCGGACGGCGCTGGTGGAGGGGGGTATCGTGCTGGAAGACCTGGCGACGGCCCTGGAGTCGCAGGGCTTGATGCTGGGGCACGACCCCTGGAGCGTGCCCATCGCCACCGTGGCCGGCGCCATCTCCACCAACGGGGTTGGCTACCGGGCCGCCAGTTACGGGCCCATGGGCGAGCAGGTGTTGGGCCTGGAGGTGGTGCTTCCCGATGGCCGGGTCCTCAATACCCGCTCGGTACCCAAGTATTCCTCCGGCCCCAATTTGAACCACCTTTTCATAGGCAGCGAGGGGAGCCTCGGAATTATCACCAAGGCGACCCTCAGGGTCTTCCGCCTGCCCGAGAGACGGTCCTTCGCCACCTTTGGCTTTGACTCCTTTGACCGGGGCTTCAGTGCCGTGGGCGAGCTGTTCGGGCTGGGTTTGATTCCTACTCTCGTAGACCTGACGGAGGAGGACGAGCCCGGTGGTGAGGGCGGTGTCCGGCTCTACATGATGTACGAGGGCTACAGGGAGGGAGTATCCGCCCAGAAGCGCCGCTCAGCACAGGTGTGCCGGGGCCTCGGCGGTACGGACCTGGGGCCGAGAGAGACTGCCCATTACTGGAAGGTCCGCTACAGTAGTGGTGAGAGCTACCGCAGGGAGATGCTGAACCAGCCCCGCAGCGTCCGGTGGCGACGTCCCGGCGGGAGCTTCGAGTACCTCCACTTGGCCCTGCCGGTGTCCAGGGTACTGGACTATCGCCGCTCCTGCGAAGAGGTACTGCGCAGGCATGGGATCAGTGTGCGCGAGTACGCGATATGGACTCAACCCGAGCTCTTCTCCATGCTGCTGGTGCCGGCGAGGGAGACTGCCGACACGTCCTCGGACGGCCTCGCCCAGACGGTTGACGAAGTGCTCACCCTGGCCCAGGACATGGGCGGCAGTATGGAGTACTGCCATGGCGTGGGGGTGAAGCTTGCCCATCTGCTGCCACGGGAGATGGGCGTGGGCTACGCCGTCGCCAAGGCGATAAAGGGAGTCCTCGACCCCCACGACATCATGAACCCGGGGAAGATCTACTAAAAGAGCTACCGTGCGGCGCTGGACGCAAGCAGCGCCTTGTTGAAGGTCAGTCCCTTGTCGCCGCTCTCCACCAGTATATGGTCGCCGGGCTTCAACTCCCCTGCCAGGATTGCCTTGGACATGGGGTTCTCTAGGTGCCGCTGGATCGCCCGGCGCAGCGGCCTTGCCCCGAAGGTCGGGTCGAATCCCTCTCCGGCAAGCCACTTGCGTGCCTCGGGGGTGAGCTCGAAGGTGATGTTCCGGTCCTCCAGGCGCTTCTGGACCTCGGCGGCCATCAGGCCCACGATCTGCTCGATCTGCTCCTGGCTGAGGGGATGGAATATGATGATCTCGTCTATCCTGTTCAGGAACTCGGGACGGAAGGCCCGCTTCAGGGCGTCCTGAACGGAGTCGCGCAGACGTTGCTCGTCTATGACGTCCCTGCCGTCCCTGCGGAAGCCGAAGGGCTGGCGGCCCACCTCCCCCGTGCCCAGATTGCTGGTCATTATGACCACCGTGTTCCGGAAGTCGACGGTCCGGCCGTGGCCGTCCGTAAGACGCCCGTCCTCCAGGATCTGGAGCAACACGTTGAACACGTCTGGATGGGCCTTTTCGATCTCGTCGAACAGGATGACGCGGAAGGGATGCCTGCGCACAGCCTCGGTAAGCTGGCCTCCCTCGTCGAAGCCCACGTAACCCGGGGGCGCGCCAGTGAGGCGGGATACGGTGTGTTTCTCCATGTACTCGGACATGTCCACCCGGACCATGTTGGCCTCGTCGTCGAAGAGGAACTCCGAAAGGGCCCGGGCCAGCTCCGTCTTCCCCACGCCGGTGGGGCCCAGGAAGATGAAGCTGCCTATGGGACGTTTGGGGTCGGCGAGCCCGGAGCGGGCGCGGCGAATCGCCTCGGAGACGGCTACCACGGCCTCTTCCTGTCCCACTACCCGCCGGTGCAGGCTGTCCTCCATATGGACCAGCCGTTCGGCTTCCTCCTCCAGGAGGTTGGACAGGGGGATGCCGGTCCATTTGGAGATGAGCTGGGCGATGACCTCGGCGTCCACTATCATGTCTATCTTCTTGTCGCGAAGCCAGTCATCCCTCCCGCGGGTGTACTCTTGCTCCAGGCGCAGCCGCTCCATCTTCAGCTGGGCAGCCTGCTCGTAGTCGGAGCGTTGGGCCGCGGCTTCCTCCTCGTGGCTGACTTCCTGGATTCGCCTTTCCGTGGACTTCAGGTTAGCGGGGAGGCTATCGGCGTCGATGCGTAGCTTGCTGGCCGCCTCGTCTATCAGGTCCACCGCCTTGTCGGGCAGGTGACGGTCGGTGATGTAGCGATTGCTCAGGCGGGCTGCGGCCGTCAGAGCAGAGTCCTCTATCTTGACCTTGTGGTGGGCCTCATAGCGTGGCCGGAGCGCCCTCAGGACCTCAATCGTCTCCTCTACGCTAGGCTCCTCCAGGTAAATGGACTGGAAACGTCTTTCTAGCGCCGAGTCCTTCTCGATGTACTTGCGGTACTCGTCGGTAGTGGTCGCCCCGATGCACTGGAGCTCTCCCCGCTGTAGCGCCGGCTTTAGCAGGTTGCTGGCGTCGATAGCGCCCTCGGCCGCGCCGGCGCCAACTACGGTGTGGATCTCGTCGATGAACAGGATAACCTCTCCCTGGGCGCTCTTGACCTCGTCCATGACGGCCTTGAGCCGCTCTTCGAACTCGCCCCTGAACTTGCTACCCGCCACCAGGGCGCCCATGTCCAGGGTCAGCAGCCGGCGCCCCTTGAGGATGTCGGGCACGTCCCCGGCGACGATCCGCTGGGCGAGACCTTCGGCGATGGCCGTCTTGCCGACGCCAGCCTCCCCGATGATCACGGGGTTATTCTTCTTGCGCCGGGTGAGGGTCTGCATAACCCTCCGCACCTCTTCATCCCGGCCCACCACCGGGTCCAACTTCCCTTCCCGGGCCAGCTCCGTGAGGTCGATGCTATACTTCTCCAGGGAGCGGTACTTGCTCTCGGCCCTGGGGTCGGTCACCCTGTGGGTGCCCCTTATCTGCATGAGGGCACGGTACACCTTCTCCTGGTCGACTCCCTGCTCTTTGAGGATCAGGGCGGCCTCCCCTTTTCGCTCCATGGTGGCGCCGATGAGGAGGTGCTCGGTGCCGATGAACTCGTCCTTGAGGCGCTCGGCCTCGGCCCTGGCATTGTCCAGCAGGCGGGCGGCCCTGGGGGTCGCATATATCTGGCCCGCCTCGTAGGCCACCTTGGGGGAGCTTTCCAGCACCTGTCTCAAACGCCCCATGACCCCCTCCACCGAGACGCCCAGGCTCTCCAGTATGTCGGCGGGGAGCCCGTGCTCCAGCTCGAGGAGGGAGAGGAGGACGTGCTCTACGTCCCACTGGCTATTGCTGTAGCGCCGCACCACCTCCTGGGAGTTGGCCAGCACCTCCTGGGCCTGCTCGGTAAACTTCTCGGGTCTCAACACCATATCTACGCCTCCTTAGCCTGTCCGGTCGGGGTCACTGCGACGCAGACCTCTGACTTCGTCCATCAGCCGGTTCATCTCCTGTTCCATGTGGACCATCCGGTCCATGAGCTTCAGCACGACCTCCACACCTGCCAGGTTGATGCCCATGTCGTCGGTGAGGGCCTTTATCCTCTTGAGCTTCTCTATCTCCCTGGGGGAGTAGAGGCGCCGCCTGCCCTCGCTACGGGAAGGTGCCACCAGGCCGACCCGCTCGTAGTAGCGTAGGGTCTGGGCATGCACTCCCACCATGCGGGAGGCTATGCTGATGACATAGCACGGTTCGTGCTCGAATCCACTGTCTGTAGTCAAATCCATTATCTCCTGGCCGAGCGAAGCTCTCTGAGCTGATGGAACAGCTTGAGCTCTTCGTCGCTCAGGCCCCTGGGCAGCTCGACCTTCACCGTGGCGTGGAGGTTCCCACTGGAGCCCGGGTTGTTCAGGCGGGGCATCCCCCGGCCGGCGAGGCGGAAGGTCTGGCCGTTCCGGGTGTCGGGAGGCACAGTTAACATAACCTTACCCTTCAGTGTGGGGACCGCTACCTCTCCGCCCAGCACCGCGTCCACCAGGGGCAGCTCCACGTCTGTGTGCAGGTCGGCACCGCTGCGCCGGAACCGGGGATGGGGGCGGACCGAGACCTGAAGGTAGATGTCCTGGTGCCGGCCGTTGCCGGGGGATATATGGACCTTGGAGCCGGTGTCCACGCCCGGCGGGATCTTCACCTCCAGCCGCTGGGCGGGCGCACGAGGGTCGGAGCCCGGGAGCTCCACGTAGCGAGTCGTCCCGCTGTAGGCCTCCTCCAGAGTTGTTTTCAGGCGATATTCCACCCTGGAGGGGCCGGAGGCCCTCGTCCCGGAGAGCATCTCTTCGAAGATAGCGCCCGTGGAGAAGCCGCCGAAGCCGATGGTGTTACCCTGCCGCTCCCACTCCAGGGGCCAGCCGGAGAAGCTGCCGCTCCTGGACGCCCGTGCCCGCTCTATCTCGTCGGCGTGCTTCCAGTTCTCTCCGTACTTATCGTACTTGCCGCGTTTGTCCGGGTCGGACAGGACTTCGTAGGCCGCGTTGATTCGCTTGAATCTCTCCTCGGCCTCGCTGTTGCCCGGGTTTAGGTCGGGATGATACTTCCTGGCCAGCCTGCGGTAGGTCTGCTTTATCTCCTTGTCCGACGCGCTCTTGGACACGCCCAGTAGCTCATAGAAGTTGTCCATGTTATTGTATCAACCTTCCAGGCTTAATTCTAACGCCACTCTACCTGATTGTCAATACTTATGGTAGGATGTTATGACTAATGATCTGATGTAACCAGAATGATACTTGACAAGTAGAACTCAATTTTATCTAATGGCAATTGGCAGGTAGAGCAAGGGCCAAGGGCCAAAGCCCAAAAAGCGCGACTACCTGACATCACCTCGGAGGAGGAGTAGAGAATGTTACTGAAACGTTGGGAACCCCTGGCGGACCTGAGGAGGATGGATGCCGAGATGGACCGCATGTGGCGGCACATGGTTCGACCGTCCTTCGTATGGCGTCGCTTGCGGGTAGAGGACGGCCACGTGGCCATGGACATCTTCCAGGACGGGGACAATCTGGTGGTGCGTGCGGCGGTGCCCGGGGTCGGGCCGGAGGATCTGGAGGTGACCGTCACCGGCGAGGTCCTGACTGTTAATGGAGCGGCCAGCTCCGAGAAGGAGGTCAAAGAGGAGGACTACCTGCATCGAGAGCGCCGCCTCGGGTCCTTCCGGCGGAGGGTGGCCCTGCCCCATGGCCTTGATGTCGAGAAAACGGCCGCCGCCTATGCCAACGGGGTGCTCACGGTGACCATCCCCAGGAGCGAGGCGGAGAAGCCCAAGTCCATCAAGATCAACGTCGAGGCTGGGAAAGGCACGAAGAAGGCCGAAGGGAGCTAACTGCTCCCTTCGGCGCTCCAGCATAGAAGGGGGCTCCCGGGGTAACACCCCAGGAGCCCCCTGCCCCAAGTGTAATAGACCGGCAACGGGGTGTGGGTCTGTTTTCCGGGTGCTATTCACCGGTCCACTACATACTTCTTGTACGCCGTCGGACAGTCGGCAGATTTCTCCCGTCCGGAGTTACACCGAACCCGCATTGGGTGGTGTCACCCTACATTTACTACGCCGTTCCGCTCGATAATAGTCGTAGTAGGAGCACGCGCCTGGCGCGGACCTCCGGGTGCGTCGAGTTGGACCTATGGAATGGATGCTGTTCGGTGGGGCCGTGACTATCGTGTTGGTCCTGGCGGCGGCGGCCGTAGGCACCAGCAGAGGCTAGATTAGCTTAGCCCGGGCCGCCTGCTGGAAGGCCGGCCCGGTCAGAGGAGCTGGGCGATCCACTGGTCGGCACTGCGTACCATGCCGGCGAGGGAAGCCAGCATCCCCCGGGCGATCTCTGGGTGCTCCTCCAGTGCTGCCAGGAAGGCCTCCCTTGGAAGAAAATAGCATTCCGAGGGTGTGAGGGAGGTGACGGTAGCGGTTCTGGGCAGGCCATCTATCAGCCCGATCTCGCCGAAGCTGTCTCCCTGCCGGAGCACGGCCAGTACGGCCTCGGAGACGTCTGCCGCCCCCGATTTGGTCACTTTGGCCGTCCCCGACTTCATGATGTACAGGCCGTCGGTGGGGTCGTTTTCATGGATGATGGCCGCCTCAGCCAGCGGGACCACCCGCATCTGAGCAGCCAGGTGCTCCAGGGCGTCCCGGGATAGGTATTGGAACAGGCTGACCTTGGCAAGGAATTCCGCCGTGTCCATTAGCTGCCTCCCGCTTCAAGCCGGGGTGTCCCGGCTTTCCCCATCGCCCGTTGTTATGGCCCGGTTGATATATTCTACCCTAAACCGGCCCCTTCGTAGCGCTTTCTTCTCCGGATTTGTGGGCCGGACCTGCAGAGCTCCCGTTACCCCCGATGAGTCTGGAGGCTGGCAATAGTGGCGCGACGTCTGGCTTCTTTGAGGGGCCGAAGCCTGTGGGTCACGATGCCGTCCGGGGGCTGGTGCCCGTGGACACCGGCAACGACCGGAGCAGGGCGCCCGCTTAAGGTACTTCCTCCACATCGCCGATCTGGCTCGGGCGGGGCCATCGCGGAGAGGGTCAACAGGAAGTCCAAGCTTTTCCTGTGGGCAATCGTATCAACTATGGTATCATTCGAAAATCCCATAGTCGGTTTCAGCGCGGACGGGGGAGCAGAGCAGAAGTAGGGGGTTGCGGGCAGTCCGGCGGCGGAGGACCGAGGCGGTAGATATGGGCAACGACCGTTTCCAGGCTGGCATATGGAGCATGGCGCCGCACCTGTGGCGTGCCGGCGCCTCACGGGGTCTGGCGCTGCTGGCCGCCATGGTGCTGGGGTCAGTAGTGGCGGGCGGCCACGCCGCCACTCCCCTGGAAGCAGGCTCCGACCCCTCCTCCGTGACCCTCGCCCCCATCAGGGACAACACCCTGATCGAGGACCTCGGCGGCAGTTTTAGCAACGGCGCCGGGGAGTGGATATTTGCGGGCAGGACCCAGTTGGGCTCAACCCGAAGGGGGGTGATCGCCTTCGATGTCGCCGGCAGCGTCCCAGTCGGAGCCGTCATCGAGAGCGTCGGGCTCACGCTGCACATGAGCATGAGTGAGGCGGACTCCCGCACCGTCGAGCTGCACAGGCTTCTCGCCGATTGGGGCGAGGGCACCTCGAGTGGGCGGGGGAGTGGGGGCGCCTCGACGCCCGGCGACGTCACCTGGATACACAGGTTCTTCCCCACCGAGCTATGGGATTCGCCTGGGGGAGATTTCGAGCCCGCGGTAAGCGCCGCCGTATCAGTGGGGGATACGGGCAGCTATACCTGGGGCCCCACGCCCCAGATGGGCGCCGACGTCCAGGGGTGGCTGGACAGTCCATCCAGCAACTTCGGATGGCTCCTCAAGGGCGACGAGGCCATCAGGTCCACGAAACGCTTCGACTCCAGGGAGAACAGTGTGGCGGCGGACCGTCCGGTCCTCACCGTGGAATACAGCATGCCGGCGCCTGTTGCCGAGCTCCAGTTCAGTGATGCCGCATACAGGGTGGCCGAGGGGGTGGGCAGCGCCACCATCACCGTCACCCGGATCGGGGCCGGTGCCGGAGAAGTGACGGTGAGCTACGTCGCCAGCGACGGCGCTGCCAGCCCGAACGAAGACTACAGCCCCGCCGCGGGGACCATCACCTTCGCCGACGGCGACACCGCCGGCAAGACTTTCACCGTCCCTATCGACGATGACCACCTGGTGGAGGGCGACGAGACGGTAAATCTGGCTCTTTCCAACCCCACCGGCGATGCCAGGCTCGGAAGCCAGAGCACTGCGGTGCTGATAATCTCGGCGAGCGACCTCGAGGTGGACGTTAACGAGGATGGCTTCGTGGATATCCGGGACCTGCGTGTCGTGATCGCCAGCTTCGGGACGCCGCCTTTCCGCCGGCCCCGGTCCGATATCAACCTCGACAATCTGGTGGACATTCTGGACCTGGTCCTGGTGGCCCGCAACCTGGGCCGGCTCGCCCCTCAGGCACTGCAGCCCGTGGAGGTTGAGCGGGCATTCCTCAACCTGAGTTTCCAGAATGCTACCAACCTCGTCCAGCCCGGCGACGGCCGAGACCGGTTCTTTGTCACGGAGCAGGCGGGCCTTATCCGCGTCTTCCCCAATGAGCCGGCTGCGGCGGATGCTCCGGTGTTCCTGGACCTCACCCAGCGTGTGAACATGGGACACAACGAGGAGGGGCTACTTGGACTGGCCTTCGATCCCGGTTTCAGGGGCAGCCGCTATTTCTACGTCTACTACTCGGCTGCGAATCCCCGGAGGTCCGTGCTTTCCCGGTTCACAGCCGCCCAGAATGACCCGAGCGCGGCGGACCTGGGCAGCGAGCTCATTATCATGGAGATACTACAGCCCTTCGGCAACCACAACGGGGGTCAGCTTGCCTTCGGGCCCGACGGGTATCTGTACGTGAGTCTCGGCGATGGCGGCGGTGGCGGAGACCTCCAGAGTAACGCCCAGCACCGGGGCACCCTCCTGGGATCGGTGCTTCGTATCGACGTGACTGGGACGTCCGACGGCAGGAACTACCGCATACCGCCGGACAACCCCTTCGTGGACGTCGACGGAGCCTTGGACGAGATATGGGCGTATGGGTTTCGGAATCCATGGCGGTTCTCTTTCGACGAACACACCGGCGCCCTCTGGCTGGGCGATGTGGGCCAGGACAATTGGGAGGAGATAGACCTGATAGAGCCGGGCCTGAACTACGGTTGGAACAGCATGGAAGGGGGCCACTGCTTCCCACCTTCCCAGGAGGGCTGCGACCGGACGGGTCTGGAGCCGCCCGTTACCGAGTACAGCCAGATGGCGGGCGATTGCTCCGTTACCGGTGGGTACGTCTACCGGGGCCGGGGCGGGCCCTCGCTTCTGGGTGCCTACGTGTACGGGGACTTCTGTACTGGAAGGATCTGGGGTCTACGGCACGATGGGAACACGGTGACCGAGGAGGCGCTACTCGTGGACACGGACCGCGCCGTCCCGTTCATCACCTCCTTTGGGCAGGCCCTAGATGGAAGCCTGTACCTCCTCTCCCGAACCGGCGGCGTTTACCGCCTGGTCCCGGCCCAATAGACCGGCGGCCGGGAACGGCCATCGCATCACGCCTCAAACGTCCGGAAATTAACCTGCATTGCGTCTTGGACGGAGTCCAGCCGCCCCTTTATACTTTACATTAGAGCCCCTTTCGGAGGGCGGCTAGACCCCAAGGAGGAACATGCTAAAGGAACCCGTGCTACCCCTCGGCCCGTGGGAGAGCCGGCCGGTATATGCCAAGGCCGCGATCATAGGGTTTTTGATCGTGGTGCCGGCCTCGCTTCTCTCCACCATCGTGGGTATCGTGGAGGAGAACGGCTCCCTGTGGTCCTCGGCGCTCATTGCGCTGGTGGTCTCCCTGGTGATGGCCGGGCTTCTGCTGAAGTACGGGCGCTGGCTGTACATCGTCGCCGCGGTCCTGGGCTTGGCGGTCCCCATAGTGTTCGGACCCGTCATCTTTTCATACGGGCTCTCCTACATCGACAGCTTCTGGGATTTCACCCCGGCTCTGCTGTGGCTGGTCGGAGGGCTGCTGGCGTTGGTGGGCGGGACTGTCGCCTTCATCCAGCACAGGTTGGGCAATCCCCGTTTGGCCGCCAAACCGTCGGAGCGTAACGTAATTGGTGGCATCGGGCTGGTCGTCGCAGCCCTTATTATCGTGTCTGGTATCCTTACGATGACGGTGCGCGACCGCGTCAGCGCGGAAGAGGCCGCGGGCGCCATAACGCTAGATATGAAGGACACCCAGTTCCGTCCCCGGGTACTGGAGGTCCGAGCCGGTCAGGCGGTACGACTGCTGGTGAAGAACAGCGATTTCACCATCCACACCTTCACCATGAAGGAGCTGGATGTTGACTTCGGCCTGGGGGGCTTCAGCGAGCAGATAGTGGACATGCCTGCCATAGCCCCGGCCGGGAGGAGCTTCACCTATACCTGCGAAGTGCCCGGCCACGAGGACATGAAGGGAACGCTGCTGGTGGTACAGTAGCGGACCGGCCTAAATCGGCGGCTTCCTCTCGTGCCAGGGGGTGTTACGCTCGTAAGCGTAGGCGACCTTGAGCACCGTCTCGTCGTCGAAGTTCCTTCCCCCGATCTGAAGCCCTATGGGCAGGTTCTCGTCTGTGAAACCGCAGCAGATGCTCAGTGACGGGCTGGTGGAGACGCTAAAGGTCGCCGTGACGAGCCAGGAGGCAGAGACAAAGGGGGCCTTCTCCCTGCTGTCGACTATGGTCCCGGTCTCAGGCCCGACCTTCTGGGCCACGATCCCGGTGGTGGGCATCACCAGAGCGTCCACCCTTTCCAGGGCGGCATCGACCTGCTGGCGCAGGAGGGTCCGTAGCTTCTGGGCTTTGTAGTAGTACTGGGCGGGCAGCAGGCTGTTTACAAGATAGGCGATCCGGTTGTCGTGGCCCACCTCCTGCATGTGGTTGAGCAAGAACTCCTTGTACTGCAAAGGCGCCTCTATCCTCAGTGGCCCCAGTATGGTCCACGCGTCCATGGCCAGGGGGACGGACACCTCCTCCACCGAAGCTCCCAGCTCCCTCAGTACGTCGGCTGATTTCACCACCGCCTCCCGGACCTGGGGGTCGATGATCTGGGCGTTGACCACCTCCGTGACCACTCCCACCTTTACTCCCTTGATGTTGCCGTCCAGTACCTTCCGGTAGTCGGGCACGGGAGTGTCCCAGGTGTAGGCGTCCTTGGGATCGTACCCCGCGATGGCCTGGAGGGTCATGGCGCAGTCCTCAACGGTCCGGGATATGGGCCCCATGGTGTCCATGGACCATACGCCTCGCTTTACGCCGTAGCGGCTGACCCGGCCCCAGGATGGCCTGAGACCGACCAGCCCACACCAGGAAGCCGGTCCGCGAATAGAGCCGCCCGTGTCCTCGCCAAGGGAGGTGGCACACAGGAACCCGGCGGTGGCGGCGGCCGAGCCGGTGCTGGAGCCGCCGGTGAGCCGCTCCTGGTCCCATGGGTTCAGGGCGGTGCCAAAGTGCTGGGGCACACCCGTTGTGCCGAACTCGGTCAGGTTCGCCTTCCCCAGCAGGATGGCCCCCGCTTCCTTCAGCTTCGATATCACCGTCGCGTCTTCATCGGGAACGAAGTCTTTGAAGAAGGGGGAGCCTATGGTGGTGCGAATCCCCTTGGTATAGACCTGGTCCTTCACCGCGACGGGAATGCCGTGCATGGGCCCCCGGTACTCACCCCGGGCCAGCGCCTGCTCCGATTCCCGTGCGGCCTGACGGGCGTGGTCTCCTGCCACCGTTATGTAGGCGTGAAGGGTGGGGTTAAGGCGCTCGATCCGCTCCAGGTAGGCGTCCACCGCCTCTACCGGGGATACCTCCTTCGCCTTGATGAGAGCGGAGAGCTGGGTAGCCGAGAGGTAAGGTATGTCCCCTTTTTCCATGGTGGCTCCTTTCGTGGGGTGCCTGTCCTTGCTGGAGTGTGGTACTCCCGGGCGGGCGCCACGGTCCTCGAATCATCGCTGCCCGTTGCTAGCCCGATTATATGTGTGCCCACGGCAGCGGTCAAGGGAGGCCGTCGAAAGCCATTCCCGTCAGAGGGCATTTTCGACCCTCCTGCGCAGCCGCCCTATCCACCAGCGTAGGGCTGAGTTGGAGTAAGCGCACAGCAGGGAAAGGCCCAGCACGCGGTAGACCCATGCCCGGCCCACCTTCGAGGGCCTCGCCGGGTCCAGCCACCCGTCGTTTGTTGCGAGCTTGGCAAGGGTCGCCAGCCCTATCAGTAGCGGCCATAGCGCCGCGAGCCGCAGGCGTATACACCGCCTCGGAATGGCGCAGAGGTACTCTTCCGCGGCGCGGTAGTGGCCCAGCGCGGTCCCTATCCCCGCCGTGAGCATGGGGCGGGCCTTCGCTCCTGCCGACGGGTCCAGCAGGTCGCGAGGAGTCAGGCCGGCGCGGGACAGTTTGTCCGCAGGCAGGTAGCAGCGCCCGATGCGCAGGTCCCTGGGAACGTCCCGCAGGACGTTGGTGAGCTGTAGCGCCTTGCCGAAACCCACTCCGGTCTCCGCCATTTGAGGGCCATCCCAGCTCTTCAGGGCGGCGGTGTGGGTCATGGTTATCGCCGTCCAGAACTCGCCTACGCAGCCAGCCACGTAATAGAGATAGCGGTCCAGGTCGGCGTCATTTCCGAGGGCCGCGATCCTCCCCGAGTCCTCCGGGGGGAATGTGGAGAGGTCCATCTCCATGCCGCGGGTCAGGGTCACTACGACCGAGCGCACCGGGACTCGGTCGGCCTCTGGCAGTGCCAGGAGCATGGAAAAGGCGGCTGGGAGGGAGTTCAGGAGTTCCGCCTCGGCGGGTATCGCGTGCCCCCCGGCCAGGCCGTGGCCTATCTCTCTAAGGGTCTCCTCCGCTGCGGGACCTTCGACCTGGCCCCTGAAGGCCAGGAGCCGGTCCAGCCGTTCCTGCGGAGGCAGGAGCGTGGTGTCGGCTATGGTGTCGGCGGCCCGCGCCAGCAGGTAAGCCAGCCCCACGGGCTCGCGGATGTCCCCCGGCAGCACCCGCACCGTCAGATAAAAGCTGCGGGACACTCGCCTGAGGAGGGCTTTGCTCAGGTGCTCGCGGCCCGCCCTTGAGGTGGCGGGTAAGGGCATATCGGTCCTGGAGCTGGAGGCGGGCTGGGTGTCTGCCATCCTGGGCTGGACCTGCCTGCGTGGTATCGCCGACGAGGGCAGACTGTATTATACCAGACCTGCGCCGGCCGAACCCTTGAGCAGCGGCCACCTGTTCTTGGGGCGTTGCCCTGCCAGGTCTCCCTGTAGGACAAAAGGATGGCCCTGGAGCAGGGTTGGGGGGCTAGGATCCCTGCTCCAGGGCCACGTCGGTTGTCAGCCAAAGGGTGGAGCCGTTAGTTAAGGTTGTTTATCTTCACCATGGACACGGGGGTGGTGCGGGAGACCTGGAGCACGGCTCCTACGGGAAGCTTGATGAATATGGTGAAGGCTGTATCTTTTTTCAGGTCGGGGTTGAGGGAGGCCCTCATCCCTGTAACCTTTACCTCATACATCTCCCCCGGCTCCACCAGCTTGTCTGTGTCGGCGTTGCCCAGTGCGGTGACGGTGACGTCGGCGGTGGCTAGGGTGAGCGACTGGCCCGAATCGATGTAGGTAATGATTGTCTCGCCGGGGGTCAGGTCGACGGCTCCTCCCCCCGCAGCGTTAGCCACCTGCAGGCTCATCTCGTCCACGATGCCAGCGCTGTAGTCCACCTCGATGGAGTCGCCCGTCGTGAGGGCTGTGCCCAGGGTGACGACGCCGGTGGTATTGTTTATGGAGTACTGTGCGCTTGCGGGGCTGCTGGCGACTCTGGTCAGGTCGGTGGCAGCCGGCTGGAGCGTGACCGTGTCGGACTCCCCCACCACCGGCAAATTGGCGAGAGCGGACAGAACTGTGACGGCACCGTCCGCGGTATGGGTCGCCGCCACCTCGTTGACCACGGCGAAGGCCTTTGCCGTAATGGAGCCCCTGATCTCCAGGGTGCCGCTGGCCTCGGTGAGGCCGGCGTTAATGGTCTCCTTGGACTTGTCGCTGGAGAAGAGGCCGGTGGACAGGGCGGCGAACGCGAATACCGAGGAGACCACCACGAAGGCGATCAGCACGATGGCCGTCTCCAGTCCGGTTATGCCCCGGCTGTCCGCGTGCAAAAGCCTCTTCGTGCCCGGTGCGTATCTCATTACATCTCCCTACAGGCGTCTAGCTCTCCGTTTTGCAGGCCCAGGCCACGGCTATCCCAGGTCGCTGAAGGTCTCCAGCACCACCGGAGTGGTGCGCTCGACGTTGAGGACGGCTCCCACAGGTGGCTTTATCTGTATGCAGTAGAGTCCCAGGAAGTGGTGTAACAAGAGGAGAGGGTCTGGATGAAGAGAGACCACCACGTCATCCTTAGCGGGCAAAGACGAGCCTGAGAAAGGAGGACAACGGTGGTCAAGGAAAGGATGGACCTGCTTGAGCTAATGCGCAAGAGGGGAGTCGACGGTGACGTGGACTTTCTACGAGAGGCACTGAGAGTGCTGGTCGAGGAGATCATGGAGGCTGATGTGTCATCGAGGACCGGTGCTGGGTATGGAGAACGCAACCCTGAGCGGGTGACCCAGCGCAACGGGTACCGGTCTCGAGCATGGGACACTCGCGTAGGGACCATGGAGTTGCAGATACCCAAGCTCAGAGAGGGAAGCTACTTTCCGAGCCTGCTGGAGCCACGGCGTCGCAGCGAGCGAGCTCTGCTGGCGGTGATCCAGCAGGCGTATGTGGAGGGTGTATCGACGAGGCGAGTGGATGATCTGGTCAAGGCCCTGGGGTGCGAGGGTATCTCAAAGAGCCAAGTGTCGCGTATCTGCCAGGAGCTGGACGGGGTGGTGGAGAGCTTCCTGGGTCGGCCGCTGGACGGCGGATCATATCCCTACCTGTGGCTGGACGCACTAACCCAGAAGGTCAGAGAGGCCGGTAGGATAGTCAACGTCAGCGTGGTGGTGGCGACGGCGGTCAATAGCGAGGGCAAGCGTGAGATCGTTGGGATGGACGTGGGTACCAGTGAAGACGACGCCTTCTGGCTGGCCTTCCTGCGCTCACTGGTCGCCAGGGGCCTCGGCGGGGTGGAACTGGTGGTATCGGACGCTCATCAGGGACTCAGGGATGCCATCGCAACTGTCTTCGGTGGGGCCAGTTGGCAGCGGTGCCGCACCCACTTCATGACCAACCTGCTCACTCGGGTCCCCAGGAGCGCTCAGCCCTGGGTGGCCACCATGGTACGCACCATCTACCAGCAGCCGTCCCCTCAGGAGGTGCATGCCCAACTCGAGCGGGTGATTGCTCAGCTCCAGGACCCGTTCCCACAGGGCGCCTCTCGACTGGACGAGGCTGGACCCGACGTCCTGGCCTTCTCCAGCTTCCCCGTCGCCCACTGGAAGAAGATCTGGTCCAACAACCCCCTGGAGCGTCTCAACAAGGAGATACGGCGCCGCACCGATGTGGTGGGCATCTTCCCTAACCGCCCATCTGTCCGTCGCCTGGTCGGCGCCGTCCTAGCTGAGCAGCACGACGAGTGGGCCGTCGGCCGTCGATACATGACACAGGAGGTAACCACCTCCAACGAAGCTCTACCCAGAGCCGAACTCGCAGAGGCAGCGGCCTAGACGATATCAACAGGATGACGTACTCTTACACCACTCTATGGGACGTGACCCTGTATGCTGAACTTCTTGTCTTTCGGCAGGTCCGGGTTAAGCTTGGCCTGCAGACCGGTCAGCTTTATCTCGTACATCTCTCCGGGCTCAACCAGCTTGTCGGAGTCGGCGTTGCCCAGGGCGGTGACGGTAAAGTCGCCGCTTACCAGGGTGACCGCCTGGTCGGCATCCGAATATGTGATCAGGGTCTCACCCGGGGTCAGGTCCACGGCGCCTCCGCCGGCGGCGTTGGCCACCTGAAAGGAGATCTCGTCTATGGCGTCTCCGGTGCTGTTGGCCTTGGCTATGATGGAGCCCCGGATCTCCAGGGTGCCGCTGGCCTCGGTGAGGCCGGCGTTAATGGTCTCCTTGGACTTGTCGCTGGAGAAGCGGCCAGTGGACAAGGCGGCGAAGGCGAACACCGAGGAGACCACCACGAAGGCGATCAGGACGATGGCCGTCTCTAGCCCCGTGATTCCGCGGTGTCCCGTCCCGTCGGCGGGTATCATCCTGGCCAACCTGTAAGCGAGCCTCATCTTCGATCCCTCCCCACTATCTTTGGTTTCCAGGTCCCATTGTTTCATCCCGGCCGTGCCCTGTTAAGCACCGTTGGGGCCGATTGGAGGGAGCGTTTGGCCCCCCTTGGCGGCCCTCCAGGGACCAGGTACCCGCCGGGGGGGGGCCACCCGCCGGCCCATCTGGGCCACGAGCGGGCGCAATTCGGGGGTGCGGAGAGGCCGGGGACCTTGGTGTGGGGGTTAAGTCGCCGGGATGAAGGTGCTAGACCAGGCGCCGCCGATAGGCCTCGGCCACGGCGTGGGCCCGGTCGTTTACCCCAGCGCGTCAAAGATGTTCCGGAACTCTCTCTTGACGGTGGTGGGGCTAACGCAGAGACGGGAGGACAGCTCCTCAGATGGCATACCCTCTGCCACCATGCGGAGGAGCTCTCGCTGGCGAGGTGTGAGGGTGCACCTGGCCGGCAGTCCGTTGGCCAGGGGCGCCATAAGGTGGCGAGTGAGGCCCGGATCGACAGGAGACTGTCCTTGGGCTGCCTGAACCAGGCTGCGGACCACCTCCATCAGGCCCGACGTGTTGAGCAGGTAGCCGTCAGCACCTGCCTCGATACTCGGTAGCAGGTACTCCTGCCCGAAGGCGCTAAGGATGATCACTCTGAGGCCGGGGTGGCGTAGCTTCAACCGGCGCGTCGCCTCCACGCCGTCCAGTCCCGGTAGCTGGATATCCATGACTACTACGTCTACGGTTAAAGTTTCAAGCTGCTCCAGCGCCCCCTCGGCGGTGCTGGCCTCACCTACGACCAGGAAATGCCCGTCCGCCTCCAGGAGCCTCCGCAGGCCCTCTCTAAGGAGGGGGTGGTCGTCGGCCAGGAACACCCGGGACTTCCTCGATATTCATTGCAATTTCGGCCTCGTTCAAGGGGTCCGCAGGATAGGGTCCGCTGGCCACCTGATTTCATACTGCATGCTCCGGTGGCCCGGCTCGTGGTGAGCTATAGTCTGACCTTGGCCCCCGGGACGATCCGCAGTCCTAGCCCTTCCGCCACGTCGAAGCTGACCACGTTGCCTGTTGATAGCTCCGCGTCCTGGACCTTGCGGATTTCCAGCATCTTCACCATCCTGGCCCCTATCTTCTCTGCTCGCAGGTTGAGGTGTGAGTTACACAGGAGCTGAAGCCGGCCGAGCAGCCTGTCGTCGAAGGCATAGGTACGGGCCTCTGGAATGATGGTTGCTCCGCGCTCGCACATACGCTTGCAGGAGGAGAAGAATGTCATGATCCCGTTCTCCCCGCTGTGGCTGGCAAGTCCGGTAAGGGAGTCCACGACGATAACCGTGTGCCGCGAGGCCGTGTTCCCAATGTCCAGGGCCAGTTGGGCCATCGACCGTTCAGGGTCCCAGCAGCCTCCGGCAGGTTCCTTTTCAGGGGAGTCGTTTACGGGATAGACGGCCAACCTGCCCGCCCTCACGTAGGACGACACGTCCCGCCCGAAGGAGCTCATCTTGCCGGCGAGGCTCATGGTGGTATGTTCGGAGGCGAAGTAGGCTGCCTTGCGCCCGTCCAGCAGGGACTCGTACATGAAGTGCTGGCAGAGGGCGCTTTTCCCCGTCGATGGCGGCCTCTCAACCAGCGTCAGCGAGCCCAGGGGTATCCCCCCGCTGAGCTTCTGGTCCAGTAGCGTGCTGCCTGTCCTGACAAATGGGGCGGCGGGACCGACTGGCGGAGAGTGACCAGCTTCCCGTAGGGCGACCCTTACGGCGGTCTCTACGGTCCCGGGCTCCCAGGGCTTGGTGATGTAGTGACTGACCCCCAGGCTCATTGCAACCCCCTCGCCGCTGGTGGCCCGGAGTGCGGTCAGCAACACCACGGGGATGGACCTGGTGTTGGGGGTGTCCCTCAGCTTGCCCAGTACCTCGAAGCCGTCCAGGGCTGGCATCCACACGTCCAGAAGGATGAGGTCCGGCTCTTCCTGGCAGGCCAGCTCGAAGGCTGCCCTCCCATCTGCGGCCTCGATGACCTCGTACCCGCATTCCACCAGAGTATCTACCAGCAGGTCCCTGATGTCACGGTCGTCGTCGGCTACCAGTACCTTGGCCATTGGTGTGGTTCTCCTTCCAGCGCCAGGCTGTCGTCCGCCACTTTTGGCGGAGGCAGCGGCCCTGTAGCTTCAGGGATCGTAGCCGGATGTTACGTCCCGGTCTCTCCGAGCTCGACTACCTCGGCTCCCGGGCCTCGATATCCGGGTCGACGGATAGGTCTACCGCCAGCGTGGGGCGGAAGTCCGATGCAAGGGACCTGAGGGCCGGTACCAGCCCCATGGTAACTACCGACGGATAAAGCTGGTGGCTCACCTGTCTTACATCCCGTTCATGGATCGTCCGGAGGTCGGCCCTGATCTCGGCCAGCAGCGCCGATGCGCGGCCGGGTTCGACCGGCAGGACCTCGTGGCAGTGGCGCAGCTTGTGTTCCAGGGCGAGCAGGCTGGACTGGACGTGGCCGCGAAGGTAGTCGTGGATACGTTTCTTCTCCGCCTCCCTAAGGGACATTATGCCCTTGCGGATATGGGTTTCCGTCGAAGTCTGGGCCTTCAGGTAGTCAGCCTCCCTGGACGTGAACCTCTGAGCAAGCTCGGCCTGGAAATTCCGGTTCAGGGATTGAAGCTCCCTCACCCTGGCATCCAGCTCCCAGGTCTGAGTCGCCGCCCGCTGCTCCAGGTGTCTCCGGTCCCTGACGCCCTCTAAGAATATCCTGCGCCTTTCTAGGGTATCCTCTACTGCCTGGTGCAAGCGCGTCCTTCCGACAGGTTTCACTATGTAATCGTAGGCCCCCTGCCTTAGCTGCTCCACCGCCAGGTCCAGGGCATCGATCGACGTAACGAATATAACTGCCAGGTCGAGGTGCAGCTCCCTTACCCTCTGGAACAGGTTCAGCCCGCTCATCCCGGGCATCATGACGTCGATCAGGGCGATGTCAACGGCTGCGCGGCCCAGGACTTCCAGCGCCGCCTCGCCGCTACCGGCCCCGTAGCAGAGGTGCTCCTCCTCCAAGTACTCTTTCATCAGGAGCAACTCGTCCGGCGAGTCGTCGACAATGAGTATGCCCATCCTCTACCTTCTTCTCCGGGGCCTGTGGCAAGAGCCGCAGCCTCCCTACTGATAGACGACCTCAACCCGCTCAAGGTAGGAGGCCAGCTCCTCCACCAGCCCCTGGATGTGTCCTGAATCGGCCTCCTGGGCGGCCCGCTCGAGAGACCCGCCTATTCGGCCTATGACATCGAACCCGTATCCGCCCCCGGAGCCCTTCATTCTGTGGCCCAGCACCCCGATGGCCTCGAAGTCTCCCTGCTCCAGCGCCTCCAGCAACGACTCCACATCCTCCAGGCGCCTATCCAGGAATCCGGGCACGATATCCTCAATCTCCCGGTCCAGTTGGACGATAATCCTGTCGCTTTCTGCCGTCTCACGTGTCTAGGGCATGTCCGGTCCTCCTCGCATGGGTGCTTATTGCCTCCATGAGCTTCGCCTTCCTGATGGGCTTGGTGATGTGGGCCGTGCACCCCGCGTCAATGCTCCTCTGGGCGTCGCGTTTCAGGGCGTGGGCGGTGAGCGCTATGACAGGGGTGGCCTTCACCCGCTTCTCTTCCTCCCACTTCCTGATCGCCCTGGTGGCGGTATACCCGTCCATTACCGGCATTTGCATGTCCATCAGGACCAGGTCGTAGGCTCCCGAGGTGAACCGCTCGATGGCGACCGCACCGTTCTCCGCTGTGTCTATCTGGTGGGGCGTGTCCTTGAGGTAGCTCCTGACAAGCAGCTGGCTGTCCTGGGAGTCTTCCACCAGCAGTATGCTCAGCGGCCTCTGGGCCTCGTGTCCGGGGGAGTTGACCACCGACGCTCCCTCTCC
Organism: Dehalococcoidia bacterium; assembly: GCA_965247055.1. Taxonomy (GTDB): domain Bacteria; phylum Chloroflexota; class Dehalococcoidia; order Lucifugimonadales; family JAGWBF01; genus CBDFGE01. The sequence continues at coordinate 154,705 of CBDFGE010000005.1, forward strand.
AGCCCTGTATCCCTCCAGGCCCAGGGCCGAGCTAACGGTGTGAAGCAGCTCGGCCCGGGACACGGGTTTGACCAGGTAGCGTGAGATTCCCAGGCGCCGGCAGCGGTCGATATCGCCGTGCAGGTTGTCGGAGGTCAGCATCATGAGGGTCATGCCTGGAGCGTTGGGGCCGTCCCTGATGCATTCGGCCACCTGAAATCCGTCCTTACCGGGCATGTACCTGTCAAGCAGCACCAGCTGATAGGGCTCGCCCATCTCTCGGGCGTGGGCGAGCTTTGTCAGTGCCTCCTCGCCGTCTCTGGCTTCCGAGACCTGAGCGCCCCAACCGCCGAGGACCTCACGCAGGATGATCCGGTTGTTGGAGCTGTCGTCTACGACCAGCATCTTGAGCTGTTTCATGTCTGGCCGCTCAGGTACCGCAGCGCCGGAGGGGACTTCGGATAGGGGGAAACGGGCCGTGAAGTAGAAGCTGCTCCCCTCGCCCGGGGTGCTTTCCGCCCATATGGTTCCGCCCATGATGCCCACCAGCCGGCGGCAGATGGCAAGGCCCAGACCGGTCCCGCCATAGTGGCGGGTGGTTGAGCCGTCCACCTGGGTGAACATGTCGAAGATATAGTCCAGCCGTTGGGGTGGGATGCCGATGCCAGTGTCGGAGACGCGGAACAGCAGATCGCCTCCCTCTTCGCCGGCGGGATCGTGCTTTACGCTCAGCGACACCTCGCCCCTTTCGGTGAACTTGATGGCATTGCCCACAAGGTTGGTAAGCACCTGGCGCAGGCGGACCGGGTCTCCCAACCGGATGGCCGGTACCTCGGGCATGACCCGGCAGCTCAGCTCCAGGCCCTTTCCATGGGCCCGTACCGCCAGAAAGGTAGCAGTCTCTTCTACGATCCGGCCCACGTCGAGCTCGACCATCTCCATCTGGAGCTGCCCGGCCTCTACCTTGGAGAGGTCGAGAATGTCGTCGATCAAGGAGAGCAGGTTCTCTCCCCCTGTCCTGGCGATACGCACGTATTCCTGCTGCTCGTGGGTCAGCGGGGTCTCTGCAAGCAGGTCGCTCATCCCCAAGATGGCGTTCATCGGGGTACGGATCTCGTGGCTCATGCCGGAGAGGAATTCGGACTTCGCGCGAGAGGCCTGGAGCGCGGCGTCGCGGGCCTTCTCCAGCTCGCCTTCCGCTCGCCTGCGTTGGATGTTCTCGTTGCGCAGTGCTTCGTAGGCCTGCGACAGCTCCCGGGTCCGCGCCGCGACCTGCTGCTCCAGGCCCGAGTAGAGCTGCTTTAGCTGGGCCTTCATGCCCTCCAGCGCGTGACCCAGCTCCACCGTCTCCCTGGTGCCGCGGGCCTTGACGGGAGTGTCGAGGTTGCCTTCTCCGATCTCCTTCGCTACCTTGGCGAGGGACTGCAAAGGCTTTGTGACCAGGCGGGCGATGACGTATGAGCTGATCACCCCTATGCCGATTAGGGCGAGCCCCTGCCAGACATGTTGCCAGACGATGTTTGTGATCTCGGCGCTCAGTGAGTCGGCGCTGAATTCGAACTGGACGACGCCGATCACCTCGCCGCCGGCCTCGATGGGACTGGCCACCTCCAGGCTATCGCCCCGGAACCTCAGGTTAGTCTGCACGCCTTCCAGCGTGTCCAGCCCGAACTGGTCGTCGGCGAACCCAGTAGGGTAGTCGGACTGGTCGTCTTCCCTGGTATTTGACACCAGGAGGCGGCCGTCGGGCCTGAATACCCGTACGCTGGTTATGTCGGGGTGACTTCTAGCCACTTCTGCTAGGTCCCTCAGCGCGTCGATGTCCGTGAAATACAGGGGGTCTGCCAGGATCTCGTTCAGGGTCTCGGCCAGTAGCAGCCCTCTCTGCTCCAGCTCGGCGTGGAATATCCCGCGTTCTTTCCGAACGTCCAGTACCGTAGTCAGGGTCACGAACAGGGTGATGACCACGACCATGGCCATGGTGAGGATCGAGGTCATACCCCATCTGAACGTTGTGCTGGGCAGTAGCTTCGGCATGGCTCCTCACTCCGCGGCCACCAGCCCCATCAGCTCCCTGAGTTCCTGGAGGGACGATTCCGAATCTGACGGGAGATCGTCGAACTTTTTGGTGTCCTTCAGGCCCTCGAGCAAGCTCAGGCCCTCGGGTGTCCGGTCCAGTCCGATCAAGACCTCGCGGACCTTGTCGACCAGTCCCGGTTCGAGCCCCGGCCGCACCGATACCAGCTGTCTGGGAACGGATACTGTCTGGTCGAAGGCGATGATCTTCTCCTTAAGCTCTTCCGGCAGCGCCTCGTAGTCCTGGTTCGATATACCACCCCCGGCTACCTGTCCTTGCAAGACCAGCTCTATGGTGTTCTCTTCGTCCCGGGAGAAGAAGTAGCCTATGGCGTCCTGATGTGGTTCTGCGCCCGGGCCTTCGACCCTGGTGAGGGTGAATCCGCGACGTATCAGAGTGCCCGCCGGCAACACGTAGCCCGAGGTCGAGTAGGGCTCCTCGAAGGCGATTATCTTGCCGACGAAGTCCTCCGCCGTCGATACCCCGCTGCCCGCACGGGCGATGTAGACGCTCCAGTAGACCGCGTCCGCTTGCTTCCACCTTCGAAGGATGACTCGGGAGCCCGAGAGCTCTTGAGTGGCCAGGACTGGGAAGGCGCTATCGAAGTAAACGTCAACGGTGCCGTCTTTGAGGAAACCCGCCATCTCTTGGACGCTGCGAGCGACGACCACCCGTCCCGCCTCTATCCCAAATGCTGTCAGATTGTCCGCCAGGTACTCGGCCAGGGGCTGGAGCCGCAGGATTTTCTTGGTGGGCTCGTCGGGGTCGATGTCGCCCAGGGTGATGACGCGGTCGGGAGACGGGGTGGGGTCCGGCGCCAGTCCGGACAGCGGGGCCGGTGCGCCAGCTTCCGTCTGGCAGGCACCCAGCAGCAGTGCCAGGACCATCCCCAACGCCCCGATAAGCTCTGGCAGCCGGAGAGGCATGTCGGCCACCTCCACCCTCGGACTACGACCCATGTATACCGATGGTAAGGGCCGGGGCTTCCAAGGGTGTGAATGGTGTATGATGGATCCGGAGTAGGACACCCCGTTCTGTTAGGAAAACCCCCAGAGCAACTGGAGTGGTGGCACCCTACCCCCACTGGGAGGGCAATCGCTATGGAGGCCAGATGCAAAATCAGTACGTACGCGTTGCTAGGGTGGAGGAGATAGCGCCGGGGGAGCACAAGAGTGTGTCGCCGTTGCCCGGCGAGCATCTAGTGGTATGCAACGTGGACGGCGCCTATTACGCTATAAGGGACTCCTGCACCCACGACGGGGGGCTCCTCCGTTTCGGAGAGCTGGAAGGCAGGCTGATCGAGTGCCCCCGCCACGGCGCGAAATTCGATGTGACAACGGGGAAGGCGATGGCGCCGCCCGCGGTGACTCCCGTGACCGTTTATCCGGTGCGGGTGCGGGATGGCCACGTGGAGGTAGAGCTGAGGGGATGACGGGCAGGGTGCCCTGGCTTATCCTTTGAGGTCCCTGATAAGCCGCCTCAGGAGGTCGTCCTCGTCCCTCCGGCCGATTGGAGGCTTGAGGATGCTGAAGCAGGCCTCGTCGATGAGGCCGTCGTAACGCTCCCTGGCCATGGGGCCGATCTCATCGTACTCACCTACGACGGCGAAGGCCTCCAGCATATCGTCGGTGACCTCGCTGGCAAACTCCGCCACCGGACTCTCCCGGCCCCTTTGTCGGAGGTATCTGTGTCTTTCCTCCCATCCATGGACTCTGAAGACCTCCCGGTAGCCGCCGCTGTAGGAGGCGTAGAAGGCCACCGACAGCCGGGCCCGCTCCCTCATGTCTCTGAGCTCCTGTTTGTTACCGGCGGTGACCAGGGTGCCGCCACTGTTGATCTTGATGTCCTTCCGGGAACGGCCCGCTCGACGCGCCCCTTCCTCCAGGCTCGGGAGCACGACCTGGGAGATGAACCTGGGGCTGTTGAGGGTCTGGACCATGAAGCCGTCGGCGATCTCGCCGGCAAGACGGCAGTTGTTGGGGTTTGCGGCTCCCATGTAGACCGGCGGACGCCCGTACCTGAAGGGCCCAGGGCGGAAGTTGGGGGGCATTAGGGTAACGGTGTAGTGCTCGCCCCGGAAATCGGGTGCTACGCCCGTTTCCCAGCAGTCCCAGACGGCATGCAAGGCCTGGACGTACTCCCGGAACTGGAGGGTTTGGGAGCCCCAGCTTGCGGCGAACCGCCGCTCCACCTGGGCCCTGGACTGGGTAGCCAGGCCGAGCTTGAAACGCCCCCGCGAGTACTCCTGGAGGTCCCATGAGATGTAGGCTGCCACGGTGGGGCTGCGGGGAAAAGCGATGGCGGCCCGGGTCTCCAGGGAGACCCGATTCGTCGCTCCGGCCGCGATAAGGAGAGGCAAAAATGGGTCGTGGTTGAGGTCGTAGGAGGAGATGCCGTCGAAGCCAAGGCTCTCGGCCCGGCGGGCCTCCTCGGCCATCACCCCCAGGTCGGAGCTCTCAAGCCTGTGGTAGACCTGCATCCTGCCCTCCCGGGGCGCCAATGCTACAGGTTGAACTGGGCGTCCACGAAGTTCCTCTCCTTGATATAGACCTGCATTCGGGCGCGTTCGGTCTCCAGCACCATGAATCGGCCGTCGTCGGCCACGTTCACCGCCACCGGCCTCTGCAGCCTCTGTTCGGGGGCCAGATCGACCCGCCGGCGAGCCTTCTGATAGTCTGGATTAGCGTCCACCAGGTCCTGGCCCCAACGGGACAGAGTATGAGCATCCCCCAGGAACGCTGTGAGGAACGCGCCATCGGTGTTGTAGATGTTCAGGCGCTCGTTCCCCCAGTCGGTTACGTACACGTCTCCCTGGTCGTCCACCGCCACTCCGGTGGGGCGTCTCAGCTGGCCGTCTCCGCTGCCGGGGCTGCCGAAGGTGGCCAGGTACCGGCCGTCAGGGGTGAACTTCTGCACTCGGTCGTTCTTCCAGTCGGCCACGTAGATGTCGCCCCGTGCCTTGTCGACGGCGATGCCCCAGGGCATGTTGAGCTGGCCCGGCTCGTCCCCTGGGCCACCCCAGCTCCCCAGGAACTTGCCTTCCCTGGTGAACTTCTGTACACGGTGGTTGCGGCTGTCGACGACGTAGAGGTCGTCCTCTTTGTCAAAGGCTAGGCCCGAGGGACCGTCGAGCTCGCCTTCCCGGGAACCCGGCGTGCCCCAACTGGTCAGCAGTCCTCCGTCCTTGTCGTAGACGAAGACCCTGTTAACATAATCATCGGAGACGTACACGTTCTCCTCGCTGTCGAGGTCCACCGAGGAGGGCCAGGGCGACTGTCCATCACAGTAAGCGGGGCCTCGGGTGTCCCAGAGCAGCTGGTGGTCCAGAGTGCACTTGGTTATGCCGTGGCTGGGAACGAACTCGGTGCCTTTGCTGAGGATATAGACGCTGCCGCCGGAGCCGAGGGCGAAGTCACGGCAGCAGGAGAAGCCGTTTCCACCCGCCGTCACTCTACCTATGGAGAACTCGTAGTTATATACCCTGCCGGCAACGTGTCGTGTGAGCATCTCCCCTCTCCTTGTGCTGCTGCCATCTCGTCGTCCCAACGTGCGGTACCGGCTCCCGCCGGGGACACCCCGTGGCCAGAACCCTGACGGGGGAGATAATACTGAACGTTTGCTCTGCCTTGTTGAAGCTTATTTAGCCCAGTATACAGCATTTATCGCCGTTACCCATACGGTGCTTCTAAGGTGCTTACTTTCCAAATCCGGGCCAACCCTCAAGGTGGGCATTTATTTTGCTTCGCCAAGTACTGTGGCTAGTACTCAGTTAACTTTGGTTTCGTAGTCTCACCTTGAGCGAAGCGAAGGGCCTGGGGTGGGTCCGGTCCGACCCGGCAGGGTTTCCGGGCGCGGCACCACCCCCCGCCAGATGCTCCGTCGCTTCGCTCCTCAGCATGACATCAGAATTAGGTTGACTGAGTTACCGGTCTTAGAATTCGGGAGCCCGTCTCAATTAGTAGAAGGAGAAGATGAGGCCTTACCGCTGCGATTTCAGAAGTTGCAGGTAGGCAGCCACGGCATCAACGTCATCATCGGTCAACGAGATGAAACTCATCTGGGGCACCGTGGCAAGGGCCCTCTCGATCCATTTTGCCGGCCTCCCCAGGATTTCCGGCGCCGAACCATCAATTCCCCTGGCGTCGACCCCGTGACAGGAAGCGCATCCCACCCCACCCGCGGCCCGTTGGAAGACCTCGTCTCCTCGCTCGATAACGGAGGCGGGTGCCGGTGTGGCGACGTCAGAGGAGCCGCACGCCAGGAAAAGGGAATGCGCGGCTAGTAGTCCGGCGATGGCCAAGCATCTCAGTGACCACATAGCTGTTTTACCTGGTTGACGGCAGCGCGGACCTCCGCTCAGAGGCCTTCCAGCGCCGTCTCATGTATCTTTCTCTTCATATCCGCCGTAGCCATCTGGAATGGAAGGCTCCGCTGAAGGCCGACCGGTGGGCGCCTGAATGATCGCGGATAGAGGTCGGCTGGACATTTACTCCGCCAGGTCATCAAAGGCCGTTTCCCGCGTAATGGACAAGCAAGCTGAAGGATCGAGGCGTAGGGTTTAGTCGGGCCGTCCCGCCAGTGCCCGGTGAGAGTGCCACGGGAGGTACAGCCCCAGCCCGAAAATGATGAACGCCAGGGGAACGTGGAGCATTTCGAACCATGCCACGTCCTCTATCCCGTAGCCGAAGACGTGGGCCTGGATGTTCCAGACCGCTGCCAGGCCCAGAGTCCACCATCCCACCCTTAGTCTCTGGGGGAATCTGGCGAGAAAGGCAAGAGGGGTGAGGATGATCAGGATGGCAATTCCCATGATCTCACCGAATAGGCCGTGGGCGTCCAGCAGGCCTCCTTCAGCTTCAGAGTAGAACCCGGCGAACAGGACCCGGAGGTCCTCGTCCTGGAACAACTCTGCGATCTCGTCGATCCTGGACTATAACAGCCAACGGTACTAGGACTATGAGCCATGCATAGGCCCGCGCCACCTTCGGGCGTCCGATGGTTGGCTCCATGAGTGTCACCGAGTCAGGCCGTTCTGGAAATACTCGCCGGCGCGCTCCATTTCACCCATGGCCAGCGCGCAAAAGGCCAGCTCCGCCCATATGATGGAGCCTATTACCGCGCCTAAGGGTTTCTCCGCCTCCGTCATGGCCATGGCGTGAAACTCGGCGCCCCGGACGGCGTACTCCCCGGAGATGTCCAGATAGGCCGTTCCCAGCGCGGACAGCGCCACCGCCTGCATAAAGGGGAGGCCCGCCGTACCTCCGGCCCTTAGGGTGGCCTGCTGACAGGCGATGGCACGCTCGTAGTCGCCTCTCAGCCAGGAGATCTGGCCCTGCATGAAAGAGCCGTAGGCCTCTTGCTCTGCGGCGCCGATCTGGGCAGCCAGCTGGGTCCCTTCCTCGGCCGACTGGAACGCCGCGTCCAGGTCGCCGTTCCGCAAATGGTAAAGGGGGCTCGCCAGGGCCAATAGGTCGGAGAGCCATTTGCGGTTCCCCAGCTCTTCCGCCAGATTTCGTGCCTCCTGGATGGTCTTCCAGGCCTCCTCGAAACGGGTCATGTAGATCAGTGTGTTGGCGCTGTGGGTGAGTCCGAAGAGCCTGGGCTCCTCCAACGCCAGATCGCGCCCGATTCTCGCGGACTCGCCCAAGTGGTCCATTGCCTGGTCAAACTCCCCGAAGGGTACGCGAAGATAGCAGTAGGTCATGTGAAGCTCGGCGAGTCCCGGCAGGTCATTGCACTGCCTTGCCAGGCGCTCCGCGTCAACAAGGTGCCCCTCGGCCTCGGGGAACTGGCCCTGCATCAGCGCCGTGACAAAGCCCAGCTTGTTGAGCGCAGAGACCTGCATGGGAAGGTCGCCGTACTCTTGAGCATCGTGGTACATGTGGTGATAGTTCTCCACGGCACGCGGTGCGTCGTTCCCAAAGGCGAGGGCACCGCCCATCCCCTCGTAGGCCCGTCTCGCCAGCCCCAACTCCTTCGAGGTCTCCAGGACCTCCAGTGCCCGGGCGTAGTGACCGATCGCCTCGGTGGTGGCGTAGGCACGAGCTGCCCGGTCGCCGGCCTCGACCAGGTAAGGGAGCGCCCGCGCTTCCTCCCGCGTCTCGATGTAGTGGCGGGCGATCTCCGCGACCCGGTCGGAGTCCGCCTGCTCCAGGCATTCCGCGACGCGCCGGTGTAGCTCGCGACGCCTGCTCAGGAGGAGTGAAGCGTAGGCGGTCTCGTGGGTCAGTGTGTGCTTGAATAGATAGACCCGTCGTGGCATACGGCTTGCTTCCCGGATCAGCTCGCGCCGCTGCAGTTCGCCGAGGGGGTCCTCCAAATCGTGGGGCGTGTCGAGAATATGGGCCAACGTCTCCATCTGGAACTCTCTGCCGATCACAGACGCCGTCTGCGCCACGCGTCTGGGCTGCTCGTCGAGCCGGTCCAGGCGCGCGTTGATGACCCCCGCCAGGCTATCCGGCACGGCGATATTCTCGATATCGCGGGTCGCACGCCAGTGGGAGTTCTCCCGGACTACCAGGTTGCTGTCCAGCAGCGACCTGATCACCTCCTCCACGTAAAATGGGTTGCCCTCCGCTTTGGTCAGTATCAGCGTACGCACTTTCTCGGGCAGGTCTTCGACGTGCAAGAGACTGGCGACCAGCTCCCTCGAGCCCTCGTGATCCAGGGGTCCCAGTGAGATCGAGGTGTGGCGGTGGGCGTAGTCCCGTACCGCAGCCTCGTGGAAACGCCAGGACGGCTCTTGATGCCACGGGCGAAAGACCCCCACGAGCATCAGCGGTACCCGCTCGGTGAGGGGCATAAGCTGCTCAAGAAGATCGAGGGAGGTTGGATCAGCCCAGTGCAGGTCCTCGAACACGAGCACGACGGGCTGCACCCCCGCCAGCCGCTCAAAGGTCCGACACACGGCCCGAAAAACCCGGTCCCTCACCTGGGGAGGTTGGAGATACTTTACCCGCTGAGCCTCTTCGCCGGTAAGCTGGACCCCCAGCATGGTGGCGATGAATGGCGCCGTTTCCTCGACGACGTCCGGCAGCAGCTCCGCCAGATGCTCCCTTATGGTGTCGCACTTTTGGACGTCGGTCTGCTCCCGGCTAAGACGGAAGTACGTGGTGAACAGGCTCGCGAAGGGCGAGTAGGGCGTGGACATGTCGTAGGACACCGACCGGCCCTCGTACCAACTCACCGCCACTTCGGTGGCGATGCCGCTACCCGCGCCTGCCCCGGCCTGAACGGCATGGATAGCTCCCTCCGACGCCAGGGAGTGGCGCAGCTCCGTGATTAGCCGGGACTTGCCGAGACCAGCCTCCCCCATCACCGAGACGATCTGACCTCGCCCCTGGCGAAGACTGGCTATGGAGCCGACCAGCGTATCCAACTCCTGGGCCCGCCCGATCAGGGGAGCGTCCAGCCCCTCTATCCCACGCAGCGGACCTGGCTCCGCTCTGGGGCGCACGACCCCATAGGCCTGCACGGGCTCGGTCTTGCCTTTGACCTGAATCCCTCCCAGATCTTCGAACTCAAACAGAGGCGCCACCAGCCTGTATGTATCGGCGGAAACCTGGACCGTCCCCGGCTGGGCTGTCTGCTCCATGCGGGCCGCCAGGTTGATGGCGTCTCCCAGTGCTGTGTACTCCAGCCGCAGGTCGGAGCCAACCTCACCCACGACAACCAGGCCGGTGTTGATGCCCACCCTTACGTCAAAGTCTATGTCCCATCTGCGTTTGACCTCCTCCTGATAAGGGCGGATGCCTTTGAGAATCTGCAGGCCGGTCAATACCGCCCTCTGGGGGTCGTCCTCGTGGGCGATGGGTGCGCCGAAGAAGGCAAGGATGGCGTCGCCCATCAGGCGGGCCAGAGTGCCCTCGTAGCGGTACACCGGTGAGATCAGGTGCTGGAAGGCCCCGTTCATGATCTCGGCCCATTCCTCGGGATCGAGCTTACTCGCGGCGGCGGTGGAGCCCGTCACGTCGCAGAAAAGCATCGTAACCACGCGGCGCTCACCCTGCATGCCGCCTTCGGCCCGGGCGGCCTCGAGTTTCGCCAGAAGCTCTCTGGGGATGTACTGGTGGAGCCGGCCCTGGGCTGTGTCGGCCCGAGCCTCCCCCATCTGCTGTCCGCAGTTCAGACAGAACCTGGCGGCCTGGGGGGTTGGCGGTCTGACAGGCTAGGCACTCTACGGGCTCGGACCCGGCCTGTGCCGGGGCCACGGCCTGACTCTCGGGGGCACTGGCGGAAGGCGCCCCTTCTAGCGTGCCTTCCCGGGTCCGAAACCGCCTCCGAAGGGCAGCCGGGAGACGGGTCCACCTCATACAACGAGCTCCTTATCGGTGGTCCTTTGGTGATGCGCCTGGCGACGCGTCCATGATAGCACAAACTGGCCCCAGAGCAACCCTAACCATCCCGTGTCGATGGCCTGGACCTTCCGCCCATCTGGGTATCCGGAATCGCTTCTATGGAGTAAACTGGTAAGGTAATAGGAGGTGGCATATGCGCAGAAGAAAGCGAGCGCCCTTCGCACCGCTAGCGGACCTTGGCTCCATGTTGGGTGGGGCGGTGGTGTTGGGGGTGGTGGTCGCCTATACTGGGCCTTTTCTCGCCATAATAAGTATTGTAGCTTCCCTTATTTTTGGCCCCGTCGTGCTTCTACGCTTACTGACGCCGAAGTCCCAGCGGGAAAACCTCAAGCGGTGGGGCTGAGACGTTCCGGCTAGGTAACCACATGGTCGGGAGCGCGGCAGGTCCGGGGTGTCCAAACGGGGGACATGGTCTGATGGAGGTGGCGTGTGAGTAGTCCGAAGATAATCTCATCGGATAGCCACGTGTTCGAGAGGATGGACCTCTGGTCCAGCCGTATCGAGGCTAAATATAAGGACCGTGCCCCGCGTGTTATCCGCCAGGATGGCGCCGACTGGTGGTACTGCGATGGCAGACAGATTCTCAGCGTCCAGGCCGGTGCTCAGACGGGAAGGAGGTTTGAGGAGCCCGAGGCGCTGACCCGCCACGACGTTTTCGACAACGTCCGGCGAGGGGGCTACATCCCAGAGGAGCATGTCAAGGACATGGATATCGACGGGATAGATGTGGGAATACTCTATCCCACCATCGGCCTCATCCTGTTCTCCGCCGAGGACGGCAACCTCCTCTCCGCGATCTTCGGCGTGTATAACGACTGGCTGGCCGAGTTCTGCAGGGCCTACCCACAGCGGCTCAAGGGCATCGGCATGGTCAACTTGGACGACGTACAGGAGGGGGTAAAGGAGCTGGAGAGGTGCGCCAACATGGGGCTGGTCGGGGCCATGATAACCTGCTATCCGCTAGAGGGTAGGGGGTTCGAGAAACCCGAGTACGAGCACTTCTGGTCTGCGGCGGAGGACCTTGGAATCCCCCTAAGCCTCCACGCCGCCACCAACCGGGGCCAGTTGTTCGATGCCGCCAACACCAAGCTTTCCCACCTTGTTAACCTCGATTACTGGGTAAGGATGTCCATAAGCGACATGGTCCTCAGCGGGGTATTCGACCGCCACCCCAGGCTACAGATAGGTGCCGTGGAATATGAGCTCTCCTGGATACCGCATTTCCTGGAGCGGCTGGACTACGGCTATACCCAGCGCCCCCTTGCCGATACCGCCTACCGGCTAAAGGAGTTCTCCCGCCCCAGCGACTATGTCCACAGAAACGTCTCCTTTGGGTTCCAGGAGGACGCCCGGGGCATCAGGGACCGCCAGGTCATCGGCGTGGACAACATGCTGTGGGGCTCCGATTATCCCCACCAGGAGTCCACTTTCCCGAGAAGCCTGCAGATCCTTGAGGAGATCCTCGCGGACTGTACCGAGGAGGAGAAGGCAAAGATCTCCGGTGGCAACGCCGCGAGAATATACAACCTGAGCTAGTATTCAGTCAACTTAAATCTGATACATGTCATTCTGAGTCCTTCCGCCGAAGGGCGAAGAATCTGGATTGGCGGGGCACTCCCCCCACCAGATTCTTCGGTCGCTTCGCTCCCTCAGAATGACATTCTATCGAAATCTGGTTGACAAGGTACTAGTGGGTCACCGGTGTGCTTCCCTTACATTCGATGTGGGGTACGGTGGCGTAAACTTTTGCCCGGGGTGGCCCCGGTGTGGCGCCCGCCGTCTATGACCAATCGGCCGTTCACCATCACGTAGTCTACTCCCCGGGCGAGCTGCCTCGGGCTTTCCGGCGTACACGGCGCCTCGATGGTCGCCGGATCAAAGACCACAACGTCCGCTTCCATGCCGTCTCGGAGTATGCCCCGATCAGATATACCCAGCCTTTGAGCCGGGAAAGAGGTCATCCTGCGTATCGTGTCCTCCAGGGTCAGGGAACCTTCTTCGCGAACGAAGGTTGACAGGATGGCGGGGAAGGTACCATAGGTCCGGTGGCTGGGGAAGTCCCCTATGAGAAGGGCGTCGCTACCTATCATGGCCAGCGGATGGACCACGAAGTCGGGCTGCGACTCACCGTTGGGCCGGGGCGCCGAATAGCAGACCTGCAGGTCCTCCTCCAGCAACAGGTCACATACCGCGTCTACCACGTTCTTCCCCGTGGACTCGGCCACGTCGGCCACCGAACGCCCCTCGTACTGGAGATGCCTGGGACTTTTAAAATGAGTCAGACGCATGGCGCTCCAGGGGCGGCCACCGGGATCGATGTCCCTCCCGATCTTATCTCTGACCGCGGGGGAACGCAGCCTTTTTTTCAGCTCTTCCGGGCCACCATCCTGCACCCATTGAGGGACCAACACCAGCAGGCGGGTACTGCTATAGGAATAAGAGTGTGTGTCAAAGGTCACGTCCAGACCATCCTCCCGTACCTGCTCTACGTATTCCAGAATGTGTCCTCGGGGTTCTGGCTGGCGCTGGAAAAGGTGGGTCAGGTGGCATGGCGTCCCGCTGCGTCGCCCGATCTCCACTGCCTCTCGGAAGGGGTCCACGAACCTGTCTCCCAGGGCGTAACGGACGTGGGTATGGTAAATGCCCCCCAGTTTACCCACCTCTTTGGTAAGGGCAACTAGCTCGTCCGTATCCGCGTAGCTTCCAGGAGGGTAATCCAGGCCGGTAGACAGGCCGAAGGCGCCTTCCTCCATCCCTTGCCTCAGGAGCCCCGTCATGGTGTCCATTTCCCTGTCCGTGGCGGGCCTGTTGTCCCACCCCATTGCGCTGATTCGAAGGGGCGAGTTGCCAATCAAGTAGGCCACATTCACTGCTGCCCGGCCGTCGAAAAGGGAAAGGTATTCCGCAACGAAGGACCAGGTCATGGGGAGGTCCGGGGCCCCATCCAACCCTGAGTTGAGCTCGTAGAAAAGCCGGAAGTCCTCCGGGCTTGTAAAAGGGGCGTAAGAGTTTCCATCCACCCCTATGACTTCTGTGGTAACGCCTTGAAAGACCTTGGGCTCGTGACGTGGCTCTGCCAGCAGGACAAGCCCCGAGTGGGCGTGCATGTCAATGAAGCCCGGGCACACCACCTTCCCGGTGGCGTCGATGGTTCGGGAGGCCTCTAGGCCTACCAGGTCTCCGCGGAATACGTGTACCTTTCCCTCCAGGATGCCGACGGCCCCGTAGAAGCCCGGGTTGCCCGAGCCGTCCACGATCAGTCCACCCTTGACTAGCAGGTCCAGCAAACCCTCACCTCCAGCACCGTGGCGTGTTCAAAAAGAGACCCGTGGCGCGGTAAGGTCAAGCCCAGGCTCCAATACCCTGCCGATGTCTTGCTCTGCCGCGAGCTACCTTGACGACCTCTCGTTGTGCCTGTGGCCGGAGCCCTACTATGCTGGCTGGGGCTTCGCAGGCCCTATGCGAACCGGATGGGGTGTTCCCCGCCTCTGCTCTATTCCCTCGACGTCCCACAGGTCGGAATAGGTGAGGGCGCGGGGACAGTGGCCGTAGGCCTCTTCCACCTCCACGACGATTCCCTGCTGGAAACCCCGGCCCCCGTCTGGACTGTGTATCTGCTGCTCCACACTATATCGGTCCAGCTTATCCCGGGAGACAATGGTCACCCGCCCGTTGACCCTTACCACGTCGGCGACGCCCGGGATGAAAAAGATAAGGCCCACATGAGGGTTGTCGTTCATGTTTTGATACGACTGGAACAGCTTATTTCCGGCCACGTCCGGGACCAGCAGGCGCCGGTCGTCCAGAATGCGCACGAAGCCGGGCTTCCCGCCTTTGGGGGAGGCGTCGCACTTACCGTCGTGGTCACTCGTGGCCATGACTAGAAAGGGGGACTCGGCGATGAACTCTTTCACGGGACCGGCCAGGTAGCCCTTGACCTTGGTCAGGGCGCGCTCCGAAGGAAACCCAAACTTCGTGGTAAAAATATTGTCGCATTCGGCGCTATTGGTTTCCATACGTCCCTCCCGATCGATAGGAAATCCCGGCATGATCCCAACAGGGCCGTGCGATGAATCGCCTGGCCTGGCGGCTTATTCTACAGCAACCCCAGAGAGCCATCAAGTCGCCGGCAACGCCGCCACGGTTCGCCCTCAGATGCTATCTGCTATGGAGCTAGGTTCTAGCTGAGATGAAGGTCGGGAAAAGAGAAACGGGAGCAATGAGAAGCGGCGTCAAGCGATTGATAACCAACCGGCCACGCCAGCAAGCCGTCTCGTGGACACGATTAGGTTGATTGACTGCATTCCGATATGTCTATATACTTCCCGATGCCGAAGGTGGTGTGTTCTTTGGACGCCAGCAGTTTGATTTGGGAAATCCCAGTTTGCATCAGGAGTGAGGATAATGTCGAGGAACAAGGCGCTGCTGGTTTCGATTAGCGCAGTAGTTTCTTTGATCGGTGTGCTGATAGCGTGGCCTGGAGCTCGTAGGCCGTCGGTAGAGGCCGGAGCTCCCGGGCCCAAAGTGACCATCTGCCATATTCCTCCGAACAACCCTGCCAATGGCTATGGTGTGGCCCCCAGGGCGAGCACAGTGGGAGAGCGGGCAGTGGCGGCACACCTGGGGCACGGGGACACTCTAGGGCCCTGTCCGTAATAGGAACACCCGCTACGCCGGAGTGCGCTCAAGGTCCGCTGCTAAATTTTTGCGGTGCCTGCGCGGGTCGCGGACATCACCGTCACGCCTGAGGGCGTAGGGCTCCTCCACTGCGCCTCAGCGCGGAAACCCTGCTAGAGGGGTGGCCCTCCGCCTCCCGGGTCGCAGCAACTCCTTTACCTACAGAGGTGCTGCTCTCTAAGCTGCATCCCCCCCTGGACCAACTTCGGGCTCCAGGTGGGGTTGGCGGTTACGACGGGGACTCCGGCTTCTTGGGTTCCTCGCTAGCTCGGCGTACCAGCCAGGTTTGCCTTTAGTGGGCGAGTATGAATGCCGCACTCACCCCCGCACTTGCTGGTTCCCAGCCAGCGGCCAGCCCTCTCATCGGGCCCAGCTACTATCTGAGTGCAGGGGGCACAGCCTAGGGAGCGGTATCCCCGGGAGTAAAGGGGGTTCACGGCGACCTGAGAAATCGCCAGGTACTGCCAGACCTCCCGCTCATGCCATAACAGGATAGGATTCAGTTTGATCAGCCTCTCGTCTCGTTCCTCCACCTCATGAAAGTCGGTCCTTGTTCTCCCTTCGGTACAGCGGAGGCCAGTCACCCAGCAGTCTACCTGCATCTCCTCGATGGCTTGTCGTGCAGGCTGGACCTTGAGGTTGTAGCAGCACTGGTCGGGATCTGTTAAATACAGGGCTTCCGGCTGGGTCTCATCATTACGGAATACCCTCAGCTCTGGATACCGGGCCATCTCTTCGTGCATGAACTGTACCGTCTCGGGGGGCTTGTACCGAGTGGTGACTACGAACCCTCGAATCTTGGGGCTCACTTGCTTGGCCAGATGCCAAACGGCAACCGAGTCCTTGCCCAAACTATTGGCCACTACCAGACCGTCGCCAAACTCGCGATAAGCCTCGCTGATCAAGGTAAGGGACCGCTCGACCTTCTGAGCAAAGTTGAGAGAATCCACCAAGAGCGAGGGGTCCTCCAGCATTAACTCCTTAAGCATCTAGACTGTTCCTCCGTCATGTGATTTGAAACTCTTGCGGCCGAACTTGATTCTGCCCCAAACCCTCTCGTGTAAGTAAAAGAGCCATATCTTGAACAGCGCATCTGCGCCCCCGACTATGGCGGCATAGGCGAATTTCCCGGTGGCCACCAGCACGACCATGGCGGTGACCGCCGTCGCCGTTACGCGCCAGGACAGGGCCTTGGCCAGACTGCGAGACCGGGACTCCACCGGCTCGGATTCAAGCCTGTAATGTTCAGCTAGCGGTTGCTCAAGGACGGTGGTCAAGGGTGATCCTACTTGAAGGCAAATAAAAAACTGCGTCCACATCGATCCGAAGGGGCGCAGTTACCCGGTGAGACAGGACTCTAGCTACGCCCTAGAAGGGGCGTGTACACAGGTGAAAGAGGTCGTCCTCAAACCGCAGAGGTATCATCGGTAAATGGAATATACCCGGTTATTCCGTGGTTGTCAATAGAGCGTCTAACGCGTCGCGCCGGGGAATCTTCCCTGAGCGGTACGGTACCCGGTCGTGGTATTACACGGAGATGGCGTACCCTGAGCCATGGGGGCGCAACCCGGGGAAACTGCTGCTACGAAAGGCACTCACAGCCCTGGCTCGTGCATCCCCTGCCACAGCCTCAGCGCAGCCAGTCTGTATGAGTGAAGTAGTCATAGCGACATCCGAAGCGTCTGCGGGCCGAGCGCGATATAATAGAGTCAGCGTTGGTCCTTAACCCCAATCGGGTAACGACCAAGGCGACGGAGACACCCGTTACACCCGGCCCGAAACCCCACACGTTGGCCGCCGGCCAGTTTCGCCTGCCCGTGGCTAACGCGTTCGGAGAGCCGGGCTTCCACGAAGTGCTGGCAGCAAGTCACACGCTGGAGGCCGACCTGGGTACCACCGCCGGAAGGATGTTGGTAGTGGAGCTACGGGACACAAGCCGTCCGGAGCAGACCTGCGGCAGCCATCATCCCCTGTCGGGGTGCGCCACGGTGGACTGGTCGGACGCCCTCGGCCGGCCCAAAGTCCCAGCGGGGGGTGTCTTCGACAACAGCGTAACCGTCGAGCTGGAGTCGGGACCCCGCACCTTTTACCTGAGCGAGTCGGGCGCCCTCAACGACGAACCGGACAGATTCGACCCCAGCTGACCCCACACCGCTGTGGGCGGGTCCGCCCACGAGTGGACAGCCCGCCTGCCTGCCGGGCTGGTCGTCGGCAGCCAGCTGCAGCTCCATCTGGTGATGACCAAGTTCGGTACTCCCAGCGTGGATATTGGGTACGAGGCCCGGGTGGAACCTGTGCCGTAACTCGGGCGTACCATGCTGGAGCGGCTCTTTTAGAGTAGGCGGATTTTTGAGGGACAGTTTCTTGTGTGGCTGCCCGCCTAATATAAACTGGGGTGAGCCCCGCAAGATTGACCTACCCTACCCCGTACGCCCTCGCTTTTGCCTACTAGGTGGCTGCCGGGTCGTAGTGCTCCACCCCCGCAATGTTATCATCATCAGCGGTGTGGCAAACAACCTGCTCCTCGCCCTGAGCCCGGCTTCGAAGAACGGGCCAGCACCAAGTTAGCTGACGCGGAGGCTGAGGGTGATCAAAGTGCTTCTCGGGATCGTGGCCGTACCTTTAATGCTCTCCCTCTTCGCCATCGGCAACGGCCCCTGGCCAACAACCGCCAGTCAAGGCCGGGCTATTCCGGGGAGCGCAGGCAGCCCCCCCGACCCAACTATGTCCTGGCTGCGGCAGTTCGGTACCAACGGAGCCGATTGGGGATACGGTGTGGACGGGGACAACGAGGGCAACGTCTACGTAGCGGGCGCAGTGATTTTAATGTACTTACTCCATTTATGGGACATCGCCAGTGGTCCCGTCCCATAGAGTGGTGTAAGAGTACGTCATCCTGTTGATATCGTCTAGGCCGCTGCCTCTGCGAGTTCGGCTCTGGGTAGAGCTTCGTTGGAGGTGGTTACCTCCTGTGTCATGTATCGACGGCCGACGGCCCACTCGTCGTGCTGCTCAGCTAGGACGGCGCCGACCAGGCGACGGACAGATGGGCGGTTAGGGAAGATGCCCACCACATCGGTGCGGCGCCGTATCTCCTTGTTGAGACGCTCCAGGGGGTTGTTGGACCAGATCTTCTTCCAGTGGGCGACGGGGAAGCTGGAGAAGGCCAGGACGTCGGGTCCAGCCTCGTCCAGTCGAGAGGCGCCCTGTGGGAACGGGTCCTGGAGCTGAGCAATCACCCGCTCGAGTTGGGCATGCACCTCCTGAGGGGACGGCTGCTGGTAGATGGTGCGTACCATGGTGGCCACCCAGGGCTGAGCGCTCCTGGGGACCCGAGTGAGCAGGTTGGTCATGAAGTGGGTGCGGCACCGCTGCCAACTGGCCCCACCGAAGACAGTTGCGATGGCATCCCTGAGTCCCTGATGAGCGTCCGATACCACCAGTTCCACCCCGCCGAGGCCCCTGGCGACCAGTGAGCGCAGGAAGGCCAGCCAGAAGGCGCCGTCTTCACTGGTACCCACGTCCATCCCAACGATCTCACGCTTGCCCTCGCTATTGACTGCCGTCGCCACCACCACGCTGACGTTGACTATCCTACCGGCCTCTCTGACCTTCTGGGTTAGTGCGTCCAGCCACAGGTAGGGATATGATCCGCCGTCCAGCGGCCGACCCAGGAAGCTCTCCACCACCCCGTCCAGCTCCTGGCAGATACGCGACACTTGGCTCTTTGAGATACCCTCGCACCCAAGAGCCTTGACCAGATCATCCACTCGCCTCGTCGATACACCCTCCACATACGCCTGCTGGATCACCGCCAGCAGAGCTCGCTCGCTGCGACGCCGTGGCTCCAGCAGGCTCGGAAAGTAGCTTCCCTCTCTGAGCTTGGGTATCTGCAACTCCATGGTCCCTACACGAGTGTCCCATGCTCGAGACCGGTACCCGTTGCGCTGGGTCACCCGCTCAGGGTTGCGTTCTCCATACCCAGCACCGGTCCTCGATGACACATCAGCCTCCATGATCTCCTCGACCAGCACTCTCAGTGCCTCTCGTAGAAAGTCCACGTCACCGTCGACTCCCCTCTTGCGCATTAGCTCAAGCAGGTCCATCCTTTCCTTGACCACCGTTGTCCTCCTTTCTCAGGCTCGTCTTTGCCCGCTAAGGATGACGTGGTGGTCTCTCTTCATCCAGACCCTCTCCTCTTGTTACACCACTTCCTGGGACTCTACTTATTGGTCGACCTGGGGTAATCACCCGGCGGGGCTTCAACTCAAGTAGACCCCATGATCAGGACAGCGGTGAGGCTAAAATAAGAGAGTCTACCGCTGGGGTGTCTTGTAAACCTTCATCCGATGGTAAGGCTCGTGGATGTTCCAGTAAACACCTTTGTGGGCTCACTGCATGGAACACCTGACCCGGTGACCGATAGCCCAGGGCTTGATGGGGCCGCTCTTGGTTGTAGAAGGCCAGATAAGCCCCAATCCCCTTTCTGGCCTCAGTCCCATTTTGGTATGCCTTCAGGTACACCTCCTCGTACTTGATGCTGCGCCACAGCCGTTCCACGAAGACGTTGTCCATGCACCGGCCCCTGCCGTCCATGCTCACTTGAACGCCTTGCGCCAGCAGCATGCTGGTGAAGGCCTCGCTGGTGAACTGGCTGCCCTGGTCGGTGTTGAAGATCTGTGGCCGACCCTTGCTCAAGGCCTCTTCCAGAGCCGCAACACAGAAGTCTACCTCCAGGGTGTTGGACAGCCGCCAGGCCAACACGTAGCGGCTGTGCCAGTCCATGATGGCCACCAAGTAGAGGAAACCCCGAGCCATGGGTATGTAGGTGATGTCGGTGGCCCACACCTGGTTGACCCGGTTGATCTCCAGCCCCCTGAGCAAGTACGGATAGACCTTATGCCCTGGGTTTGGCTTGCTGGTGTTGGGACGCCGGTAGATGGCCTCCAGGCCTATCAGCTGCATCAGCCGGCGGACCCGCTTGCGGTTGACCTGGTGTCCGTGATTGCTGAGCCAGGCAGTCATCCTTCTGGAGCCGTAGAAAGGTGTCTTCAGGTACTGTTGGTCTATGAGGGCCATCAACTCCAAGTCCTCGGCGCCGGCCTCGGTTGGCAGGTAGTACAACGAGGAGCGGCTGATACCCAGCAAGGCGCACTGGCGCACCAGAGACAGCTTCGGTTCTTCTCGGTCAATCATGGCCCGGCGTTGGGACCGGCTCACAACCCGAAGCTCCGTGACAAAAAATCCCGTTCCACCTTGAGCTGCCCAATCTGTTGGTAGAGCTGGGCAGTGAGGACCTCTTGGTCCTTCTCCTGGCGTCCACCACCATTTTCAAAGAGGTGCGGCGCCCCCTGAGTCAAGGCCTTCTTCCAGGCATGGATCTGGCTCGGGTGGACTTCAAACTGGCTGGCCAGCTCTGCAATGGTGTGCTCCCCCTGGAGCGCGGCCAAAGCCACTTTGGCCTTGAAGACTGGGCTGTGCTTCTTACGTGTTTGCTTCATGTCCTGCTCCTTGTTTCCGTCCTATTTTAGGAGCGGGACTCTCTCTTAGCCACCTGTCCGAATTTTGGGGTCCACCTCACTGGTCAACGCGGTCCGGCGGTTAGGGAGGATGACGTGAAGATCAGCATAATGGACTACCCAGAAATCATCCTTTTGACGGGAACATATTTCCTTCCTCCTTCGTCTTGAATTATAGAACCGGTTCCAGATCACAAATTTCAGAAGGAGAATAGGACAATGAAGAAATGGATGATAACCTTGATTGGCTTGACCTTCACCCTCGCCGTAGCGGGAATAGTCACCGGATTTACGCTGAACGCTGGGTCCGGCGAACCAGCGCAGGACCCGACTGCCACCAGCATAGACGACATCGACCCCAACGTGTGCAACGCGATCCACAACATAAATGCCTGCACTCCCGAGGAGCTGGAAGACCTTGGAGTGGCCCCTCACGGTGACCCCACCTACGACGATTGGCTATCCGACTTCGGAGATGGACGAGTCGTCACCAGCATAGACAACGTCGACCCCAACGCGTGCGACTATATCCACAATATCAACGCCTGCACCGCCGAGGAGCTAGAGGAGCTGGGCAACCTAGCAGCGATATCTTGGATAGTTGATCCCGACACCGTAGTAGAGGGTGAGCCCGAGCCCCCGTTCGTGGATGGCGAGCCAGTCACGAATCAGGAGTGCGATCTGGCTGGGGGGACTTTCTGGGCTAGCTCTGATGGCAAGGTTGGGTGCGACATCGTCAACGATCCTGAGGACGGTGGAGAAGGTGAGACCCAAGCGCAGCCTCCGGTGGTGATACCCCAGGTCGATCCATCCGCCTAATAAGGAGCTACGACCCTGCTACATGAAATAGACGAGGCCGCCGGTTACCCACAACCGGCGGCCTCGTTCTATCATTGGGGTATTTCTCGGCTTACATGGTCTTCTTCTGTGTATGAATTGTCCGTTCACGCTGGTCCGACGAAAGACAGCCGGGAAATTCGACAACATCGCCTTCTAATTATAAGGATTTTCCTGTTGTGGGCAGTGATAATATCGGTGTACAGGGGCTACGCGCCAACCGACTGCGCGTCTAGGCGACAGTCCGCTAGTGGCTTGAATCGTCAGGCTACCAGGCAGCGCACGCCGCATCTTGCTAGCTCGCCGGCCCGCAGGCTACTCACAATCCCCCTGAGCGGGGCGGACTTTACCGCGCTGGCTAGCTCCTCGACCCACTTTAACGAGCTGCTGGCCGAAGTGATGGAGCAGCGTCTGTCCGGTAGGGACGTCGCGGGGTGAGTTAGCCGGCGGCGGTGAGAGTAAGCTGCTCAGCGGCTCGGTGCGGCCTCGACTTGAGGGTGGGCAAGGGGGATGGTATACTTGGGCAGAGCGCGCACTCGACTAGTATGACCCGGGATCATCACCTGGGAGAGTTCGGACTCGCACCCGGCCTGGAAGGGAGCTGACCGGTGAAATTTGGCCTTATGTACGAAATGCAGCGGCCTCGCCCCGACGGCAAGGTCGACCACACGGCGCTGATAGAGGAGACTCTAGAACAGGTCGTGCTCGGCGACGAGCTGGGGTTCGACTATGTCTGGTTCGTGGAGCATCACTTCCTCAGCACCTTCTCCGGCTCCTCGGCGCCCGAGGTAATGGTCTCGGCGCTGGCAAGAATGACCAAGCGCATCCGGCTGGGGTTCGGCGTCGTTATACTGCCCAACCACCATCCCATCCAGGTGGCCGAGCGCATCGCCATGATCGACCACCTTTCGGGCGGGCGCGTAGAGTTCGGGACGGGCCGCAGCAGCCCCTACGAACAGACGGGCCTGGGCATCGATCCCAGGGATAGCCGGGACATGTGGGACGAGTCCCTCCGCATGATTCCCAAGATATGGGCCGCGGAGGACTCCTTCGAGTGGGAGGGCAGGTTCTACAAGGTTCCCGAACGTCAGATCCTGCCCAAGCCCAAGCAGTCCCCCCATCCTCCCATCTGGCTCGCCTGCACCCAGCCCGCCAGCTTCCAGCTGGCGTGGGAGCGGGGGATCGGGGTCCTCTCCTTCGGTTCGGGCATGCCGACCAACATGAAACATCACATCGACACCTACCGGGAGAACGTCGTCAACGCGGAACCGGTGGGTGGGTTCATTAACAACCAGTGGGCCAACTTCACTTTGGCGTACTGCGCGGATAACAACGGCGAGGCCCGTGCCCTGGGCGCCCACGCCATCAAGGAGTTCTTCGGCCCTGACCGCCCCTACTCGGCGAACCGCAAGGAGGTCTTCGAACAGCTACTGGAGTCGTGGGGCGGCGTTCCCCCCGAGCACCTGGCGGCGACCTTCCAGCGGCTGGACAGCGGCTCTCTGGACCTGGCGGGGGGCGGGACGCCCAGGCACCTGCTGGGGAACCTGCCCCCGGACCTCCTCTGCGAGCGGGGCGTCATCGTCGCCGGGAATCCCGATAGCTGCATCGAGGCGGCCAGACGCCACGAGGAGGCGGGCTGCGACCAGCTCCTGGTGGTCATGCAAACGGACCAGATACCCCACGAGAAGGTAATGAAGTCCATCAGGCTGTTCGGCACGGAAGTGCTTCCCGCATTCCGGTAGGCGGCACGGTCTGGGCCCTCCAGACCCTCCGTCCAACAGTCTGTTCGAAGGTCAGCTATCAGTTGGGGTCCGGCCCATCATCACCCTGCCCGGGGTCTCCGGATGTGGCAGGTGATGTATGCACCTGACCGGGCAGGAGCCGACCTAGTAGTTCTTCTGGCCCCTGCTCATCTGGAAACTGGAGAGTCCGGACCGGGTAGTTGATCACGATACCTTCTTCGTTCAACCGCCGGTGGAGCCGCTGCATCAATGCCGACCGCAGCCAAAAGCTAGCCAGCCTGTCCTTGGCCTGAACGAATAGCCAAAAATCCACGTTGGAATCGCCGAACTTGTCGAACCCGAAATATCCTCCGTACTCCTTGATGCCGTGGGGGCTGGTATCCAGCTCTTCATCCATTACCTCGCGGCAGACCCGCTCGACATGATACAGGTTGCTGTCATAGCTGACGCCGCAGGTCAGAAAGACGTTTACCTGGGGAGCGGGCCTTTGGGTGTTGGTGACTATGGTCTCGGCAAACCTGGAGTTGGGCACCACCACCAGGTTATTGTGCCAGGTACGGATGCGGACACTTCGCCAGCCCACGTCTACCACGTAGCCGGCTACGCCGCCTTCCAACTCGATGTAGTCCCCGGGTGAGATGACCCCCTCCGTCATCACGTAGGTCCCGGCAAACAGGTTGGCTAGCGTGGGCTGAATGGCTAGAGCGACCGCCAGGCCGCCAAGGCCGAGCCCGGCGATAAGCGGGGTGACGTCCACGCCCAGCTGGTCCAGCATCAACAATCCGCCCACCACGTAAACCAGCGTCACCCCAATCCTGCGGAATAGAGGGACCAGTCTTGTAGCGAGGTTACTTCCGGCGGCGAGAGCGTTTGCCCTCTCCAGGTACCACCCAAAAGCGTTGGAGATCACCGAAGCCACACCAACAACGCCCAGAATAAGCCCGAGGAGGCCAGCTACGGTATTCAAGGCCCTCTGTTGCCCGCCTATCAGGTCGAAGGGCAGCGTAAGCGCCAGATAAGCCCCCAAGACAACTATCCCAAAAGTAAGGGGCCGCCGGGCGGCACGCACCAGCCGGGAGTCCAGGTCCGTGGGGGTCCAGTGGGTGAACCTTAGGATGAGAGGGAACAGTAGTTTGTGAAAGATCAGGGCAAGAATCAGCGAGAGCAGGAAGATGCTCGCAGCAATGCTAGGGTCCAACCACTGCGGGTCTCCCAATCCGAAGCGGGCTTCGTAAGAGTACATCAGCTAAGATCACTCCTCTTGATTCTGGTCAACGCATAGTCTGGCCAAAGCCGAGCTAGAACCTCCTCAGGATTAGCGTGCTACCGATTCAGTTCCTCTCTGAGAGTGTCCACCAGGAGGGGCAGAATCTCGCCGGAGTAGCCCTTCAGGACCACGTCGGCGAGCTGGGTGAGTGACGTCTGGTGGGGATTGACCTCGATGAGGCGGGCGCCCCTTTCCCGCGCTGCTACGGGCAGGCTGGCGGCGGGACGTACCGTGCCCGACGTGCCCACCATGAGCATGCAGTCGCACTTCTCCATCTGCTCCAGGCATATCGCCAGCACGTCGGGTGGTATCGGCTCGCCAAACATGACGCTGTCGATCTTTACTATGCCGCCGCACTCGGGACAGCGTGGAGGCAGCTCGGCCAGGTGGAACTGGTCCCTGGGCAGGCGAAGGCCGCACACGAGGCAGCGGAGCCTGGTGCGGTTGCCGTGGATCTCGGCCACATTGGCGCTCCCCGCCCTGTGGTGCAGGTTGTCCACGTTCTGGGTGATGAGGTATTTGAGCAGCCCCATACGTTCCAGGTCCGCCAGGGCGTGGTGCCCGGGGTTGGGGGCGGCCCCGTCCACGGCTACCTTCAGCTGGTAGGTGGTGTTGTCCGGCTCCGACTCGTCCCTCAGCCGCTGCTGCCACCATCCGGCCGGGTCCTTTATAAACTGGTGATAGTTCAGCGACGAGGGCTGGCCGTAGCGGGTCCACAGGCCGTCTGGACCGCGAAAGGTGGGTATGCCGCTCTCCACAGACATCCCCGCGCCCACGGTGGCTACCAGGTGGCGGGAGGAGCGAATGAGGCCCGAGGCCTCCCGGAGACCGGCTTCGAGTCCCTCGGCCAGACCTCTGTCCCTTTGGTCCAAGGTAGGCTCCTTGACTACAGCCCTGGTGAAGCGTGTCGCCTTCAATTCTATCAGGGCGCATGGCTCTGTGAAACAGAGCCATGCGCCGGGGTCCCGGCTGATACCACCCGGCCCCCTGCCACCAGGTAGAAGCTGGCGTCGGGAAGGACACTCCTTTCGATGGACTCCGGGTCCGTGGTTGTGATGATCACCTGCTGGTACTCGCCCGCCCTCTTCAGGACATGGCTTCTGCGTGTGGCGTCCAGCTCGGACAGGACGTCGTCGAGGAGCAGTATGGGCCCCTCGCCTCGCTGGGCCACCAGATAGCCGGCCTCCGACAGTCTCAGGGTAAGGGCCAGAGTCCTGGCCTGGCCCCTGGAGGCGTAGGCATGCATATCTACGCCGTTCACCAGGAGGGCGAAGTCATCCCGGTGGGGGCCGACCACCGTGGAGCCCATGCCCAGCTCCCTTCTCTTGGACGCATCCAGGGCCGCCGCCATCTCCCGTTCCATGTCGCCGGGGACAACCTGCCCGTGCCGGGGTACGTTGGGCCTGTACTCTATCCTGAGGTCCTCCCCGGCGCCGGCGAGGTCCCGGTGTTTCTCACGGCAGAGGACGGAAAGGGAGCACATGGCCTCATACCTTTTCCCCACGATCCAGGCGCCCTCCTTGACCAGCTCCCGGTCCCAGAATTCCAGCTCGTCCTCGCCGGCCCTCCTCTCCTGGAGGGACCTGAGGAGGCGGTTGCGCTGGAGGAGGACCCTCTGGTAGCGTTGAAGCGTCCTGAGATAGGATGGGTCGACCTGGGACATGAGTATGTCCAGGAAACGGCGCCGTCCCGAGGGAGACCCCTGTACCAGCTCGAGGTCTTCGGCGGTGAACACGACAGCGTTGACCAGACCGACTAGGTCGGCGGCGGTGCGCTTGACTCTGCTAACCCGTATCTGCCTCCGGACTCCGAGGGGCCGTTCCCTCGGGCCCCGGTCCTCGGAACCAGGTACCTCCCCTTGGGAACCATGAGCCGGCGGCGGCGCAACCCACTGGTAGCCGACATAGACCTGAAGCGTCTGGTCTTTCTTTTCGATGGTCCCGGCCACCAGTGCCTGGCCGCCCTCCCGAGCGGCCTGCCAGTTAACGACCTCGTGCTCGTTGTCGGCCCGAAAGGGCCTGGCGATGGACAGTAGGTACATCGCCTCAAGAAGGCTGGTCTTGCCCTGGGCGTTGCCTCCGGAGAGCACCACCACCCCGGGGGGTAAGTCCAGTTCCAGCCGAACGAAATTCCGGAAGTTGGTCAGGCCCAAATGAGACAGGTACACCCTGTTTCCCCCATGGAGTGGATAGGGATCGGTCGGAGGGGCTGGGACTGGAAGTCTCGTATCGAGGCGGGGCCCGGGTCACTGGGACGCGCTATCCCGGGGCCTTCAGCATCTCTATCCTTCTCTCCAGGTCCCGGACTCCGGGCTCATCTCCGTTGCAGAGTTTGTAGCAACGGTCCAGGTAAAGCTCGGCCAACTGGGCGCCTCGGGCTGCGGAATCCGATACGGCCTGGAGCAGGCTAGGTATGTAATATTGCTCCGGCAAGTACCGGCCCAGGATGAGTATCTCGTCCTCTATTTCCCCGCTGGTCTGCCGGTCGTTACCCTCGACGGCGAAGCGAAGTTTGCCCACCAGCTTGGACAGCTCGGCCAGCCTGTCCCGCTCGCTCATGAGGCTGAACAGCACCTCATTGACGCTGGGGGACTCCCTTTCCCGCTGGGCCTCGGCGTCCCTCGTGGCCTGTTTGGAGTGTTCCGTCCAGGCATCGGCATACTGCCTTACCACGTCCGTCACCGCCTGCATCATCTCCGGCAGCTCCTGAGAGTACATAGTGCCGGCGCACAGCAGATCGTCGTCCCTCAGTTCGGCCAGACGCTGAAGCTCAGCGTATCCGGCCATCTCCTCGGGCACGGGCGGCAACGAAAAAGCGGCCAGATCGCTTGTGCTCATGCTTCCCAGGTGATTGGCGAGGAAGGGGGGGACGTACTTGGCGAAGTCCACGGAGATGGGAAGCACTATGATATAGGTGGCGTAGACCTTGTCGGGCTCCGACCGGGAGCGAAAGTAGGCCAGGGCGTGGCCTTTGGGCTTCCGAGGGTCGCCTCTTTCAAAGCTGACGTCCATGCCATCCATCCGATGCCGTATGATAAGCCCGCTGGTTAATGGAACCGATCAGGAAGCGGGAGCCCAGTGTCTGCCCTTCAGAATGGCGTAGCCAGGGGCGTTCTGAGGGATCGCGGAGCCCCTGCTCACTGGCCCGGCTGCTCGGCATCACCGAATCGCCGGTCCATCTCCTCTAGGAACTCCTCTACCTCCGGCGCGAGGGGCGTCTCCTCCTGTGATGAAGCCTCCTCGGCGTCGTACTGAGCCTCCATGCGGTTTATGAGGGACTTCAGCTCGGGGTTGCGTTCCAGCGCCTTCTCCAACTCTCCATACTGGCGCTGTCCCAAGGTGGCTGGCTGAAGGTCGGGGGGCAGGTCGTATATGGCCGAAAGCGCCTCCAGAAGGCGGGCTGCGCCTGCGTAATCCTCTTCTATCTGAAGGTACTGGGGGAGGTGGACCATAAAGGACATGGCGTCGACCTCCAGGTCCAGATTGGACAATCCGTCGGAGACGAGGTTCATGATACTGGTGGGACCCTGGTAGGTGTTCCTTCTCTTGCGGAGAGCGGTGGTGGTGTCTCTGGTCTGAACTCCGCCGGTGTCGCCGGTGACCAGCAACGGCCTTGTGTGGGGGACGGTGTCGTACATCGCCCCCACCCTGCAGTAGCGCCTGATTCCCATGAACTTGAGGACCGGGAGGACCGATTCGGCGTAGTCTTCGCCGAAGGCGTGGGGCTCCATCAGGTGGAGGAACAGGAAGTCGGGGCCTCCCTCGGGCTGGGCATAATGGATGAAGGTGTTGGGGACGGATATCTCCCGGCGTCCCTCTACCAGGCGGATGGTGGGGCGGTACCGGGTGAAGTCGAAGTAATTCCCCGGCCGCGCCAACTTTCCCAGCTCCTTGGCCCCGAAGTGGCGCTCCAAGCGTGCCAGGGCTACGCTGGCCACATTCCCCACGTCCACCCACGGCCTTACCATAGTAATGGCGTGGGGCTCCTGGAGCTGAGGAACAGGCTCGTGTAGTTCGAACGCTCCTACTCTCATGGCTTATATCTTGACAGATACGCACGGGGTTTTCAAGCGTGCCGCTACGTCAGCTGGGGTTTGACCTCTCTTGTGAACCGCTCCATGTTCTCCAGCTTCTGCTCGAGGCTCGCCCCTTCGAATCCGAATATGAAGTGCTCCACGCCAACCTGCTGGTAGAGCACTATGTCGGCCCCGACCTGCTCGGGCGTGCCCGTGAGGGTGGGCCTGCGCCCTGACTGTGGGGAGCTAAAGGAGAGCCCGGCGCTGAAGGCGATGTCCACCGCCTCCCGGGGACGCCCCGCGGCCTCGGACATGTCCCGGACCTGGTCGATGAGGTCCGCCATCTCCTCTGGCTCCAGCTCGGCGGGGGGCGCGAGGCCGATGGGCAGCCAGCCATCTCCCAGCCGGGCGGCCCGGCGTATGGCCGCGGGGCTATGCCCCCCTATCCAGATGGGCGGGTGTGGCTTCTGGACCGGCTTGGGGTAGAGTGTGATCCCGGAGAAGTGGTAATAGCGCCCCTGAAACTCCGGGTTCTCGCTGGTCCACAGCTCCTTGAACACCCGGATGTCCTCGTCGGTCACCTTGCCCCTGTTCGCGTAGGTGTCCAGCCCCAGCGCCACGAACTCCTCTTCCATCCATCCCGCCCCCGTCCCGAGGATGAAGCGGCCTCCGGAGATGTAGTCCAGGTTAGCGACCATCTTCGCCGTGAGGACGGCGTCCCGGTAGGGTAGGACGAGCACGTGGGTCCCCAGCTTGATGCGTTGGGTGCACGCGGCAAGGTAGCTAAGGGTCGAGAGGGGCTCACACCACGGCTGCATTGGGTCGAAGGGCGCGGCCCCCGTCGGGGAGTAAGGATAGTGGGATGCGATACTGGTGGGCATGACGATGTGGTCGCCCATCCACATGTGGTCGAAGTCCAGCTCCTCGGCACGGGTCGCCATTGCCCGGAGGTTCTCTGGTGTCGCCAACGGTCCCCGGGGGGAAAGGGTGAATCCGAAAGTCATGGCCCTCCTCCTGCCGCCAACCTTTGTGTCGCCAAAGCCGCTGTCGCCGGCTCACCAGCCGGCGACGTAGCCATCGCGGCGGGGATCGGCCCCGCCAAACAGGGCACCGGTGCGTGGGTCTACCTGGATCATCATCTCGCTGCCCGCCCCGTCCCAGTCGGCCAGTATGTTCAGGGAGTGGCCACGGCGGCGGAGACCCTCACGTGCGTGATCGTGGAAACGTCCTTCAAGCTGAAGCTCGTCGGTGCAGGTGTGGGGCAGGGTGGACTCGGTGGGGTCTTGCATGTGGCGCCATCGGGGGGCTTCCACGGCCTCGGCCACCGTCATCCCGAAGTCCAGGACATGGGTGATGACCTGCAGGTTGGTCTGCACCTGGGTATCGGCCCCAGGGGTACCGCACACGAGGACCAGATCACCGGAGCCGGGCTCGAAGACCATCACCGGGTTCATGGTATGGCGTACCCTCTTTCCGGGCATGAGGCAGTTCACGTGGTCCGGGTCAAGGTGCCAGTAGGTCATGCGGTTGTTGAGCAGGATTCCCGTGTCCCCGGCGATAAGTCCAGAGCCGAAGCTACTCTGGAGGCTCTGGATCTGGCAGACGGCGTTGCCCCATCTATCGACGACGCAGAAACAGGTGGTATCCTCCCGCTCCCCGGACACCCTGACCCCCCTTCCTGCCCCTTCCTCGGCATGATGCCGCGGTGGGTCTCCCTCTCGTACCCGAGGGGTGGCCCTCTCCGGGTCGATCAGTGCCGCCCGTTCTCTAGCGTACTCCTTGGAGAGGAGGCCGGCCAGGGGCACGTCGACGAACTCGGGGTCGGCCATGTACGCCTCCCGATCGGCGAAGGCCAGTTTTTTCGCCTCCACCATCCAGTGGATGCTCTCCGGCGAGTTACAGCCCAGGGCCCTCAGGTCCAGGGTCTCCACCATGTTCAGCTCCTGGAGGAGGACGTGGCCGCTGGAGTTGGGGGGAGCCTCGTGTACCGAGTATCCCCGGTAAGTAGTGGAGATTGGCTCCTGCCACCGGGTGTGGTGGTCCTCCAGGTCCTTGAGCGTCAGCAGCCCGCCTTGCTCCTGGCTGAACCTGCCCAGGGCCCGCCCCACCTCGCCCCGGTACAGGGCGTCGGTGCCCTCGGAGGCGATCGTGCGGAAGGTGCGGGCGAGGTGCGCTTGCCGGAGGACCTCGCCGGCCCGCAGGGGGCGCCCGTCCCGGGTGAACACCGCCCTCGAGGTGGGAAAGCTCTGGAGCGTGGGCTCGGCGGCGATGGCCTGGGCGAGGACGTGGCTTGCGGGGAACCCGTCAGCTGCCAGTTCGATGGCGGGTTCCAGGACATCCTCCCATCGCAGCTTGCCGTACTTTCGGTGGGCCGACATCCACCCATCCAGCAGGCCTGGCACCGACACGGAGAAGATGCCATTCATGGGTATCCCGTCAGGAAGATACCGCTCCCTGGTGGCGGCGTAGGGCGCCGCGCCGGTGGCGTTGACGACCGCCACCTGCCGCGTCTCCTTCCAGTAAACCATGATGAAGCCGTCGCCTCCGATGCCGGACATGTTGGGCTCCACCACGTTCAGGGCCGCACCGACGGCGATCGCCGCGTCCACCGCGTTTCCGCCTTGTCGCAGCACGCCGATTCCGGCCTGGGAGGCCAGGGCGTGCCCGGAGCATACCATGCCCTTCCGTGCCATAACCACGGGACGGTGGGAGCCGTATTCTATGCCGTGAGGTGAGCCTGCCAACGTCCCTCCGGACCGGGCCATGAAGGGGGCGGACGGCCTGGCCTGCTGGCCAGCCGTTGCCATCGCCGCGGGTCTCGTGTTAATCTCTTCCCGCGGCACAAGGCGGCCGTTCGCTGCGTAACATACCATAGTTCGGTGGGAAAGGAAAGCAGGCGGAGGATGGAAGACGACATTATAGGTATGCGGGAGATGGAGGCCATCTTCAGCGTCACCGACGAGCTGGGCATCGACCGGGAGATCGTCAGCGTGCCGCTGGGCAAGGAGGATCCGGGCTCGGTGGCGAGGCTCTCCACGGGGGAGATCGAGATTATTGTGCCCCGGACAGAGCCGGTGGAGGAGTGGGTGGATACGTTAAGGGAGACGTTGGTGTCCCTCGGGTTTACCCCCTCGGAGCAGGACGAGGAATGATCGCGTGTATACGTGTATAAAGGAGGATTCCTATGGCGGCGGACAGGATCCGCGTGGGAGTCATCGGGGCCAGCGTCCACTACGGATGGGGGATGAGGGCCCATCTCCCGGCCCTCCTGGCCCTGCCCGAATACGAGCTAGTGGGCCTGTGCACGGCCCACCCGGAAACGGCTGAGGAGTCGGCCCGGCACTGCGGGGCTCGACTGGCCTTCCACGACTACCGGGAGATGGTACGGCATCCCGATATAGACATGGTGAGTGTGTGTGTCCGCGTACCCCTGCATCACTCCATGGTGATGGTGGCCCTCGAAGCCGGCAAACACGTCTACTGCGAGTGGCCCCTGGGCGCGAGCCTGGCAGAGGCGGAGGATATGGCCGCCCTGGCCCGGTCCAAGGACGTGCGCCACATGGTGGGTTTGCAGGGCCGGGCCGCCCCAGGGCTGCTGCGATTCAAGGAGCTGGTGGCACAGGGATATGTGGGGGACGTGCTGTCGTGCACCCTGACGTCCTTCTTCCCCGGCATCCTCCAGATGGGTCCGGACCGTTTCTGGATGGCGGACAGGGCAAATGGGATGAACACCCTCCCGGTACACACGGGGCACTCGTTGGACGTCCTCAGCTTTTGTCTGGGGGAGTTCAAGGAAATCTCCGCGAGGGTCGAGACCCGGGTCCCGGTGTGGGGGTCCGGGACGGGAAAAACGGCGAGGGCAACCGCTCCCGACAACGTGCTGGTCAGCGGCGTGCTCACCAACGGCGTCGTGGTGTCGGCCCATGTGGGATCGGTGCCGTGGCACGGCTCCGGCTGGAAGATGGAGGTCTACGGCACGAGTGGTGCGCTGGCAGCCGAGTTCTTCACCACCCCCTTCTTCGTCAAAGTCCAGCTCCGGGGCGCCCATGGCAAAGAAGACCTGGAGGAAGAGCTACCGGTCCCGGAGAGGCCGGAGGGGCTCCCGGCGGAGGTGCCCGGGGGGATTCCCTTGAACGTAGCCAAAATGTACAGGAACCTGGGTGAGGCCATTCGAGAGGGCAGGGATGCCCAGCCCGATTTCGATGCAGCCCTGGCGAGGCACCGCCTTCTGGACGCCATCCAGCGGTCCTCGGACGAGGCCACGCTGGTGCGCGTGGCGTGAGCCCCGGGGTCCATCCCATGCCAGACCCCTCGAGCATCCGTCAAATTGAGCAATTGTTCAAACTGACCAATTACCCCAGCCCAGATCGAGTTGCCCGCCGATGGAATTAGGGATAGAATGCCCCTGATGTCTACGAGGAAGAGGTAGCGGCCCATGTCCACGCCGGTGGGCAAGATATCGAAGCCGGAAGCGGAAGCGTACAGGAAGGGGCGCAAACTCTACCTGGTGCCGCTGTTCCTCGTGTCTCCCGAGCCGCCCGATGACCTCCGGGAAAAGCTGGAACAGTACTGGAACGGGGCTGAGGAGCACATAGCCCGCCTTGAGGCCGCGCTGGGCCCTGTGAACCGCATCTATCACGAGACGGTCTACCTCCCGGGCGAAGAGGGGGCGAAGCTGATAGAAGGGCTCAATCCCGGTGGGTACCGGCTCATCAGCCGCAGGTGCCAGGCGGGAGCCATCCTGGAGTCCACCGAGGACTGGGCCCTGCTGGAGGAGAGCTCCGACTGGCAGGGCTGCCTCTCTCTGGGGCTGGTCAGCCAGAAAGCTTCCTCAACCGTCTTCCAGGCCTACCTGGAGGTCACCTCCAAGCGGTACGAGCACATCGCCTCCCGCATCGACGAGACCCTCGGCCAGGAGGAGTCGGCTATCCTGATGGTAGGAGACAACCACCGTGTCCAGTTCCCTTCGGACATTCAGGTGTTCTATGTAGCGCCCCCGGTCCTCAACGACCTCCGGCGTTGGGTCGAGGACCGGCTAAGGCAGGGAGTAGGGCGAGAAGAGGAGCAGGCCCGGTGAGTGAGCTGGCCCTATCCGACGTCAAGGTCCTGGACTTTACCCACTACATATCCGGGCCCTACTGTACGAAGCTGCTGGCTGACTACGGCGCCGACGTGGTCAAGGTGGAACGGCCCGGGAGTGGCGACGGGGCCCGCCGTCTGGGGCCCTTCCCCAAAGACCTGCCTCACCCCGAGAAGAGCGGCCTCTTCCTTCAGCTCAACACCAACAAGCGGGGAATCACCCTGAATCTCAAGACCGAGGCCGCAAGGGGTATCGTCCACAGGCTGGTGAAGGAAGCGGACATAGTGGTGGAGAGCTACAGGCCGGGGACCATGGCCCGGTTCGGCCTGGGCTACGAGGAGCTGAGGGCCATCAAACCTTCCCTGGTGATGACCTCCGTGTCCAATTTCGGGCAGACAGGCCCCTATAGAGACTACCTTGGCTCCGAGATAATCTTCTTCGGCATGGGGGGCGAGATGTGCGCCACGGGCCTGGAGGATCGAGAGCCTATCAAGCTGGGAGGAAACGTCGGCCTCTACCAGGCGGGGGTAATCGCGGCCGTGGCCACGATGGGCGCTTTTTTCGCCTCCCGGTACCAGGGAATCGGACAGCACGTGGACGTGTCCGTCATGGAGACCCAGCTGGGCAGCCAGGACCGGCGCACCTCGGCCCTGGTGGGCCACCAGTATACCGGCGAAATAAGCCATCGGCTCCCCCTGGGCGTTGCCGGTTATCCAATAGGTATCTACCCTTGCCTCGATGGCTACTTCGAGCTGCTGGGAGGCATGGTGTACTTCCCCAGGGTGGTCCGTATGATGGGGGAACCGGAGTTCCTCAAGGAGCCCAAGTGGTATACGCCCGAGGCCCAGACTGACCCTGAGCTGAAGGAGGAGTTCGAGGCCTACTTCTTGGGCTGGTGCCTGGAGCAGACCAAGGTCGAGCTATGGCAGAGGGCCCAGGCCTTCAGGGTCCTGAGCGCTCCGGTGAACACCGTTGAGGAAGTGCTGCGCGATCCGGTGTTCGTCCAGAGGGAGGCCTTCAGTCGTGTCCACCACCCCGAGGCGGGGGAGGTAGTGATGCCGGGCCGCCCCTTTATCATGGGTGAGACGCCCTGGAGCCTAAGGCGCCCGGCTCCCCTCCTGGGGCAGCATAACGTGGAGGTGCTTGGGGCGCTGGGGTACGGTGAGGAGGAGGTGGGCGTGTACAAGGAGCAGGGGATAATCTGAAACCACGGGAGGAAAGGTTGGCGAGTCTTCCGCTGGATGGAGTCAGGATCGTTGATCTGGGCGTCGTATGGGCCGGCCCCTACGCGACTGCCCTGCTGTCCGACCTGGGAGCGGAGGTCATCCGGGTGGAATCTACCCGGTACTTTGGCGCCATAACCCGTGGCATTGTGGCCCACCCCACCGAGGATATGATCAGGAACATTCTCATGTTTCTGGGGGGTATGCCGGACCGTCAGGTGGGCGAGAGGCCGTGGAACCGATGGCCCCTGCACAACTCCCACGCCCGCAACAAGCTGAGTATGACGGTAGACCTGCGCCAGCCTCGTGGCGTGGAGCTGTTTCACCGGCTGGTGCGGATAGCCGACGTGGTGGTCGAGAACAATGTGCCGGAGACGGCGGAGAAGCTGGGTATCACCTACGAGGCGCTAAGGGAGGTCAGGCCGGACATCATCATGGTGCGGATGCCCGCCTTCGGGACTACCGGCCCTTACAAGGACTACAGGGCGATGGGCCAGATGGTCGAGGATGTTGGGGGCCACAACTCTCTTCGGGGTTACATGGATATGGACGCCAGTGGGGTCACTGCGGCCTTTCCCGCCGACGCCGCCGGTGGGGCGGGCGCCGCCTTCGCCACGCTGGCGGCGCTCCACTACCGCCGCAGGACCGGCAGGGGACAAATGGTGGAGCTGTCCCAGGTGGAGAATTTCCTTCCCTATATCGGGGAGGCGATCCTGGACTGCACCATGAACGGCCGCGTTCAGACCAGCCTCGGAAACCGCCACCCGGCCGCCCTACAGGCTTGCTATCCCTGTAAGGGAGAGGAGCGGTGGGTCAATATCACCATCTACGACGACCGCCAGTGGTGGGCCTTCTGCAAAGTCCTGGGCGATCCTCCCTGGAGCCTGGAGGAGAGGTACGACAGCCACTCCTCGCGCCGCGAGAATCACGATGTCCTTGACCGGCACATCCGGGAGTGGACACTCCAGCACGGCAACTACGAGGTTATGAGGCTCCTTCAGGAAGTGGGTGTGCCCGCCGGCCCCGTGGTGGACCAGAGGGACGCGTACAGTGATCCCCATCTGAGGGAGCGGGAGGTGTTCGAGGAGGCGTACCAGGAGGACTGCGGCATCCATCTGTATCCAGGAGCGCCCTTCAAACTTCCTGAGACTCCTCCCAGGATACGACGGGGCCCCGTGCGCCTGGGCGAGGACAACGAGTACGTCTACAAGACCCTGCTGAAAGTGTCCGACGAGGAGTACGCGGAGCTGGAGCGCGAGGGACACATCGGCATGGACTACCCCGCCGACGTCACCAGCGTGTGACCGGTCTCGCGCCGGGTCCATTTCAGGCTCCGGGTGACTGGGCCCACCAACAAAGGAGGAGCAGGACGATCTACCGTGCGCGCCTCGTCCTTGTCGCTGGGCTGGCGGGGATGTCTTCTGGACCAGCCCCGGCCCTTGCCATGGCGAGCGCCTGGGCCTCCACCTCTGGTAGGATGGACCGGACCAACCCCTCGTCCAGGTCCGCCACTACACCCGGGTAGCCGGCCTTCCGTATCATGGCCGCCAGTTTCCCTTCTTTGAACTGGTCCAGGGTCCACCGCAGGGTGTCGGGCACCACCGTCGTGTCCCAATACACTCGCCGGTTCTTATTCCTGGGCCCGTAGTGGTAGTGGGGCTGGTTCTCGAAGCAGTCGAAAGCAAGGAGCTCTATCTCCTGGCCCGCCACGTCGCCCAGCACGTGGATTGCCTGCCCTCTGTCGGCCTTCAGCGTACGGTATTCCAGGCCGAACCGGATACTCCCTGCTTCGATGACCAGGTCGCCCCGGTTGTGGCTCACGGTGTTTCTCTCCCGGGCGGCCATATCGCGGGCGATGGTCTCGACCTCTCCCAGCTTCGACGCCACCAGGTCCGCGTCCAGGCTGTCCGCGACCTCCTGATAGCCCGCCCTGGTGAGCATGACGGGAAGTTTCTCCCGGAGCCGTTCGACGGTCCAGCCTATCAGGTTGCCCGCCGTGGTCCTGTCCATCATGAATGTCTCGTTCTTGCTCTCGGGGCCGTAGTGGTAGTGGGGTGCCTGGTCAAAACAGTCGAACCGCAGAAGCTCAGTCTCCTTGTCCCCCACCTGTCCCACCACTTGGATACACACCCCCTGGTCCGCGGTCATGGAGCCCGCTCTTCCCCCGTCCAGGTATCGGTGGGAGAGGGCAAAATTCACCGTTCCGGCATGGACCCTGGCGCCGCCTATCTCCATAGCTCGCCTCCTTCCGGATGTCCCTGCCCATTATAGTCCGAGGGAGATTTCCGGTAAATAGAACCGTTCCATGTCAAGGGCGGTAATTGGCACCCGGAGTGTCGAGCCGGCTGGGGCACGCCGCTGCCGTACAGATGCCTGGCCTATGAGGAGTGCGCCCTCGCCGGGACGCCGCTGCCGTACAGATGCCTGGCCTATGAGGAGTGCGCCCTCGCCGGGACGCCGCTGCCGTACAGATGCCTGGCCTATGAGGAGTGCGCCCTCGCTGGGACGCCGCTGCCGTACAGATGGCGAAGGGATAGTGCCCCGAAGCTGAAGGCCATCACCAGGAGGAAGCCGAGGCCGCCGGCGCCGAGTACGATGGGTGCCGTAAGCCCGGTAAAGGCTACCAGGTTGCCGTTGATCAGGTTAAAGCCAGCCATAAACCCCTGAATGTGCCAGCTATAAACGCCCATCATCCGCCCACGGATGGCGTCGGGGGCGATGGACTGGAGCATCGCGTGGGTCAGAGTCATGAACCCCCCCTGGGACATCCCCATGCCCGCAGCCGATAGCACCGCCAGCGGGAGGTTGGGGGACATGGCCAGGGCTACCGGTGTAACTCCGCTCAGCACCCCCAGCCAGAGAAACAGCTGCCCCCTGGTCCGCTCCCCCTGCACCCCCGCGAGGGCCAGCGCCGTCACGAAGGCCGCGCTTCCGAACCCTACCATCAGGTAGCTGGCCCCGCCCAATATGCCCATGCCACCTTCCATCCCCAGCTTGTCCTGGGACAGTACCGGGAAGAGGGACTCGAAGGACATGACCAGACCACAGTGGGCAACCACCAACAGCACAATGGAAAGGACAAGGGGGTGGTGATACATGTAGCCGAGTCCGGCGGTCACGTTTCGGAGCATCACGCCTCCGCCTCTGCCCGACTCAACGACCCCTTTAGAGGAGGTCTTGATGGTCAGGACCAGGCTCAGCCCAACGGCGTACAGGGCCGCGCAGACAAAGAACACCCACTCCTGATGGCCGGTAGTCCAGAGCACCACCAGGATCAGGAATGGGCCGACGAACCGGGACCCCTGCTGGGTCACCTGGAACAGCGCCACTCCGTTGAACAGCCGTTCCCTGGGGATGGTGTTGGCCAGGAGCGCCTGGGCCGAAGGCATCTGCGTGGTCCTGGAGGAGCCGTTGACGACGGCCAGGAGCAAGATCCACCACGCTTCCATCCTTTCGACCCCCAGCCACGCCACCAGGATCGCCAGCAGCAGGTTGTGGGAGAGGTTCACCACGTAGGCGTAGGCCAGGACGGTGCGGCGGTCGAATCGGTCCGCCAGGAAGCCCGCGAGGGGGGATACCAGCACCGAGGGGATCATGGCGGCGAAGGTGACATATCCGGTCCACGCGGCAGAGCCGGTGATTTCGAGCACGAGGGCGGCCCGGGCCACTATGAGGGCCCAGGCCGAAGATTGGGAACACAGTGAGGCAGACCAGAGCTTCCTGTACTCGAGGGACTGTAGGGCGGGAAGATACCGGGCGCCTAGGGCGCGTCCTGTGTCGAAGGGCGAGGCCACCTACTACTCCCCCGAGTCCCAGGACGGGTAGGGGTATCCTTGCCCCATCAGCCCCACTCTAGAGGCGCCGCCTGGGCTGGCCGGACCTACCACGTCCCGAACTATGTGGCGGGCGGGCGGCAAAGATCACTCCGCGCCGTCCACGAGTTCGGCCGAGTAGCCGGCCAGTAGCACGTCCAGCTCTACCATGAGTAGCTTGTTCCAGGCGGTGCTGGCACGGAGCGCCCGGTCGGCGTCCTCCATCTTGCTCTGCAGCAGCTCGGAGATGGCGGTCTGGGCGAAGGAGATGGTCCCGATCATGAGCCGGGACGGCACCGGCCCCAGGTGGGCCCGGTGGGTCGGCGGATAGCTGTGGCTTACGCCCATGGCCAGCAGGTATACCGCGAAGCCTTCGTCCAGGGGAGACGATGCGGTATCCCTGAGCCAGCGGACCAGGGTGTGCTTCCGCCTGGCCAGGCGCTCCTGGTCCACCTCGCCGGAGCCGGTAACGAAGAACCTCCGCGCCTGGGGAAACGTCAGGAAGTGATCGTAGACCGCGTCGGTGAGGGCCTGAGCGTGCTCCATAACGACGGTCGAGCTTGCCTGGATCAGATCGCGGTCCTGGTCGGTCAGGCCCACAAAGGAGGCCATCTCCTCGAGTCTCGCCGGCCAGTTGACCACGTATCGCACGCCGACCTCCCGAATCTGCTGGTGGCCCCGTGCCTGGGGTCTCGGGTCTTGTCGGGGCCGGCAAGAGCGCGGCTGCCCAAGCCGCTTGGAGACGATGATAGTCGACGGGCGAAGGTAGTGTCAAGGCTGGCAGCGCTCACCACGTTCCCCGCCCGGCCCTTGACACCGGGTGGGCTTTTCCCGTCCAATACTAGTAGCCGGTGGGTGGGACACGGTGGTGGCTCCGGAGCCCACCGCCCATCCAGGGCCCGCCCCAGTCCTTCTGAACCCCCTACAGGTTGGAAAGATGAGTCCAGATACTATAAAGGCTGGCGACGACTCGGGCAACGGCATGGTGGTGAAGTACGTCCCTGCCGACGGGCCCGTGGTGTACGGTATCGGCGTGCCCCAGGGATGGAGCACACCCCTCGGTCCGACCTGGTGCTACGTAGTCGAGGGGGACGTGCTGACGCTGATCGATACCGGGTGCCACGGCGGGGCGGGGTACCTGGAGGAGGGGCTGGAACATATCGGGTATTCCCTGGGCGCCGTTGGCCGGGTCGTCATCACCCACGGACACATCGACCACGACGGGGGTTGCCTGGACGTCCTGGCCCGGAGCGGGGCGGAGCTGTGGGCCCACGAGGTCTACGGCAGCCTGGTGGGGGTTGGCCGTTCGAGCAGGGAGGTCGAGGTCCGCAAGAGGTTCAGCGGCTTTGTACCGCTGGAGGACGAGGTCCTGGTGCACCAGATAAAGAAGTACGAGGAGATGGGACGCCAGGTCAAAGTAACCAAACTGATCACCGACGGGCTTAGCTCCCAAGGGCTGAGATTCTATTACACTCCGGGCCACTCGCCCGACGAGCTCTGCATACTGTACCAGCGGGTGCTGTTCACGGGGGACCACATCCTCCCCGGGGTGACGCCCCATCCCAGCATCGGCCTCAGCTACAATAGCTTCCGGGACGCCCTGCCCGATGGATATCGCACGGATAACGGGTACTTCGGGCTCAAGGTGTACCTGCGGTCCCTGAAAGCCGTCTCGGGGCTGGGGGAGGAAGTGACCGTGCTTCCCGCCCACCGGGCATTCCACAAGGGGAAGTTCAACCTGGTGGGCCTCCACCGTGCCGGGGAGATCGTCGAACACCACCGGGAGCGCTGTGGGGACCTGATTGGGCTGCTGCGACAGGGGACCCTGGACCTGGAGACCATCACGAGGCGGCTCTTCTTCAGGCTCATGCTCGACGGGCGCAACTTCCACCTGGCCTTCACAGAGGTGATAAGCCATGTGGAGCTGCTACAAGAGTCCGGTGACGTTGCCATGGTGGGTGATGGTGGGATGCTGGTGCAGTGGAATGGCACGGAGAACTATTCGCGGTTCATCGACGAGCTATAGGCGGACGTATCTAGTCCTGGGTAATCAAGGAGGGTGGGATTCGGCGGCCCAGGGGTTCTCGCCCCGATAGAGCCTCAGTTGATGGCCGTTCCGTCCCGGTGGTACAATCCCTCCAATTGCCATTCGGTCGTGGGGCTCCGGGGACAGTCTGTCGGCCGGCTACGTTATCGGGAGGTGTGCCATGGCGGACCGGATCAGAACGACCAGAGTGCGCTCCTACAGCAGTGGGACGCCCGGGCGGGCCCTGTGCAACGCCCGCAACCACCACTTCGTCGTGGACGACTACCTGTACAACGGGGGCCCCGAGGAGGAGATCGGTGCCGGAGAGGCGTTTCTCTCGGGCATCGCGGCCTGCGCCGTCAACATGCTGGAAAGGCTGGCACGGGAGTCCCAGATGTCCCTGACGTGGACTGACGTGGCTGTGGAGGCGTCCAGGGACACCGAGGCCCCACCCGTCCACGAGAGCCTGTCGGTCTACGATGCCGTCGAACTCAGCTTCGACCTCACCGGGCCGGACGACGACCAGGCCCAGGAGCTGGTGGAGACCTACAAGCGGCGTTGACCGCTGTACGGTTCGGTCGCCGTGGCGACCCCCAGCGTTACCGTGAACGTGGTGGCCCGTCCGCGCTAGTGTTCGGACTCGGTTTTAGGTCCGTGGCCAGCGCTGTGGGAGCCCTTCGTGGCTGGACCCGCCTGCGGCAGCGGGTCGGGTGTCTGGCCCTTGCTGCGGCCACCCTCGTTGCGGCCTGTGGGGGCGGTGCCGGCCTTGAGGTGTCCGCTACCCCGACACCTCTTCCCACGACGCAGGCGCCGGCGCCTGCGACTCCCACCCCTACTCCACGGGCCGTCCCCACACCCCGGCTGGCCCCCACGCCGACGCCAACCCCAAGACCGGCAGCCCGGATGCCCAGACTCGACCCCTCGGCACCATCAGCACGGTGGCCGGGACCGGCGAGCTCGGCTTCGGGGGCGATGGTGGGCCTGCTACCAGCGCCCTGCTGCTCGACCCCAAGCGTGTGGCGGTGGACGGTCCTGGAAACCTGTTCATCGCCGACACTCGCAATAACCGCGTGCGCAGGGTGGATGCCCTCACCGGAATAATAACCACCGTGGCCGGCAGTGGTAGGGCGGGCTCCGGTGGTGATGGTGGTCCTGCCACCAGCGCTTCCCTCTTCGAGCCCGAGGGCATGGCCGTGGACGCCGCCGGCAACCTGTTCATCGCCGACACAGATAACGGCATTCGCCGAGTGGATGCCGAGACCGGGTTCATAACCACCGTGGCCGGGAACGGGGAGTATGGCTACAGCGGCGACGGGGGCCCTGCTACCCGCGCCATGCTCATGCTGGCCGTAGGTGTGGCCCTCGACAGTGCAGGTAACCTGTTCTTCAGTGATCTGGACAACCATCGCGTGCGGCGGGTGGACGCCCGGACGGGCATCATCACCACCGTCGCGGGGACCGGGAGGTCCGGCTTCACCCCCGACGGTGCACCGGCCGCCGAGGCCATGCTTGATGGTCCCCATGGGCTTGGGGTGGACTCTGGAGGCAACCTGTTCATCGCCGACTGGGCCAACGACCGCATCCGCAGTGTGGACGCGGAGACTGGGGTCATTACCACCGTTGCCGGCGGGGGCCAAGACTTCAGCGGGGAGGGTCCTGCCGATAGCGTTGCCCTCTCGGGACCCTCGGGAGTGGCGGTGGACGCCATCGGCAACCTGTTTATCGCCGTCTGGGGCAATAACCGGGTCAGCGTGGTGAAGATGCCCTAGCAGCGGCCAAAAGCCGGGCGCCTGTGTGTGCCCGGCGCCGTGGGGGTGGCGGTGCCTAGCTCCCGCCCCCACCCAGGAAGTCGAGGAGCTCTCGGTTTACCAGGTCCGGCGCCTCTGTCTGGAGGAAGTGGCCGTACTCCCCCAGGTTCTTCCAGCGCATATTTGGGAAAATCTTTCCCCAGGACTCTACGGTGTCGGTGCCCAGGGCCTCGGAGGTCCTCGCTCGCCGTGCCCCCAGCAGGTATAAGAAGGGAGTAGCCAGCACACGCTCCGCGTCCGCCCGCCAGTCGGGAGGGTCTTCGTAGGCGGCTGCGCGGTAGTAGCTGAAGCCACCCCTCAGGGCGCCGGGCTGGGAGTAGGCGCGCACGTATTCGGCTACCTCATCGTCGGTGAACAGGTACTTGTTTATGGACCAATCCCTGAAGAAGTGGCGTAAGTACGCCTCCACGTTACCCTCCACCAGCCGTTCGGGTAGATCGGGCTGGGCGTGGAAGAGGGCATGCCATCGCTCGCGGGCTACCTGGGGCGGCTGGGGCCCCAGCTGCTCGATGGGCGGTGCGGCGTCCAGGAGGGCGAGGCGCTCCACCGCCTCTTCATGGTCGAGGGTGTAGCGGAAGCAGATCCTGGCGCCGATGTCATGGCCCACCAGGGCGACCTTCTGGTGTCCCAGGCTGCGCGCTAGCTCGTAGATGTCCGAGGCCGCGGTGCGGGTATCGTAGCCGGAAAGGGGCTTGTCCGAGTAGCCGAACCCCCTCATGTCGGGAACGATGACCTGGAAGCGCTCCCCCAGTACGGGAATCTGCCTGCGCCAGCTATACCAGAACTCGGGCCAGCCGTGGACCATGATGACAGGCGTTCCCTGACCGTGGATGACATAATGTATGTTTATCCCATTGACCCTGGCCGTCCGGTGGTCCCACTGGGTGCTCATAGAGAGGTCTCCTTTTATGGAGGTCGTCCCTCGACCGTAGCCTATGCCTTCCCCACCAACCCGGGCATATGTCCCCGGCCTGGGGCGACTTCCTCGTAGCCGCTGGCCACTCGGAGAAGCAGGGCCTCATCGAAGGGACGTCCGATGAGCTGAAGGCCGATGGGGAGCCCAGACTCTGTAAAGCCGCACCGCACCGACACTGCCGGCAGTCCGGTGGCGTTGCTGGGGCTCGTGTTCCTGCTTAACATCCCCGACCCAGGTCCCCTGATCCTGTAGTCGTGCCCTCCGAGGCTGAAATGGGTGGCGCCGATGGGGGGCGCTGCGACGGGGGCCGTCGGGGTCACCAGGAAGTCCACTTCCTCGAGGACCCGGGCGTAGTCTTCCTTTATCATGCGTTGCACTTTGAGGGCCTTTACATAGTCCCGTCCCAGGGTGAACTGGCCAGCCAGGGTCCGGTATCTCACGTCGGGGCCATAGTCCTGGCGCTGCCGGCTGATGTATGGCTCGTGGGTCACCAGGCTGTCCGTCATCATGATGATGCGCAGGGCCCCGGCGTACTTCATGCTGGGTATGGCCACATCCCTGCGCTCCACTCCCAGCTCCTGAAGGTCCTCGATGGCCCGTTGCACCGAGTCCCCCACCTCGGGATCGAGGATGTCGAAGTAGTGGTTGGTAGGGACCCCCATCTTCAGTCCACGCAACCCTCTCTTCAGTCCGGCGGAGTAGTCGGGCACGGGGACTGGCACCGTGCTGGGGTCCAGGGGATCGTAGCCGGCGATGGCCTGGAGCATCAGGGCGCTGTCGCTGGCACACCGGGTCAGGGGGCCGATGTGGTCGCCGTTGAAGCTGGTCACCAGGAGCCCTCTCTGGCTTACTCGACCGTAGGTCTGCTTGAGCCCCACGACGCCGCAGAAGGACCCGGGCACACGTACCGATCCGCCCAGGTCGGTGCCCAGGGAAGCGTAAGTGACACATGCCGCCACGTTGGCGCCGCCTCCTCCGCTGGAGCCGCCCGGGACGCGGTCCAAAGCCCAAGGGTTGTGGACCGCCCCGTAGTGGGGGTTGTTGGAGGTCACCCCGGCGGCGAACTCCTCCAGGTTCTCCTTCCCCAGGATGATGGCCCCAGCCCGTTTGCAAAGGGCGACCACGTGGGCGTCCTCCTCGGGGACGTGCTGCGCGAACACCTTGGATGCCACCGTAGTGCGGATGCCGCCGGTGGCGATGTTGTCTTTGATGCCGATGGGGATGCCGTGGAGCGGGCCCCGGTACTCCCCCGTTGCCAGGGCCTCCTCCTGCTCTCTGGCGCTCTCCAGCGCCTGCTCGTGGAGTATCGTGATAAAGGAGTTCAGGGTGGGCTGGAGCCGGTCCGCCTGGGCCAGGGCCGCCTCCGTCACCTCCACGGGCGAGACCTCCCGCGCCCTGATCCTCAGCGCCAGCTCGGAGATGGTGAGCGTTGCCAGCTCTGGGCCCGCCGTCAGGACTGGCCCCCTTCCTGAGCCCGGACGAGACGGGCCGACAACACGTCGGACAGGTCCAGCTCGCGGAGCCTCTCCAACTCTGCCATGTAGTTGTCCAGCTCCGGACGCATGATCTCCAGCTCCTCGTCGGA
Organism: Dehalococcoidia bacterium; assembly: GCA_965247055.1. Lineage (GTDB taxonomy): Bacteria > Chloroflexota > Dehalococcoidia > Lucifugimonadales > JAGWBF01 > CBDFGE01. Next base: position 199,625 of record CBDFGE010000005.1, read on the forward strand.
GAGCTCGATCCCGTGGTAATCGCGCACTATCGCTTTGAGGGTGCTGTTGGGAATGGCCATCCCTTACCTCCCATCGGGTATCATCCGATGCAAGGAGTGTAGGGCAGGGTATCCCGGAAGTCAACGGAGCGTCGGAAGGGGTGGCCGGGGCCCGGCCGGGGTTGCCAGGGCGCCTCTGATAGGTTATTTTGTACCAGCGTAGAAGCCGTGGGCAAGGGGAGCGTTTAGCCCAAGTCTTTATGGGAGGTGAGTGCCAGATATGAAAGCGGCACAGCTAGTTGGACCCAAGCGGTTCGAGCTCATCGATGTGGAGACGCCCGCCCCGGTAGACGGGGAGTGCCTTATCAAGCTGCAGAGCCTGTCCATCTGTGGCAGTGACATAAGACACGGGTACGGACCTCTCCAACCGGAGGAGGAGTACCCGCTCGTATTCGGAAAGCCCTGCCACGAGTGTGCGGGTGTGGTGGTGGAGAGCCGCACCGACGAGTTCCAGGAGGGGCAGCGGGTCATCGTTCTCCCTACGAACCAGCAAGGTGGCCTCGTGGAGTACATCGCGTCGAAGCCGGGCCGTATGGCGCTTCTGCCCGACCACGGAGATCTGTCGGATTGGGTCATGTGCCAGCCCTCGGGCACCGTGCTATTCGCGGTGCAAAAGATGGGCAACGTGCTGGGAAAGAGCGTGCTCATCATGGGCCAGGGCGCCATCGGCCTCTCCTTTACGATGCTCCTGGCGAAGCTGGGGGCCCGCCAGGTGATCGCCGTGGACCTACTGGACTACCGCCTGGAGTACGCCAGGGAGTTCGGGGCCACCCACACCGTCAACCCTAGCCAGGAGGACCTGGTGGAGGCGGTGCGAGAGATCACCCGCGGGGAGGACCCCGACATCACCGTGGAGGCGGCCGGATACAACGACACCATGAACATGGCTTTCCGGCTGGTGAAGCTGTGGGGAACGGTGATCGTGTTCGGGATGCAGAGTAACCTTGTAAATCCAGTGGACACCCGGCTCTGGTTCGATAAGCAGCCCACCATAATCCCCACCAGCGGGGCCCGTAGCGGCGACCCCACCGCCCACATCAGGACAATCGTGGATTTGAGGGAGCGTGGATGGGTGGACCCCGCCCGCATGGTGACCCACCGCATGGGCTTCAACGCCGCCGACGTGAGCCGGGCCTACCAGATGTACGAGGAGCGCCTGGACAACGTTGTCAAGGTGGTGTTGACGGTCTAGCGGGCGACGCCCTGGGCCCTCGGTCCGAGCGCCCCCAGGTCAGTACTTTTTCTCCCTGGCCTCCCACCTGGCCCGTAGGGTGATCCACAGGGAGATAAATATCAGGCGGATGTCCAACCAGAGGCTCTGGCTGGTGGCGTAGATGGCGTCGTATCGGTATTTCTGCTGCCTCGGTATGTCCCTGGGCGCGAATATCTGGGCGATGCCGGTAAGCCCCGGACGCAGCCTGGACCTGGCCTCGAATCCCGGGATGGCCTCGTCTGGCAGGTCTCCCTCTTCGTGCACCTGGGCCTCATCTATGGGGAGGGCCCTTGGCCCGACCCAGCTCATATCTCCCCGGGCTATGTTCCAGAGCTGGGGCATCTCGTCCAGGCTGGTGGCCCTCAGCAGGCGTCCTACCCTCGTCACCCGGGGGTCGTGTTCCTGGGCTTGGATGTTGCCGAACTTCTCGATGGCGTTGGGGACCATGGTACGAAACTTGTACACCCGTATGCGGGTCTTGTCCTTTCCCCCCCGGTCCTGCACGAACAGTATGGGGCCCCTGTCCTCCAGCTTTATGGCGACGGAGAACACCAGCCAGAGAGGTGAGGCGATTAACAGGCCGACAGCGGCCACGAATAGGTCAAAGGGCCTCTTGAGGAGCGACTCCTTCGCCTGGGCCGCGTCGGGCTCCAGGGTGGCGCCAGCTCGATGGGCCCCGGCCGCCTTGCCGTACACCCAGGCCGGGGCCGCGAGGCTGGGCTGGGGCTGCGCCTGGTCTAGCTGGCCGTGGGCTGTCGTTTCTTCCCGCATGGGCGCTCCTCGTGGCAAATCTCGAATGGCACCACCCGTGTGCTACTCACCTAGAGTCTAACCACCGTGGGCCTGGGCCCCAGGGACCGGGTGGCGTCCCTGGCGTCGATGACCAGCTTGCTCTTGCGAACTATGGTCTCCAGATCGTAGTAGCTGTGATCGACCAGGATGATGGTAGCGTCCTGGCGCTGAAGGGTCGCCTCCGACAGCTCTACACTCTTCAGGAGGCATCCCCCGAGGGATATCTCTGGTGCGTGCCGGTCGCTATACTCTATGGTGGCGTGCCTATTCTGGAGGAGCTCCGCCACCCGGAGAGCCGGAGAGTTACGACTGTCGCCGATGTCTCTCTTGAAGGTGACCCCCAGGAGCAGCAGCCGGGCGCCCTTCAGGGCCCTGCCGCGATCGCCCAGTATGTCAACGATCCGGGACACGGCGTAGTAGGGCATGTTGTCGTTGGTCCTTGCCGCCAGCTCTATGAAATTGACGTAGAAATCGTACTCTTTAGCCTTCCATGACAGGTAGAGGGGGTCCACCGGTATGCAGTGGCCGCCCACGCCGATGCCCGGGTGGAAGGGCATGAACCCGAAGGGCTTGGTGCTGGCTGCGCGGACCACTTCCCAGATGTCGATGTCCATCCTGTGGCAGACCTGGCTCAGCTCGTTGACCAGGGCTATGTTGACGCTCCGGAAGATGTTCTCAAGAAGCTTGGTCATCTCAGCGATCTTAGGTGAGCTAACCTGAATCACCCGCTCCACGATGCTGGACAAGAACTCGCTGGCCACCTCAGTGCAGCGAGGTGTCACCCCACCGACCACCTTTGGGATATTGTGGATGAAATACTCCGGGTTCCCGGGGTCTATGCGCTCGGGGGAGAAGGCCAGATAGAAGTCTCTGCCCGCCAGGCGGCCGGCCCTCTGAAGCTGGGGCAGGACCATCTCTTCGGTAGTCCCGGGGAAGGAGGTGCTCTGGAGGATTACCAGCTGCTCACCGTGCATGTTCTCCGCCAGGGATGATACAGTTTCGAGCAAGGGGCCCAGCTCCGGCTCCCTGTACTTGCTCACCGGGGTGGGCACGCAGATGACGATGACATCCATGTCCGCCACAGCCGCGTAGTCGGTGGTGGCGGACACCTTTTGAGTCTCTACCAGGGGGGCGAGGACGTCGCTTGCCAAGTCGTCTATGTAGCTGTGGCCGGCGTTGACCTGGGCCACCCGCGCCGGGTCGATGTCGATCCCGGTTACCTGGAATCCGGCCGCGGCTGAGGCTGCCATGGTGGGCAGCCCCACGTAGCCGAGCCCTATGACACCCACCCCGGCCCTTCGATCCCTGATCCGCTCGGCCAGCGGGCTGGAAGGAGGGACTGCGTCGCCGCCCGGCGCCGGCCCGGCGGGCTGGAGGTCGTCGGCCCGATCTGTCATCTACGGACCTCGTTGTGGGATAGAGTGCCGGCGATTTCCCTCACTACTGTCTCCAGGTCGGTGTCAGGGTGGTAGTCGATGTACTTCTGTATCTTGGAGATGTCGGCGCGCCTCCTCCTCGACTCCTCGAAGCCGGGTCCATAGACCTCAGAGAAGGGGAGGTGGACCGTCTCCGAGTCATGGTTGAGGACCCGCCGGACGAGTTCCGCCAGCTCGTTGATGGTAATCTCCCTTTCGCTACCCACGTTAAACACCTGGCCATCGGCGGAGGGCACCATCGCTATGTCCGCCATAGCTCTGACCACGTCCTTAACGTAGGTGAAGGAGCGAGTCTGCTCGCCGTCCCCGTAAATGGTGATGGGTTCGCCTGCCAGTGCCTGCGCGACGAAACGTGGCAGCACCATCCCGTAGTGTGCCGACTGCCTGGATCCCACTGTGTTGAAAAGGCGCAGCACCACGATGGGCAGACCTTCTTCGCGATGGTAGGCCAGGGCCATGAACTCGTCCAGGGCTTTGGCGCATGCGTACCCCCACCGGCTCACCGACGTGGGCCCCAGGACGGAATCGCCATCTTCCCGAAAGGGGACCTTCTCCGATTTTCCGTACACCTCGGAGCTGGAGGCCAGGATCACCTTCTTGCCGTGGCTGTGGGCGAGGCTGAGCACGCACGCAGTACCCCGGGTGTTGGTCTCCAGCGCCGCCAGGGGATGATCGAGGACGTACTTTACTCCTACCGCTGCGGCCAGGTGATATATGACGTCGACGCCGTCCATCAGACGGGAGGAATGGGAAGGTTCCAGAATGTTGCCCTTGAAGAAGACGAACCCCGGCAGGGAGCTGAGGTGGCCCACATTGTCCAGGCTCCCCGTCGACAGATCGTCGAAGGCGATGACTTCCTGGCCCCTACCCAGCAACTCCTCGGACAAGTGGGAGCCTATGAAGCCCGCCCCGCCGGTAATCAGAGCTTTCACCGGAACTCCTATGTAGAGAGTGACGTAATATATCCTACTCCAGATGCGCCGGTAGATAAAGCCGGAGGGGGGCCTGAACTTGGGAGAATCCGGTCGTGGACTGGATCAGGCTGGACAGGACAGCAAACAAGCGGAGTACCTGCGGGGTAGGGTGCTCCCCCGGCGGGATTCTCGCCTCCGCCACAGGGCTGTCATCTGGCGGAGCGGGCAGGCCCGGGCAGGAAGCGCTTTTTCACCTTGACGTAGGCGGTGATCACGTGTACCAGGGGTGTGGACCGGTGCCCGGCCCGCCGGCCTGTCCTGAGGGCGTGCACTAGGGAATCCGCCGACCCGTCGAAGCCTTCTATCTCCGTGTAGGCGGAGCCCAACTCCCCCGGAGTATGGGCGTCGCTTACGGCCACCGGAGTGATGTGCATCTCCTGGGCCAGGCGGCGGCATCTCTCCAGGTCCCGGGGGAGGATGGTGCGGGCGTTGAGGACTTCCATAAGGGCTACGTCGGCTGATATCGTCCGTAGGGCCTCGGGGTCGAGGGGGCCCCTCCTGATGGCGTCTACTGGATGGGGCACCATTACGACCCCACCCTGTCCCCTGATGCGGCCCACTGTCTCCACGGGGGACAGACCGGGAGGTATCTCCTCCTCCAGAAAAAGCCCTATAATGTCGCCCCGGCTGGACATGATCTCTTCCCCGATTATCACGGGAAAATCCGCCAGCTCCCGCACTTCCAGCGCGCCCCGGATGTTGTTGTGGTCCGTAACGGCGATGCAGTTTAACCCCACTTCCCGGCACCGGCGTACCACCGCCTTCGGGGGGGTATCGCAGTCCCGGGAGAAGGCCGTGTGCATGTGAAGATCGACTCTCAATGCCCTTGTGCCTTACCTCATCGCTGGTGTGTGCGGTTCGGATTAGAGGAATCTCCTGAGCAGCCCGAGCGCCCGCTGGCGGACGGCCTGACGGTGGGTTGAGCCATAAGCGTCGGGAGAGTCCTCGAAGTGCTCGATGTACCAGTCGTAGGAGTTGGTGAACATGGCCACGTTGCTGTCGAGGGGCTGCCAGCCAAGGTGGGCCTTGGCCTTGGATATGTCGAAATAGAAGGGCTTGTCAGCCACCTTGTACTGCCAGTCCATCAACGGCGAGAGCCTCAGCAGGTCCAGTGCCTGGAGCAGGGTCTTTGCGAGGGGAGCCGGGACGGATAAGACCCTGGAGCCCGATCCGGCGTGCCGGACCAGGGCCTCCAGGTCTGCCCGCACCGTCGAGTACTCTTCTGCTCCGATGTTGAAATCGTCATTGCTTTCCACCTTCGCAGCCAGGAGCGATGCCTCTACTACGTCCCGGGAGCTGATGAACTGGAATAAGTTATCGCCACGACCAATGATTGGTACGCGTTTGCCCCTCTTTATCCAGTCGAAGAGTATGTGGAAAATTCCCAGCCTCTCGGTGCCGATGATCGTCCTGGGCCTGAGGATGCACACCCGCAGGCCTCGTTCTCGGTACCGGCGGATCTCCTCCTCCCCGCGGAACTTGGCGTTTCCATAGTATCCCATAGGCCGGAGTTCGGTATCCTCGGTGACGGGCAGGTTGTGGGGCATGCCGTACACAGCACTCGTGGAAATGTGTACCATCTGCCTGACCCCGTTATCGAGGCATGCTTGGAGGACGTTGTTGGTCCCTCCGGCGTTGGTGGACACGTAAGCCTTCTTGCCCCGGGTGGGGAGCACCGCCGCCGCAAGATGGAACACCGTATCCACGCCGAGACAGGCCCTACCCACCACCTGGGGGTCCCTGACGTCGCCCCTTATAAACTCCAATCGGGCATCGAGCTGGGACTTCGGGGGTTCGTGGATATCCAATACCCTGGGGCGATGGCCGTCTGCGACCAGCCGCCGTACCAGGGCCATGCCCAGAAAGCCGGAGCCTCCCGTGACCAGCATGCTGTTCAACCCCGCAGCTTCCCTTGGATCGCCCCGGATCTCAAGATTTGTATCAGGGCGGTGGCAAGGAGTGCCCCACCGATGGCGCCTGCCAGATTGGTGAGCACATCGGCAATGGAAGGTTCCCTGCCCGGCACATACCTCTGGTACCCCTCGGTCGCCGCACCCCATGCCAGCCCCATCAGAGAAGCTGCGATTACAGCGGGCAACGCCAACTGACGACCCTTGATGGAGTAAACAGTCCACGTGACCAGGATACCCAGTATCCCGAAGAGGACCAGGTGGGCCAGGAAGGGCTCCAGGGTAGAGCCGACGCCCGGCCCGACGCTGGGGGCTCGCGGGTTTCGCCAGGCGGCGATGAGCATGAGCCCGGCCATCCACGCGAGGGTCGACCCCAACGAGGCCCCGATGAGAATCCTCCGACGCACGCTGGCTTTCAGGTCTTTCGCTTCCCTGCGCTGTCTTCCGTAGCTGCTGTGCCACCCTACGGCCCCGAAGGTCGCCCTTGAGGCTCCCAAAATGGCTAGCACGAATACGGAAGATAGTGTAACATAGTTGGCGTTGGCCTGTAGACGGGCATCAAGTGTTGTAAGAGATAGGGGATGGACGACAGCGAACAAGGGCTGGACCTTTTCAAGTACCTGGGCGTAATCATCCATTGGTGGTGGGTTATTGTGGTCGTGGCAGTGCTGTCGGTCGCGACTGCGTACACGTACAGTACCCTGACGAAGACCACGGTGTACCGCGCTCAGGCGACTATCCTCATCCAGGAATCGGGTAGTGGCCGGGCACTCGGCCTAAGCGATGTGCAGGCAAGCGGGGCGCTGGTGTCGACCTACCGCGAGTTGCTGCGCAGCCCCCGGCTTCTTCGGATGGTTATAGACGAACTGGGTCTCCCAGAAGACGTGGAGGGACTCGGCAAGGGATTGAGCATATCTGTCCGGTCGGGCACGCCTCTGTTGGATGTACAGGTCCAGGGTGACGATCCCGAGACGCCTGTCGTGATCGCGGATACATTGACCCAGGCATTCATACAGGACAGACGGACGACCAGGCTGACGGAGATACGGGTCCTGGAGCTGGCGGCCGAGGCCCAGGGGATCGATACGACGGCGTTGCGGGAGGCCCAGCTCGCCACGCTGGGGAGCATGACCATTATAACCCCGGCGGAGATTGACGGCGCTACAGCGGTGGTGCGTCCTTCTACGCGCCGAAACGTGATGCTGGGTGGATTCCTGGGTCTGCTGGTGGGTGTACTCCTGGCGTTCCTGCTGGAGCACTCCGGCAACAAGATCAAAACGGTGGACCAGGTCGATCGACTGTTTCGGGCGACCGACCTGAACCTGTCGCTGCCGTCGCTGGTTGGCGTCGTATTTCAGTGGCCCCTCAAAGAGGTCTCCGAAGGGACCCTGGTGGTCAATACGCTTCCGAGTTCGGTCTACTCGGAGATGTTTCGCCAGGTACGTACCGGCTTTCAGTTCGTGGCGGCGTCGAATCCTGGGAACGCCTATATGATAACGAGTGTGGGGCCACGGGAGGGCAAGAGTACGGTAGTCGCCAATCTGGGAGCTGTGCTGGCCCAGGGAGGAAGCCGGGCCATAATGGTGGACGGCGACCTTCGCCGGCCCAGCCTACATCGATTCGTTGGCCTCGACCGGCGAAGCGGGGGGCTCAGCACTTTGCTCTCCAACAGCCAATCCCCTTTGTCCGAGCTGCGGAACACTAGTATCCCCGCGCTCAGGGCACTGGCCAGCGGACCAGTTCCAGTCAACCCCGCAGACCTCCTGGGGAGCCCCAGGATGGACCAGATCATCGACGAGCTCAAGTCCGACTGTGACTATCTTCTGTTGGACTCCCCCCCAATGATGGCCGCAGCCGACTCGGCGATCCTGGCTGCCAAGGTGGATGGGGTGATTATGGTGGTGACCACCGGCGGGACCCGCGCCGACACCTTTCACGACGCAGTCGACCAGATTCAGAGGTCCGGAACGCCCCTTGTAGGTTACGTGGTGAACAAGGTCAGGAGCGGGGGCATGGGGTACGGCCGTTACCGTTACCGTTACCGTTACCAGTACTATGACTACTATCGCAGGGAAGAGGATAGGGAGCCTGACGCCGTGGGGGGCAACGGTTCGGGGCCGGAGTGGCGCCGGGAGGGAAATGCGGTAAACAGGGCCAGAAAACGGGTCGGGCGAATGCTGCGGCGGGGCTCTGGTCGGCACACATAGCGGACGGCGCGCGGTGGCCGCTTCCTATATCGGCGGTTCCCAAGGGTAGGGTACCCCGGCGTGTCCTGTCTTTTGCGGATAGCACACCTGGGCGATTGAATCCAGGCTGTCGAGTGCGCTCTAGATTATTCCAGCGGCCTGTAGCGCGGCGTCAAGCTTGGGCGGACTGTAGCCCACCACCTTCTGGTCCTTGATCGTCGTCACGGGCGTACTGCGGTGCCCAAGTGCCAACAGGTCTTCCCTGGCGTCCTCTTCGAGGGAAACGTTCCGCTCCGTGAAGGATATCCCTTTCCGTGAAAGATACACTTTCACCATGTGGCAGGGCCCTCACCCCACGGAGGTGTAAACAACGATATCCATTACTGGGCATCTCCTTCTTCAGTCGTCCGTTGCTTGCCCTTCCGGTCGGCCTTCGACTCGTACTGCTGATCGAACAGCCCCTCACCGGGCTTCACTACCTCGTCTAGGGTCTGCACGAACTCCTCACCCCGTTCATATTTGCGAAGAAACTCTTCGCTGACGAAGAACATTCAAATACAGAATCCATCACGGGAGATGTCTTCGTGGTGTCGGTCACAGGGGCAGATCTTCTTGCGGTCCTCGACCGGATCGCCGCTTAGGGGCATTCAAGGGCAGTAGCGGTACCCGTATTTGACCTGATTCTCTGCCAGGCCCACCTGGACCAGCTCTACCACCTCGGGATCGGGGAAGAACTCGTAGGGCCCACGCTCCACGTACTTCTCGGAGAAGCGTTTTGTTCCCTTCAAGGCCTCCTCATTCGTAAGCTCTCGCTTCATGCTTGGCTCCTGTCCACTGACGTTCCCGCGGCTCTTCTGGTGGTCCGAAACTACTGGGGTGGCGGGTGGAAGCCGCCGCGGGTTCGAAGCTGTGTATGGGTCTCGCAGGACATCTCCTGGAATCGCAGCGCCTTGGTCTTCAGGTGCCCCACCAGACCAGGTAGGGCCTCCTTCATTTGGGGCAATGATTTGGACCTGTCGGCTTCCACACTCAGCAGCGCCGCAGTGCCACAGTCGCACCGTACCGAGAAGAACACCTTGTGGAAGTTCTGGTTGCCCGAGAGATCCAATTTGAATCCTCTCAGCAACGTTATCGCCGGTTCTGCCGCGATAGCGTCCCTGAAAAGCGCCTGGACTTCGTCGAGGCTCACCGGCGAGGCCGAGGCAGGGTTTCCCCGTTCCAGTGCCATAGGTACCTATTCTAACCTGGGCTCCATTACAAGTCTACCCCATGCGGTGCACTGTGGCAAGTGCCGCGGAGATACACGGGGCTGGTCTTTGACACTGGCCGCCTCTTCACCTATTATACTTATATGTAGGACCTGCCACGGGACGGCTTCCGAGGGGTCTTGGTTGGGGCGGGCCCCTTCATCCCCATAGATCACCGACAGAACGGACAGAACGGAAGGTAAGCCGATAGCTGCCATCCCCTCGCTCCGGGACAAGTACGAGAGCCTGGACAGAAGGATCGCCACCAAGGGCGATGAGGCGATAGATCCAGGCTGTCTCCTGACCTTCGACTACGAGTACCCGAGCCAGCCTTCCCAGGTCTCCATCGACACCGACGAGTTTACCGCTCTGTGCCCATGGACCGGCCTACCGGACTACGGTACCCTCACAGTCTCCTATGTCCCGGCGCGACAGTGCATCGAGCTAAAATCCCTCAAGTACTATCTCCTATCCTATCGGGACGTGGGCATAGTGCAGGAGCACGCCGCCAATCGCATCCTGAAGGACCTGGTGGCCGTGTGTCACCCGAGATGGATGAAGGTGGCCCTCGACTACAAGGTTAGGGGAGGGCTCCACACAACTGTCACGGTAGAGCATGGGGCCGCCCCTTCGCCGAACGCGAACCAGTCCCCGGAGTGAGGTTGTGGGCGGGAGCTACCAGGTTAGGATCGAGTTGGAGTTTGCCAGCGGCCACCGGTTGCTGGAACACAGGGGCAAGTGTGTCTATCCCCACGGCCATACCTACCGGGCCGAGATCTGGCTGGCCTCAGACGTGCTTGATGAGCTGGGGTTTGTGGTTGACTTTACGGAGATCAAGCGGAAGCTGGGCGGCTGGTTGGAGGACAACTGGGACCACGCCTTTCTGGCCAACGGCCGCGACGAGGAGCTGCTCGCCGCCCTCAAGGCCGTGAAGGGAAGTCGGATATTCGTTTTCCCGGGGGAGAATCCCTCAGCGGAAGTGATGGCCAGGGAGCTTTATCTGCGAACCGGGGAGCTCTGCGGAATCGCGCCGCTCAAGGTCAGGATATGGGAGTCGCCCACGCAATACGCCGAATACCGGGCCGGCGAGTTCGGGGGGTGAGTCTTCCCCATCGGCAGAGCATCGGCGTAACTCTTCTCTCGGGCGGCTTGGACTCCACGACAGTCACCGCATACGCCAGGAGCCAGGTCCAGTGCCTCAGCGCCCTTACCTTCCGCTACGGCCAGGCCAACAGCCGGGAGGTCTGGTGTGCCCGTGAAGTCGCCCGGATGCTCGACGTGCAGCACGAGCTGGTGGACATTTCCACTTTCGGAAAGGTTGCGTGGTACTCGGCGCTAACGAGTCCGGGTCGGTTCCCGATACCCCAGGACCGGTTGAGCCACACTGCGGGTCCGGCGGACCACAGGCCAGGCGCCCTTTCGGCGGGAGTCGCCCGCGGGGAGGAGCCGGACGCGGCGGGACCGGCGATTCCTAGCACCTATGTCCCCCTTCGCAACACGTTCTTTCTGACGCTGGCGGGTGCGCTTCTGGAGAGTCAAGCGCTCCACGCTATCGAGGCCGAGGGCTTGGACCCGCGGGAGCTGAGGGTCCATATCTTTATCGCCCCCAATGCCATCGACTATAGTGGCTACCCCGACTGCCGGCCCGAGTACTACCAGAAGATGGAAGAGGTGATGAGGTACGGCAGTAAGCTCTGGGCCCAGTACCACGTTCCCTTCCGGATCGAGACCCCCATCATCCACCTCTCCAAGGCGGAGATCGTGAACCTGGGCGTGGAGCTTGGCGCTCCCCTGGCGTACACCTGGAGCTGCTACCACGATGGGGAGTCCCCCTGCGGACGATGCGATAGCTGCGTCCTGCGGGCCAGGGGATTCGCCGAGGCTGGCCTGGAGGACCCCCTTCTGGTCCGCTTGCAAGGCGCGTCGCCGTGAGCTCTGACCATCCGGAGATCGAGGGCGTGCGGATGGGCAAAGAAGGAACGGGCGCCGTCCTGAGGATAAGCCGTCGGGCCAACGGCGAGCCCGAAATTTTCCATTCCCTCCAGGGTGAGGGCCCGGCCATGGGCACCCCGTCGGTCTTCGTCCGTCTGGCCCTCTGTAACCTGGCCTGCACCTGGTGCGACACCAAATATACATGGGACTGGTCCAACTATGACTACAAGAATGAGGTGATGGAGCTATCCTGTGAGCAGGTGGCGGACTTTGTGCTGAGGTACGAATGCCGTCATGTGGTGCTCACCGGAGGTGAGCCGTTGCTCCAGCAGGTTGGGCTGGCGTCGCTGGTAAGGTCGCTGAAGGCGAGGGAGTTCTCTTTTGAGGTAGAGACCAACGGCACTATAGCCCCGATACCGCAGCTAGTCCGCTATATCGACGAGTGGAACGTGTCTCCCAAGCTGGCCAACTCCGGCAACCCCCTCCAGCACCGTGAGGTCGCCCAAGTGGTAGGCTCCTTCGCGCGACTCCCCAACGCGTATTTCAAGTTCGTGGTGGCCGAGAGGGCGGACCTGGGAGAGATAGCCGAGCTGGTCAGTAAATACGGTATCCCCAGGGAGCGGGTGTTGCTCATGCCCGAGGGGCGCACGGCGGCTACCCTGCAACGCAGAGAGCCATGGCTCAGCCGGGTGTGTATCGAGCAGGGCTTCAGGTACACCCCCCGTCTGCACATCCTCCTCTGGGGTGACCGGAGGGGTACCTAGGGATATTCTGAACAAGTCTGGGCATAGTAGCATAGAGAATAGCACTGTGTTCGGGGAGATAATTGATGGACCAGCCAACATTTGCGGACTTGGAATACGAGAGGAAGAAGCGCAAGACCCGCCGGGAGATATTCCTGGAGCGCATGGATGCTCTGATACCGTGGGAACAGATGGAAGAGCGCATCCGTCCGTTCTATCCCAAGGCGGGCCGAGGCCGTCGACCATATGAGTTGTCGGCGATGGTGCGGATACACTGCGTGCAGTTGTTCTACAACTTGAGCGATCCTGGTATGGAGGACATGCTCTACGAGGTCGAGTCGGTGAGACGGTTCGTAGGGTTGAAGCTGTCGGGCCCGCTGCCGGACGAGACGACGATTCTGAACTTCCGCCATCTGCTGGAAGAGCATGAGTTGGGGCAGAGTCTGTTCGAGGAGATCAACCGTCATCTGGAGTCCCAGGGACTGCGGCTTCGGGAGGGGACGATCGTGGACGCGAGCATCATAGAGGCGCCGTCATCGACGAAGAATCGTGCGGGTGAGCGAGACCCTGAGATGCACCAGACGAAGAAGGGGAACGAGTGGCGCTTCGGGATGAAAGTACACGTAGGCGCTGACGCTGAGACGGGAGTGGTACACAGCATGACTACGACGCCAGCTAACGTGCATGATGTGACAGAAGCGCACCGATTGCTGCACGGTGGAGAGAAACGAGTGTGGGGGGATGCGGGGTATCAGGGAGTGGACAAGCGGTTGGAGAATCGAGAGTTGGATGTGGAGTGGCGAGTGGCGATGAGGCCCGGCCGGCGACGGCACCTGGAGCCTGGCAGCTACGAGGCGTTGGTGGAGAAGCGCAAAGCGTCGGTCAGAGCGAAAGTGGAGCATCCGTTCCTGTACGTGAAGCGGCGCTTTGGCTACGCCAAGGTGCGCTACCGAGGGTTGGCTAAGAACGCGCAACGGCTGGCATTGCTACTGGGGCTGGCCAACTTGATGACGGCAGAGCGCCGTCTGGCGACATGAGAGGGGCGCAGTGCGCAAATCACGGCCGGGGAGCCGCGATGGCTCCGAAAAGCCGCTTCGAGGCCACAACAGACACGGTCTGAACGCCTCAACCACGACCTGGAACGTCACAAAGATGCCTGAACGTCTCCAAAGAACGGAACCACTCTGCCCATCCACGCTTGCGCCGAGTTGTTCAGAGGTTCCCTAGAGCTGTCCAGGCTGGGCTAGTTACGCCCCCGGCAGGCTATTGGGCGGGAGGTCCTATCAGGATGTCGCTGCCCTCCACCTGGACAGGGTAGATGGTGAGAGTATCGTCGGCGGGTGGGGAGAGGGCCTCCCCGGTTCTGACGCTGAACACGCTCCCATGAAGAGGGCACTCCACCTCCTCACCGCTCAGCCCCCCCTCGGAGAGGGGGGCGTAGGCGTGGGTGCATACGTCATCGACTGCGTGGTACTCCCCCTCCACGTTGCACAACAGAATGCGCTCGTCCCCTATCTCCACCAGCTTCATCTGTCCTGGGGAGAGGTCGCCTGTCTGCGCCACTTTGACAAAGTCCTGGGGCATGGCTACCTCCGGTCTTGATCTTTAGGTTCTTCCAGCCAGCTAGATGCGGGGTCCAACACCAGCGGCCCGCATCTCAGAGGCCACCCGGGCCACCCTATCGATGGTCTCGTCCATGTCCGCGCCGGTGATATCGCGGTGGGTTACCATGCGGAACCTGTGGGCACCCGGGTAGGAGACCTTGACCCCTTCCTGGGACAGCCGTGCCATGAACTCCTGTACCGGGCCGATGCCGGGGTCGACCTGCACGAAGACGATGTTGGTCGGAAACCGCTCCGGGTCCACGAGGATGCCCGGTATCTGCGCCAGGCCCTCCGCCAGGCGGCGAGCGTTGGCGTGATCCTCTGCCATCCGGTCCACACCGGTCTCGAGGGCCACGATTCCGGCGGCCGCCAGCACGCCCACCTGGCGCATGCCTCCTCCCACCATCTTCCTCCATTTCTGCGCCCTGTCTATGAACTCACGGGAGCCGCAGAGAAGGGAGCCCACGGGAGCGCCCAGACCCTTGGACAGACAGAAGCATACGTCGTCCACGTCCTTTACCAGCTCCCTGGCAGGTACCTCGAGGCACACCGCAGCGTTGAATATCCGGGCGCCGTCCAGGTGTACCGGCACACCACTGGCGTGGGCGACATCGGCCACGGTCCGGGTATCCTTGGGGGTCAGCACGCCGCCGTTACAGCGGTTGTGGGTATTCTCCAGGCAGACCAGCGCCGTGGATGGGAAGTTGATGTTGCCCTGGGGCCGGATAGCCGCGGCGACCTCGGCCGGGTCCATCCGTCCCTGGCTGTCGTTGGGCACCAGGCGCACCTGGACCCCTGCCAGGGTGGCGGTACCGCCCACCTCGTTCCAGAACATGTGGGCTTCGCTCCCCATAATCACCTCGTCGCCTCGGCTGCAATGGGTCAGGGAAGCCACGAGATTGCTCATGGTGCCGCTGGCGGTAAATATCGAGGCCTCTTTGCCCAACATCTCCGCTGCCATCTCTTCCAGGCGGGTCATGGTGGGGTCCTCGCCCAGAACATGGTCCCCCACCTCCGCCTCGGCCATGGCCTTCCTCATAGCGTTGGTGGGCTGGGTGACAGTGTCGCTACGCAGGTCGATGACCTTCATTGTGTGGCTCCTCCTCCTCGGATGCACAGATTATTCTAGCAGGACTCCTTGCCAAACACTAGTGCGATACTTAATATGGAAAACAGGAACGAGGAATGCGGCAGAGCTCTATCGCCTTCGACACCAAAGGGCTGACCCTGGAGGGGGTCGTAGCGTCGCCCGTGGGGGCCTCCGGGAGTCTCCCGGGGGTGGTTGTGTGCCATCCGCACCCCCTGTTTGGAGGGAGCATGGACAACCCTCTGGTGCTTGGAGTGTGCCAGGCCCTCGTTGACGAAGATTTCGTAGCTTTGCGCTTCAACTTTCGTGGAGTCGGCAAGAGCGAGGGCTCGTTCACCGGGGGGGAAAAGGAGCCCGAGGACGTGCGGGCCGCACTAGGGTTGCTGGAGCAGTGGCCTGGTGTAAATCGGAGGCGCCTGGGGCTGGTGGGGTACTCCTTTGGGGCATCGATGGTGCTAACGGCCCTTGCCAGCTACAGGACCGCCAGGGCCTTCGCCATCATCTCGCCACCGCTGGCCTCACTGGGCCACTCCGGGCTCGGCAAGGATAAACGGGCGAAGCTTTTCATCGTAGGAGATAAGGACCGGGTGGTGCCCCACCTGGCTTTAGAGGAGAAGATTGAGGCCCTCTCCGGGGCGCATGAGCTATGGGTGGTGCCCGGGGCGGACCACATCTGGCGGGGCTATGAGCAGGACGTGGCCCTCCGGACGGCACGCTTCTTTTCGGGAACTCTTCGCAGATAGCGAGGGATGGCCAAACTGGAGAAGGAACGAGCTACCACCTCAGCCCGCTGGACGTTCTGGTACAAAGACCCCGTCCTAGCAGTGGCGGTAGGTCTCGTCTTCAGTTTGGACCAGATTACCAAGGCGGTGGTGCGCCACAGCCTGGTGCTGGGGGAGTCGGTCCCCAGGGAGGGCCTGGTACGGATAACCCGTACCTTCAATACGGGAAGCGCCTTTGGCCTCTTTCCCGACCAGAGCCTGATGCTTATCGTCGCGTCCTTTGTGGGCATGGCGGTGCTTCTCCTCGTATACCGCAACCATCCTCTTCGCAGCGCCTCCGTCAGGCTGGCCCTGGGAATGCAGATGGGTGGAGCGCTGGGCAACCTGGCGGACCGGCTGCGGATGGGGCGGGTGACCGACTTTGTCGATCTCGGCTTCTGGCCCATCTTCAACCTGGCGGACGCCGCCATTGTGGTGGGAATCATTGTTATTGCGTCCGTCGTCCTGACGGGCGGGGGAAAGAGTGGGCCCGCGCCCAGCACCGGGTATTCTGGCGCCGGAGTCGCGGGCGGCAGGTCCGCGTGGTGGCGGCGTCTGGGCCGGCCTGCCGGTCCCCCGGATGCCGGCCCTTCCTGGGAGGATAACGCCTGCCCTATCTGCGACTCGGCCATGGACCCGGTGCCCGGCGGTTGGCGGTGTTCCGGCTGCGGGGTGAAGGAGAGGCTGGATGACAGGGGGGCCCGATGACAGTGGAGTATCTGGTCGAGCAGGGAGGGGATAGGCTGGACCTGTACGTCTCGCGACGCAGCAGGGACCTGAGCCGCTCCGAGGTCAGGAGGCTTACTGAAGAGGGCCAGGTCCTTCTCAATGGGAGCATTCCCAAACCGGGCCGTGTGTTGCGGCCTGGAGACCGGGTCACCCTCACGGTGCCTCCCCCCGAGCCCCTAGAAGTCGAACCCGAGCCCATACCCCTGGAAGTGGTCTATCAGGATGGAGAGTTGCTGGTGGTGGACAAGCCTGCCGGCCTCACCGTGCATCCCGCGCCCGGGCATCCCTCCCATACACTGGTCAACGCCCTCCTGTCCATGTGCCTCGACCTCAAGGGTATCGGCGGCAAGCTGAGACCCGGCATTGTCCACAGGCTGGACAAGGATACATCCGGGCTAATGGTGGTGGCCAAGAGCGCCCGCGCCCATAGCGACATCACCAGGCAGATTCAGGAGAGGAAGGTGAGGAAGGGATATCTGGCCCTCGCCCGGGGCCGCGTCGACCCGCAGGGTATTATCGATGCCCCCATCGCCCGGGACCCCAGGAACCGCAAGCGCATGGCGGTGGTAGCGGGGGGACGTCAGTCCTCCACCCCTTACCGGGTGCTGCGCCACTTCAGTGAGCATTCTTTCCTGGAGGCCTTCCCGGTCACGGGCCGGACACACCAGATCAGGGTCCACCTCGCATCCATCGGCCACCCCCTTGTAGGTGATGCCCTCTACGGGAAGGCGAGTTCCGTCCTGGGGCGCCATTTCCTCCACGCTCACCTGCTGGGCTTCGTCCATCCCGTGACCGGCGAGTACATGGAGTTCAGCTCGTCCCTTCCCCCAGAGCTTGAGTCGGAGCTACAAGCCCTTGGCCCCTAGCAGGGTGCTGAAAAAAGGGGAGTCCAGAGGGGCGGAGCCCCTTTGGCAGGGGTCTGGGGGTGTCCCCCAGATACAATTCCCACCCCCTTCCTGGCCAGGAAGGGGCAAGGGGATGGTCGAAAAGGGTTTTTCATCAGCCTGCTAGGGGGAGGCTCGACATATTGGTTCGCGGGCTGCCACTGCTTCTCATCGTGGTGTTGGGGCTGGCTGCCTGTGGGGGGACAGGGGGAAAGGTCGCTACCGGGGGGAGCCATGTCATTACCGGGGACGCCCCCCGCCATAAGGGTCCACACCGATCAGAGGGACATCGACGCAGGGCGGCTTGGCCTGGTGGAGCTGATTCAGAGGGGCAGGGCCCTGATGTCGGCCTCCTTCAACGCCCTCGACGGGGTAGGCCAGCCGGCGGCCACGGCCGCTCCCGGCTCCCGGGGAGGCCTGCCCGATAACGTCAGCCGCGTCTCCAGCCTGGGCGCCGGCTCCTGCGTCTCGTGCCATAGCCTTCCCCGCTTCGGTGGTGGTGGGGACAGCGTGGGCAACATCTTTCTGCTGGCCCAACGCGCCGCATCCTCCCGGTCCGAGCAGCAGCTCGGTGGCACCACCCAGCTCCCTCCCTTGGATGTCCTCAGGGAGAGGAACGCCGTAGGGATGTTCGGCTCCGGCTTCATCGAGCTGCTGGCGAGGGAGATGACGGCCGACCTCCAGGGGATCAGAGAGGGCGCTATATCTGAATCCATCCGGACGGGCCGTCCGGTCCGAGCCGAGCTGGTCACCAAGGGGGTGTCTTTCGGATGGGTGCTGGCCCTCCCCGACGGGTCTGTGGATACCGGGGGAGTGGAAGGAGTGGATGAAGACCTGCTCATAAAGCCCTTCGACCAGAAGGGGGTGGTGGTGTCCCTGAGGGAGTTTACCGTGGATGCCCTAGCCCGGCACCACGGGATGCAGGCAGCGGAGCGGTTCGGCGATGGGGCTGACCCCGACGGTGATGGCGTGGTGGACGAGGTCACCCCTGGCGATGTGACCGCAGTCACCATCTTTCAGGCCACGCTGCCCGTGCCCGGCGTGGTCTTGCCTGCCGACCCCGAGGCGAGAGCGGCGGTGGAACGGGGAAGGGAGCTGTTTGTGAGGATAGGCTGTGGCGTCTGTCACGTGCCCCAGTTGCCCCTCAGCGACCCGGTGTTCACCGAGCCCAGCTCTTATAACCCGGCGGGGAACCTCCAGATGTCCCAGGTTGCGCGGCCGTTTGCTGTGGACCTTACCGGGCGGGAGACCCGCCCTCGCCTCGCGAGGGGAAGGGATGGGGTGGTGATGGTCCCGGCCTTCACCGACCTGAAACGCCACGAGATGGGGGAGGTTCTGGACAACGAGGGGGTCGTTCAGGGAGGCGTTCCCACCGGCGAATGGTTGACCAGAAAGCTCTGGGGCATGTACAGCGAGCCCCCCTTCCTGCACCACGGGCGGGCAACCCTGGTCTCCGACGCCGTCCTGGCCCATGGCGGCGAGGCCCAGGAGCCCCGGGATGCCTTCGCAGCCCTCTCCGAGGGAGAGCGGGCGGCCCTAGTGGAGTTCCTGAAGACCCTCCAGGTGCTCCCGGAGGGCGCCGGCACCCTGGAGATCACCGCCGGTGGCGGCTAGACCCGGCCGGGGCGAGAAACCGGGGGCTCCGCCCGGGGAACCGTGGGCGATTTCGGGGGTCTCTGGGGCGGTAGCCTGATCCCAGGCGTGGTAAAATGTAGCCCTGCCAGGCTCTGAGAGGTAGTCCATGCTGGAAGGTACAGTCCGAGTCAGATTCGCACCCAGCCCCACCGGCGAGCCCCACGTGGGGAACATGCGTACCGCCCTGTTCAACTGGCTGATTGCCCGCCGGTACGGGGGGAAGTTCATCGTGCGGGTGGAAGACACGGATAGGGAGAGGTACGTGGAGGGGGCCATCGACGCGGTGCTGGCCGGCCTGAGGTGGCTGGGCCTGGAATGGGACGAAGGACCGGAGGTGGGGGGAGTCCACGGCCCTTACTTCCAGTCCCAGCGTCTGGAGCGGTACCACAGGGCCGCCCAGGAGCTGGTACGGAAAGGCCATGCCTATAGCTGCTACTGCTCCAGGGAGCGCCTGGAGGAGATGCGGCGTACCCAGCAGCAGGGCAAGGGGCCTTCCGGGTATGATGGGCACTGCCGTAATCTCTCCTCTGAAGAGCGGCGGAGCCACGAGGACCAGGGGACCGCAACGGTGGTGCGCTTCAGGATGCCCGACTCGTGCGATACCAGCGTCGACGACCTGATCCACGGGGAAGTGACCTGGCAGAACGAGCTGCTGGACGACTTCATCATCCTGAAGTCGGACGGCTATCCGACCTATCACCTTGCGAACGTGGTGGATGATCACGAGATGGAGATAAGCCACGTGCTTCGGGCGGAGGAGTGGTTGCCCAGCACCCCTCGCCACCTCCAGCTTTACCGGGCCCTGGGCTACGAGCCACCCCGTTTCGCTCACTTACCCATGATCCTGGGCCCGGATCGGGCGAAGCTATCCAAGCGCCACGGAGCAACGTCCATCCTGGAATACCGGGACAAAGGCTTCCTCCCGGAGGCCATAGTCAACTTCATGGCCCTCCTGGGATGGTCGCTGGACGATAAGACCGACCTCATGTCCAGGGAGCAGATACTGCACCACTTCTCCCTGGAACGCATAGGCAGGGCGGGGGCCATTTTCGACCTGGAGAAGCTGGTATGGATGAACGGCGTCTACGTTCGCCAGCTTGGCCCGGAGGAGCTGGCGGAGAGGATGATTCCATTCCTGAAGCGGGATCTGCCTCCGGTGGCCGGCGCATTGGACAATGAGTACCTGTGCCGTATCGTGCCTCTGGTCCGGGAGCGCATGAAGACCTTGGGCGAAGCGGGGGAGCAGACCAGTTTCTTTTTTCAGGAGGAGATAGAGCACGATCCGGGGCTGATAGTACAGAAAGGGATGGACCGAGAGGCCACACTTGGGGCGCTGCGCCGAGCGCTGGAGGTGCTCGGCAGCCTGGAAGATTTCGACGCTCGGTCCCTGGAGGCCCTGCTGCGCCCACTTACCGCGGAGCTGGGCCTTTCGACGAGGCAGCTCTTCGGCGCGCTGCGGGTGGCTACCACGGGGAGGGCTGCGGCGCCACCCCTGTTCGAGACGATGGAGGTGCTGGGCAGGCGCCGCTGCCTGGCCCGCATCGAGGCGGCCGCAGAGAGGCTGGAGCAGAGGGTCTAGGCTCGGGCCAGGCAGCCCCCACGTTGGGGTGACGTCTCGGTTTTACTTGCGCTCGGTGTACCCCTGTGGTATATTCCCTACGCAAACTCGGGGCACTGCAGGAGTGGCAAGCTGGACGACTATCTGCGCCAATACGGCTTAATAGCCATATTTGCTATGGTCGCGCTCGTCGTGCCTGCCAGCATGATGATGGTCTCGTGGCTTGCCTCCAAGGTGCGAATCCGCCCACAGCAGCCAAACCCCGTCAAGTCGGACATCTACGAGTGTGGGATGGAGGTCATCGGTGGCAAGTGGGAGCAGTTCAACTTCCGCTACTACACGTACGCCCTCCTCTTTGTCATATTCGGCGTTGAGGTGATCTTTATCTATCCATGGGCTGTCCGGTTCAACCGGATGCCCCTGTTCGCCCTGATCGAGATGGTGGTCTTCATCCTCATCCTGGTGGTTGGATGGGTGTACGCCTGGCGCAAGCAGGACCTGGAGTGGAGGTAAAGATGACGCCCGAGAACACGGGTGCGGATGGGCCGCTCTACACGCGTACCTGGGAGATCGACCGGGAAGAGGGGCGCACCGTGGAGACTATGCGCCACAACAACCTGGACCCGTATCCGGACCCACTGATACAAGTACCTCAGGACATTGAGCGGAACATCATGGTCACGTCGGTGGACGCGCTCCTAAACTGGGGCCGGAAGTCGGCGGTGTGGCCCGTCGCCTTTGGGCTGGCCTGCTGTGCCTTCGAGATGATGGCCAGCGCCATGGGGCGTTTCGACATCGCCCGCTTTGGCATGGAGGCCTTCAGGGCCAGCCCGCGCCAGGCGGACCTGATGATCGTGGCGGGCACCGTGACCTGGAAGATGGCCCCGGCCATCCGGCGAATATACGATCAGATGGGCGAGCCCAAGTGGGTGATATCCATGGGCGTATGTGCCACCAGCGGCGGACCCTATTACTCCTGCTATAGCGTCGTGCCGGGTGTCAACCACATCGTGCCCGTGGACGTTTACGTGCCCGGATGCCCACCCAGGCCCGACGCCCTCCTGTACGGAATCATGCAACTGCACGAGAAGATAAAGAAATACAGCCTTCGCGGCCAGCCCGCCGGAGCCCGATGACCAGGGAACTGGGCGGCGAAGAGCTGGCCCTCCACCTTAACCAGCGGTACATCGGGGCGGTCGAGCAGTCAGGACGCTCCGAGGTGTGGGTCCGGCCCGACGCCATTGTTGAGCTGCTGAGTTTCCTGAAGGAGAAGCCGGACCTCCGGCTAAGCTACCTCAACTCCATCTCCGCCGTGGATTTTGTCGAGTATTTCGAGGTGGTCTACCACCTGACCTCCTTCGAGCACAATCACAGCGCCGTGGTGAAGGTGCGGTTGTACGGACGCGAGGCCCCGGAGATCCCTTCGGTGGTGGGTGTGTGGCCGGGAGCCGATTTCCAGGAGCGGGAGATCTGGGACCTGATGGGGGTGTCTTTCTCTGGACATCCCAACCTGAAGCGGCTCATGCTCTGGGAGGGCTTCCCCGGGCATCCCCTGCGCAAGGACTTCAAGGACGTGGTGGAGTATTAGACGCGCCATGCCGATCAGGACAGAGCCGCTAACCGTAAATGTGGGGCCCCAGCATCCCAGCACCCATGGCGTCTTCAGGCTTAGGGTGACCTTCGACGGCGAGATGATCCTGGACGTTGAGCCGGTCTTCGGCTACCTGCATCGCGGGACGGAAAAGCTTGCCGAGGAGCGCAACTACGTTCAGATCGTGACCCTGACGGACCGGCTGGACTACGTCGCCTCCATGACCAATAACCAGGCCTACTGCATCGCCGTCGAGAAGCTCATGGGTGTCGAGGTGCCCGAACGTGGGAAGTACCTGCGGGTGATCGCGGCGGAGCTGCAGCGCATCGCCAGCCACCTGGTGGCCACCGGGTTCTTCCTCCAGGACCTAGGTGCACTGGGCACTCCCCTGATGTACTGCTTCCGCGAGCGGGAGCGCATTCTGGACCTGTTCGAAATGCTCTGCGGCGCCCGGATAACCGTCAGCTACATGCGCCCTGGGGGCGTATTTTTCGACACCCCCGAGGACTTCTGGGGGCGGCTCCGAGAGTTCCTCAGGGACATGCCCGGGTATATCGGCGAGCTGGAGCAGCTTCTCGTAGAGAACGAGATCATACTGGTTAGGACCAAGAACGTGGGCACGCTGTCGCTGGAGAGGGCCATCGCCTGCTCCACCAGCGGTCCCCTACTCAGGGGCAGCGGGCTGGCGTGGGACTGGCGCAAGGCCGATCCCTACGACGTCTACGACCGGATGGAGTTCGATGTGCCCGTGGGCGAGAACGGGGACAATCTGGACCGCTTCTGGATACGCATGCAAGAGATGCGCCAGAGCCTGCGGATCATAGACCAGTGTGTGGAGCAGATACCCCCCGGCCCGGTCAGGGCTAAGCTGCCCCTGGTACTCCGGCCTCCCAAGGGCGCGGAAGCCTACGGAAGGGTTGAGTCTCCCAAGGGGGAGCTGGCCTTTTATCTGGTAAGCGACGGCGATATCTCCCCCTACCGGTGCAAGATACGGTCCCCTTCCCTGCTGAACTTGACCGTGGTCCGAGACCTCCTGGTGGGCTGGAAGCTGGCCGACATGATCGTGAGCTTGGGTAGTGTCGACATCAACATGGGAGAGGTCGACCGATGAACTGCCGGATAGAGGAAGGCACCCTCCTCTACGATAGCGTCCTCTTCCGCCAGATATATAATGTCCTGGGTGAGGTCTTCCCCTCGAAGCTCTGCGCCCTGGACTATTTCCTCTCCGGTTTCATTATAATGTTCATCGTGGTCAACGGTATTCTCCTGGGCGCCGCCCTCTACGTTTGGGCCGAGAGGCGCATTCTGGGCAGGTTCCAGAACCGGGTCGGACCCAACCGGTGGGGGCCCTTCGGCCTGCTCCAGCCCATCGCCGACCTGATCAAGCTCATCACCAAGGAGGACCTGATACCCCGCGGCGCCGACCGGCTCGCCTTTACCCTGGTGCCCGTCATCATGGTGATGCCCCTGTTACTGACCATGGCCGTAGTCCCCTTCGCCTGGAAGACCTCGGTGGCCGACCTGAACGTGGGCGTGCTCTACATAGTCGCCGTCACCTCGCTCAGCACCCTGGGGGTCTTCATGGCGGGCTGGTCGTCGGCCAACAGGTACGCGATGTTCGGGGCCATGCGGGGAGTGGCCATGCTCATAAGCTACGAGATTCCCGTGGTGCTGGCGCTGGTGGGAGTGGTCCTTATCGCCGGCTCGATGAGGATGAGCGACGTGGTGAGCGCCCAGTCGCTACCCTTCATACTGGTGCAACCCCTGGGCCTGCTGGTGTTCCTCCTGGGGATCTCGGCGGAGCTGAACCGGACCCCCTTCGACATAGTGGAAGCCGAGTCGGAGCTCACCGCGGGATTCCACACCGAGTACAGCGGGACGAAATTCCTGCTTATCCAGACGGCCGAGTTCGGAGGGGTGCTGGCAGCTTCGGCGGTGATGGCCACCCTGTTCCTAGGCGGGTGGTCCGGCCCCTTTCTGTCGGAGCAGTTGGGGACCGTTTGGTTCCTGCTCAAGGTGGTCTTGTTCGCCTTTCTCTTCATCTGGGTAAGGGCTACCTTTCCCCGGCTGAGGATAGACCAGATCATGGCCTTCGCCTGGAAAGTGCTGTTCCCGCTTAGCTTGATAAACCTCCTCGCCACTACCCTAGAGGTATACGCCCTCCGGGATGACACCACGGGGTTCATATCCAGGCCCGACCTGGCCATCATGATGGGGATAAACATGGCCATCGCCATTGCCGCCATAGCACTGTTTGGCCGTGCGATCAGGGAGAAGGTGAGGCCTCCAGCTAGGACGGCTCAGGTGGTGGCGCCCAGGGCTTCGGTGGCCCATGCAGCGACGGCGAGCTCAAAGGAGGCGGGATAAGATGTACGGTCTCGGCCTGGTCAAGGGCCTGCTGGTTACCATGAAGAACATGTGGAGGAGTCCCTCCACCGTACAGTACCCGGAGGAGAGGCTGGTGCAGCACCCGCGGTTCCGGGGTGAGGAGTTCGTGTGGTACGAGGAGCGTTGCACCGGGTGCGCCTCCTGCGCCAAGTACTGTCCCCTGGGCATAATCCGCATCGTAACCGATCCCAGCGGGTCCGCGCCTGCCGAAGGGGACAAGTACAGCCTTGAGGTGTTCGACATCGACATCGGGAGGTGCATGTTCTGCGGGTTGTGTGTCGAGGCATGCCCCTATGACGCCCTTTTCATGGGTAGTGGGTTCGAGCGAGGGCGGTACCAGAGGCGCGACCTGGTGATTACTATCGACGAGTTGCGTCACGCGGAGAAGCGTCCCAGCACATGGTTCCGGCCTCAGCTGGAGGAGGCGGACTATAATCCCCACCAGAGCAGGCCGCTTCCGTGGCGCGAGGCGGGGCGGGAGTCCTGGGGATGGCACGCCGGCGAGAAGGCCGGTGCAAGGTTTCCCAGGCCTTGGCAAAGTAAGCGGAAGTCCAGCTAGATGCTCTTCGAGGACGTTATTTTCTGGGTCCTGGCGGTGGGTACAGTCGCGGCCGCTCTGGGGGTCGTGTTACTGAAAGACATCTTCAGGGCGGCCCTTCTGCTGGTCTTGGTGTTTCTGGGGGTCGCGGGCACCTTCGCGATGATGAACGCCGAGTTCCTGGCGGTGGTCCAGGTGCTCATCTACGCTGGTGCCATCGCCATCCTCATCATCTTCGCCATCATGCTCACGCGAGAGGTGCAGCGGGGTAATCTCCCCAACCGTCTTCAGCCGGCGGCCGTGGTTTTCCCGGCGCTGCTGCTGGCTGGCCTCGTCTTTGTTGCCGTGGACACCGACTGGAACCTCCTGAAGGACCAGGACTCCGGGCTTCAGGCCAAGGTCGAGACGGTCCACACGAACACAGTCGGGGGCATACCCGACCGGGTGGGTATGCCCGAGGCCGAACGTTCCGGGCTGGGGGAGTTGCTCATCAACGACTTCGTCCTCCCCTTCGAGGCGGCCTCGGTGCTGCTCCTTGCCGCCGTCATCGGCGCACTGGTGCTGGTGAGGGAGAGGTAGACTATGGACCTGGAGCGATTCCTCATCCTCTCTGCGGTCCTGTTCTCCATAGGGCTGTACGGAGCGCTGGCCAGGCGTAACGTGATCACCGTGTTGATGTCCATCGAGCTGATGTTCAACGCCGTCAACATCACCCTGGTGGCCTTTGCCAGATACGTGGTTCCCGTTGGGGTGGAGGATCAGCTGGGCCGAATGCTTACGGGCCAGGTCTTCGCTATCTTCATAATCACGGTGGCGGCGGCCGAGATAGCCCTTGGGCTGGGCATCGTGATCGCCTTTTACCGCAACCGCGAGTCGGTGGACGTCAGCGAAGCTACCATGCTGAGGCGGTAGCGTACTCGGATAGGGGGCGACATGTGGACCGAGTTCAAGAGGGTGCCGAACCTGATGGCTGCGGAGATGTGGAAGGAGGTCTTCGAGGGGGAGGGCCTGCCCACCCGCATCCTCCCCGAGGGAGACGTCCTCGACTGGGGGGAGCAGGTCCCGTTCCGAGTTCTGGTCCCCAAGGGCAGAGAGCATGTGGCAGAGGAGATACTGAGGAAGCTATAAGATGATCCCCGAACTGGCTGTATGGACTATCCTTTTCCTCCCATTCGCCTCCTTCCTTATCATCGCCTTAGTCGTTAGGCCTTTCTTCAACGATTACCCGGGGCAGAGCGCCCTTATTACCATAGTCGCCATCACGGGCTCCTTGGCCCTGTCGGCCTGGGCCCTGTACTCCGTTGTCACCGGGGGTCCCCTCCCCGGCGAACCGGGTGACTGGAGCCACGAGTGGATTACAGTGGGCCACCTTGGTTCTCTGGGGTCCTTCGAGCTACGCCTGGGGCTGATGCTGGACTCGCTAACGGCGATAATGCTGGTGGTGGTCACGGGGGTAAGCCTCATGGTCCAGGTGTACTCCCTGGGCTACATGCGTGGCGACCCTGGCTACGCCCGGTACTTCGCCATCATGAGTCTGTTCACCGCCTCCATGGTGGGGCTGGTGATCTCCAGCAATGTGGTCCAGCTCTACGTCTTCTGGGAGCTAGTGGGCGTCTGTTCTTACCTGCTCATCGGCTTCTGGTACCACCGCCCAGCGGCCGTGGCCGCGGCCAAGAAGGCCTTCATAGTCACTCGAATCGGCGACTTTGGATTCCTCCTGGCCATCCTATACCTCTTTTTCAATGGTTCCAGCTTAGAGATAGCCGACATCAACGCGCTCAAAGGTCTCCCAGAGGGTATGGCCCTTACGTGGCTTGCGGTGGGCATCTTCGCGGGGGCCGCTGGCAAGTCGGCCCTGTTCCCCCTGCACGTGTGGCTGCCCGACGCGATGGAGGGCCCCACGCCCGTGAGCGCCCTCATCCATGCTGCCACCATGGTAGTGGCAGGGGTCTTCCTGATCGCCAGGTTCTTCCCAGTGTTCGAGGCGTCTGCCGATGCCATGACCGTGGTGGCGGTGGTCGGGGCCTTCACCGCCCTTTTCGCTGCCACAATGGGCCTGGTAATGAACGACATAAAACGGGTGATGGCCTACTCCACCGTGAGCCAGATTGGCTACATGGTGGCTGCACTGGGGATAGGCGCCTACGGGGCGGCCCTGTTCCACCTGTTCAACCACGCCTTCTTCAAGGCCCTCCTGTTCATGGGGGCGGGCAGCGTCAATCACGCCACCGGCACCTTCGACATGCGGTATATGGGTGGGCTGCGGAAGGTCATGCCATGGACCTACGGTATGATGGTGGTGGGTTCCCTTAGCCTGGCCGGGATATTTCCCCTGGCGGGCTTCTGGAGCAAGGACGAGATCCTTCTTCATGCGTGGCGGGGAGGTGGCAGCGTAGAGCAGGTGGTTTTCTGGCTCCTGATTGTTGGGGTCTTTCTTACCGCGTTTTACGCTTTCCGGATGGTGTACATGACCTTCCATGGTGAGTTCCGGGGCGGCATAGACAAGGAGTTGGAAGATCAAGGCGCCCCGTCCGGCGCCTCTCACTGCGTCCACCTTGCCGAATCCCCCGTGACCATGCTCCTTCCCATGGGGATACTCGCAGTGGCCTCGCTGGTGTCCGGCTATGTCGCCAACCCTCTGGGGTTCAGCGGCAAGTTCCTAGGCTTAGAATCCCACTGGTTCACCGAGTTCGTTGTGTCCCCGGTGGCCCATGGCGTGGAGAAGTTCAGCTTCCCGTTGGCCACCGTCTCCGTCGGGGTGGCCGCCGTGGGCGTGGCCCTTGCCACAGCGGTCTATCTCTGGCCTCGAGTGTCCCTGGGCAGGCTGGGCCGGCCCTTTGGAAGTCTCCACAGTCTGTTGTCGGAGAGGTACTACATAGACCACCTCTACGAGGGGCAGATTGTGTCCAGGGGTTTCTACCGGGGCCTTGCCGCCAGCCTGGACTGGTTCGATCGAAGGATCGTAGACAACGTCGCCGAGCTTGCAGGATGGTTCTCCCGGAACATCGGGCGTGCCATCAGCCTCTTTCAGACAGGTCAGGTGCAGGGGTACGGCGTTGCCATATCCCTGGGTGTGGTGCTGATCGGTGGCGCGTACCTGATATGGGGGCGGGGCTAGCATGGAATTCGACGGGCTGCTCACCGCCACCGTATTCTTGCCCCTTGCCGGGGCTCTGGTCATTGCCGCCGTCGTAAGGGCCGACCGGTGGGTCCGAGTCTTCGCGGTGGTCATCGCGGTGGCGGACCTTGCTCTGGCGATTACCGTAATGGCCCTCTTCGATCATGGGGGTAGCGGTGACCGGTTCCAGCTGATAGACAAGTTCTTCTGGATAGGCGAGGAGTCGGTCTTCGAAAACACCACCTTCGCCGCCAGCTACTTCCTGGGGGTGGACGGCATCAGCGCACCCCTGGTCCTCCTCACCGGGCTCCTGGGTCTTTCCGCCGTGCTGGCTTCATGGAACATCAGGCTCAGAGTGAGGGAGTACTTCATCTGGCTGCTGGTGCTCCAGACGGCGGTGATGGGGGTGTTCGTTTCCCTGGACCTGCTGCTGTTCTTCCTTTTCTGGGAGCTGGAGCTCCTTCCCATGTACATGCTCATCTCCATCTGGGGATCGGGCCGCAAAGAGTACTCGGCCATGAAGTTCGTCATCTTCACCTTGCTGGGCAGCGCCTTCATGCTGGTGGGCATCGTGACCGTGTTCGTGAGCATGGGCACCTTCGACATGGAGGTGCTGTCGCGGACCGGTATAAATCCCGAGGCCGTCAGCGCGATTATTCCCATGGGGGTCCTCTTCTGGCTGTTCGTTGCCGGCTTCGCCATAAAGCTGCCGGTGTGGCCCCTGCACACGTGGCTGCCCGACGCCCATACCGACGCCCCGACAGCGGTGAGCGTGATGCTGGCGGGGGTCTTGCTGAAGATGGGGGGCTACGGCCTGATACGGATAAGTGTGGGGATGTTTCCCGGCTTGGAACACGCCCGGGACTTCTCCTGGGCTCTGGTGGTGCTGGCGGTTATAAGCGTCCTGTACGGCGCGGTGGTGACCTTGAGGCAGACGGATCTGAAGCGGCTTATCGCCTACAGCAGCGTCAGCCACATGGGCCTCGTGCTGCTCGGCGTGGCGGTGGGCGTCGGCGGTGGTGCAGCCTCCGGGCTGGCCCTGACTGGGGCCAGTATGCAGATGTTCGCCCACGGCACCATAACGGGCCTCCTGTTTCTGCTAGTGGGGCTAGTCTATGACAAGACCCACACGCGCTACATCCCCGACCTGGGCGGCCTCGCTGGCCGCATGCCCCTGGTGGCCTCGGTGTTCCTCATCGCCGGGCTGGCTTCCCTGGGCCTGCCCGGGCTGAGCGGGTTCGTGGCCGAGGTGCTGGTGTTCCTCGGGTCCTTCAAGGCCTTCGCCTGGCCCACGGCCCTTGCGGCCTTCGGCATCGTGCTGGCCGCGGGCTACATCCTGTGGATGATCGAGAGGGTGTTTTTTGGGGCTGCCAGGGAGCGATTTGCCCAGGTGTCCGATGCCAGCGTAATGGAGGCCCTACCCCTGGGGATCCTGGTGGTGAGCATCGTGGTGGTCGGCGTCTATCCCGCCTTCCTGACCGACGTGTTCGACGCGGGCGTGGAGCCCATAGTGCGAATGATGGCTGAGGGGGCTGGGATAGTGGGAGCGGGACCATGACCGGCCACGATGTGCGCCTGCTATCTCCGGAGCTGGCCATGGCCGGGTTGGCCCTGCTGGTCATATTGCTGGACCTGGTGGTGAGACGGAAGGGGTTCCTGGCGGTAGTCTCGGGTGTGGGGCTCCTCGTTCCCCTGGGGCTGAGCATCTGGCTGTGGTTCGAGGTGGGCCAGGAGTCCCCCGAGCGGTTGGAGGGCATATTCAACCTGACCGGGTCCGGGGCCGCCCTGATCGTGGACCGGTTCGCCCTGTTTTTCAAGTTCCTGGTGCTGGCGGTGGTGGGCCTCATCGTGCTGGCCTCCACCGACTATGTGAGCAGGATGGAGAAGTACCGGGGAGAGTTCTACGGCCTGATCCTGTTCTCGGCGACTGGGATGATGCTGCTGGCGGCGGGCGGGGAGCTGATCACTATATATATCTCCCTCGAGCTGACCACGCTGCCCTTGGCGGCCCTGGCTGCCTTCCTCATGACCGCGCAGTCCAGCGAGGCTGGTATGAAGTTCCTCCTACTTAGCGCCATCAGCTCGGCGCTGATGCTATACGGCATGGCCCTTGTGTTTGGGTTCACGGGGAGTACTTATCTATCAGAGATAGCGGAGCAGGTCGGGCCTCTGGCGAGCTCGGACACGGCCTTTGGCGGCAGCCCCGCCCTCATGATCGGAATTGCACTGATCGTGGCGGGGTTCGGGTTCAAGATATCCGCGGTGCCCTTCCAGATGTGGGTCCCCGACGTGTATGAGGGCGCGCCCACCCCGGTTACCGCCTTCCTCTCGGTGGCCAGCAAGGCCGTTGGGTTCGCGGTGCTGCTCCGGATCTTCTACCTCGGGTTTGACGCCTTCGAGGCGGACTGGGGGCTGATCTTCGCGGTGCTCGCCGTAGCCTCGATGACCGTCGGTAACCTGGTGGCGATGGCCCAAAGCAACATCAAGCGAATGCTGGGGTACAGCACCATCGCCCACGCCGGATACCTTCTGGTGGGGCTGGCCGCCATAGCCGCCAGGACGACCGAGGAGAGGACGCTGGGGCCCAGTAGCGTCCTCTTCTACCTGGGCGCCTATGCCGCCACGAACCTGGCCGCCTTTTTCGCCATTATCGCCATCGCCAACAAGGTGGGTAGCGAGCAGATCGAGGCCTTTGCCGGCATAAGCCGCCGTGCGCCCTTCCTGGCGCTGGCCCTGGGGCTGGCGCTGGTGGCGCTCATAGGCGTGCCCCCCACCGGGATTTTCATAGCGAAGCTGTATATCTTCAGCGCCGCGGTGAACAGCGATCTCGTCTGGCTGGCGCTCGTGGGGGTCGTAAACAGTGTCGTTTCCGCCTACTACTACCTGAGGGTCGTAAGGGTGATGTACCTCGAGCCCTCCCCCTCGGAGGAGCGGGTCCCATCATCCCTTGCCTTCCGGGCGGCCCTGGGCCTATCGGCCCTGGGGGTGGTGGCGATAGGTATAGTGCCGGGTCCCCTTTTCAGGCTGGCGGAGATCTCTGTGAGTGCACTGCCCAGGGTCGCCGTAGGCGGCGGCGTGCCCTTTCCATGATAAACCGGGGGAAGCCGCGGCGCCATCTCCGGGGCTGCCCGGCGGCCTCACCGAGAGTTCCTTGCGCGCGCGCTTTTGTTGACACTGAAGCTGAGCGGGTGCTAGACTTCCCGTGATCATGTTTCAGCTTCCAACCTGCCTTGTCGGTAACGGCGTACTCGGGGGCTTCCAAACAGGGCGAGCCGGGTAACGGGTGATGGTACCTACGGCGGCCAAGAAAATCGGCATAATATACAACGCCAGAGAGCCGGACGCCCGGGCGATGTGTTCGACCCTGATTGGGCACCTCGACCTGTCGGAGCGGTGCTGGACGTGTTCCTCGTCCGACGTGGGGCCGGATATCCCGGAGTCGAAGGGCACGGACCTGATCGTGACCATTGGAGGGGACGGCACTATCATCCGTGCGGCCAGCGTGTCGGTGCCCCACAGCATCCCCATGTTGGGGATCAATATGGGACGCCTGGGGTTCATGACCGAGCTCGAAGCGGAAGAGGCCATGGAGATGGTGCCCCGGTACCTGGAGGGGATGGCCAGGGTCGAGGAGAGGTGTATGCTTCAGGTCACTGCACTGCCGGCGCCGAGGGGTGACGGGGCAGAGGCGTCCGGGGATATGGGCTCCTACCATGCCCTGAACGACGCTGTGGTCGGCCGGGGTGCCGTGTCTCGACTGGTGAAGATCGGGGCCTTCATAGATGGGGTCCAGCTGACCGATTTTCGGGCCGACGCGGTGATCGTCGCCACGGCTACCGGCAGCACCGGGTACAACCTCTCGGTGGGTGGCCCCATCCTGTCGCCCGAGGCCGGCGAGATCATCCTGAAGGCTGTGGCGCCCCACGTGGGCATGGCCCCTGCCCTGGTGCTCTCTTCGACCTCCGTGGTCGAGCTTGTGGTGGATACCGACTACCAGACCATCCTCAGTGTGGACGGGTACGTCGACGTGGACCTGGCTCCCGGCGACGGGGTAAGGGTCCAGATGAGTCCCCGCAAGGCCCGGTTCCTTCGGGCCTACCCGCCGGGCCACTTTTACGCCACCCTCACCCGCCGTCTGGGATTTGGGGGCGGCCAGAGCACCACCCGGGCAATTCAGTACTAGGCGCACCGGTGACGACTCCGCAGCATGAGCCCACAATCGAAAGCCGCCGGGTGTTCCATGGCAAGATACTCAGCCTCCGGGTGGATACGGTACGGCTGGCCCGGGGCTCCAGCGCTACCAGGGAGGTCGTGGAGCACAGTGAGTGCGTGTGTATCGTGCCGCTGGACCATGAAGGCAACGTGGTCCTGGTGGAGCAGTATCGTAAGCCGGTGGAGGGTATCCTCCTAGAGGTGCCTGCCGGAGGCGTGGAGTCGGGGGAACTGTCCCGCGAGGCGGTACTCAGAGAGCTCCAGGAAGAGACCGGCTATTCGGCGGATAACCTGGAGCATCTCTCCAGTTTCTGGACGACCCCGGGGTTCTGTACCGAGCTTATGCATGCCTACCTGGCCACCGGCCTCCGGCCTGGCGAGCTCCGGCCCGACGAGGACGAGGACATCCGGGTGGTGAAAATGCCTCTGGAAAGGATACCCGATATGATACGGCGGGGGGAGATCAAGGACGCCAAGAGCATCGCGTCCCTGCTCCTGGCGTTATATGTCTACAACTCAGAGGGATGATGGGCTATAATGTTCCAGGCCCTCTATGGGTCTGGGGGTCTGGGGTTTGCAGTTTCTTGGCGAGATGGGGCGGGTCCATTCTCAGGACTCGAGTTTTGGCAGCGATAAAAGGGGAGCCCCGTGCTTGAGCATGACGTGCTTGTGGTGGGAGCCGGCCTGGCGGGCATGCGCGCCGTGTTGGCAGCCCATCGCAGGGGAGCCAACACAGGCATCATCAGCAAGGTATATCCCGTGCGCAGCCATTCCAACGCTGCCCAGGGGGGGATCAATGCCGCGCTGGTGGACAGGGGCGATAGCTGGGAAGAGCACGCCTACGATACGGTGAAGGGCAGCGATTACCTGGGCGACCAGGATGTCATCGAGCTTATGTGCCGGGTGGCGGGGGAGGAGCTCATCTCCCTGGAACACATGGGAGTGATCTTCAACCGGGACGAAGAGGGTCGCCTGGGCACCAGGGCCTTCGGAGGGCAGCGCCGGGCCAGGACCTTCTTCGTGGCCGATTTTACCGGCCAGGCCATGCTCCACGTGCTCCACGAGCAGCTCTTGAAAGCCGGCATTACCAGCTACGAGGAGTGGTTGGTAACCACCCTGATCATGGAGGACGGCGAGTGCCGCGGCGTGGTGGCCATTGAGATTCGGACCGGTCGCATATACGTCATCCGGGCGAAGACGGTGATATTGTGCACCGGGGGCCTGGGCCGGGCCTTCGAGCCCAGCACCAACGCGCTGATCGTGACCGGCGACGGCATGCACCTGGCCTACCGGGCCGGAGCTCCCCTCATGGACATGGAGATGGTGCAGTACCATCCCACCACGCTGAAGGGCAGCGGCGTGCTGATCACCGAGGGGGCCAGGGGCGAGGGCGCCTACCTCCTCAACAAACATGGTGAGCGGTTCATGGAGAAGTACGCTCCCGATATGATGGAGCTGGCCTCCAGAGACGTAGTCTCCCGGTCCGAGGCTACGGAGATAGCGGAGGGTAACGGGATAGACGGGTGCGCGCTGCTGGACTGCCGCCACCTTGGGGAAAAGCTGATAAAGGAGAAGCTCTCCCAGATATACGAGATCGGGCTCGACCTGGTGGGCATCGACATCACCAAGGAGCCCATACCGATCCAGCCGGGGATGCACTACCAGATGGGAGGCATCAAGACCGACGTGGACGGCAGGACCCTGGTCCCGGGCCTCTATGCCGCCGGGGAGTGCGCTTGCGTCAGCGTACATGGGGGTAACCGCCTCGGCGCCAACTCCCTCCTGGACACCATAGTCTTCGGGCACCGGGCCGGGGACCACGCCGCCGAAGTCGCTGCGGGCATGAAATACAAGGCCTTCAACGTGGAGGCCTGGGCAGAGAACGAGGAAGAGAGGCTCCGCGGCATGCTTGACCGCGAGGCCAATGGGGACCGGGTGGCAAAGATACGATGGGAGATGGGCACCACCATGGACCGGCACCTGGGTGTGTTCCGAGACGAGCAGGGGATGAAGGAGGCCGCCGCGACTCTCAGGGCGTTGAGGGAGCGCTATGAGAAGGTCCCGGTGGAGGACAAGGGCCGCATTTTCAATACCGACCTGGTGTTTGCCCTGGAGCTGGGGTTCATGCTGGACTGCGCCGAGACGATCGTGGTCAGCGCTCTGGAGCGAAAGGACAGCCGTGGGGCCCAGTTTCGAAGGGACTATCCCACTCGGGACGACGAGAACTGGCTCAAGCATGTAGCGGTAACCCACTCCGAGCATGGGCCCCAGGTCTCCTACCAGCCCGTGGTGATAACCCAGTGGGCGCCCGAGGAGAGAAAATACTGATGGAAGTGACCTTCAGCATCAGGCGTTACAACCCGGAGGCAGAGGCTCCCGCGCCCTATTGGTCGGACTATACCCTCGAGGTGGATAGATTCACCACCGTTCTGGACGGCCTGATCAAGATCAGGGAGGAGATAGACGGCAGCCTGGCCCTCCGGTGCTCCTGCCGCAGCGCCATCTGCGGGTCCTGCGCCATGCGGATAAACGGCCACGCTGCGCTGGCGTGCAAGGTCCGAGTCTCCGACATCTTCCACGGGGAGGCCGTTACCGTCGAGCCGGCGGGGAATATGGGCGTCATCAAGGACCTGGTGGTGGACATGACCCCCTTCTGGGACAAAATAAAGGCCGTGGATCCCTGGCTCCAGCCCAAGGGCCCGGAACCCGAGGCGGAGTACCTGGCCCCCAACGAGGACATGCTGCACCTGGCCGGGGTTATGGACTGCATCATGTGTGGCGCGTGCGTTTCCGACTGCACTGTGCTCGAGGTGGACCCCAAGTTTCTGGGTCCAGCCGCCCTGGCGAAGGCCTATCGCTTTGTGGCGGACCCCCGGGATGACCAGGATGACGCTCGCCTCGATGCGCTGAGCCAGTACGCGGGCATCTGGGACTGCACCCGCTGCTACGAGTGCGTCGAGGTATGCCCCAAGGGCGTAGCCCCAATGGACAGGATCATGGCCCTGAGGGACAAGGCGATACGTGCCGGGTATGACAACACCGTGGGCGCACGCCACACGGACGCCTTCGCGGAGCTCGTGGGCCACAGCGGCTGGCTTGACGAGCTGAGGCTCCCGGTGAAGACCGTGGGTATGTTTAACATGCCGGCGCTGCTCAACTTCGCCCCCGTGGGCCTCCGGGCATTGAGAAAAGGGAAGATGCCCCCCATATTTCACAAGATGTTACCCAACGTGGAGAATGTCAGGCGCATCTTCAGGCGGGTTGAGCGGGAAGGGTAACTCCGGTCCGCAGAATCCCGAAACCCGGAAGGGTAGGAGACCGAATGGCAAAATATGCTTTCTTCCCGGGCTGCGTGTCCAGAGGGGGGTGCCCCGAGCTGTACCCGGCGGCCCGGCAGGTGTGCCAAAAGCTGGAGATCGAGCTGGAGGAGCTGGTGGGGGCCTCCTGTACAGGCGCGGGCGTCCTGCAGGAGAAGAACCAGCTTTTGGGGGATGTGCTTAACGCCCGCAGCTTCGCCATGGCCGAGGGTCTGGGCCTGCCCATCATGACCATCTGCAGCACCTGCCAGGGGGTCATGAGCCAGGCCAACAAGCGGCTGAAGGACGACCCGGACTATCTGGCGAAGGTCAACACCTATCTGGCCGAGGAGTCCCTGGAGTACCGGGGCACCGCGGTGGTGAAGCACCTTCTCTGGATAATCATCGAGGATGTGGGGCTGGAAAAGCTCCGCAGCTACGTTACCGCCCCCCTTGCGCACCTGCGGGTGGCGCCCTTCTACGGCTGTTACATCCTCAGGCCCAGCGACGCCCTCGACTTCGAGGGGCAGCCCGAGCGCCAGACATCCCTTGAGACCGTCATCACCACCTTGGGCGGCCAGGTGGTGGACTTCCCGGGGAAGAGCCGGTGCTGCGGGTTCCCCATCCTGACCATAAACGAGCGAAACTCCGTTGCCATGGTGGGTAAGCATACTTCGGAGGCCGCGGACCTGGGCGCCGATGCCATGGTGACGCCCTGCCCCCTATGCCACCTGAACCTGGATGGCTACCAGCCCAAGGCGATGGCCCAGGCAGAGCGCAAAATCAACCTGCCCATTCTGCATCTGCCCCAGCTTATAGGCCTGGCCATGGGCCTCAACCCCAGGGACCTGGGCCTCCAACGACACATCATCTCCACTTGGGACGTGCTGGACAAGCTGGAAACGGCGCGCCGCAGCCCCTCACCGTAGCGGCGGGGGAGACTTGCCGCCCAGTGTGGAGACCCGTTGACGAGGCCCGCCGTATGCTTATGAGAACAGGTCCCCGACCACGCAGCTAAAGCCCGGCACTACGTCTCCGCCGTCGAGGGTATCCTCGGACGAGAGCGTTACTACTCCCCTTGCCGCCTGGTACACGGTGACCCGGTGTGTAGCAGGATAGAGCACCCAGACCGTGCGCGTGCCAGCGCCGAGCCAGCTCTTCACCTTGTCCCTCACCTCCCGCTCCCTGTCGCCGGGAGACACTACCTCCACGGCCAGGTCCGGTGCCAGCTCCAGGAAGCCCGCGGTCAGCTCACCCGCTGGAAGCCTGTCCCGGCCCACGAAGGACGCGTCGGGGGCGCGCACCGTGTCGGGGTTGCGCCCCAGGACAAAGCCGGTCTCCGCCGCGAAAGTCCAGCCCAGCCGGTGGGCGTTGACGTGGACGCTGAGCAACGCCCCGATCTGCATCGCGACGCTTCCGTGGCTGGCCCCGGCTGGCGGCATTTCGTACAGCTCTCCTTTAACCAGCTCATAGCGCATATCGCCGCCGGACATCCGAAGGAGCTCCTCTGCGGTGAGGGTGGTCTTTCGCGCACGCATGGGATTTTCCCGTGCCTATCCTTTCAGTTTCTCGATGGCCGACTCGAACACCTCTATGGTCCTGTCCACGTCCTCGGTGGTGTGGGCCAGTGAGGGGTAGAACTTGTCGGGCCAACTCTTCAGAATGCCTTGCTCCATGAGTATCTGGTTGAACCGCGTCATCATGGCGGTGTCGCCCGTCAAAGTGGAGCGGTAGTCGCTTATGGGCTGGTCGGTGAAATAGAACCCGAAGATCGGGTCCTCGCCGGCCGGCTGCATCGGGATCTCCGCCTCGCGGCACATGCGCTCCAGGGCGTCCCTGAGCCGCCTGCCGGTGGCGTGGAGACGGTCGTAGGCACCTTCCTTCCGAAGCTCTGCCAGGGTAGCCAGGCCGGCGGCGCACGAGACCGGGTGGGCGTTGAAGGTTCCGATCTGGGGCACATAGGAATCGGTCCCCGCCACGGCTTTGTCGAAGACCGACATGATCTCCTCCCT
The DNA here is from genome assembly GCA_965247055.1 of Dehalococcoidia bacterium. Classification (GTDB taxonomy): domain Bacteria; phylum Chloroflexota; class Dehalococcoidia; order Lucifugimonadales; family JAGWBF01; genus CBDFGE01. The sequence goes on from CBDFGE010000005.1 coordinate 237,510, forward strand.
GCCGGCTACCGCCGACAGTGGGAATCCTCCACCGACAATCTTGCCCAGGGAGGCAAGGTCCGGGGTGACGCCGTAGTACTGCTGGCCTCCGCCGTAGGCCAGCCGGAAGCCGGTCACCACCTCGTCGAATATCAGTGGGACCTCGTAATGGGCCGTGGCGTCTCGCAGCGCCTGGAGGAAGCCCGGCTTGGGCGCCAGAAGCCGCTGCATCGGCTCGACGATGACTGCCGCCAGCTCGTCGTGGTGCTTCTCTATTATCGCCGTGGCCATCTCCGCGTCGTTGTAGGGGGCCACCAGCACCGAGTTCACAGCCGCCTGGGGCACACCACCCGAGTTGACGACGGGCTGCGGGAACTCCTTCAGTTGGGCGCGTGAGGGATTGACGCTGATCACGGCATAGTCGCTCATGCCATGATAGCCGCCCTCGAACTTGAGGATCTTCTCACGCCTACGGAAACTCCGGGCTATCCGGAGGCAGTTGAAGCAGGCGTCGGTGCCGCTCATGGTGAACCGCACCGTATCGGCGCAGGCCACCGCTCTGACGATCTCCTCCGCCAGCAACACCGCATACTCGTTGACGGCGAAGAAGGTGCTGCCCTTCTCAGCCGCCACCACGGCGGCCGCCACCACGGCGGGATGGGCATGGCCCAGGACCTCGGGGCCCGAGCCCATGAGATAGTCGATGTACTCATTGCCGCTTACATCCCATATCCTGGAACCCTTTCCCTCCTTCACAATGAACGCGTGGTCCGGGTCGTAGTTGACGTTGCCGTTGTTGCCCCCCGGCAGATAGCTGGACGCCTTCTCCAGCAGCTCCTGTTCCCTGGCGGTTCGCTGTGGCATTGTCCTTCCTCCTTCGTTGGAGCGTGTCATATCTTCATGGCCCATCACCCTGTCAAAGGCCGCTGTCTGACAGGGAAGGCCTCCGTTTATCCTACCAGAAAGGTCGAGGTTCCACCAGATTCGATGCCCGGACGAAGCTCCTTGCAGCTCCGCGGGTCAGTCGAGGCCGGGTGGCGCCAGGTTCACGTCCAGTGCCGCCTCGCACCAGCGGCCCACCGCCAGAAGCCGCGCCTCTCCGAAAGGAGGGCCCGCCAGCTGTATCCCCAGGGGGAGGCCCGACGCGCTGAGTCCCGAGGGGATAGTCAGGGTGGGAAGGCCCGAGGAGGTCCATGGTGACTGGAACCGGGAGTCTCCCGTCGTGGTCAGGTCCCGGGGTGCCGGTGCGGGGGTGGAGGGGGTAAGGAGCGCATCTACCCGGCCTGCGGTGGCGGCCATCTCGTCCCTGAAGCGCCGGCGCATGCGTTGAGCCTGGAGGTATCGGACCCCGGGAATGAGCATCCCAGCCTCTATCGCACCGCGGATCATGGGCCCGTAGTCGTCGGCGCGGTCCCTGAAGTTCTGCTCGTGAAAGGCGGCGCACTCCGTGTGCATAACCGTGCGGTGGGCCGCGTAACAGGTGGCGAAGCTGGTGGGTAGGCCTATCTCCTCCACGGTGGCCCCGGCACGGGCGAGTAGCTGGGCCACCTGCTCAGTGTGGTCTCCCACTTCGCCGTCGCATCTTCCCTGGTAGAACTCTCTGAGCAGGCCGATCCTAGGCGCCCCGTTAAGGCCGTCCAGTGCCGCACGGTAGTCTGGTACGGGTTCGGCGGACGAGCTGGGGTCGTTCGGGTCGTGGCCGGCCATGGCGCCCAGCAGGATGGCGGCGTCCTCCACAGTGCGCACCAGGAGCCCCACGGTATCCAGGGACCAGCTTACTGGGATCACTCCGTAGCGGCTGATCCTGCCGTAGGTCGGCTTGAGGCCGACGATGCCGTTGTACGACGCGGGCCTGCAGGTGGACCCGCCGGTCTGGGAGCCCAGGGCGGCGGGGCACATGCGAGAGGCCACGGCCACCGCCGAGCCGCTGCTGGAGCCGCCTGGGGTGTGGGCCCGGTTCCAGGGGTTGCGGGTAGGCGAAGGGTCGGCGTAGGCGAACTCGGTGGTTACCGCCTTCCCCAGGATGACGGCGCCGGCCTCCTTGAGGCCGGCCACGCAGGTGGCATCGTAGGTGGGGACGAAGTCGGCGTACACTTTCGACCCCGCCGCGGTCTTCATGCCGGCGGTGTAGAAGATGTCCTTGAGACCCACCGGTATGCCGTGGAGTGGCCCACGAGGTCCCGCCTCTTCCAGCTCCCTGTCCCGCTGCCGTGCCGCTTCAAGGACCCCCTCGCGGTCTATGGTGACCCAAGCCCTCAGGTCGGGCTCAAGCCGGCCGAGACGGGCGAGCAGGGACTCGGCCAGGTCCAGCGAGGAGAGGTCTCCCCTACGTATCCTGTTTGCCGCCTCCGCTACCGTTAGCTCGAAAGGCTCTGTCATGGCACCTCCCTGGTCCGCCGCCAGATGGAGCCCCCGGCCTCGGGCTGACCAGGGTGGGAGAATGGCCTATCGAGGGGCACTATACGCCGGAGGTCGCTAGAGGAAGAACCCCGGCTCCTGTTCCTCGTCGGGGAGGTTCTGGGCGATGGTCCAGAGGTGGTCCGCCGTGCCCTCCAGGACCGTGCGAAGCTGCTCCGCCCTGTGCGGTCCCCAAAGCTCCGCGGCCTTGGACGCAAGCTCCCGCGCGATTACGTCTCTTGGGTCCAAAGGGTTGAGGCTAGCCATGTTCCCACCCCATTGAAAATGCCGGGGACTAGGGGATGACGATGCTCTGGATAACCACGGGCGTCAGGGGTTTGTCACCGGCGCCGGCGGGTACCTTCGAGATGGCCTCCACCACGTCCTGGCCCTGAGAAACGCGGCCGAATATCGTGTGCTTGCCGTTCAGGTGGAGTGTGGGAGCCACCGTAATAAAGAACTGGCTGCCGTTGGTGCTGGGCCCCGAGTTGGCCATGGCCAGAATGCCGGGGCCATCGAATACTAGGGAGGGGACTATCTCGTCTTCGAAGGTGTAGCCCGGCCCACCACTTCCTGTGCCCGTTGGGTCGCCACCCTGGATCATGAACCCCTGGATCACCCGGTGGAAGGTCACTCCGTTGTAGAAACCGTTACCGGCCAGGGCGAGGAAGTTGTTCACCGTCTTGGGGGTTTCCTTGGAGAACAGGTCGAGGACGATGTCCCCCTTGTTGGTCTTTAACGTAGCCTGGGTCGGGCCGCCGCCGCCACCACACGCGGCGAGGAGAGGTGTGGCAGCCAGCAGCAGTAGTATGAGCATCCGTATCACCCGGCTATTATACCCCAGAATTCGCTGCCAAGTCACTAGTCTTTTACGGGGAGGGAGTGAGATTTCACGCCAGCCTGGGGGAGCAAGCTGGTATTGACCGGCTTACCCAAGGGCGGCTACACTGCTGGATACAACCCATGGCGCCGTTCGAGCCCATTGGACGCCTGCGCCGACGAGGACAAGGCTTTGGTCATCGTGGACTCTCACTGTCACGCCTCGCCCTACTGGTTCGAGCCCGTGGAGGTCCTGCTGCACCAGATGGACCGCAACGGTGTCGACAAGGCCGTCTTGATTCAAGTGAGAGGGATGTACGACAACTCCTATCTGATCGAATGTATGCGCCGCTTCCCCGGGCGGCTGTCGGCGGTGGTACTGGTGGATATCGAAAGGCCCGATGCCCCAGAGGCCCTGGAGAAGTGGGTGGGGGAGGGTGCTCAGGGTGTCCGCTTCACCCCTACCTCCCGTTCCCCAGGCCCGGACTCCCTGGCCATGTGGCGCAAGGCCGCCCATCTAGGCGTTCCCGTCAGCTGCCTCGGCTCCCTTGAGGAGTTCGCGTCGCCCGGCTTCGAGCGAGTCGTCGGCGAGTTTCGCAACCTCAAAATTGTGCTGGAGCACCTCGGCGGTGTGGACAGGGGCACTGCCCATCCCCATACCGAGTACAAGAAGGTGCTTGGCCTCGCCCGGTACAGCAACGTTTACATGAAGGTGCCGGGGCTCGGGGAGCTCTGTCCCCGGCCAATCCCCTTCAGGCAGCCCTTCCCTTTCGAGAGCGTCCCGCCGCTGATCGAGATGGCCACGGAGGCCTTCGGCCCAGGACGCCTGATGTGGGGAAGCGACTTTCCCCCCGTCGCCAGCAGGGAGGGGTACAGGAACTCGCTGCGGTTGCCCATGGAGCATGTCCTCTTCGGGAGCGAAGAGGCCAGGGAGTGGGTGTTTGGGAAGACGGCCTTGGGGCTGTGGAAGTTCGATGGTGGCTCAGGCAATGAACGTCCAGGTCCCGAACTGAAGCAGGAGGAACGGGTATGAAGTGCCCTCGCTGTAGCTCCGAGCTGAAGCTGGTCAGGTATAAGGATATCGAGGTGGACAGATGCCCCACGTGCGAAGGCTTGTGGCTGGACCACGCCGAGCTCGACCAGATGGAGAACACCGTGGTGGACGACGATCTGGTGAAGAGCAGCCTGATGTTCAGGTCGGCGGGTAGCGACCTGCTGTGCCCCAGGTGCGAGGGGCATATGAGGTGGTTCAGGTACCGCCAGTATGACCTGGAGCTGGATTTCTGCGAGGCGGAACACGGGTTCTGGCTGGACAAAGGGGAGGAAAAACGGGTCGAGGAGATCATGGAGCAGCGGGTCAAGAACTTGAAGCGTTCGGCCAGCGCGGAAGTTGAGTGGGGCAAATTCCTCGGGGGTATCAACTCGAGGTCCTTTCTGGACAAGCTGAAGGGCCTGTTCCGGGGATAGCGGAGGCCTTGGGTACCGGCATGGCGTCTCCCCACTGTCCCTTCTGCAAGGGGGAGCTCCGGGCACCGCGGGAGCGAGCGATGCCCGATAGGGTGGTGGAGCACCGGTGTCCCTCCTGCAACTACCAGATTCCCCTGCTCGGCATTGGAGGTCGGCCGGAGGAGCCATGTCCGGAGTGCGCCGCCGGGGCGCCCTCGGCGGAATCCGTCTCCGGAGTGGACAGCACGGCGCTTCTCAACCTTCTATACTGCGGGTCGTGCGGCTGCGTGATGGGTCGCTACTGGGGCATCATAGGGCTATAACCCTGGGCCGGGACGCCGGGGGTATAGGAGCTCCCTTCCCCCGGGCACTCCAGGCCGGACGACCATCTTTCCCCCCCCCTGCCACTGCACTACCACCGCCGACTTGCCTACCTGGCATCCCGTTGCCGGGTCTATCCGAAAGGGGCCAAAGAAGGTGGCGAAGCGCAGGCGGCTGGCGGCCTCCCTGAGGGCCAGGTTGTCCAGGGTCCCCGCCTCCTCCACGCACCTCTGGGCCACCAGGCCCCCGGCATAGGCCTGGGCAAGGGGGTAGTCGCCCCCCTCGGCTGCGAACATCCTGTGATTCCGGGCAAGATCCGAGGCCGGTGGTCCGTAGTCGGGTGTACAGGCCGTTTCGGGCTCCCATTGGCTTGGGCCCACAAATCCTGTGGCAGCGTCCGCGAGCTCGTCCCCGAACTGCTGTATCCCGGCGGCCACCAGCCCTATGGCTTTGGCCCGGGTGGGCAAACCCGCGAGCTGCCGGGCGAGGGATAGGTCATCCTGGACTCGTCCCACCCCGAGCACGACGTCGGGTGCGGCGTCCTCCATCTCCGCCAGGGTCTGGGACAGATCGGGGGCCGGGGGCTGGTAGTGTCCCTTGAAGACCACCTCGAAGCCCCGCCGCAAGGCGTAGGACTCCGCTCCCGAGACAACGGTCTGAGGAAAGGCCCCTCGGGCCGAGTAGAGGAAGGCAACTCTGGGTGTGCCGGGCTCCCTCTCCCTGACCATCTCCAGGACTCCCTCGAAGTACCTGCTGGCAGGAGTAAGGACGCCCACGATAAAGCGGGAGCCCCGTTGGTGTACCGCATCGGCGGCGCCTCCCTGGTTCCAGAGGACCCGTTGGAACCTTTCGGCCACGGGAGCGGCGGCTGCGGTGAGGACGCTGGAGTAAGGTCCCAGGAGCAGGTCGACCCCGTCTGCCAGGACGAGCTTCTCGTACAGGGCGGCGGTGACATGGGCTTTGCTCTGGTCGTCGTAGTGCTTGAGCTCGACTGAGAGCTTTCTCCCCGCAGAGGCTACGTAGATGCCTCCGGCCAGATTGGCGTCCCGGGCCCACGCCAGGGCGCCCTCCAGTGCCTGCGTTCCCTGACGGGAGAACTGTCCCGTAAGGGAGGCGGTCATCCCCGCTTTGAGCCGGACTCCCTGCAGCCTCTCGCCGCGACCGGGACCTGGGGAGCCGATCAGTCCTCCCGTCTGGGCCCGAATATGCCGAAGGAGCTGGTGTAGCCGTGCAGGAAGGTGGTGCCGCCCACGGGGCCGATTTCGCCGTTGCAGAAGAATCCGCCCAGGGGGATGGAGCCGATCGTCTCGCCGAAGAGGTCGGTGTCGTGGTCCGGCCTGCCGTAAAGGTACTCCCCACGGCCCAGGCAGGAAAACAAGAGTGCCCCCCGGCTATGGCCCGTCCCCCGCTCAGTGGCGTACCTGCGGAGCAGTGCTGCCAAGTCTTCCGCCGATGTAAGGGCATCCCGCAGGTGGAACTGGACTCGCTGTCCCTCCCTCAACATCTCGCCGACGGCCATAACGCCGTCGCGGCCGTCCATCCCGAGCACGTTACGGATCAGGAAGTCTCCTGGCTGGGGGCTGTCGTTCAGATCGTCCATGGCGACGCCCAGGAACAGGGAGTTCTGCATCATCTCCCGGTCCCGCTCGCTTGACGAGGCGAACAGCTTGCGTAGCACCTCCAGCGGTGGCCGCTCGTCCAGCTCGATGAGGATGTTCTCCCGGCTCTTGGTGATGCTCATGAGGCCGCCGATGGGACGGCAGCCCTGCGCCACTATGGTGTCCATTGTGATGTTGCCCTGCAAGGCCACGCCGATGGCCCCCGACTGGTAAACCCTCTCTCCCAGAAACAGGGCGTTGTCTCCCTTCTGGTTGCCCCCGCTGGCCATTCCCCCAACTTTCGCGCTTCTGCCGAAGGCGTAGTCCAGCCCCATGACGAAGTTTTGCGCCGGGAAGCTGAATGGGTCCACCAGGAGCAGGAAGTTGGGGTCCTTCTCCGCAGAGACGTTGAGGGCCTTCTCCCAGGCTTCGGGTCCCGCGTCCATATCTGGAAGGTCGCTGCCAGCGAGGAAAAAGGGCAGCATCTCCACCCCGGGTAGCTGGGCGACGGTTAGGGAGAGGGCGGGCCGGTGCTCCACCTCCCGGCCGCCGCCGATGACTCCTCCTCCGGAACAGCCGAAGACCAGGCCGGCACCCAGCCTGCCCTGGACCATGGACGGCACGTCCTGGTACTGGGAGGCGAACTCGCTGGAGACGAAGACGACCGCCAGGTCGGGGGCGGCCCCGCCCATGGACTCCCTCACAGCGGACACGCACTCCGCTAGTCCCTCCTCGAGGACAGTGTTCTCCGAGACCGCCGAGGCCCATTTCATGGGTGCCATCTCCTTAGTCGAAGGTGTTGGACCGTTATTTCCGCCCCCTGCTCATGCCCACAGTATACCAGAAAGCCTGCTTTGATAGGAGACTCGCCCTTGGCGCCGTCGACCACGAGCAACCGCTAGCTCAAGGGGTGGAATTCTGGCCGTGGATAAGGGACAATAGTGGGGGTCGACAACGCCCGCTCAACGAGTATGAAGTCCAGTTCGATGGGGGAGGGTGGGTAGAAGGGAGTAGCCGTTGCCCAACCAGCTTATCAACGAGACAAGCCCGTACCTTCTTCAGCATGCCCACAACCCCGTGGACTGGTATCCCTGGGGTGAGGAAGCCCTGAGGCGGGCGAGGGAGGACGATAAGCCTATCCTGCTGAGTATAGGCTATTCGGCCTGCCACTGGTGCCACGTCATGGAGCGGGAGTCTTTCGAGGACCCGGATATCGCCGGCATCATGAACGAGAACTTCGTCAGCATAAAAGTAGACCGTGAGGAGAGGCCCGACCTCGATGGACTGTACATGAGCGCGGTGCAGGCGCTGACCGGTGGTGGAGGCTGGCCAATGACGGTCTTCCTCACCCCCGAGGGGAAGCCCTTTTACGGTGGGACCTACTTCCCGCCGGTGGACTCGAGGGGCCTGCCCGGATTCCCGAAGGTGCTGCTGGGTGTGGCGGAGGCATACCGGACGAGGAGGGGAGAGGTGGCGCAGGCCACCGAGCAGCTGGTGTCTCACCTGCAGCATATGGCCCAAGTCCAGCGGAGCGTGGAGCCGCTGACCGATGCCGTACTTCATGAGGCTTACTTTGCGACGGCCCGCAGTTGCGACCTCGAAAATGGCGGGTTCGGCGGGGCCCCCAAGTTTCCCCAGCCGATGGCGCACGAGTTCCTGCTTCGCTACTACCATCGGACCGAGAGTCCAAGGGCGCTGGAAATGGTAGAGACTGCCCTGGAGCGGATGGCCACGGGAGGTATCTACGACCAGATCGGCGGCGGGTTTCACCGGTACTCCACCGACGCCTACTGGCTGGTGCCCCACTTCGAGAAGATGCTCTACGATAACGCCCTCCTGAGCCGCCTTTACCTTCATGCGTACCAGGTGACCAAGAAGCCGCTGTACCGGCGAATCGCCGAGGAGACCCTGGACTACGTGCTCAGGGAGATGACCGACCCTTCGGGCGGCTTCTACGCCACCCAGGACGCCGACAGCGAAGGCAGCGAGGGTGAGTTCTTTGTCTGGACTCCTGAGGAGCTCGACGCGGTGCTGGGTCCGGTCGACGGGCCTCTCGTCGCCGGTTACTTCGGTGTGACGGAGGGAGGCAACTTCGAGGGCAAGAATATCCTGCACGTGCCGCAGCCACCAGAGGCCGTGGCTGGTGAGGCCGGTGTGGACGTAGACACCCTGGAGGCGGCTGTGCGGCGGGCCGGGCCCATCCTGATGGAGGTCCGGGAGCGGCGGGTGCATCCGGGCAGGGATGAGAAGGTCCTTACGGCCTGGAACGGCATGATGATGCGGAGCTTTGCCGAGGCGGCTTGCATCCTACAACGGGAGGACTACAGGCAGGCGGCGGTGGCAAATGCCCGCCTCTTGCTTGGTGCGTTGAGCAGCGATGGGCGGCTTCTGCGCAGCTACAAAGATGGCAGGGCCAGACTGAAGGGGTATCTCGAAGACTACGCCTTCGTGACAGACGGCCTGCTGGCCCTGTACGAGGCCACCTTCGAGCGACGGTGGCTGGAGGGGGCCCGGACCCTGGCGGACGGTATGATCGAGCTTTTCTGGGAGGAGCAGCAAGGCGTCTTCTACGACACCGGAAAGGACCACGAGTCGCTGATAGTCCGGCCGAGGGATTTCTTTGACAACGCGATGCCCTGCGGCGGCTCAACGGCTGCGGAAGCGCTGCTTCGTCTTTCGGTCCTTACCGGGGATAGTGAGTACGCCAGGAGGGCGGCCACCGCGCTACGGTCAATGCGCCAGTACATGGCTCAGGCACCCCTTGGTGTGGCCCACTGGCTCTGTGCTCTGGACTGGTACGTGTCCACTCCCAGGGAGATCGCGATCGTGGGGGCTGTGGACGATCCGGATACCCGGTCGCTGGTGGAGGTGCTCTACGACCGCTACCTGCCCAACAAGGCGGTGGCCGGAAAGGCCACTCCCATAGAGAGCGACGGCTTTCCGGAAATACCTCTTCTGGAGGGCCGGGACATGGTAGGAGGCCGGCCCACGGCTTACGTATGCCAGAACTACGTCTGCCAGCTCCCGGTCACCGGGCCAGAGGCCCTGGCAGCACAGCTGGGTGATTAGGGGTGGAGACGGTAACCTTTTTGAAGATGCGATGTGGCAGCGTTTTTGCGGGAAGGTCTGGGCCACTCCATGTTGACGTCCGGCCCTCGCAATGAGTAAATTGGGAGGTAACCTCTCGCGACGGGGAAACCCTCGGATGGGCGGGATGCTGCTCAGAAGGCCCTGGCAGGTCAGTGGTGGTAAAGGGCGCCGGGCCGGCGTCGGCCGTTGAGCATCAGAAGAGGAGCCAGCATGGTAGATAGGCAGGCAATTGAAGCAGCTAAGGAGCATTTCGGGCGGGTGGTGGAGCAGCAGCTCGAGCGGGTGGAGCGCCTCAAAGCCGAGCAGGACTGGCTAGACTACGGCAAAATAAGCCCCATCACCGTCGGCGTGATAGACGGAGACGGCATAGGGCCCTTTATTGCCGCCGAGACCCGGCGAGTCCTGGGGTTCCTGTTGAAGGATCAGTTGGCCAGTGGCAAGGTGAAGGTGCGGCCCATAGAGGGGCTTACCATCGAGAGCCGGGCGGCCCAGTTGAAGAGCGTCCCGGACGACGTGCTGGCCCAGATCAGGGAATGCGACGTCATCCTCAAGGGGCCTACCCATACGCCCGAGCAGGGCGACGGTTGGCCCAACCTCGCCAGTGCCAACGTGACCTTGCGTAAGGAGCTGGACCTGTTCGCCAACGTACGCCCGGTCCGTATACCACAGAAGGGCATCGACTGGACCTTCTTCCGCGAGAATACGGAGGGCATGTACGCGGTGGGCGACCAGGGCTTAAATGTGACCGATGACCTGGCGGTTGACTTCAGGATAATCACGAGCCAGGGCTCCGAGCGCATTATCGATGCCGCCTTCGCCCATGCACAGCGGACGGGGAAGGAAACGGTCACCGTGGTGACCAAGGCCAATATCGTCAAGACCACCGACGGCAAGTTCCTGGACATGGCCAGGAGGGTGGCCAGCAGGTACCCCACCATCCAGTGGCAGGGTTGGTACGTAGATATCATGGCGGCGGCCCTTATCAATCCCGCTCGCCAGAAACAGTTCCAGGTGCTGGTGCTGCCCAATCTGTACGGCGACATCCTCACCGACGAGGCGGCCCAGATCCAGGGGGGTGTGGGTACTGCGGGCAGCGCGAACATCGGCAAGAGGTACGGGATGTTCGAGGCCGTCCATGGCAGCGCCCCCCGCATGGTGATGGAGGGCCGAGCCCAGTACGCCGACGCCAGCTCCATGATGCGTGCCGCAGCGATGATGCTGAGTCATATAGGGTTCGAGGCACAGAGCAATAGGCTGCACGAGGCCCTGGACATCTGCGGGCAGTACGAGAAAAAGGTCGCCATCACCGGCCGCGGTACTGGTTCCACGACAAAGGAGTTCGCCGACTATGTGATGGATACCATCGGTGACCCGAGTCTGGAAGCGCGGTGGGAGGGGTACGTCCACGCCTGAGCATCGCGCTGTGGGCGCGATTCGCCCCGGTTCGTCCGCCGCATTCGTCCGATGTATCCGCCCCCTGGCGGCAGGCGTGCTGGGACCGATTGTCTCAGCGGCGTGGCGCCACCGTGGGCCGCATAAATCCCGGGATAAGTAGAAGGGGAGTCGCATGCGCAAAAAGGTGACGGTGGTAGGAGCGGGCAACGTGGGGGCAACCACAGCCCAGCGGATCCACGGGCTCGGCTACGCCGACGTAGTGCTGGTGGACGTGGTAGAAGACCTGCCCCAGGGGAAGGCACTGGACATGCTGGAGTCGGGCCCGGTCCTGGGGTCCGATGCCCGGATAGTGGGGAGCAACAGTTACGATGAGACGGCCGACTCGGACATGGTGATCGTCACGGCGGGGGTGGCGCGCCGGCCGGGTATGAGCCGTGACGACCTGCTCTTGACCAACATGAAGATAGTAGGCGGTGTCACCAGGGAGGTCGTGAAGCGCTCCCCCCATTGTGTCATGATCGTGGTGACCAATCCCCTGGACGCCATGGTACAGCACGCCTTCGAGGTGAGTGGCTTTCCCAGCCAACGGGTCTTCGGCATGGCGGGCATCCTGGACACATCCCGTTTTCGTACCTTCATCGCCCGGGAGCTGGACGTATCGGTGGAGGACGTCCATGCATATGTCCTGGGCAGCCATGGCGACGATATGATTCCGCTGGTACGCTACACGACTGTGGGCGGCATACCCATCTCCGAGCTTCTACCCCAGGAGGCTATAGACCGGCTCGTCCGGCGAACCCGCCAGGGAGGAGGGGAGATAGTGCAGCTCCTGAAGGCAGGCAGCGCCTATTATGCCCCTTCCGCCGCCATTACCCAGATGGCCGAAGCGGTGCTCCTGGACAAGAAACGGGTCCTCCCCTGCTGCGCCTACCTGGAGGGCCAGTACGGCATCAGGGGCCTCTACGTGGGGGTCCCAGTGAAGCTGGGTGCCGGGGGTGTCGAGCAGATAATCGAGATAAGTCTTACAGACGGCGAGCGGGCCGCGCTCGGCAAGTCCGCCGACAGCGTACGGGAGTTGGTCGAGATCATGCACAGGTCCGCCGCGACCGGCGGATAATGCTCCGGACAGAGAGGTAGGATTATCGTGCCCGCAAATGGCTCCTGTGGGTGGATGGTGACTTTGACGAGGAGCCAAGGTACTACTCGTCATGAGGGGGCTTTCCATGTGGAGGGCACTGAAGATTATTCTGGCAGTATTTGGCTATCAGAGATAGATAACAATGGAAGAGAAACCTTCCACAACCTGCGAACAGTGTGTACCGCTCCCCCGCTAAGAAGGATTCCCTACTCTGGCACGCTCTCCCTGGCCCTGGCGAGGGCGAGCTTGAATATCTCGTAGGGCTGGGCGCCGGTGAAAAGCTGGTTGCCGATCAGAAAGGCCGGGATGCCCCGTATGCCCAGGCTGACGGCCTCCTGGTATTGGGCCAGCACCGTCTCCCTGTAGTAGCCCGAACTCAGCCGCTGTGAGAGCTCCGGCCAGTCCAGCCCGCACTTCGAGGCGATCCCCTGGATGACTTCCAGGTCTCCAAGGTCCCTGCCCTCCTCCCAGTAGGCTTTATACGCACCCAAGTGAAAGGAGTCGAACAGGCCCTGCTCCTGGGCGTATTCCGTGGCCTCAAGGGCGTACATGGTATAGGGCACGAGGGGTGGCCTGCGCATTACGAGGCCCGCCTCATCGGCATAGCTACGCAAAGGATCGGACAGATGGTCTCCCGACTCACCGGGCCTGGGCTGCCGGGGGATGCCTTCTCTGGGCGTGTCTGGCCGCAGCAGGAAGGCCTTGCCCCGCACCGACAGGTCGTACTCTTGCCTTAGCTTATCGACCCTCTCCAGGCCGATGTAGCACCAGGGTCAGATATAGTCGTACCATATCGTCACATCCATCTTCCCACCTTGGTCCTTCCTTGGCCCGGGGCCCAGCCGTGGCGAGCCTCCACACCGGGCCCGCCCGACCGAAGCCGAGCAGGGGAGACTATGAGGCCATGATACCATGTTTTCGCCCTGAGCATCCAGCGGCTCTCTGGCCCACGGTAGTCACCGCGCCAAAATCTCCTGGGTTTTCCTGGGCGCGCAGTTGCGGAACCCGAAAAGGGTTATATCCTTATCGAGGTGGGTCCGGCGCTGGTCAAATGGGGTTGAAAGGGTAGTGGACCAGGGAGCGTTTTCGGGGATGGCTATGGTGGCGCCCGCAGTCGCTGTACTGCTTCCACACGGATCACGCCGGGATATTCGCCGATTCCACCCTTTGCGGTGAATAGGCCGTTCCTGTCGATGGTCCCCACGGAGGAATCGGCCAGGCTCCAACGGAAGAACACGTCCGGAAGGAGCACTCGGTTTCTGTCGTAGGCCAGCGCCTGGAATTGCATCCTTTCACCCCGGGTGAGCGTAGATACGCCCGGAGTCACGTCCACGCTGGCCAGCGAGTCCCGGATGACGAGGGTGGCGCTGACCTCTTTGGTCACCGGCCCCGCCTCGGTTTCCACCGTCACCACGGCCCGTATAGCGCCCTCGTAGACCCCTGGGAAATCGCGGGCGGTGACGTTTACGAACCGGGACACTTCCCCCACCTCCGGTGGGTTCAGCGACCAGCGGATGTCGGCAGTGGGTACACCAGTCAGAGCACCGTCCACGCCCACTATGGATACGCGAGTTGATTCACCTGGAGATAGGACCACCCGTTCGGGGAAGATCGCGACCCTGGCAAGGCCCGCCGGCTCGGGGCTTGGGAGTAACGCCGATTCCACGATTATCACCGTTCCCCTGGCTGTCAGGAGCCCCTCGGCGCCTTTAGCACCCATCGATACCAGAATGGCGTCGGAGTATATCCCAGGCACCTCTCCCGCGGCAAACCGGCCGCTGGACGATATCGAGCCGGCGCCGCTGTCCAGCATCTCCCAGCGGGGCTCCACCGGGGTGATCTGCTGTCCCCGCCGGTCCAGGAGCATGGCGGTATACCGCATCTGCTCCCCGGGCCTGATGCTGATAACCTGGGGAAGGACTGTGGCTGAAATCCGGCTACTCGCGCTTCTGGGGTCCAGGACGTGGACATCTACTCCGGTGCTGACGGCCTGGGCAACCCCTGCTTGAGGGACCAGGGTAACACGGATGGCATCCAGATACTGGCCGGCCGACTTCGAAGCTGTAAACTGCCCATTCTGGGCGATGGTCCCTGGCAGCCCTGGCTCCAGCACTTCCCACTTGAACTTCATGTTGGGTATGGCCACCCCGTTGGCGTCCACCGCCAGCGCCACCAGCCGGTAAGTACCGCTGGTCTCTACCTCCAGTTTCTCGGGGAAAACGCGGACCCTGGTGGGCGGAAGCCGGACATCGAACTCGGCGACCGTGACGCTGGCCGTTCCCTGGACAAGGCCAGGTCCCATTCCGGCGGGCGGCTGTGCCGTCACGACCAGGGCGTCCTTGAAGGTGCCTTTGGTGAATCCTGCGCGAAGGACGCCGCTGGAAGTGATGCTGCCCACCTCCGGGTCCACTCCCTGCCAGTTGAAGCTGACGCCCTTTATCTGTCTACCTTCCTGGTCGAAGGCTACGGCAGACATCCCTATAGTCTCCCCCGATGAAAGGATGACGTGCCGGGGGACCGGCTGCACCCGGGTCAGCCTGGGGGTGCCTCTTTCCACGATGATGAGGTCTGCTGTAGCGGTCGCCGTTATCGATGGGCCTGCCGCTCCGGCTCCCGGCTCGTCAGTTGAGCGGCAGCCGGCCCAGGCCCCGATACTCAGGAGAACGACGATGGCCAGCAAGAGATGCGACGGATACAGCTTTGTGGACAATTACATCGAACGCGGCCTTACGCAGACCGCATCCCCCGGAAGAGCAGAATCATTGGCGGCAGAAATCCAACCCATCCAGTCTATCTCTGGGCGTCCCTAAAGGCAAGCCTATGGCCCGGGTATCGCGAGGATTTTTCACCGTGGCGGGACGGCTGGCGGCCTGTGAGACTATGGGACCACCCGAAACACTGCCAGCTCTCCCCACTGGGCTCGCTTCTCGAACAGCTCTGGCCGAGATTCGATCTCTTCCCAAAACACGTCCGTGGCTTCCCCTCGAAAGTCTGAAACCCGCTTGACCATCACGTATCCGGTGTCCAGGTCCGACATCAGGGTGTGTGCCCTCTGGATATCGACGTTGCCGGTCCAGCCCATGATCCGGAGCTCTCGGACCTGACCCACGTTGGGTGCGCCTTCGTCGTGCCATCCGTCGATCAGGCGCTGGTCGGCCAGGAACGGGATTAGGAATGCGTGCCAGTTCCACAGCCCCATGGCGTAGACCCGGCTCCCGGGGCCGTCTTCCGGCAGGGGGTTGTCGCGAAGCCAGAGCAACGCGTCGTTCACGGGTTCCTCGACCTTGTAGGGCTCCATGAGCCCCCTCGCGTCCCATGCGTGAAGGGCGGGGAACGTCAGCACGGCGCCGAGAACGGCGGCCACCAGCACGTACCAGAGCCGGCGGGTAAGTCCGGGGCGCAGCCGTGCACTCAGTCCGGGCCAGAGGTCTCTCAGAAGGCCGATAGTCCGGTCCACCAGGGCCGCCGCCATGAGCGCCAAAAAGGGCGCGATATAGAGGTGAAAACGGGCAACGTCCAGGCCGGAGAAGGGATACAGCCGGATCAAGGGGTTAAGATTAGCCCCCATGCTGAACCACGCCAGGACCAGCAGCACCAGGGCCATGCCCGCCAGGCGTCGGCGCTCCGTCAGGGCGAAGGCCGTGCCCCCGGTGGCGAGGACCAGTAACGTAGTACCCAGGTACGAAGGATAAACGTAGCTGCCGATGAGGCTTGAGTCGACTATATTGTTCCGGTAGCCGCTGAGGTCGGGCAGCCAGAGGCCGGCGACCTCTCGACGGAAGCCCACGTCCAAGACGTGGACGGTAAAGGCAATGCTCCAGGGGGCAGCCACCAGCACGGCGACCAAAGCGAACAGCGCTGAGTAGACCACTACCTTACGCCTCGAATAAACGTCGGACCCTGCATGGTACCCGAACCATCCAACCAGGCCGATACCCATTGCGAGACCGGTCATGTGGTGGGTGAGGATGCTGGCGGCCATGCAGCCACCGCCCCATGCCGCGGGCTTCCAGCATCCGCTTCTCACCGACCGTTCGAGCAGCATTATCGCCAGGAGCCCGAGGGGAAGCGCCATCACCGATGTGGACCAGCCCCACAGGAAGATGGCGTTGAGGACCGGGTAGGCCAGTGCCGCCATCACCCCGGCCAGCGCCGCCGCCCACCGGCGGAGGCCCATCTCCGCTGCAAGCCAGTAGGTGGTGGTGGCCAGGCCGCCGTACGCCATGATCAGAACGGCTGAATACACATCGACCAGGCCCGCCCCGGTAATGGCGCTCAGGGTGCCTATCAGTCCGTAACCCAGTGGGGGGTAGGCCACCAGGTAAGGGAAGCCCCCATACCAGTAGGGGTCCTGGAAGGGGTTGGCCAGGCTGCCCGATGCCGCCAGCTTGGTGACCCAGCTAAGATGGAGAAAGGTGGCGGTGTCCACGCCAGGGGGGTAATCGCCGCTCAGGATGGGCCAGAAAATCACAGCACCCAGGATGGAGAATGCGGCAAAGATCAGGAAATCCCGGTAAATAGGGATCGCCCTCGGGCGTTGGGCGAGGCCCGTCAGCGGAAGCCGCGACGCACGATTCAGGAGCGGGCCGGCCCTGGCGGCGAGTCTGTCCAGCATGGGGGTTCTATCTTGGGGGGCAGGTGCCTGGCTGTTCCTGGCAGCCGGGCCCGCCATGGAGTTTCATAGCCCCGGGCCCGTTGAAATGTCTGTGGAAGTCACCTTAATGCTCTTTGTTGATATGCTCAGTTTGGGATAGCCTCGAACAGAGGCCCAGTCATGTAGCTTCCTCTAAGATCCAGAACTTGTCTTACGAGGGGAGGATATCCAGGTTCTCAACACGCTCGAAGTCCCGGTCTGTAGTCAGGACGGTTAGGCTACGGTAGATTGCAGTTGAAGCGATGAGAAGATCGATGTCGCCAATGACCTGACCAATACGGCTGAGCCTTGCTCGCTCTTGGCCGAAGACCCGGCTGATCTCTTTGTCAAGATCGAGAACGGTCACCGTACTGAGGAAGTCTTCTAGGCCCCGCTCATTTCCTTCCGGGTTATTTGATCGGAATACCCCCTTCGTACAGCTCTGCCAGTGACACGACGCTTACCGCCAAGCCTTCGGTCCGCATCGAGCGGAGCCGTCGTACTATCTGACCGTTGCCTCGGAGGTACTCGATAATCCAGGTTGTATCGACCAGATATGTCATACATTGACTTCAGGAGAAGACCTTTTTCGGCTGGCATAGAGGTCCTTGAGGTAGGCGTCGAAATCTAAGGTACCCTTCCAACTTCCGGCCGCTCTGTCAAAAGCATCTTTGGCCTCTTCCGACATGCCACTTTCACGGGCGGCCGCAATCTTGTCCATCAACTCTGTAAGTATGGGGGAATCGTCAGCAGCAAGTGTCTCTTCATCGATGCCCAGTATGTCGTTGACCTGGGCGATGCGCTGTCGTTGCTCCTCACCTAACTCCTTCCAATCCGTCAGGTCTTCGCCCAACTGGGCGGCGGATATTTTGGAAATGTCGGCCCAAAGACCTTTCTGATCGAGCTGTTTTTGATGCCGTTTGGCCCGTAACAACCGACCAACAGCTCGGACCTGGCGCGAGGCGTCGGAGGCCTCACGTTCGACGTCGTTTATCTGCATCCGCAAGGTCTCCATCTTCTGGGCAGCGATGCGATCGTCAACACGCGTCCCCTTCCCGCGGACCGCATCATTAAAGATTTTGGTCTTTTGCGCCTCCATCTGACGAAGCTGCTTGGCAAGGGACTGCTGAGAGAGTTCCAACCGAGTTGTTTCCTTCTTCAGATCGTCTTCTTTCAGATCGTTTAAGGTCTTCGTCCGTCCGAATATAGACCGTAACACCATCACTCTCCATTTCCTAGCTCGCTGCTCTGACACTGACTTAAAGGCCGGAGCACGTCACGATATGATTCCGGTCTCGGCGAGGACTCCATAGCGCCCGGCCTCAAGCACCCGCGCCTCGAGGACCTCCCGCTGTAGATGGTGGGTAGTGACCAGGGGCACCCACCCCGCGTCCCCCTCGTAACGGGCAATCAGAAGCCTGCTGGGGTCCTCAAACGTCTTGGTAAGCCCTCTGACCGGGATCTCCACCACCCAGGGGCGGCGCAGGTCGAGCTCTGTCCGGCTGCCCTGAATGTCGTAGCCATTCAGGTCGAATGCCTTCCTGAGCTCCAGGCGTCCGCGGGGGCTCGGGGCGTCGCCTATCGCGATCGGCTGGTAAACGAGCTGTATCGTGCTGACGATCGAGCCGGCATCGCTGGTTATACGGACGCCGTCGGGCGACTGGAACTGCGTGCTTGGCACCGGCGGGAACCTGGGGATGTTCATCGCCTGGGGCAGGACTACCCAAGAAGTCGCACCGGGGAGGGTAACCGGCTGGATGCCCGAGGAGATAATCCTAGGAACGGGAGCCTCTGGGCCTGGCGGTGGTGTCGGCCAGGGGGTGTCTGCCGAGAGCGGGCCGGTGCTGGCGAGCAGCAACAACACGGCGGACAGTGCGGCCGCGGTTAGTGCGAACGCTGTACTCCTGGTCCAGCGCCGGGTTATGGGTCTTTCACCCGGCATCAGATGCCCTGTCTGCCACGAAGGAGGCTTTCATGTTGTGAGTGCACTGGGATAGTATATAGAGAAGGTCTTTAGAAGGTCAATGTCGGGGGTGCGTGCCGATCTGTCGAGAAATGATCGGTTGGCATCCCTGCTGAGATAAATACAGGGATGGCGATCAAAGGCTCTGCTCGTATAAGGCTGCTACTGGTAGGGCTGATGGCCCGGTGGAGGGGGCTCCGGTCCCTGCGGCTGCCCCCGGCGATGGCGCGGCAGGGGCAGCTTCCACGCCGGGCTGTGACGCGGTGGTGGGCACTCCGGCCCCTGCGCCGGTACTCGATGTTGGCCGGCCTCCTGCTGTTTGCTCTGGCCGTCACCCTCGGGGTGCTCACGTGGAGCGGCGTTTCGGCCGCCCTGGAGGCCCGTCGGGCCTACCGAGATCTCCAGGCGGAGATGTCCCATCTTACTCCGGTGGACCTGGTACAGGTCAGCGTGTACCAATCTCTTGAGGGGCGGTTCCAGAAGGCTGAGGATTCGTCGGCTCGTGCTCGGTTCCGCCTGGGGTTCTTGCGGGCTTTCGAGTGGTTGCCGGTGTTGGGGGACCGGATCTCCGAAGCCCGGACCCTTCTAGAAATGGGCTTCTATCAAGGGCGGGCGGGCCGTAATCTGGCGGCTGCCCACCGTGCGGGCCTCATCTCCCCGCTAGGGGACCTACCCCCGGACGAGGCGGCGGCGCGCGTGTCTCTCGCCCTCCAGCGGGCCGCTCCCCAGCTTAACCAGGTGAGGGAGGACCTGCGGCGCGTAGCCGAGCTGCGGGCGCGGCTGGGGGCGACGGGGCAAGGCGCCAGGTACGGAGTGCTGGTTGACCGGTACCTGCCGGCTATCCAGACCGTGGCCTACCTGAGCCGCACGAGTCCGGAGGTGATAGGACACACCTATGCCCTCAGCAGAGAGCTCACAGTGCTCCAGGGGATGGCCGAGGACCCCTTCGACGTGTTCGCCGATCCGAAGGCTGTGGGCCTGACCTTGGACCGCGTAGCCGCGCAGGCCGCGGCAGTGGAGTCGGGATTCGAGGTGATAAGGCGGGCCACGGAAGCGGGCGGAGCAGGAGACCCCGAGCTGGTGGCGGTCAGCGGCGTCCTCGCCACGGTGGGTCCGGGGCTGACCCTGCTCAGCCACGTGACCGCGGGCACCAGGAGCCTGGTCACGATGGCCGAGGCCCTGGAGACCTCTGGCTTTCTCTCTCGGGACTTCGGGGTCGTCGCCGGGGCATCGCTGGAGGCGTCGCAGCAGGAGCTGACACTGGCGAGAGAGGCGGTGGAGTCCCTTCAGGAACTGCTCTCCGTTCAGGGCATCGACCCGGAGTCGTTCCTGCCGGCTTTCGCGTTTGGGGGGGACTCCAAGGTGTCTATCAGCACCTCGGAGCGGGTCGAGGTCATGCTGGATGAGGCCATCAGCGCTACCAGGTTCCTTAGCTCTCTCCTGGGGTTCGACGGGTCCAAGACCTACCTGCTGTTGGGCCAGAACCAGAAGGAGATCCGGGCCAGCGGAGGATTCATCGGCATCGCGGTCCAGGCTACCGTAGACAGAGGTGAGCTTACCGACCTGGTGTTCCACGACAGCACTACGGTGGACCGGGAGCCCCTGGTGGACAACCCGGCTCCTCCGGAGGGGCTGTATTGGTACCTATGGATGGGGCGGCTCCTGTTTCGGGACGCCAACTGGAACCCTCATTTTCCCGCCTCGGCGGCCAAGGTCGCCGAGATTTATGAGATGGGACAGGGAGTGCGGGTAGACGGCGTCATCACCGGCTCCAAGGGCCTGATGCTAGACATGGTCGATGTGTTCGGCGACCTCACCGTTCCGGGTATCCAGGGCGTCCTTAGCCGGGAGACTGCCGAGGCGTTCACCGATAACCGGCGCTTCTACGAGTGCCTGCCGGGGCATGTGTCCCTCAGAGGTCAGCGGTGCTTCGACGAGGACGTGTTTTTCGCCCTTAGGGACAGGGTGACCACCGCCCCGATTCCTCCAGGTTTGCGGCGTAGCTTGGTTGAGCGGGTCAAGGACCACCTGGAAAGGAAGAACATTCTTATTCACGTCTTCCCACCCACTGACGACAGCTTCCTCTGGGAGCGGGGATGGAACGGCGCTGTGCAGGCAGTGGACCATGACTATCTCATGGTGGTGGACAGTTCCCTTCCGGGCCATTCGACCGAGGGGGTACGGCGCTCTTACGAGTACCGGGTCTCCCTTAACCCGGGCCGGCCGGTGGACGTGGACCTGCGGCTCCGCTATGACAATGGCGACGAGCCGAAAGACGAGACCTGCCGCCAGTATGCCTGGGAGCTGTACCACTGTTACTGGAACTATTTCCGCGTGTACGTCACGCCGCTGGCCTCCGAAATCCAGGTCCCCCCGGTGCCGTTACACGAGGGTGCCATGAAGCTCATCTGGGGGTACCCGGACGCCGACTCCGCCACCGTCGTACCCCGGGCGGATACCGGGCCGGCGCGGCTCACAGAACTGGGGGGCTACGTAGTGGTGGAACCGGGCAGTGTAACCACCGTGCCCATACGGTACCGCCTGCCGCCGGAGATCATCCGGCCCACGGGCCCGGGAGTCTATGAGTACAGACTGCTGTTGCAGAAGCAGCCCGGCATGGACGACGACAAGGTGAGCCTGGCAGTGGAGCTGGCCCCTGGGGTCGAGCTCCTGGAGACTTCGCCGAATTACAGCTCCAGCCAGGGAAGGTGGCTGCTCTTCGACTTTCCTCTGAGGTCGGATACTACGGTCGTGGTTTCCTTCAGGATGGCTGCCGGATAGAGCGGTCGCCACACCGAGGCGTCCGCTGCTACTCCACGGTCACGGACTTGGCCAGGTTGCGTGGCTGGTCGACGTCGCATCCCCGCCTCACGGCGATGTAGTAGGACAGGAGCTGTAACGGCGCCACCGTGAGAAACGGGGTGAGGAACTCAGGGCAGGGTGGGACGTACAGGGTATCGTCCACCTGGGACGCCAACTCCGTGTTTCCCTGCGTTGCGACTGCTATGACTGCCCCGTCTCGGGCCTTCACCTCTTTGATGTTGCCGATCATCTTGGTGTAGAGGGAACAGTCCGGGGCTATCGCGATGACCGGCATGTTGGGATCGATGAGGGCGATGGGCCCATGCTTTATCTCTCCGGCGGCGTACCCCTCGGCGTGGATGTAGCTTATCTCCTTTAGCTTGAGGGCCCCCTCAATGGCGATGGGATAGGTGATTCCCCTTCCCAAGAACAGGAAGTGATCGTACTTGTAGTAGCGCCGTGCCAGCCTCTCATAGGGTTGGTGGTCCGTCAGGATACTCCCCAGAAGGTGGGGGAGGCGCGCCAGCTCGCCTGCGATTCCTGCGGAGCGGGCGCTGTCCATCGTACCTCTTACCTGCCCCAGGTATAGGGATAGGAGGCTCAGGACGGCCAGGGAAGCGATAAAGGTCTTGGTGCTGGCCACACCTATCTCCGGGCCGGATCTCATATAAATGGCGGACTCAGCCAGCCGGCTAGCCTGGCTGCCCTCCACGTTGCAGATGGTCACCAGTCTGGCGCCCTTCTCTCGGGCCGATGTCATCGCCGCCAGGGTATCGGCCGTTTCCCCTGACTGGCCCACGGAGACTACCAGGGTCCTCTCGTCTACCTGGAAATTCCTATAGCGGAACTCCGAACCGCTATCGACCTCGGCGGCGATCCCTGCCAGCTCTTCCATGTAGTACCTTCCCACCATGGCCGCATTCAGGCTGGTACCGCAGCCGATGAGCACCACCCTCTCCAGCTCTCGGACCTGGCGCTCGGAGAGGGGGAACCCCTCCAAGGTCACAGCTCCGGTCTCGAAGTTCACCCGTCCCCCCAAGGCGTTGGCGGCCACCCGGGGCTGCTCCATTATCTCCTTGAGCATAAAATGCTTGTAGCCCTCTTTGCCCACCCAGCTGACGCCTTGGGGAACGGGCTGGGTCCTTTTGGCGATGGGCTTCGCCCCCGGGCCGATGAACTTCACCTCCTCATCCGTCACGATCGCCATCTCCCTGTCGTCCAGGAAGGTGACGTGGTCGGCGAAGGGAAGTAGCGCGGGCAGGTCGCTGCTGACCATGGACTCTCCGGGCTGATGGGCGACCACTATGCCCCCGGCGTGGCCCAGCCGCAGGGCGAGGAGCTTCCCTCTCGCCTCACCCTTCCGCGTGGCCACGATTGCCTGGGACCCTTGCAGCCGAGTGCTCATGGCGATGAAGGCATCTTCGAAGCTCAGGCCCGCGGTGAGGCTCTCTTCAATGAGGTGGGCGATTACCTCGGAGTCCGTCTCGGAGGAGAAGGTGTGGCCCTGGGAGAGCAGCTCTTTTTTGAGCTGGAGGTAGTTCTCTACGATACCGTTATGGACCACCGCCACCTGTTGGTGGCAGTCGGTGTGGGGATGTGCGTTGGCATCGTTGGGTTTTCCGTGGGTGGCCCAGCGAGTATGGCCAAGGCCCAGATGCCCCTGATGAAAGGCGTCCCCCGACGGCCCCGCCAGATCCCGGACCTTGCCTACCGACTTGTGGACGGCCAACTCGCCCGAGGGGGTGATGATGGCGATGCCCGCGCTGTCGTATCCCCGGTACTCCAGGTACTGGAGCCCCGCGAGGACTATGGGCCAGGCCTCACGATTTCCAACGTAGCCAACGATACCGCACACGTCAATACACTAGGCTTGGATGGACGGCCTGGCGGCGGGGACCTGGGCTTTCAGGATGCCCATGATGGTCCTGGCGAGGGCCCGAGAATCGTGGCGGAGATACACCCCCGCGGAGAGGAGGGGCTCCTGGAAGGCTTCATGGACCGCCCTCCGGCACTCCTCAAGGTCCACCTCTACCGGATGTTGGCCGAAGTACCGGTACCTCTCCACCAGCTTCTCCGGGTAGGGGGCGCTGTTGACTATAAGATAGTCCAGTGGGTCGGTGGTGCCCAGATAGTCACGGATCAGGTTTACGAAGGTCGAAGCCTTGAACTCGTCCGACTCCCCGGGCTTGGTCATCAGATTGCAGACGCAGATCTTGACCGCCCCGGAGCGTTTGATGGCCTCGGCTACGTCCTCAACCAGGAGGTTGGGGAGAATACTGGTGTAGATGTCCCCCGGCCCCATGACTATCGCATCCGCCCTTTCGATGGCCTCGAGGACGGGAGGATAGGCGTAGGCTTTGGGGTCGAGGTACTCGTAGTCTATGGCTATGTCCAACTTTTCCTTGCGCTGGTCGATGTTGGCCTCTCCCACCACATCAGAACCGTCCCGAAGCAGGGCTACGAGGGTGGACTTGGTGAGGGTCACCGGGAGGACCGTCCCCTTGATGGACAGCATGCGAGAGGCTTCCTCTATGGCCGTCGCCGTGTTGCCTGTAATCTCGGTGAGGGCCGTGAGGAACAGGTTCCCGAAGCTGTGTCCATTGAGCCCGTTGCCCGCGTTGAACCTGTAGTCGAACAGCCGGGCCATGAGCGCCGTGGAGCGGTCGTCGGGGGACAGGGCTACCAGGCACTGCCGTACGTCGCCGGGGGGGAGTTGGCCGAGCTCCTCTCGTAGCCGCCCCGAGCTTCCTCCACTATCGGTCATCGCGACAACGGCGGTGAGGTCACAATCCTCGTACTTGAGGCCGCTGAGGGTTGTGTGGTTGCCGGTACCACCGCCTACAACCACGATGTTTCGCCTTGCCACGGGCCGTTCTCCTGGTATCGCCATCACGTGTGGGGCGGCTTCGGAATATTCGCCCCGGAGCGTGCCTAAGTATATTGTGGGGCTAAGCATAAGTCAAGGTCGACGGAGGGACAAACAATCCGGCTTGCGCCCCGCTACGTATCACTCTTTAGACAAACCGATCCCCGTCCTGTAGAATTCACGGGTAGAGGAGGCGCCGTGGGCACATCAGAGGGCAGAGGTGTATTCCTCTCTCGGGTAACACTGCCCGTCGTGCTACTCGCGGGGGTCGTATTGGGCGCATTGGCCCTTGCCCCCGCCGCCATGGGGCAGGGCGACGAGATCGAGATCACCTCTCAGGAGGTGGAAAGCGATTTCCCCAACCAGATCACCTTCAAGCTGGCGGCCACCGGCCCCGATCCCATTGAGGAGGTGCGGGTGTTCCTCAAGCCCGCCGGCAGCGAGAGCAGCACTTACGGGTATCTGGATATCGTGCCGGGAGGGGAGGTAAGCGGGGAGTACGTTATGCCTACCGGCGGTGCCAACCATAAACCCCCCGGCACACTGGTGCGTTACTCCTTCGAGTTACGGGACGCCGCCGGCCGTGTGTTGCGCACCGAGGATCAGGAGTTCCTCTACATGGACAGCTCCCTGGAATGGAAGGAGATCGCCGACGAAGAGGGGCTGCTGACGGTCTACTACTATGGCGAGTTTGTGGAGACGCGGGCCAGGACCGTGATGGACGCGGCCAGGACCACTATGAGGAACATGGGCGGAGTCCTGGGCATCCAGCCCGTCGATCCGGTAACGATTGTGGCTTACAGCAACTACAGGGACATGGTGCGAGGTCTGCCCTTCCGGTCTCAGGCGGTCCGAGAGGAGCTTCAGACCGAAGGCCAGGCCTATCCGGTGGAGCGGGTCTTGCTGGTGCTGGCCTCTGAGGCGACGGTCACCGGGGTGGCGTCCCACGAGTTTACCCACATCCTGGTGGCCGAAGCTGCTGGGGCGGGGTACTTGAGGGTCCCCGCGTGGCTGAACGAAGGTCTGGCCGAATACGGCAACCTGGACCAGACACCCCACTACGATCAGGCCCTCGCCTATGGGATATTCACGCGGCGGCTAAGACCACTATGGTACCTGTCAGAGTTCGGCGGGGAGCCCGAGGATATACTGGTCGCATACGGCCACGGCAAGTCGGTGGTGGCCTATCTGATCCAGCGGTATGGCGAGAAGAAGATGGCGGACCTGATGAGCGCCTTCGCGTCGGGCCTGTCGGTCGACGACGCACTCGTCCAGGTGTACGGTTTCGACCAGTATGGCCTGGACACCGAGTGGCGGGGCGTGCTGGGGCTGGAGCCCTTCCCGCCACCGGAGGAGCTCGCCAGGCAGGCCGCCCGGACGCCCGGCGCGACGCCTGCTCCAGGTGCGGAAGCGACCCGGGCCCCCACGCTCCAGGCTGAGGCGACTCCTGTGCCGGAGCCGGAAGCTGCGTCCCGTACCACAGACGGGCGCCAGAGGACTACCCGTAGCTGTGGAGGAGCCCCGGTGGAGGGGGCCAACGTGCCGGTGGACGTTGCGGCGTTTGCCCTGCTGGCCGGGCCTCTTATTGTGCTGCCCTTTCGGCGGCGGACGCTGGTGGAGCGGGTCTTGCGCAAGCTCGGCGCGAAAGGGCTGCGGTAGGCGTTCAGCGCGCACGGGGGTTGAAGGCATCGTTCATAGCGTCCCCCAGCAGGTTGAAGGCGAAGATAAGCACGGTTACCGTGGCCACGGGGAACAGCAGCAGGTGGGGGTCGCTCCGCAGCACTCCGATGTCGCCGTGCTCGAAGAACATGCGTCCCAGGTCCGGGGTGGGCGGCTGGACGCCGATCCCGAGCCAGCCCAGGATGACCGCGGTGAGCACGATGGTGCCCATGCTCATTGAGACAAGCACGATAACCGGGCTGATCACGTTGGGCAGTATGTGGACCAGAAGGATGCGCCGGGTGGGGGCCCCAATGGCCTGGGCCGCCTCTACATACTGGGTCTGTTTGACGTACAGGACCTGGCCCCGCACCAGCCTGGCCATGCCTACCCAGGAGAAGGCTGCCAGGGCCCCGAACACCACCAGGTAGTCCACAAAGCCCGACCTTACGATACCGTCGATCCCCGTCAACGATTCGACGCTCCTCACCCAGCCCACCACCCTGGGCCTGACCGTGGCCGCTATCAGGATGACCAGCAATATATCCGGGAAGGCCATGAACACCTCCCCGACCCTCATGATCACCGAGTCCACCAGCTTGCCGAAGTAGCCGGATATGAGGCCCAGGCCAATGCCCAGGAACAGGCTCCCCGTGGCAATGGCCGCGACGGTGATAATCACCAGGGTGCGAAGCCCGTAGATGACTCGGGTGAGGATGTCCCTCCCCGCCCTGTCGGTACCGAAGGGGTGGCTCAGCGACGGGCCCTCGGTGATCTCACTGAAGCTGGGGTCGTTGTACCCGTAGGGCGTAATCCAGGGCGCCAAGATGCCCGCCAGGTAGAAGACCAGGATCACCGCCAGGGATGCCATGCCGAGCTTCTTGCGCATCAGGCGGCGCAGCGACTGGGACCAGACGCTGCGGCCTCCCTCCGATCCCTTGAAGATCGTCCTCTCTTGTGCGGCGGCGGTACCCATCAGCACCCTGCTTCTACTACTACGGTTTGGGCACTTTTCAATATCGTATCCTGGGGTCGATGAACCTGTAGCCGACATCCACGATCAGGTTGGCGATGACGAAGGCGAAGGAGATAACGAGCATCAGCGCCATGATTACCGGGTAGTCTCGGGAGAAGAAGGATTCAATGGCCAGGAGGCCGATGCCGGGGATCCCGAAGTAACGTTCGGTTATGAAGGCGCCCGTTACCAGAGAGGCCAGGGAAAGCCCCACTACCGTGAATATGGGTATGAGGGCGTTCCTAAGAATGTGCCTGTGGCGCACGACCAACTCCCGCAGGCCCTTGGCCCTGGCGGTGCGCACGTAGTCCTGGGCGAGGACCTCCAGGGTACTGGCCCGGGTAAGCCTGGTCATGCCCGCCACGCCGGGGACGCCCAGCACCAGGGCAGGCATGATTATGCGGGTATCGAAGAAACCTCCCCAGCCGTGGCTAGGCAATATTCCCAGCCACAGGGAAAAGATGAGGAGAAGCCCCGGTGCCGTCAGGAACACCGGCACGGAGTACAGCAGCAGGGTAACGGCAACAGTGCCGGTGTCCAGCCAGGTCCCCTGCTTTAGGGCGGCGTAGAAGCCCAGGGGGATGCCCAGGCCCAGAGATATGATCATGGCCGCGATCCCTAGCTGGGCCGAGACCCATATGCGCTTGGCAATGAGTTCTCTTACCCCCCTGCCCCTGTAGCGATAGCTCTCGCCGAGGTCGCCCCTCACAGCGTTCTTGACGTAAATGGCGTACTGCTGGGCGAAGGGCTTGTCCAGGCCCTGCTGGTTTCTGATCCTCTCTACGGCCTCGGGGTTGGAGTACTGGCCCATGAGGATCTGCACCGGGTCGCCGGGAACGATGCGGCCCATGGCGAAGATTATGAAGCAAACGGTCAGGAGTAGGAAGGGGGTCCAGATGAGCCTCCGGACGATGTAGACCCACATACTGGCCGCTTATTCCTCCATGGCGTTACGCCGCCCCTGCGGAGAGCCCTCGGCCCATGGGTGATGGACGAATCCGCGGCAGTCCCCCGAACCCGACGGCGACCCATAGGTCCACCCCGAGCTGCGGGCTAAGGTGACCTGGGGCGGTCCTTTCCGGGCCGGGCTAGGGGCCTCGGGTAGGGACTAGCCGGCCTTACCTCTCCGTCATGTACACGAACCGGAGCTTGGGTATGACGAGCTCGGTGAGGAAGTAGTCGTGCACATAGGGCTTGACCAGGACGTACTGCTCGCCGCTGTACCAAAGGGGTATCCAGGGAGCATCCCTGACAATTAGCTGCTCGGCCTCCTGGTAGATCTGGTATCTCACGTCCTCTCGCGGCTCGACCCTCGCCCTCTCGAGGAGCCCGTCCACCTGCTGGTTGTTGTACGCGGTATGGTTGTTGTTGCTCTTGCTGTGGAAGAGCAGGTCCAGGAAGTTCTCGGGGTCGGGGTAGTCGGCGATCCATCCGATCTGGAACATCTCAAAGCGGCGCTTGATCAGGTCTTGTAGATAGGTGGCGAACTCGGTCTGGAGTGTCTCTACCTTGATCCCCAGGTTCTTCTCCCACATCGCCAGGATCACTTCCATATCGAGGGACACGCTGGACCCGAAACTGCCGGCGGTCGTCAGTATGATGGGCTTACCGAAGTTCTCCAGGTTGGGCCCGTACTTGGACTCAGCCAGCAGCTGGCGGGCCAGGTTGGGGTCGTAGCCGTACCCTTCCAGGTTTTCGTTATAGGCGGGGAATCCCGGGGGAAGAATGCCTTTGGCGGGGACGACAAGGCCGGCCAGGACGCTTTTCGTTATCTCCTCTTTGTCGATGGCGTAGTTGAGGGCCTGCCTCACCTTGAGGTCGTCGAAGGGCGGCTCATCTACGTTCATCCCTATGTAAGTGGTACTGAAGGATGGGGGCGCCC
This sequence comes from Dehalococcoidia bacterium, assembly GCA_965247055.1. GTDB lineage: Bacteria > Chloroflexota > Dehalococcoidia > Lucifugimonadales > JAGWBF01 > CBDFGE01. Next base: position 266,513 of record CBDFGE010000005.1, read on the forward strand.
TCTGGATCTCGGTGCTGAGGGCGTTGGAAGGGTCCAGCACCCGGTCCAGGTCCGCCAGCCCCACTCCTGTTAAGTGTATCTCGTCGTTCTCGTACATCAGCATGGAGGTGCCGCCGCCGAGGATAAAATGCACCTTATCCAGGAAGGGGGGGGCCAGGTGGTAGTTCTCGTTCCGGGCCAGGACAAACCTCTCTCCCGGCGCGTAATCGCTGAACTTGAAGGGGCCGGACCCGTTGGGCTCCCGGAACCACAGCCGGCTGCTCTCCACGTTTTCCCGGTCCAGCACGAAGGCGGTGGGATAGGTGAGCTTCGCCAGGAAGTAGGCCTTGGGCTCGTCTATGGTTATCTCCAGGGTGTGGCCGTCGATCACCCGCAGCCCTTGCACCTCTGTGGCGTCGCCCCGCAGCCTCTCCGTGACGCCCACTATGTCTCCCAGGTACTCGTCCACCACGGGCGCCGCGGTCTGGGGATCGGATGCCCGCTCCATGGACCATTTGAAGTCCTGGGCTGTGATGAGTTTACCGTTGTGGAACTTGGCGTTCGGGCGCAGGTGGAAGGTGTATACCCTGCCGTCGGGGCTCATATCCCAGGTCTCGGCGAGGTCTCCCACGATGTTCAGGCCCTTGTCTATGGTCACCAGGCCACCGAACACCTCGACGATGATGGTGGCCGAAGTAACGTCGGTGGTCTGGTGTGGATCGAGGGTTGGTGGGTCGTTCCACAGCCTGAGGAGAGTACCTCCCTGGACCCTTTGGCCCGGCGTGGTCTGTTTGGACCCCCCGACATCGGCGCCGGTGGTGGGTTCTCCCGCGGACGCCGCCGTCGGTGCCGTCTGAGTCCCATTCTCTCCTACCCGGGACGAGCTCCTGCTGCTGCAGGCCGCTACAAATAGAAGGGTAGCTATGATCAGTAGAACGGTCTTCCAGCCCATGGATCCTCGCTTTCCGGTGTATTCCTGTCCTGTCGCCGTGAGGCGGTGCGTTATCTTTCCCCTGCTGTTACGTTGGCGTATATCTACATTGTAGACGCATCATGCCCGAATTTTCAACGGTGCCGGTACCATGATGGCTGATGCCGCGTTGAATGAAGGGCCGCCCGCCGCCAGCTTGACACCTTCGGAGTCACGACTCTATCCTGTTCTTTGGAAGCTGCCGCAGACAAGATAGGAACTATTAGCTATGTCCCCCTTGTTACGAGAGAGACTCATCTGGCTAGCCGCCTCGACTGTGCTGCTATCGATGGTAGCCCTGGCTGGCTTTGCATGCCGAAACGATACCGTAGCTGGCGGCGAGGCGGCCCTGGTATGGGAGGCATGGGACATTGTCAACAGTTCTTACGTCGAAGCGGGGGCCGTGGATTCGACCAGGGCCTCCGCAAACATGATTATTAAGATGCTGGAGGCCGGGGACAGGCCAGCTGATCCCTTCCTGGCTGAGCTGGAGAGCGTCCGGGGGCGGGTTCCGGGGGGGGTGCCCAGGGACCTGGCGAGCGTCTGGAGGGCGTGGACGCTGTTCCGCAGGACCTGGCCCGATACAGACCCCACTCTCCTGGCGAACGCCGCCGTGGACGGCATGCTGGAGAGCCTGGGTGACGAGTCGGTAGCCCACCTCAGTCCCGAGGCCTACGGGAGCGCCCTGGAGAATCTGAACGGTACCTACGAGGGGATAGGGGCCTTCGTCGCCATCCAGGACGGCAAGATGGTGCTCTCCCCCATGAAAGACAGGCCCGCGGAGCGGGCAGGAGTGAGGGCGGGTGACGTGGTGCTGGAGGTTGACGGGGTGCCCGTGGAGGGGAGGAGCCTGGAAGAGGTGACGGCATATGTAAAGGGCCCGCCTGGTACCAAGGTCACCCTGCGGGTGGAACGGGCGGGCGAAGAGGAGCCCAAGGAGTTCGAGGTGATCAGGGGCAGCATACAGGTGATCTCGATAGACCGTGCCCTTTTTCCCGGCGCCATCGGCTATCTGCTCATAACCGACTTCCTTGGACATACCGGCGAGGAGGTGCTGGAGGCCCTTGAGGAGCTACGGCAGTCGGACATGCTGGCCCTGATCCTCGATCTGAGGGGTAACCCAGGAGGCTCCATCGAGGCGGCCCGAAAGGTGGCGGAGCAGTTCCTTGACGAGGGCCTTCTAATGTACGAGGTAGGCAGGGATGGCCGGCGTACGGACTGGCCGCTTGGGGGGGACGACGTAGCCACTAGGAAGCTGCCTCTGCTGTTGCTTGTGAACCGCTTCACTAGTGAGGCTGCGGAGGCTCTGGCCGGCGCCCTTCAGGATGCCGGCCGTGCCAAACTGCTTGGCACGGCTACCCCGGGAAAGGGCTCGGCTCACGCATACAGGGAACTGAGCGATGGCTCGGCGATCTACCTGCCCGTTAGCCACTGGTACACACCCCTGGGGAGGCCGATACATGGGGTGGGGATACGCCCAGATATCCAGGTGGAGCTCATGCCCGAGGACATCAGTTTGGGGATAGATGCCCAGCTGAGGGATGCCTACGACTACCTGAACGACCTGCTCCCCCACTTCCGGTAATCGCTAACGCGTCCTAATCACCAGGCTCTTCATCACCGGGCCCTTCTCCACGGGGAGGCCCCCCGCCCTCTTCGCGGCAGGTCAGGCACACATAGTCCTCCCCCTCCCCCTGGGCGATACCCACGGCTACGTTTCTCCTCCTCCCGCATATGGAGCAGGTTACCATTTGCCGGGGCGTGTTCCCCACCCTGCCTGGCTCCTGGTCGTAGCCGCGGAACCCGTGGTAATCTGGGTTCAGGAGTTTCCTGTCGGAGAACTGCTCGCGGTCCTTGCGCCGACTCACCTTCACCTCCACGCGGCAAGCTGCTGGGGGTTCGGGTCACTTCCGGCCCCGCTACTCTATAGTTACCGTGGCCCCCGCGCCTTCCAGCACCTGTTTTATCCTGGCGGCCTCCTCCTTGGGCACCGCCTCTTTCACCCGTGCTGGTGCGCTCTCCACCAACTCCTTCGCCTCCCTGAGGCCGAGGGTGGTGACTTCCCGTACCGCCTTGATCACGTTGATCTTGTTCGCTCCCACTTCCTGGAGGCTGACGCTGAACTCGTACTGCTCCTCTTCGGCTGCGGAAGGCGCAGTGTCGCCGGAGGACGCAGCCGCCATCGGCGCTGCCTGTGCGATCGCTACTGGGGCGGCGGCGGAGATGCCGAACGCCTTTTCCAGGTCCTTCACCATCTCCGATACGTCAAGCACCGACATCTGTTTTATCGCCTCGAGAATTTCGTCCTTGGTCATGGTTTCCCCCTTCAGCCTGTAAGTTGGGCTACCTATGATTCTCCTTGAGAGCTCATCTGCGCTGCACGCTGCTGGAGCAGGACCGCCAGCGAGGCTACGGGTCCATTCAGCACGGCCAAGAGTGAGCGTGCGGGTGCCTGCAGCTGGCCCAAGAGCGTGGCAACTGGCGACTGGATCTGGCCCAGGAGCATGGCGACCAGTTGAGCCCTTGGTGGGAGGTTGGATAAGGACACCACTTGGGCCGGCGTCAGCGTATGCCCATCGAGGACGGCACCTCTTATTGCCAGGGTCGAGCGGTTCACTCGGATGTACGCCACCAGGGCCTTCGCCACCTCCACCGGGTCGCCGTATCCGAACGCCAGGCCGGTGGGGCCCTGGACAACCTCCTTGATCTGGGGATTGCTGGCCGATTCGGCGGCGAGGCGGGTGATGGTATTTTTCACCACCCGGTACTCGACGTGCTTGTCTCGCATGTTCTGGCGCAGCTCCGTCATCACGTTGCCGGATAGTCCTGTGAAATCGGTAGCAACGGCTATAGTGCACCGGGCGAGCTTGTCGCTCAGCTCCTCCACCATGTCGATCTTTTTCCTGGTTGGCATAGGCACCCCTCCAACAAAAATCCCCGCAACGCGGCGCGGGGATGGCTCCAGTCTGACCCCTATGTTTCCGGCGCCCCTTTTGTTGGGTACTACATAACGTGGCTCCGGCCAATCGGGGGATCTAAGCTGGGCAGTCCCAAGGCGCCTCGGCGGGCGGAAACCATTACCCTCTAAGGCTCGAGGACCCGCTGTCTATGGCATCCTGAGAGCTAAGTTTACTGTCTACCTACGCTACCTCCAAAATCTGCCACTGTCAATGTGAACGACGGACACACGCATCGGACACGCTAGACCTCCGGTTTCAGGTCAAGAAGGCTGGCGGTGTCCAGGTTGATACCCGGTCCCATGGTGGAAGTCAGGTAAGCGGATCTTATAAAGGAGCCCTTTACGGCTGGTGGCTTGGACCTGGTCACCGAATCCACCAGTGAGGCGATATTCGACAGAAGCTGGTCCGCTGGGAAGCTGATCTTTCCCACGGGGCAGTGTATGATCGCCGTCCGGTCCGTGCGGTACTCCACTCGGCCCTTCTTGGCCTCCTCTATGACTCTGGGGAGGTCGCGGGGCTGGACCATGGTCCCGGTCCTGGGGTTGGGCATGAGCCCCCGGCGCCCAAGTATGCGTCCCAACCGGCCGATCTTGCTCATCACGTCTGGTATGGCTATGCCCACGTCGAAATCGACCCATCCTCCCTCGACCTGCTTAATCAGGTCGTCTTCCCCCACGTAGTCGGCCCCGGCCTGGCGGGCTATATCCACCGCCTCCCCGGTTGCGAACACTAACACCCGGATATTCTTGCCCAGCCCGTAGGGAAGGACCGTTACCCCCCTTACAAGCTGGTCTGCATGGCGAGGATCGGCACCGGTGCGGAGGTGAAGCTCTACAGTCTCGTCGAATTTGGCGTTGGCGACCTCCATTAGCAGGGAGACCGCCTCCTGGGGCGTGTAGGACTTCGCCGGGTCCGTCTTCTCCTTTACCGCGTTGTAGCGTCTGCTGTGTTTGACCATCGCTAGTCCTCTACTACTTCTATGCCCATGCTGCGCGCGGTGCCCTCTATGATCTTAAGTGCTGCTTCCAGGGAAGAGGCGTTAAGGTCTTTCAACTTGACCTGGGCTATATCCCGGATGGAGCCCCTCGTCACCCTGCCCACCACGCTACGTCCCGACAGGGCGGTTCCCTTCTCAAGCCCTGCCGACTTGCGGAGTAGCTCCGAAGCCGGTGGGCTCTTGGTGACGAAGCTGAAGGACCTGTCCTCAAACACCGTTATCTGCGCTGGAATAATGGTACCCGCTTGGGAGGCCGTGCGCTCGTTATACTCCTTTACAAAGGCCATTATGTTGACCCCGTGCTGACCGAGAGCGGGGCCCACGGGAGGGGCAGGCGTGGCCTTGCCCGCCTGGAGCTGGAGTTTGATGATAGACCTTACTTTCTTGGCCAAGGCTCTCCCTTAGATCTTTTCTACCTGGAGGAAGTCCAGCTCGACGGGGGTCTCCCTGCCGAAGAAGGAGACCAGGACTCGTATCTTACCCTTGCCGGGGTCGATGTCGTTCACGATGCCGATGAAATCAGCGAAGGGGCCCGAGCCTATGCGCACCGACTGGCCTCTCTGGAACCCTACCGCCACCTTGGTTGGACCCGACTCGATCTGCTTAAGGATAGCCTCCACTTCCCGGTCCTCCAGTGGAACGGGCTTGGGCCGCTTCTCCTGCTCGTCTTCGGAGGAGACGAAACCCGTCACTCCTGGTGTGTTGCGCACCACGTACCAGCTTTCGTCGTCGAGGCTCATCCGGACCAGGATATACCCGGGGAAGATTTTTCTCTTCTCGGGTCTGCGTTTTCCGTCCTTCAGGACGATCTCGTCCTCGGTCGGTACCACAACCTCATATATCTTGGCCTTCATGTCCAGGCTTTGGATGCGCAGGTCCAGGTTCTTTTTGACCCGCTCCTCCTGCCCGGAGTACGATTGAATGATGTACCAGCGCACGTCTTTTGTGTCTGTGCTCATAGCTATTCTCCCTCTAGGTACACTGGCTGCCCCCTCCGCTGGCGCACGCCCATCTAGCGGAGGACGAACCTGGTGAAGGTTTGGCCCAGGCTGTAATCCAACGAGGAGAGCAGAACACCTACGATGAAGGATAAACCGATGACGATCCAGGTGAGCCGTACAGTCTCCTCGCGGGTCGGCCACACGGATTTTCTCAGCTCGGAGACCGTCTCCTGTAAGAACTGGAGGGGCCGTCCCTTGGGCATACCTCCGGTTGTGATGAGCCGGCGGCCCTGGCCCCTGGTGGAAGACCTGGCCACTTCCTTACCTCACTTCCCGGTGTGTCGTGTGGTTACGGCAGCGGGAGCAGTACTTGTGGAACTCCAGCCGTTGGGGGTCGCTCCTCCGGTTCTTGCTGGAGTTGTAGTTACGCTCGCGGCAATCAGTGCATTGCAGCGTAATAAGCACCCGGGCTTCAGAGCCTTTCTTTGCCATTTCTTTACTCCAGAACCTTGGTAAACACCCCTGCGCCGACGGTCCTGCCGCCCTCTCGTACGGCGAAGCGGAGTCCCTCCTCCAGCGCCACAGGGTAGATCAGTTTAATATTCACAGTAACGTTGTCGCCGGGCACTACCATCTCCACGCCTTCCGGGAGCTGGATCTCTCCAGTCACGTCGGAGGTCCTGATGTAGAACTGGGGCTTGTAGCCATTGAAGAAGGGAGTGTGCCGGCCGCCCTCCTCCCTGCTCAGGACGTATACCTCGGCCTCGGCAGTGGAGTAGGGTTGCATGGAGCCTGGCTTGGAGAGCACCTGCCCTCGCTCCACGTCGTCCCGCTCCACGCCCCTCAGGAGGATGCCAACAGCGTCGCCGGCCTCGGTGGTGCCCAGTAGCTTGTGGAACATCTCCAGGCCTGTGGCCACAGTCTTCCGCACGTCTCCAAACCCCACCACCTCCACGTCTTCGCCGGTGGACAGCGTGCCCCTCTCCACCCGGCCGGTGACTACGGTGCCACGGCCCTTGATGCCGAAAACGTCCTCGATGGGCATGAGGAAGGGCCGGTCGATCACGCGTACCGGAAGGGGGATATACTCGTCCACGGTGTCCATTAGCTCCAGGATCTTGCCGCACCACTCGCATTCCCTTTTGCCACAAGAGCACTCCAGCGCCTTCAGCGCGCTGACCTTGATCACTGGGGTATCGTCTCCGGGGAACTCGTACTGGTTGAGGAGGTCCCTTACCTCCAACTCCACCAGCTCCAAGAGTTCGGGGTCCTCCATGGCGTCCACCTTGTTGAGAGCCACCACGATTCGCGGCACTTCCACCTGGCGCGCCAGCAGAATGTGCTCCCTGGTCTGGGGCATGGGGCCGTCGGGGGCGCTGACCACCAAGATCGCTCCGTCCATTTGTGCGGCGCCGGTGATCATGTTCTTGACGTAGTCCGCGTGTCCCGGACAATCGACGTGGGCGTAGTGTCGCTTGGCGGTCTCGTACTCGATGTGGGCGATGGCGATGGTGAGGCCGCGCGCCTTCTCCTCGGGGGCGTTATCTATAGTGTCGAAGGCCCTGACCGCGGTTCCGGTCCCCGCCGCGTGGAGCACGCTGGTTATGGCCGAGGTGAGGGTGGTCTTGCCGTGGTCGACATGGCCGATGGTCCCGACGTTTACGTGGGGCTTGCTCCGGTCGAATTGCTGCTTTGCCATACTTGCTCCTGCCTTTCGGTATTCTGGAGCCCACAGGCGGGATTGAACCGCCGACCCCGTTCTTACCAAGAACGTGCTCTACCGCTGAGCTATGTGGGCCCTTGTGTTTCGGGGTGTGGTACCGTCATGGTGGAGGGGGTAGGATTCGAACCTACGAAGCCCTTCCGGGCGCCAGATTTACAGTCTGGTGGTTTAAACCACTCACCCACCCCTCCGGTTGATATCAGTTTAGCACACTCTCGTTGCGGAGCCAACATGAGTTGGGGCGAGCTTGTAGCTACCAGCGGCGGCTATATAGAGAAGCCCCAGAGGGGATTCGAACCCGCCAACCTACCGATTACAAATCGGTTGCGCTACCATTGCGCCACTGGGGCGTGTTGATGCCCCCTTCCGATACTACAATATGGCCCCGATCCGTCGGGGCCATATTCAAGCGTACGCTCAACGTCAATCTATAGTATAGGAACCAGGGTTTGCAAAGTCAATAGAGCCGGGTCCCCGCCCCCCGCTATATGAGCTTCGTTGCGACGCCGCAACGAAAGAGGCGAAGACATCCATTGTACCCCCAAGTAGAGTCCCAGGAAGTGGTGTAACAAGAGGAGAGGGTCTGGATGAAGAGAGACCACCACGTCATCCTTAGCGGGCAAAGACGAGCCTGAGAAAGGAGGACAACGGTGGTCAAGGAAAGGATGGACCTGCTTGAGCTAATGCGCAAGAGGGGAGTCGACGGTGACGTGGACTTTCTACGAGAGGCACTGAGAGTGCTGGTCGAGGAGATCATGGAGGCTGATGTGTCATCGAGGACCGGTGCTGGGTATGGAGAACGCAACCCTGAGCGGGTGACCCAGCGCAACGGGTACCGGTCTCGAGCATGGGACACTCGCGTAGGGACCATGGAGTTGCAGATACCCAAGCTCAGAGAGGGAAGCTACTTTCCGAGCCTGCTGGAGCCACGGCGTCGCAGCGAGCGAGCTCTGCTGGCGGTGATCCAGCAGGCGTATGTGGAGGGTGTATCGACGAGGCGAGTGGATGATCTGGTCAAGGCTCTTGGGTGCGAGGGTATCTCAAAGAGCCAAGTGTCGCGTATCTGCCAGGAGCTGGACGGGGTGGTGGAGAGCTTCCTGGGTCGGCCGCTGGACGGCGGATCATATCCCTACCTGTGGCTGGACGCACTAACCCAGAAGGTCAGAGAGGCCGGTAGGATAGTCAACGTCAGCGTGGTGGTGGCGACGGCGGTCAATAGCGAGTCGTCGCCCGTTACCAACGATGGGGCATGATAGTGCCTGCTTGAGAGGTCCGCCGGTGTCAGGACAGGACAATTGGGGTGGTACCGCGGGAACTGGCTGATCCCGTCCCTTGCTTGGGACGGGTTTTTTAGTGGGTAAAGGCGGGTCCCCGGGCAGCAGGTGTCTAAGGGGGTTTGCCTAGCATTGGGGGTCGGGATGAAACTTAAGGGCGCTGAGATAATCTGTGAGGCCCTGCTGCGGGAGGGCGTGGAGGTGGTATTCGAGCACCCCGGCGGCGCCGTGCTGCCTTTGTACGACGCCTTCTACAAGTATAGTCAGATCCGCCACATCCTTCTTGTGCGTCACGAGCAGTGTGGTGCCCATGCGGCCGATGGGTACGCCCGGGCCACCGGCAAGGTAGGGGTCTGTGTAGCCACCTCGGGCCCGGGTGCCACCAACCTGATTACCGGAATCATGGGTGCCAAGGCCGACTCAACAACGGCTACCTGGGTATGGTGCGCCAGTGGCAGGAGCTTTTCTATGACAAGCGCTACAAGTCGGTCCCGAGTACGTGAAGCTGGCTGATGCCTTTGGTATCCCCGGGTTGCGGGTCACCCGGCAGGACGAGGTTATACCGGCGCTGAAACAGGCCAGGAATCACCCGGGCCCCTTCCTTATCGATTTCGTGTTGGAACACCAGGAAAACGTGTATCCGATGGTGCCCATCGGGGCCTCCCTCGGCGAGACGGTGGAGGCCCCCAGGCTTCGCCGTAGGACATAGCGCCAAGGCCCCACCTCCCCGCTTTTCCCTCCCTCGGGATGACCGGCCCAACAGGGCATGACCGGCCCCGTGGCAATCCCTTGAAATATGCCAAGTATGTATTAGTTGTCATAACATATTGAACAAGATTGGATTATAGACTAAATAAGTACGGTCGTCTCCTGCCGGTCCTTGGAGGGCATTAAGCTGTGGGCGGTGGCTGTCTGCTCCAGACCAGTGCCGCGCCGATAAAACGCTAAAGTTTAAAATAATTCCCAATGAAAGTCATGCTTTTATGCCTTGACAAAGGCGCATGGTCTGGCCTTATGCTTGGCATGATTGTTTCATTCACAGTGTGTTCACGAATTCCCCGGGAACGGTCCCCGTCGGGGGACTTTGAAGCTCGACCCGACGGGCGACTAGTTTCGGTCCCGTCGAATCTGAGGTGACGGAAGACTTTTGTGGGCCATGGGGCTTTGTGCCGCCGGCAGGGTCGGGAAAGGAGGTGAGATCGATCTTGAGCAGCGAAACGGAATCCCTGGATGCCGACGATTCATTCGGAACTCGGCGGGATACACTACGGAGGTGGTGAGTGCGGAGATGATGACGACATCTTTTAAAGTTTTAAGCGACGGAATTGTTAAATTTGATGGTGGTTCAATGTTTGGGCAGGTGCCCAAGATGTGCTGGGAAGAGAAGGTCCCCACGGACAGGAGAAATCGTATCACCCTTGGTCTCAACAGCCTCGTCGTTCAGATAGGTGGCAAGGTCGCCCTGGTCGACGCGGGCGTCGGGGCCAAAGAGCTGGACGACGAAAAGGAAACCTACGGTCTGGTCCCCAGCAGGCTGCTAAAAGGACTCAAAAGCCTGGGCCTCGCTCCCAAGGACGTGGACGTGGTCATACTTACCCACCTGCACTTCGATCACTCGGGCGGCTGTACGAAGCTGGATCGAGCAGGGAACCTGGTCCCCACCTTCCCGAAGGCCAAGTATTACGTACAGAACCTCTGCTGGCAGGACGCGTGTACCCCCAATGAGCGGCACCAGGAGGTGCACCGGGACGAGGACTTTCGCCCCATCGAGGAAAGGGGCCAGCTTGAGCTGCTGGACGGCGATGAAGAGATCCTACCGGGAGTTTGGGTGAAAGTGACCAACGGCCATGCCAGGGGCCACCAGATAGTGATGGTGAACCACGGCGGAGAGAGGATAGCGTTTCTGGGAGACCTGGTCCCTACCCGCTACCACCTGGACCCGGCCGCCATATCAGCCTTCGACCAGTTCCCTGCGGAAACCCTGCAGAGGAAAAAGGAGATCTTGGGGCAGGCGGAGCGGGATGGGTGGCTGCTCATATTCTCTCACGGCTACGACCAGAAAGCGGGCTATCTGGAGCGGCGGAACGGGGGTACCTACCTGAGGCCGGTGGACCTGTAACGGACCGGTCCTGCACGGAGCAGTAGGACCTCAATGTGCGTGCTAACTGTGGGCCCATGCAGCTGCAGGTTGCAGCTGAGGCCACCGGGTTACGGCTAGACGACCGTTGCCAGGAGGCTCTCGCCCTGCTCCTCCACGAGGTGGGCAGGAGTTATTCGGTTGAGTAGGGGCAGGTCTGCCTCCACATGCACCTTCAGGTAGTTGTCGGTGAGGCCCACGTGTACTTGCCTACCTCGCTTGAAGGCGGACTTCTCCCAAAGGACCTCCCGGATGGTCCCGATGTGGCTGCGGCGGAAGTCTCCAGCCTGCTGCCGGGCGAGCGTCAGCATGTCCGCCATGCGGCGTCGCTTGGCTTCTGCATCCACCTGGGGGCCCATGTGGGCCGCGCTGGTGCCCGGCCGCGTCGAGAAGGGGAATACGTGGATGGAGGCGAAGCTCATAGCCCCGGCAAAACGTAAGGTCTCCTGGAAATGGGTCTCCTCCTCTCCGGGGAAACCGACGATCACGTCCGCGGTAACGGCCACTCCCTTGACCATGGCTCGCACCATTTCTACTGCCAAGGCGTACTGGTCCTTGGTATAGCGGCGGCGCATCCGCCTGAGGACCGGCGTGCTTCCGCTCTGCAATGGCATGTGGAAGTGGGGACACATGCGGCGGTCCTCCCAGAGCTTCAGAAGCTCCTCGCTGATCTCTTGAGGCTGCAAGGAGGATACCCGTAGCCTCTGGACTCCGGTCTCTCTGAGGAGGCGTTCCAGCATCGTCTTCAGGTTCGGTCCGGAGAGCTCGTGGCCGTATGAACCGAGCTGTGTGCCGGTGAGCACCACCTCCTTGTAGCCCTGCCGGACCCGCTCTGTCACCTGTTCCACCAGCAGGTCCGGAGGGATGGTGCGCTCCCGCCCGCGCACCTTGGGCACGATGCAGTAGGCGCATACCTGGTCACAGCCCTCCTGTATCTTTAGCATGGCCCGGGTGCGGTTGAAGGTGTCGGTGCGCAGGGAGGGTGGGAGCTCTTGTCCTGCTGCCGAGGGCACCACCGGGTCCCCTCGGGCCGCCAGCACCATCTCCACCAGGCTGTCTTTGTCCGAGTTGCCCACTACCAGGTCTGCCGCTCCCAGCGCGGCCAGCTCATCCGGGGCCCGCTGGGCGTAGCAGCCGGTGGCTACGACCAGCGCAGCTGGGTCCTTCCGGCGGGCAGACCGGATGGCCTGGCGGGCCTTACCGTCGGCGAGGTGGGTTACTGTACAGGTGTTTACAATGCGGACGTCCGCCGGCTCATCGGGACCTACCACGCCGTAGCCGGCTTGCAGAAAGCGGCGGAGCAGTTTTTCGGTGTCGGCCTGGTTCAGCTTGCAGCCCTGGGTCTGTATCGATACCGTGCCGATGGGTGGCGTATGCGCGGGCATCAGCGCCTGCTTCCACGGGATGCCAGGTCCAGTAGCTCCTCGACGCCACTCGCGATATTTTCGCGCAGCAGATGCCACTGCTCCGGCGTGAGTCCGTACCAGGAGTCGTGGGCCCACAGGGAGTAGGCGCCGTGGAAAGCTGCTTGGAAGGATCCTCGCTGGTCCATGGACTCCTCTAGCACCGCCGCGTAGTTCCACACGTTTGATTCGGACCTGAGGCTGAGTCCCCTGCTGGCGGCCACGGCCTTGACGGCCGCTTCCATGCTTTTCCAGAGAAGCTCACCGGCCGTGTCTACCCGCCCTTCCTCCAGTGAGCTTGCGGAGTCTCTAAGGTAGGAGCGGGAGCTGTCGATGAGTCCCTGCATATGGTTGGTCACCGCCGCCGGCACTCCTTTATAGTTTGGTTTCAGCCGTCCTATGGAGGACACCGCTGCACCTCCACTGGGCTGCCCGACGTATGCCGCCGGACTTTTCGTGGCGAGATCCGGCGTTGTAGCTGAGTTCCAGCATGGGTGCCCAGCGAGCGGTGCCCGTGCCCTACGTCTACTATATTCTACCCTCAAAGGGTCGGCAGGCCAAGGGGGAGAGCGAGGAGAGTGACAGCCTGGGTATGGAGAGCGGGGTTAGCCGGCTGGGTTGGGGCCCACACTCGTTTGGGCCATCCGAGGTGAAGGGGATCGCGGTCCGTTTCGTTAGGTGCGTTTCGGTTTAGCAGGCCACACTTGGGATGAGGCCCATCTCTTCCACCGGCGGGTGAAGAAGGGCTCAAACTTCAACCGGGACCTGGTCGTGCCCATGTAACCCAGAAGCCGACTATGCTGGCGGCGGTACCCGCCGGTGAGCTGGCCGACGCCGCGGGCCAGGTAGGCTCTGGCTGGCGCCCGCAACGGAGGAGCGTGGACCTTCCAGCGTCGTAGAGCGTAGTAGAGGAGGAAGGAGGCCGAGATAACGGCGATGCCACCGATCGCGTCGAGGATGTAGTGGTTTCCGGTAATGGTAATAGCGAAGAAGGTCATGGTGGGATAGATTAGGGCAAGAGGCTTGATCCATTTGTGCTTCATCCGGAGGAAGAGGATGCCAAAGAGCACGGTCCAGCTGAAGTGCAGGCTGGGCATGGCGGCGAAGGCGTTGTAGTACACGGCCATGTCCCGCCCTCCATACAGCGAGGGGCCGAAGGTCTGGATGGCGTCAACGAACCCGTGTTCGGGAAGGAACCTGGGTGGCGCCAACGGGAAAAGGGTGAAGGCCAATAGGGCGAACACGAAGCTCAGCAGGATCACGTCCCTGTAGTAAAAGTACTTCTTGCGGTCCACGAGGTAAAGGATGAGGGCCGTGCTCAATATGATGGGCCAGAAGGTGATGATATACGCCCAGTTCAGGAATACCACCAGCGCCCTGGAGTGCTCTATTGCCCAACCCTGCCATTGGGGTTCCCAGAGGAAGTTTCCGGCCAGCTCGAAGGACACGACCTTTGTGGCGTTGGCGAACGCGATGGGCTCCACGTCGGCGATTATGACCTTGCGGATGAACATGTAGACGAAGTAGGCGCCCGCGAATATCACCACCTGTTTCCCGTGTCTGAGGACAGCGGTGCGAGCGGAAGAGCCCCGGATACGCTCGGCTATGCTAGTCATCTGCCTCTACCGTTGCCGTGACCGCACTGTGCGCGGGTGACTCCATGGGGACCTGCTCATGGGGCTTGTGCCCGTTGAGGTGCAGGGGAATAACGGGGCCGCGTTTCTTGGCCGCCTTGCTCTCCAGGTATACGTTGCAGTCCATGCAGCCCACGTACCGACTCGGGACGGTGCCGTTCTTGAACAGGCCTCGCGCGGTAACATATTGCTCGTTATTCCAGATCTCCTTTATGGAGTTCTCCTTGATGTCGCCGAAGTCGTCGGAGGCGTCGTTGAGGTAGCAGCACGGGGCATAGCCTCCGTCCCAGTTGACGACACCGCTGCGCCACAGCCGCCAGCATCGGGCCCCGTTCTCGCGGTAGGGTTTGTCGAAGGGCTGCTCCTTCCGATAACTACGTGCCTCCACCGGCGCCCACCGCTCGACCAGGTTCTCGTCCTCCATTCCGTGGGGAAAGTCCACCTTCTTGAAGACGATGCCATCCACCCCCATCTCGCCGGCCATGCGGCGGGCTTCGGCGACCTGGTGTTCGTTCTGGCGCATGACAATGAACTGCCATTCCATGTAGGGTGTGCTGGAGCCCAACTCCTTTTTCTTCTGGGAAAGGAGCCTCATATTGTCCAGGACCCGGTCCAGATGCCCTCCTACCCGGTAGACCTCATATACCTCCTGGGTGGTGCCGTCGAGGGAGACGATGAGCACGTCGAGCCCGGAACGGACCAGACGTTCGGCCATGTCTGGGGTCAGGGGCTTGTTCAGGTTAGAGCTAATGATGGTGGCGATGTTGGCCTGGCTGGCGTAGGCGACGTACCTGTCGATCTCCTTGTTTAGGAAGGGCTCCCCCCAGCTGTAGAGGCTTAGCCAGATGCAGTGATCCTTGATTTCATCGACGGTCTGTTTGTACAGGTCGAAATGCATCACGCCCTTGTGGCGGTTGATGGTGTCCAGCCCTGTGTGGCAGAGGGGACACTTGAGCTGGCAGATATTGGTCGTGTCTATCTCCCACTCGTAGGCATAACCGGAGACCTTTGTGCGGCCGAGCTTGAGCTGAAGCTCGATACGCAGGAAGTTGAAGAGTTTCCTCCAGGTGCCGTGGCGCAGGGCCACCTCCAGCCGCTGCCGGGGTCTGCCGCTGGCAAAGGAGCCGATGACGGAGCTCTTGCCCTGGAGCCTCCGCTCCAGGGCCCAGATCCCGCTGACCAGAAACGAGCTCTTTAGACTCAACTATTACCCCTTGCTGATGTGCGGTCCCCCCGGCGCCATCCCCTGGCTCTGAGATGCACGGTTGGCGGGCGGGGTGCACGGTCAGAGAAGTCGCCCTGGCAAGTTGCTAATTATCCTACAGTCCAGGCGACCGCCAAGCCAGTACAGACCCTCGGAATTTGTCTATATCCTTGCGAATGTCCCGGACTCGATCCCCCTCGTATGCGCCTTAGCGATTGATAGTTTACCTACGGCCCCCCCTCCTGTCAACGCGAGGGGGGGATTGTATACCTTGATTTTCTCTGGCGTTCAGCGTCTGGAGCCGGTGCGCCTCCGGCGGGCCAGGTACCCCACCAGGATGAGGGCTGGGATGGAAACGGTCACCAGGCCGAGGATAATCACTATTGGCAGCGGCTCCAGGCCGACGATGGCGTCGATCCGCTCTTTGATCCACTCCAGCAGGTCCGGGTCTGCCCCCTCGGAGTGATGGGCCAAAATGGTAAGCAGGACCACGTCAGTCCGTCGCCGTAGATGCCTGCAAGGTGCCCTGGGGCTGGTGCTTGACGGAGTACTTCCTCTCGCGGATGAGGAAGGACGCCAGGCTTGCGCCTATAAGCAGCAGCCCACAGATGCTGAAGGGGATGACATAAGACCCGGTGAGGTCGTAGACGACCCCCGCCAGAAGAACGGATGTGGCGCCCCCTAGCTGGTGTCCCAGATAGGCGATGCCGGTGAGGGTACCCAGGTTTCTCAGTCCGTATATATCCGCGGTAAGGGAGATGGTCAGGGGCACCGTGGTGATCCATGTAAGGCCCGCTATACCGGCGAATCCCCACAGCGCCCAGGCGCCCGGGGCTAGTAGAAGCACGGCGTAGGCCGCGCCCCGCGTCGCATATACTGCGGCGAGCAAGTTTTTGCGGCCGAACTTGTCGGACAGGGCACTCACACCGATCACCCCCGCTACGTTGAGACCCATCATGAGGCCGAAGGCCAGGGCTGCGGTGGACCTGGAGAAGCCTTCTCCCTCGGCGTAGGGCACAAAGTGCATCGACATACCGACAGTTGTGAAGCCGCACACGGAGTAGGAGGCGAATAGCTGCCACATGGGAAGGGACCGGAAAGAGGCGTGCCATAACGGCCCTTCCAAGGGACCTCGGGCGGCTTGGGCCGTACCTGGATGACGTCCTTGTGGGGCTTTTGGGTCACCGTCGGGAAGGAGCCCCATACCGGCCGGGTCGTCCCTCAACAGCAGGAAGGACAAAGGCAGGGCCAGTACCAGCACGATAGCGCCCAGGACGGCCCAAGTGGTCCGCCAGCCGGCCAGGTCCATGAAGTATGCGGCAAAGGGTACCAGGACCATACCGCCCATTGACGCCCCGGCGGTGCTCAGTCCGAGAACGGTAGCCCGCCTGCGCCGGAACCACTTGGACAGCAGCGCGCCGGTGGTGATCACCGAGGCCCCGCTCATGGCCACGGACATGACGATGCTGTAGATGAGGACCAGGAGCAGTACGTGGAAGGTCAGGCTAAGCAGCACCGTGCAGATGCCTGCTAGGGCGATGCCGGAGAGGATCACAGCCCGGCCTCCCAGCCTGTCGTAGAGGCGCCCCAGGACCGGCTGGCTGAGCCCTCCCATGAGGGTGGCGGTGAAGAAGACCACGGACGTGGTAGACCGGTCCCAGCCGAACTCGTTCTCCATGGGGACCACGAAGACGCCGAAACCGTTGCGCACGCCGATGGTCACAAAGGCGATGAAGAAGGTGACGGCAACGATGAACCACCCGTAGAACAGCTCGGGCCGGGATGCCATCTTGCCCAATGTGCGGGCTCCTCTCCAGCGGGAGTGACCGAGGCAATCTTAGCATGGGGAATTCCCTGCCACAATCTAGATAGCTGGTCGGCGCGGGTTTCCTTGGGCCTCCGGTAGCACCCGGTACCCTCTCGGGCCGGGTGCCGCCTGGATTCGTGTGCTCCGGAGGGGATATAATGTCCCGATAACATAACCAGGGGGTAGACGATGGCGACCAGAGGTCTGAAGCTGAATCACGTGAACCACGTAGTCACCATGGTGAAGGACACCAAGCGGAGCATGGAGTTCTATTGTGATTTCCTGGGTATAGGGCAGATCCCGAGTCAGGTGGACAACCCGAACATAACCTGGCTTCAGCTTCCCAGCGGGGTGATGCTGCACCTTATCGAGACGGAGGAGGCTCCGGCGCACCCGCCGAACATACATCACGCCTTCGAGGTCGAGGACTTCGACGCGGCCATGGCGGCGTTGCAGGACAGGGGCATCGCGGTTGAGGCATCGGGTGTGCGCCACGATGGGCAGAGGTATCTATTTATGCGAGACCCCGACGGGAACCGGGTAGAGCTCTGTACCCCCTCCGGATTCTAGATGTCGCTCCCCTTGGGGTGCCACTCTTCGAAGGAAGCCAGCTCTTCTGAGAAGGGGGGTGACCCAGATGCGTCTTCTGGACAGGAATTTTCGGCGGCGGCTTCCCCAGTAACTCTTCCAGTGCGGGCTGGCCACGGCTTCCCTGATCGTGATACTTCTGTTCGAAGACGCACTGCTAGGGTAATCGGCGGCCACCTGGCGGCCGTTTTAGTGGGCTCGGCCCTTGCCGGCGTCCTGAACGTGCCCCCCTCGAGCGCGTGGTGGAGGGATCCCGGTACATATCCGATCTGATGGCAGCCCTGTCCGTGGGCCTTAGCATCATGGTGATGGCGATGATGGACACGGAGCATCCTCCAGCCGCGGGCACGGCGTTGGGGTCGATAATCCCGGGCTGGAGCTGGTCGGCGGTGGTGTTCATAATAAGCAGCGCCGTCGTCCTCTCGCTGATACGGATCATCCTGCGGCCCAGGCTGGTAAACCTTCTGTGAGGCTAACGTTCCTGGGCGGCGGAGCTAGCTGTGCCCGGCCTGGTGGCTTCCGGGATGGGAGTGCGACTCCTCCAGCTCCCTCCGGTCGGCCCTCATCGCCAGGGCCGGCAGTATAGCAAGCAGTGCCGCGGCCCCCGCGATGCGGAAAAAGTCGTGGAACAGGTCGAGACCCGCGGCGGCAAGCTGGGCGGTGTACTCCTCCTGTCGGGTGCGTAAGGCCTCGGCCGCCTCCCCTGGGATACGCACGGGAAACTCCAGCCCGGCGGTGAGTATCTGGAACTGCTCCATTCCCCAGGCGGCCAGGGCCGCCAGCCCCAGCGCCATGCCGATCATCCGAGACACGGTGACCAGGGAGGCCGCGGTCCCCCGGTAGTCCTCCCCGGCGGAGCTGAGGGCGCGGGTCATAATGGGAGCGTTGTTAAGTCCGAACCCGATCCCCACCGTGACCAGGTGGAGAGTAAGCCACGGCTCGGCGATGTCCAGCTCCCAGGTGCTAAGCAAAAATAGCCCCAGGGCGCTGAGGGCAAGGCCGGCGATGGCCACGGGCCGGATGCCGACGAAGGCCAGCAGGTAGCCCCCGGCGATGGCGCCCACCGGGATAGCAGCCGTCATCCTCATCAGCCACCATGCTCCCGTAAGGGGGTCTTTGCCCATCACCGTGGCCGCCGTCAGCGGCACGGTCACCATGGCGATGATGAGTGCCACCCCTTCCAGGAGCTGGGTCAGGTTCGCGGTCAGGAAGGCCCGGGAGCGGAACAGGAGGGGAGTCAGCAGGGGCTGCAACGTCCGCCGTTCCAGCATCACCAGGACCAGCGCCAGCGCCAACGCCGGAGCCCCGATGAGGAACGGTGCTGGGGAAGAGAGGCTGAATAGCCCCTGCCGGGACAGGGCCAGGGACAGGGTGAGCAGAGTCACGGCCAGCAAAGCGCCGCCCAGGTAGTCGACCCGCATGTCCCGCCGGCGCTGGTTGGGCATCCAAAGGAGCGCCAGGAAGAGGAGGGCGCCCTGGGGCACGTTGAGCCAGAAAATCCACCGCCAGCTGGACATCTCGATGATGGCGCCTCCGTACGCCGGGCCCAGCATGGCGCCCGCCTCCGCCGAGGCGACGACGATGGCGAGGGCCATGCCCCGCTGGCGGGGGGCAAGGACGGTGCTGGCGATGGCCGTGCCGATGGCCACGGTGGCGCCGCCACCCACCGCCTGCACCACCCGGGCGCCGACCATCCACTCGAGGCTGGGAGAGACGGCTACGAGAATGGTCCCTGTGACGAAGATGACCAGGGAGGCCTGGTATACCCGGGGGTACCCGTAGACGTCGCCCAGGCGTCCCATCAGCGGCATAGCGCCGGTATAACCGATCAGGAAGGCGGTGATGATCCACGAGGCCCGGTCCAGCTCGGTAACCGGGACTTTCAAGTCTACCATCACCTGGGGCAGAGCGGTGACGACCACGGTCTGATCGAGGGCCGTCACGAAGGCGCCCAGCCCGATGACCATCAGGACCAGCGGGGCCGGCATCGGATGTCGCGCCACGGGGGCCCTTATCGCCTAGCCTGGAGTATCTTCATTTCCAGCGTCGCGCAAGGCCATGTCAAAGGTCTGGTAGTCCTGACATCTCCCCGAATACCAGCTCCTCCACGAATGTCGCTATAGCGCCCATACATTACCGGGCGTCTGCCCCTTCAGACAGCGGTTCGACGCCTGGGGGCAGGGCGATCTCCACAGGCCCGTCGAACCGGTACAGGCTAAGCACCCGCACCACGTCGGTGCGGTCGCTGGACAGCACCTGGCCCTCTATCCGTACCTTCCGGAGCAGCGCCTGGTCCTGCCCTATCCACAGCTCCAGTCCCACGGTGTGGCCCTCGTCTGCGGCGGGTATGAGGGTGCCCAGGCTCTCGGACTGGACCGTTCCCTTGACCCGCCACGACAGGACCCCATCCACCACCCCGGTGCCGGCGAAGACCGGGTCCTCCAGGGCGCGGATTATGCCGCCGAGGGTGCGTCCCAGGTCGGCGAAGTCAAAGGGCAGGCTGTCCATGGCCATTGGTATCCACCTGTCCCTGCTAACGAAATCTGTATGATACGCCCGGTCTTCCACCACCACCAGGTCTATCTCTAGAAAGGTCCGGGGCAGGGAGGATATCGCCTCTACCCTGAGGGAGAACCTGTCGGGCATGTTCACCTGGCCCTCCACCAGAGAGAGCTGGACCCCGGGGAAGAGCTGGGAAGAGCCTGTGCCCTCGTGCTCCAGGGTGAATCCCGCGGTGTCCAGGAGTAGCATCCGAGCGTTCGACCTCTCTATTGCCTGGCGCGGCGTGGGTGTCTGGGTTGGCTCGGACACGGGAGTAGCCGGGGGGGCGGCGCCGCACGATATGGTGAACAGCAGGCCTGGAGCAATGAGGGCGTACCATATCATGACGCGGCCCAGGGGCGCGAAGCGGGTCGTTAGCCACCTCGGAGCCCGAGCGTGTCTCGCCGGGAGGGTTCGTGGCATACCCTGCTCCTACCCCCAGGACCAGGTGGCGAACTGGCTGGTGGCGATCTCCCTGGGGGTGGGGCTTTCGCCCACGTCCACCACGTATACTTTGTCCGCCTCGGGTGAGCCACCATTTCTGCCTGCTGGACTGGGGGGACCCAGGGTACCGCTGAACACGATCTGAGAGCTATCCGGCGACCAGAGTCGACCGGAGTAGGCGTACTGGTCGAAGAATGTGATCATGGTCAGCAGCTCCGGCGAGGGCAGGAACTCCACCAAGTCCGCCGGCTTGCCCCCCGATCTGGGTACGAATCTCCATGCGAAGGTGCGGCGGTCGGGGTCGTAAGAGACGTACAGGATCCCCTCGCCGTCGGGAGACCAGAAGAAGGCAATCAGCGGCTCGTCCACCAGGCGTTGTCGGTTGCCCCCGTCGCTGCTGACCAGCGTAAGCTGCCCATAGGCGGACGGCCGGGAGTCGACGGTATCGGCGACGGCGATCTCGCTGCGGGTGGGAGACCACAGGAAGGCCGACGAGTCCCCGACACTCAGAACAGGCCTGGGCTTCCCCGGCCGGTCTCCTGTGTCGCCCACATAGAGAGCTGCGCCCCCGTCCTCCTGGTCGACGTAAGCCAGCTCGCTCCCGTCACGGGAGAGTCCTGGAGCCTTGAACTCGCCTGCCATCGTCCCCAGCGAACGGAGTGGTCCGGTCTCACCATCCTCCACTGATGCCAGCAGCAGCTCGTCTCCTCGGTGGACCAGTAGGGCCTTACCACTATTGCCCCAGGTGTAGTAAAGGGGCCCCCGATCTATCAAAGGCACGGGTCCCACGCCCGCGTCGAGGTCGGCCATATACAGGACGAGTCCGGTCCGAGTAGACGCGATAAAGGTCAGGTGCACGCTATCCGGGGCCCAGTATATGTAGTGCGGAACACCCTGGGCTACGGGTACGGCGCCGGGCTCAGACTCATATGCCGTCGTAACCTTCCGGCTGGCGATGTCCACCACGTCCAGGGCGAAGGATAGGCCTGCTGCTTCGGCGGTGACACGGGAGGCCGCCAGCTTATTGCCGTCGGGCGACCAGGTAGGCCAGGTGTAAAAGACGCGGAGACCATGGCCCCGGGCCAGCACGTGGCCCTCGAAAGTGCTCCTGAGGCCGGTGGATGTGAGCCTGCGGGAGTCGCTGCCATCGGGCCGTATCGTGAAGACGTTCCCGTCCGGTCCGACGTAGGCGATGCGGTTCAGTGTCACCCGGCCCTCCTGCGGCGAAGGCGCTGGCGCCTCTCTGGTGGCCTTCTGCCCATGGCCGGGCGGGCCGGCTCCATCGCCAGCCGGTTCCTGCGCGTCGGGATAGAGTACTGCATCCTGGTGACCCTAAAGAGGCAGGTGTATGGCCCGGCCCGTCTGGGCGCTGCGTGTGACGGCCTCGGTGAACTCCATGTAAGCTACTCCCACCTCGAAGGGGGTGTGAGTCACCCTCTCAAGTCCGCGGATAGCGTTGATGAACTCCTCTTCCACCCGCCAGCTGCCCTGCTTTTCCGGCGGAACCGGTATCTCCGTGAGCCGGCTATCGCCGCGCCGGCCACCATATAGCGCCAGCGAGGGAGGGCCCTCCAGGCGTAAGGTCCCCTGGGTGCCGTAGAGCCACACTTCGGCATCCGCGGCCAATCCGGTGACGGCACTGAACCGCAAATGCGCCTGCGCACCGCTGGCCAGATCGCAGAGGATGTCCACGTGGTCCGGTACAGTTAGCGTCTGAAGCTCTCCCCGCTCGTTGCGGCGGCTTCGTACGCACACCTTGGATAGCCCTGACTTCGGAGGCAGGGCCCGCCCATCGCATCAGGGCCTCGTACCAGATGCCCATATTCAGGATGTTAAACCCGCTCAGGTCCCGGTCCTGGCGCCAGGCGACGGGGCTCTGGGCGTCGACGAAGCTGGTCTGCGCCGCCCGCACGTCGATGGCCAGAAGATCGCCCAGGTAGCCGCCGGCGATGTGCTCCTGAATAGTCCGGTCGACCTTGAATCTAAGGGGCGATGGTACGATCTGGGTGACCAGGTGAGGTCTACGCCTGGCCGCCGCGAGCATGGCATGGGCCTCCTGGGCATTCATCGCCATTCGGGCCTCGCAGAGGACGTGCTTGCCGTTCTCCAGGGCGGCCAGGGTCACCGGGCAGTGCATGTAGGGCCAGGTGCCGATACAGATGGCGTCGGTGTCATCAGCTTTCACCAGGTCCAGCCAGCTGTCGTATACCCGGGGAATCTCGAACTGGCCCGCCACCCTCTCGCTGGACTCCCGGCTGCGGTTGCACACGCTGACTATCTCTACCCCATCCACCGCGCGAAGCCCGGGGATATGCCTGACGCGGGTGTTGTTGCCCGCGCCCACGATGCCGACCCGGACGATGCCACCGGCCATAGCTATACTCCTGCATCGAGGTCGCTTGCGTCGATTATAGGCATGCCTGGTACAATAGTCCATACTTCCCCAGATGCTGCGGTATCGTTGACACCGCCTCGGACGGGGGATAGAGTGGACCCGGACGGTCCCGATAGGACAGAGTCGATTCGAGGGTGGGAAGATGGCGACCGCGCCGGAGCAAGAAGACCAGGACGGGCGAATCAAGGAGAGGCGGGGCCGTCTTCGGAGCTTCCTGGGAGGCCGTCCTGGCGGGGCCCCTACCAGGGGCATCGACCACGTGGCCGTGTTCGCCCTCGACCTGGAGGCCACCGCCAGGTTCTATACCGAGGTGATGGGTATGCGGGTAACCTCGGTGAGCCCCAACCGTGATGAGCCCCGCTCTACCCACATGACCGTGGACCTGGGTAACGGGGCGAGCCTCGCCTTCTTCGACTTTCCCCACGTGGAGCGCCTGAAAGCCCCCGCCCCGGAGGGAGCCGGGGGCATGATGCATGTGGCCGTCCCCATCCCTCGGGACCGGTACGACGAGATCGAAGGGCGCCTGAAGGCGAGGGGAGTGGCGTATAGTCGCATAGGGGAGTCGGTGTACTTCAGGGACCCCAACGGCATGGCAATGGAGCTGATGATTGGGTAGGTAACCTCTTGGAGGGACCGGAGGTTGTCGATGGCTGAATACAACCTGGCTCTGATCCCCGGGGACGGGATAGGTCCCGAGGTGGTGGCGGAGGCCAGAAAGGTGCTGGACGCCCTGGCGTCCCTCGACGGGGCCATGGGCTTTCATTACTCCCCATTCCCCTGGGGCTCCGACTACTTCCGCGAGACGGGCCGGATGATGCCCGAGGATGGCTTGGACCAGCTGAGGCCCCACGACGCCATCCTCTTCGGGGCGGTGGGAGACCCCCACATCCCCGACCACGTCACCCTCCACGGGCTTATCCTTCCCATTCGAAGGGTCTTCGACCAGGGAATCTGCATGAGGCCGTCCTATCTATACGAGGGGGTGCGGTCTCCACTGGCGGGGGTCAAGCCTGGGCAGATCGACATGGTGGTGTTCCGGGAGAATGCCGAGGGGGAGTACGCCAGCGTGGGGGGCTTCCTATACCAGGGGACCCACGAAGAGGTGGCGGTCCAGTCCAATGTGTTCACGCGCAGGGGCACCGAGAGGGTGATCAGGGCGGCCTTTGAGCACGCACGGAGGCGGGACAAGAAGCGGAAGGTGACCTCGGTGACGAAGTCCAACGCCATGGCCTACGGGATGGTGTTCTGGGACAGGGTGTTTCGAGAGGTCGCGGCCCAGTATCCGGACGTCGCCACCGAGTCGCTCCTGATGGACAGGGCGTGCATGGACTTTATCCGCTGGCCCGGCGAGTTCGACGTGGTGGTGGCCTCCAATCTATTCGGGGACATCCTCACCGACATAGGTGCGATTATTACCGGGAGCATGGGGCTGGCCCCCAGCGCCAACATCAACCCCGAGGGGCGGTACCCCTCTATGTTCGAGCCGGTCCACGGCGCGGCCTTTGACATCACCGGCAAAGGGGTAGCCAACCCGCAGGCGGCCATCCTGGCCGCAGCGATGATGCTGGAGCACCTGGGTGAACCGGCTGCGGCCGCCAGGGTGAACATGGCCGTGGAGTCCGCGCTCCGGGATGGCAGGGTAAAGACACCGGACCTGGGAGGCAGTTCCACCACCTCCCAAGTTGGTGACGAGATAGTACGGCTCCTGTCCGTGGTCGAGTAGTCCCCGGGAAGCGCCGCCGCCAGGCGTCAATTGACACCCCTGGGAGGCTGAAGTACAATTCTCCCAGTTCCCGTGGCCTGCTGTGGTCATCCAACGTCTCCGCTCCGGACTCGATGCGGTGGTGAAGCGCTGGGGGGCCGGGAGCACCCTAAGTAGCCCGAACTAGAGGCACGAAACACGACGGAGGTGAGACCGATGGCCCGCATCAGCGTGACCGTCAATGGCACCGGGCACACCAGCGAGGTGGAGCCCCGCCTGCTCCTGGTCCATTACCTGCGGGATGTCCTGGGCCTCACCGGCACCCACGTAGGCTGCGATACCAGCCAGTGCGGCGCCTGTACCATCCATGTAAACGGGCTGGCCGTCAAGTCCTGCACGATGTTCGCGGTTCAGGCAGATGGGGCGGACGTCGTGACGATAGAGGGTCTGGCCAGGGACGGAAAGCTCCACCCGCTGCAGGAAGGGTTCTGGGAGGAGCACGGGCTTCAATGCGGGTTCTGCACCCCCGGTATGATAATGGCCGCGGACCAGATACTGGCGCGCAACCCGAGTCCCACGGAGGAGGAGATCCGCCGGAGCCTGTCCGGAAACTACTGCCGCTGCACCGGCTACCACAACATAGTAAAGGCCGTCCAGTACGCCGCCCGGAGGCGCTAGCACCCCGGGCCGAGCGGACAGGGTCCCACCCCGGCGCAAGGAGGTCCCAAATGATTCCAAGCGGCTTCGAGTATGTCGCTCCAGCCAGCCTCGCCGAGGCCCAGACGCTCCTGGGCCAGCACGGTGAGGATGCCAGACTGCTGGCGGGGGGGCAAAGCCTCATACCGATGATGAAGCTCCGGCTGTCCGAGCCCAGGTACGTGATCGACCTGGGCAGGATATCGGACCTTGCCTACATAAGGGAGCAGGATGGGGGTCTCGCCATAGGCGCGATGTCTACCTACTACCAGATCGAGTCCTCACCCCTGGTGCGGTCGAGGTGCCAGGTGCTGGGAGAAGCTGCTGCCCAGGTGGCCGACGTGCAGGTCCGCAACAAGGGGACCATAGGGGGCTCCTTGGCCCACTGCGATCCCGGCGCCGACCTCCCCGCCATGGTGCTGGCCCTGGAGGGGCAAGTCCGGGTGGCGAGCTCGGGAGGACAGCGCACCATTGATGCCGATCAGTTTTTCGTGGGCCCCTTCGTCACCGCGCTTACCCAGGGTGAGGTCCTCATTGAGGTCCGCATCCCGTCGCTTCCGCAGAACACGGGCGGCTCCTACAAGAAATTCGCCAACAGGGCGTCCCATTTCGCCCTGGTGGGGGTCGCCGCTTTCGTCACCATGGCCGGGACAGTGTGTCAGCGCGTCCGAATAGGCATCACCGGTGCGGGGCCGCGGGCCATCAGGGCCCGAGAGGCAGAGAGGGCTCTCCAGGGAAAGGAAGCCACGGAAAACAACCTCGCCATGGCGGCGCAGCAGGCAAGTGAGGGGATTGAGTACCTGGGCGACATCCACGCTTCGGAGGAGTACCGCGCCCACCTGACCCGGGTGTTCGTGAGGCGGGCCCTCCAGGAGGCCATCGGCCGGGCCCGGTAGTGGCGCTGGATACCGGGGTGGCTGCGGGCGGCTATAGCGACGCGCCCGTGCTGTTCAGGTGTCCCGGAGGGTTGCCGGTGCCGCAGCTGCGACCGGGCCGACGCTTAGCCGGCAAGGCGTTCCTCGCCCTTGGATGCGTCCGACGATGATAATGCCCGGATGCGTTCAGGGGAGCGCCTATGAGCGCTAGAGTTTGTGGCAGGTGTGTGTGCGTCCTCCGCGAGGGCAGAACATTTAGCTTCGAGACGTCCTGCGGTGTAGTGCTCAAGTGCTTCGTCTGCTCCCTATTTCACCCTCCCATGGTGCGGAGGTCACTCCTCACCGCCCTCGTGGTGGGCACCATCCTGACCCTGCTCAACCAGGGAAACATCGTCCTGGCGGGGTCCTGGCAGGGCTCGCTCTACTGGAAGGTCCCCCTGACCTTCTGCGTACCCTTCCTGGTGGCTACCTGGGGGGCACTGACCAACAGCCGGAGGTAGCGGTGATGGGGGCTTGGGCCGCCGTTCCGCTGACAATCTGGACACAGAAGATAGGACACCGCCTTTGCCGATGGCGGTAACGCTATGCCCCAACAGTGCCCAAAGCGGTATACAGGATATTGTTGACATACGATACCTCGCAGAATATTATACGCTACATAAGGAATGTGCTGCCCGCCTGCTACCACGGGGGCAGGAAAGGGTTAGGCCGAAACAGGAGGTGTCCCTTGACCAAGCGTAGTCCTGCGTCCGTTGCTATCTTGGGGCTTATCACGTTGGTCATATACGCCATTATCTGGTACGCGAGCACCCGGGAAGAGCTGGTGGCCAGGGGCGCCGATATACCGCCCATCATACATCTGTTTATTCCCATCCTGAACCTCATCTGGCTGTTGAAATACGGCCAGGGAGTGCAGAAGGTAACCAACGGCGCGACCAGCGCCGGCACGGCGTTTATGCTGCTGCTCTTTCTGGGCCCAATCGGCGCGGCTGTGTTGCAGAGCAAGTACAACGAGATTGCCTAGTAGGCTACCCCGTCCGGATAGGGCGTAATGCCTGGTATCATGGGGGCCGTCCTTTCGTAACGCGCGTCGGATGGTGCCTGGCTCCAGGAGAGGCCCTCGCAATAGACCAAAAAGGAGGGAGAAATGCATTGTAGGAATTGCGGGGCAGAGGTCGCCGAACAGGCGGTCATGTGCGTGGGATGCGGGGTGCCTCCCAGAAGCGGCACCAAGTACTGCCAGAGCTGCGGGAAGGAGACGAACCCCTTGGCTGAAATGTGCGTTTCTTGTGGCGTGAGGCTGGCTAGGGCTGGAGCGGGCGCCGGCGTTTCCGGGGACGTCTCCGAAAAATCCCTGACGACGGTCACCATCCTCGCCGCGGTCGGGCTTGTCTTCGGCATTGCAGGTCTGCACCGGTTCTATCTTGGAAAAATCGGTACAGGCATACTGATGCTCATTACCTTCGGAGGGCTCTATATCTGGACAATAATTGACCTTATTATAGGGGTCTCGGGAGGCATGAAGGACAAGGAGGGGAAGCCCATTAAGAAGTGGTAGGCCCGCATCGGGCCTGGCGCGAGGCCACCCGCCGCATAGGTGCTCTGGAAGGTAAGTCCTGAATCAGAGAGAATAGGCCGCATGCGCTGTCGAAACTGTGGGCAAGAGGTGGCCGAGCAGGCCGTGTTGTGCGTGGCCTGTGGGGTGCCTCCCAGGAGCGGGACAAAGTACTGCCAGAGCTGCGGAGCGGACACGAACCCCCAGGCTGAGATGTGTGTGTCATGCGGGGTACGCCTGGCGGCAGATGTGTCCCCAAAGTCCAGGATAGCGGTATCTTTGCTCGCTTACTTCCTCGGAAGTTTTGGCATTCATAGATTTTACCTTGGACAGACTGGCCTTGGCATACTGATGCTCCTTACCCTCGGGGGCTTGGGCATCTGGGCTCTCATCGACTTTGTTCGGGCCGTCGCTGGGGTCATGAAGGACAAGGACGGAAAACCCATCACCAACTGGTAGGCTGGCGTGGCCTAGCCGGTGCCGGCCGCCGGAATGTCCAGGCCGTGGCCGGCGCGCTTGTGTGCCTGGGCGTTCAGCACGTAGCTGGCCGTTGGCGCTTCCAGCCGCTCGCGATTGGCCGTCCCAACGGGTCTAATCTGTCCGGGCACCCCTATTACCAGAGACTGGTCCGGTACGTTGCTGTTGGCTCGTACCACCGCACCTGCCCCGACAAGGCAGTAGTTGCCGATCTCCGCGGCCTCTAGCACGACGGCGTTCACCCCTATCAGCACGTTGTTCCCTATCCGGTGTCCGTGGATCACGGCGCCGTGGGTTACCAGCACGTTGTCCCCTATGTCCAGAAAGTCGTCGGTGTGGATGACAGAGGTATCCTGAATGACGGAGCTCTTACCTATGCTTATCCTCCCGAAGTCGCCTCGGATGACCGCCCCCGGCCAGACGCTGGAGTTCTCCCCTATCTCCACGTCGCCCACTATGTAGCAGGCCTCGCTGATGAACGCCGAGGGGTGAATCCTGGGAGACTTTCCGTTGAAGCTGCGAATCACTGGCGCCTCCTCGTGGATCGTTTTGTGGGCGGCTTGGGGCCAGTGTACATTCTACCACTCGCCGGAGCCAGGCGCGAATCC
This sequence comes from Dehalococcoidia bacterium, assembly GCA_965247055.1. Classification (GTDB taxonomy): domain Bacteria; phylum Chloroflexota; class Dehalococcoidia; order Lucifugimonadales; family JAGWBF01; genus CBDFGE01. The sequence goes on from CBDFGE010000005.1 coordinate 295,423, forward strand.
CGGCGAGGCGAGTTGCCTCGGCCCTCCACCGGGGCACGTGCTATACTGATGTGCCCGAGCTCGAAGGCGGTAGAGCCCATTGCCCATCTGGATACCCCTGGCGCTTCTGGCCCCCGCGTTGACGGGGGTTGTTAACATTCTGGATAAGCTCATAGTAGACCTTTCACCGCGAACCATCTACTACTACGTCTTCTGGATAGGGGTCTACGAGCTGGTGGCGGGCTCCATTATCCTGGGAGGTGCCGTGGGCATCCAGGGCCTGGACGCCGCCACGCTCCCCTTCGGGGTCCTGGCCGGGGCCGTCTCCGCCGGCGGGCTTTTCCTATACCTTGCCGCCTTGAGGTTGGGACAGGTGGCGAGGGTCGTACCAATCTGGTACATGTACCCGCTGATGGTCGTTCCCCTGGCCGCTGGATTCCTGGGCGAGAGGCTTCCTCCTGTGGCCTACGGGGCAATACTCCCCGCGGTGGCAGGGGCGGTGCTTATCTCGTGGCAGGGGGGCGCCGGTGGCCGGACCTTCCCCAATCCCGTGGTGGTCGTCCTGGCTCTGGCGGCGGGGGTGTGCGTGGCCGTCTCCTTCGTGCTGAGCAAGCACGCCTTGGAGGAAGGCGAGTTCTGGCAGTTTTTGGGGTCCTACCGGATAGGGTTCGCCCCGGTGATGCTGGGGTTCCTCATCATGCCCGACGTACGGCGCCGGGCCGTTCGCGCCATCAGGGACAGGAGGCTCATGGGACTGCTGGTGGCGGTTGAAGCCCTGGTGACCATTGTGCTGATAGTGAGGTTCCTGGCGGTGGACATGGGGCCGGTGTCCCTCGTGGCCGCCATCAGCTCTGTACAGCCCGCCCTGGTGCTCTTCTACTCCCTGGGACTGGCGACCCTCTCGCCCGGCAGATTCGGGAGCTGGATAACCAGGGGCACCCTCCGCCCTCAGCTGGCGGGCATCGTCTGCATCAGCATGGCGGTACTACTCATTACTCTCTCCTCCGAGAGCTAGGCGGGCTCAAGGTCCAAGACAGAGCCTCCTTGTATCTTGAAATTGGTATGGGACAATCAGTGCACTAAGGGGGATCAGGGTGCGGCAGACCGTAACCTCCTGGGTCATGGAAGACCGGACATAAGCGAGGGTCGCCGCACCCATTCCGAATAGAGCCCGAACAGTTGCCTGGGCCAACCAAGCCCGCATCGTGCAAGGACGGGCCAATAATTCGCAGGAGATGCTCATGGAGCGAGAAGTGATCTACGTAGGCATCGATGTAGCCAAGGCCCAGGTGGATGTTGCCGTCCGTCCCACCGGCGACAGATGGGAGGTCTCCTACGACGATGCAGGCGTCGGGAAGCTGGTCTCCCAGATGGGGGACCTGGGTCCCGCCATGGTGTTGCTGGAAGCCTCGGGTGGCTTGGAACTGCCCTTGGTGGCTGCCCTGGCAGCGGCGTCTCTGCCTGTTGTGGTGGTCAATCCCCGCCAAGTGCGAGACTTTGCCAGGGCCACCGGGACGCTGGCCAAGACCGACGCTCTGGATGCTCAAGTCCTGGCTCACTTCGCCGAGGTCGTTCGTCCGCCTGTGCGCCCCCTGCGGGACGCCGAGGCCCAGTCCCTCAATTCTCTGGTCGCCCGCAGACACCAGGTCGTGACCATGCTGGTGTCTGAGAAAAACCGCCTGGGCACTGCCGCCAGATCCCTCCGTCCGCGCATCCAAGCTCACGTAGCCTGGCTGGAGCAGGAGTTGGACGACCTGGATGAGGAACTGCGGCAGACTCTGCACCAAAGTCCTGTGTGGCGAGAGAAAGAGAATCTCCTGCGCACTGTTCCCGGCGTGGGAGAACAGCTCTCTCTGACTCTCCTGGCATACCTGCCGGAGCTGGGCACGCTGGACCGTCGTCAGATCGCTGCCCTGGTTGGTGTGGCTCCCTTCAACCGAGACAGCGGTACTCTGCGTGGCAAACGCACCGTCTGGGGTGGACGCGCCCGAGTTCGCGGCGCTCTGTACATGGGGGCGCTGACGGCCAGCCGCCACAACCCAGTCATCCGGGTCTTCTATCAACGCCTGCTGGCGGCGGGTAAGCCCAAGAAGTTGGCTCTCACAGCCTGTATGCGTAAGCTGCTGATTATCCTGAACTCCATGCTCAAGCATCGTTCTCCCTGGAGTCCCTCTATTCCTCATGTCGCTGGTCTATCTTCTTGACATTCAAGACAGTTGCTTATGTTCCGCATGTTCCGCCGCGAGATATCCTGGTATACTTCCGGGTGACAGGGCTTCCGGCTCAGGGTAAAAATGAGCTGGATTTGCACATACGATTTCGCATCCCTTGGGTGTCGCTCCCATGTGTTCCCCTCCCCGGCGGTCCAGCCAAGTCCAAGTATGGGGGTCAAGGATGCTTCTCGAGGACAGGGTCGCTCTGGTTACCGGCGCCGGCCGCGGGATAGGCCGGGCTATCGCTCTCCAGATGGCGGGAGCGGGGGCCAACCTCGCGTTGGTAGATATCGATGCGGAGACGCTGGAGGAGACGGGGACCGCGGTAAGGGAGCTGGGGCGAAGAACCCTGGCGGTCCACGCGGACTTGGGGAGCCTGGTGGACGTGGACCGCATGGTGAAGGAGACCGTGGACACCTTCGGGCGCGTCGATGTCCTGGTGAATAATGCAGGTGTGACCCGGTATGTGTCGTTGATGGACATCACCGAGGAGGACTGGGATGGCATCCACCGGGTCAACGCCAAGGGCACTTTCTTCTGTATGCAACGGGTCGCCAGGGAGATGATCGAGCGGGGCCGGGGCGGACGTATCGTCAACATAGCTTCGATAGCCGGCAAGGGCAACCCGGGCACGTCCAACGCGGCCTACGCAGCCAGCAAGGGAGCGGTAATCGTGATGACCCAGATCGCCGCCGTTCACCTGGGCCGCCACGACATCAACGTCAACGCCATCTGCCCGGGTACGACCCATACTCCGATGTCGGATGCCATAATGGCGGGCCGGGCCGTCAGCCTGGGGGTCCCGGCGGAAGAGCTGGTCCGGCGTAGGCTGGCCGGCATCCCCATAGGCCGTACCAACGAGCCCGAGGATATCGCCGCCATGGCCGTCTTTCTGGCGGGGCCGGGGGCACGCAACATCACCGGCCAGGCGTTTAACGTGGATGGGGGCCAGATGATGCGTTAGGCGTCGCTCACGGCGCCGGCTAGGGTCGCCCGGCGACGTACCAGCGTGCCTACGCTAAAGGCCTCAGAAGGAGGCCGGAGACGTGACAACCAGACTGAGCATCGACCGCGCCCATACGGCCGTCCTCATCATGGACTACCAGAGCGATATCGTGAGCGGTATCACGTCGGGGATTAGCCCGGGCCAGGACGGCCTTCTCGACCGCGCCTCCTCCGTGCTCGGGGCGGCCCGCCGGGCGGGGCTTCCCATTGTCTATGTGGTGGTGGGCTTCCGCGAGTGGTACCCCGAGGTGGGCCCCAGAAACAGACGGTTCAATGAGCTGAAGGCCGGGGGGCGGCTGCGTGAGGGGTCGGAAGGGGCCGGGGTGCATCCCCAGGTGGCGCCGCAGTCGGGAGACGTGGTGGTCACCAAGCGGCGAGTGGGTGCCTTCGCTACAACCGACCTGGAGACGGTCTTGAAGGCCAGGGACGTCACCACCCTGGTGCTGTTGGGGATTGCCACCAGTGGGGTGGTGCTGTCCACCGTGCGCTGGGCCGCCGATGCGGACTACGACATGGTGGTGGTGGCGGACTGCTGTGCCGATGCCGACGAAGAGGTGCACCGGCTGCTTATCGAGAAGGTGTTCCCGCGCCAGGCTGCGGTGGTCGATTCCGCCGACCTGCTCCGGGCCCTGGGGAGCTCTTGATCGGGGGCTCTCCCCTTCGCACGCCCTGCAAGACTGGCCCGGCGCCGGAGCTATATGGGGGTAGCTCCTCCGTAGCTTCTGCGTGGGCGGCCCGGTCAGCCCACCATGTCGTAGCTGCGGAGCAGCTTGCCCGGCAGGGCGCCGGTGCAGTCGTTCCCCTCGAAGGTGATGGCGCCGTTGACGATGGTGTAACGTAGCCCGGTGGGCTTCTGGATCAGGCGCTTCTCCCCACCGGGGAAGTCGTTGGCGAAGACGGCCTTTTCGTACACGTATCCCAGCTCCGCCTGGTTGTACACCATCACGTCGGCCCAGTCGCCAATCCGGAGGCTGCCGCGCTCCTTGAAATCGGCGAGCCAGGCAGGATAGGCGCTCATCTTGTAGTGGCCCTCTTCCAGGGTCATGAGCTCCCTGTCGCGGACCCAGTAGGACAGCCAGTGCACGGGCCATATGCTGTTGGTGTTGAACCGGGTATGGGCACCGCCGTCGGACAGGGAGATGTGGGTGTAGGGGTCCTTGAGGATACGCTCCCGCCTGCTGTAGTCCTCGGGGTTATCGCGGTTGGGTATCCGGAACTCCGTCTCCAACCCCTCGTCGATGGCCAGGTCCAGGAAGGCGTCCAGCGGCTCTTTGCCCATGGCCTCTCCCAGCTCCCTGATGGTCATGCCCTCGTACTTCTCGTTCCGCTCGTGGGCCACCTGCAACACGCTTACCCTGCTCCAGTCGGTCCTGAAGTTGGGGATCTCCTCCGCATCCCGGTTCATGGCGGCACGGGTCGCGGGGTCCCGGAGTTTCGCGGCCCGCTCCTCCGCGCTTCCCACCAGGGGCTGCACCCAGTTGGGCATGTAGTCGTAGAGGTTGAACTCCGAGAGCTTCATCTCGAAGGCCTCGATGGTGGAAAGCTGCTGGCGCAGCACGGGCAGACCTTCGGCGCGGCAGGCGTGTAGCCAATCCACGTCCTCGTCGTCCTGTAGGGCCGCCACGTGCAGAGGCCTGCCGCTGACGATCATCATCTGTCTCATCAGGTCCCGGTATGACTGGCGCTGCTCAGCGGTGTGGCCCAGGCCCATGGTCAGGCCTATGTGCCCTACGCCGAAGCTGGACAGCACCTCGGCCAGGGCCAGGAACTCCTCGTTGGAGGCCACGTGGCTGGGCAGCATGCCGCCGTCCTCGGGCCGGTCCTCCATGTTCTTGTCGAAGGAGAAGCCGAAGGCCCCCGCCTGCATCGCCTCGTACAGGAGCTGCGTCATGCGCCCCAGCTCCGCCTCGCTCACCGAGGTCCTCTCCCGGGCGGCCATCATGCCCAGCACGTAGCCGCGCATGGGGGAGAAGGGGAAAAGGGCGCCTACGTTCACGCCCAGCCCCTGGCGTTCCAGGCTGTCCAGGTACTGGGGAAAGGTCTCCCAGTCCCAGCGTATGCCCAGGCGCATGGACTCCAGGGGGATGGCCTCAATGCGGTTCATCATGCGCATATTCAGGTCCCGGTCCTCGGGCTTGGTGGGGGCGAAGCCGAAGCCGCACTGGCCGATGGTGAGGGAGGTCACCCCGAACCAGCCCGATAACGAGCAGTATGGGTCCCAGTTGAGCTGGCCATCGTAGTGGGTGTGGAGGTCCACTGCCCCTGGTGCCACGATGCAGCCGCCGGCGTCGATCTCCCTGGCTCCCCCCGCCGGGATCCTGCCGCTGATCTTCGCTACACGCCCGCCCTTGATGGCCAGGTCCGCCCGGTACCGGGGAGTACCGATACCATCTACGATGGTGCCGCCGCGAATGACCAGGTCGTACTCAGCCATGGCGTGTCCTCCTAGTGCTGCGACTAGCCCGATGAACTCGACTGATGATGCCTCAGTGTATTATCCGTTGACGGGCGTGTCAATCGGGGTTCGTCGCCTGGCCCGAGCTGGGTTATCGTTGGATGGGACGTAGCGGTGGGTGCCTTCCGGGGAAGAAGAGGCCTGGCACCCCGCTGAGGGGTCCAGGCTCGGGTCACTTGGATGGTAGCTGCCGGGGCAGGAGCGGAATCCGACCCGCGCTACACCTGGGCCAGCGGCCTTATCCGGTCCGACACTGGAATGTGGACGCTGATCGTGCTGCCCATTCCAGGGGTGCTGTCCACGTCGAGCCTCCCAGAAAGCGCCTCGGCGTAGTCTTCCATGCAGAGGAGACCATTGCCAGGCTTGACCTGTTCAGCGTCGAACCCTCGGCCGTTGTCGTGGACTGTGACGTACACCTCAGCATCCGAGGAAAAGCCCAGGTGTATGCGGACGCGGTCCGCTCCGGCGTGTTTCACCACATTGGTGAGGGCTTCTTCCACTATGCGGTAGAGGGTCAGCCTCAGGTCGATGTCCAGCCCGGAGGAAACGGAGTTCTCGACCTCGGTCATCCTCCAGTCCATATCGATGTCGACGGCGAGCATGCAACGGAACCTGTCGGCAAGGGACTCGAGGGCGCTGGGGAGGCCGATGCGGATGATGGTAGGGTACAGGTGACGGGTGATGGAGCGCAGGTCCTCGTCTATGATCTCTCCCAGGATACTGCGTGCGTTGCCGAGGCGTTCGTGCACTTCCGAGGGGGCATCCTTCAATAGGTCCTGGCAGTCCTTGAGCCAGAACCCCAGAACCAGTAGCCTGCTCTGTACCTGGGCGTGAAGGAGGTTGGCTACCTCCTTACGGGTACGTTCCTGAGCTGAGATCGTGCTTTGGCGACTCCCTTTAGCTGCTGCATCTCTTCCGTCCCCCGTTCCCTGAGTGTTATCCCCTGGGTCAGCTCGGAGTCCAGTCCGGTGGCCTCATAGGTGAAGTGGGCGTGAGGCCGTTCATACGGGGTCGGGCTCAAACGCAGGTGCCTCTTTGGGGAGAGCTGCTTGGGGACACGGCTAGCCGAGGACTAAGAGTAGCCGGAGTCGAATGAGAGGGTGATACGACCTTATAAAAACGAAAGCGGGCTAGACCGAAGGCGCTCATTGCAACCTCCCAGTTATCTAGCCCCCTAGATGCATGTATTATACAGGGGAAAGGTGTGTTGTCAAGGGCCTCCGGGGGCAATTCCGACGATTCTTCGGACCTTCGCGCTGGCGCCTCTCTGGCGTATCGGGGATCCGTTGAAGGACGGGTCGGAAGGTGTATACTAGTTAACCGGGAGACACTTGTTGGGCTGGCACTGGCCCAGTTGGCGTGCCGGGCTCGACAGAGCTCCCTCATGGTAGTGTGGACACCCATAGAGGCCCGAGCTGCCTGACCGGGCCACGGGTCGAGTCCTTCGATGTGGCGGGCCGACGGGCATTATGCAGGGGTAAAGCATGGCTGATTTTCTCCTTGTTCACGACGCGGCCCAACATTCCTGGTGCTGGGGCAGGGTGTGGGGTCACCTCACCGCGCCCATGGAGAACCCGCCCAGACTGCACGCCAGGGGTAGAGTGGGAAAGGTAATCGCCCTCGACCTTCCCTGGCCCGGGTCGGTGTCTGCGTTGGGCCGTTCGGGCCCGTCGCTGGACGATTGGGTCCAGGCAGTGATAGGAGAGGTGGGGTCGCAGGGCTTGCACAACCTGGTTTTGGCCGGCCACGGCGTGGCGGCCTCCGTACTGCTACGGGCCGCTTCCGCCTTGCCGGAGCCGCCGAAGCGGATCGTGGTGTTCGCCGGAATCATTCCCGACGATGGCAAATGCACCCTCGACATGCTCCCCCGGGCGAACCGGATGGGGTTCAAGGTGATTGCCGGGATGAACCGCATCACTAGGACAGAGCTAGTACTGCCCAGGGCGGTGATCACCAACCTTTACTGCAACGGCATGGACCCTTTCGATATGATCCAGACGGTCGGGCGGTTCGGCCCTCTCCCGTTGCGGCTGTTGCGCACCAGCGTCCGCCTCGGCGAGCTGGCCCGCAGCCTGCCCCTGACTTATGTGCCCCTGAGTCGGGACCGGCTGGTCCCGCCGGCGCTTCAGAGGCGGATGACCCAGCGGCTGGACGGGATTGAGGTGGCCGCCGAGGTGGACTCGTGCCACGAGGTCATGATCGAGCGGCCCGGGGAGGTGGCTGACATCCTCCTGAAGTACGCCTGAGCTATTCGGCCCCCTCCTTCGGTGGAGGCGATGATATAATGATCTCGACGAAACCTGCGGCGGCGGCCTTTGCCTTGGCCTGGGGTCCCCGTGGCAGGACAGTCCGGCTGGCCTAGAGGCACCCGTATGGACGACCAGGAGTACCTCGATCGGATAAAGGGGAAAATAGAGCGGCTGACGGGTAGGGAGATACGGCTCTCCCTGGACATGGTCGAGGCGGGCCGCGTCAAGGTGGAACTGGAGGGCGATGTGCCCGAGGTGACTCTGGGTGCCAACGTCCTCCAGTATGCGGGGTTCGCCCGCATGGCGATCGAGTACGCCGTTGTCTGCATACGGAAGGCCAGGGAGCTGGGGACCCTGGAGTTTCACGCCCTGCTGGCCCGCAACTAGGCCACGGCGGTTGGCGTCTCACCTATCAACTCCGGTGTCGGAAAGGTGGCGGAGATGGCTGCAATCGAATACGTGTGCCGCGGTTGCGGACACGGGTTTCCCTGGTTCAGCGTCGATGGACCCCAAGCCTGCTGTCCTCGATGCGACGGGCTCGATCTGGAGGCCAACCCCTGGCTCTTGCTTACCCCGGAGGCCGAGGGGCTGACCGCAGAGGACCATTTTGAAGCGCTCTTGGCGGTGTGCGGAGAGGGCTGCTCCCGCTAGCGGGGGCCGGGGCGGCCACGTCCTGTATATGTGAGGGGACGGAAGCCATCCAGCGATGGTACTCGCGCTCGGAGGGGAACGAACCGGGAAGGCTGAGCCCGCCCCGTCACCGACCGCCGCCCCAGTCCGCGTCACGAGGGGGTGGTCCATGCCCGTGCTATAATTGCCTTGGGCATGGAAGAGGTGATCGAGGTCAAAGGTCTGGTAAAGCGGTACGGCTCCCTCACCGCGATAAACGACGCGTCTTTCACAGTACATCGTGGCGAAGTCTTCGGGATCCTGGGCCCCAACGGCGCCGGTAAGACCACGGTCCTGGAGATCATAGAGGGGCTCCAGCATCCCACCGCCGGGCAGACCTTCGTGCTGGGAGTGGATACCCACGGGGACCCGGTGGCGGTCAAGGAGCGCTTGGGGGTGCAGCTCCAGGCCTCCGCTTACTTCGACTACCTTACCCTCAGCGAAATCCTGACCCTTTTCGGTAGCTTCTACCGGCGCCGGGTCCCGCCGCGGGAGTTGCTGGACAAGGTGGGGCTGCTGGACAGGGCGGGGACGACGCTGAAGAAGCTCTCCAGCGGCCAGAAGCAGCGGTTCACGGTGGCGGCAAGCCTGGTGAATGATCCGGAGGTGGTTATCCTGGACGAGCCCACCACGGGGCTCGATCCCCAGGCGCGGCGGAACCTGTGGCAACTCATCCGGCAGATCCACGCCGAAGGCAAGACGATCGTCCTGACAACCCATTATATCGAAGAGGCCCAGGTGCTCTGCAATCGGGTGGCTATCATGGACCTGGGACGGATCGTGGCGCTGGACTCTCCTACTAACCTGCTGCGGCGCCTGGATTCACCCTACGTGGTGAACATGGTGACCTCCAGGTCCCTGTCTGAGCAAGAATGTGAAAGTCTGAAGGCGTCCACTGATGTCCTGGCCGGCAACGGCCGCGCCTACCAGCTACGGGTGGACGATGCGCCCCTGGCGCTGGCCCACGTACTGGAGTGGACCGCCAGCAGGGATGTGACCCTCGAGGAGATCGAGGTGGTCCCGGGCACTCTGGAGGACGTGTTCCTCGCGCTAACCGGGAAAGAGCTGCGAGACTAGCCTATGCTGGCGCTCCTGGTGGCCAATCTAAAGATCATGCTGAGGGACCGCCAGGCACTTTTCTGGGCCCTGGTGTTTCCCCTCGTCCTGGTAACGGTTTTCGGGTTGTTTGAGGTGGACGGGTCCGGCTCGGCGGACTTCGCCGTATTCGATCACGCCGGCACCGAGCGCTCGAGGGAACTCAAGAGAAAGCTCTCGGGGATTGACTACCTGTACATAGATAACCAGTACACCAGCGAGGCCGCGGCCCATGACGCTCTGCGGGAGGGCGGCCTGGAGTACCTACTGGTTATACCCCAGGGCGTGGCGGGCCTGGACCGGACCACCGAACCGGAGAGCCTCGGCGACGATGGTGCCGCGGAGCCGGCACCAGATGGGCCCCTATCGCTGGAGCTCTATTACGACGTGAACAACGAGCTGGGTAACCAGCTGGTGATCGAGGTCTTGCGGCATTTTGTCGACGAGGAGAACCTGAGGATCATCGGGAGACCCAAGGCCCTGGAGGTCGTTCCCACGGGGGTAGAGGGCAGGAGGGTGGACTACTTCGATGTGCTCCTCATAGGGCTGGTAGGCATGGGTATGATGACCAATTCCATCATCTTCATTGCGGTGAAGATAAGCATGTACCGGAGCCAGTCGATCCTCAAGAGGATGCTGGTCACGCCCCTCCCTGTGCGGAACTATTTCGCCTCGGAGATCGTGGCCCACCTGCTCCTGTCGGTGGTGCAGGCGGCGGTAGTCATAGGCGTGGGGGTTTTCGTATTCGGTGCCCACATCTACGGCAACGTCTTGTGGCTCTTCGTGATCGTCGCCTTCGCCAACACCGTCTTTCTGAACATCGGGTTCATCATCTCTGGCTGGGCCAATAGCCCCCGGGCCGCTTCGGGCATGGGCAACGCCGTGGCCATCCCCATGCTGTTTTTTTCAGGCGCTTTCTTCCCCACGTCCTCCCTCCCCGCCTTTCTGCCGGACCTGGTACATGTGCTGCCCCTCAAGCCCATGCTGGACGCCATGAGGGCGGTGGCGATAGACGGCCTAGAGCTGTGGGACGTCTGGCGGGAGCTGGCCATGCTGGCCGCGTGGCTGGTGGTTTCCTCTGTAGCGGCGGCCAGGCTGTTCCGGTTTGGGTAGCAGGGGCGTTCTTCCACCAGGCGCACACGGAGACCCGAGTAGCGCGCTTTACGGTGTGAGCGACGATATTGGGCGCGGGAGCGATGCCGGTCCTAGCGGGCGTGGGGAACCCGTACAAAACCGTAGTATGCGTCGCTGTCCAACACCCTTTTCAGGCCCTCCTGAGAGATGTTTCTGGGGTTCAGAGGCGTGTAGTACCGGTCCGTGACCATGTCATGCAGGTGCTCCAGCCTCGCCGGGCGGTTTCCTTCGGCCAGGATGTGGCGGAACACTATCTCCTGCATGGGCATATCCGGCCTGATAAACCCTTCCTGCGTAGAGCAGCACACGGTGATCTGCTTGATATGCGCCTGTTCGGAAGGTGTCTGGCGGTCCGCCTCCATCCTGGCTTTACAGGAGTCACACCGCCGGTCCGTGAGGACCAAGGCTAGGGACCGGTTGAGCTGACTGGCTCTGGCGGGATCGATAGCATATTGTGGGATTTCCTCAGGGGGCTCTTCCGGAGTCTCCTCCGGTGCCTCCTCGGCAACGGGCTCGGGTTCATGCATCTGTGTATTCTCGGGAACAGTCAAATCAGCACCTCTTCGTTCCAGTCGAGCATTTTGACTTTAACGGTCTGTCCTGTCTGCATCACGGGCACGTCCTCAGGACATATTGCCAAGCCGGTGGCCTTGGACATGGAGCTGAGGATATTTGAGCCCTGAGGGCCGGTGGGAAGGGCCCTGTAGGTGCCGTTGGCAATGGTTACCTCCACGCGGGCAAACACGCGCCGCCCGTCTGTGTTATATATTGGCCCCTCCAGGAGGGCATCGATGGTGGGCTTGGTGAGGCGGGTCTTGCCCAGCATCCTCAAGATGGCGGGCCGTGCGAACTCCTCGAAGGCAACCATGGCGCTCACCGGGTTGCCCGGAAGACCCAGGTGGGGGACGAGTTTACCCGACGGGCCATACACAACCCCGAAGGCAAGGGGTTTGGCAGGTCGCATACGCACCGACCAGAAGCTAATCTCCCCCCGCTCCATCAGTACGTCCTTGACCATATCGTAGTCGCCTCGGGAGACGCCTGCCGAGGTGATGAGCAGGTCCGAGCCGGTGCCCTGGGACAGCTTCAGGTGCATATCCTCCAGATTGTCCCTGGCTATGCCCAGCACCTTGGGGATGCCGCCGTACCTGAGGACCGAGGCCGCCAGGGTGTAGCTGTTGCTGTCGTAGATCTTGCCCAGATCCATCTCCTCTCCCACGCTGAGGAGCTCGTCGCCGGTGGCCAGTATAGCCACCACGGGGCGGCGTATGACCCAGGCCCGCTCCATCCCGAGGGATGCCAGCACACCTATCTCGGCGGGCCGCAGGGTGGCGCCCTTCTTGAGGACCACCTCGCCCCTCTGTACGTCCTCGCCGGAGGGGCGGACGTTCGCCCCGTAGGGGAGCTCTTGCAGGATTCCGATCTCTCCCAGGCCCAGTCCCTTGCCCTTCCTTTCCACTTCGTCGGTGTCCTCGAAGGGCACTATCGTGTCTGCGCCGTGGGGCACGGGTGCGCCCGTCATAATCCTGACGGCGCTCCCCCTCATCACCTGCTCCGCGGGCATGCTGCCTGCAGCCACCTGGCCCACGACCCGGAGCAACTTCGGGCTGGAGGGACTGGCCCCCTCGATGTCCCCGCGCTGCACGGCGTAGCCGTCCATAGCCGAGTTGTCGAGGGGCGGCAGGTCCATCGGGGAGACCACATCCCCGGCTAGGACCTGGCCTAGGGCCTGGATTATCGCCACCTCCTCCGCGTCGAGGGGGCTAAATCGAGCCATGACCCGCTCGTAGGCGTCCTCCACGCTGAGCATGTCGGCGTGCCTGTGTCCGTGCTCGTGTATTTGGGGTGCTGTCATCGCTACGTTCCTACACCGTCTACTTTAGCGCCGGGAGCGGGTTCTGACAAGCTGTGGGGTCTCCGTGAAGTATACAGAGGATTTCCCACATCCTTTTTGTGTGTAGCACTCGAAGGAAACCATCTGGTGCGAGAGGGCAGGTCCGCCGGTACACGATGGATGGGTCGTGCGCCCGGACCGTTCGCGGGCCTGGTCGGGGCTTCCTTATGTCCTGGGTTCGGCATGCAGCTCTCTCTGGAGGGAGTCGATGACCGCCTCAAACGCCCCGGTTACCTCCTCCGCCGTCAAGGTCCTGTCAGGGGACCGGAAGTAGACGTGGAAAGCCAGGGACCGCCTTCCCACGGGTATGCCCTCCCCTGTATATACGTCGAACAGCTGAACCTGGTCCACCAACTGGTGGCGCAAGATAGTCTCCCGGACTCTGCCGGCCGGCACGTACAGATCGATGAGCAGTGATAGGTCCCGTGTCGCGGCGGGGAATCGGCCCATGGGCGCGTATCGCCGCCCTTCCGGGTGGGCCGCCCGGTGCAGGCCCTCCACGTCGAACTCGAAGAGGGCGACAGGGTGGGCGTCTACGTGGAACGCCTCGGCCACCGTCGGGTGGACCTCCCCGATCACTCCCACCTGAGCATCTCCAGCCACGACCCGGGCGCAATTTCCGGGGTGGAAGGCGGGGTCCTCGGCGGGCTCAAAGGTCACCTCGATCCCCAGCCGGTCCAGCAGCGCGTCAACGACACCCTTAGCGTCGTAGAATCCCAGCTCTCCCTCGGTCAACAGCCAGTGAGGCTCACCCCGGGGGCCGGAGAGGGCGCCGACCACCACCTCCCGCTCTTCCGGCAGGTCGCCCTGCCGGGGCAGGTAGACGCGCCCTGACTCAAAGATGGCCACCGGACCGGCCTGATGAAGCCGGTTGGCTGCCAGCGTGGACAGGAGACTGGCGCGCAAGGTGGTGCGCAGGTACTCCTGCTGGGCGCTCAACGGGTTGGCCAGCTTCAGCGGCATGGGCCCTCCATCGAGTGCCCTCGCCCTCTGTAGTTCTTCCAGGCTGGTGACCGGGTAGCTGATCACCTCCTGCATCCCACATGAGACCAGCAGGTCTTTCACCAGCTCGCGCAGGTCCCTGAGGGGCTGGGGTTGGTATTGTGGTATCGGTGTGGGCAGCATGGTTGTGGGGACTTCATCGTAGCCTATGATACGCGCCACCTCCTCCACCAGGTCGTCCTCTATGGTGATGTCGGTGCGCCAGTAGGGTACAGTAACATGTAGGGTGCCAGGATCGAGTGGCTGGCACACGAAGCCCAGGGATGTCAGCACCTCAGCAGCCCGCTCGATGGGCAAGCTCAGTCCCAGGACCTTCCGGAGGCGCTCCATGGAGAGGGTCAGGGCCGGGGGGACGTAACTTTGGCCGGCTGGGAACACGTCCAGGACGCCCCGGGCTATCTCTCCCCCGGCGATTTCGGCTATGAGCTTGGTGGCCCTGCGCAGTGCTATGGGGGCCAGCTCCGGCCGGAGCCCCTTCTCGAAGCGGGTGGTAGCTTCTGTGAAGATGCGTAGCGCCTGGGCGGTCCGACGATTGTTGGTAGGGTTGAAGTTCGCCGATTCCAGGAGGATGGCCGTGGTGCCATCGGCCACCTCGGTATGGGCACCGCCGATGATGCCTCCCAGGGCGACGGCGTCCTCGGCGTCGGCGATGACCAGCATGTCGGGGGAGAGCCTGCGTTCGACCCCATCGAGGCAGGCGAGCATCTCGGCGGACCTTGCGCGACGGACCACTATCCTTGAGCCCTTCAAGGTGTGGAAGTCGAAGGCGTGAAGGGGCTGGTTGTACTCCAGCATCACGTAGTTGGTAATGTCTACCACGTTATTTATGGGGCGCATCCCAGCCTGTAGAAGCCGGTCCTGGAGCCACCCAGGGGAGGGAGCCACCTTCACCCCCGTGATCAGGCTCGCGGTGTACCTGGGGCACAGGTCTGCATCGGCGATGGAGGCGGATGCCATGCTTTCTATCGGAGCGCCTTCTTCACTGTAGGAGGCGTCGGGCTCCCGCACCGTGGCCCCGGTCAGGGCGGCTACCTCGTGGGCGGTCCCGAGCAGGGACAGGCAATCGGGCCTGTTGGGAGTGACCTCCAGGTCCAGGATGTGGTCCCCCAGGTAGTCGGAGAGCCCCGCCCCCACGGGGGCATCCGGCGGCAGGACCAGGATGCCCGCATGGTTCTCTCCCATGCCCAGCTCCTGCTCCGAGCAGATCATGCCCTCGGATACGACGCCCCGGATGAGGGCGGCCTTCAAGGGCTCGACCTCGCCGCTGCGGGGACTGAAGAGCCGGGCGCCGACCATGGCGAAGGCGACCTTCTGCTGCTCGGCGACGTTGGGGGCGCCGCACACTACCCGTAGCTGCCGGCCCCCCAAGTCAACGGTGCACAGGGTCAGCCGGTCGGCGTTGGGGTGGGGCTCCACCTTGCTTACGCAGCCAACGTAGCAGTCCTGCCAGCCCCCGATGGTGGCCACGCCGGCCACCTCGGTGCCGGCCATGGTGAGGCGGCGGGCCAGCTCCTCCACCGGCACGCTCACGTCCACGTACTCTCTAAGCCAGGACAGGGGGACTTTCATGGGCCTTGAACTTCCCTTAGTCTACCGATCAGATCTGTCTGTAACGGCTCTCGGTCAGAACTGCCTCAGGAACCGCAGGTCGTTGGAGTAGAAGAGGCGGATGTCGTCGATGCCGTACTTGAGCATGGCGATGCGCTCCGGGCCCAGGCCGAAGGCGAACCCGGTATAGACTGCCGGGTCGTAGCCGACCCCCTCCAGCACCCGGGGATGGACCATCCCTGCACCCATTATCTCGATCCACCCCGACTCCTTGCAGATGCGGCACCCCCGGCCCTTGCAGGCGAAGCAGTCGATGGACATGTCCACCCCCGGCTCCACGAAGGGGAAGTAGTCGCACCGGAAGCGGACCCTGCGCTCCGGCCCGAACAGCCGCCGGGCGAACTCGTACAGCGTGCCCTTCAGGTCGGCGAAGCTGATCCCGTCGTCCACCGCCAGACCCTCGACTTGGTAGAAGTGCCACTCATGGGTGGCGTCGGTGGCCTCGTAGCGATAGCACTTGCCGGGGACGATCACCCGCACCGGGGGCCGCGTTCCCTCCATCACCCTGGCCTGCATGGGCGACGTGTGGGTACGCAGCAGCATGGGTAGCTCCCCGTCCTGGTCCCGGTAGTCCAGCCATAGGGTGTTCCACATGTCCCGAGCGGGGTGATCTCTGGGGATGTTCAACATCTCGAAGTTGTACTTGTCCCACTCAACCTCAGGGCCCTCTACGATCTGAAACCCCATGGCGACGAAGGCGTCGCATATCTCCCGGACGATCTGAGTCGTGGGATGGAGCCGCCCCGTTCGGACCGGCCAGCCTGGCAAGGTGACGTCGATGCGCTCCTCCACCGCCAGCCGTGACAGCTGGGCCTCTTTTAGTGCATCGGTACGCAGGCCCAGACGCTCTTCCAGGAGGGACTTGGTCCGGTTGCCCAGGTCGCCCACGGAGCGGCGTGCTTCCGGCGGCATCTCCCCTACGCCGCGCAGCAGGGTAGTCAGCCGCCCCCTGCGGCCGAGGTGGGAGACCCGCCAAGCCTCCAGTGCCTCCAGTGTCTCTAGCCCATCCAGCTCTCTTAGGGCGTCCGTCTGAACGTCCTGGATAAGCTGGGCCGTTACGTCAGATTTCATCGACAGGTACCTCGGGGCATTCGCGGCGGACCGCGGTCCGCCCGTTAATTATAGGTACGGCAGATATGAGGGTCAAGGAGATAGGGGAGCATCCAGGGCGGCGGCGCACATCGTGGTGCGGAGGCTGCCCCCCGTGGGTTCAAGGCATGATAGACCTGGCGGTGGCACCGATCTTCGCGGGTGAGGGAATAATGTGGGCGCCCGCCCTCCTTAACGCCTGGACCTTGGCCTCCGCCGTGGCGGATGCGCCGGTGATTATGGCACCGGCGTGGCCCATGCGCTTGCCCGGTGGGGCGGTGGAGCCCGCGATGAGCGCGGCGACGGGTTTATCGAACTTCGCTTCGATATACTCGGCAGCCTCCTGCTCCATGGTGCCTCCGATCTCGCCGATCAGTACCACCATGTCCGTGTCCGGGTCGTCCCTGAAGAGCCCCAGTGCATCGACGAAACTGGTACCCACCAGGGGGTCCCCGCCGATGCCCACGCAGGTGGACTGGCCTATGCCAAGGGTTGTGAGCTGGGACACCGCCTCGTAGGTCAGAGTGCCGCTGCGGGATACCACACCGACCCTGCCGGGGGCGTGAATCCTGCCGGGCATGATGCCTATCTTGCAACGGCTCCCCGGGGAGATGAGGCCGGGGCAGTTGGGGCCGATGAGGCGGCACCCCCGGCGGTCCAGGTAGGGGATGACGCGTACCATGTCCATCACCGGTATCCCCTCGGTGATGCATACGACCAGAGCCACGCCCGCCTCCGCTGCCTCCACGATGGCGTCGGTGGCGAAGGCGGCGGGAACGAAGATCAGGGAGGTATCGGCGCGTGTCTCCCTTACGGCCCGGTCCACGGAGTCGAAGATGGGCACCGCCTCGTCGAAGCGCTGGCCTCCCCGCCCGGGGGTCACTCCCGCGACCACGTTAGTCCCATAGGCTATACACTGTCTGGCGTGAAAGCTGCCTTCACTGCCGGTTATTCCCTGGACCACGACACGCGTGCTCTCGTCCACCAGTATGCTCATCCGTTACTCCACGTGCGGGATTGCCTGGGCCGGCCTATTTGGCCGGCGCCGCTATCCGTTGGGCCACCTCGTCCAGCGAGTCGGCAAAGGTGACGTTCAGTCCCGATGTGGCCAGGACCTCTTTGCCTTCCTCTACGTTGGTGCCCAGCATCCGCACCAGGATGGGAAGGCCCAGGGAATCTCTCTCCCGGCAAGCCCTGACTATGCCCCTGGCGGCGATGTCGCATCGCAGGATACCACCGAACACGTTCACCAGTATCCGTTTCACCTGGGGGTCCGAGAGCATTATGCCGAAGGCCTGGGCTACCTTCTCCTCGCTGGCGCCTCCGCCCACGTCTAGGAAGTTGGCGGGGCTGGCGCCCGCGCCTTTGATGACGTCCATGGTGGCCATGGCAAGGCCGGCGCCATTCACCAGGCATCCCACCTCGCCCTCCATCTTCACGTAGGAGATCTCGTGCTCCTGGGCCTGGGCTTCCAGAGGGTCCTCCTGCTGGGGGTCGCGCATCTCGGCCAGCTCCGGGTGGCGGAACAGGGCGGAGTCGTCCAAGCTCAGCTTGGCATCCAGGGCGATGATGCGGTTATCCGAAGTCAGGGCGAGGGGGTTTATCTCCACGAGGGAACAGTCCTTCTCCACAAAGAGCCTGTAGAGCGCCGACATGAGCTGGGTGGCCGGCCTCACCTGTGGCTGCGCCAGCTCCAGAACGTGGCAGAGCCTGCGTCCCTGGAAGGGCTGGAAGCCTACCAGGGGGTCCGTGGGCTCCGTATGAATCTTGTCGGGCTCTCCGGACGCCACCGCCTCTATATCCATGCCGCCGGACCGGCTGGCTATCATGACCGGGCCGTGGGCGGCCCTGTCTATGGTGACGGCCAGGTAGAGCTCGCTCACCGTCTCCGCCGCCTTTTCTACCAGAACCTTGCCGACGGGCACACCCTGGGGCCCCGTCTGGGCGGTTACCAGGCGCTTGCCCAGCAGCGAGGCGGCGGCCTGCTTAGCCTTCTGAGGCGTACCTACAAGCACGATCCCACCGGCCTTGCCCCGGCCACCCGCGTGCAGCTGGGCCTTCACCACTACCCCTCCTCCGAGGTCCGCCGCGATCTGCCGGGCCTCTACCGGGGTGGAAGCCACGCCCCCCCTGGGGATCGGTACGCCGTATTGAGCGAGGATTGCTTTCGCCTGGTATTCGTGGACCTTCATCGGTTCTCCAGATACGTATTCCTAGCTGGGCTGTGGGGAGCCGCTTTTCACCTGTACATTGGCCATGTCCTCCACGAAGGTGGCGATGGCCGCGTGATCGTTGTCACCCCTGCCCTTGTTGACCAAAGTTACAAGCATCTGCTGGACCATCGCAGTGACCGGAAGGGGGACTCCCAGGTCTTTGCCCGTGAGCAACGCGTTATGCAGGTCTTTCTGGTGCAGGCGGATGCGGAAACCGGGGGTGAAGTTGCGCTCCATGATCATAGGCGCCTTCGCCTCCAGGGCGTTGCTCCCGGCGAGGCCCGCCCGAATGGCCTGGAAGACCCGCTCCGGGTCGATGCCCGCTTTCTGGGCCAGGACGAAGGCCTCCCCGATGGCCTCGATGTTGGCCGCCACGATTATCTGATTAGCCAGCTTGACAACGTTGCCCGCACCCACTTCCCCCACCCTGACGACGCTCCTCCCCATGGCGCTGAGGACCGGGAGACAGCGGTCGAACACCTCCTGCTTGCCTCCCACCATGATGGCCAGCGTGCCCGCGATGGCGCCGGGCTCCCCACCACTCACCGGTGCGTCCAGCATCTCCACTCCCTTTTTGGCCGCCTCGGCCGCAATCTTCTGGGACACCAGAGGGGCTATGGAGCTCATGTCGATGATGAGGGTTCCCCCAGCGGCGCCTTCCAGGACGCCGTCCCTACCCAGGATCACGTCCTCTGAGTCGGCGGAATCGGGGAGCATGGTGATGACCACGTCGGACTTCCCGGCCACCTCGCTGCTGGAGCCGGCCCTGGCCGCACCAGCAGCGACCAGCTCTTCTACGGGAGCGACGTGTCTATTATGGACCGTGAGTCGATAGCCGGCCTTGAGCAGGTTCTTTGCCATGGGCTTGCCCATGATGCCCAGGCCGATGAAGCCAATGGCGGGAGTCATTCCTCTGCCTCCTCCGCCCCCGGGTGGGGCTGCGTCACGTGGCCGGTTATCCATCCTAACTTTCCCAGTGGTATCGGCTGCCGGGTGCGGATATCGCCTACGTTGGCGTTTCCTGATGGCGGCCGTCCCTCATCCGCCTCCAGGTTTGGAGTATCTGGCGGTCTCGGGGGAAGGCCAGGGGCGGGAGGCCATCGAGGGGAAAGTAGCCCAGCTCCATGATCTCGGGCCCCGGCGTGAGACGCCCTTCCGTGACGTGGCTGTCGTAGGTAACCAGGATCACGGGGTTGCCGGCGTCCGAAAAGACCCCCACCAGGTCCGTCACCCTTACAGTGAGACCCGTCTCCTCCGCCACCTCCCTCTCGGCGGCCCGTTCCACTACCTCCCCCCTGTCCACGTATCCCCCGGGCAGGCTCCAGAGGCCGAGGCCGGGCTCCACTCCACGGCGTACCAGAAGCACCTCTCCTTCCCTCTCCACCACCGTGGACGCCGCCACCTTGGGGTCGTAGTACACGATCCTGCCGCAGCCGGCGCATACGGGCCTTTCCGTGCCCTCCACATCCGCCGTCTCCAGCCGGGCCGCGCAGCCCGGGCAGAACTCGTCTTGTCCAAGCATGGCTGATATAAGGATACCACGAGAGACGCTGGAGTTGCGTAATAATGCTAACATACGAGCGCTAACGCCAATGAGGAGGTCCTAAGGATATGGCACGGCATGGGAAGACCATTACCATGGAGCTGGCCGAGTTCGCCAGTGCTGTTGCGTACGACGATATTCCCGCCAACGTTATTGATCGGGCCAAGGAGGCCATGGTGGACGCGCTGGGGGTGATGCTGGCGGGCTCCCGCAGCGATGCCTCGCGGATCATCGGGCGATACCTGGAGGAGCTGGGAGGATCGGGCAGAGCCTCTGTCGTTGGCGGCATGGCGATGCTTCCCGCACAGTACGCCGCCCTCGCCAACGGGACCAGTGGCCATGCCCTGGACTACGATGATACCCAGATATCGTCCGTGCCAGACAGGGTATACGGACTGCTTACCCATCCGGGAGTGCCGGTGATGGCGGCCTCTCTCGCGGTAGCTGAGGAGGTGGGGGCGGGGGGTAAGGCGCTCCTTGCCGCCTTCTGCGCCGGCGTAGATGTGGAGTGCAAGGTGGCGGAGGCCATAAACCCCCAGCACTACAAGAGGGGATTCCACTCCACGGGCACCCTGGGGGTATTCGGGGCCGCGGCGGCCTCGGCCAGGCTTCTGGGGCTGGGTCCCGAGGATGTCCGCCACGCCATAGGAATCGCGGCCAGCAAGGCTGCCGGCATCCGGGCCGCCTTCGGCACGATGACCAAGCCCTACCACGCCGGGGCCGCCTCGGAGAATGGGGTGGCGGCGGCCCGGCTTGCCCGGCTCGGCTACAGGACCGCCCCTGATGCGTTGGATGGACCCTGGGGGTTCTTTCAGGTAGTCGGCGGTGGGGTCGATCCCACCCTGGTTCTAGGGAGGCTGGGGGACCCCTACTCCCTGGTGGACCCAGGTGTGTCGATCAAGCCCTACCCCTGCGGCTCGCTGGCCCACCCCAGCATGGACGGGCTCTTGGACCTGGTCCTGGAGCACGATGTCATGCCCGCCGACGTGGAGCAGATCAGGCTGGGCACGAGCTCCAACGTGCTCGATCCCCTGCGCTACCGGGAACCCCGGAACGAGCTGGAGGCGAAGTTCAGCCTGCCCTTTTGCCTTGCCATCCTGGTTCTGGAGCGAAAGGCCGGCATAACGGAGTTCGCGGACGAGGTGATGGCCCGGCCCGATGTGAGAGAGATGATGGGGCGGGTGGAGCCCTACCTCCATGAAGGAATAGAGGCCCAGGGCTACGAGAGGATACGCAGCCTGATCGAGGTGCGGCTCCGGGACGGGCGGGTCCTGTCCAGCGAGGCATCGACCTCCCGTGGGACTCCCGAGCGGCCCATGACTCCCCAGGAGCTGGCGGCCAAGTTCCATGGCTGTGCCGCGGGGGTCATCCCCGAGGCGCGGGCGAGGAAGGTCCTGGAGACGGTCTACTCGGTAGATGAGCTGGAGGACGTGGCGCAGCTAACGGCCTTGCTGAGAGGATAGCCTTGGTTGAAGCTGTGGCCCTTTTCATATAAAGTTACCACGGTACGGCGACCCGGAGCTGGTGAAGGCGGGAGAATGGCCAGAGCTGCGGCCGAAAGGGCTAAATTGCAGGGGACCCGGGAGCTGGAGAGAGAGCTGAGGAAACGGGTGTCCGGCGAAGTGCGCTTCGATCCCTTTTCCAGGGTCCTCTACAGCACTGATGCCAGCATCTACCAGATGGAGCCGGTGGGTGTGGTGGTGCCCCGAAGCATTGAGGATGTCCTCGCGGTCGTGGAGGTGGCGGGCCGGCACCGCGTGCCCGTCGTTCCCCGTTGCGGCGGTACCAGCCTGGCGGGGCAGGCGGTGAACCACGCCATCGTCATGGACTTCAGCAAGTACATGAACCGGGTGTTGGAGGTAAACCGGGAGGAGCGCTGGGCCCTGGTGGAGCCGGGGGTCGTGCTGGACGAGCTGAACAGGCATGTGGCGCCCTCGGGGCTCCAGTACGCTCCGGACCCCACCACGTCCAACCGCGCCTGCGTCGGCGGCGGTGTGGGGAACAACACCTGCGGCTCCCACTCCGTCATCTACGGGAAGACCGTGGACCACGTCCTGGAGCTCCGCACCGTGCTCTCCGACGGCAGCGAAGCCAGGTTCCGTGCACTGGATGGGGTGGAACTGGAAGGGAAGCTCGGTGGTGAGGGGCTGGAGTCGGAGGTCTACCGTCAGGTAAGGCGCATTGCCGGGGAGAACCGGGAGGAGATACTGGACCGTTACCCCAGGATTATGCGTAGGGTCAGTGGCTACAACCTGGATGATTTCCTGGGTGGGGACAGCCAGGCTCCCTTCAACATAGCGCGTATGGTGGTGGGGTCAGAGGGCACCCTTTGTGTGGTGACTGAGGTCAAGGTGAACCTGGTCCCGCTGCCGAGCAAGAAGGCCCTGGCCGTGCTGCACTTTCAGGACATGGTCCGGGCGTGCGAGGCCACGTGGGAGATTCTGGGCCACCAGCCGGCGGCCGTGGAGCTGATCGGACGCATGATCCTCGACCGCTGCCGCGCCTCCCTTGGGTTCTCCCGGCTTATGGGCTTCGTGGAGGGGGAGCCGGACGCCCTCCTGGTGGTGGAGTTCAGCGGTGACTCGGAGGCGGAGGTGGTGGGGAGGTTGCAGGCGTTCAAGGATGACATGGCCAGGAAGGGTCTGGGCTACGCCTGCGTGAGCATGGTGGAGCCGGGTGCCCAGGCTAACGTGTGGGCGTTACGGAGCGCGGGCCTGGGCCTGCTGATGAGCACCCGGGGCGACTCCAAGCCCCTGCCCTACGTGGAAGACACCGCGGTGGACCCCCGGAAGCTGGGAGAGTACGTGCGACGCTTCGACGAGATCGTCAAGGCCCACGGCACCACCGCCGGTTACTACGGCCACGCCAGCGTGGGTTGCCTGCACATCCGTCCCCTGGTCAACCTGAAGACGGCCGCAGGGGCGGAAAACATGGTCTCCATCGCCTCCGACATAGCGGACCTGGTGGCGGAGTTCGGGGGCTCCCTCAGCGGGGAGCACGGCGACGGCATCGTAAGGGGCGTCTGGACGGAGCGGATGTTCGGCCCACGGCTCTATCAGGCCTTCCGTGAGGTGAAGAGGGCCTTCGATCCCCACGGTATCATGAACCCGGGCAAGATCGTGGACTGCCCTCCCATGACGGAGAACCTGCGCTTCGGACCCGGGGAGGGGGCAAGATCCTTCGAGACCAAGCTGGACTTCTCCGCCGACCACGGGTACGCGGGAGCCGTGGATATGTGCAACGGGATGGGTGCCTGCCGTAAGATGACCGGCACTATGTGTCCCTCCTACATGGCCACCCGGGAGGAAGAGCACTCCACCCGAGGTAGGGCCAACCTGCTGAGGGCAGCCCTGTCCGGCGCCCTACCGCCCGAGGCCCTATTCAGCAAGAGGCTTTACGATGCCCTGGACCTGTGTCTGGAGTGCAAGGGCTGTAAGGCCGAGTGCCAGACAGGGGTGGACATGGCGAAGCTGAAGTACGAGTACCTGGACCAGTATCACAGGGCAAACGGGCTGCCGCTGCGCGCCAGGCTCTTCGCCAATATTAACGCCCTCAGCCGGCTGGGCTGCCGGACCGCACCCCTGTCCAACTGGGCCGCCGGCAACCCCATCACCAGGCTGCTCCTCCACGCGTTTATGGGCATACACCTTCGGCGGTCCCTGCCCCGGTTCGCCCGCCCGACCTTTCCCGAGTGGTTCCGGGCGAGGGCCGCCCATCCCGACGGCCGGTCCCTGGGAACTGGGGAGGACCGGATGGTCGTACTGTTCAACGACACCTTCATGAACTACAACTATCCGCAGGTGGGGGTGGCGGCGGTGGAGCTCCTGGAGAAGGCCGGGTTCCAGGTGGTACTGGCCAATGGGGAATGTTGCGGGCGGCCGATGATCTCCAAGGGCCTGCTGGACAGGGCGAGGGACCACGCGCGGCGAACCGTGGAGCTGCTCTATCCTTACGCCCAGAGGGGCATTCCCATCGTGGGCTGCGAGCCCAGCTGCCTTCTTACCCTACGGGACGAGTACCCCGACCTGCTGCGGGACGAAAAGGCGAGGGTCGTGGCGGCCGGCAGCTATCTGATCGACGAGTTCATCGACATGTTGAGGGAGAGGCGGGAGCTGGCCCTCGAGTTCACCGGCGTCAAGAAGAAAGTCCTCTTCCACGGCCACTGCCACCAGAAGGCGCTGGTGGGCACTCGCCACTCTGTGGCGGCGCTCAGGCTTCCCCCCGCCTATGAGGTAGAGGAGGTGAACTCCGGCTGCTGTGGCATGGCTGGGTCATTCGGCTACGAGGCGGAGCACTACCGGATCTCCCAGGCTATCGGGGAGCAGGTACTCTTCCCGGCGGTGGTGGCGAAAGGCGAGGACTGGGAGGTGGCGGTTACGGGGATCTCCTGCCGTCAGCAGATCGAGCACGGCACCGGCAGGACGGCCAGGCACCTGGTAGAGGTGCTCCGGGATGCTCTGGACTAGGTCCGGATATTCTTCCGCGACCTTCGCGATGGTTGCGATATCTTGCCCGTGTGGGAGCGGTCACCCGGGCAGGGTGGCGGCGACGTAACGGTATAGGTGCGCGAGAAAGCCGAAGGCCGTCTCGATGATACCGTGCTCTCTTCTTCTGTGGTGATGCTTGTAGTGATGCTGCGGTGAGCTGTGAGTCGTCCCCGAAACGGGACTCGACGGGGGCGGCCGCAAGATGACCGTAGTCCGTCGCGCGTCGTACCTGGCACGGCGAGCGCGGTCGGACAACGTGGAGTAGGCCAGGTTGACGTCGCTCATCTTGGATGCAAGCTCAGGATCGTCGGGGTGTAGATCGGGATGGCAGTGTCAGGCCTGCCGCAGGTAGGCCCGGCGGATGCCCGCCTCGTCGGTGTAACGGGGCACTCCCAGGATGATGTAATAGTCGAGAAGGGACTCCAAGGCTTTCCAACGTCCTTGTTCGGTCAGGTCCTCCCCACCCAGCATCCGGCGCGTGGGCCACGCGTGTCAGTCATGGCCCCCACCGGCCACCGCATATTATACGCCTCTCGTCAAGAGTTCGAAAGCGCGCCGGTGGAGCAGTACAAGCGTGAGAGCACGGGTGCGAGCGGTTCGCTGGCAACACACGAGTGGTCTACGAGCAGCCTGTGAATGAACTACGAATCGGAATCACCTTGAAGAATAGGCGACATCTATTCCCACCGTTGGATGGACGCCAAGCAGCTGGGACGGCTGGTCGCGACGCTACGACTACATTCCCATTTCCATAACTTCTGCGACATCAACTGTGCCGAATAGTAGAGTCCCAGGAAGTGGTGTAACAAGAGGAGAGGGTCTGGATGAAGAGAGACCACCACGTCATCCTTAGCGGGCAAAGACGAGCCTGAGAAAGGAGGACAACGGTGGTCAAGGAAAGGATGGACCTGTTTGAGCTAATGCGCAAGAGGGGAGTCGACGGTGACGTGGACTTTCTACGAGAGGCACTGAGAGTGCTGGTCGAGGAGATCATGGAGGCTGATGTGTCATCGAGGACCGGTGCTGGGTATGGAGAACGCAACCCTGAGCGGGTGACCCAGCGCAACGGGTACCGGTCTCGAGCATGGGACACTCGCGTAGGGACCATGGAGTTGCAGATACCCAAGCTCAGAGAGGGAAGCTACTTTCCGAGCCTGCTGGAGCCACGGCGTCGCAGCGAGCGAGCTCTGCTGGCGGTGATCCAGCAGGCGTATGTGGAGGGTGTATCGACGAGGCGAGTGGATGATCTGGTCAAGGCTCTTGGGTGCGAGGGTATCTCAAAGAGCCAAGTGTCGCGTATCTGCCAGGAGCTGGACGGGGTGGTGGAGAGCTTCCTGGGTCGGCCGCTGGACGGCGGATCATATCCCTACCTGTGGCTGGACGCACTAACCCAGAAGGTCAGAGGCCGGTAGGATAGTCAACGTCAGCGTGGTGGTGGCGACGGCGGTCAATAGCGAGGGCAAGCGTGAGATCGTTGGGATGGACGTGGGTACCAGTGAAGACGGCGCCTTCTGGCTGGCCTTCCTGCGCTCACTGGTCGCCAGGGGCCTCGGCGGGGTGGAACTGGTGGTATCGGACGCTCATCAGGGACTCAGGGATGCCATCGCAACTGTCTTCGGTGGGGCCAGTTGGCAGCGGTGCCGCACCCACTTCATGACCAACCTGCTCACTCGGGTCCCCAGGAGCGCTCAGCCCTGGGTGGCCACCATGGTACGCACCATCTACCAGCAGCCGTCCCCTCAGGAGGTGCATGCCCAACTCGAGCGGGTGATTGCTCAGCTCCAGGACCCGTTCCCACAGGGCGCCTCTCGACTGGACGAGGCTGGACCCGACGTCCTGGCCTTCTCCAGCTTCCCCGTCGCCCACTGGAAGAAGATCTGGTCCAACAACCCCCTGGAGTGTCTCAACAAGGAGATACGGCGCCGCATCGATGTGGTGGGCATCCTCCCTAACCGCCCAGCTGTCCGTCGCCTGGTCGGCGCCGTCCTAGCTGAGCAGCACGACGAGTGGGCCGTCGGCCGTCGATACATGACACAGGAGGTAACCACCTCCAACGAAGCTCTACCCAGAGCCGAACTCGCAGAGGCAGCGGCCTAGACGATATCAACAGGATGACGTACTCTTACACCACTCTATGGGACGTGACCCGCCGAATTCAAGGAACGGGCATCCCTTAGCCATTTCAAGAGCAGCATCCATACTGTCGGCTTTTACAATAGAAAACCCCATTAAGCGATTCGATCCACTATCATCTGACACACCCCCGGAGCTTACGGTCTTGGGTTTTCCCAAAGGAGTACCGGGGTTGATCAAGGCATCGCCAATGCCGCCGACCCAGGCCATAAATCTCTCCTGATGTTTGGCTCGCCGTAGTATGCAAAGATGTAGTTAGGCATAAGATCCCCTTCCTCGTCAACCTTTATCGCTCAACTGTAGGACATAGGTAGTTATGGCGCAAGCGTGCCGGGCCAGGTATCATGCCGAGAGGTTCAAGGCGAGCTCAATAGTTCTTGCTTCTGTACGGTATGGCGGGCCCGATCTCACTTTTTGCCTTTCTTGACTGGCCTGGGGCTCCCTGGTATGATGTGCCCGCTCTGCAGTGAGGTGTGGATCTGGTCCCGGCGTGGGCATGCGAGCCCGCGCCATCAATAGGCCGAGGGAGGTATGGATAGTGGCGAGTCGCGTACCCATCAGGCCCGAGGGTATACACGTGAGCCCTTACTTCTCCCCGGCGATCCGGGTGGGTCAGCTCCTCTTCATCTCTGGCCAGGCGGCGACGGACGCCGAGGGCAGGGTCGTCGGTCCGGGGAACTGCGTTGAGCAGTCCGAATGCGTGATGCAGAGGATAAGTACGATCCTGGAGGCAGCGGGGGCCAGCCTGAAGGACGTGGTGAAGACCACTACGTTCCTCACCAGCGTGGACGACTACGGTGCCTACAACTACGTCAGGAGCAAGTTCTTCTCCGAGGACCCCCCTGCCAGCTCCACGGTGATAGTGGCGGCGTTGGTCCGCCCGGAGCTCCTGGTAGAGGTGGAGGCGATGGCCGTTATCCCGGACGGGGGCTTAAGGCCGGCCGGGCCTAATGGGCCGGGCTGGCGGGGGACGGGGGGTTGATAAAGGACATTCGGAACTGGTACAGGGTCATCTCCGGCTCTATGGGCGCCACCGGCATATAGCCGGCCTCCTGCACCTTGGCCACGATGAACCATGGGCCCTCCGAAACCAGGGCATTCCGGAGGCAGGCCTCCAGCTCCTGCTCGCTGGATACGGTGGCCGCACAAGAAATGCCGCATGCCCTGGCCACCTGTTCCAGGTCGGTGCTTATGGCCGTGTGGCTGGGCTGATGCCCCGTTTGCCCCCACTCTTCGTTGTCCCATACTATCACGATCAGGTTGTCCGGCTTCTCCCGGCCGATGGTGGCTATGGTGCCCATGTTCATCAGGAGGGAGCCGTCGCCGTCCAGGGATATCACCTTCTCGCGGGTCCCCAGTGCCATTCCCAGGGCGATGGATGAGCAAAGGCCCATGGCCCCGTAGGTGTAGAAGTTTCGGGCGCGGTGCCCGGCGTGCCATAGCTCATCTGTGGTGGGACCCAGGTTGCTCACTATGGGGAGGTCCCCCGCGTGCTTGAGCACGAGCCGGGTCGCGTCGAACCTACGCAATCTTGCCTCCGTGGAGTAGCGGAGTGAGGCAGAGGGCCACCGGCTGCCGGCTGGCGTAGCATAGCTGGATGGCGCCCTTTACGATCCTGTCCATGTCCCGTTCTTCCGTCAGGGTGTAATGGGGCAGGCCAAGGATGTCCAGGATGGGGCGGGTGCCACGTCCCATGGCGACCTGGGCGATGTTGAACTCCCCCAGCTCTCCCCGCAGGTTTATGAACAGGGGGATGGGCACACGGAAGGGGATGCACAGGCTGCCGATGGCGTTTACGGAGTTACCGAAGCCGCTGGACTGCATGAAGACGGCGGAGTTGCGCCCCACTGCGTAGGAGCCGACGGCGATACCTATGGCCTCCTCTTCCCTTGTCGCCGATACCACGTGGAAGGCGGGGTCGTCCGCCATTAGCCGCGTGACATCTTGGATGTTGATGTCTGGAACGTAGGATACCAGCGATATCTGGGACTCCTTGAGGCACCGGACTATGCGCTCAGCCCAGTTCACAGCCGCGTACTCTCCTGCCGGCAGCAGTAAAGGCGCTCTTCCTTGGGCCGCAAAGCCGGAGCGCGAGCCAGGACAACACTATAGCAACGCGACCCGGGCATGTCAAAGCGGGTAGGGTACGGCGATGATCCGTTACTGGGCGTGGCTCAGCGCATACAGCCGGGCGTACAGGCCGCCCCTAGCCACGAGCTCCTGGTGGGTGCCCTGGTCCACGACTCGCCCTCCGTCCATGACCAGTATACGGTCGGCACTGGCAGCCGTTGAGAGTCTGTGGGCTATTATTAGCGCGGTGCGTCCCTGAAGCACCACCTCGAGGGCGCGTTGGATTAACATCTCCGTTCGGCTGTCCACGGTAGCGGTGGCTTCGTCCAGGATCACAACGCGGGGGTTGGACACCAGGGCCCTTGCCAGGGCGATGAGCTGCCGCTGGCCAGGGCTGAAATTCAGGCCCCGCTCCTCCACCTGGGTGTCGTAGCCCCGTTCCAGCTTGGCGATAAAGTCGTGGACCCCGACGGCCCTGGCCACCCCCTCCACCTCCTGGTCCGAGGCTTCCAGATGGCAGTAGCGAATGTTGTCCCGGACGGTGCCCGAGAACAGGAACGGCTCCTGGGCCACCACGCTTATCAATCGGTTCAACGAGTGCCTCGCCACATCCCTCACGTCGTACCCATCCACCGTTACACTGCCCCCTGTCACGTCGTGGAGCCTGGACAGGAGCGAGACCAGGGTGGTCTTGCCCGCCCCGGTAGGGCCCACCAGCGCCACTTTTTCCCCAGGCCTGATGTGGACGTCGATGTCCGTGAGCACCTGGATTTCGGGCATATAGCGGAAGCTGACGCCTTCGTAGCGTATCTCGCCCCGCAGAGAAGGCAACTCCACCGCTCCAGGCTTGTCCACAATCTGGGGCTCTGTATCCAGGATCTCGAAGATGTGCTGGCCCGAGGTCAGCGCCCTTTGAAGCTGGCTGTACTGGGTGATGATGCTGCGTATCGGCTCGAAGAAGCGTTGGATGTACAGGGCGAAGGCCACCAGGACCCCTACCGCCAGATCGCCCCTCAGCATCATCATGCCGCCGAAGATAATGACCAGGCCGGTGGCCGCGGCGGTGACCACTTCCACGGAAGGGTTCAGGGCGGAAGAGAGCCGGCTGGCGCGAAGGCTGGCGTCGAGATACCCCTGGTTCACCCGGTCGAAGTCGCGGAGGTTCTCCTTCTGGCGGTTGAGACCCTGGACTAACCGGACCCCGGAGATGTTCTCCTGGAGCCCGGCGTTTACGTCGGCTATGGCCCTTCTCATCTGCATGAAGGACGACCATGCCAACCGCTGCCAGAGGATAATGGCGGCAAAGAGAATGGGGATTACTGCCAGGGTTATGAGCGCCAGCTCCCAGTTCATCAGGAGCATGGCTATGATGATGCCGCCCAGTACCAGGATGTCGCCCAGTACCAATACGAAGATGGACAGGAACTCCTGGAGCTGCTGGACGTCGTTTTGCACCCTTGACATAATGTTTCCCAGTCCGGTGCGGGCGAAATAGGAGATGGGGAGGCGCTGGATGTGGTCGAAGGTTGCTGTCCTCAGGGCGAGGAGCAGGTTCTGTCCTACCCTGGACAGGGTGACAAGGTGCAGGTAGTTCGTGGCATAACCCAGCAGGGCGTTTACCGCCATCAGCACGGCCGCCGTCGCTAGGGCGGAGTTGCTTCGCGAGGTGACCACGCTGTCCACGGCCCGCTGGACCAGCCATGGGTTCGCGACTACGGTAGCGGCGTAGACCAGCATGGCCAGGACGCTGACGGTGGTGAGGAACCTGTAGGGCCGGACGTATTCGAGCAGCCGCACTACCGCCCGGTAGCCGGTTACACTGCCTCCCGCCTCCTCCTGGAGGCCCATGTACCTCATAGAGCCGCGCATTCGCATCGCTAAAAAGCTACTCCGCCCTCATCGGGTTTCGCCGGGTTTCCACGTCCATTGGGCAGAGCCGAGCCGCTCTCCTGGCCAGGGGGAACGGCGCCGCTCTTCGCGCGAGGGTGGCTCAAAACTCGTGGGTGGAAGGGATTCAGTATGACCCATCCAGTTGGCTAGCCTCCATCGTCTGTCAGCCATGTCCTGGTCAATGCCTCGTCCTGGGCGGGTAGCTGGAGCCGGTAGACCTCCTGGTAGTGGCCCTTCTTGTCTAGAAGCTCCCGGTGGGTTCCCCGCTCGACGATCTCTCCGTCCTCCAGGAGTAGTATCTGGTCGGCCCTTCTAACGCTGCTAATCCGATGGGCGATGATGAATGTGGTGCGCCCCTTCATCACCTCGTCCAGAGCGGCCTGGATCTGGGACTCGGTCTCAGCGTCCACGCTGGAGGTCGAGTCGTCCAGTATGAGCACAGGCGGGTCGAGCAGCAGCGTACGGGCTATGGCGAGGCGCTGACGTTGTCCTCCGGACAGCGTGACTCCCCGCTCTCCTACCAGGGTTTCGTACTGGTCGGGAAGGCCCATGACGAAGTCGTGGATGTGGGCCAAGCGGGCCGCCTCCGCGATCTTCTCGAAGGGCGCTCCGGCGACCCCGTAGGAGATGTTCTCCCGGATGGTGGCCATGAATATGAACACGTCCTGGAACACGATGCCCACGCTGTTTCTGAGGGACTCCAGCGTGACATCACGAACGTCTAGTCCGTCGATGGTGACCCTGCCCTGGGTCACATCGTAAAAGCGGGGGATCAGGTTCACTATGGTGCTCTTTCCGCTGCCAGGAGCGCCGAGGAGGGCGATCTTCTGGCCGGGGTAAGCCACCAGGTCGACGTGGCGAAGGGCCGGAGCCGGTGGCGGAGTGTTGTCAGCCCCTGGTGGGCCGTAGCTGAACGACACCCCTTCCAGCCTTACCTCTCCCCTGATATTGCCGAGGGCGATGGCCTCGGCCTTCTCCTCCACCGGCGACCGGGCGTCCAGGACGTAGAAGATGCGCTCCCCGGCGGCTATAGCCCTCGCGAAGAGGTTGACGACCCATCCGGCCATGCGGACGGGAAAGACCAGAAGGCCCAGGTATAGGATAAACTGGGTAAGCTCTCCGGGGGTCATTCCGGAGTCGGTGTTGATGATCTGCCATCCCCCGAACCAGATGACCAGGGCCGTCGCCAGGACGAACAGCAGGTTAAGGAGGGAAGAGTTGGCTGCATGGAGCCGGTTTACGATGAAGGTCTTTTCGGAGACCACCTGGGCCGTCTCCCTGAACTTGGCCTTCTCGTGCTCCTCGGCGCCGAAGGTCTTGACCACGTGCATACCGGACAGGTTCTCCTGAAGCACGGTGGTCATGCGTCCCGTCTCGGCCTGTACGTCCCGCCATAGCCCTCTGAACCTCCGGCTCATCCGGACTCCGATGTAGAGCGCCACCGGTATCACCGCCAGGGAAACCAGGGCCAGGTCCCAGTCGGTGACCAGTAGCAGTCCGGAGACCGCGCCGACCAGCACAAAGACGTGAAGGCCGTATATGAGCCCGAAGCTGACAAACCAGCGGATGCTCTCGACGTCGGTGGTGGCCCTGGACATCATGTCGCCGGTCTTCTCCCGGTCGTGGAAGCCGAAGCTGAGCGTGTGGAGGCGGGCCAGGAGGGCGTGGCGAAGGTCGTAGGCGACCCGTTGCGAGATCCACTCGGCGAGGTAGCTCTGGCCGTAGGCGAAGCCTCCCCTGAGGAGGCTGATGGACAGGACCAGAAGGGCCAGCAGGACCAGCTCGCTGGTCCGCCCATTCTCCAGGGCCGTATCTATGGTCACGCCCAGTATCCAGGGGATGGCTAGTGAGAGAAGAGTGGAGCCGGTTAGGCACGTGTAGGCAAGGATGAGCCGCCTCTTGTACAGTAGCACGTAGCTGGCCAGCCGCAGCAGCACACCCATAGCATCCCATTATAGCCCTGTGCCGCCGAATTAAGAAACGGCGAGCCTGGCCTTCATGCCCTCCGCACCTGCTAGCGGACGATCTCGATCCTCACCACCACCTTGTCCGGCCTGTAGAACACGGCCTGTACCTGATCTCCAGCGTTCACGTCCCCTATGGATGCGGGGACCGCCCCCACGAAGACGATTCCGGGCTTGGCGGGAATCAGCATCTGGATACGCTGGCCGGAGACGGTGGCCACGGTCAGGACCCCCTTGGCCTTGTCCAACGACTCTACTGTGCCTGCGGTACGGAGGGTCTTGAGCGGACCCACCACCAGCCGCAGGGCCTCCAGGCGGAGGGGACTGTAGAGGCCGGACAGCACCCTCTCTCCCACGTCCAGGCTGGCAAAGCTGGACGGCCCACCGTCCCTGACCACCTCGGTGGTGGGGGAGATTGTTACCGTCACCAGGTCAAACCGCTCGGTGGAGATGGTTACGAAGTCCCTTCCTCCGGCGCTTGTCCCCTTGCCCCGTATAGTTCCCCGGAGCTCCGGCGCTCTCAGATCCAGCTTCTGGACTTCCCGGGTAACGGGATCGTAGCGGGACGTGGGCCTTACCAGGTCTCCCAGTTTTATCGCGCTTATGTTCATCCTGAGGCCGTCCCGCTCGATGACACTGTCGTCGGTGATGTGCAGGCTTATGGTCTCGCCCTCCGGGGTCGTGATGGAGATGTTACCATCCCGGGTGCTTCCCGGCAGTCTGACTCCGGGGCGTATCTTGGGCACGAAGCTCCTCACCACGCCCGAGAGGAAGGTCTGCCCCGTGTCGAAGGTGTCGACGAACAGGGCCTCCAGGGACGAGGGGTTGTAGCGGACCTTCACAGGCGTGAACCTGACGAGCCCGCCCAACTGGGCTGACTGGTCCCCTATCCGGATCTTGGTGTCCGGTGTGACCCCCAGGGTGAGCTCCCTTCCGCTATCAAGCTCCACGACCAATACGGGGGGAACGGCTGAGAGGTCGACCCGGGACACCCTGCCCTGCAGCTCGCCGGCTGGGACCTGCCCCAGGAGACTTGGCACCCGGTCGTCCGTGATGGATGGAAATACCACGTTGACCGTTTCCACGTCGCCGGTCTGGGGATCGTAGATGGCCTCGATGCCCTGCCCGGCCTCCAGGTTCTCGATGCGTGCCAGCTCACCGAACCGTTGGAACGCGGTGTCCGGGGTGAAATTCAGCTGCACCGCTATCCCGTCGTGGGGGGCGACTAAGGCCCTCCCAGTAGTCCTGTTCAAGTCCTGGAGGACTCCGTCCAGCCTCACAGTGGGCGCGCCCAGGCCGTGGCCTTCCAGCAGCCTCTGATGGCCCTGAAGAATGGCGTTGAAGACAGACCTCAGTTCCGGGTCGGCCCTGTGGAGGTACTCTTGCGCTGTGGTCAGGTGGCCGGTGATGTCCGCCGCCAGCCGCCCCTCCAGGTTCCTCCGGCTCTCCGGAGAGGCCGCCTGCAACGCGCTGCTGAGACGTGCTATCTGCGCAGCCGCCGGGTCAGCTCCCAGGATGGCAATTCTGCCCGTCCTCAGGTCCTGGCCCAATATCGCCGTCACGACCTGGGCTGGTGACAGCCCTCGGACCTCCGGCTGGAGATCGGTGGTCACCAGGTTGCCGAATCTATCCATTATCCTTATCCGGTCCCCGTTCACGCCGGCGACGAATCCGGTGAGATGAATGTGGACCACGGGCCCATCCGGCTTGACCAGTATCCTGGATGCGGCTAATCGATTTCCATCGATCCTCCTGCCCAGTACCGCCAGGAAGTCCCCTGGCGACAGGTCCCCGGCCGAGCCCCTCTCCACTCCCGGGATGATGACGGCGGTGTCCTCGGCTGAGGCCGCCACAGTAACGGGCCCGGTCGGCAGACCGGCCTGCGAGGTGTCCAGGGTAATCATGACGAGCCCTTGGGGGCCCGCGGCCACGCCGGAGACCTTTCCGAACAGCCCTTCCTGCTGCACCCTATATATCACGGTGTGGAGCGAGGAGCGCACGTCGCCGGCCAGGTCGCTGGCGATCACCTCTATCAGGGTGGGCCCCTCATCTGGAGGCAGCTGGTACATGGTGTCAAACCGGCCCATGCAGTCGAGGGTGGCCTTCACTCCGTTGACACTGACAGTCGCGTCGGGGGACGCTCTCCCGGCGATGGTTATCTGCCGTGAGTTCACGACAACATCGGCCCCTGGGGAGGAGATGTCCAGCAGAAGCTCCCTGGGTTGGGGCACCGCGGGAGTAGGGGTGGGCGTGGGGGTGGTGGGCGTGGCTGTTGGGCCGGGAGTAACTGGCGGGGGTGTAACGACAAGGGTGGCCGTAGGCGTGGGGGGCACCGTCGCCGTGGTAGGCGTCCCAGGGGGGACTACCGGCGTCAGGGCTGGTGTGGCGGTGGGAGTCGCGGCCGTGGGTGGCGTGGTGGGCGTTGGTGTAGGGGTTGATGTGGCGCCACCGGAACAGGCCACCAGCAACAGCATGGACACGCAGATTCCGGTGAAGGCGGCCCGGAACGGGTTTCTCCACCATGTGGCCCAACGGTGGCTCCGGGACTCCCCATCTCCCCGGCCTGGCGGTCCAGCGGGGACCTGACCTGCGACCAGACGGAAAGGTCTGGGAGACTTGGCGCGGGGATGGGTTCCCGCCCTTTTTGGCTGATTCATTACCCCTCCTCCACTTGATAGGAGACCCGAGGACCGCGGTGCTGCCATCCGGCGGAATCCGGCCAAAATTGTTCTGGCCCGAATATTCCGCCCCGCCCGAATATTCCGCCCCGGATGAAACAGTATAGGCTTTTTCGGGGTAAATTCAACGGGCCGGAGCCGCCAGATCATGGGAAAACTATGGACGCTGTGGTACGAAAACTATGGACGCTGTGGTACAATGAAGCTGCCTTCTCGTACGAGAGCAACTGCCTATGAACGTAGGTGTTCGGCCTTTCAGGCTTGAGGACATTAGGAATGTGGCCGAGATCGAGAGGCAGGCCTTTCCCACTCTCTGGCCCCCCACACCCTTCAAACGCGAGCTGGAAAATCGCCTGGCGAAGTATCTGGTGGCCTGGGAGCCCAGGGGGTCGCGCGGGTCTCACGGGGAGGAAGCCCGAGCCGAAGAGGTGGTTGCGCCTGCCGGTAGGTCCCTCGTGGGTCGCCTCTGGGGCGCTATCAGGGGGCAGCCTCCCTCCGACAGGCTGCCAGACCAGCCCGATTCCAACCTGAAGGGATTTGTCGGACTGTGGTTCATGTCAGGGGAAGCGCACATAACCGCCATCGCCGTCGAGGACGCGTCCCGTGGCAAGGGGATTGGTGAGCTCCTTCTCATCGGCTCTATTGAGATGGCGATGGACCAGCGGGCCACGGTGATGAGTCTGGAAGCCAGGGTCTCCAACTACGTGGCCCAGTCGCTGTACCAGAAGTACGGGTTCATGAAGGTCGGAATCAGGAAGGGCTACTACACCGATAACCGGGAAGACGCGGTAATTATGACCACTGAGCCCATAAGCACGCCCGAATACCAGGAGAGATACCGGGAGTTGAAGGAGGCCTACAGGCGAAAGCACGGGCCTATCAGTGTCGCCCTCGCCTGAGCTCCCGGGGACCGGAGGGTTGCGCGGTCCGGAGAGGGTTGGTAGAATGGGGTGGGCTTTCGGAGGGGAGGCCCCCAGGTACAGACAAAAGGTGGGGCAGGTTGCTTGAACCTGTAAAGGCAGAAGATGCTGGTGATCGGTCTTACGGGAGGCATCGCCACAGGCAAGAGCGAGGTCTCCCGTATTTTGCGAGAGCTTGGAGCGACGGTGATCGACGCCGACCGCGTAGGACATGAGGCCTATGCACCCGGTTCCCAGGTATGGCAAGAAGTAGTAGAGGCCTTTGGGGAGGACATCGTCACACCCACGGGTGAGATAGACCGGAAGCGGCTTGGGTCGATCGTGTTTCGCGACCCCGAGGCCCGGACTACCCTGAACTCCATCATGCACCCACGAATGGCAGACGTAATCCGTGGAGAGCTCCTGTGTCTGGCCCAACAGGGGGCTGAGGTAGCGGTGGTAGAGGCCGCTGTCCTGCTGGAAGCGGGATGGGAATCCCTGGTCGACGAGATATGGGTCACCCACTCTCCCGAGGAGCTGGTGGCCGAGCGGCTCCGACGGCGGGACAACCTCTCGGAAGAAGAGATAGCGGGGCGGGTCAACTCGCAAATGTCTTTCGAGGAAAGGGCGCGACGGGCCGATGTCCTGGTGAGGAACACCGCCGGAGTAGAGGAGCTTCGGGAGGAAGTGGGCATCCTCTGGAGCAGTAGGGTAAAAGGAAAGGGTAGGGCAGTTAGACATGGTTAGCGGCACCGAGGCTGGTTACAACGAGTACCAGATAGAAGAATATGTGATAAAGGACGAGCCCTACTATCGCCCTTTGGGAGACGAGGTAGAGCTGTTCGAGGCCGCCTATCGCCAGCAGTTGCCCGTCCTTCTCAAGGGACCCACCGGCTGTGGGAAGACCCGATTCATAGAGTACATGGCGTGGCGGCTAGGCCGTCCCTTGACAGTTGTGAAACGGAAGGGCAAGGCGGCGCCAGATGGCCATAGCATCCCCCTGGTCACCATCGCGTGTCACGAAGACCTCACGGCCAGTGACCTGGTGGGGAGGTACCTTCTGGAGGCGGACGGTACTCGGTGGATGGACGGTCCGTTGACCAAGGCGGTAAAAGCGGGTGGGATATGCTACCTCGACGAGATTGTGGAGGCGAGGAAGGATACGACGGTGCTCATCCATCCGCTGACGGACCACCGGCGTATCCTGCCCGTTGACAAGCGGGGACTAATCCTGGAGGCGAGCAGCCAGTTTCTCCTGGTCATATCCTACAACCCCGGGTATCAGAGCGCCCTAAAGGACCTGAAGCACAGCACCCGACAGCGGTTCATCGCCCTGGAGTTCAACTATCCCCCCAAGGAAATAGAGGCGGACATAGTGGAACGGGAAAGCGGCTGCAGTCGGGAGCACGCCCAGGCGCTGGGGAAGCTGGGGGAGAAAGTTCGGAACCTCAGGGAGCATGGTCTCAAGGAGGGAGCCAGTACCCGCCTGCTTATCTACGCCGGGAAGCTCATGGCCCAGGGCATCGCTCCCAGAAGGGCTGCCCAGGTGGCTGTGGTGTGGGCCATGACGGACGACCAGGAGATCCAGAGAAGCGTGGAAGAGGTGGTTTCCTCCATCTTCGAGTAGCGTGTCGGTGTGCTCCGGCCTGCCCCTGGGGTGCAGGGTGCTGGGGGCCGACCGGTCCGCCTGGGGGCTTCGCAGATATTGACACTTAGAATGGCTGAAGGTACGGACCCCACGATCGATGCGGTCAGACGCGCACTGACCAACCGCAAGAAATCCTCTGTCCGCGACGAGTCCCTGGACCCAGCGTCCGTGCTTGTTCTGGTTTACCCCAAGGACGGCGAGCACTGCATCCTCCTCAACAAGAGGACGGACGAGGTGGAGCACCATAAGGGAGAGATATCCTTCCCGGGCGGTGCCAGAGACCCGGAGGACCGGGACTTCCTGGATACGGCGTTGCGAGAGGCCTACGAGGAGATGGGAATAAGGCGCGAGGACGTAATGGTACTGGGAGAGCTGGACGATGTGGCGACGCGGAGCCAGTTTGGCGTGCGTGTCTTTGCGGGGACCATCCCCTATCCATACCCGTTCAAACCCAGCGCCATTGAGATTGCGGAGGTGCTCGAGGTGCCCGTTCGGCAGCTTCTTGACCCGGCGAATCTGAGAGAGGAAGTGCGCTGGACCGAGGGTGGGGTCACCAGGGCCTACTCCTACGCATGGGGAAGGCACCTGATCTTCGGGGCGACAGCCCAGATAGTGACCCAGTTTCTGGGGTTACTTCCCGACCTTGGGGATGGCAAAGCAGGAGGGCTGAATTGAGCGTCGCCCCCGGACACCCCGAGACGTGGGGACCGGCCGAGATCGAGAGTGAGCTTGCGAAACAGCACCAGTCGGTCGTGAACGGGTATAGACAGGCGAAGGATGCGCTGGCGTCCGCCTTCAAGGAGGAGGAGCTCGGCCTGTGGGCCAGGGAAGGGTTGATCATTGCCAACCAGACGGTCCGCTCCTGGGAGGCCGCGGTGGAGTATTTCAGGGTGGGGCCGGAAGTGGCCAAGTTCCTTGCCTTCCCCTCCTTTATCCAATGGGCCCGCTGCGGCGCCTATCTATCTCAGGACTCACCGACGCTGGCGGTGTCCTACTTCAGGGCGAGCCCGGAGATAGTCGTCGGCATCAGGGCCCAGTACATACCGCGCTGGGCGGGGCTGGGGCGGAGCCTCTACAAGGGGACCTGGAAGTCCAGCACCCTTGCGGCCAAGTTCTTCGAGGTCAGCCCTCGGCTGGTCCGGGTCCTGCCCTTCTGGGACGTGGAGGTGTTCGCGGCCCTCATCGAGGCGTTGTCGAACAAATCCTACGACGTGGCTTCCGACTGCCTTGTCCTGGGTGAAAGCGTGCTCGCCCAGATGGGGAGGGAGAGGGAAGCATTCCTTTCGATGGCGCGCTCCCTTGTCGAAGGGAGTTGGCGGGAGGTGAAGGGTTGCCTGGAGGCTGCGGGAAAGTTCCTGCCTTCCATCGACGAGAGCCAGCGCACCCGCTTTCTGCGGCTGGCCGAACGCCTGGCCAAAACAGGTCAGCGGGAGACATCCAGCTTCCTCCTGGAGGGTTCCCAGTCCCTCGGCAGGATCGATTCCTCCTCCCAGAGGTATATCCTCGACCTTAGCGAGACCCTGCTCAACGCATCTCCCCAGGCTGTGCCCGCCTTCTTGAGAAGCCTCGACGGGGTGCTTAACCGGGTGACACTGGGCCAGCTGGACATATGGTTCCAGCACGGGCTGCGCCTTTTGCAGGAGAACCCCGATGGGGGGCTGGCCTTCTTCAGGGTGGAGTCGAACACGTCGGAGCAGCTCCTGGAGACCCTCTCCTCGAGCCTGGAGCTCGACCGGGTGAAGGGGGTCATGCGCCTTTACTGTCGTGCCCTCTGCGGCTTCCCGGTGGAAATCCTGAGCAGTAAAGAGCTGGTCCACAAGGGCATAGGCTGGGTGTCCGAGTCCCAGGCATCCACCGAAGGCACCAGGGTCTTCCTGCCGCCGGTGGTGGACCGATACCCCAGCAAGGAGGAGAACTTCGGTTGGTTCAAAGTGGTGTCCACCCACCAGGTGGCCCACCTGGAGTTTGGTAGCTTCGAGTTACAGTTCGACCGCCCCTCGGCGCTGTTCGAGGACCTGAGGCCCAAAATGGAGGCGGATGTGGTCGCCTCGGCGGTGGCCAGATTGCAGGCCAAGTTGACGGAGGACGGGGAGGAGGATTCCACCCCCGAGAGAAAGTATCTGACCGATATGGGACGTTTCTTCCACCTCTTCGAGGACCGGAAGCTGGCGCTGAATGCATTTACCATACTGGAAGACGGCAGGCTGGACTATCGGGTGAAGATGGAGTACCGGGGTATCGTCCGCCACTATCGGTTGGTGCAGCAGGCCGCCCTGGACGGGCGGCCTCCCATGGAGGAGCTCCCCCTTCGGCAGGCCATGGTGGAGCTTCTCCTCCACCTTAGTCTGGAGCAGCTTAAAGGGCTACCGGTGCCCCGGGCACATCAAGACACGGCCCGAGTGCTGGCGAAGGTCTTTCGGAAGCTCCTCAACGTCAGGGCCTCGGTGGAGGACACGGCTGAAGCCACCATTCGCGCCTACCAGATCCTGTCCCGGCTCCCCAACGAGGCCCAATCGCCCCAGGACCTCCAGCCCCAGGACTTCGACGGGGACGAGGAGTTTTCCGAGGAGGAGTTCCGCGAGCTGCTGGAGAAGCTGGAGGACGGACAGGAGGAGGCGGAGGAGGGTGAGGAGGAAAAGGGAGAGGAGCCCTATGAATCCCCGGAGGACGTAGAGTTTCGGGGTGACTTCAAGCCGGAGCTGGTGCAGCTCTTGAATAAGCTGCGGGCGGACCAGTCGCAGCAGGGGGAATCGGAGCAGATAACGCGCGAGATGTTAGAGGAGCTGCTCCGGGAGAGCCCCGAGCTGGGCCTGGACGCCGAAGCCGGGAAGCTGCAGAGTGCCATGGGGATGTTTGTCCAAAACATCATGCGAGAGGCGGGGGTACCGCCGTCTTCGTCCCAGGCAGGGCAGGGCTACGGCCCCATGGCCCACGAGGACGAGCAGGGCGGCTCCCTGGAGGCCCCGGAACCCAAGTCTCAGGTGTACGACGAATGGGACTTCCGTGCGGCGGACTACAAGCCCAAGTGGTGCGTTGTGCGGGAGAAGAGCGTTGACCAGGGTGATGTCACCTTCTTCAACGAGACGTTGCGGAGTTACGCCGCCCTGTCCGCAGACATCCGGCGACAGTTCGAGATGGTGGTCCCCGAGAACTTCCGAAAGGTCAGAAGGGTCATTGATGGCGAGGACCTGGACCTGGACGCGGCCATTGAGGCTACCGTGGAACGGCACCTCGGGATGACCCCGTCGGAGAAGATTTGGTGGAGGCGCAACAAGGTAGAGCGCGATGTGGCCGTGGTGTTCCTGCTGGACATGAGCGCCTCTACCGCAGAGGCCATAGATGAGGGGCGCCCCACGGTGGATGACCAGGACGCCCCCGATGACCCGGTGGAGTACATGATGTGGCTCAGGTCCCGCAGGGAAGGGATGGTGCGCCGCCGGTACAAGCGGATCATAGACCTGGAAAAGGAGAGCGCCGCCCTTCTTATCCAGGCCCTGGAGACCATCGGGGATACCTACGGCATCTACGGCTTCTCCGGATACGGAAGAGAAAACGTGGAGTTCTACGTCATCAAGGATATCGACGAGACTTTCCACGACAGGATCAAAAAGCGCATAGACAAGATCACGCCGATGCACGCCACCCGAATGGGCCCGGCCATCAGGCACGCTACCTTCAAGCTAGAGGGCCAGGAGGCAAAGACAAAGATCCTCTTCCTTATCAGCGACGGCAGGCCACAGGACAGGGGATACAGCCGGGAGGGTGTCGAGAAGGAGTACGCCGTCCATGACACTCACATGGCGCTGGTGGAGGCCAAGAGGAAGGCCATTATCCCCTTCTGCCTGACCGTGGACAAGGCGGGACACGATTACCTGAAGACGATGTGCGGGGACATGAGCTACGAAGTCCTGGACAACATCTGGGCCCTGCCGCAACGCCTCCCCACCATCTACCGCATGCTCACAACGTAGCGCCTCGGGTCCCCAGCCGCTTCTTTACTAGGTGCTGAGCAGCCGCCGCAGCTCGATGAGGGCGGTGGACGCACCGCGGCGCTTGATCACCGTCCGCCTTGGCGGCAGCTGGGTGCCTACGTGCGTCACGGTCACCTCTCCCGGGTTGGCGGGTGCCAGTGCGATGGCTATGTGTATCTGGCCCCACTGTCGGGGAGCCCCATGGGCGGGGGGTTCTGAGACCACCTCCTCGGGGAAGACGGTTCCGGTTACGGCGAGTCCCACATGGGCATCTAGCCGCTCCCTCGCGGCCCGGGCCATGGCCTCGGCGGCTTCCTGGCTGACCAGGCCGTACCTTCCGATAACCGCGGCCGGTACCCCGCTGGCGACGGCCGAAGGGCCGTCGTAGACCACCATGCCTCCCTTGAAGAAGTGGGCGCTCTCTGCCATCTCCGTTATGCTGTTGGCCAGCAGCCCCCCGGTGCAGGACTCCATCGTGGCCAGGGTGAGCCCTTTCTGGGCAAGTAGCAGCCCGACCGCTTGCTCGGGTGTCTCGTCGTCGTACCCCCAGATGTATGGCCCCACTATCGCGGCCAGTCCTTCCTCCACGGGCTGGATAAGACGCCGGGCCGCGCCCTCGTCGGCTGCCCGGGCGATGATACGCAGGTGGATTCCGTCGGCCTTGGCGTAGATCCCCAGATACGGGTTCTCCTTGCCCAGGTACTCCGAGACCATCTCGTCGAGCCCTCCCTCGGATAGGCCCGTGGTCTTTATGTTGCGGGTCAGTATGACCTCCCCCTTCACCCTCTGGCGCAGCCGGGGTGCCACCTCCTCCTCCCAGATGCCCAGCAGCTCCGCCGGGGGGCCCGGCATGGCGACGACGATCTTCGGGTCACCATCGCCGGCCGCCGATGGGCCCACCTCTACCCACCAGCCCGGCGCCGTACCGCGGCGGTTGGGGATGGTCTGGGCCGACGGTATCAGGGTCGCCTGTTTGATATTGGTGGCCGGCATGTTCGTTCCCCGGCCGCGGAAGTACTCCCGCAGGCCGGCTGCCAGGTTATCCTGTACCGCCATCTCCTCGCCCAGGGACCTGGCGATGGCCTCGCGGGTAAGGTCGTCTTGGGTAGGACCCAGCCCGCCGCTGCAGAAGATGATGTCCGAACGCTCGAGCCCCCGGGTAAATGCGTGGGCCAGCATGTCCAGGTTGTCTCCCATCTGGGTGACCCGCTGCAGCTGGATGCCCAGCGGGGGCAGCCGCGAGGCGATAAAGGGGGCGTTGGTATCGACCAGCTCGCCCATCAGCAGCTCGGTGCCGATGGAGATAATCTCGGCCTTTATAGGACCACCCCTTGGTGCAAAGGTGTACGCAGTGGGAGTATATAGCCCAGAGGCGTCGAGTTCAATCGGCGGCGCGGCAGCCCCGGGCCGTGACCGTCGTTGCGACGGACGTTAGCCCGATTGACCTTCGGCGGGGGGCTCTGGGGTCGGGGGATAGGGTGGCTCGGTGGCCAGCCTGGTCACCACTTCAGCATAGACTGAAGTCAGGGTGCAGAGCCTGTTGGAGCCCACCAGCCGTGCGTACCAGTTCTCCCCGTTGGGGGTCGGGTCTCCCAGGTGGAAATCCAGGGAAAAGCCGGCCTTGTCGATTATATGTATCGTGGCCTGGGGTTCGTCCAGGCCGTACTTGGCAGGATCATCGATCTCCTCGATAACGGCCCTGGCGCACCGAGGCCCGCTGAGCAGTGTGACGCTGCCCGACCACTTGTCCTGGAAGACGGGGGTATCGGTGGTACCGTCCTTGATGACCCACCTGGCGCCCACCAGGGCATAGTCTGCTCGATCGTCCCTGTGGGTCACGGATATTCCGGTGATGTCTTCTGTGGAGATCTTGAAAAGCCAGGGCTCCTTTGGCTCGGGCTCCTTGGTGCTCAACTCTCTGGTAATGAAAACGGATCCCCCGATAAGCGTAAGGATTAGCACCAGCACTATGGAGAGCCTAACGTTCATTAGTTCACGCCCAATCGTGCCTTGGCCCGGTCATCGCACCACCTCACCTTATCGCCTTCTCCACCACACGAAGCCTCCCAAGGCGGCCATCAGAGCCGGCAGCATGAGCCAGCTGGTGAACCGGATGATGTCGTACTGGTTGCGCGTCGTCTCCAGCACACGGACATCCGCGGACCTTGCCCTGATGCCGGCGAGGGGTATGTCTCCCACCAGCCAGTTTACCGCGTTGAGGAAGAAGTCGCTGTTCCCAAAGGAGTGGAAGTAGCGGTTTGAGGCGAAATCCGAGTCTCCGAACACTACTATGGAGGCGGGAGTCAGCCCAGCCAGATCGGCAGGGAG
The DNA here is from genome assembly GCA_965247055.1 of Dehalococcoidia bacterium. Taxonomy (GTDB): domain Bacteria; phylum Chloroflexota; class Dehalococcoidia; order Lucifugimonadales; family JAGWBF01; genus CBDFGE01. Next base: position 339,639 of record CBDFGE010000005.1, read on the forward strand.
CTCCTCGTCCAGCGGCGCTATCGCCCTTACGGCGATGGCGGGGAACAGCGGACCGATCTGGTCTCCCGGCTGCGGGTCGGTCCTCCCCGGGTCGTTGATCAGCCAGCTCGCCGCCGAGGTCACTGCCAGGGCGGTCCCAAAAACTGTGGGAATCCTCTGGTCTTCCTGGTCCTCGTCCTCCGGCACCTCCGAGGGGAAGAAGAGGACGCCCTCCCCCGCCGGCGCCAGAGAGGTGACGCCGGGATAATAGGTGGTATCCAACAGGCTGGTAAAGCCCCGGATTCCCAGGAGGCTGTTGAGGGGTTCGGGTATTGTGTTGATGTACTGTTCTCTGGTCACGACGGTTATCTCGGTGTTCTCAGGCAGCGACCTCTGCAGGTCCACGATACGGCCCTCACCCACCAGAGTACCCCATCTGGCCAGGAAGTTCCTAAAGCTCTGGTGGGTGTCGGGCTCCACCAGGAAAAGCATGTTGCCGCCGCTCTTCAGATAGTCGTTGAGTATCTGGGCCTCATTGTCCGGCAGAGGGTCGCGGGGGCCCGCCACTATCACCATGTTCACCTTTGGCTGGCAGGGTTCTGGCTCCGCACCTGCCGCCGGGGGCGGTAGCTGGCAACGGTCCAGCTCCAGCTGTTCCTTTCCCTCGGGCAGGGTCAGGTTGAGGGTGAACACCGCGTAGTTCTCGTCCTCGGTTCCTGTGGCCGCGAAGCCGAAACCTTCCGTACTCGGCTCGCGATTGAAGACGTCTCGCTCTCCGTGCCCCGTAAGGAAATAGACTATCTTCTGCTCCTTACCCGTGACGATGAGGAGCGCTGTGACGAAGTCTTGTTGGACGGCTACCTGGAGTGCGCCCTCCCGGCCTAGGGAGACCGTTGGCGCAAAGAGGTGTATCTTCTTCGAGTTCTTGCTGTCGACGGCTATGGTCCCGTACTGGGTTATGCCATAGTCCCGGGCGATGCCGGGTTTGGCATCGGGGTCTACGAACTCGTAGGAGAACTTCTGGGAGTGGACCTCGAACTCGTCGAGGACATCCCTTATCTCCCTCTGGACCGTCTCCTCTTCGGGGCTGGTCGCGGGGCCGAAGAAGGCCTTGGCCTCCACCGGCTCGTCGAGGTTTTTCAGCAGGTCCAGGGTGCGCTGGGCCAGGCTGAACTTCTTGGCGGCGGTGACGTCCATTCGGGCCGAGTTCTCAAAGGCGAGGAAATTGGCGAAGGCGGCTATGCCCAGGAAGGCGGCGATCATGACCACGGTGTTGGTGCTGTACCTTCCGCGGCGGCCCTTCACGGCCCTGCTCACGGTGCCGAAGGAGATGACCACGGACGTCGCGACCAGGCCGCCCCCGATACCCAGGGTGATGTAGCTGTAGAGCCGCAGGTCCGACAGGAAGAGGAGGAGGATCACTCCCAGGACCAGTACGCCGGCACCCGCGAAGGCGAAGGTAGTACTCAGTCCCCCAAGAGCGCTTTCGATGCGGGTGAGGCTCCGGGCTATGTTTCCCAGAACGGTCCCGGAGAGCTTCTCGTCTTCGGGGTCTTCTCCCCGGCGTGGTGGTCCCTGGCTCATCCGCTGGCTCCCTTCACGGCAGGCCCTATCTCCAACGGCGGGCCTCCAGGGACCTGACCGTAAGGAACAGGAAGACGGCGGTCACGGTAACGTAATAGACTATGTTGTTGGTGGCCACTACTCCCCGGGTAAAGTCGTCCAAGTGGGCCGTCATCCCTGCCTGAGAGAGGATGGTGGATGCCACGCCCCCCACGCGATTAGCCACCTCGTCGGCCAGGGACAGGACGAACAGGATGCCCAACCCCACGACCAGGGCCACGATCTGGTTGTTGGTCAAGGACGAGGCCAGCAGACCCGCCGAGAGGGCGGCGGCCCCGTACAGGATCAGCCCCAGGTACCCGCTCCATATCGGCCCCGAGTCCGGGTTGCCGTACACGTACAGCAGCAGCACGTAGTAGAGGGTCAGTGACAAGGTCGCGATGAAGAAGGTAAGGCTGGCCAGGAACTTTCCCAGGACCACCTCCCAGTCCTTGACCGGGGCGGTAAGGAGCAGCTCCACGGTGCCCAGTTTCTGCTCTTCCGCCAGAAGGCGCATGGTTATGGCCGGGGCCAGCAGTATCAGTAGGAAGGAGCTGGGCTGGATATAGCCTTCGATGCTGGCTTCGGGGAAGAGTCCTCCGACACTGCGTACAAAAAAGATGCCCGTGACCGCCAGGAACACCAGGGCAACTATGTATCCCATGGGGCTGGTGAAATAGGCCTGTATCTCTTTCCAGGCGATGGCCAGGGAAACCCTCATCCCTCCAGCTCCTCATCGGTGGTGAGCCTGAGGAAGATCTCTTCCAGGCTCATACCGACAAGCTGAATGGTGAGAAGGCCCCAGCCGTTGCTGGTCACCACTCTGGCTATGGTTGTCCGGAGGTCGAGGCCCTGCTTGGCCTCCACCGTGTAGGTACCGCGGTCGCCATCGAGGGAGGTGGAGACACTCATCACGCCCCTTATGCTGCTGAGAGCCTTGCTCACCTGGTCGTCCGGCCCACGTATCTCCACCTGTACCTTCTCTACCCCCTGTAGACGCTCCGCCAGATTACGCGGAGTGTCCTCGGCCACGACCTGGCCTTCGTGGATTATGACCACTCGCTTGCAGACCATGCTGACCTCGGGGAGTATGTGAGTGCTCAGGATCACAGTGTGCTCCCGCCCCAGTTCCTTGATCAGGCTCCGGGTCTCTACGACTTGGATGGGGTCGATGCCTATGGTGGGCTCGTCCAGGACCAGGACCTCGGGCTCGTGGAGGATGGCCTGGGCTATACCCACCCGCTGGCGGAACCCCTTGGAAAGCTTGCCTATGATGGTCTTGCGGTAGTCCCCCAGGCGGCAGACGTCTATCACCTCAGCCGTACGCGCCCTTGTCCGCTTCGGATTCATGCCCCGCAGGGTGCCCATGAAGCCCAGGTAGCCCTGCACCGTCATGTCGGTGTAGAGGGGGACCGTCTCAGGCAAATAGCCGATGCGCTTCCTCGCCTCCAGAGACTTGTCGACCACATCGTAGCCCCCCACGCTGGCGCTGCCGCTGCTGGGCGGCATGAAGCCGGTGATGATGCGCATGGTGGTGGTTTTCCCGGCGCCGTTGGGACCCAGAAAGCCCAGTATCTCGCCCTTCCCGACCTGGAAGTTAACGTTTTCGATGGCGAGGTAGCTGCCGTAGTATTTGGTCAGGTCCTTGACCTCTATCATCGCGACCATACGGTACGTATACCTCCACGGGGGCAACCTTTTTGGCGTAGCTATTTTGGGGCCGTAGCCTTTATACTACACTATTGTAATATCAACCCAGATGATATTCTATATACCGTCCTTTGCCAAGGGAGATGGCGGCGCCGTTCCGGGACATTTGGTGATGATAAGGCCAGGGATAGGCTGGCCTCGCGTTGGGGGAGATAGAAGATGCACCTGATTATAGACGGGTACAGGGGAGATCCGACCAAGATGTGGGACGAGGAGATGATAAGACGGTTCCTCTGGGAATATCCCTCCAGGCTGGGTATGAAGAGGATCTGCGAGCCCCAGGTGGTCACGTATAACGGTCCCAGGATTGAGGACTCCGGGGTTTCTGGCTTTGTGGTCATCGCCGAGAGCCATATCAGCATCCATACCTTCCCCCACAGGGACTACGTTAATATAGACGTCTTCTCATGCAAGTCCTTCGATAGCCAGCGGGTCCTCCGAGACATGGAGGAGCTCTTCTCGCTGGGTGATGTCAGGACCTGGTTGATGGACAGGGGGCTGGAGCACCTGGAGGCGGGGAAGGCGCCGTCCCTTCCGGTGGTGGGTCGAGAAGTAGGGCAGCCGGCTCCAGGTGGAGGCTCAGGCGGAATCACCGCCTAGAAGGGAGGGACGATGGAAGAAGAGGGCTCTTTGTGGGTCCCCTCCAACTTCCTGGCCCTGCCCGACGCGCAGTGCCGCCTGGACGGCGCCAGGGTTGTAGTCCTGCCCGTGCCCTACGATAGCACCACCTCTTTCAGGGGCGGCGCCAGGGATGGACCCAGGGCCATAATAGAGGCGTCCTACAACCTCGAGGACTACGACCCGGAGCTGGACGTGGACGTGGCCCAGGTGGGCATCCACACCGCCCCCTTCCTGGAGCCCCACATGGCCGGGCCCCGCCAGATGGTGGAGCGGGTGCGCAATGCCGTGGACACTTTCCTGCGCCAGGGCAAGCTGGTGGGGCTTATAGGCGGCGAGCATACCGTGACCGTCGGCCACGTCCAGGCACTGTCCGAGCGCTATCCCGACCTATCTGTCCTGTACCTGGACGCCCACGCCGACCTGAGGGACGAGTATATGGGTACTGGGTGGGGCCACGCCTCGGTGGCGCGACGGGTCCACGAGGTCTGCCCGCTGGTGCAGGTAGGGGTGAGGAGCCTCTCCCTCGAGGAGAGGGATCTCATACGAGGCCAAGGCATGAACACGTACTTCCTGCCGCCCGTGTCCGGCCTCGGGAAGCGGCCGCTTCCCGAGGCCGGTGCGGCGGGACCGGCCGGATACCTCGAGGAGAGCCTGACTGGCTCGGCCGTTGCGGAGATAATCGACCTCCTGTCGCCCAACGTCCACGTGAGCATCGACCTGGACGTGCTCGACCCGTCCATCATGGCGGCCGTGGGCACCCCCGAGCCGGGGGGAATGGGGTGGGGTCAGGTCACGTCTCTGATGAGGGCGGTGGCCGGGGCGAGGCGGATAGTGGGGTTCGACGTTACGGAGCTGAGCCCGGGGCAGGGGCCCCCGGCCTGCGCCTATACGGCGGCGAAGCTGGTCTACAAGCTGATCGCATACGCCACCCTTTTGCATGGGGGGCGGGACGCCTCCATCGGAGACATAAGGGGGTCGCTCGCCCGGTAACCGCCGGTAGGAGACGCGCCTGCCCGCGGGTGGCCGGCGCTGCCGCGGCATGCGTCGGAGCGGAGTGTTATGCGCGGATCAATAAGGGTACTCACGATAGGCTGGCTGGTGCTCAAGGTGCACTTCACTTTGGCGATCGCCACATTCCTCCTCCCCTACCTCTACAGAAGGGGCGATGACCGATTTTGTCGTTCGTGGTCGTCGGGCGAGACGTAGGTAGCCGTGGGTAGGTCAATTAGTATAGGTAGGGTCCTGGGCATACCCGTACGGCTTCACGTAAGCTGGTTTATCGTCTTCTTCTTTTTCACCTTCCTCTTCGAGTGGCATTTCGATGATCCCGCTTACGGCTGGGCTACAGGTGAGAGGTGGGTTGCGGCCGTGGCCACCAGCCTACTGGTGTTCCTGTCGGTGCTGGCCCACGAGCTTTCCCACAGCCTGGTGGCCATCAGGCGAGGCATACCAGTCAGGGGCATTACCTTGTTTATCTTTGGGGGAGTCGCCCACATAGGTAAAGAGGCCGACAGGCCCTTCACCGAGTTCATTGTGGCTGCTGTGGGCCCTTTGTCCAGCGTGGTCATCGGTCTCCTGTTCCTTGGCTTGGCCATCGGCCTCGATGGGGTCAGCCGCCATCTGTCTGCGGTCGCCGGTGTCCTGGCCTGGGTAAACGGGGGCCTGGCGGCGTTGAACATGCTCCCAGGATTCCCGCTGGACGGTGGACGGGTCGTGAGGGCCGCAGTGTGGCGGGTCACCCGGAACTACTGGCGGGCCAGCCGGCTGGCGACCCTGGGCGGCCGGGGGATAGGGTTGGCGATGGCGGCTTCGGGGGTCGCCGTTGTGGTAATGGACAGCTCCTTTCTGGTGTCGGGTCTCCAGCTGGTGGTGATCGGGGTCTTCCTCCACTCGGTGGCCGCCGGATACCAGCGCCATTACCGTGTCCAGGAGAGATTGCATAGCTACACGGCCCGGGACTTAATGGCCACCAGCTACTCTAGCGCGTCCTGGGAGGTTCCCCTAGAGAGGATAGCGGAGGAGTTCAAGAGGGAGCCTGGGGCGGGCCTGGTGGTGCTGGCCTCGGAGGAAGGGCTCCGTGGAGTGATCACCAGGCGAATCATGGCCGATGTGCCCCGGGGAAGCTGGGAGCGGGTGTCTGCCAGGTCCGTCATGGTGCCCCTTGACAGGGTGATTATCGTGAGCCCCGAGGCTTCCGCCCTTGAGGTGCTGGAAGCCATTGAAGCCAGGCGCGCCGACGCCGTACTGGTAATGGAGGGTGGGGTGCTTCAGGGCGTCATCGCCGCCCAGAGCATCGAGCGCCTTGCCGTCAAACCGGGCCGGACCAGGGCCTAAGAGTGCCTTGAACGCATCCAAGTCGGTTTCGCCCTTGGGGAGTCCTATGCTACAATAGCTATCGGCCGGTGGCTGACCGATGCGCCAGGTGGAGCTTGCGCCGGAAGACGGGATAGCGAGGCATTATCTGTGCCCGGAGCTAGAGGGATCGTCTACATGGACCATGCCGGGACCACGCCCCTGGACCCGAGGGTGCTGGAGGCGATGACGCCCTACTTCTCCGAGCGGTTTGGTAACCCCTCCAGCATCCACACCTTCGGCCAGGAAGCCAAGCGGGCGCTGGACGATGCCAGGGAGAGGGTGGCGGGCATATTGGGATGCCGGATGAGCGAGGTGGTCTTCACAAGCGGCGGCACCGAGTCCGACAACGCCGCCATCAAGGGGGCAGTGGTTGCCCTGAAGGATACAGGGGACCATATCATCACATCCAGCATAGAACACCACGCGGTCCTGCATACCTGCCAGTACCTGGAGAGCATGGGTTTCAAGGTGACCTATCTGCCGGTGGACGGCCATGGATTGGTGGACCCTCTGGATGTGGTTGGGGCCATTACCGACCGTACCATCGTGGTCAGCATAATGTACGCCAACAACGAGATAGGGACCGTGGAGCCTATCTCCGAGATCGCCAGGCTGGTAAAGGAGCGGGCCAGGTCCCTGGAGAGGACCGTGGTGGTCCACACCGACGCGGTACAGGCGGCGGGTTTCCTCGACCTGAACGTGGGGGAGCTGGGAGTGGACATGCTCAGCCTTTCCTCCCACAAGTTTTACGGCCCCAAGGGTGTGGGGGTGCTTTTCGTCCGTCGCGGCACGCCCTTCCTGCCGCAGCAGCTGGGTGGCGGGCAGGAGCGGGAGCGGCGCTCCGGCACAGAGAACATACCGGGGATAGTAGGAATGGCCACTGCCCTGGGGGTCGCCGAATCCGACAGGGAGCAGGTAAGCGGGCGCTGCGGGCTCCTGAGAGACAGAATCATCCAGGAGGTCCAGCGGCGCATACCCAGCGTCCACCTCAACGGCCATCCCACCGTGCGGCTGTCCAACAACGTGAACATCTCCTTCGAGCAGGTAGAGGGGGAACCTATCTTGCTGGGGCTGGACATGGCCGGAATCGCGGCCTCCAGTGGCAGCGCCTGCAGCTCCGGCTCCCTGGAGCCATCCCACGTGCTGCTGGCTCTGGGCCAATCGGCGGACCTGGCCCGGGGGAGCCTCAGGGTGACCTTGGGAAGAGACAACACCGAAGAGGAGGTAGACTACCTGGTGTCGGTGCTGGTCGATCTGGTGCGGCGGTTGCGGGAGATGCCATCCCTCGCCGTCACAGGGCCCTAGGTTAGCATTGATGGACTTTTCAGAACGGGTCATTGTCGCCGGGAACATGGTTAGGCAGGGCGCCCGTTGGAGCCTGTTCCGGTGGGCAGCGTTGCTGTTATTGCCCCTGGTGCTGTTACTGGCTGCCGGGGGGTGCTCCAATGATGCCGGCGGGCTCCCCCTGGGGCTGGCGTCAAAGGGTACCACGCTGATTATCAGCGTCCAGGATATCAAGAGGGTCCAGGAGATAAGGTACCTGGGAACGGACGAGCTCCACTACCTGGTAGTCCCCTCCAACGTGGAGAACCAGCTGGTCGCTTTGCTGCTCAACATACATAACCAGGATGCGGCCAGGGTGCTCATGACGGTAGACGAGGAGGCCGCCGAGCTTCGAGGTGAGGGGCCCAACGAGAAGTACGGGGTTGTGGACGTAACCCCGGAGAACCAGGTGAACGTCTCGGTGGTGGAAGAGTCCCACCCCTCAGAGGACCTGATCCTGCCCTTCATAGCGGGCTCCATCGCGCTGGACGGCGTCCCAGGGCTCCCCCAGGGCCATTCGGTGGAAGGCTGGGTGGTGTTCGAAACGCCCAAAGGGATCAGACCGACGACGCTTCGGTGGGCGGCGGGCGACATAGTGTTCATAGGCGAGTGACGATAGCATCTCCGGCTGCCACGTTCTGACATGCAGAGGCCCCTCGAGTTGCCCAGTATCCCTGCCTCGACTCCCCCGGTCTGGCGCCGGCTGTTTCACGTGGGGGCAGCGGGGGCCATCCCCCTGCTGGCGATATTCGTCAGCGGCGACATGATGGTGTTCGTGCTGGGTTCGCTGGTGGGTCCGGGAGTGGTGCTGGAGATGGCCAGATTGCAGTTGCCCGGACTCAACCGCTGGCTGGTGCGCTGGCTAAGACCCCTGCTCAAGGAAACGGAGAGCCACAGTGTAACAGGGGCCACCTACGTCGGCGTCGCCGCTCTGGTGGCCTTCTTCGTTTTTGATAAGCCCGTGGCCATAGTAGCCTTGTTTTTCCTAGCCCTGGGCGATCCGGCGGCAGCCCTGGTCGGCAGGCGGGCCGGCGGGTACAGGATAATGGGCAAGTCCCCCTGGGGCTCCCTCGCGTTCTTCCTGGTGGCGATGGGAGTGGCGGGGGTGCTGTCGGGTGCCGGTGTGGTGTCCTTCCACTGGGGTCTGGTGGTGGGGGCCGCGGTGGCGGCGCTGGTGGAGCTGTCCCCGTCCTTCGTGGATGACAATTTGACCATCCCCCTGATTAGTGGTGGGGTCATGACCCTGCTGAGCGTGTGAGGCCGGGTCTTAATGGGCAGGATAGCCGGTGTCTAGGTCCGCCTGGATGGGGATTCACAGCTCCGAGCCGTCGAACTCCTCCACTCCAGCGCGCTGACGCTGAAAGCTGACGTACTCTTCCCTGGTCATCGGAGGTGTGGCCCGGGCCAGTACACCCAGGGCGCCGTCGGCGCCGTCACTGAGGAGGTCGATAACCGTCATCGCGATGATCTTGGCCGGGTTGACCACGGCCCTTTCGTAGTCCGCAATGGCGTACTCGCTACTGTGTCCTGGTCCCGTGGCACCCCCGGTGTAGGGGTGGCACACAGGCATGATCTGTCCCAGGTCCCCCATGTCGGTGGAGCCTCCACGGTTCCTGCCGTTGGGAATCACCGCCACGCGGTCGCGTCCCAGAAGCCGTGTGGCGTTGCTGTGGAACAGCTCCTGGAGGGTCGGGTCATGGTGCAGGGGGAAGTAGCCCGGAATGTTGGTGATCTTGACCTTTGCACCCACCGCCAGGGCCCCTGCCTTGAAGCATCTGTCGGCCCTGGCGCTGTTTTTCGCCAGCTCGTCGATGGTGGATGACCTGACCCTCCACTCCAGCCTGACGTCGCCCGGCACGGCGTTGACCACCTCGCCTCCCCTGGTGACGATCCCGTGTAGTCGGGCCGTCTCCTGTTCCGTCAGCGCCTCTCTATTTAGGTGAATGGCCTGAATGGCAAGGACTGCGGCGTTGAGGGCGTTAATTCCAAGGTGGGGGGACGAGCCGGCGTGGGCGCTCCGCCCGGCGTATTCGACGTACTTTACCATGTGGCCGTTGCTGCTCCCCCCAACCGAAAAGGTGCGCTGGCCCACGTCGCTGGCTGTGTGGCACATCACGGCCATGTCGATGTCGTCGAACTCACCCAGCCGGATAAGCTCCTGTTTCCCCCCCAGGAACTCCAGCTTACCTTCCTCCCTGAGCGCCAGGCGGTGTTCCACCTCGACGAACTCTTCGGCGGGGACCGCGAATGGGGTGATTGAGCCCGACAGGTCCCCGATCACCTCTTTCGATTGAAGGCCGATGGTGGCCCCCAGCATCATGGCTATCTGGGCGTTGTGGCCGCAGGCATGGGCCGCCCCTGAGCTGGGGTCCGCGTGGGGATGCTCGGAGACCAAGAGGGAGTCCAGCTCGCCGAGAATGGCCACCCGGGGGCCGGGGCCCGCCGCTCCCTGGATGTACCCCTTCACGCCCGTGAGGGCCACGCCGTCCCTGTAGGGTGTCCCCAGCTCGGAGAACTTCTTGGCCACCAGCCGGGCGGTCCTGTGCTCCTTAAAGCCCGTCTCCGGATTGTGGAGGATGTCCTTGGCGACGGCTATGATTTCTGCCTTCCGACGTTCAATGGCGTCACAGGCCTCACGCTTCAGGTCCTCTCGGCTGGACATATCCAGGCCCTCTCTAGCCGGGGTACTCGAAGGTCTCTTCTCTGGCCAGGCTGCGCATGTAGCTGAGGTAGTCAGCCCGGGTCATGGCCGGCCTGTGGGCAGAGGCTATCTGGCCAGACTCGGAGGCACCGTCGGCCAGCAGGTCTATTACGGTGGCCGCCAGGGCCTTGGCCGCGGTGATCACCGCCAGGGTGTAGTCCTGTACCAGGTAGTCGGAGCCGTGGCCCAGGCCGGTGGCGCCGCCAACGTATGGGTGTATGGCGGGCATGATGTGGCTAACGTCGCCCATGTCGGTGGAGCCGGTGCGGTGTCCCGTCTCGCCCACCTCCTCCTCTCCCACCAAGGCGGAAGAGTTGGCCCGGAAGAGGTCGTTAAGGGGTCTGTTCTGCCTGAGGGGCAGGTAGCCCGGTAGGGTCTGGATATTCACCTTCGCCCCCACCGCCATCGCCCCCGCCTTGAGGGCCCGGTCCACCTTGCGGTTGGCGTCCAGCACGGCGTCTATGGTCTTCCCCCGAACAAAGGTCTCCATGCGGACGTCGGCGGGCACGGCGCTGACAGCCTCGCCGCCCTTGGTGATAATGGGGTGAACGCGTATGGTGTCGTCGTCCCTGAAGGTCTCCCTGTTGGCATGGATGGCCATAAGGGCCAGGGCTGCGGCGTTGAGGGCGTTTATACCGAGATGGGGCGCCCCTCCTGCGTGGGCGCCCCTTCCGATGTACTGGATCTTCTTGGCGACGATCCCGTTGTTGGTGCTGCTGATGGAGATCTTACCCTCCTCGGGGTTGCTGGTGGTGTGGCACATCATAGCTATATCCACGTCGTCCAGCTCTCCAAGCCTGATGAACTCGGGCTTGCCGCCGAGGAACTCGATCCTGCCCTGCCGGCGAAGTGAGTCTCGGTATTCGATCTCGATGTACTCCTCGGCGGGCACCGCGATGAGCAATACCCGGCCGGCGAGAGCCGGGAGCACCCCCGGGGCCATCAGTCCCATGGTGGCGCCGAGCAACATGCCTATCTGAGCGTGGTGTCCGCACGCGTGGGCCGCACCGGTATCGGAGTCGGCGTGGGGATGGTCCCGTACGATGAGGGAGTCCAGCTCCCCCATGATGGCCACTGAAGGCCCACCCGCTCCGCCCCTCAGCTCCCCCTTGATCCCCGTCAGGGCGATTCCACCCCGGAAGGGCACGCCCAGCTCCTGGAGCTCGGAAGCGACTAGGGCCGAGGTCTTTACTTCGCGGAATCCCGGCTCGGGGTTCTCCAGGATTGTGTGGGAGACCCGGACGATCCTCTCCGCCCTAGCGTCGATCTCCGAGTATACCAGGCGCTTGAGCTCATCCTTGGACGCCATCGGCCGCCTCCTCAGGCTGTGGAACCGCTGGCCCCGATTGTACCAGACGAGGGTATCAAAGAACACTCCCCGAATTTGACTCATAAGCTGCAGCGTAAGACACGTCGTGGAGCTAGGGTCCACAAGGTATATGACACCGCGCAGACACCCTATCAACTGACGTAACGCGCGTTGAGGGCCTGCGATGCGCCCATGCGGCCCCGGGGACGTTATGCTATACTCTGTTGAACATCAAGGCTCAGGAGGATGGCATGATAGACCTCGTCATCAGGGGCGGGCAGGTCGTGACGCCGTGGGGCGTCGGTGACTGGGACGTGGCCATCGAGGGTGAGAAGATAGCGGCTGTGGCGTCTCGAGGGTCCCTGTCCGGCGAGGTGGGGCGCGTTATAGACGGGGCTGGCAAGATAGTGGTGCCCGGTGGAATCGAGCCCCATGCCCACGTAGCGGCTCCGATAGCGGGGCATCCAGGAAAGACAACGGCGCCGCCGGATCAGGTGAGCAGGGCAGCCCTCTTCGGGGGCACCACGACCATCACGGATTTCGCCATACAGCACCCGGGCACCGACATCCCGCAGGCTATTGAAGAAAGGACCTCCGCTTGGCGCGGCCACTCCTACGGCGACTACTCCCACCACATTATGATGCTGGGCGAGACTCCCTCCGGGGTAATGGCCCAGATGAGGGAGGCGATCCAGGAGGGGTTCCCTACGTTCAAGATATTCACCACCAATGTACGCCCTCCCTCGATAGTCGGGCGCGATCGCAGGCTCATGGGGATGGGACATCTGTCCGGGGTGATGGAGCAGGCGGCGGCCCACGGCGGCCTGATGTTCGTGCATGCCGAGGACGACGACATCGTCCAGTACATGTACCAAAAGCTGCTGGAAGAGGAGCGCACCGAGGCGACCAACATGCCTCTGGTCCACAACAACATGTCGGAGGACCTCTCCTTCCGGCGGGTGGTGCGGCTTGCTGAGTGGACCGGTGCGGCGGTGTACTTCGTCCATGTGAGCGCCAAGGAGGGGCTGAACACGGTCCGGGAGGCCCGGGGAAGGGGACTGCCTATCTACGCTGAGACCCTGCATAACTACTGCAGCTTCAATGCCGAGGACTACAAGAAGCCCGACGGCATGAAGTACCATACATACCCTTCCTTGAAGTCCGAGGAGGACCGCCTGTCCCTGTGGGACGGCCTGCTGAAGGGTGGTATCAACAGCATGGCCACCGACGAATACTGCACCGATTTCGCGATGAAGATGACAGGGGGCAACGACCTGCTCCAGATCACCGGCGGGCACAACGGCGCGGAGACCCGGGTGGGCGTTACCTACAGTGAAGGCGTTGCCAAGCTAGGGATGTCCCTCCAGCGTTTCGTGGAAGTCACCTCCGCCAGCGCCGCCCGCATCATGGGATACTATCCTCGCAAGGGCGCTATCGCCCCCGGTAGCGACGCGGACATCGTGCTCATAGACCCCACGATTCGGAAGACCCTGTCGATGGCAGACCTCCATATCGGGGACTACAGCATCTGGGACGGCTGGCCCATAAACGGCTGGCCCACCACCACCATCCTGCGGGGCAAGGTGGTGGTGGAGAACGGGCAGTTCCACGGGGAGCTGGGTCGCGGCCAGCTTATACCCAGGAAGATCGACCAGGACATACTCAACAGGCCGGCCTGCTAGGCTCGCGCCCGGTCCACCCCATGAACAGGCGCCTTCGAGCCTGAAGGCCGTCCCAGGCAATGGGAGGCGTTGCAGATGTTCCTTCGACTTTACTCCGGCGAAGATGGCCGGTCCCACCTCGAGGAGCTCCAGTTCCCGTCAGAGGATGTAGAAACCGTACCCCACAAGCCGGACGCATCCATCACCTTCAGGCGGGTCCCGGGCGGGAACTTCGTCGACTGGCATACCGCTCCAAGGCGCCAGTACGTCGTCATCCTCTCCGGCGCGATGGAGATCGGGATCGGAGACGGCACGGTACGGCGACTGGGCCCGGGAGATGTGCTGCTCGCGGAAGACCTGACCGGGCAGGGCCACACGACGCGGGCCGCGGGTAACCAGCCCAGGGTGTCGGTGACAATTCCTTTGGAGCAGGAGTAGCCATCGCGCGTGGCCGATAGCCGGAGGATAGAGGCTAAAGGAGGCCCCATGCCAGCCTTCGCCAGTATATACACCGGAGAGGACGGCCATTCCCGCATAGAGGAGATAGAACCACCCTGCGACCCTACCGTGGAACCCGAAGGGGCGCTAGAGAGCACGCGCTTGCTGGCAGCAGGGGGTATCATATTCCGGCGGTCCCCGGCGGGGCACTTCCAGGACTTTCACACCGCACCCAGACGCCAGTACGTCATCACGCTGTCGGGAGAGATGGAGGTAGAAACCAGCGATGGGGTGGTCCGGCGGTTCGGGCCCGGAGACGTGCTTCTTGCGGAGGACCTGACGGGCAGGGGCCATACCACCAAGGTCGTGAGCGAAGGTCCGCGCACCCTGGTGGTCGTGCCTTTGGCCGATTGACCTGATACGGTCCCCACAGCATGAGTGCAATCAGACGGGGTCCGCCTGGAAAGAAGTTAAAGGTTAGGAGACATGACTCTGGAGGTTATGAAGGAGATACCCAAGGCGTATGATGCCGCTCGTGTCGAGGGTCGCATCTACGACTTCTGGATGGAGAAGGGCTTCTTCACGCCCAAAATGGAGGCAGGGAAGAGACCCTTCGTGGTGATCATGCCGCCGCCCAACGTGACCGGCGAGCTGCATCTGGGGCACGCCATCGTAGCCGCCGTGGAGGACATCCTGTGTCGCTGGCACCGTATGCGTGGTGAGCCCACCCTGTGGCTGCCCGGTAAGGACCACGCAGGAATCGCCACCCAGTGGGTCGTGGAGCAACAGCTGGCGAGGGAGGGCACCAGCAGGCAGGAGCTTGGCCGGGAGCGATTCCTGGAGCGGGCATGGGAGTGGGTGGGCAAGTACGGGAATACCATAGATGAGCAGCAGAAGCGGCTCGGGGCGTCCTGCGACTGGTCCCGTCTGAGGTTTACTTTAGACCCGGGCCCCAGCCTGGCCGTGCGTACCACCTTCGTCAATCTCTACCGGAAGGGCCTTATCTACAGGGGGGAGCGCATCATCAACTGGTGCCCCCGGTGCGTCACGGCGCTGTCCGACCTGGAAGTGGAGCACGAAGAGCTGGAGGGCGGACTTTACTACGTACGCTACCCGCTGGCGGAGGGTGACGGCCATATCACCGTGGCCACGACCCGCCCCGAGACCATGCTGGGCGATACGGGGGTGGCCGTCCATCCCGACGACATCCGGTACCGGTCCCTGGTGGGGCGTCTGGTGGTCCTGCCTATCATCGGCCGTGTTATACCCATCGTGGCGGACCCCGCCATCGCCCCTGAGTACGGCACCGGTGCCGTGAAGGTAACCCCGGGCCACGACCCCACCGACTTCGACATTGGCCAGCGCCACGGTCTTGGCGTTGTCACCGTTATCGACTCCAACGGCAACATGACAGCGGAGGCGAGGCCGTACGCGGGCCAGGACCGGTTCGAGTGCAGGAGGGGGGTTGTCGGGCAGCTGGAGGAGGAGGGCCTCCTGGAGAGGACGGAGCCCTATCGCCACTCAGTAGGCCACTGCCAGCGGTGCAAGACCGTCGTGGAGCCGGTGGTCAGCCTCCAGTGGTTCATGGCTGTCGGTCGCCACGACGAACCCGACTCCATTGCGGGACGCGCGTACCGAGCGGTGACCGAAGACCGGGTGCGCATCGTCCCGGAGAGGTTCACCCGGGTATACCTCAACTGGCTGGAGAACATCCGCGACTGGTGCATTAGCCGACAGCTGTGGTGGGGCCACCGCATCCCCGTGTGGTACTGCCGGGACTGCCACGGCGAGACGGTGGACGTGGCCGAGCCCGAGGCGTGCGCTCACTGCCGCTCGAACCGGCTGGAGCAGGACCCGGACGTGCTGGATACCTGGTTCAGCTCGGCGCTGTGGCCCCACTCGACCCTGGGCTGGCCTGAGGACACCGAGGACTTTGGCTACTTCTACCCCAGGCAGGACGACGGTGGCGCCGCCGGGTACGACTCCTTCGTCATGGAGACGGGCTACGACATCCTCTTTTTCTGGGTGGCCCGGATGATAATGATGGGCCTGGTCAACACGGGTCGGGAGCCCTTCCACACAGTCTTCCTCCACGGCCTGATTCGGGATACCCAGGGCGTGAAGATGAGCAAGACGAAGGGAAACGTCCTGGACCCCCTTCAGCTTACCCAGCAGTTCGGCACCGACGCGCTGCGGTTTGCCCTGACCACCGGCACGGCGCCCGGGAACGACCTGAGGCTGGGGGAGTCCAAGCTGGAGTCCAGCCGTAACTTCGCCAACAAGCTGTGGAACGCGGCCCGCTACGTCATGACCGGGTTGGAGGGCGCGGAGCCGGCATCACTGGTCGGATGGTACGACCTGCCCGAGCAGCGGCACAGGGAGGACCGGTGGGTCCTCCACCGCCTGAACTTGGTCATTAGCTCGGTCAACGCCCATCTAAAGGCATTTCAGCTTGGGGAAGCTCAGCGGGCTATCTATGAGTTCCTGTGGGGGGAGTTCTGTGACTGGTATATCGAGCTGGCCAAGGTCAGGCTCC
This sequence comes from Dehalococcoidia bacterium, assembly GCA_965247055.1. Taxonomy (GTDB): domain Bacteria; phylum Chloroflexota; class Dehalococcoidia; order Lucifugimonadales; family JAGWBF01; genus CBDFGE01. Next base: position 355,874 of record CBDFGE010000005.1, read on the forward strand.
GGTCGGGGGACACCGCTCCGCTAAGAGTCCTGGCCCACGTGCTGGAGCGCACCCTGCGACTTCTGCACCCCTTCATGCCCTTTATCACCGAGGAGATATGGCAGAACCTGCTGTATCGGCTCCCTGAAGAAGGAAACCTGCCCGAATCAGTCATGATTGCCTCTTACCCCCAGTCTGACGAAAGTCGTATCGATACCCAGGCTGAGAATGAGATGTTAACAATCACCTTGATGATACGAGCCATCCGAAACGCCCGGACCGAATTACGTATTCCTTCCGGCCAGCACATTGAAGCTACGGTGGATGCCGCCGGACTGAAAAATGTCGTGGAGGAGGAGTCCCAGGCCATCTGCACTCTGGCCAGGGTACAGCCCCTCCGCATACTCGATGGCTCCGGAGAAAGGTCCCCTTCCGGTCAGGCGATGACCCTAGTGGTAGACCCCCTGGTGATAACGCTGTCCCTCAGCGGGGTGGTGGATGTCTCGGCTGAGAGGGCCCGCATCGCTAAGGAGATGGAGGAGTGCACCGCCAGCCTGGAACGGGTACGTGGGCTTCTCGCCAACCCGGATTTCAGCTCGAGGGCACCCCAGGAGGTGGTGGACAGTGAGCAGGAGCGCCTCGAGTCGCTGGAGGACCGGGAGGCGCGGCTTCGACAGGTCTTTTCCCAGCTACCTTCCTAACCCCCCCCCAACGCCGGAGATAGATGGCCCGGACCAGGGGGCTATTGAGCGGCGGCGCGTGGCGATTCAGGAAAGGGCCAGTCCCTCAGGTGCCTGGGTAGGAACTTGATGGCCACAGCCTGTGCAGTTTCTCCAGGCCCTTCCGGGTGTCGCTGGCGACCCTGGCCGGGTCCCATATCTTCAGCCTCTTCCTGAAGAGCCGGTAGGTAAACTCCTTTAGCTCCGTAAGGCTGAGCGACTTACGCCGGGCATCCGCTCTCTCCCGGAGGAACTCGTTCAGCAGGTTGGTGCGCGTATCCTGGTATAAGCGGACGAAGGCCTCCTCCACCAGGTCCTCGCTGTCGGAGAATCCCCTGGCGCGGTGCTGCTTGCGCACCTCTTCCTCCACGGCCAACTGGAGGGCCTCCTCCACCACGACCCCGTACCAGTAGTTCAAAAAGGCCCGGTGCTTGCTGTAGCCGACCATCTCCCGGAAGTCGCTGGCCGTTACTTCCTCGGGCAGCTGGTTCCGGAAGAGGAGCTGCTCCTTCTCCTCCGTGGGTACCATCCCGTCCATCTCCTGGCAGAGGCGCTCTGCCAGGAGGAGCCAGTCGAAGGCCTCCCCGGCTATTAGATAGTTGTAGTGGCGTCCCTGGAACTCCTCGGCGGGCAGAGTCCACATGCCCACGGCCTCCAGAAGGGCCTGGTGCCAGGCCTCGCCTGACCTCATAGCCTCCTTCATGTGACGGACGGCTGGCGGCTCCTCCATGGCGAGGTCCAGGGGCACAGTTTCGGACTGCCAGGGAGCGCCCATCCTATCTCCACGTCGCGCCTGGGTCATCTCCGAAGTTTCCCCACACACTCGGGAAGGGTGTTCACGATGTGTCCGGGCTCGCACCATCCCCTGCGGGCCACGGCGACACCGAACCTCATGTTGTCCTCCGGTCCTTGGTCCGAATGTAGCGGATGTTTCGCAGGATGTTCTGGGCCGCCTTCTCCCCCATCCGGGGCAGGGCTGCCAGCCTGCCATCCAGGGCCGCGGCTTCCACGCTTTCGATGGTGCCAGCGCCCAGCTCACGAGTAATAAGCATTGCCGTCTTCGGGCCGATCCCGGGCACTTTCATAAGGGTGAGGGTGCCGTCGGGCAGCTCCCCCTTGAGCCTGTCGTAGGACGCCACGCTGCCGGTGGCGACCATTTCCTGAATCTTCCCGCTAATGGCGGCCCCGATACCCGGTATGTCCTTCAGGTCCATGCCGTCCCTGACTGCGTTGTCCAGAGGAAACGGCAGCTGCCCTATAGTGCGGGCGGCCCTCTGGTAGGCACGAATCTTGAATATGGCGTCGCCCTTCATCTCCAGAAGGGTTGCCATGTTCTCGAATAAGCCGGCTATCTCTTCGTTGGTGGCGTGCATCGGGGTGTCCCTAGGCGGTCGCTTGCCGGCGGGAAGTCACGGGCCGCCCCCGTGGCAGCGCTTGTACTTCTTGCCGCTGCCACATGGGCAGGGCTCGTTTCGGCCCACCTTGTGTGCGCCCGCTGCCACGGCATCGCGCCGGCCCCCGGAGACCGCTGCCATTGGGCTGGCCTGAGGCCTGGAGTTCGACCCCCTGGCTCCCCGGCCCGGGCCGAGAGTCACGTGGTAGATGCTATGTACCACGTCGTGCTGGATCCGGTCCGACAACTCCTGGAACATCCGGCTGCCCTCGGTCTTGTAGACCACCAGGGGGTCCCTTTGACCAAAAGCGTGGAGGCCGATACCCTGACGCAAGTTGTCCATGGCCGTGAGGTGTTGCACCCAGTGGACGTCCACTGTTCGCAACATCAGCACGCGCTCCAGCGTACGCATGGCCTCGGGGCCCAGCTGGACCTCTCGAGCGTCGTACATCTCCTCGGAGTGCCTTGCGACGCGCTCCAGTATTTGGTCCCAGCTGATGGAGGACAGCGCCTCTTCAGAGGCCAAGTCGGAGGGCAGGGCGAAGATAGTGCGGAGCTCGTCCATGAAGCCTGCGGCGTTCCAGCCTTCACGGTCTTTGGCCGGCAGGTGTCTGGACATCGACCGCTTGATCTCCCCATGGACCAGGGACAAGATATTCGACTTGAGGTCCGCGTCGTCCAGCGCCTTTCGCCGCTCGGCGTAGATGATCCGCCGCTGGTTATTGAGCACGTCATCGTAGTCCAGCAGCTGCTTTCTGGTGTCGAAATGGTGCCCCTCCACCTTTACCTGGGCGGTGCCAAGGGCTTTGGTCACTATGCGGTTCTCTATGGGCGTATCGTCATCCAGCCCCACGAAGCCCATGATCCCCTTGATGCGATCGCCTCCGAAGCGGCGCATCAGGTCGTCCTCCAGCGAGGCGTAAAAGCGGGAGCTGCCGGGGTCGCCCTGGCGTCCTGACCGGCCCCGGAGCTGGTTGTCTATGCGCCGTGCCTCATGGTGCTCTGTGCCCGTAACGTGGAGTCCTCCCAGGGAGACCACTAGGTCGTGGTCCCTCTGCCACTCCTCGGGGCTCATGTCCAATCCCGAGGCGATGCCACCCAGCACGATATCGGTGCCCCTGCCGGCCATGTTAGTGGCCACGGTGACTGCGCCGGGACGGCCGGCCTGAGCGATGATCTGGGCTTCTCTCTCGTGCTGCTTTGCGTTGAGTATCTCGTGGGGTATGCCCCTGCGGCTAAGGAGGCCGCTCAGCTTCTCCGAAGCCTCGATGGATGTGGTGCCCACCAGCACGGGGCGACGCTTTTCGTAGAAATTCACGATGTCGTCGGCGACGGCATTCCACTTGCCTTCCTCTGTCTTGAAAATGAGGTCGGAAAACTCCTCGCGTATCATAGGCACGTTGGTGGGCATCGCCACCACATCCAGCCGGTAGATCTTGAAGAACTCCTCGGCCTCGGTCGTGGCTGTGCCGGTCATCCCTGCGAGCTTTTCGTACATGCGGAAATAGTTCTGAAGGGTGATGGTGGCGTAGGTGATGCTCTCCCGCTGCACTTTGAGTCCCTCTTTGGCCTCCACCGCCTGATGGAGGCCGTCGGCCCAGCGGCGGCCGGGCTGGAGACGGCCGGTGAACTCGTCCACGATAACCACCTGTCCGTCCCGTACCACATAGTCCTTGTCCCGCTTCTTAAGGACATGGGCCGTGAGGGCGTTCTCGACGTAGTGGACGAGGTGATAGTTGTCCGGGTCGTAGAGGTTGCCCACGTTGGCCCACTGCTCCATCTTTGAGATCCCCGACTGGGTAAGGCTGATGGCGCGTGTGCGGTCGTCGACAGTATAGTCTTCCTCGCTAAGGCGGGGCACCAGGCGAGCGAAGGAGTAGTAGAACTGGACAGGCTCTTCAGCGGGCCCGCTGATTATCAGAGGCGTCCGGGCCTCGTCGATCAGGATGTTGTCTACCTCGTCGACGATGCTGTAGTGAAGGTCCCGCTGCACGGTCGTCGACGAGTCCACCGCCATGTTGTCCCGCAGGTAGTCGAACCCGAACTCGTTGTTGGTGCCGTAGGTAATGTCGGCCTGGTAGGCCTCTGCCCTGGTCGCGGGGCGCAGGAATTTCAGGCTGGGGTCGGTGCCTTCGATGGAGGGGTCGTAGGCATAGGCCGAATCATGCTGGAGGCACCCGACCGAAAGGCCGAGGCGATGGTATATCGGCCCCATCCACGTAGTGTCGCGCTTGGCCAGATAGTCATTCACGGTAACCACGTGGACACCCTTACCGTTCAGGGCGTTAAGGTAGACGGGCAGGGTGGCTACCAGAGTTTTGCCCTCTCCGGTCTTCATCTCGGCGATCTTACCCTCGTGGAGCACAATGCCCCCCATGAGCTGCACGTCGTAATGGCGCTGGCCCAGGGTACGTTTGGCCGCTTCCCTCGCCAGGGCAAAGGCTTCGGGGAGCAAGTCGTCCGGGTCCTCCCCATTTGCGAGGCGGTCCTTGAACTCTTGGGTATGTGTCGCCAGCTCCCCATCGGCCAACCCTTCGAACTCCGGCTCGAAGGAGTTGATCTCCTCGATGGTGGGACGGAACTTCTTGGAGACCCGATCATTGGGGTCTCCAAGTATCTTGGCGATGATATTCACCACGGACTCATCCTACTCGAACATCTCCCCCACTGACTGGCCCTCGTGGATACGCCGGATGGCCTCGCCAAGCAGTTCCGCCACCGATAGCACGGTGATCTTCCCGTTGCGCTTCTCCTCGGCCAGGGGGATAGTATCTGTGACCACCAGCTCCACGAGGCTGCTGTTGACCACCTTGCTGGGGGCGTTCCCCGATAGCACGCCGTGGGTGGCGCAGGCGTACACTTCGGCTACGCCCCTTTGTTCGAAGGTATCTACCGCGGATAGGATCGACCCTCCGGTGTCTACCTCGTCGTCGAACGTCAGGGCAATCTTTCCCTCGACGTCCCCGATCACGTTAAGGGTCTCTGTCTGATCATCGTTTCCGATGCGGCGCTTTTCTATGATGGCCAGTGGCGCCTGCAAACGCTCGGCCATGTCGCGGGCCCGCTTGCTGATCCCGATGTCGGTAGCTACGACTACCAGGTTCGCCAGGGCCTTGTCCTGGAAGTAGCGGCTAAGTATGGTCAACGCCGTCAGCTCGTCCACCGGAATGTTGAAAAAGCCCTGGATCTGGCCGGCATGAAGGTCTATGGTGAGCAGCCGGTCTGCCCCGGCGGCGGTGAGCAGGTCCGCCACCAGGCGAGCGGTTATAGGCACGCGGGGCTGGTCTTTCTTGTCGGTCCGGCCGTAGGCGTAGTACGGCATGACGGCGGTTACCCGGCCGGCCGAGGCCCGTTTGGCCGCGTCGATCATGATAAGCAGTTCCATCAGGTTGTCGTTTACGGGAGAGCACGTGGGCTGAATGATGAACACGTCCCGCTGGCGGATGTTCTCCAGGATGCGCACAAAAGTGTTGTCGTTGCTGAACTTAAAGGCCTCAGCTTTCCCGATGGGAATGCCGAGGTAGTCGCAGACGGCCTGGGCGAGATGGGGATGGCCGTTGCCGGTGAACACCTTTAGCTCATCAAAAGGCCCCATCGTTTCCTCCTTCTGAGCAGATTCGCCGTCCCCGCCATCGCAGAGCACCCACCGACTCCTAAAGGGATTATAGCATAGCTACGCGTAGGACCGGAAGCGCTGGGAGACCAGGGTACGTCGGTTATCGGTAGCCTGGCTCGCCATCTCTCCCCAGCGAAGTCAAGGCCTAAACCCGCAAATTGCAGGTGCCATGGGGGTGTGTTATAATTTCCCCGAAGATTATAAGAAAAAGGCCAAGGGAGGCATGATAGATACGGACACCAAGTCCCGGGTCATCGGTGACTTTCGCCAACATGAAAGCGATACCGGGTCTACCCAGGTCCAGGTGGCTCTCCTAACCCAGAGGATCAGGGAACTGACCGAGCACCTGAGACAGCACCGCAAGGATGTCCACTCAAGAATGGGTCTCCTGAAACTGGTGGGCCAGCGGCGAAGCCTCCTGAATTACCTGAGTCGTGAAGACGTTGCGGAGTATCGCTCCCTCATAGACCGGCTGGGCCTGCGAAGATAGCCCCGAGCTTCCGGGGCTATCTCGCTTTTCTTAGACTTCACTATACATTAAGAGAGGTTGTCTAACTTTTGCCATGCTACATTCCTTAGAAGCAGAATTCGATGGGAAGAAACTTCTCGTTGAGACGGGCAAATACGCTTTGCAGGCAGGCGGAGCGGTCACGGTGCGATGCGGCGATACGGTAGTCCTGGCTACCGTGTGCTTGTCACCGGAGCCGAGGTCCGACATCGACTTCCTGCCCCTTACGGTGGACTACGAAGAGCGTCTCTATGCCACGGGAAAGATTCCAGGCAGTTTTTTCCGCAGGGAGGGTAGGCCTGGTCAGGACGCTGTCCTCTTCGGCAGACTCGTGGACCGGCCGCTGCGCCCGCTGTTCCCCAAGGGGTTCCATAACGACGTTCAGATCATCCTCACGATCCTTTCTGTGGACCGAGAAAACCCGCCCGAGATACTAGGCATCATTGCCGCTTCGGCAGCGCTGTCGATATCCGAGGTCCCCTTTCAAGGGCCCGTGGGTGCCAGTAGGGTCTCCCACATCGACGGCAGGTATGTACTGAATCCCACTTACAGCGAGATCGACGAAGGGGACCTCGCTGTCGTGGTCGCCGGTACCAGGGACGCCGTTATGATGGTGGAGGCGGCATCCAACGATGTCGCCGAGGAGGTAGTGCTGGAGGCGATTCGCCGGGGCCAGGAGGCCAACACCCGGCTTACCGACCTGATCGACCAGCTGGTAGCCGTGGTAGGGAAGGCCAAGGTGAGCTTCGAGCCCAACTCCTCGCATACGGACCTGGAGGACCAGATCAGCACGATCCTCGACGGCAGGCTCTCTCATGTCATGGAGTCAGTTCCGGAGAAAGCGCAAAGGGAGCGCAGCCTGCTGGAGCTCGAGGATGAGGTCCGAGGCCGACTTGGGGAGCAACATTCCAAGAAGGAGGTCTCCGAGGCTTTCGAGGCTATCCAAAAAAAGGATATGCGCTCCCGAATCCTGGAAAAGGGGATACGCCCCGACGGCCGTGGGCTTACCGAGATCCGTCCCATAAGCTGTGAGATAGGAGTCCTCCCCCGGACCCACGGCTCCGGACTCTTCACACGGGGGGAGACCCAAGTCCTCTCCATCGCTACCCTCGCCCCACCAGGGATGAGGCAGATCCTGGACAACCTCAGCCCCGGAGACACCAGGCGCTTCATGCACCACTACAACTTCCCGCCCTACTCCGTTGGCGAGGTTCGGCGCATGGGCACAGGCCGTAGGGAGGTAGGGCATGGGGCCCTGGCAGAGAGGGCCCTTGAGGTAGCGATGCCCAGCGAGGAAGAATTCCCCTACGTTGTCCGACTGGTCTCCGAGGTGCTAAGCTCCAACGGCAGCACATCTATGGCCAGCGTCTGCGGTAGCACCCTGGCCCTGATGGATGCTGGCGTACCCGTGAAAAGCCCGGTGGCCGGCATCGCCATGGGTCTCGTCATGGGCGAGGACGGTAACTTTGCGGTACTCACGGATATAGCGGGCATGGAAGACCATCTGGGAGACATGGACTTCAAGGTGGCCGGCACCTCCCGGGGGATTAACGCCCTCCAGATGGATATAAAAGTAAAGGGGATAACCCCCGCGGTGATGGAGCTGGCCCTCAGGCAGGCCAAGGATGCGCGGCTTTTCATCCTGGACAAGATGGGGCAGACTATCGCCGCGCCCAGGTCCGAGGTCAGCCCCTACGCCCCCAAGATGGTGCGAATCATGATACCAGTGAGCAAGATAGGGGTGGTGATAGGACCGGGAGGGCGTGTCATAAGGGCACTTCAGGAAGAGACGGGGGCAAGCATCAACGTGGATGACGACGGGGGCGTGACCATCGCGTCCAGCGATGCGGCCATGATAAAGAAGGCCCAGGACCGTATCGAAGGGCTTACCAGGGAGATCGTCGTTGGCGATGTATTCACCGGCCGGGTGACGCGGCTCACCAGCTTCGGAGCCTTTGTGGAGATACTTCCCGGTAAGGACGGTCTCCTCAGGTCGGTCGAGGCGGACGAGGGGCGTGACGGCTTCACGATGGGCGAGGAGATCACCGTCATTGTCGTGGAGATAGACCACATGGGTAGGATCAACCTTTCCCAACGGGCGCTGTCGGAAAAAGGGGACAGGCCCCGGGACCCGAGCAGCCGGCCGCCTCAGGACCGGCCGCCGCGCGGGGGGGCGCCCTACGGCCCCAGGGGAGGGCTAGGACCTCAGGGCGATCGAGGTCCACGGCCAGGGCAAGGCCCGGGGCCGAGCCCCGGGCAGGGGGGCAATAGGTCCGATACGGGCCCCGGCCCCGGACGGCGGTTCCCGCCCAGGCCGAGCTTCCGAGGTTTTATCGGCAGATAGAGGCCAGAGCAGCCATCCCCAAAGCTCAGGACATGCCCGTCACCATTATGAGCAGAGGCTGCTGCGGGGCCCGGCAAGAAGCCGCGCGGTGACGGCGCCGGCGGGGAGATCGAGATGGCTTCCATCAGGGTTGCGGTCCACGGGGCCACGGGCAAGATGGGCCGGGAGGTGGTGGCGGCCCTGTGCGGAGATCCCGCGACCGAACCCGTGGGGGCGGTGTGCAGGCGGGAGCGGGGCCCTAGCCTGGAGTTGCCCGATGGCACGGGCAGCATTCCCCTCTCAGTCAACCTCCAGGATGTTCTCATCGCGACCAGTCCTCAGGTACTGGTGGACTTCACCGAGGCGGCGGCCGGCATGGAGGCGGCACGGGCGGCTGCTAGGCACGGCGTCAACCTCGTCATCGGTACGACGGGCCTCGGCGAGGAGAACCTTCAGGAGTTGGACCGAATCTCCAGGGAACAAAGTATCGGCGTTGTAGTAGCGCCCAATTTCGCCCTGGGCGCGGTCCTTCTGATCCATCTGGTCAAGCAGGCGGCCCCCTTCTTCGAGTACGCGGATATAATCGAGGCGCACCACGAGGCGAAGATCGACGCCCCCTCTGGGACCGCCTTGGCCATGGCCCGGGCAATCGCCGGCGATAGGCACTACCTTCGGAACGAGCCACAAAAGGAGCTGCTACCTGGTACCAGGGGAGGCGACTACCACGGCGTGGGTATTCACAGCGTACGGATGGCCGGCCGTAGCGCCCATCACGAGGTCATCTTCGGCACCGCGGGCCAGACCGTTGCCCTGCGTCACGACACTTTGAGCCGGGACTGCTATATGCCGGGGGTGATCAGGGCCGTGCGAGAAGTTGTGGGTCTTAAGGGACTTGTGGTAGGCTTGGATAAGATCCTGGGCCTGTAATGGCAGAGGGCGAGCGCCGTGAGAGAAGTCACCATAGCGGTGGTAGGCGCCACCGGGGCGGTGGGGCGGGCGTTTCTGCAAGTGCTGGAGCAGCGCCGGTTCCCCGCTAGCCATGTGAGGTTGCTGGCATCCCAACGGTCCGCCGGGAGCCGCCTCTCGGTGATGGGCCAGGATCTCGTCGTCGAGGCGACCACACCGGAGTCCTTTAGGGATATAGACATCGCTTTTATCTCCGTGAGCACCCAGCTTAGCGGGGAGTTGGCGCCGGTCGCAGTCAATGCCGGTGCCCTGGTGATCGACGATAGCTCCTACTTCCGCATGCGCCCAGACGTACCGCTGGTGGTGCCGGAGGTAAACGGCCAGGACGTGGAGTGGCACCGGGGTATCATATCCATCCCCAACTGCTCCACCACACCCCTGGTCATGGTGGCGCATCCCCTCCGTCAGGTCAGTCCCGTGGTGCGTATCATAGCAGATACCTACCAGTCGGTATCGGGAGCGGGCGGGGCGGCCATAGCCGAGCTCAGGGAACAGACCCGCGCCGTACTGGATGGTGGAGTCTCCACCCCGAAGGCCTTGCCCAATCAGATCGCCTTCAACGTGATCCCACGGATCGATGCCTTCCTGCCGGACGGCTACACCCGTGAGGAGCAAAAGATGCGGGAGGAGACCCGGAAAATCATGCACGCCCCCGGAATCGCGGTGTCCGCGACCTGCGTGCGCGTTCCGGTCTACGTGTCCCACAGCGCTGCCCTCCATCTGGAGTTCGAGGGGTCCGTATCCCCCGAACAAGCCCGAGGGGTGCTGAAGGACATGCCGGGGGTGAAGCTGCTGGATAGCCCCGGGGATGAGCTATATCCGATGCCCTGGGACGCGGAGGGCACCGACGACGTCTTCGTGGGACGGCTGCGAAAGGACGGGTCTCATCCCAACGGTCTGGCCATGTGGGTGGTGGCGGACAACCTGAGAAAGGGAGCGGCCCTCAACGCCATCCAGATTGCGGAGGAGGTCCTGAGAAGGGACTGCCTCTCCCCCTCCAGACGCGGCTCTGCCGCAGGGGCCCATTGAGACTTCCCAGGACGTTTGGCGACCAGGCTACCGGCATCCGTAAGATGGGAGGGAGACAATGGCGGAGATAGGCAGATTGCTGACGGCCATGGTAACCCCGTTCGACGAGAGGGGACAGGTGGACTACGAGCAGGCCAAGCGCCTGGCTACGGGGCTGCTGGACTCCGGTAGCGACGGTGTGGTCGTCTCGGGGACAACCGGAGAATCGCCTACCTTGACCACCGAAGAGAAGCTGCGCCTCTTCGCCGAGGTAAAGGGCGCCGTGGGCGATAGGGGCTCCGTAATCGCGGGGACGGGCAACTATAGCACGGCCGAGAGCATAGAGCTGAGCCTGGAGGCGGAGCGCACGGGAGTAGACGGCCTGCTTCTGGTCGTCCCTTACTACAACAAGCCACCGCAGGAGGGCCTGTACCAGCACTTCAAGGCCGTCGCCCAGAGTGTGCACATTCCCTGTATCCTCTACAACGTCACCAGCAGGACCAGCCTGAACATGACCCACGACACGACCATGCGCCTGAGCCATGTGGACAACATCGTGGGCGTGAAAGAGGCCGGAAGCGACATGGACCAGGTAGCCCGCATCATTGATGGGGCCCGGGACGGGTTCCTCGTGTGGAGCGGTAACGACAACGAGACCTTCTACATAATGGCCATGGGTGGGTACGGCGTGGTAAGCGTGGCCTCCAACCTTGTGAGCAGGCAGATCAAACAGATGATGGGGCTGCTGCTGGAGGGCGATATAGAGAGGGCCGCGGCGGAGCACCGCCGGCTCCACCCGCTGTTCAAGGTCCTGTTCATCATGTCCAACCCTATCCCCGTCAAGTACGCCCTCAACAAGGTGGGCTTCAGGGTGGGCGAGCCCAGGCTGCCTCTGGTACCTCCCGACGAGAAGTCGGCCGCCCAGATAGACCGGGTGCTCCAGAACTACGAAGTGGACCTGCCCGTAGGCAGCTAGATGCCACACCGGCAGATGGAAAGACTGCTGTCCATGGTCTTATGACGCGGATGTCGGGGAGGCTATTAGAGGATAGGCTTGATGGGGATGGTCTCGCACCGGCGGGGGCCCGTGGAGATCACGTGGACCGGGCATCCCACCAGCTCCTCGATTCGCTTTACGTAAGCCACCGCCCCCTCGGGTAGCTGGGAAAGCTGGGTGGCGCTCGCGGTGGGACTGTCCCATCCGGGGAGGTCCTCGTATACTGGCTGGCACCTCTCCAGCAGGGACGCAGACGCGGGGAAGTGCTCGATCGCCCGGCCATCTACCTCATAGCCCACACACACCCTTATCGTGGGAAAGCCGTCCAGCACGTCCAGCCTGGTCAACACCAGCGAAGTGAAGCCGTTAATCAGGGCGCTGTACCAGCCTGCCACCGCGTCGAACCATCCGATACGCCGGGCCCTCCCGGTCGTGGTGCCATACTCCCAGGCCTTTTCTCTAAGCGCTTCCGCCGTGGTATCGAACATCTCAGAGACCATGGGGCCGCTGCCCACCCTGGTCGAGTAAGCCTTGAAGACGCCAGATATGCCCGTGATGTCCCGCGGACACATGCCCAGGCCCGTGCAGGCACCACCGATGGATGGCGACGAAGAGGTGACGTAAGGGTAAGTACCGTGGTCCAGGTCTAGCATCGTTCCCTGGGCACCCTCCAGGAGCACCTTCTCGCCCTTTGCCAGCGTCTCCTGAACGATCAGCTCCGTGGGACGGAGATGTGCCTCCAGCCGCGCCGCCCAGGCGACGCACTTCCCGTAGACCTCCTCCAGGGATATGGGACTCTCGCCGTATATTTGCGTGATGAGGGCGTTCTTGCTCTCCACCGCCTGCTTCAGTCGTGGGCGCAACGAGTCCAGGTCGAGCAGGTCGCCGGCGCGGATCCCCAGACGGCCTGTCTTGTCCATATAGGCCGGTCCCACCCCTCTGCCGGTGGTCCCCAGCGCTCCCGAGCCCCTGGAGCGCTCCTCCAGGTGGTCCAACAGGACATGATAGGGCATGATCAGGTGGGCGCGATCGCTAACGTGAAGACGACCGGTATCTACCCCTCTGGACTCCAGACCGTCCAGCTCGCCGAAGAGTACGTCGACGTCTACAACCACGCCGTTACCGATTACACAGGTCACCTGGGGCCAGAAGATGCCCGAAGGCACCAGGTGCAGGCTAAATTTCCCCTGCTGGTTCACCACGGTATGCCCAGCGTTGTTGCCGCCCGAGTACCGGACGACGCAGTGGGCCCTCGAAGCAAGGTAGTCCACGACCTTGCCCTTGCCCTCGTCACCCCACTGCCCGCCTATCACGGCATACGCCGGCATCTCGCACCCCTCGCTACAGACCGTCCGCCGTGCGGGGCTGTCCGCAGGCCGTCCCGGCATGTATATACGCCACGAACTCCGTCCGAGCCGATACCTATAAACGGAGCCGTCGGCAGTATAACAAAAATGACTTTCAAAGGAAAGGTATAATAGTAGCCGTGACTCACAGCGCGGACCGGGAGGATAACCGAACTATGTCCCAGCGGGAAGCATCTACTTCCAGGCGTCAGGGCGGCCCTCGACGGAAAGGGAGCCCGTCCGGGAGCGCAGCCCGGCGGCGAGGAGCGGCCGCCGAGTCCACCCCCAGGTACCTGTGGCGCTCGGGAGAGCTTGTTGACTGGGAGCGGGCGAACGTACATGTCTCGATGTTGGGGTGGACCGCCATCTCAGCGGTCTTCGAGGGTATTCGCGCCTACTGGAACCCCGAAGACGAGGAGCTATACGTTTTCCATCTGGAGCGTCACCTGAAGCGCCTGTTCCAGTCCATGAAGATCATGCGCATGGCCTCGCCCTACACAAGAGAAGAGCTGGCCGATGCGGTCACAGCTCTGCTACGGGCCAACGAGTACCGCTGCGACTGCTATATCCAGCCATTCGCCTACTTCGGAGGGGGTATCCCCGGGTACCTGGCGGTGCTGGAGCAGCCTGGCGAAGTTGTGGTCACCACCCGCCCGGCGCCCTCCAACTTGAGCGAGCCGAAAGTGGTCCACTGCAACGTCAGCAGCTGGACCCGTATCTCCGACAACGTGATGCCCCCTCGGGCAAAGGCGATCACGAATTACCAGAACAGCCGCTACGTGTCCACCGAGTCTAGCATCAACGGGTATGACTTCGGCATCATCCTGAACCAGGAAGGCAAGGTGTCCGAGGCCAGCTACGCCTGTGTCTACATCATCCGGGACGGGGTGGCCGCGACCCCTCCCGCCACCGCCGGCACCCTGGAGAGCATCACCCGCGATGTGGTGAAACTCCTGCTGGAAGGGGAGTTGGGGCTGCCGGTGGTGGAGCGTGACGTGGAGCGGACGGAGCTATACATCGCCGACGAGGTGTTCCTCTGCGGCACGGCCGTGGAGGTCCAGCCGGTCGGGAGTGTGGACAGATATGCGATTGGGGACGGCGGGGCTGGGACGGTAACCAGCCGCGTCATGGAGCTGTTTCGCGACGTCGCCCAGGGAGCGGACCAACGATATGCCGGGTGGCGCACACCGGTCTACGGCGAAAGTCGAATATAAAGGCCACCCCCGGCCTTTTTGCAGGGACAAGGCCGGGGGTGGCAGTACTTCTCCGGGCGGTACTGGAGAGGGCGGACTCTAGTTGGGTAGGACCGCTACCGTTCGAACCTCGCCGAACTCCTTCCGCCTCTTCGCCCAGGTGTCGCCGCCGTCCTCGCTGGCGAACACCTCACCGTAGAGGCTTACGGCCACAATCGTATTGGGTAGCTCGGGGTGGCTGGAAAACCAGTATACGACGGAGTTGGGCTCTTGGGGCAGCTTCGCCGGAGCCCATGTCTTGCCACCATCCTTGGTCATCTGGATGGCCCCGGTGACTCCCGGTATCATGTCGCCGTTTCCGACGAATATGGTGTTGGGGTCGTCGGGTTTGGACATATGGCCACGGCAGTAGGACCACTGGTCTTCGGGATGATATTTGGGGAACTCGTGGGTTACCCAGCTCTCACCCTCGTCTACACTGCTGGTGAAGCCAAAGGGCGTGGAGGCATAGACCGCCGACTTTCCCGACACCTTTAGGCTCAGCCCGTGGATGTCCCCGTGGAACGGGTCGTAGCCCAGATCGGGCAGATGGACCCAGCTATCCCCGCCATCCATGCTCTTGTACACGCCATCGACCTCGATGCCCGCCCAAATGGTCCGACTGTCCCGCGGGTCGACGATCATCACGGTGGTGCGTGGCACACCGGTGGGGCATGGGTTGTTGACCCCCAGAGAGAGCTGCTCCCAGGTCTTGCCGCCGTCCCTGGACCGGAAGGCGTCGGGCTTGGTGCCGGCAAAGATGGTGTTCGGGTCCGTCGGATCGAAGGCGATGGACCAGATCTGTATGCCGTCTATGGGCGAGTCCACCTTCTCCCAGGTTGTGCCGTTGTCCTCGCTGAGGAAAAGGCCCTCGTCGGTGCCGGCCAAGATGTGGTGGGGGTTATTGGGGTGGACGGCCAGGGCCCTCACGTTGCACTCAGGAGGTATGGGCGAGGCGATCCGGTTCCAGGTCTGACCGCCGTCCGGGCTTTGAGATAGCCCGCCGCCCACGCTCCCCAGGCAGATCGAATAGCTATTTCCCATGGCAACCTCCTCAGATTGTGAGATTTGGGCGCTAGCCCTGTAAGCCCATCATAGTCCAGAAATCACGAAAGTGCAACCGGCAAACCTCGGCTAGCTGCTCTTCCCGGGGGCTGAAGCAGCGCCTGGGGAGACCTCATCAGCGGAGGGCCCACCGGTGTTAGTTGGGCATCAGCGCCAGGGTCCGTATCTCCCCGAACTCCTGCTCCAGCTTCTCCCACGAGGTACCGCCGTCAACGCTCTTATACAGCTCCCCATAGTGGCTGGCGGCGATTATGACGTTGGGTACAGACGCGTGGCTGGTAAACCAGTAGATGTAGGAGTTGGGCTTCACCGGCAAGGGTACCGGGGCCCAGGTCCTGCCGCCGTCCTTGGTCATCTGGATGGCCCCGTTCATCTTGGGAAAGGACTCGCCGTTACCGACGAATATGGTGTTGGGGTCGTCGGACTTGCGCATCATGCCGCGGCAGTAGGACCAGCGGTCTTCGGGATGGTACAGGGGAAACTCCTGCCACTGCCAGCTCTCCCCCTCGTCGGTGCTGGTGCCGATGCCGTAGGGGGTAGTTGCGTATATGGAGGTCGTCGCGCCGGGGGTTATGTCCATGCCGTGGATATCCCCGTAGAAGGCGTCGCTGCCCATCTCGGGGAGGCGGAGCCAGCTGTCCCCTCCGTCCAGACTCTTGTAGATACCGTCCACCTCGATCCCGGCCCAGATGGTGCGGCGGTCTCTAGGGTCGACCATCATCACCGTCACCTTGGGGATGCCTATGGGGCAGGGGTTGCTTACCCCCACCGGCAGCTTGTCCCAGCTCTGGCCACCGTTCCGGGAGCGGAACACGTCCGGGCGGGCACCTACGAAGATGGTGTTGGTGTCGGTGGGATCGATTCCTATGGACCAGACCTCCTGCCCGGCCATGGGTGAGTCCAGCTTCTCCCAGATGGCCCCGTTGTCGTCGCTGAGGTAGACACCCTGCTCGGAGCCTGCCAGGACCCGGTGGGGGTCGTTGGGGAACAGGGTCAGTGCCCTCACGTCGCACTCCGGGTCGAGGGTACTGATGATCCTCTCCCAGGTCTCTCCTCCGTCCGGGCTGCGCGATATTCCCGCGCCAACGGTCCCTACGCAGATAGTGTAGTCTCCTACCATCGCCCCCTCCTTTGCCAGCGGAACTGACTACCACCGGCTGTGGTTATGGGAAGATAATAGCTGAAGCTCCCAGAAAAGGCAACCTGAGTCCCGGGCCCGATTCGTGGCGGCGACCCGGGCAACGCAGGACGCCTCTCTCCAACAGTCGGACTCCTTCGCCCCGCGGTGCTATAATTCCAGCGTGGAAAGGGCGATGGACCGAAGGCGAACGAGGAGGATGCCATGAAGATAGCGGTACTGGGCGCCGGGGCGATAGGTGGAATCGTCGCGGTCGGACTCCACCGGGGTGGCCACCAGCCGCTGATCATCGATCCCTGGAAGTCCCACGTGGAGGCGATACGTAGCACCGGCTTCCAGATGACGGGCTACTATGGCGGGCAGCCGGCAGAGTGGCGCGGGGTGATACCGGCCATCCATACCGACGATCTGGGCCAGCTCAGGGAGCCGCTGGACCTCGTGTTCCTGGCCGTGAAGGCGTACAACACCCGGCGGTACACGGAGCTGATAGAACCCTATCTGGCCCCGGACGGCATGGTAGTTTCCGTTCAGAACGGGATCAACGAGCCCACCATCGCGGAGATAGTGGGGCCCGAACGCACCATCGGCTGCGAGACGTTGATGGGAGGCCAGACCTGGGAGCCGGGCCACATCCACCGCACCATGGGCGGCAACCCGGGAGTGATGGATTACATGATCGGCGAGTACCAGGGGGGCATCACGCCCAGGGTAGAGGAGATGGCCCGGATGTTGCGGGACTGCTGCGGCACCTGCGGGGTGTCGGAACACGTCATGGACGAGGTGTGGACCAAGTTCGTGGTTAACTGTGGAGGTAACATGCTGGGTGCCATCACCTCCTGGGACAGCAGGGAGCTGGTCCTTAACAACACGGCCCGCCTCCGATGGTCCCTGCAGAGCGAAGCCATCTCCGTGGGGGAGCAGGTGGGCGTTCGCCTGGGCAGCTTTGGGGGAAGTGTGGGGGTCATCCTGACCGCCGAGGACATCAGGCAGGCTGCCCAGGGGCTGCGCCCGGACCTGGAGGAGCAGGTCATCGAACAGGCCAAGAAGAATGTGGTGGTGACCCGTCCCTCGACGCTGCACGACGCCCTGAGGGGTACGCCCATGGAGGTGGAGGAGCTAAACGGCTACGTGGTAAAGCAGGCGGAGCCGCTGGAGATTCCCGTCCCCTATAACCGGGCCATAGTCAGGGTCGCCAGGCTGGTGAACGACCACACTCTGAGGCCCTTCCCCTCCAATCTGGCCCTGTTCGAGGAGTACATTCGCGAGGAGCTGGCGGCGGCCCATCAGTGAGCGGTCCGGGGGCTACCGGCGGCCGCTAGCCCCCGTCACTTGCGCCAGTCCGAGTCGGAAGGGAACACGGTGACGCACTCGCGGCGGACGGGCGGGGCGGCGTGCCAGTCCTTGACGGTGTCTCGCCACTTGAGGTAATGGGGCGCCCGGCGATGCGCCTCCACGGCTGCCTGATCGGCGTACACCTCGTACAGGTGGATACGGTTCAGGTCCTCCTTGTCCTGGACCACGTCGAATCGGAGGCAGCCGGGCTCGTTGCCCAACGAGCCGCGGGCGTCGTCAAGCATTGCCTCCATGAAGGCATCCCGGAACTCGGGCTTGATCTGGATCGTCACCACCAGTGCTTCCATGTCACCTCCTTCTTATAGGGCCGGTCTGCCTGTGTGAGTGGGGCGGAAACCCCGAGGCACCGACAGTGGACTGAATTATACAGCGGGGCACTGCCCTTGGGGAGGGGTGGGGCATTCCGGGGGTATGACACCTGGGCAACCTGAGGCTAAAGGTGGTGTTGACACGGTGTCCCGAGGACATTATATTGAGAACTGGACAATCGTGACTAATTTCCCGTATATTTCCCCCATCTCACGTACCAAGCTCGCAAATGATCCCCATATCGTGGAGATGTCGGAGTATGTCGGGCGAAAGGTGGTAAGGTGATGTCCAGCGACATAGCCTTGATGGCGCATCTGATGCGTCGCGCGGGTTTCGGGGCAACCCGGGAGGAGTTGGAGGCCCGGGCAGCCACGGGGTATGAGGCGACGGTGGAGGAGATGCTGCATCCCGAAGATCAGGAGCCCGTGGACTACCACGAGCTGCTGCGTTACCATCCGTGGCTCTGGAAGCACGGGACCCTGCCGGCTATGGGCGGCGCGGGCTGGGTCTACCGGATGCTGAACACGAGGACACCCCTGCAGGAAAAGATGACGCTTTTCTGGCACCAGATTTTCGCCACGGGGGTCTCGAAGGTAGACCACTACGATGAGATGGTGGACATGATAGACATGTTCCGCGAGAGGGGGATGGGACACTACCAGGAGCTGTTGATCGAGGTGGCCAAGACCCCGGCGATGATCTACTGGTTGGACAACAACGAGAACCACGCGGAGGCGGTCAACGAGAACTGGGGCCGGGAGCTGCTGGAGCTGTTCAGCATGGGGGTGGGCAACTACACCGAAGTGGACGTCCGGGAGTGCTCCCGCGCCTTCACCGGCTGGACCTTCTCCCCGAAGATCCCCAGGTTCCCCATGGGACGGTACGACTGGTTCTTCGAGTACAGAGAGGAGGACCACGACGACACCGAAAAGACCTTCCTGGGGCATACTGGGAGGTTCAATGGCGAGGACATTATAGACATCATCTGCGAGCATCCCGCAACGGCCCGGTTCATCTGCCGTCACCTCTACAACTTCTTCGTTGCCGACGAAGCACAGGTGCCTGCCTGGTCGGTGACTCCGCCGAGGGACCCTGAGGCCATCGACACCCTGGCCAAGGCATTTACCGGGTCCAAGGGTGAGATGGTACCGGTGCTGCGGGTGCTGTTCAACTCCGACTTCTTCAAGAACGCCCGCTTCGCCAAGATAAAGAGCCCCGCCGAGATGCTGATTGGGACCCTGCGTCTTGCGGGCGGAGCCGAGTTTCCGGCCCCCGGTATCGGCAACCTCTACAAAGAGTGTGGCTATATGGGGCAGGACCTGATGAACCCACCGAGCGTGGAAGGGTGGCACACGGGGACTGAGTGGGTGAACAGCGGCTCGCTGATGAGGCGGGTCAACTTCGCCGCCGGTCTGGTGGGGGACGCGGAGCGGCCTGGGGTGCGGTCCATGGTCGAGAGGCTAAAGGCCAGGGGTGAGATATCTGCGGAGGAGTTCGTGGACGCCTGCTTGGACCTGATGGGGCCGCTGGAGGTGGACCAGGGTACCCGGGACGAGGTAGTGAGTCACGCCAACGCGGGGGGAAAGCTCAGGTGGGGGACGGATGAGGAGAAGACAAGCTCCACGCGGCGGGTGACGGAGATGTTGCAGCTGATAGTCTCGTTGAGGGACTACCACTACGCGTAGTTAGAGCAGGAAAAGGAGGACAGGGAAGGATGGCAAGTAGCAAAAAGGACCCGGTGCTGGTGGTGTTGCAGCTATCTGGAGGCAACGACTACTTCAACACGGTGATACCCTATACGGACCCGCTGTACCATGATAACCGGCGGACGCTGGGGATACCGGAGGACCAGGTACTGCCGCTGGACGACGAAGTAGGGTTTCACCCGAACATGGGGCCGATGAGGGAGCTGTACAAGCAGGGGAATCTGGCCATCGTCCATGGAGTGGGGTATCCGAACTCGATAAGGTCCCACTTCCGGTCGATGGACATCTGGCACACATGCGAGCCGGACAAAAACGGGACGGAGGGATGGCTGGGGAGAGTGACGAAAGAGCTAGACCCGAAGAAAGAGAACGTGGTGACGTCGGTGAGCTTCGGGCCGAGCATGTTCCGAGCGCTGGCATCGCCTGGGGTGCCGGTGGCGTGTGTGGACGACCTGGACACCTACGGGTTTTTGCCTGGGATCGCGGAGCAGGAGCAGAGGATGAGGATACTGGACCGGTTTGCGCGGCTGTACTCGCCGGCGATAGGGACGGGTCCGGTGATGGACTATCTGGGGCAGACTGGGCTGGACTCTCTGGCCGGAGCGGACATACTGAAGGTGGCGCCGGAGAGCTATAGCTCGAACGTGGAGTACGCGAACACTACGATAGCGAAGAAGCTGAAGGGGATAGCGCAGATCCACTTTGCGGACTTGGGGACGCGGATCTTCTACTGCGACCACGGGAGCTTCGACACCCACGCGAACCAGATGGGAGAACACGCGCGGTTGTGGAAGGACGTGTCGGAGGCGGTAGAGGACTTCATGGAGGACCTGAGGGAGCACAACGCATCGGACAACGTGGTGCTGTTTCTGTTCTCGGAGTTTGGACGCCGGGTGAAGGACAACGGGTCCGGTTCGGACCACGGATCGGGAGGAGTGGCGTTCATGGTAGGGGACCCTGTGAAGGGAGGGCAGTGCAGCGAGTACCCGTCGCGGAAGCCCGAGGACCTGGAGCAGGGTGACCTGGTGCCAAACATAGACTTTCGTGGGGTCTACAGCTCATTGCTGGAAGACTGGATGGGTATGGATGCGGTGCCGATAGTGGGTGGGAGCTTCGAGGGGGTCAAGTTCCTGCGTTAGGTCGGCGGTGACAGGGAAGTAACTTCTAGGGCCGGCGAACGTACCTGTCGCTGGCCCTAGTGCGATGAGGACAAAACGCTCTGTTTTGTCCTGTGACAGGGCCTTCCAAACCTAGTGAGCCTGAGCGGGCGGATGCCACGTTAGCTCCAGATATTGTAAGTATATCTGTTGCCCCTCCCACCCTCAACCCGAAGGTTCTGCACCCTGATTCACGACCCGAACCCCTCGCCATTGCAACGTCCTGGTGAGTCGCCCGAGCACTGCGATCGTTCGTTCTCCAGTGTGGAGCTGTACAGCGTAGCCAAGGAGGAGGCGCACTGCCGTCTTCTAATACAAATTGGGGATACTCTTTACTCGATTGTT
This sequence comes from Dehalococcoidia bacterium, assembly GCA_965247055.1. Lineage (GTDB taxonomy): Bacteria > Chloroflexota > Dehalococcoidia > Lucifugimonadales > JAGWBF01 > CBDFGE01. Next base: position 377,034 of record CBDFGE010000005.1, read on the forward strand.
TAAGGAGTTCTTTGTGCCTATTGTGGGAGGTATTGTTAACTTAGGGTTGACAGGAACCCTTGGCTCGCCTATTATCCCGAAGGCGGTGTGAAAAGCGTGTGAGTGAAGGGTGAATACCCTCTTGACTTCAGGTGACTTGACACATTAGGGGTTGTTACCGCATCATACTCGCCGACCGAAAGTGTGCAGTCAGAATGAGCTACATCCAACCTTGCTGGACATGCCCTACCAAGCCAACCACTACAATTTCTCTCGGCCGGTCCCGGGTCGGCACCTGTTCGCGGGCCGTCAAGACCAGCTGAACACACTCCTCTATTACTTGGGAGGACCACCTAGCGTGGCCCCCGTCAATATCATGGTTGTAGGCGCAAGATGAAGCGGCAAAACCGGCCTGCTCAATGTCACACAAGAATACGCCTTGGAATTGGGCCACGTGGTGGTCCGGTGCGATCTGGACGAGGGAACCGCCAGTGATGAAACGACGTTCTTTCTGGAGATCCTCGATGAGTTGAGAGCGGAGGTAGACACACCTGCGTTGAGTTTGGGACATTCGGCTTTGAACTGGACAGACCAGCGTAATGGGCAGATGGGAGAGATGGGATGTCTGCTGATGACACAGGAAGTCTCGCGTGCTGAGGCCTATGGACGCGTGCCCCGAGTAACCGATGCCATGCTCAGGAGAGACTTTCGGGGGTTGGCGGCACAGCTCGATGTACCCATGAGCCGCCGTATTGTGATCTTTATCGACGAAGCTGATTTGCTTGCCCGCAATGCCCCGCTACTCCAGCGGATTCGGAACACCCTCGCCACCTTGCCGGAGATTCAGCTTGTCATGGCGAGCACTGGGACGGTACTCCTCGGGGGCGACAGCTCCTACTCTCCGTTTGGAAGGAGCTTCACCTTCAGTCGTCTGGGACCATTCAAGTCATGGGAAGAGACAAGGGAGTGCATCGAGATTCCTCTGGCCTTCACCGGGAGCAACATAGTGGTGCCAGACGAGTTCGCACAGGATATTCACCGCCTAACCGAAGGCCATCCCTACTTGGTGCAACTGACCTGTCACGTATGGTTCAAACATCAGCATAGAAACGGCAGAGAGCATTTGGATTTCAGCCTGGACCCCAAGATGCGATGCGAGCCCCGGCAACTCGCCAACGATCTCCCGCATCCTGCCATCAGAGAGTTCTGGAGGCGAGTGTGGGACCGGCATTCATTCGAAAAAATGAGACGGCCTAAAGCCCCTTGCCTTTCGGCTCGTAGCACACGAACTTACAGAGCTAGTGCGAGTCGGACTCTGTCGTTGAACTCGCTGGATGAAAAGGGGTGAGGTGAGGAGAGATGCTGACCCAGATAGTAGCTGGCCGGGTGTGGGACTATAGCCACGCTGTAGGTGGCCGGTACGGCATACAATTTCCGGTGGCCGTGGCCATCGGCAGCGAAGACTTCGTGTACATCCTGTGCCGGACACAGGAAGCCTTCAGCGCCGTGCCCTGGAATCGCACCGGGGTCGACTCCACCGTGGTGAAGCTTACCATCGGTATGCTCCCCGGGGACGAGGAGTTCGCACTGAGCTGTGGCGGCTATGGTGACGAGCCGGGAAAGATGATCTGGACGGCGGGGATCGCGCTGGACTCCCGCGAGAACGTGTACGCCACCGACGAGTGGATGAACCGGGTCAGCGTGTTCGATAAGGAAGGGAGCCTTCAGGGCATCTGGGGCACCACCGGCAGCGAAGAGGGGGAGCTGCTGCGACCCTCGGGTATCGCCGTCGACGCCCAGGACGACGTGTACATCGCCGACAGCCTCAATCACCGCATCCAGAAGTTCACGAAGGAGGGGAAGTTCCTCGCCAAGTGGGGGAGCAGGGGAAGTGGCGAGGGAGAGCTGGACTCGCCCTGGGGTATCACGATAGATGCCCAGGGATACGTCTACGTGGCCGATCACAAGAACCACCGGGCCCAGAAGTTCACACCTGACGGGGAGTGGGTGGCTACTTTCGGCAGCTACGGCTCCGGCAGAGGGCAGCTGGACCGCCCTTCGGACGTGGCGGTGGACCCCGATGGTGACGTGTACGTGTGTGACTGGGCCAACAGCCGGGTCCAGGTTTACGGACCCGAGGGAAAGTTCATAACCAGCTTCATAGGCGACGCCCAGCAGCTGGCCAAGTGGCATCAGGAGACGGTGGACGCCAACCAGGACGTGATCAAGGCCCGGCGCAGGGTCAAAAGCCTTGAACCGGAATGGAGGTTTGCGCTGCCCACTGGGGTGACCTTTGACCCCCGGAAGGGGCGCCTCTTCGTGGCGGATACCCAGCGTGGCCGCCTCCAGATATACAACAAGCTCAAAGATTTCGCAGAGGCCCAGGCTAACCTGTAGCGTGGAGGCGGCCTTTCTTGCAAATGTGCCCCTTTCCTGACAAAATAGGGGCATGCGGATTGGAGCCTTCGAGGTAGACGAGCCGGTGCCTGAGCTCCGGGAAACCCACGCTCTGGTGACTGTGCGGCCGTGGGTTGACGTAGGGCGGGTTGGACGCCACACCCTGATGCGCATTGAGAGGTACATGGACGCCCAGGAGTTCGCCAGGCTGGCGCGCCCGAGCAACTTCTACGATTTCACCCGGTACCGGCCCAGGATTATGAATGTGGGGATGAAGCGGCACATCGCCATCCCTAATACCACGGTCCTCTACGCCAAAAGGGAGCAGCCCCCCGATTTCCTGTTCCTCCATCTGTTGGAGCCCCATGCCTTCGGCGAAGACTACGTCGACTCCGTCCTTGAGCTGCTGAAGTATTTCAAAGTCGGCAGGTATACCCAGGTAGGCGGCGTCGCCGACGCCGTCCCGCATACCAGGCCACTGCTGGTGACCGGGTTCGCCTCCGACGACGAGAGTCGAGGCTTGGGGATACGTCCCAGTACCTACGAGGGGCCCACCAGTATTACCTACCTTATTGCCCAAGAGGCCCCGAAACAGGATACCGAGGCCATGAGTTTCCTCGTGCGGCTGCCCCACTACGCCCAGCTCGACGAGGACCACGCAGGGACCGCCCGCCTGCTGGAGATTCTTTGCCATAAATATGGCTTTCCCTCCCATCTCATAGACAGCGAGAGGGGCCAGCGCCAGTACCAGCAGCTGGACGAGGCGATAGCCCGCAACGCCCAGGCCAGAAGCCTGGTAGAGCGGCTGGAGTTCCACTACGATGCCGTGGAGGTGACGCCCAGCCCCGAGGGTCCTTCCATCCTGGCGCCCGAGGTGGAGCGTTTCCTTCAAGAGATGGACCAACGCATGGGCGAGGGCGAGAGCTAGCATCACGGAGCGTGGCCCGCACGCGTCTACGAGGCGGTTTTCACGGCGTAGTTCTCGAAGGCCAGGCGCGCATAGCGGATAAATATTCCTCCGAAAGGCGCCGCCAGGGGACCGTTGGCCGCGAGGCAGGCGGTGACGTACTTCGCCCCAGGCTCCGCTTCCGTCGCCACGGGCACCCGCTGGGATACGTTGAACCCGGCCACGGCACCCCTGGAGAGGTCGCACTGTCCGTTGATCCAGATTTCACCGTAGTCGTCGATGCACGTCTCGAAGAACATAGCGTAACTCCTTACGTCCACGCCCTGTACCCGCTCCGGGACCGTCACCGTGATGCGGTACCAGCCAAAGGTGAAACCTCGGGTCCGCCCCACCTGGAGGTCCTCGCAGACCTCCCAGTCCGAATCGGCGTAGTCCGCCAGCCGGGCGGGGCTGGCTGTGAGCCGGGCCTCCAACCCTTCGTTGGGCTCGCCCGGTACCAGGCCCTGGGCGAACTTCCATCGGCCCTGTGCCTGCTGTAGGTCCCGTGGGTCCTCGAGGTTCAGAGTCACCCTCAGCATAGCTCCCTCCACTGGCAGCAGGATACATCGCCCGCGGACCGCCGGCGCCCAATGGCCGCAGTCCTAACCTATGTGGGGCATGACCTCCCGGGCGAACAGCCGCATCGACGCTATTACCTCCTGGTGTTCGATCAGGCCGCCGGTGTTGAACCAGCAGATGATCTCGCCCGGATGGAACTCCTGGATGACTCCCTGGAGCTTCTCCACGCAGCCTTCTGAGTCTCCATAGACGGCTACCTCCTTGCACCAGTAGTCGTAGGTCATTGCCCGCAGCCTTGCCTGGGTCTCCTCGGCCCGGGGATTTGCCGCCATGGCCCGTTGCATCAGAGGGGTCTCATAGCTGGCCGCCAGGACGCTGACGTAGTTCTTGACACTGGCCTCTGGGATGGCCTTGGCCTCGGCGGCGCTGGCGGCGACGTAAACAGGGAGGGCTAAAGACAGCTCTGAGCCGTCCGCAGGGTGTCCGTGCTCTCGCAGCGCATCCCGGTACACCCGGACCCCCTCTCGGAGTCTCGGCATAGGCACGATTACAGGCGTTGCCAGCATGCCGTAGCCCAGCCCACCCACCAGCTCGAAGGTGTCCGTGCTATTAGCCGCGATGCGGACGGGAGGGTGGGGTCGCTGAAGCGGCTTCGGAATCAGGCACAGCTCCTTGGCCTTGTAATACTTGCCCTCGAAGGAGAACTCCTCGTTGGTCCACGCCCCAAGGATGAACTCCAGGGCCTCTAAGAAGCGTTCCCGGTTCTCCTCCAGGGCGATGTCGAACCCCTGGAAGTGCGCGGGCATGGAGCCCCTGCCGACGCCGAACTCGGCCCGCCCGTTGGAGAGAAGGTCCAGTGTGGCCAAGTCTTCCGCGATGCGGATGGGGTTGTGCAAGGGCAGCAGGTTCACGGCCACGCCGAGCCGTATCCGCTCGGTGGTGTGGGCTGCGGCGGCGGCAAGGAGCAGGGGCGACGGCGTTATGGAGAATCTGGGGTTGAAATGAAGCTCGGCGAACCATGCCGTGTCGAAGCCCAGCTCGTCTCCCAGTTGGATCTGCTCCAGCGTGTCCCGATACCGCTGTGCGGGGGACTGGGAATCGGCGCAGGGGAGCTGGTAAAACAGCCCGTATTTCATTGCTCACCCCCGACTTGCATAGCCCCTCAAAACACTGGGGTCAAACGCCACCGGCTAGCTTGAGGTCGCCGTGTACTTCGGGCGGAGCGGTGGCCTCTGTGTCAACGTACGGGTGGTGCTTGGTCCTAGAGCGGTATGTTCCCGTGCTTCTTGGGGGGCAAAGTGTCGCGCTTGTTCTGGAGCATGTCCAGGGCCCTTATTAGCCGTGGGCGGGTCTCCCGCGGGTCGATAACGTCGTCGAGGAAGCCGCGACTTGCGGCGACGTAGGGATTGGCGAACCTGTCCCGGAACTCCGCGATCAGGCTACCCCTCCGTTCGGCCGCATCCTCGGCTTTGGCGAGCTCCTCACGGAACACTATGTTCACTGCACCCTCGGGTCCCATCACGGCGATCTCGGCGGAAGGCCAGGCCAGATTGATATCGGTCCGCAGGTGCTTGCTGCCCATGACGATGTAGGCGCCGCCGTAAGCCTTCCGGGTAAGGAGGGTTATTTTGGGGACGGTTGCCTCTGCATAGGCGTAAAGGAGCTTGGCCCCGTGCTTGATAATCCCGCCGTACTCCTGGTCGATGCCGGGCATGAAACCGGGCACGTCGACGAAGGTGACGATGGGTATGTTGAAACAGTCGCAGAAACGCACGAAGCGCGCTGCCTTCATCGACGCGTTGATGTCCAGCACCCCCGCAAGCATGGCGGGCTGGTTGCCCACGATCCCCACGGTCCTGCCGTTCAGACGGGCGAAGCCCACCACGATGTTGGGGGCATAGTCCCGGTGCACCTCCATGAACTCCTCGCCGTCTACGACCCTTATGATGATGTCCCGCATGTCGTAGGCCCTGTTGGGCTCCTCGGGCACTATGTGAGAAAGGCTCTCATCCATACGGTCGGGATCATCCAGGGGCTGAAGGAGAGGTGAGTCCTCCATGTTGTTCGAGGGGAGAAACTCCAGAAGCCGGCGGACCTGCGACAGACAGTCGTCCTCCGAATCGGACACGAAGTGAGCAACCCCGCTCCGGGTCGCGTGAGTCAGCGCCCCTCCCAACTCCTCGTGGGTCACGTCCTCCCCCATGACGCTTTTGATTACGTCGGGCCCGGTGATGTACATCTGGCTTATGCCCTGTGCCATGAATACGAAGTCGGTAATGGCCGGTGAGTAGACGGCTCCTCCCGCGGAGGGGCCCAGGATGACCGATAGCTGAGGCACCACCCCCGAGGCCAGAGTGTTCCTCAGGAAAATCTCCCCATAGGCGGAGAGGCTCAGTACACCCTCCTGGATCCTCGCGCCCCCAGAGTCGTTCATCCCCACGATGGGGCAGCCCGTCTTTACGGCCAGGTCCATTACCTTGCATATCTTCTGGCCGACGACTTCGGATACGGAGCCCCCGAAGACCGTGAAGTCCTGGGCAAAAACGAATATCTGGCGTCCCTCTACCTTGCCGTAACCGGTGACCACGGCGTCCCCCAGCACCTTTCTGTCGCCCATGCCGAAGTCGGTGGCCTGGTGGGTAACGAAGGGGTCGATCTCCGCAAAGGTGCCCTGGTCCAGCAGGAGGTTGATCCGCTCTCGGGCGGTCATCTTCCCCTTTTCGTGCTGCTGCTGGATGCGCGCCTCGCCGCCCCCCAGCCGGGACTGTTCCCGAAGCGTCTCCAGGTTCTCCCGCTTCTGGTCCGTCTTCCTCTCAACGGTCATGGTTCTCTCCAGGATGGGTATGGGCCAGCCTCGCACCATGCTAGCAGATAGGGATAGCCGGTGCAAGCTCGCAGGCCTGGTGTTACAATGAGTTACCAGCAGCGGCAGGCGTGCCTGCGCCTGCCGCGGAGCGGTGACAATGACTATCCGAGAGTCGTACCCAGCCCCTACCGCCTGTGGAGGAACGACCTTCCGCTGGGGAGAGCGGACCTACGTGATGGGGGCGGTGAATGTTACGCCCGACTCCTTCTCCGGCGACGGGCTCGGGTACGACGTGAACGCTGCCGTGGAGCGCGCGCTTCAAATGGAGTCCGAGGGTGCCGACATCGTCGACATCGGTGGCGAGTCGACCCGACGGTACGACGATGCGCCTGGGGCGGTCCCGGTGGATGTCGAGGAAGAGCTGAGGCGGGTCATCCCGGTGATCGAGCGGCTGTCCGGGGTTATCTCCATCCCTATAAGCGTCGATACGTACAAACCTGGGGTGGCCCGGTACAGCCTTGAAGCCGGCGCTTCCATGGTGAACGACATCTGGGGAGTCCGGTCGGACCCAGAGATGCTGGGGGTGGTGGCGGAGCACAAGGTGCCCGTCGTGCTGATGCACAACCAGCAGGGGCACCAGTATGGGAACATGATGGCCGACATCGTCCTGGGGCTGAGCAGCGCGGCCCGGGCGGCCTTCGAGGGGGGTGTACCCTGGGAGAACATAATCGTCGACCCGGGCATCGGGTTCGGTAAGCTGGCGGACCAGAGTTTGAAGATAGAGGGAAGTCTCGCTGATCTTAAAGCCCTCGGCCTGCCCGTGCTCGTCGGGCCGTCGCGTAAGTCCCACATCGGTCTTGTCCTCGGAGGCCTACCGCCGGAAGAGCGGTTGGAGGGGACTGCCGCGGCGGTGGCGCTGTGCATCGCCGGAGGCGCGGACATTGTCCGGGTCCACGATGTTAGAGAGATGGTTCGGGTAGCCAGGATGAGCGATGCGATAGTCCGGGGCTGGAGGCCTCCGGGATGGGCACGGTAAGGGTGTACCTGGGCCTGGGCTCCAATATGGGTGACCGGGAGAGCAACCTACGCTCCGCCCTGGAGCTTCTGGCGGGTCAGGTAGCCCTGGAACGCACCTCTCCCGTCTATGAGACGGAGCCCTGGGGTTACAAGGAGCAGCCCAGGTTCCTCAACTGCGTGTGCGAGGGCACGACCACCCTGGACCCACGGGCCCTGCTCAACCTGGCGAAAGCTATCGAGACGGCCCTAGGCAGAGTGCCCACATTTCCACAGGGGCCTAGGGCTATGGATGTGGATATTCTGTTCTACGGACAGAGAGTCGTAAAGGAGCCCGGTCTGGAGATACCTCATGCCAGGTTGGCGGAGCGGGCCTTCGTGCTGGTGCCTCTGGCCGATATAGCCGCGGAATGGCGCCACCCAGTCTCAAAGCTCAGGGTTGCTGACCTGTTACGAAGGCTCGCAGGCCAGGAAGCGGATTGCATCCTGCCGGAGGGCGTGGCCCGGTGGGCGGCTCCGATTCCAGTCCCGGTGGGTAAGGGCACGGGCTTGGGCGGACCGGGCCCGATCACATGACGCGCTATCCCTCGACCTTCTCGACTACGTAGCGGAGAGTCCCCTTGGGGACCGTTATCTGAACCTCTTGCCCCGTCTCCTTGTCCAGCAGGGCCTTTCCCACCGGAGAGGCGCCGGAAATCTTCCCAGCCACCGGGTCCGCCTCCCTGGGGTCCACCAGCACGTACCGGACCTTGGCGCCCGTGGACAGGTCTTTTAGCGTTACAGTTTTCCCTAGCCGGACTCGCTTGCCACCCTTGGGAGCGCTATCCGAGACGACGGCGTTGGCCAGTATCGCCTCAAGGTCCCTCACGCCGGACTCGATGAAGCCCTGGCGCTCCTTGGCGGCGTCCAGCGGGGAGTTCTCTTTGAAATCCTTGTCGGCCATGGCGCGCTTGATGTCGGCCACGACCCTCACGCGCTCCTGCCTAAGCACCTCCAGGCGGGCCTGAAGGTTAGCGAACCCTTGCGGGCTCAGTTCGGCCTGCTCCAGCGAGGACTTGAAGTATACACGACGAGAGTTCTGCTTTGCCCTGGACACTTTGAGATGGGGCGCAAGGCTGACGTCGCAGATGCCCCGTTCCTTCAGGTAGCTCAAGAACGACTTAACGGGCTTCATTTTATTGGTCGAATCGGCTCCCCACATACCGGCCGACTCTGCGTAATCGGCTACCTCGGTGGGGGTAAGCTCGGAAACACTCCGATCCCTTCCACACCACTGGATGAACCGGGTGAGCTCCTGGTGCCCGTCGCGCTGCGCTTCCGTAGTCTGTCTTGCAAGGTAGCCGGCAAGGGCCTCCACTAGCGAAGTCCTCGGCGCTGATGCCACGTTTTTGTTGCCTCCTCAGTCTGATATCGGGGGAATGCTGACTTTACGTCTAGGAGAATGCGTTTACGATCTCCTCCCGTAGCACCGGGAACCTCCCCAGCCACTCCCGGCGCTCTTCACGAAGCCTGGACACGTACTCGCCGATCCGGTCCTGGCTGTAAAAGTTGCTCAGGCCGAACTTCTCCAGGTCCAGACCGTCTACCCGCGCAGGCACCTGGGTCCCGAAATAGGGGTCGGGCTCCCAGTCGATGGAACCCTTGACGATACCCCGGATCAGCGCGGCCATCTCGTCGATGGCTACGCGGGTTACTCCTTGCTTGACGACGGAGCGGCCTTGAGCGTCCCTTTCCCGGATCTCGCCGACACCGCCGGTGTTCAAAAGATAACACTGGACCTTCTCTTTGTGGCTTAAGAGGAATTCGTAGAACCAGGTTCCTTCATCCGACTCGCTCCCGACCAGGAACGGATTGGTGCCCACTACCCTGACCGACTCGCCGGCCCGTCTGGGGTCTCCGGCGCTGGTCTCCACGCTCTCCCCCAGCATGAAGGTGGCCGCCGCCTGTGCAGGGTTCAGCTTCGATACCATGGGCAGCACGGTCATCCGGCGGGTGATGAAGGCAATGATAAGACCATCCGACTCGCTGAGAGGCGGCAGGTCTATGCGGTCGCCGGCGTTGGGTCGCATGGACTCCCGCGGTATCACTGCACGGCCGTTCCCGCCCAGTGTCAGGTCGTTGAAATCGATCCTTCCGTCGGAGTCCACCATCACGTTCTCGAGCAGGGTATCTGGGCCTGAGAGGGCCTTGAACACCACCGGCTGCGGCCCGGGGCGCACGCCCTCCGTCTTCAGATAGAAACCGCGCTCGGTCCCCAGGGCGCCACCGTCTTTGCGGAGGAACACTATGTCGTCCTGGAGGATCTCGATGCCCTCACCGTCGTCGGAGAACCCGTGGTCGTGACAGGAGTGGGTCGTCTTGCCGGTGCCCGAGAGGCCAAAGAAGAGCATCCCGTAGTGTTTGACCTGTCCGTCTCTCTGGCGTGCCTTCACCAGCTTTGCGCCGGCGTGCAGGCTCAGCATGCCCTCCCTTTTGGCCTCCCTCATGGCCATGCGAAGGAAGCCCATTTTGACCTCACCTACATAGTCCGATCCCAGGATCACGGTCAGACCCTCTTCGGGGAAAATAAGGACCTGGCGTTCGCTCTCCTGCCACTCGGGTATGCAGACCTGATAGAGGTCGGGGCCGGGGACTTGGGGAGTGTATTCCCGAAGGGTCTTGGTCCACAGATAGGCTTGGCGAATATTGTCAGGGCGCTGCGCTGAAAGGTACAGCGTACACTTCGGATTGAAGGTATCGTTATCCCCGATGACCCTCTTGACGCAGATGAGCGGGGCCCGCTGCAGGTACGCCCGCACCTGCTCCAGGGTACTGTCCAGCTTCTCCACGATGGCCTTTTGGCGTTCGGTCAGTACGCGGTCGCGAACCCGGTCGCTGCCCAGGACAACGGAAACTCCGGCGCTCCGGTTACGGACGTTGGAAGAGAAACTAAGGCTCTCGTCGACCGTGACCCTGCCGAAGGGTCGTGCCTTTGCCTCCAGTTCGGCTGTGCTCAGAGTCCCCACGTTTCCCAGGCCTTCCAAACCCTTGACGAACTCCAAGAACGAACTGGGCACGGACGGCTACCTCCTTTTCAGGATCGTCGAGGTACTTCCCTTACCTGTCTTGCGACGGCCTCTGAACCTCTACAAGGATACCAGGTTCCGCGGCCTATGGCAAAGGGGTCGGGGCCGCGCGCCTGCTGATACGGGCTGGAGGAAAAGTTGGCAACAGGCGTGCGATAGACTGTTCATTCGTGCCCTCTTCGGGTACAATGTAGGAGTATGGCGATCGTGGCCGTGACCTCGAGCGACGTAGGGGATGCTGGGAGGTGTCTAGAGGCACTGGCCAGCCATGCCGACACCCGGCAGATCACCCCCGAGGCCTTGCCCCAGCCACCGTGCGTTGTACTCGAAGGGGCCGGTGGCCTCCTTCTAGGCGGCGGTTCGGATGCCGATCTAACCACCAGCTATGGGGGTCCAGAACCAGAGGTCACGCCCGGGCCGAGGAGTGAGCTGGACCGGCTATACCTACGGCTCCTCCGGTGGGCGCTGGACCAGGGCATGCCGGTCCTAGCCACCGGCAGAGGTATGCAGTTCCTCAACCTGGCGATGGGAGGGGGTCTGCCCCGGGATGTTCCAGGGCATGGGGCGGTGCTGGCGGATGGTGGTTGGGAGTCGGCCCGCCACTCCATCTATCTCTCTCCGGGCAGCAAGATGGCCGCAATACTGGGTATGGGGGGCTTTTTCCGGGTGAACAGCCGCCACCGCCAGGGGCTGAGGGAGGCGCAGAAGTCCCCCCGGTTGCTGGCGTCAGCCTACTCCCTGGAGGACGGGGTGATAGAGGGTCTGGAGAGTCCAGAGCATGCTTGGGTCTTGGCACTGCAGTGCCATCCCGAGAGGATGGACGAGGTGCCAAAGAGCTTCTCGAACCTGTTTGCGGGTTTGGGCGAGCGAGCGGAGGCATACATCAGGAGCACCCGGGTGCATGGGGGCCCGTAGTCCGCGGCAGGGATGTGGCACCGCGATGCCTGGGACAGTTCCGGCAATAGTCTAGGTGGATTCGTGAGGAGCGGTATATGGTAACAGCAGGGGGGAAGATTGAGCCTGTACGTATAGAAGACGAGATGCGGAGCTCCTATCTGAGCTACTCGATGAGCGTTATCGTCTCTCGGGCCCTACCGGACGTGCGGGACGGCCTGAAGCCCGTGCAGAGGCGCATCCTTTACGCCATGCATGAGCTGGGCCTCCGGCCCGCGAGCGCCTATAAGAAGTGCGCTCGCATCGTAGGAGAGGTATTGGGTAAGTACCATCCCCACGGCGACTCCCCGGTCTACGAGGCCCTGGTGCGGATGGCACAGGACTTCTCCATGCGGTACCCCCTGGTAGACGGGCAGGGTAACTTCGGCAGCGTCGATAACGACCCTCCGGCAGCCATGCGGTATACCGAGGCGCGCCTTGCCTCCATCGCCGAGGAGTTGCTGGCGGACATCGAGCTGAACACCGTGGACTTCAGCGCCAATTTCGATGGCTCCCTTGAAGAGCCCACGGTCATGCCGGGGCTGCTGCCCAACATGCTGCTCAACGGTGCCTCGGGCATAGCGGTGGGAATGGCCACGAACATGCCCCCGCACAACTTGAGTGAGGTCTGTGACGCGATAATCTACCTCATCGACCACCCCGAGGCCGTAGTAGAGGAGCTGATGGAGCGGGTCCCAGGGCCCGATTTCCCTACGGCTGCCATCATCCAGGGCCGCTCGGGGCTGAGGGACGCGTATACCACGGGCCAGGGACGGGTAGTGGTCCAGGCCCGGAGTCAGATCGAGGAGCTCAGAGGCGGACGGCATCAGGTTATCATCACCGAGCTGCCCTTCCAGGTGAACAAGGCGTCCCTGGTTGAGAAGATCGCCCATCTGGTCCGGGACAAAAGGATCGAGGGTATCTCCGATGTGCGGGATGAGTCGGACCGCCATGGGCTGAGAGTGGTGGTGGAGTTAAAGCGCGAGGCTCAAGCGGAGATCGTGCTGAACAACCTGTATCGCCACACGTCCATGCGCTCGTCCTTCAACGTCATGATGCTGGCCCTCGTGGACGGGCAGCCCCAGATGCTTAGTCTCAAGCGGGCCCTTCAGCTCTACATCGACCACCGGCGGACTGTTATCACCCGGCGATCGGAGCATCTGCTGAAAGTGGCCCGGGACAGGGCCCATGTCGTAGACGGCCTCCGGCTGGCCCTGAACCGTCTGGACGAGGTCATAGCCATAATCCGGGGGTCTCAGGACGCCGGTACCGCCCGCCAGAACCTGGTGGAACGGTTGAGCCTGACCGAGATCCAAGCCCAGGCCATCCTGGACATGCAGCTGAGGCGACTGGCTGCCCTGGAGCGGGAGAAGCTGGAGCAAGAGTACCGCGATCTCCTGAAGACCATAGGCGACCTGGAAGCGCTCCTCGGCGATCCCTCCGAGGTGCTGGCGGCCATCAAGGAAGATACCCGGAAGCTGAAGAGGCGGTTCGGGGATCCCCGTCGTACGGAGATACAGGACGAGGAGGCCGCTGACTACAACCTGGAGGAGCTGACCCTCCATCAGGATGTGGTTATTACCCTTAGCCAACGAGGCTACATCAAGCGTATACCCTGTGCTACCTACACGCTCCAGCACCGCGGGGGCAAGGGTGTCAGGGGCATGACCACCCGGGGAGACGACGCTCTGCAGGACCTGGTGGTGGCGGACACCCACGACGTTCTGCTGTTTTTCACCAGCAAGGGACGGGTGTATCAGCTGCGGTCCTTCCACGTCTCGCCCGACAGCTCCCGTACCACCCGGGGCACGCCACTCATAAACCTGATTCGCCTGGGAGAGAAGGAGCGGGTAAACGCCATCGTGGCGGTCCCGGATCTCCGTAATGGCGAGCGTCTGGTGATGGGGACCCAGCGGGGAGAGATCAAAGTGATGCACCTGGACGCCCTGGCCAACATTCGTGCCGCCGGGCTTAACGCGATGGACCTGGAGCCGGGTGATGAGCTGGTCTCGGTGCGCCTTGGGACATCGAGGGACGACGTCATGATAGTCACCAAGAAGGGGCAAGCAGTCCGGTTCCCGCTGGACGAGGTCCGGCCCAGGTTAAGGGGCGCCGGCGGGATAAGGGGCATCCGGCTTGCCGAAGGCGACACGGTGGTCGCCATGGAGATGGTCCAGCCGCAGGACGCCCTTTTGGTAGTGAGCAGGCAGGGCCTGGGCAAGCTGGTCAGCATGTCCCGGTTCCGGCGCCAGGCCAGGGGGGGCATGGGGACGCGCGCTTTTGCCATTAGCGGCAAGACGGGGCTCGTCGCCGGAGCGAGGGTGGTCAATGAAGGCCAGGATGCCCAGGTTATGCTGGTCTCGAGCCAGTGCCAAGTGTTCCGCACGAGCCTTAAGGAGATCTCGCTCCAGGGCAGGCATGCCAGAGGTGTCATCATCTGGAGGCCCGACCCTGGCGATGAGGTCGCCTCCATAGCCTGTTTGCCGGAACAGGACGGCTCTGACCACACGGTACAAGACGGGAGGGGCTCCAAGACCCAAAGCGCCAACGGGCACAAGCGTCAATCCGACGAACCCTAAGGCAGCCCGGACCTAGCGTGCCAGATCCACGTCCCCATACCACCGGCTCTCAAAGAACAGGAGGGGGGATGCGGCCTCGCCCCGGAGCATCTCCCTGACCTCGCCGATGTAGATGGTGTGGTCGCCGTACACGTGGGAGTCCACTACCTGGCAGCCGAAAAAGGCCAGCGCCCCTTTCAAGGCGGGGACGCCGCAGCCGGGGGTAACGGAATAGGAGTATTCCACATCCCCATGCCTGTCCTCCGGACGTCTGGCGAAGTAACGGCCTATGTGCTCCTGGCGGCCGCCAAGGACGTTGATGCCGAAGCTCCGCCGGCTCTCCAGATATCGGTAAGTGTTCGTGCTGTGGGCGACACAGACTAGCACCAGGGGTGGCTCCAGGCAGACGGAGGTAAAGGAATTGGCGCTCATTCCGTGTACGTGGTTGTCGTTGTCCAGGGTGGTTACTACAGTCACTCCCGTGGCGAACTCCGACATCAGCTCTCTGAACTCGTCCCTAGAGACCAAAGTAAAGCCCCCACGTCTGGTTGGGTACATTATATCCGAAACGGCCTCCCCGCTCTAGCCTGCGGCTGCCATGGGGATAAGGCTGACCCTCTTTGGGTTGAAGAAGGACGTGAAAGGGGTCCAGGCTTACGCCGGAAGCGTCGTGTCGAGTAGTGCAGCCGGCGGTCTCCCGGAGCGGCGGTGGGACGTCTTCCGGTCGGATGGCCCCGGTGCTATACTTTGGCCGCAGCGTCGATGCGGTTAGCACCTTGGAGGAGGCCCGGGTTGGAGGCCATGCGAAGTCTGATTTTCGTCCCCGGCAACCGGCGGGACATGCTTGAGAAGGCACGGGATTTCGACGCGGATGTCCTCATGGTCGATTTGGAGGACTCGGTGCCCGAGGCTGCAAAGCTTGATGCCAGACAGATCGTGGGAGACGTGGCATCCACCCTTTCCCGCCGTGGCCGGAGGCTGATGGTGCGGGTCAACTCTATGGACACGGGATACACTCGAGACGACCTGGCCGCGGTCATCGGTCCGCACCTTTATGGTGTAAGCGTGGGCAAGGTCGTATCGGCAGCGGACATGGAGGAGTACCAGAGGATGATTAGCGTGCTGGAGAAGAAGGCGGACCTGGATTCCGGCCACGTGAAGCTCATCCCCTGGATAGAGAACGCACGGGCGGTACTGGGAGCGCACGAGATAGCGGTTGCATCTCCGCGGGTGGTGGCCCTGGCCTTTGGGCCAGAGGACTACACCGACGATATGGGTGTGCAGCGCACGGATATGGGACAGGAAGTGTACCTCCCCAGGGCGTTGGTGGCCATCGCTGCCAGGGCCGCCGGGGTGGCGGCGCTGGACGGCCCCTACGTAAAGTACCTTGACGAGGACGGACTGAGGGCAGACGTCGAGGTGGCCCTGAAGCTCGGTTACAGGGGCAAGTTCGCTATTCACCCGGCCCAGCTAGACGCCATAAACCGGATGTTCAGCCCCCTACTCGAAGATGTCGAGTACGCCCGCAGGGTGGTCGAAGCCTGGGATCAGGCGGAAGCTGTCGGGAGGGGGTCCACTTCCCTGGACGGCAGGATGATAGACGTGCCGGTGGTCAAGCGGGCGCGGTCCCTCCTGGCCCTGGCCGATGCCATCGCGCGAAGAAGCTGAGCGCGGAAACACGTAGAGGCCACCCGCAGCCGGACGCGGCTCCTCATACCAGGCCTGGAGGTGAGTATTGCCTTTCGATCGGATCATCCTGGAGGGGATGCAGTTTTACGCCTACCACGGGGGCAGCGCCGAAGAGAGGTCCCTGGGCCAGCCCTATCAGGTGGACATCGAGGTTGAGGTAGACCTGGCCGCCGCCGGCAGGTCCGATGACCTGGGAGACACGGTGAGCTATACTCACATTTACCGGGTGGTCAAGGACGTGATGGAAGGGGGGCCCCGGCACATGCTGGAGGCGCTGGCAGAGGAGATCGCCAGCCGGTCGCTCAGCTCCTTTCCGATTTCGGCGGTAAGGGTGAAGGTGATGAAGACCCGACCGCCCATAAAGGGGGCCGTGCTCTCGGGAGCGGGAGTGGAGGTTTACCGGACCGGGGGCTAGGCTCGGCTTCCGCCCGTCCGGGACGGCCGGCTGTGGTGTATCCGGCCTTCCTTCATGACCAAGAGGATACGCTCCTTTTTCTGCAGCATGGCGATGTCGTCCAGGGGATCACCATCCACGACCAGCAGGTCGGCCACCTTCCCTTGCTGGACGGTGCCGATGTCCCTCTCAAGCCCAAGGCATTCCGCGGCCTGGCCGGTGGCGGCAACCAGCGCCTGCATAGGCGTCATGCCTGCTTCAACCAGGCACTGCAGCTCCTGGGCATTGTTCCCGTGGACCCAGCCTCCCGCGTCGGTTCCAGCCACTACCCTCACCCCCGCTTCGAGGGCAAGCCTCACGCTGCGCTGGTGGTGGGAACGCAACGCCAGAGCCCGGGCGCGGCCGTGGGGCGTGCCCCGCTCCCGGTGGTAGACGTAGACCGTGAGGGTCGGTACGAAGAACATACCTCTCTCGGCCATGATCTCTATCAGTCCCGGCTGTTCGTCCAGGTATGGGCCGTGCTCGATGGAGTCTACCCCCGCTTCTACGGCCATCCTCAGGCCTGGGCCGCCCAGAGCATGACACATGACCTTTCTTCCAAGGGCATGGGCCTCGTCAACCAGGGCTTGCACCTCGTCGGGCCCGAACTCAACGTCTTTAGGGCCGTGGCCTGGTCTGGAGCTCGCCCCACCGGTGGTGGCGAACTTGACGACGTCGGCGCCCGCCCTGACCACCTCACGCACTGTGGCCCGCACCTGGTCTACCCCGTTGGCCACGCCAAGAGGAAGACTAGGGCTGGAGTAAGGTGGCTGGTGATGTCCCGAGGGACTGCCGAGGTCCGCCAGGCCTCCCGTGGCGGATATGGGGCTGGTGGCGATCACCAGGCGGGGTCCCGGGATCAGTCCCTCCTCCACGGCCAGCTTGAACCCCGCGTCCAGCCAGCCCGCGTCCCGTAAGGTGGTGTATCCCATCGCAAGGGTCTGCTCCATCGCCCTGGCCGTCCGGAGGTGCCTCAGGCTCCTGGGCTCGTCCAGCTCCCACCTTCCCATGAGGCCATAGCCGTGAAGCGCCAGATGGTCGTGGCAGTCGATGAGTCCCGGCAGCAGGGTAGCCGCAGGGATAGGGATGACCTCGGCGCCCGCTGGGAGCGGGACCAACCCCTCTGGTCCCACCGCCTCGATACGCCCGGCGTCATTCACCAGCACGGTCGCGGAGGCAACCGGGGGGCTGCCGGTGCCGTCTATCAGCTTCCCCCCCACCAGCGCCTTCATATGCGTCCTCCAGGAGCCAGAGTCGAGTTGGTATCCAGGGGACCGGAACGCCTGGATTCTATCAGAGGCGTAGGGCACCTGTTACCCCGGCCCTCCCTGACTAACCGGGCCAGCGTCGGAGAGGGCATCTACAAACCAGAGGCCCCCGGACACGTGCCCGGGGGCCTCTGAGACCTTGCTCTGGTCTCTTATCTAGTATGCTACAGTGTAGTCCGGCCTAGGCGCGGCTCCTCCGTATCCTTCTGGTCACCAGTCCGCTGAGGAGTAGGCCGATGCCGCCGACCAGTAGGAAGCCTCCTACCCAGAGGGCGCCCTTGGCCACGGTGGGGACGCCGGCGTCTCCCGTCTTGGGAGGCTCAGGCAGTTGAGACGGTGATTCGCCGCCCAGGGCGAAGGTGGCCATGTCCTGGGCCGCCCAGTAGGCCTGCTTCGCCCCGCCCTCTCCCGTTATACGCTCGGCGGTCCCGTCCGCGTCGGCGTCGAAGCCATTCAGGGCGTTGGTCAGGATCGACTCCGCATTGCCGGCGAACAGGCGCGCCGCCGTTATATCGGTGGTAGCAACAGCATTCAGGGCGGCATCCCGGGCATCCGTGGCCCAGCGGCCTGCCTGCTTGGCCGAGGCTGCGACTTCCCTGCTGTGAGCCGTTATCATCGCATCGTCCAGCCCCGTGATGGACAGGCTGGCGTGGAGGGAGGTATCGGCGGCGTATTTCAGCACTCCGAAGCCGTCCCCGGGATCCCCGCAGGAGGAGTCGTAGTTCGCTCCCTCAGCCCCCTCTATGATGTTCACGGTGTGGCAAGCGTGCACTTGCACGTCGGCCAGAGTGTCAGACCTGTGGGAGAGTCCAGCGTGGAACAGGGCGATCGAGGTCTGCTCCCTCAGGCCTACGGCGATGCCCTTGGGGTCACCGGCGTACCGTCCGACGGTGTATGCAGGGTTCCCCTGCCACGACGAGAGCAGGTGCCGGATGTGGACAAGCGCCGAGGCGGGGATGGAATCAGCGAAAGGCTTATCATCCGAAGGCCCCGGGTCGGGGTCGTCCACGGGTTCGATGCTCAGGACAAAGGTGGTGAACTCGGTCACGATGTTCTCACCGGCCGCGTCTCCCGAGGAAAGGTAAGTCATATCCGCGTTGCCGTCGGAGTCCACTGTGAAGCGCCCGGTGCTCTGCGCCCGAACCGGAGCCCCGGCCGCGTCCGTGTTCACCAGCCATCCCTCGTAAACCTGGCCGGCGGGGAGGACGTCGAGGCCGGTGAAGTTAATGTGGGCCATATCGCTGAGCAGGTCGCTGTAGTTGGTGTCGTCGCTGTCCCTGATGGTCACGGTACCTTCGCCACCCTGGGCCAGCACTCCAGCCAGGGAGATCAACATGGCGACGAGCCCCACGACCATTCCGATGGCCAGGACCTTGGGCAGTGACATTGCGCCTCCTTTACAAGTCCAACGCTGGGCCGACTGGACCCTACGCTCTACGGCAAATATACCCCTGGAACTCCACCCAGGACACGGTGACATAGTATAAGTGTTTTTTCTTCGGCTGGCAAGGCTTTATAACGGTGGAATACGCTGAAATGCCCAAGATCGACTCATTTGACACTCCAGGGCGCCGGTGCTATATTTCACCTGGCTCCCGTGGCTAGCCGGGCACCTCTAAAATGTCGAGGCCTTGATGCCCCTGAACATTGTCGTCCTGGCGAAACAGGTCGTAGACCCCGAGATGCCCATGTCGGCCTTCCGGGTCGATGGGGAGCTGAAACGGGTGGTCACCCCTCCCAACATCCCGCCGGTGGTCAACGGCTTTGACGAGAACGCCGTCGAAGCCGCCCTTCTGATCAAAGACTCCCAGGAAGCGACGGTGACGGTCATCTCCATGGGCACCGGCTTCTCCCTGGACGTGATGAAGAAGCCCCTTTCCATGGGCGCAGACGAGCTGGTGCTGCTCCAGGACGAGACCTTCGCTCGGGGGGTCGACAGCTACGTCACCGCACACGTGCTGGCGGCCGCCATAAGGAAGCTGGAACAGTTCGACCTGATCATCTGCGGGCGCCAGGCCTCCGACTGGGACAACGCTCAGGTGCCCCTGGGCGTCGCCGAGCTACTGGACGTGGCCTGCGTTACCCTAGGCAAGAAGGTCGAAGTAGGCGAGGGCAAGGTGATCGTGGACCGCATTATCCCCGAGGGGTTCGAGGTTGTGGAGGCCTCGCTGCCGGCGCTGGTGACGGTGAGCAACGAGTTGGGCCAGCCGCGCTACCCAACTTTGAGGGGCATCATGGCCGCCACTCGCAAGAAGCCTACGGTGTGGTCCGCCCAGGACCTGGGTGTGGACCTGTCCCAGATCAGGCCCCGGCTCGACCTGTTGGACCTTTACGTTCCCGTCAGCGAGAAGAGGTGTGAGTTCATCGAGGGCGAGAATGACGAAGAGGCCGGCCGGAATCTGGCCCTCAGGCTGAGGGAGGCCAAGCTTATCTAGCTCCATGGCGCGCTCGTCAGCGTCCCCTGCTCGGGCGCTGGGGACGGGCGGTGCTCAAGGGGCCATCGTAATCTCGGGAGGCCATACTGATGGAGGCTACGGGCGTCCTGGTCGTTGGTGAGATCTCGGAGGGGCGGCTTGGCCTTACGAGCAAGGAGGTCCTGGCTGTAGGCCGGAGGCTGGCGGATGGGCTGGGCCAAGAGCTAGCCATAGGTCTCTTGGGAACGGACCTGGAAAGTGCCGCCAGCGAAGCCTTCAGCTTCGGTGCCGACAGGGTATACTCCGTGAGCAGCCCACTCCTCGCGGAGTACCAGCCCGATCTGCACCTGGCAGCTCTGGAGCGCTTGTGCCGCGATGTCTCTCCCAACATACTGCTTCTGGGCCGCACGGGTATCGGAAGGGAGATCGGCCCCAGGCTGGCCTTCCGGCTAGCGGTAGGCCTGGCCCAGGACTGCCTGGAAGTAAAGCTCGACCCGGAGACGGGAAGGATGCTGGCCAGCCGCCCCGTTTACGGTGGCAACGCGATGGCCACGGTGGGTTGTCCGGACAACCCACAGATGGCGACGATAAGGCCCAAGGCATACGAACCCCTGGAGCCGGACGGGTCTCGGAGGGGCGAAGAGACTCCCTTCAAAGTGGATCTGGACCCCTCGATCGCCAGGGTCAAGGTATCGGAGGTGGTAATAGAGGAGGCCGAGGGGGTCAAGCTGGAGGACGCCCGGATTGTGGTGGCCGGCGGTCGGGGGTTGGGTGGGCCCGAGCCATTCAAGGAGTTGGAAGAGCTCGCTCGGGTCATAGGCGCCGGGGTGGGAGCTTCCCGGGCTGCCGTGGACTCGGGCTGGGTGCCCCCCGGCTGGCAGATCGGTCTGACCGGCAAGACCATCACCCCCGACCTTTACATTACCGTCGGCATCTCCGGCGCCAGCCAGCACATGGCCGGCTGCTCCGGGGCCAAGGTACTTGTCGCCATCAACAAGGACGCCTCGGCCAACATCTTCAAGGAGTCCCGATACGGGGTGGTGGGCGACTGGAAGAAGGTGCTTCCAGCCTTCACCGAGGCGCTGCGGGACCTGGTCAAAAGCTAGGGCTCGGGGGGCAGGTGTAGCCCGGCGCGGCTGCCCTTGCCCGATTCTCTTGAATGAGGGGGGTGAGAGGTTGGACTTCGAGTTTGCCGAGGATCAGAGACGGTTCCGAGAAGAGCTCCGTGCCTTCCTGGAGGCCGAGGTCCCTCCCGAGCGCCAGGAGGTCTACGGCGCCGACAGCGAGGAGCAGTACCAGTTCGGGCGGGCCCTGGCCCGGAAGCTGGCGGCCCGGGACTGGCTGGCGGTGGGCTGGCCCAAGGAGTACGGTGGGGGAGGGCGCAGCCAGATAGAGCAGGCCATTTTGAGTCACGAGATGGGGTACTGGAGGGCGCCACGGACGGGCACCATCGGCCTGGGGTTTGTGGGACCCGCGTTGATGAAGTTCGGCACCGACGACCAGAAGAAAAAATACGTGCCCGACATAGCCAGGGGCGAGGCCGAGTATTGCCAGGGCTTCAGCGAGCCCAACGCGGGCTCCGACCTGGGGGCCCTGGAGCTGAGGGCCGTGCGAGACGGCGACGACTACGTGCTCAACGGCACCAAGATGTTCACCAGCCACGCCTTCAGCGCCGACTACATTTACTTGCTGGCCCGGACCGACCCCGAGGCCCCCAAGCACCGGGGAATAAGCCTGTTCATCGCCGACGTCAAGACCCCCGGCATAACCTTCCGGCCCCTGCCCTACATCAACGGCGGCATGGCGGCCCAGACCTACTTCGATGACCTACGCCTCCCCGCGTCCTGCTTGATCGGCGAGGAGAACCGAGGATGGTACCATGCCATGACCACCCTGGACTACGAGCGGTCCGGCATTCACCGGTACGCCGGGGTGAGGCGGACCTTCGATGACTTCGTGGAGTTCTGCAAGACCACGCGCTACAACGGCAGGGTTTTGTCGGAAGATCCCATCGTCAGGCACAAGCTGGCCGATCTGAGGGTCGGTATGGAGGTGTGGGGGCTCCTTTGCTGGAAGGTCTCCTGGATGCAGAGCTCCGGCGCCGTCCCCAATGCCGAGACCTCTGTCGCCTTCCTGCACGGGACCGAGGAGAGGCTGAAGTTTGCCCAGGCCGCGATGCAGGTCCTGGGGCCCTTCGGCACGCTGCGGCACGACTCCAGGTGGGCGCCGATGGTTGGTAACATAGAGGGGATCCACCGGGAGAGTATGCACCTCCATGGCGCAGGCACCACCGAGGTACATCGCAACATCATCGCCCTTCGGGGCCTGGGTCTGCCCAGATAGCCGGCGCGGCCACGAAACTTTTGGGAGCAGGGTAGGAGCATGGACCTGGGGCTTAGCGAACAACAAGAGATGCTTAGGCGGGTGGCGCGGGAGTTCCTCGAGGCCGAGTGTCCTACCTCGCTGGTCAGAGACCTAGAGGCCAGCGAGCGGGGGTATTCGCCTGCGCTATGGAAGCGGATGGCCGAGTTGGGCTGGCTGGGTCTCAGCTTTCCCTCCCGGTACGGCGGCGCCGGAGGAGAGCTCCTGGACCAGGTGGTGCTGTTCGAGGAGCTGGGGCGGGCGATTGTGCCCGGGCCCATGTTGGCCTCCAACGTCATGGCGGGCCAGCTGCTTCTTCACGCCGGTACTGAGGAGCAGAAGGCGGACCTCCTTCCCCGGATGGCGCGGGGGGACGCTATAGTGACCCTCGCAGCCCCCCACACATCTCTCAACGGCGGCCATACTGAAATCCGTGCCGTTGCCGGCGGAGGGGGCTACGTCGTCGACGGCGACGCTCTCTTTGTACCCTACGCCCACGTAGCGGACTATATCCTGTGTGTTGCCCATACCGGCAAGGCCGACGGTGGAGGCGGGGTCACCCTTCTCCTGGTGGACGCAGGGACCGCAGGTCTGACGACCGTCCCCATGGAATCGGTGGCCAACTACAAGCAGCATGAGGTCCGGTTCCGAGACCTGAGAGTGGACGGACGGTGGGTCGTGGGACAGGAAGGGACGGGATCGGCCCCCCTTGCGAAAGCGTCGGCCTGGGCCATCGTCGTTCAGTGCGGCGAGATGGTCGGGCGGGCCGAGAAGGTCCTGGACATGGTGGTGGAGTATTCCAAGGTGCGGGTGGCCTTTGGGCGGCCCATCGGCAGCTTTCAGGCCGTCCAGCACCGCTGCGCCGACCTGAGGGTGTCCGTGGATGGTGCCAGGGTTGTCACATACCGGGCAGCTTGGAAGCTGGCCCAAGGACTGCCCTCAGGTGAGGAGGTGGCCATGGCCAAGGCCTGCGCGGGGAACGTCAGCAGGCAGGCGGCTGTGGCTGGGCACTCCATCTTCGCCGGCATCGCCTTTACCGTGGAGCACGACATGCAGCTATACACCATGCGGTCCAAAATCAGCGAGGCCAGCCTGGGCGATACCGACTTCCACCTGGATAAACTGGCCGAATGCATGGGGCTATAGGCGGTCCTCCCCGGCCCCATACAGACCTAGAGGCACGATGTTCCAAGGCGCACTAGAAGATGTCAGGGTGTTGGACCTGGGTCACTCCATATCCGGCCCCTATTGTGCCAAGCTCCTTGCCGACTACGGCGCGGAGGTCATCAAAGTGGAGCCCCCCGAGGGAGACCCCGCCCGCAAGATGGGTCCGTTCCCCGAGGACCTCCCCGACCCCGAGAAGAGCGGCCTTTTCCTCTACCTCAACATGAGCAAGAAGGGCGTCACCCTTAACCTCCAGACCTACGAAGGGGCGAAGCTTCTCAAGGAGCTGGTCAGGCAGTGTGATATCCTCGTCGAGAATTACCCGCCCTCCTTTCTACCTTCGTTGGGCCTGGCCCAGGGAGACCTGGAGGAGGTGAATCCCCGGCTGGTGATAACCTCGGTCACTCCCTTCGGGCAGAGTGGGCCTTATCGGGACTACAAGGCCACGGAGATGGGGGTGTTCGCCATGAGCGGGCGTATGTACCTCCACGGATCGGCGGACCGAGAGCCGCTACGGTACGCGCCCCATATATCGTGGTTCCAGGCAGGGATGACCGCGGCGGTGGCAACTATGGGAGCCTTCATGGTGAGCCGTGCCCAGGGCGTGGGGCAGCGGGTGGACGTATCCGCTATGGAGACCCTGGTGGGCAACATGGATACTCGGGCGCTTAACTACGCCTACACCGGGGTCAAGACCGACCGGGACTACCAGCCCGTCGGATACCCGGTGGGCGCCTATCCGTGCCAGGACGGCTACGTTGTGTTCGGGGTGGTGCGGGAGAACTTCTTCCAGCGCCTGTGCCAAGCCATGGGGCAACCGGACCTCCTGGAAGACCCGAGGTTCGCCACCAGGGACGCCCGCGGCGACCACCGGGACGAGTTCGATGCCATCCTGCTGGGCTGGCTGCTGGAGCACACCCAGGCGGAGATATTCCGGTCTTGCCAGGAAGCCAGGGTCCCTTGCGGACCCCTCAACACCCCCGACCGGCTGCTGGAGGACCCACAGCTCGAGGCAAGGGGGTTCTTCGTGGAGGTGGACCATCCCCGGGCGGGCACGTTAACCTACCCGGGAGCGCCCTTCATGATGACACGCACGCCGTGGGGCGCACAGCGTCCCGCCCCACTACTGGGGGAGCATAACATAGAGATCTATTGCGACCGGCTGGGCTATTCCCGAGGGGACCTCGTGCGCCTCCGGTCCGTGGGAGCGATCTGAGAAAGTCCAGTACGGGGAGTCCACGTGCTACTACTCCAGGACTGCTCCAACATGGCGGCTGGCCCCATCCGGCGGCCTGGTAATGAAGGCGGAGGTCGCCATGTCCTCAGTAAATAGGCTAAAATTACCCCTGGAGGGGATAACGGTCATCGATTCCACGGAGGTGTGGGCCGGCCCGCTGGGCACCTCCCTTCTAGGAGACCTGGGGGCCAGGGTGATTAAGGTCGAGTCCTTCCCCCGCATGTCCCAGACACGGGCCCCGGGCGGTCACCCCGTGAGCAGGGGATACGCGTCCAACGACCCCCTGGCGCCACGCTCCTGGGACCGGGCGGCCATCCACAACATGGCCAACCGGAACAAGTACGGCGTCACTCTCAACCTGACCCATCCCCGTGGGCTGGGCATATTCAAAAGATTAGTCGGCCTCAGCGATATCATGGCCGAGTCCTACACCTCGGGAACGGCCCAAAGGCTGGGCATCCACTACGAGGCCATGAAACAGGTCAAGGAGGACATTATCGTCGTGTCCTTGCCCGGCTGGGGCGTGGAGGGCCCATACAAGGGCTACGTCGCCCTCGGCACCGTCCTGGACGCCTTCACGGGCCATCACGGCCTCAGGGGATACCCCGATACGGATCCCAGCGTCACCAAGGTTATCAATCACACCGACGCCATCGGGGCCATTACCCTCACCTTCGCCGTGCTGGTGGCTCTCCACCACAGGAACAGGACGGGAGAGGGCCAGTGGATAGATATCTCCCAGGTGGAGTCCTTCCTGACTCACCTGAGCGAGCCTATCATGGATTACGTGATGAACGGCCGCCAGCCGAGCCCTATCGGCAACCGGGACCAGTCCATGGCGCCCCATGGCTGCTACAGGTGCCGCGGCGAGCAGAACTGGGTGGTTATCACCGTAGCCCGGGACGAGGAGTGGAGGGCCCTCTGCGACACGATGGGCGACCCCGAGTGGGCGCGGCACGAGAAGTTCGGCGACCCCCTCACCAGGTACGAGCACCAGGACGAGCTGGACGCCCACATCCAGGAGTGGACGCAGGATAGGGACAAGCTAGAGGTCATGCACCTGCTTCAAGGTGCGGGAGTGCCTGCCGAGGCGGTGCTGGACGAGGTGGACCTTTATGCCGACCCCCATCTGGAGGCCAGGGGCTTTTTCGAGACCCTGGACCACCCGGTGATAGGAAAATACAGGTACCCCGGCTATCTGTGGAAGCTGAGCAAGATTTACGAGCCGGTGCGCTTACCCCCCAATGCCCTGGGAGAGCACAACGAGTACATCTATGGCAGCCTTCTGGGAATGAGCGTGGACGAGATCAGAGAGCTGGAGGCGGAGGGCATCATAGGCGATGAGCCCCCGCTGCCCGGTTAAGGCTGCCTTAAACCAGGCCCCGTCCACCCAGCGCCCGCGTTTCACACGCCGGCGTAACTTTGTTCCTGATTTTAAACTTCGTATAATCATAATTCGAAAACTCCTGCCATTCGGCCGTTGAAATCAGAACGCAGGTTCGGTACACTCGACTCAGCCCGGCTGTCCAGGGGTTGATTTGAAGATCGCCTGTGTGCTGATAACCCACCTCCCAATGAAAGCGGAGCTACGGCGGTACGGCCAGCTAAAGGGGAGGCCCGTCATTGCCACCGAAAGCTGCGGCTCGAAGCAGGTGGTGCTGGACGGCTCCCCCGAGGCGAGGGGAGTTATCCCTGGAATGCCCTTACAGGAGGCCCTGTCCCGCTGCAAGGAGGCCACCCTCCTCCAGGCAGACTGGCCACGTTACCACGACGTCTTCGATGGAGTTGTGGACCTACTGGCCCAGAGAAGCCCCCTCGTGGAAAGGGCTGAGCTTGGCTGTGCCTATGTGGGGCTGGACGGACTCGAAGGCATGTACCACGGCGAGCCGGGGCTGGTGGCGTCGCTGCTCCAGGCGGCACCCTCCTATCTGAACCCCCGCGTCGGGCTGGCGGAGGGGAAGTACCACGCCTGGATCGCGGCCATGCTAAGCGGAGGAGGCCGGGCGACCAGGGTCCCCGCCGACGTGGCCGGCTTCCTGCAGGGGCTCTCCATAGACCTGCTTCCCATTACCTGGCGGAACAAAGTCCGTCTGCACCGTTTTGGACTTCACACCATGGGCCAGCTGGCCTCGCTCTCCCTGGACTCGGTGCAGGCCCAGTTCGGCGAGGAAGGAAGGAGGGCCTGGGAGCTTGGCAATGGGATCGATCGCAGCCCGCTTCTTCCCCATGTCCGGGAAGAGACGGTGAGCGACTACCTTGCCTTTCCCTCCCCCGCCACAACCCTCCAGGCCATCATGCCTGCCATAGAGATGCTGCTGGGCAGGGTCTTCGCCCACCCTGCCCTCAGGGGCAGGGGCGTTCGCGTAGCGACCCTCGAGGGCGAGGTCTTCCGGAAGCCCCCATGGACGAGGCGCTTCCCCTTCAAGGAGGCGGCCAGGGGCAAAGCGAGGGCCTTTTTCGCCCTGAAGAGCGTCCTGGAGACGGTGTCCATGCCAGGTCCCCTGGAGGACATGAAGCTGACCATTTCCGGGTTTACCGGCGAGTCCGGGATACAGGCAGGCCTTTTCTCGAGCATCCGCAGGCAAGAGCAGCTCAGGGAGATGGTGGGCCAGCTGGAAGCACGCCTGGGCCGCAGGCCGCCTATCTATCGAGTGAGGGAGATGGAGCCGTGCTCAAGGGTCCCCGAGAGACGTCTGGCGCTGGTGCAATTCGACCCCTGAACCTCCCGGCGCCGGTGGAGGTGGAAGAAGACGGCCACCAGAGGCCCGTCGCCCTTATCCTGCGGGGGCGGAAGCTTAACATAACCTTCATAGAGGACCTGTGGGAGATAGCCGAGGAGTGGTGGAGGCCGGCGCCCATCGCCCGCAGGTACTACGTGGTAGCCACCCACGACGGAAGGCGCATCACCCTCTTCCGGGACCTGGTGGGGGGAGGCTGGTACCAGCAGCGGGGGTAGCAGCCCGGCACAGAGATAGTGCCTGGTATACTACCTGCAACAACCATTAAGGGGCAGATGAGATGACTAAGTAGAGTCCCAGGAAGTGGTGTAACAAGAGGAGAGGGTCTGGATGAAGAGAGACCACCACGTCATCCTTAGCGGGCAAAGACGAGCCTGAGAAAGGAGGACAACGGTGGTCAAGGAAAGGATGGACCTGCTTGAGCTAATGCGCAAGAGGGGAGTCGACGGTGACGTGGACTTTCTACGAGAGGCACTGAGAGTGCTGGTCGAGGAGATCATGGAGGCTGATGTGTCATCGAGGACCGGTGCTGGGTATGGAGAACGCAACCCTGAGCGGGTGACCCAGCGCAATGGGTACCGGTCTCGAGCATGGGACACTCGCGTAGGGACCATGGAGTTGCAGATACCCAAGCTCAGAGAGGGAAGCTACTTTCCGAGCCTGCTGGAGCCACGGCGTCGCAGCGAGCGAGCTCTGCTGGCGGTGATCCAGCAGGCGTATGTGGAGGGTGTATCGACGAGGCGAGTGGATGATCTGGTCAAGGCTCTTGGGTGCGAGGGTATCTCAAAGAGCCGAGTGTCGCGTATCTGCCAGGAGCTGGACGGGGTGGTGGAGAGCTTCCTGGGTCGGCCGCTGGACGGCGGATCATATCCCTACCTGTGGCTGGACGCACTAACCCAGAAGGTCAGAGAGGCCGGTAGGATAGTCAACGTCAGCGTGGTGGTGGCGACGGCGGTCAATAGCGAGGGCAAGCGTGAGATCGTTGGGATGGACGTGGGTACCAGTGAAGACGGCGCCTTCTGGCTGGCCTTCCTGCGCTCACTGGTCGCCAGGGGCCTGGGCGGGGTGGAACTGGTGGTATCGGACGCTCATCAGGGACTCAGGGATGCCATCGCAACTGTCTTCGGTGGGGCCAGTTGGCAGCGGTGCCGCACCCACTTCATGACCAACCTGCTCACTCGGGTCCCCAGGAGCGCTCAGCCCTGGGTGGCCACCATGGTACGCACCATCTACCAGCAGCCGTCCCCTCAGGAGGTGCATGCCCAACTCGAGCGGGTGATTGCTCAGCTCCAGGACCCGTTCCCACAGGGCGCCTCTCGACTGGACGAGGCTGGACCCGACGTCCTGGCCTTCTCCAGCTTCCCCGTCGCCCACTGGAAGAAGATCTGGTCCAACAACCCCCTGGAGCGTCTCAACAAGGAGATACGGCGCCGCACCGATGTGGTGGGCATCTTCCCTAACCGCCCAGCTGTCCGTCGCCTGGTCGGCGCCGTCCTAGCTGAGCAGCACGACGAGTGGGCCGTCGGCCGTCGATACATGACACAGGAGGTAACCACCTCCAACGAAGCTCTACCCAGAGCCGAACTCGCAGAGGCAGCGGCCTAGACGATATCAACAGGATGACGTACTCTTACACCACTCTATGGGACGTGACCGACGCTACATGGATGCGTTGTCTATAAGTCAGGCGGGCGCTCGGATATCCCCGCCGAGGCGATAGATGAGCCTTTTGAGAGCACTGCGACATACTTTTTGGACCTGCTTGAATCTCATACTCCCCCTGAGCGAGCGCCGAGCCATGCTGAGTGTCGGTACTGCGATATTACGGGCGCTGATTGCCCTGATAGAATCGAATCTGGTGATGTGCCGGATTTGGAAGGGGAAGAACCTGAGATTCCACTCTGAGCGCAGCAACCATGGAATCCCCCATCCCCACCAGACCCTTCGCTACGCTCGAGGTAGAAGAAGAAAGTGAGCACCTCCTACGCAGAGCTCCACTGCCACAGCAACTACTCCTTCCAGGAGGGCGCCTCATCCATCGGGGAGCTCCTGGTACGTGCCCATGAGCTGGGCTACAGGGCCCTGGCCCTCACGGACCACGACAACCTGTGTGGCGCCATGGAGCTCGCCCAGGTGGCCAGGAGCGTGGGCATCCACGCCATCACCGGGGCGGAGGTCACCCTCAAGGGCGGCTCCCATGTGACCCTTCTCGCGGCCACCCAGAAGGGATATGCCAACCTGTGCAGGCTCATCTCCTACGCCCACATCAGTGCCGGCCGGAGGAGTCCGGAGCTGGACCCCAAGCACATACCCGAGCACGCCGAGGGCCTGCTTCTGCTCACGGGATGCGGGAAGGGCCCGGTCCCCGGCCTGCTGATGGAGGGACGCTACGGGGAGGCGGAGGAGGTGCTGAGACGGTACCTGGAGTGGTTCGGAGCGCCCAACGTCTACGTGGAGCTTCAGCGTAACCTGGTCCAAGGGGACACCCAACGCAACAGGCGCCTTGTGGAGCTGGCCAGTAAGCTGGGCAGCGGCGTGGTGGCCACCAACAACGTCCACTATCACGTGCCCGATCGCCACAGGCTCCAGGATGCCCTGGTGGCCATCAGGAACAACAAGGGCCTGGAGGAGACTGCCAGGGAGCGCCGGCCCAACGGCCACTTCTATCTGAAGTCCCCGGCCGAGATGGCGGCGCTGTTCGAGGCCTGGCCCGAAGCCATCGAGAACACCCTGCGGATAGCCGGCAGGTGCTCCTTTGACCTGGCCAGCGATCTGGGCTATCGGTTCCCCGAACATCCTGTGCCCGAGGGCTTTACAACCCAGACCTACCTGGAGCACCTGTGCTACGAGGCCGCCAGGCGCCGTTACGGTGACATCAGCCAGGGGGTGAGGGCACGGCTGGAGGAGGAGTTCCGACTGATCGGGAAGCACGACCTTGCCGGCTTTTTCCTGATTTACCACGAGATAATTCAGCTTGCCCGGGAGATAATGATAGCGCTGGGTACGAGCGATGCCGAGGTCCCCCTGGAGGAGCGCCCACCGGGCAGGGGGAGGGGATCGTCAGTGGCGATGCTGGTGGGATACCTCATCGGTCTGTCCCACATAGACCCCCTGGAGTTCGGTCTGTCCCTGGAACGGTTTCTGCCTGAGGATATGGCATCGGTCCCGGATATCGACCTGGACTTTCCCCGCAACATCCGGGAGGAGCTGATATTGAGGGTGCACGACAGATGGGGGTGGGACCACGCCGCCCTCACCGGAATGATAGGCACCTACAAGATGAAGGGGGCTATCCGGGACCTGGGCAAGGCCCTGGGGCTGCCCTCTCAGGACGTGGACAAGCTGGCCCAAAGGGTGGACTCATACAGCGCCAGAGAGCTGCGACTGGAGATGGTGGAGCTTCCCGATTTCCGGGACAAGGTCCACGCTCCCGTGTGGCGGGACCTGATAGACCTGGCGGCCCAGCTGGACGGTTTCCCCAAGTACCTGGCCCAGCACCCCGGGGGGATGGTCATAAGCTCACGTCCCCTCATAGACATGGTGCCGGTGCAGCAGTCGGCCATCGATGGGCGCTACGTATGCCACTGGGACAAGGACAGCATAGACGACGCCGGCTTCGTCAAGATAGATTTCCTGGCGCTGGGCGCCCTCTCCCAGATGCAGGAGGCCCTTCAGCTTATCGAGGAGCGCACCGGGAGGTACATCGACCTGAGCCGGATCGATTTTGAGGACGGGGCAGTATACGGTGCCCTTCACAGGGCCGATACTGTCGGAATCTTCCAGGTGGAGTCCGCGGCCCAGATGCAGACCATCGTGCGCATAAAGCCCCGGGCCCTCACCGAGATGGCGTTCGAGGTGGCGGCGGTGAGGCCCGGAGTGGGGGCCAACGATGGGGTCACGCAGTTCATCCGGCGCCATGCCGGCGGCGCTCCCTGGGAGTTCGACCACCCGCTGGAGAGGCGTGCCCTGGAGCGGACCCTGGGGGTCATCCTGTTCCAGGACCAGGTGAACCAGCTGGCGATGGACGTGGCGGGGTTCGGCGCCGCCGAGGCGGACCGGCTTCGGCGGGCCTTTGGCCGTAAGAACAACCGGCCTTTGATAGAGCTGTACCGGAACATGTTCAAGAAAGGGGCTGCGGAGCGAGGCGTTCCCCAGGCAACCGCCGAGAAGATATTCAAGAAGTTCAACGGCCAGTACATGTTCCCCGAGTCCCACGCCTTCGCCTTTGGGGTAACGGCGTATCATATGGCCTGGCTCAAGTACTACTACCCACTGGAGTTCTTCGTGGCCATCTTCAACCAGCAGCCCATGGGTTTCTACAACCTGGAGACCTTGAAGGAGGACGCCAGACGTCACGGGATCGCCGTTCTCAATCCCGACATCAACGCCGGTGGGGAGAAGTGCACCATCAAAGACGCGTCCCTCCTTCTGGGGTTCCTGAACGTGAAGGGAGTGGGCGATGCGGCCGCCTCCGCCATTGTCGAGGCCAGAAAGAGAGGGGGGGCATTCATCTCCCTTGCCGACGCCATGGACCGTACGGGATTGCACAGGGAGGCCCTCGAGAACCTGGTGATGGCGGGGGCCTTCGACGCGCTGGTGTCAGACCGGAGGACCGCGCTGTGGGAGGTGGGGCTTCGCTACCGCCCCAGCGGCGACCAGCGGGTGCTCCAGCTACCCATCGAGCAGAGCATGGCCAAGTTGCCGCGCCTGACCGAATGGGAGGGGATGGCTGAGGAGTACCACGTCATGGGCCTTTATCCCCAGGGGCACCTGATGGCTATCCTGAGGCCACACCTGGGCCAGGACATCCTGACCAGCCAGGATATCCCGGGCCTGGGCGATGGGGAAGAGGTGACCGTCGCCGGCCTGGTGATCCGCAGGCAGAGGCCGTTGGCGAAGGCCGTGTTTATCACCCTCGAGGACGAGTTCGGGCACATCCCCCTGGTAGTGTGGCCGGCAACCTTCGCCCGGCACCGGCTGGCGCTGAAGGAGCCGGTGCTGAAGGTGCGTGGTCAAGTCTCCAGGCGAGAGGGCACCCTCAACATCGTGGTCAGTCATGCCGAGCCCATAGAGGGGCCGCAGAAAGTCCCCAAGGCGAAGGACTGGGGTTAGACCCTAGCCCTTGACCATCCCCACGACGTTACCCTCCGGGTCGGAGAACATGGCCAAGGTGACCACACCGGGAATCTCGGTGGGAGGTACCACCGTCTTGCCGCCCAGGCTCTCCGCCTTGTCCAGGTACGCCTGGAGGTCGTCCACCTGCACGTAGACGGTCACACGGTTGGGGCTACCCGGAGTAGGGCCTATCCCCCCGTTGATTCCCTCCTCGGTGTGGGTGTCCACCATCCCATAGTTCATAGGGTTGTCGGCATCCACGTGCCAGCCGAACAACCCGGCGTAAAACTCCTGGACTTTGGCGGGTTCACTTGTCTGGATCTCCCAATGTACCACTGGATTGGGCACGACGCTCTCCTTCTCGGTTTGAGTCTCTCGGATAGCTACTCTACCCGTCGGGGGACGCCCAGGGGTCCGGCCCCGGGTCGCCTCCCTCGGCCACCATGGCCACGCGGGGCAGGAAGTGGTCCCAGCCTTCCGCATGGCCGTCCCGCTGCTCGGCAGGCAGACCCAGGTGGCGGAAGCGCAGAATGGTCCCGCCGCCGTCCTCGACGAGGGAGACCTCCACCGTGGTCGACCCGGGAGGTATGGGATTGCCCTCGGACTCCCAGCCCCAGGTGAACACCACCCGGCTATTGGGGACGACCTCCACGTACTCGCCTCTGGCGACGTCCCTACCGTTTATGCTAACTCGGAAGACGCCGCCGGGCCGGGGCTCGAGGGTGGCGCTTATTCCCATCCACTGGACCATCCTGTCGGGCTCCGTGAAGAAGGGAAACACCGTCTCTGGCAGTGCGGAGATGCGGATTTCCCTCTCGATTATTCCCGTCTCGCCGGACGACGTCATCTCCGGACCTCCTTCCTTCTTCCTCTGCTCTTCTTCCCCAGCCGCCCGCGCCAGTAGCGCGAGGCGCTCGTCCCAGAAACTTTCCAGAAACGCTCTGAGTTCAGCTAGCCCCTCGGGGCGCGTCCGGTAGAGACGACGCGTGCCCTGTCTACGTACGGAGACCAGCCCCGCATCGGCCAGAATCCTGAGATGCTGGGAGGTAGCGGGGCGGGTCACCTCAAAATGGGCGGCGATCTCCCCGGAGGAGAGCTCAGCATCCTGGACCAGCCGCAGGATCTCCCGCCGGCGGGGTTCAGCTATAGCACGCAAAGCCAGATCGACCATGAAGTATGTTAGCATATGCTAACGTAACTGTCCACTTATTAATGCTCGGTCTAATCGGCTGGGGTCCCCGGGTACGCGGCAGTGGGTGCCTTCTGTGTGGTCCGCGCTACGGGAAGACCCCATGCTTGACAACGAACGCGTTCTGCCTCACACTACGAGGTAATCTGGTTGTCCATGTCGTAATTTCCAGGGAGTGGAGATTGAGAGGAGAGGCTATGCTGAAGATCGGACATTCGGTGACCCGCCCCGGCAGGACGGCCGGCCACGAGCCGGTGACCATCAACGTTCCGGCGGAGCTGGAATCGGTCCCGGGTATTGTCCAGAACCCCCATGAGGTGGACTTTTACAGTCGGGAATATCCCCTGGTCAGCCAGCAGGTGGAGTACACCGCCGAGTATAACTGGCTGCACACTGTCCTCACGGATGAAATGGTCGTGGAGTACAGGCGCCATAACACGCTGAACAAACCCATTGTCCTGGCAGGGGTAAACACCGGCGACCTGGAGCCCACGGCGGAGCCGGTGCCTGGGAAGGACATCTCTCAGGAGATCAAGGGGAAGTGCAGGGAGCTGGGATTCGGCGAGGTGGGCATCACCCGCTTTGACAAGCGCTACGTCTACAAGCACAAGAGGGACTGGGTCAAGTTCCCCCACGCCATCTGCCTGGCCATGGAGCAGGATTACGAGCCCACCCAGTCGGCGCCCAGCATGTGGGCAGAGGGCCCCCATTTCGGTACCTATCGTGTGATAGCGGCCCTGGGGCTGGACATAGTGGACTACATACGCAGCCTGGGCTACCACGCCCAGCTGCATGGTCCCAACGACGGCAGTGCTCCCTACATACCCATGTTCGTGGAGGCGGGGCTGGGGCAGCTTGGGGCCAACGGCCAGCTCCTCTCCCCCCACTTCGGCTCCCGGGCCAGGATCATGATCGTTACCACCGACGCCCCGGTGACCTACGACCAGCCCATAGACTACGGCATCCACGCCTTCTGCAACATATGCCAGGTGTGCGTCAACCGATGCCCCGGTCGTGCCCTCATGAGGGATAAGATCTGGTGGCGGGGAACGGAGAAGCACAAGCTCATCTTCAAGCGCTGCCATCCGGTCCTCTCCCGCTACGAAAGCTGCGGGGTATGCATGAAGGTCTGTCCCATCCAGCGCTACGGCATGAAGGATGTGATGGACCACTACATCGAGACGGGAGGGGTGCTGGGGAAGGGCACCCACCTGCTGGAGGGGTACAGCCTGGGTGAGATGGGCTACTTCGGACCGGGGGAGCTCCCCAGGTTCAACAACGAGTTCTTCAACTTTCCCCATGGCCGGGCTGAAGACGTCCTCTTCGAGGAGCTGAAGGAGAAGATAAAGGCAAGTGAAGTCTCGGATGGCCCTAAAGGCGATGACATGCTCCGGGACTTCAAGAAGCAGGTGGAGAAGCACCTTAATACGTCGGTCTACGACAGGGCCCAGAGCAACCTGGCCGGCTGACCGGCACTCCCAGGCGGGAATAAGGAGGGCGGCCTTTAGACCCGGCGGGGTCTGAAGGCCGCCCTCCTTATTTATGGATGAGAGTAAAGAGCACCAACACCGCCTCGTGTGTGACCTTCGTCACTGAAACTTTCCTTGGGGCGTTGTATCCTTGTTACATCCGGTACCAGGAATAGCCTTCAGAGGTCTGAAGCGGTTTTCCCCCAGGACGAGGGGATAGATATGAGGGCCGGCTGCGTTACCGGGGCATTAGGCGCAGCCGGCTCGCTCTTGCGTGCCCCACAGGCGCTTACTCCCCTCCAGCCGCCGGTGATGCCGCCGGCCCAGGGAGCCGGGCGGGCCTGACTCGGGTCTCCGGCAGCACCAGGCCGGCGATCACCACGAACCAGGAGAGCACGGCAAAAATCAGAAACCCCGGTATGAAGCTGTCCACGGAGTCCCTCAGGGCGCCCACGACCAGGGGAGATACGAAGGCGGCTACCCCCGACGCAGATATCAGCCAGCCCCATGCGATGGCGACCTTTTGGGGTGTCATGCCGGGCAGCTCCATCGGCATTACAAAGAACGCGGGCATGTACAGCCAGGTGCCAAATCCCACCAGGACGACGGAGCCGTATGTGAGGATGGCGTTGTCGAGCAGGAAAGAGCCCAGGCCTCCCAGTCCCAGCATCAGGCCCGGCACTATGAAGAACACCCTTCGGGACCTGATGTTTCGAGTCAGGAATCCTCCCAGCAGAACGGCGAAGATGCCCATAAACGGAAGCAGGCTAACGACCAGCCCAGCCTCCGTTAGAGACATGTCCCTGGTCTGGTGGTAAAAGGTAGGTAGCCAGCCGCTTAGAGCCAGGTACTGGGCAAGGCCCGCCGCATTTGCCAGTCCCAGCAACAGTACGACCGGGTTTCTGAGTACGTCCCAGGTCTCCGTCAGTGAGATGGGAGCGATCACAGGGCCTGGCCCTTCCCGCTCCTTACCCCAGGAGGCCCACGCGAAGGCCCCCACCAGACCCATCCCTCCGAAGAGGCCCAGTACCCTTTGCCAGCCGATGATGTCGGCCAGCGGGGCCGCGGTGGACACGGACAACATGAACCCCGCAGATACAGCCGCCGTGTTGAGGCTGGTGATCACAGGCAGCTCCCTCGGCCTGAACCACTGCATTATGAGAGGGCCGGTGGCGGTCACCACCACTGCCGTGCCCAGCCCGTACAGTATCCGGAGGGTGAGCAGTCCATAGAAGTTGGGTGACAGGGCCGCCAGCGTCAGGGTACCCATCAGGAACCAGGCGAGGGTGTACATCCTCTTCAGGCCCAGTCTCCCAGTCAGGTATCCCAGCGGAATGCAGAAGGCCCCCTGGATGATCAATACGACGCCCACCAGCAGGCCAGCGCTGGCGTAACTGATGTCGTACTCTCGGGTGATGATGGGTAATATAGGAGAAACAGCCTGGAAGCTGATCCCTAACGAGAAGTAAGCCCATATCGTGAGCCCTCCTATGGCTACACGGTAGGGACTGATTGTTGCTCTTCCTCTCATACCCGCGACCCAGTACCAGGCTCCGGCATCCCCGCTCTCAACCGAGCCCTGCGTTTTCTAAGAAGGCAGTCATCACGTCCCGCATCTGGGCCTCGTAGATGGGGGCGTACCTGGCGAACTCGCGCAGGTGTGTGGCCGCTTCCTCGGCGGGATCAAACTGGCATCCCATCAGGTCGTACTCACCGGCAAGCTCCCGGTTCCAAACCTCCAGCTCGGGGAGGGTGAGCTGGGGCTCGAACTGGAACCCATAGGAGTTGCCGTAGCGGAAGGCCATGTTGATTCGTAGGTACCGTCCGTCCCTTCGGAGCATGTAACCCTCGGCCAGCTTTGTGGCCCCGTCGGGGACGGTGAAGCACTCGCCGTGAAGGGTGGGCACTAGGGGGGCCGCTATCTTGCTGAACACCGGGTCTGCATCCCCCTCGGCGGTAACGTGTATCTTGCGGAGGCCGAACTGGTAGCCGCCCGTGGGCGCTACCGTGCCTCCCAGGGCCTTGGCCATCATCTGTGCCCCCAGGCATACGCCAAGTACAGGTCTACCCTGGGCGATGGCGTCCTTGAGGTAGGCGAGCTCGCGGGAAAGGGCCGGGTACGGGTCGTTGGCCGAGAGGGGTCCGCCCAGCACGATGACCGGGCTGGTCTCGCCGAGGTCGGGCGGTGAGAACTTGTCGTATCGAGGGGCGGACTCAAAAACGTCCAAGGGCTCGAGCACGTACCCGAGCTCCAGCAGAGTTCTGGTGTAGTTTTCGGCCAGCGACTCCACCGCCGCATGCCGGATTATCAGCGCCCGCTTCATATCCCTCCAGCCCGCCGTGATTATGCCACCGGGACAGGAGCACTTCAAGGCCCGCGGCGGATGCCTTGTCTCCCATCCGCCCCTTCCGGGTTATGATAAACTTGCTGGGACAGGCGGCCTACAGACTCCATAGCCTGGCGAGAGGAGAGGCGGCATGAGCGGTCGTGCAGAACCGTTGCGACTAATGGAGACCTTCCGGTCGCTCTTCTATACGCCCATGTACGTGGCGGTAGCGGGTGGCTTCCTGGAGGGAGAGGGCCTGGACATCCAGTTCTCCACCTATCCCCCGGGACACAGCAGGCTGAGCCCGCTGACCGAGGGAATCGCCGACATCATACAGACCGGCCCGACTCCCAGCATGGTCGCCGCCGATGCCGGAGCCAAGGACGTGGCGGTCCACTTTGTCGAGATAAATAGCCGCGACGGGTTCTTCCTTGTGGGCCGAGCCCCCGAGGGCCAGTTCCGGTGGACGGACCTCAACGGTGCCACCCTGATCCCCGTCGGAACCCTTCTTCTCCCCAAGGCTTCCCTCCGGTACGCGCTGAAGAGACAGAGTGTTGATATGTCGGAGGTCAGCTTGGTGGATGGGCTATCGATCCCAGAGGCGATGGACGCCTTCAGGCGAGGAGAGGGCGACTTCATCCAGGTCCCCCAGCCCGCCACGGAGCAGCTAGTCCAGGAGGGCTCGGGG
Source organism: Dehalococcoidia bacterium (assembly GCA_965247055.1). Classification (GTDB taxonomy): domain Bacteria; phylum Chloroflexota; class Dehalococcoidia; order Lucifugimonadales; family JAGWBF01; genus CBDFGE01. Next base: position 415,343 of record CBDFGE010000005.1, read on the forward strand.
CACCTGGCCGCGGCGTTGGGGCCGGTAACTGGCCACGTCTCCTACAGCTCCTTCGCCACAACACGCCCCTTTCTTCGGGAGAAGGGGGACACGGTGCAGCGGTTCACCGACGGAATCTACAAGGCCCAGCGATGGCTGGCGACGCACAACGCCGAGACGGTGGCCGACGTGGTCTCGCCTTTCTTTCCTGATGTGGAACGGGCGGTGGTGGTGGGGGCCGTGGACCGCTATAAGGCGCAAGATACCTGGGCAACCGACCCACTACTGCGGGAAGACGGGTACGACACCCTGCAGGCCATCTTGCTGGGAGGCGGCCTGGTGCGTTCTCCCCAGCCCTACGAGCGCATTGTCGAGACGAGCTTCGCCCGAAGAGCTATCGAGAAAGCTGAGACTGGATAGGGGCCGGTCCCGGCACGGCTTTTGGCATGCCCCAGGTCTTAGTCCTGAGGCGATGGTGTACCCACCGGCCTGGTCACATACTTGTGTATCTGTCCCTTGAACTCCCGCAGGATGGCGTCGCCTTCCGGGCCTCCGGGGACCTTGCCCTCTTTGATCTTCTCCTTCAGCTCCTCGAATAGCACATCCTCGGTCCTGCCGTGGGGAAACCTGAAGAACTCGTTGTTGAACCTGGGAAGCTCCCCCGGCCCGAAGTAGCCCATCTCGCCCAGGTTGTACCCCTCCAGCAGGTGGGTGCCCTTGCCCAGCACCTGCCCGGTCTCGATGTAGTGGTCCATCACATCCTTCATGCCGTAGCGCTGGATGGGGCAGACCTTCATGCATACGCCGCAGTTCTCGTAGCGGGCCATCACGGGGTGGCAGCGACGGCGGATTAGCTTGTGCTTCTCCGCGCCCCGCCACCAGATCTTGTCCCTCATGAGGGCGCGACCCGGGCAGCGGTTCACGCACACCTGGCATATGTTGCAGAAGGAGTGAATGCCGTAGTCTATAGGCTGGTCGTAGGTTACTGGGGCATCGGTGGTGATCACGCACAGCCTCGCCCGCGAGCCGAAGTGGGGGGAGAGAAGCTGGCCGTTGGCCCCAAGCTGCCCCAGCCCCGCCTCCACGAACATGGGTATGTAGGGAGCGCTCCCGTCGTTGGGAGTGTGGACCTGGGCATAGTAGCCCAGGCTCCTGATATAGTCGGCCAGCTCCAGGGCCAGCGCGCCCATCTTTCTATAGGTGCCGAAGTGGGGCCCCTCTGCCCACATGCTGGGCGCCGACTGGGTGGGCTCGTACTCCTGCTCCATGGCCAGGCAGATGGCGCTGGGGAACTTGACCCAGTCCCTCTTGTGCTTGTAGGCGTAGCGCCGGTCGAAGCGGGTGATGCCCACCTCGCCGTACCCCAGCTCCCTGGCCTTCTGCTTGATCTCCTGGGAGACGTCCTTCCCCGGCACCGGCGCCGCCGTGGGCTCGATCTCGGCCGTATCCCTGGCCTCGATAACGATAGGTGTGTTCAGCCGGTTGTGAACTTTGTACCTCTCCAGCTGCTCCTCGTTGGAGACGGAGAACAGCCACTCGGCGTCGGCGGTGAACTCGACGATCTGGCTCTCGAGAGGGTATTCCCGGCTGTAGAAGTCCACCTCGTGGGGGTTCTGGACGATACCTGGGACCGATTCCAGCTCCTCGGGAACCTTGATGGTCACCGGCTCGTCGCTGGCCCTCCTGCCGGGGCGGGTCACCGAGTGTCCGATCTTCAGCATTGTCTTCCCCCTCCGGTGGCTTAGAATCCTTCCTGCAGCCCCCCTGCGAAGGTCCTTGGGGCGGGTGGCTGCCACAACTACAGCAAGCAGGAACGCCGGCACAAGCGATGCGGGCCCCAGCCGAGTGCCCCTAACGCCGTGTGAGGAACCCCGACTCTGGGTAGACCTGGCGGTACACCAGCGCGGTTATAGGCACGTTGGGGACCACATGCCTACTCCACTCGGTGGGATTGGTGAGGAACGCCTGGTATTCCGGGCTGTGGAGGACATCTTCCGTCTCCAGCTCGAAGATGGCCAGGTAGCGTGGATAGAACCTGGGCTCACCCCTGGCGGCGAATATCTCCCCTCGTAGGGCCGGAGACGACACGTACCGCCGGGCGCTCACGACCCCTGGCACCCGCCTTAGCTCGTCCGCCAGGTGCTCCTCGTTGTACCAGCGGTTCAGCTCATCGTCCCATTCCGGGGACGGGTCCGCGGTCACGATCAGTAGCGCTTTACCGGTGGCCTCAGCCATGGCAGACCTCCTGTGAAGCCGCAGTAGACCAACGCCAAGCGACCCGGACCCCTCGCCTATCCAGTGAAGGCACCGGCTGGCGAGACTTACTCGCCAGCCGGGCCGGATGTACAGTACAGGACCGGACGGGCTCTCTTGCGCCTGGTCCCTTGGTGAGTCGAGAAACGCCGGCGGGGACCGATGCCTTCCTCGACCTGTCCGCCGGAAGGTAGCCTATCGTTTGTACTGGAACTCGTCAAACTGGACCATTATCCCATCGGGGTCCAGGAGGAAGACCGTATGGTAGTGACCCGACGCGTCGGCCAAACTCTCGGGTGGGGACGACGCTTTCACCCCTTTTGACATAAGCTCCTTGGTGAGCTCTTCCACGTTGGGCACGGTAAAGGATAGATGGGTGACACCAATCTGGTCCAGCCTTATGCCCGTGCCGTCGGGCGGATCGCCGAGGAACTGCTCCAGCCATATCTGCGGACGGACGTCCCCTTCGCCATAAGCCATCTCCACCGCCCTCACCCTTCCCGAGTGCTTGTTCTTGCAGCTAAGGCTAACGGGGGGAACGGTGGCGTCGGCGCCATGCTCACCCACGATTCGGAAGCCCAGCAGGTCCCGGTAGAAGGCCAGTGATTTTTCCAGATCGGCTACGCAGATGGATACGTGGGATACTCCCAGAGCCGGCATAACTTCTCCTCCTTGGTGGTGATTCCGATGACCGGGTATCGCACCGCCCGAGGCGAGCACAACGTGCTGGACCGAATACTGTCCGTCAAGAAGGTCCCGAGTCTGGCGTGTCGGTGCCCACCCACAGGGTGTACCCGGCGAGAGCAATTGTAGTGGCGCCCTCGGGGTCTGTCAAGCGCGCGAATTGCCTTATAAAGAAGCGCGCTACGCCTCCACACCGGTTCTGATATACTGCCTTATCATGGTTGCCAGGAGGGCGTATGATCGACCTCACTATCAAAGGCGGCGAGGCGGTGACCCCATGGGGGGTCGGTATGTGGGATGTGGCCGTAGAAGGAGAGAGGATCGCCGCAGTAGCTGCCCCGGGCACCCTCGTCTACGACGGCGCCCGGGTGATCGATGCCACGGGCAAGGTCGTGGTACCCGGAGGCATTGAGCCCCATGCCCACGCGGCGATGCCCATATGGGGACACCAGGGACTGGAGACCTCTCCCCCCGATCTGATCAGCAGGGCGGCCCTCTTCGGCGGAACCACCACCATGACCGACTTCGCCATCCAGCAGGGCAACCTGGACATATTTCAGGCGCTGGAGCAGCGGAGGGCCAGGTGGAGAGGCAACACCTACTGCGACTACTCGTTCCACTGCATGCTCCGGGGAGCGGTCCCTTCCCGGGTCATAGGCCAGGTGAGGGAAGCGATAGAGGCCGGCTTCCCGACCTTCAAGGTCTTCACCACCAACGTTAACTCTCTGGCCAGCAGGCCAGTGGAGCAGCGGGGGATGATGGGCATGGGACACATCTCGGCGCTTATGGAGCAGACAGCGGCCCATGGTGGCCTGGTGCTCGTCCACGCGGAGGACGATGACATCGTCCAGTACATGTACGACAAGCTGACGGCGGAGGAGCGCACCGAGTGGTACAATCTCCATGAGGTGCACAATAATATGTCCGAGGACCTCTCCTTTCATCGCGTCCTGAGGGCGGCGGAGTGGAGCGGGGCATCAGTGTACTTCGTTCACGTGAGCGCCAAGGAGGGGGTGCAGGCTATTCGAGAGGCCAGGGGCAGGGGTCTGCCGGTCTACGGCGAGACCCTCCACAACTATGTAAGCTTCACCTCCGAGGACTACAAGAAACCCGACGGCATGAAGTACCACACTTATCCCTCCCTGAAGTCCGAGGAGGACCGGCTGGTCCTGTGGGATGGGCTGCTAAAGGGCGGGATCAACAGCATGGGCACCGACGAATACTGCACCGACTTTGCCACCAAGCTAAAGGGACGGACGATTCACGATGTTGTGGGTGGCCATAACGGTGCCGAGACCCGCATGGGCATAACCTACAGCGAGGGGGTTGTCAAACGTGGCATGTCCCTCCAGCGGTTCGTGGACGTATCCTCCGCCAACGCCGCTCGGATCATGGGCTACTACCCCCGCAAGGGTGCCATCGCGCCGGGAAGCGACGCTGATATCGTGCTGATCGACCCCACCATCCATAAGACCCTCTCCATGGACGACCTCCACATCGGCGACTACAGCATCTGGGAGGGATGGGAGGTCACCGGCTGGCCCGTTACCACTATCCTGAGGGGCAAGGTGGTGGTGGATGGAGGGCGGTTCTTCGGCGACCCCCGCGACGGGCAACTGGTACCCAGGAAAATCGAACCTGCCATCTTCGGTGGGCCGGCCTGCTAGGAGTTGCCCCAAGCCCGAAGAGCCAGGGACCCCGAGGCCCCATCCCTGGGGTTACAAGAAGGGTAGCAACCCTGAAGCTATGTTGGGTTAGGAAGGGCGGAAAGAGGTGGCATGACGCAACCGACAGAGCAGGGCAAACAGCTACCGGGGTGGGCGCAGGGCGACCCGTTAATGGAGTGGTACGCCACGGAGATATGGGGCAGACGCCTCGAGAATGACGACACCCTGTTCGAGACGATGAGCCTCCAGGTGTTCCAGGCAGGCCTTAGCTGGCGCATGATTCTCAACCGTCGGGATGCCTTCCGTAGGGCTTTTCACGGCTGGCGGATCGACGAGGTGGCGGCGATGGCCCCCCCGAGCGTGGACCGGATGCTTCAAGACGCCTCGATTATCCGTAACCGGAAGAAGATCGAGGCCTGCATAGACAACGCCCGCACTATCCAGGGTATCCAGCGGGAGCACGGCTCCTTCTGCGATTGGTTTTACACTGTCATGGAAGGGGACGACCTTCCCACTCTCCAGCGGACTCTGCGAAAGCAGTTCAAGTTCATGGGGCCGGAGATAGCGAGAATGTGGCTGATGGCTTGCGGCCGCATCCCCTCCAGCGACTGAACTGACGCGTCGGTAATCCGCCAGATAGGAACTCGATACCGCTACAAGGAGGCTTCCAATGGCACCCGAGAGAGTGCGCATCGGCATAGTGGGGGCCAGCCCACACCGTGGCTGGGGCAAGAGGGCACATCTTCCGGCGCTGCTGGGGCTGCCCGAGTACGATCTGATGGCCGTATGTACCCAGAGCCGGGAGACGGCGGAAGAGTCGGCGAAGCACTATGGAGTGCGCATGGCCTTCCACGACTACCACGAGATGGTGAACCATCCCGATATCGAGCTGGTCAGCGTGAACGTGCGGGTTCCCCGCCACTATCCCATCGTTAAGGCCGCACTGGAGGCGGGCAAGCACGTCTTCTGCGAGTGGTCGCTGGGCGCGAACCTTGAGGAGACGGAGCAGCTCGCAGCCCTGGCCCGCTCCCACAACGCATGCCACGTGATCGGTCTGCAGGGCCGGTTCGTCCCCGGCGCCCAGCGTCTCAAGGAGCTGTTGGACGAGGGGTACGTTGGAGAGGTCCTCTCTTGCAACATGACCACCTTCTTCCCGGGCATTTTTGAATACGGCCTCGACCGGGCCTGGTACGCCGACCGGAGGAACGGTGTGAACACCCTGACCATAGCTGGGGCTCACGCGATCGATGTCCTCTGCTTTTGTCTTGGGGAGTTCAGGGAGGTCTCGGCCAGGGTCGCGGTCCGGGTCCCGGTGTGGCGGACCGGCGAGCTCGGGGGAACGGTGGACGTGGACTCTCCCGACAACGTGCTGTTCAGCGGCCACCTCACCAGCGGCGCCGTCGCGTCGGTCCACGTCTCCACGGTCCCGTGGCACGGCACCGGCTTCCGGATCGAAGTCTACGGGAGGGAGGGCACCCTGGTGGCCGGATGGTCCGGCCCGACTTTCTTCGGCCAGATGTGGCTTCAGGGAAGCCGCGACCGGGAGGGGGTCTTGGGGGACATTCCCATACCGGACCGGTTGACGTGGGTGCCCGAGGGGGTGCCCCGGGGAGAGGCCTTCAACGTCGGCCAGCTATACAACCGCCTGGCTGGGGCCATACGGGAGGGCCGGTCTTTGCAGCCCGACTTCGATCACGCGGCGAGAAGGTACCGCCTGCTGGATGCTATACAGCGCTCATCGGACCTGCGCAAGGCCGTCACGGTACCCTGAGGCACGGCCTGGGCGGGCCGGCTTAAGGCTCCTCCCAGTCCGCCACCCCTCGCTCCTTGAAGTCGCGAATGTCGTCGTCGCTGTACCCCAGCTCCCGGAGGATGGCCTGGGTATGCTGGCCCTTCAAGACGCCCGGGCCGGCCTTGCCCGCGGTGTGGGAGAACCTGACCACCGGGCTGTGGCGCAGCAGCTTGCCCAGCCTGGGGACCTCTACCTCGGTAAGAAACTCGTTCTCTACTGTGTGGGCATCATGAAAGTAGAACTGGTATGTCCCCCGGTCTTCCGCCTTGACGCAGGCGACATCGGCATCTGTGAGGAGCTTCTCCCACTCCAGGGGCTCCCTGGTGGCGAACACCCGCCCCAGCTCCTCGGCGAGCGCGTCGTCGTTCTGCTCCCGGGCCTGGCTCGTGGCGAAGCGGGGGTCCTCCAGGAGATCCGGCCGTCCCAGGGCATGGCACAGGGCCTGCCACTCCTCCTCGAAGGGGCAGGCCAGAAACACCCAGCCATCCCGGGCGGGGTACAGTCGGTAGAGGGCGTGAAGTCCGTAGCCCTGGGGGTCTGGGAGGCGGCGAGGGGGCTTGCCCTCGTGCCAGAAGAAGTCGTCGGCGTTGGCGTAGGCGTTGCTCCCCAGCATGGTGGTCACGACATACTGGCCCCTGCCCGTCCGTTCCCGGGCGTAGAGCCCCAGGAGCATGCCCACGGAGTTGCCCATGGCGGAGTTGTGATCGGTGCTGCCGTCGTTGGCCTTGTCGAACTTCAACGACATCGCCCTGATCTCTTCTTCGGTCATATCTTGCTCAGGAGGCGGGAGTGTGCCCCGGCCCATCTGGGTCATGGCGCCGCCGCACACGGCCCCGGGTATGGGGGCCATGGAGGGCCGGTGGGCGTGGGGGCCTGTGGAGCCGTATCCCGCCGCGTAGAGGTACACCAGCCTGGGGTTGATTCTGGAGAGCTGCTCGTAGCCAATACCCGTGCGCTCCGGGGCTCCGGGGCGCATGCTTTGCAGGAGGATGTCGGCCCTCTCCGCCAGCTTGTGCATGATCTCCTGGCCTTCCGGGGTCTTCAGGTTCAGGCACATCCCCTCGGTGCCGGCCATCGTCCGGTGGACAGCCAGCGCACCCATCACCCCGCGGGTGTAGTCTCCCGCGGGGGCCTCGATGCGGATGACCCTCGCCCCCAGCTCGGCCAGGAGGGCGCACGCCAGGGGGCCGTTGATGACCGTGCCCAGGTCCAGCACGGTAATGCCCTCCAGGGGGTAGCTTGGCATGGGATGGGAGCCGTTGCCGGGGGCTTTCCTGGCCGCCCCGTTTAAGCGGGCCAGGACCTCCGAGGTGTGCTGCCCGGGGTCCGGGGCCGGACCCTTGGGGGCTCCGGGAGTCTCCGCCATGATCGCCAGGGGGCCGAGCTGGCGCATCGTGCCCACATGAGGGTCCTCCACCTCCCGGATGTGGCCGTTGTGCACCACCTGGGGATGGTCCATCCCCTCCTTGGCCGTCATGTAGCGCTCCACCGCGAAATCGGGGGTTTTGTTCACGAGGATATCCAACCACTCGTCCAGGGTCTTCTCGCCGACGCGCTTCAGCATCATCCTCTCCACGGCGTCCCGCTCCTCCCAGGGAAGGTTGGGGGCCGATTTATAACGGGGGTCTTCGTAAATGTAATCCAGGTCGAGGGTGTGCATCATGGAGCGGAAGAGGCGGTCCACTATGTTGGCCAGCTGGATCCAGTGGCCGTCCCGGGTGCGGGCCGCCAGGTAACCCATGGGGCTGGGCCGGCCGCGTCCCAGCATCGGGTCGGGAGGAAAGGTCTCGGGTTGCTTCTGTATCATCTGTCCCAGGACCCACTCCCTGTGGTCATAGGTCGTAATGGTCTGGAAGAGGCTCGTCTCCACCTTCTGGCCCTGCCCCGTCCGGTCCCGGACGTAAAGGGCCGCGATGGCGCCCCGCAGCAAGGCCATGGCCGAGGAGTGGCTGGCGCTCTGCACCGCCGAATAGTTGGGCCCCTCTCGCCGATTCTGTCCCGCGAAGACCATCATCCTCCCAGTCTTGGCCGCGACGACGCCCTCGTACCCCTTGTAGTGGGCGTAGGGCCCCTTGGGGCCGAAGCCGGTAAGGGAGCAGTAGACCAGGTCCGGTCTGGAGGCGCTCAGCGTCTCGTAGTCGATCCCCAGGCGCGCGGTGACCCCCGGCCGGAAGCTCTCGAACACGACGTCGGCCTGCCGGGCCAGCTGCTGGGCCTTCTCCCTGCCGCCGGCGTCCTTCAGGTCCAGGATGACGCTCTTCTTGCCACGGTTCCACTGGATGGCACCGAGCCAGTCGCGGAAGGGGTCTCCTCCGGGGGGCTCCACCTTTATGACCGTGGCGCCGAAGTCGGACATCACCATGGTGGCGATGGACCCGGGCATGCCCCGGGTGAAATCCAGCACGCTGATGCCCTCAAAAACCTGTGCCATAGCTCCTCCTGGCCGTCGAGTGGAGATGGGTGCGGCGAACGAAGGGGGCGGGTCGCGGGCCCGGCCCGCCAGGCCCACTGGGACTGCCTATCCCGAACGTGCACGAGTATAGCATCGCCTTTCAGAGCCGTCAACCGCGCCTGGGGGTCCGGAGGGAGGTGGGGCTTGGGTACGACGTCAACCTGTCGGGTCTTGAGCTGAGAGGGCCTGTGCGTGCGTGTTGACAGCCATATGTGCCGCTGCTACACTCGGCCATGTCTATGGAGGCCCCAGGGCCAGGCAGCACGTTGGTAGTCTGGCTAGACCGAAGCCTGCCGGTTTGAGCGTCAGGCGTGTGGCATACCAGCCCTCCGGCGGCACGCAGGAGGATGCACCATGGCAACGTTACCCCTGGACGGTTATCGGATGCTGGATCTGTCCCGGCTGGTGCCGGGGCCCATTACGTCGGGAATGCTGGCCGACCTGGGCATGGACGTCCTGAAGGTCGAGGAGATGGAGGTGGCCCGCGGAGGTCGCGCCCGGGACAGCTTCTCTCCCACTGTCGACGATGTCGAACTGGAAAGCCGCGCCTTGGCCTATAACTATGTGGCCAGGAACAAGCGGAGCATCGCTCTGAACCTGAAGGCCCCGGAAGGCCGGGAGATATTCCATAAGCTGGCCGCGACGGCGGATGTTGTGCTGGAGGCATACCGGAGAGGCGTGGTCAAGCGACTAGGGGTGGACTACGAGACTGTGAAGGCGATCAACCCGCGCATCATCTACTGCAGCATCTCGGGATATGGCCAGGAGGGACGGTACGCCGACTGGCCGGGCCAGGAGCTGAATGCGCGTGCGATGTCGGGCGTCAGCGCACTGATCTCCGGGGGCGACGGCGACCCCGGCGAGCTGCTGTTCCCAGGACTGAACACCTTTGCCTCCGCGTGCGCCGTCATCAGCATCCAGTCGGCGATTCTGGTACGGCAGAGCACCGGCCAGGGTCAGCACATAGACCTGTCTCTGACTGAGGCGGGAATGTCCCTCATGGGCTCGACTACGGTGAACTACCTCCACTATGGCCGCACCCCACAGCGTGACGAGCTGAGCGTAAGGCACCTGAAGTGCAAGGACGGCAGGTACCTGGCCAACGCCGCCGGCGCGGAGACCCACTTCTGGGACCAGCTTTGCGACGTTATCGGCCGTCCCCAGTACAAGGGTAGATTCCCGCTGGCCTTGGGCATGGGCTCAGGAGGCCGCCAGTTCGACGAAGAGATGGAGGCCATGGTCAAAGACGTCCGTGAGCTATTCCTTACCAGGACTAGAGACGAGTGGATGGAGATCATCCCCGTGGACATCTCGGTGGTCCCCCTCCTGGAGGTGGACGAGGCCGTCGACGGTGATTTCGCAAGGGACCGGGGCGCCGTCTGGGAGCTAGACCACCCCCTCGAAGGCAAGGTACGCCAACTGGGCTCTCCCTTCCGGCTCCAAAATACCCCGCCCCGCTTCCGTAACTTCGCCCCGCTCCTCGGTCAGGACACGGCGGAGGTGCTCGGGGACCTCGGCTACAGTGGGGCCGACATCGAACGGCTGGAGCGTGAGGAGGTTGTGAGGGTCCAACGCTGGAGGCCGGAGGCGGGCTAAGGTCGGACCAGGGCGAGGCAGGCGCGTTAGACCAATCTTGGGGAAGACGGCAAACAGGAACGTGTACCTTCTGGAGTCCCACGGAGTGACACTGGAACTTGTGGTGAGGGGGTGGGACCATTCTCCCCACATCATCGGAGAGGTTGTTGCCCAGCGTACCCTGGAAGTATAGGAGGAGATAGGGATGAAGGTGGCCTGGTTCCACCAGTATGGAGGCCCGGAGGTCTTTGTTTATGAGGACGCGCCCGACCCCGAGCCGGCCCCCGGCGAGGCCGTGGTCCGGATCCGCGCAACGGGCGTGAACCACGTAGACCTGGATATCAGGGCGGGCGTATCCAGGTTCCCGATATCTTTGCCCCACATCCTGGGCACCGAGTTCAGCGGCGAGGCCGCCGCTATCCGGAACGGCGAGACCTCGCTGAAAGAGGGCGACAGGGTTTGGGTCACGAGCCGTCTGCCATGCTATGCGTGTGAATATTGCATCACGGGCCGGACCAACCTGTGCCTGGAGGAGCGCTCCTTCGGTCGTGGCGGGACGCCGGGCTCCTACGCCGAGCTGGTAAAGGTGCCCATCGCCTCCCTTCATCCCCTGCCCGATCACGTCAGCTTCGAGCAGGCTGCCGCCACTCCCACCGCCTTCGGCACCGCCTGGCACGTCCTCATCAACCGTGGGGACTTGAAGCCAGGCCAGACGGTCCTTATTCATGCCGCAGGCTCCGGCGTCGGCAGCGCCGCCATTCAGGTGGCCCGCCTGGCGGGCGCCACGATTTTCACCACCGCCAGTAGCGATGAGAAGCTCCAGAAGGCCGGTGAGCTGGGGGCCCATCACCTCATTAACTATGCTCGTGAAGACTTCGTACAGAGGGTGCTGGAGCTAACCAGGGGCCGTGGTGTGGACGTGATCATGGAACACATCGGCGGCGAGGTATTTACGAAGAGCCTTCAGTGCCTGAAGAAGGACGGCGTCATCGTCGTCGTGGGCGGCCACGGCGGGGAGGTGGTCCCCTTCGACATCATCCCATTCTTCCGCAATGAGTTCCGGCTGGTGGGCGCCAGGATAGCTACCATGGCAGAGCTGAGGTTGGTAATGGACCTGGTCGTGGAGGGCAAGCTCAAGCCGGTCATCTATCGCACCCTGCCCCTCTCCCAGGCCGCCGATGCCCACCGGCTGCTGGCCTCCAGGGATGTCTTCGGGAAGGTGCTTCTGCTGCCCTGACACCTACCGACCGTATAGACTCTCGTCAGAGAAGAAGCGCTTATCCCACTCCGGATCGGTGCGGTTCACTACGTGGCTTATGTACAGGCGGCACGCCCTGACCCACACGGCGATAATGCCGTTGGTGATCTGCTCCCTGGACATGGGTGTGCGCCCGTACTTGCCAAAAAACCACTGGGTGTACCCGGCCTCCAGGAACGTCTTGAAAAAGTCCGATGGTTCGACGCCGTCGTAGCTGGCCTGCTCGAGGATCTCTTCGGGCACCTCCGAACACAACATGTTCGGATTGTCCCGGGCCATCTGGATATAGTGTTGCTGTTTCTCTGCGTCCATGGGCCGGTCACACTGTAGTCTGGACGGGTCTTGGTAGGAGAATCGCAACGCTTCGGCCGCCTACGCCGGTACGACCTTCGCCTGCTGGATCGGGTAGCTCAGTGAGTATAGCGATGGGGCCTCGGCGTCGAACTGACTTTGTCGGGGCGCCGCGGTTACCCTACAGGTTCCCCTGGGGCATGAGGTATTCCCTCAGCTTGTTGTAGATCTGGATCCTGCCCCGATTGGTCTCGACCACCAGCAGCCGGTTCTTTGCCGCGTCGAACTCCACTGCTCTGGGCATATCGAAACGGTAGGTGAGTTCCAGATTCTGGGCCCGGCGGCGAGCCTTCGCCATGTCCGGATTCGCATCGATGGACTCCTGGTGCCATTTGGAAAGGTCCTGGGCATCCCCCTCGAAGCTGGTGATGAACTTACCGTCCGCATCGAAGGTCTGGACCCGGTCGTTGGCCCAGTCGCACACGTACACGTCGCCATCGGGGTCCACCGTCACGTCGGAGGGACGCCTCAGCTCGCCGCGACCGGTCCCGGGCTTACCGAAGGTAGCTACGTAACCTCCATCGTGGGTGAACTTCTGGACCCGGTTGTTCTTGTGGTCGGCCACATAGACATATCCCTGGGAGTCCAGGCAGATGCCCCAGGGCGAGTCCAACTCCCCTTGCCCACTGCCTTTGCTGCCCCATCCAGTAAGGAACTTTCCTTCTTTGGTGAACTTCTGGATGCGATGGTTGCGCGTATCAGCGATGTAGAGGTCGTCCTGACCATCGATCACTATACCCGAGGCGCCGGACATCTCGCCCTTGGCTCCTCCAGTTGTGCCCCACATGGTCAGGAAATTGCCGTCCTTATCGAATATGGATACGCGGTTCAGCCATTCGTCGGTGACGTATACGTTCTCCTGGCTGTCCACAGCGATTCCGGCCGGCCAGATGAGCTCTCCGGGGCCGTCGCCCGACCTGCTGAACTGGTTCAGCAGCTGCTCGTCCCGGGGTACTGTTCCGGTGGTGATCTTGGAGATCGTAGCCTGGTGATTGGTCTTGTTCCAGGCAACATTCGGTATCTGCTCGATCCCCTTGCTGAGAACGTACACTACGTCGCCCGGCCCTATGGCAGCGGCAGCAGGCTCTATTGTGTAGCGTCCTCCCACATTATGGCTGTAATCCCATACCCGGCCGGCTACTGTCTGCGTGAGCATCGTGTCACCGCCTCACTAGGTTTGGAAGGCCCTGTCACAGGACAAAACAGAGCGTTTTGTCCTCATCGCACTAGGGCCAGCGACAGGTACGTTCGCCGGCCCTAGAAGTTACTTCCCTGTCACCGCCGACCTAACGCAGGAACTTGACCCCCTCGAAGCTCCCACCCACTATCGGCATCGCATCCATACCCATCCAGTCTTCCAGCAATGAGCTGTAGACCCCACGAAAGTCTATGTTCGGCACCAGGTCACCCTGCTCCAGGTCCTCGGGCTTCCGCGACGGGTACTCGCTGTACTGCCCTCCCTTCACAGGGTCCCCTACCATGAACGCCACTCCTCCCGATCCGTGGTCCGAACCGGACCCGTTGTCCTTCACCCGGCGTCCAAACTCCGAGAACAGAAACAGCACCACGTTGTCCGATGCGTTGTGCTCCCTCAGGTCCTCCATGAAGTCCTCTACCGCCTCCGACACGTCCTTCCACAACCGCGCGTGTTCTCCCATCTGGTTCGCGTGGGTGTCGAAGCTCCCGTGGTCGCAGTAGAAGATCCGCGTCCCCAAGTCCGCAAAGTGGATCTGCGCTATCCCCTTCAGCTTCTTCGCTATCGTAGTGTTCGCGTACTCCACGTTCGAGCTATAGCTCTCCGGCGCCACCTTCAGTATGTCCGCTCCGGCCAGAGAGTCCAGCCCAGTCTGCCCCAGATAGTCCATCACCGGACCCGTCCCTATCGCCGGCGAGTACAGCCGCGCAAACCGGTCCAGTATCCTCATCCTCTGCTCCTGCTCCGCGATCCCAGGCAAAAACCCGTAGGTGTCCAGGTCGTCCACACACGCCACCGGCACCCCAGGCGATGCCAGCGCTCGGAACATGCTCGGCCCGAAGCTCACCGACGTCACCACGTTCTCTTTCTTCGGGTCTAGCTCTTTCGTCACTCTCCCCAGCCATCCCTCCGTCCCGTTTTTGTCTGGCTCGCATGTGTGCCAGATGTCCATCGACCGGAAGTGGGACCTTATCGAGTTCGGATACCCCACTCCATGGACGATGGCCAGATTCCCCTGCTTGTACAGCTCCCTCATCGGCCCCATGTTCGGGTGAAACCCTACTTCGTCGTCCAGCGGCAGTACCTGGTCCTCCGGTATCCCCAGCGTCCGCCGGTTATCATGGTACAGCGGGTCCGTATAGGGTATCACCGTGTTGAAGTAGTCGTTGCCTCCAGATAGCTGCAACACCACCAGCACCGGGTCCTTTTTGCTACTTGCCATCCTTCCCTGTCCTCCTTTTCCTGCTCTAACTACGCGTAGTGGTAGTCCCTCAACGAGACTATCAGCTGCAACATCTCCGTCACCCGCCGCGTGGAGCTTGTCTTCTCCTCATCCGTCCCCCACCTGAGCTTTCCCCCCGCGTTGGCGTGACTCACTACCTCGTCCCGGGTACCCTGGTCCACCTCCAGCGGCCCCATCAGGTCCAAGCAGGCGTCCACGAACTCCTCCGCAGATATCTCACCCCTGGCCTTTAGCCTCTCGACCATGGACCGCACCCCAGGCCGCTCCGCGTCCCCCACCAGACCGGCGGCGAAGTTGACCCGCCTCATCAGCGAGCCGCTGTTCACCCACTCAGTCCCCGTGTGCCACCCTTCCACGCTCGGTGGGTTCATCAGGTCCTGCCCCATGTACATGGACTGGCGGGCCAGCTCCCCGTAGCCAGGCGCCGGGAACTCGGCCCCACCGACCAGACGCAGGGTACCGGCTACCACCTCGGCGGGGCTCTTTATCTTGGCGAAGCGGGCGTTCTTGAAGAAGTCGGAGTTGAACAGCACCCGTAGCACCGGCACCATCTCACCCTTGGACTCGGTGAACGCCTTGGCCAGGGTGTCGATGGCCTCGGGGTCCCCCGGCGGCGTCACCGACCAGGCAGGCACCTGTGGTTCGTCGGCAACGAAGAAGTTGTAGAGGTGACGGCAGATGAACCGGGCCGTTGCGGGATGCTCGCAGATGATATCCAAGATGTCGTCACCGTTCAGCCGCCCCGTATGCCCCAGGAAGGTCTTCTCGGTGTCGTCGTGGTCCTCCTCTCTGTAGTCGAAGAACCAGTCGTACCGTCCCAAGGGTCCCCTGGGAATCGGGTTCTTGATGGTCCAGCCGGTGAAGGCGCGGGAGCACTCCCTAACGTCCACCTCAGTGTAGTTGCCCACACCCATACTGAACAGCTCCAGCAGCTCCCGGCCCCAGTTCTCGTTGACCGCCTCCGCGTGGTTCTCGTTGTTGTCCAGCCAGTAGATCATCGCCGGGTCCCGGGCCAGCTTGGACAGGAGGTCACGATAGTTTCCCATCCCGTTCTCCCGGAACATGGTCACCTGGGAGGTCACTGTGTGGACGTGGTCGATCTTGGAGTAGCCTGTGGCGAATACGTGGTGCCAGAAGAGGGCCATCTTCTCTTCCAGGGGCCGCTGGGTGTTCACCATGAAATACAGCCATTCAACGGCTCCCATGCCGTATAGCGTCGCCGGCTTGTAGGTCCACTGCAGGTAGCGCAGGATGTCGTACCTGTCCGTGGGCTCCTGATCTTCGGGATGCAAGAACTCCTCCACCGTTGCCTCATACCCCTTGGCTACCCGAGCCTCCAGCTCGTCCCGGGTCGCCCCGAAACCCACACGACGCATCAGATGCGCCATCAAAGCTATGTCTTTGTTGGCCATTCCGCTGCCTCCTTTTTGTAATGTTCTGGTTATCGATCTGTGGCCGCTAATTACTTACAGCGGGCCCATGGTCCGCCCCCAACTCATCCCCCACGTCTAGGCACGGGGTTATTATAATCCTTTAATGATTCAAGGTCAATCGGCTTCCACCGTGACTATTGGCGCCCGGCCAGCTATAGGCCCACGGAGTCTCTCATCGAGCTTCGGGTCTACAGGTTGAACTGGGCGTCTACGAAGTTCCTTTCTTTGACATAGATCTGCATGCGGTGCCGCTGGGCCTCCAGCACTATGATCCTGCCGTCATCGTCCACCTGCACCGCTATCGGTCTGCCGAATCGCCATTCGGGGGTCAGATCGGTCCGGCGGCGCGCCTTCAAGCAGTCGGGATTGGCGTCCACCAAGGCCTGGGCCCACGGCGACAGGGTCTCCGCATCTCCTATGAACGCGGTGATGAAGACTCCATCGGGCGCATATATATTGAGCCTGAAGTTTCCCCAGTCGGTGACGTACACATCCCCTTCGCTGTCGATCGCTATACGGCTGGGCCGGCTCAGCTCCCCGTCGCCCGCTCCCGAGCTACCGAAGGTAGCCAGGTACTGGCCCTCGGAGGTGAACTTTTGCACCCGGTCGTTCTTCCAATCGGCCACGTATACGTTGCCCTCTTTGTCCACAGTGATGCCCCAGGGCATGTTAAACTGGCCCTCACCGCTCCCCTGGCTGCCCCAATTGGAAAGGAACCGGCCCTCTTTGGTGAACTTCTGGACTCGGTGGTTCAGGCTGTCGGCGATATACAGGCCGTCATCCCCATCGAAGGCCAGACCCGAGGGCCCACCTAGCTCCCCATCGGCGGAACCTGCGGTGCCCCAGCTACTTAACAGATCGCCACCTTTATCATATATGACCAACGTGTTCGTGGACTCGTCGGCGATATAGATGTTCTCGTGGCTGTCCACGGCAATCGCTGTGGGCCAGGGGGACTTCCCACCCCCGAACCCAGGGCCCCGGTCATCCCACACGAGCTCGTGGTCAAGGGTGCACTTGGTCACGCCCTGGCTGGGATTGAACTCGGTGCCCCTACTTATCACGTACAGGCTGCGGTCGGAGCCCACAGCGAAGTCGATCGGCTCACGAAAGCCGGTCCCCGAGATGCCATTCCTGCCAATACAGCAGTCCCAGTTGTAGATGCGGCCGGCCGCACGTCGTGTGAGCATCGTTACCTCCCTGTGTTGGTCTGGAATCTACGCTTGGGATATCCGTCCTGCGGATCTATCCCACTTGACAGCCTCACCTCAGCCATTTTAGTAAGGCATCCCGAGGCTGTCAAGGATATGCCACTTCTAGGCAGTCCGTCCCGGAGGGGCCGGGCTAGAACCGGTTTCCCTTGTCCACCACGTTGATTAGAGACTGGCCCCGGGAGAAGCGCCGGCAATTTTCCAGAAAGACATGGGTGCGCCGTTCCGGCAGGTGAGGCGCGTCACGGGAACCAACGTGGGGCGTAATCATTACGCCGGGCGTCGTCCAGAGGGGGTGGCCCTGGGGGAGGGGCTCCGTCTCGAAAACGTCCAGGCCCGCTCCCGCGATGGCGCCCGAGTTCAGGGCGCCTACCAGGTCCTGCAGCACGACACATGCTCCCCGTCCGACGTTGACCAGATAGGCCGTGGGCTTCATCAATGCGAAGCGACCGGCGTTCATCATGCCCCGCGTGTGGGGTGTGTCCGGGGTGGTGATGACCACAAAATCGGCCCTGGGCAGCACACTATCCAGCCCGTCGGGGGGATGCAGCTCGTCGAGGTAGTCGGGCGCTACTTCCAGTCGCGGGTCGACACCCAACGTTGTCATTCCGAAGGCCTTGCACAGCCGGGCCACCTCCGCTCCGATTCCTCCCACTCCCACCACGACGACGGTGCTGTCGGGGAGGTGGGCCGCCCGAGGGGCGGGCTCCCACTCCCCCTGTGCCTGCTGGTGGGCGTAGCGGTCCAGGCGCCGGGCCAGCGCCAGCAGTAGGGCCAGGGCGTGATGGCTCACGATGTCGCTGTAGATGCCCCGGAAGTTGGTGACCGTCACATCGCTGTTCACCAAAGCGTCGTGGTAGAAGGAAGGGTCGGGCCCGGCGGCGTAGCACTGGACCCATCGAAGCCTCCGCGCGCAGGCGAACATCTTTGCGGGCAGGTACCCGTAGGCGCAGTCGGCGTCTTCGATCTCCGGGAGAGCCTCTTCAGGGCTGGAGAAGACCCTCACCTGGGCCCCTGGGACGGTCTCCGCTACCCGCTGCGGCCAGTCCTCGTGGTAGCCGGGAGGCAGCATAACCATCTTGAAACTCACCGACTCCGCCCTCGCTCCCCGTCCGCCGCTACCGTCACCAGCCGATGGCGTAGGTAGTACGCCGCGGGTCTGCCCCGGCGCTCATGGTCCCGGTGTCGGGGTCGCGCTGGGTGACTATGGCAGTGAACCCGACGGGGTAGGCCTCCACGACTTTGTGGCCGAGGGCTTGCAGGCCGGCGCGGACCTCCCCTGATATCCCAGGCTCCACATCCAACTGTCCGGGCCGGTAGGTGTGGGGGTGGAAGGACCCGATCATGCTCTGGGTAGCGAAACGAGGTGCCGATACCGCCTGCTGGGGGTCCATCCCGAAGACAAGCACGTTGAGGATAAGCTGGAGGTTGCCCTGGGCCTGCCTGTCCCCCCCCGGACACCCGGTGGTCATCACGGGCTGGCCGTCCTTGCAGATTATGTAGTTGATCAG
Source organism: Dehalococcoidia bacterium (assembly GCA_965247055.1). Lineage (GTDB taxonomy): Bacteria > Chloroflexota > Dehalococcoidia > Lucifugimonadales > JAGWBF01 > CBDFGE01. Next base: position 433,947 of record CBDFGE010000005.1, read on the forward strand.
GGTCGTTCGGGGCCGCTTACCGGGCTGGATACCGTTGGGGTGTTGGGCATCCACGTAAAACATTTCGCTGCGGTTGCTGATGGTGCACCCCAGCTCCGGGAAGAATACGGAGGTTCCGAAGAAGCCGCCGCTGGGGGTGGCGCTCACTATGTTCCCGTCCCGGTCCATCACCACGAAGTGGGTGGTGTCCCGCTCGTCATGCTCCCCTCTCTCCCCCGGCGTCGGGGCGGTCGCGGCTATGGCCACTGGGGCAGGTGGTGTTCCGTCCACGCAATATCTCCATGGGTCACCTGGGTCCGGGCACTCCGGCCAGGCCATATCCGGCCGTATCATCCGGGCACGGGAGGCGGCATATTCCTTGGACAGGAGCCCGGCGATGGGCACGCTGGCGAAATTCGGGTCGCCGTAATATGCGTTGCGGTCGGCCAGGGCTAGCTTCAGCGCCTCCGTGACGGTATGGATATATTGAGTTGAGTTATAGCCCATGGCGCGCAGGTCGAAGTGCTCCAGGATATTTAGCGCCTGGAGGGTCACCGCTCCCTGGGTCCAGACAGACTGGGTGTAGAACTCGTGGCCCATGTAGGTCGTGCTGATGGGCTCTTCGAACGTGGCGCTGTAGCTGGCCAGGTCTTCAAAGTCCAGCAGGCCTCCCACCCTCTCCGAGCATGCGGCGATGGTCCTGGCGAGATCCCCGCGGTAGAACATATCTCGAGCGGCCCTGATGCCGGCCACCCTGTGTCCCCCTGCCTCCCGCTCGGCGTGGGCCAGCTTCCTGAACGTGCCTGCCAGCGCCTTCTGGACCAGCGGCTCTCCCACCTGGGGAGGCTCTCCCCCGGGGTAGAAAGTCTCCATACCGCCCGGGGGATACAGCTGGAACTGGGACTTGATTTGGTCCGCCAGCCACTTGTCGCCATGCAGCCTGCTTCGCAGGTAGTCCGTCATCGGGGAGCCCTGGGCGTATTCGATGGCGGGCGCCAGCACCTCGCCAAGGCTCTTGGTCCCGTACGTCTCCAGCATAAGCATGAAGGCGTCGACCACTCCAGGCACCGTGAAGCCAAGCTCGGAGTTCGGCCCGGGACCGGTGGGCACGAGGTCCATGCCCTTCTCCAGGTAGAAATCGACGGTGGCCCGCTTGGGGGCCACTCCCTGGCCGCAGAGTACCCGGATCTGTTGAGTGGCAGCGTGGTAGAAGCTGAAAGACCCCTCAGACGCCAGGGTGAAGGAGATGGGCTCCATGACGGCGGCGGCGAACCCGGCAGCGGCGGCCGCGTCGAAGGCGTTGCCGCCACTCAGGAGCATGCGCATGGCCGACATGGACACGAGGTAGTGTCCGCTCGACACCATCCCCCGCACGCCACGGACCACGGGCCGGCTATTGGGGAACAGGCCTACGCTGGAGCTATTCAATGGTGGGATCCCGCCGGACTTTACCAAGGTGCCTCCTGACGGGGGGCTTCCGAGGTGAGCCAGATAGACATTACCCCGCCATCACCTCCTCCACTCCCTGAATGATGTTGTCCTTGTCTGGCAAGCAGAACCGCTCCATTATCGGGCTGTAGGGCAGAGGCACGTCAGGGGCGCAGACACGCTTGGGTGGCGCCTTCAGCGCCCGGAAGGTTGCCGGGTCTTCGGTGATCATGGCCACGACCTCGGAGGCAGCACCACAGGTCACCGGGCCCTCGTCCACGATGACCACGCGGCCAGTCTTCCGCACCGAGGCGCGTATTGTCTCCTTGTCGATGGGCACTATGGTCAACGGGTCCACCACCTCCACAGAGACCCCCTTTCCCGCCAGCTCCTCGGCGGCTTCGAGGGCCTCCAGCACCATTTTGGAGATGGCCACCACCGTAACATCGGTCCCCGGGCGCTTGACGTCGGCCACGCCAATCGGGATGGTGTACTCTTCTTCGGGCACGTCGGCCCGATACGGGAGCCGGGTACCGGGAGGGCCCTGAGTCCCTAGGCGGCCCAGCATCTGCTGCTCGAGGAACACCACCGGGTTGTTGTCCCGGATGGCGCTCTTCATCAGCCCTTTGGCATCGTAGGGGGTGGCGGGCATGACGATCTTCAGGCCGGCCAGGTTCATAAATAAGGAGTGAGGGCTCTGGGAGTGCTGGGCCGCGGCCGACCTCCCCCCGCCGAACGCCGACTGAAAGACCATGGGAAAGGCGGCCTGGCCACCGAACATGTAGTGGGCCTTGGCCATCTGGTTCACTATCTGGTCCATGGCGTTCATGGAGAAAGATATCAGGCCAGGGTTCACGATGGGGCGCAGCCCGCTGCATGCCGCCCCAACTGCGGCGCCCACGGCGGCGTCCTCGGCGATGGGGCATTCCAGCACCCTGTTCCCGCCGAACTCGTCGGCCAGCGAGGACATGTAGGCTAGGAAGCCGCTTCCGCAGAGCATGAACACCCGGGGGTCCCGCCTCATCTCCTCCTTGATGGCCTCGAGCACTGCGTCGCTGTAGCTTATATCTCGCATGTCTCCTCCTGCCATTTCACCCATTTAGGTTGGGGGTCGCCGGGCTGTTTAGGGAGCGAAAACGTGGAGCAGCGCGTCCTCCGGCTTCGGGAAGGGGCTCGCCTCGGCGAAGGCCACCGACGCCTCCACCGCGGCCGATACCTCCTCGTCGATCTGTTTGAGGCCGTCCTGGGTGGTTACCCCTTGCCCCACCAGCCCTGTCCCGAACAGAGCGACGCAGTCGTGGCGCCACGCGTCCTCGATCTCCTCTTGCGACCGGTTGTCCTTCCCCATCCGCTCGTTGTGCATCGACCAGCGCCAGGTCTTGCACTCTATGAGGCTGGGCCCCTCTCCAGCCCTGGCGCGGCGCACCGCCTGCTCCACGGCCTCGTACACAGCCATGACGTCGTTGCCGTCCACGGTAACGCCGGGGATGTTGTAGGCGACGGCCCGCACCGACACATCTTCCACCGAGATGGCAGATGAAGCGGGCTGGGTAGCGCCCCAGCGGTTGTTCTCACAGACGTAGATGGCCGGCAGTTTCCAGATGGCGGCCATGTTCAACGAGCTGTGAAAGGAGCCTTCGCTGGTGGCCCCATCTCCGAAGAAGGCCACCGAGACCCGGTCGCTCCCCTCCACCCTGGACGCCAGAGCGCCGCCCGTGGCGATGGGTATTCCTCCCCCCACCATGCTGTTGGCCCCAAGCATCCCCACGCTGAAGTCGGCGATGTGCATAGAGCCACCCTTGCCCTTGCAGTAGCCGTTGCTCCGGCCGAAGAGCTCCGCCATCATCAGGTTGATGTCGGCGCCCTTGGCAATGGCGTGCCCGTGGCCGCGATGGGTGCTGGCGATCCTGTCATCCCTGCGCAGGGCGGTGCATACTCCCACAGCCACCGCTTCCTGGCCCACGTAGCTGTGCACCCCCCCAGGGATGGTGGCCTTGTGGCACTCCTCCGCGGCCCTGTCGTCGAACTTCCGGATGGTGACCATCTGGCGATACATGTCCAAGAGCTTCTCCGGACTCAGAGACATAGCTAACCTCCCTCGTGGTGACCCGCTAATTTGGTGTCATGTCTTCGGGCCGTTGCAATCATACACCTCAGTTCGACATAACGCCATAGTCGAGACCGGAGAGCCGGGGGGAGGACCCTAACAAGCTTCAAGCATTGTGCTATCATGTGAGGCGCCCGCTTACACCGGACTCGGCGCTCTCGCCGTGGGAGAGGCGTCATGGTGATAACGCGCGGCTTCTGTGAGGAGGGAGAGATGGCACGACTGGGCGTACGCCTCGAGACCGCGGCCCACTTCACTCCGCAGGATATGCAGGACATGGCGGCCCTCGCGGAGGACCGTGGGTACGAGGTCATCTGGGTGCCCGAGGGTGCCATCGACGCCATAGCCCAGCTGACCGCCTTCGCTTTCGTCACCCAGCGCGCCAAGCTGGCCACGGGCATCCTCCCCATATTCTCCAGGACCCCCACCCTGACGGCGATGGCCGCGGGCGGCCTGGACGCAATCTGCCAGGGGCGTTTCATACTCGGGCTTGGGGTGGGCCACCAGATAGCGGTGGAGAGCCAGCACGGCATCCCCTTCCGCCGGCCCGTAACCCGCATGCGGGAGACGGTTGAGATCGTCCGCAGGCTCCTGCGAGGAGCCCGGGTCACGTATCAAGGAAGGGTGTTCTCTCTCAAGGAATCCGTGCTGGGCTTCAGTGTAGCGCGGCCTCACTTGCCCATCTACCTGGCTGCCCTGGGGCCGCGGATGATAGAGCTTGCGGGGGAGATCGCCGACGGAGTGCTGCTGAACTGGGCGTCCCCAGAGTACATACGTCAGGCCATGGAGCACCTGCGCCGGGGCGCAACGAGGGCCGGGCGCGATCCCAGAGACATAGACGTGGCGTGCTACGTGAGGACGGCGGTGGTGGAGGATGTGGACCTGGTTCGACCCAGGCTGCAAATGCGCATAGCCCGCTACTTCACCATGGACTACTACCGTAACTACTTCGCCCAGATGGGATTTAGGGATGAAGTGGATACCATCTCGCGGGCCGTTGACCGGGGGGAGGCGGACGTGGCGGCCGCCGCGGTCAGCGAGAGGATGCAGAGCGAGCTGGCAGTGGTCGGCGGAGCCGAGGACTGCCGCCGCCAGGTGGAGGAGCTCCGCTCCCTGGGCATCGGGCTCCCGGTCATCGCGCCCTTCGAGTTCGGAGAGGGCGCCAGGGAGTCCTTCATGGCCACCATCGGGGCTTTCTCGGCCTGACGTGGGCCCGGCCGTCGGGAGCGCCGGGGCATCCTCAGGGGCCTACGCGGGCGGATAGAGCCCGCGATACAGGCCCCTGCTTACCGGCTGGATGGTATCGGTGCGCCGCTTGTTCTCTACGAACCAGTCCCACCGGGCATCCAGAATCTCCGCCGCCCCCACCGGGTCCATGCCAGTTTCGTAGATGGCCAGGTACTTCCCCAGGTCCGGCCGTGGGTCTATGTCCTGGTAGCGGTAGCCGGCGTGGAATGCACCGGTGCTGAGAACGTCGGGCAGGTGAAGGAGCTAAACCCGCGCATCGGGTTAGCCAGAGCCGTCTATCACCACGTCTACCACGGCGGGCCCGCCAAGGCCGAACGCCTCCTCCAGCGCGGGTCGGAGCTCCCCGGGCGTCTCCACCTTTCGCCCGTGCACGCCGAAGCCCTCTGCGATGCCCGCCAGGTCCAGAGGCAGCGGAAAGTCCATCCCGATATAGTCGCTCCGTCGCTGGGGGTCCTTCAACATATCCCTCAGGTAGATGTCCATGTTGTCCCTGAGGATTCTGTAGGTGCGGTTGTTACAGATTACCCAGGTGACGGGTATCTTGTAGCGGGCAGCCGTCCACAAGGCCTGGACGGTGTATAGGGAGGCGCCGTCCCCCGTCACGGCTACTACCGGCCTGCCGGGCTGGGCCAGCTGGATACCCAGGCTCCCCGGCATGGCCCATCCCAAAGCGCCGCCCTGGCTTCCATAGTAGCTGCCCGGCTCATCGAAATCGATGGCCCCCATAAGGGCGCCGCGGGAGGTGACCGACTCGTCGGCCACGATAGCGCCGCTGGGAATTACCTGGGCCAGCTCCCCCATCATCCTCTCCGCCGAGATGGGCCGGCTGTCCCAGCGCTGCTTCACTCGCTCCTGGTGTGCGGCCTTCGCCTGGGACTTCTGGGTGGCGATAGAGGCCCTCCTGGTGGCGGCCGCTTCCCGGGCGGAGCCCGAAATCTCGGCAGACAGGGCCTCCGCCAGCTCCTTGAGACCCGCCCTCGGGTCGGCCAGCATACCGATCTCGGTGGGGTAGACCTTCTCGATCTCGCGGGCGCTGCTGTCCATGTGAATAAGCTGGGTGGCGGGGGTTATGTAGGCCTCGGGCCGGTAGATGAAGGAGCCGAACACGTTGGTACCGACGGCAAGCAGCACGTCGGTGCCGGATAGGCGCTCTCTGGCGGCAGGGCTGTCCATGTTGAGCGCTCCCATGAACAGGGGATGACCGGTGGGAAAGTTCACCTCTCCGTAGGTGACCGCGAACACCCTGGCCCCCAGAAGCTCCGCCACCTCCACCGCTTCGGCTACCGCTCCGGACTGGCCCACCCGGTCCCCGACCACCAGGGTAGGGCTGTCCGACCCGACCAGCATTAGCGCCGCCCTGGATAGCGCATTCGAATCTGGCCGGACACGATCGTAGCCGGGCGAAGAGGGGGCTATCTCTACGTCCGCCGCACCGTCCAGGGAATCCCAGGGGAAGCTGAGGAAGGCCGGCCCGGTGGGAGGGGTGCCGGCCATCTTGAAGGCCCGCCGCACCGCCATCGGTACGTCCGAGGCGTGGGCGATCTGGGCGCTCCACTTGGAGTACTGGCGGGTCATCTCCACCAGGTCCCCCGAAAGCACCGGGTCTGTGAGCAGCATGCGGGTATCGGAGTTGCCCGCGGTGAGCACCAGCGGGACACCGCCACGATAGGCGTTGTACAGCATGCTTATGCCGTTGGCGAGGCCGCCGGCTATGTGAATGTTGGCGAAGGAGGGCCGGCCTGTGGCTCGGGCGTACCCGTAGGCCATTCCCACCGCTACGGATTCCTGGAGGCCCACCATGTACTTGAGTTGGGGAAAGTCCTGTAGAGCATCCATAATGGGCGTCTCGCTGGAGCCCGGGTTACCGAAGACATACTCCACGCCCTCGGCTACCAGCATCTTCATCAACGCAGCCTTGCCCGTCATTCGCGCCATATTACCGACCCGCCTTTCCGTCTGCCTCTAATCGTGACGTGAGGCCAGCGACGGAGGGACTCCGTCGCCGGCCAGAACTGACTGATTGGCACCGGCTCGCAGGTTGCCTCCCCGCATAGCCAGCCCTGACCCAACCCGATGACTAGGAGCCCCGCGCCTTGCAGTAGGCATATAGGGCGTCGTAGAGGAGCATGCTCTTGTCGATGTTGTCCTGGTCTCCTTCGGCCAACTGCATCATCCCCTCCGAGATGGCGTCGAGGCCGATGCCCTCCAGGGCGGGCACCTCATTCTGGTCATCTTTGCCCTTGTGCAGCGCGTGGTGGATCCCGGACGCGATGACGGTGGACATAACCGACAATGCCGGGTCATCGAGACGGTACTTCACCAGGAACTTCTTGAAGGTCGAGGCTTCGGCGTCGTGGGGTCCCAGCTCGGCTCCTGGTATGGCGAAGGGGACTGCGCCTTGGGGGAGCTTGTCGGTACCGGTCCGGGGTACAAACACGAACTCGGCCGCGGGGTCAATGAAGCGGCGGATCAGCCATGGACAGGCCACCCGGTCCAGGTGGACGTGGTCCGTAGTAACCCATTTCACTGTGTTAGCCTCCCTCCACCGGGGCGTGCGATACCCCGGCGCTCAATTCATCTTGCCTTCAACCCGAAGAATATCCGCAGCCCCGCTCCCTGTCAACCTGCCGCGGACGGACCGAGCCCGCCAGCCTGGGGCGGGAGTTGCCAGCGGGCATCAGACTGGCAGATCAGAAGATGTCCAGGGTGAACCTGGGCCCCTGGGGCGAGTCCTTGAAATCCAGCACCGCCGTAGGTAGCCTGTCGGTCAGGTCGAAATCCACGAGGAGCACCTTCAGTCCGCCGATCTCCACCACCGAGTCCCCGTCCATCTCGCCGTCAATTACGATACCGAAGTCCCCCTCCCCTACCCATACGGGGGGGGTCGCCAGCCGCAGACATCTGCCTGGGTCGAGGCTGCTTACTTCCAGGATGCGCTTGAGCTCCTCTTTCGCCCTGTGGCTCACCGTCACCATCGAGTTCACGTCCCCGCAGGCATCTCAAAAGGGCAATCCTGACTCCCTCCCGGCAGGCGTACCGCAGCGACCGGCTGCTGGGCCACGGCACTCCCCAGAGGCTCTTGGCTACCGGGCCAACCGCCTGGGACTGCCGAATTCGGGCCTGTCACCGCTCTGACTCCCGGCATCTTAACCCGGTCCACCCCCTCTCCCTTCGAGCACCCTGGAGAGGAATGACTGGAGCACTGAAACGTCGTCGATACCGAGGTGCCGGCTGAAGTGTTCCACAACCCCACGGATGTGGCCCGGAGCGGCCCACCGTAGCGCGCCCTGGCCTTCCTCGGTCATCACCACGTGGGAAACGCGCCGGTCGTCGGGTGAAGGCTCTCGCCGGACCAGTCCCGCCGCCACCATCCGGTCAACGAGTCGGGTAATACCGCTCCGACTCAGCACGACGGACTCGGCGAGGGCTTTATGCGCCAGCCGTCTACCAGGAGCCTCCGAGAGGTGCACCAGCACGTCATACCAAGTCAGCGGCAGACCTTGCCCCTCTTGCATCTCCCGCTCCAGGGCTTTAATGACGGTGGAATGGGCCTCCAGGAAGGCGCGCCACGCGGCCAGTTTCTCCTGATCGAGACTTACAGCCATGTTCCAATTCTAGCTGAAATGTTTTGCGGCTACAATAGTTGACAATACAATGAAACTATGGTATATAGTTGTGAATACAATAATTGTAGCCACAATGGTATCCCGGCGGAAAGGAGGGAGTGGCAGAGGCAACGCTCGACCTAATACAGAGAGGGAAAGGAGACAACAAAATGGAAGGACACAATCCAAGCTCTAGAAAAATCCTGGTAACGGGAGCCACTGGAAACGTTGGCGGTGCGGTAATTGCTAACCTGGTCTCTATGGGTGCTCCGGTTCGCGCGCTGGCCCGCGACGAATCGAAAGCCCGAGGGCTGAAACACACCGGCGTCGAGATTGTCGTTGGCGAGCTGGAGCAGCCCGAAAGCCTTGATGCGGCCTTTAGCGGGGTAGACAAGGTCTTCCTGCTCACTCCCGTCGGTCCCAATGCGGCCGCGTCACACCAGAGTCCCGCGCGCATCAGCAGGCTTCACGCAGAGACTGAAGACGAATTGAAGGCGTCCGGCCTGCCCTGCACTATCCTTAAGCCGCACTTCTTCATGCAAAACACCATGATGGCGGCGCAGTCGGTGGCGTCACAGGGAAGGCTGTTTATGCCGTTCAAAAACGGCAAGCTCGGCATGATCGACATACAGGACATCGGCGAAGTGGCGGCGAAGGTCCTCACCTCGGAGGGCCATCAGGGGAAGACATACACGCTGACCGGCCCGGCGTCGATCTCGTTCCACGACGTAGCGGCTGGCCTGGCGAAGGCGCTCGGCAGGGAAGTCAAGTACGTGGACGTGCCACTCCAAGCCGGCCGGGACGCGATGATAGGAATGGGATTTCCAGAGTGGGTCGCCGACGGCTACAGTGAGTACTTCAATGCCTACAGCGAGGGCTATGGCGACCTGGTAACCGGCGATGTCGAGCAGATAATCGGCCGTGCCCCTCACTCCTACGAAACGTTCGCCCACGACTTCGCCCAGTTGTTCGGAGGCGCAGTTCCCCAGGCTGCCTGAAGACCAGCCACCAAGGGACAGCCTTTAGGTGAAAAGAGCGAGATCCCACCCTCTAGCCCCCGCTGACCCAGGTGAGCGGGGGTATTAACACCCTCCATATGACCTCACCTACGAGACATCTCACGCAATGGCTCATTGGTAGGCCGGGCGAGGGTTAACTAGGATACGCCCAGGTAACGGCAATCCGCTGCTACCCGTCCCCGTCAAAACCATCTTAGGGTGAACATTACTATCTATCCCGGATTGCGCAGTTGGAAGCGCTGTTCTCCAGCCCAGATCAGTTTGAAGACGCGGCTCAGCTGGCCACTTCGGGAGAGCAGTACCAAGTGCTCAAGAGGGAGGCCCAATCGCTCTGGGAGGAGTGGGAGGGGTTGTCGTTGGAGGCGGAGAGGATTGACACCAGGCTCGGGGAACTCGAGGCGAGCTAGGTAACAACGACGACAGGCGGAACGATAGCGGGAGTCTGCACAATTTCAACCGCACCGGTCTTCTGGGAGTAGAGTCCCAGGAAGTGGTGTAACAAGAGGAGAGGGTCTGGATGAAGAGAGACCACCACGTCATCCTTAGCGGGCAAAGACGAGCCTGAGAAAGGAGGACAACGGTGGTCAAGGAAAGGATGGACCTGCTTGAGCTAATGCGCAAGAGGGGAGTCGACGGTGACGTGGACTTTCTACGAGAGGCACTGAGAGTGCTGGTCGAGGAGATCATGGAGGCTGATGTGTCATCGAGGACCGGTGCTGGGTATGGAGAACGCAACCCTGAGCGGGTGACCCAGCGCAACGGGTACCGGTCTCGAGCATGGGACACTCGCGTAGGGACCATGGAGTTGCAGATACCCAAGCTCAGAGAGGGAAGCTACTTTCCGAGCCTGCTGGAGCCACGGCGTCGCAGCGAGCGAGCTCTGCTGGCGGTGATCCAGCAGGCGTATGTGGAGGGTGTATTGGACGAGGCGAGTGGATGATCTGGTCAAGGCTCTTGGGTGCGAGGGTATCTCAAAGAGCCAAGTGTCGCGTATCTGCCAGGAGCTGGACGGGGTGGTGGAGAGCTTCCTGGGTCGGCCGCTGGACGGCGGATCATATCCCTACCTGTGGCTGGACGCACTAACCCAGAAGGTCAGAGAGGCCGGTAGGATAGTCAACGTCAGCGTGGTGGTGGCGACGGCGGTCAATAGCGAGGGCAAGCGTGAGATCGTTGGGATGGACGTGGGTACCAGTGAAGACGACGCCTTCTGGCTGGCCTTCCTGCGCTCACTGGTCGCCAGGGGCCTCGGCGGGGTGGAACTGGTGGTATCGGACGCTCATCAGGGACTCAGGGATGCCATCGCAACTGTCTTCGGTGGGGCCAGTTGGCAGCGGTGCCGCACCCACTTCATGACCAACCTGCTCACTCGGGTCCCCAGGAGCGCTCAGCCCTGGGTGGCCACCATGGTACGCACCATCTACCAGCAGCCGTCCCCTCAGGAGGTGCATGCCCAACTCGAGCGGGTGATTGCTCAGCTCCAGGACCCGTTCCCACAGGGCGCCTCTCGACTGGACGAGGCTGGACCCGACGTCCTGGCCTTCTCCAGCTTCCCCGTCGCCCACTGGAAGAAGATCTGGTCCAACAACCCCCTGGAGCGTCTCAACAAGGAGATACGGCGCCGCACCGATGTGGTGGGCATCTTCCCTAACCGCCCAGCTGTCCGTCGCCTGGTCGGCGCCGTCCTAGCTGAGCAGCACGACGAGTGGGCCGTCGGCCGTCGATACATGACACAGGAGGTAACCACCTCCAACGAAGCTCTACCCAGAGCCGAACTCGCAGAGGCAGCGGCCTAGACGATATCAACAGGATGACGTACTCTTACACCACTCTATGGGACGTGACCCTTCTGTGTGGCCGTAGACTGTATGGGACCGTCCACGTTTACATTGGGTCCTTACTTATATGTTGCTTCGAACTTGGATCCCCGTGGCGCTGCCCAGTGCTCGCGGGTTACGTCCCGAGAAATACCCCAATAATAGAACGAGGCCGCCGGTTGTGGGTAACCGGCGGCCTCGTCTATTTCATGTAGCAGGGTCGTAGCTCCTTATTAGGCGGATGGCTCGACCTGGGGTATCACCACCGGGAGGCTGCGCTTGGGTCTCACCTTCTCCACCGTCCTCAGGATCGTTGACGATGTCGCACCCAACCTTGCCATCAGAGCTAGCCCAGAAAGTCCCCCCAGCCAGATCGCACTCCTGATTCGTGACTGGCTCGCCATCCACGAACGGGGGCTCGGGCTCACCCTCTACTACGGTGTCGGGATCAACTATCCAAGATATCGCTGCTAGGTTTCCCAGTTCTTCTAGCTCCTCGGGGGTGCAGGCGTTGATATTGTGGATATAGTCGCACGCGTTGGGGTCGACGTTGTCTATGCTGGTGACGACCTTTCCATCTCCGAAGTCGGACAGCCACTCATCGTAGGTGGGGTCACCGTGAGGGGCCACTCCAAGGTCTTCCAGCTCCTCGGGAGTGCAGGCGTTGATGTTGTGAATCGCGTTGCACACCTTGGGGTCGATGTCGTCTATGCTGGTGGCATCCGGGTCCTGCGCTGGTTCGCCGGACCCAGCGTTCAGCGTAAATCCGGTGACTATTCCCGCTACGGCGAGGGTGAAGGTCAAGCCAATTCCAAGTGGACCCCATGATCAGGACAGCGGTGAGGCTAAAATAAGAGAGTCTACCGCTGGGGTGTCTTGTAAACCTTCATCCGATGGTAAGGCTCGTGGATGTTCCAGTAAACACCTTTGTGGGCTCACTGCATGGAACACCTGACCCGGTGACCGATAGCCCAGGGCTTGATGGGGCCGCTCTTGGTTGTAGAAGGCCAGATAAGCCCCAATCCCCTTCCTGGCCTCAGTCCCATTTTGGTATGCCTTCAGGTACACCTCCTCGTACTTGATGCTGCGCCACAGCCGTTCCACGAAGACGTTGTCCATGCACCGGCCCCTGCCGTCCATGCTCACTTGAACGCCTTGCGCCAGCAGCATGCTGGTGAAGGCCTCGCTGGTGAACTGGCTGCCCTGGTCGGTGTTGAAGATCTGTGGCCGACCCTTGCTCAAGGCCTCTTCCAGAGCCGCAACACAGAAGTCTACCTCCAGGGTGTTGGACAGCCGCCAGGCCAACACGTAGCGGCTGTGCCAGTCCATGATGGCCACCAAGTAGAGGAAACCCCGAGCCATGGGTATGTAGGTGATGTCGGTGGCCCACACCTGGTTGACCCGGTTGATCTCCAGCCCCCTGAGCAAGTACGGATAGACCTTATGCCCTGGGTTTGGCTTGCTGGTGTTGGGACGCCGGTAGATGGCCTCCAGGCCTATCAGCTGCATCAGCCGGCGGACCCGCTTGCGGTTGACCTGGTGTCCGTGATTGCTGAGCCAGGCAGTCATCCTTCTGGAGCCGTAGAAAGGTGTCTTCAGGTACTGTTGGTCTATGAGGGCCATCAACTCCAAGTCCTCGGCGCCGGCCTCGGTTGGCAGGTAGTACAACGAGGAGCGGCTGATACCCAGCAAGGCGCACTGGCGCACCAGAGACAGCTTCGGTTCTTCTCGGTCAATCATGGCCCGGCGTTGGGACCGGCTCACAACCCGAAGCTCCGTGACAAAAAATCCCGTTCCACCTTGAGCTGCCCAATCTGTTGGTAGAGCTGGGCAGTGAGGACCTCTTGGTCCTTCTCCTGGCGTCCACCACCATTTTCAAAGAGGTGCGGCGCCCCCTGAGTCAAGGCCTTCTTCCAGGCATGGATCTGGCTCGGGTGGACTTCAAACCGGCTGGCCAGCTCTGCAATGGTGTGCTCCCCCTGGAGCGCGGCCAAAGCCACTTTCGCCTTGAAGACTGGGCTGTGCTTCTTACGTGTTTGCTTCATGTCCTGCTCCTTGTTTCCGTCCTATTTTAGGAGCGGGACTCTCTATAATTCAAGACGAAGGAGGAAGGAAATATGTTCCCGTCAAAAGGATGATTTCTGGGTAGTCCATTATGCTGATCTTCACGTCATCCTTCCTAACCGCCGGACCGCGTTGACCAGTTCTTCCCTGAGTGTGCATATGAGCGGGGCGTAGGCCTATACTTCATAGAGACTGGCAGCCCGGTACAGAACGCCCCCATCAAGAGCCTCAACGGGAAGGACCTTGGTGGGCCCCCGGCATGAAAACTCAATAACTCGGCCCTCTAAGTCGGGATCCAGCTGGGCGGGAGGCCCTTCGTGGAAGGGACGGTCATGCGGGTGGCCCAGGCCTTCGGGCGAGGGTCAACTAGAATCCGCCCAGGTAGCGGCAATCCGCTGCTACGCTCCCCCATCAGAACCATCTTAGATAGAGACAAACGGGTACGCAGACACAGCTTATCGTCTATAATGTACCCGAAGTTGGTTAAGGAGGTTGGGACGCCGGTGGTAGCGGCCTCGAGGTCTAGTCACCAACGTCCTGGAGGAGGTGCCCTATGTCCCGTCCCGTATTGCATACAAGGTTCTGTGACCTGTTAGGCATAGAGTACCCCATATGTCTGGCCGGCATGGGGGCCAAGGGGGGTGCTACGCCCCCAGCCCTGGTGGCGGCGGTTTCCAACGCCGGAGGGCTGGGCGTCATGGGGGGCTCCGGACTGGAGACCGAGGAGATCCGAAGCAGGATCCGGGAGATTCGCTCATTGACGGATAAACCCTTCGGGGTCGACCTGCTGCTTCCCGTCAGTCTTGCCGAGGCCAGGGAGACCCGCTCCGAGGTCCGGCAGCAAATAAGAGTAGATTATCCCAAGCACGTGGAGTTCGTTCGGGGCCTTATACGGGAATACAACCTGACGGAAGCAACACGCGAGGACGAATACGTGCTCACGCCTAACGAAATCAAGCGCCAGGTCCAGGTGGTGCTGGACGAAAAGGTCCCGGTGTTCGCTTCCGGCCTGGGTGACCCGTCCTGGGTGGTCCCCCTGGCCCACGAGCATGGTATCAAGGTGATGGGCCTGGTGGGCAGAGCGAGACACGCCGAGCGCCAGATGAAGTCAGGGGTCGATATCATTGTGTCCACCGGATACGAGGCGGGAGGCCACACGGGTACCGTCGCCAACTTCCCCCTGATTCCCCAGGTGGTAGACGCAGTCAAGCCTACGCCGGTCCTGGCCGGCGGAGGCATCGCCGACGGAAGGGGAGTCGCCGCCGCCCTAGCGCTGGGCGCCGACGGCGTATGGATTGGCACCGCCTTTCTGGTAGCCGAGGAGGGTCGAATCCCCAACGCCCACAAAGACCAGATCCTGGCCGGGAGGTCCGAGGACTTCGTTATAACACGGGCCTATACGGGGAAGACGGCCCGGGACTACAAGAATGTGATCATCGATGCCTGGGGCCAGTCGGGCCTAAGCCCCTTACCCATGCCGCTGCAAGAGGTCCTCATGGAGGATTTCGTGAAGGCCGCGGAGCGAGCGAGCCGCTACGATCTGACCAACAACCCGTCGGGCCAGATAGGCGGGATGCTTAAGGAGCGCAGGCCAGCCGCCCAGATAATGGGCGGGTTGGTTGACGAGGCCATCGAGGTGCTGGAGGGGCTCCGGGATAAGGTCCGGACGGCCACCGGGTCAGCCGAATGAGCCAGTGCTTTAGATAGTCTGTCTCCCGGCCCAGTCGAAGCGGCGGGGGCGAACCCCTGACCTGGGACCGCTTACGCTAATAAAGGGCGCTAGCCCGTGATGATGGGGTATGCCGAAAAGTCGCTGACGCCCGCCTCGGCGAGGACGTCTTCGTCCAAAAGGATGTGGCCCGTATAGGTCCGGGGGTCCTGGGTGCAGATGTAGACGGCAGCGTCCCCCATGATCAGGCCGTTTTCCCGTCTCCCCACATAGCTGCCCATGAACCAGCGCACTCCTTCCGAGGCGATGCCCCTTTTGGGCGAGAGGGAGTTGACGCCGACCCCGTCGCGCCAGACCTCGTGGGCCAACCCCTGGGTGAACCGGTTCAGGTGCGCTTTGCTGGCGGCATAGGCGGTGCCGCGAGTCCCGGTGGTGTCGTAGGGTCCGGAGCCTGGACCGGCCCCGTCCACGGAGATGTTGATAATGTGGCCCCACCCCTGGCGCTTCATGTGGGGCAGGGCGTACTTGCAGCAGAGAAAGGGGCCGTAGATATTCACCCGGCAGAGCAGGTCCCAGTGGTTTACTGGCATCTCATCGATCGTTTGGGGGAGGATGAGGACGGCGGCGTTGTTCACCAGGATGTCGATCCGTCCGTAGTGCTCCAGGGTACCCTGCACCAGCGCCGCCACCTGTGCTTCGTCGGTGACGTCACAGGCCACTCCGGTGGCCTCTCCGCCGGCCTCGCGAATGAGTCCTAGCGTGGTCTGAATACTGCCGGAGATGGGGCTTTCCCCTTCCTCTTCCGTCCGTGCCGAGACCACGACCCGGGCTCCCTCCCAGGCGAAGACCAGCGCCATGTCCCTCCCGATGCCGCGGCTGGCACCCGTGACGACTGCTACTTTGCCGTTCATCTGGCCCATCCCCGCCTCCCTATCTAGAGGGTGTCCTGGAAGGCACCGGAGCGTTATACGTCTATCCGGTATACGCGGGCAGCGGTGTCATGAAACATGGCGGCACGCTCGGAGGTTGAGTACCCCTTGGACAACCGCTTGAAGGCGTTGTACATCACGTTGTAGGAGTGTGACACCTTGTCAACCGGGAAGTTGCTCTCGAACATACAACGGTCGGGACCGAACTGCTCGATGCAGTAAGTCATGAAGGGAGCTATGGACTCAGCCAGCTCCTCCGAGCCGATGGGCTGAGCCCGGGTGTGCCAGTCAAAACCGGTGTGGGGCATTCCGACGCCACCTAGCTTCATGGTGATGTTAGGGCAATCTGCCACGGCTGCGATGCCTCTCCGCCAAATGGCCATCACCTCGGCGTCTCGGTTGCTGTAAGGGCCGATCCGGAACAGACCTCCTATGTGGTTCAGGATAATGGTCAGGTCCGGCACGGACCTGGCGAAATCCGCCAACTCGGGCATCTGGGGGAAGTACAGCCAGCCCTCCAGGGACAGCCCCATACGTGCCAGCACCCGCGCGCCTGCCCGGAAATTGTCGCTGGCCAGCTGACCTTCCATTTTGTGAGCGGCGGTGTTCTCCAACTCCGGGTGGGGGTCCCAAGTGACGGAGTGGCGGATACCACGGAACCGGTTGGGGCTGGCCGCCTGCAACGCTTCCAGCACCGGCTCGACCAGTTCACCCAGGTTCAGGTTGGCGTGGCCGATGATGGCCGCTGCTGCCCGGGCGGTGCCGTACAGACCACTGGCACTGGCAGCAGCCAGACCCTGGACGAACTCCACTTCGCCAACGGGACGCATCTCCTCGGGTCCGTGAGAGCGGTACATCGCTCTTGCCTCCACAAATACTGTGGACCGCACGTTGTGGCCGCTATTGATATCGGCGACCAGCTCGTGGAGAAGATATCGTTGGTAGGGAATGCGGGCGGTACGGAAGTCCCAGAAGTGGTGATGGGGGTCACATATGGGAATCTCCGGCTCCAAGGTAGGTTCCATCGTCAGAGCGAGCCAGTCCTCGCTTCCGAATGGCATGATCGCGCCTCCACAACAGCATTTGGCGGCACAATCATATCACACCGCGAGAGAAACAAGAAAAGTGGAGAGGCTCATCTCGCTCTGCGACGCGGCCGACGGCACCCGGCTCCAGGACTGTGAAAAGAATGTAATAAAAGGCCCTGGAACCTCCCAAGGCCTTCATTTTGTGCCTGAAACTGGAGCCGGCGAGGGGATTCGAACCCTTGACCTGCGGTTTACGAAACCGTGGAAGGCCGTCCCCGTGAGTCATCTCAGATATAATCCTATAGTCATTAGTCTACTGCCCTTGTACCTCCCAGTCCAATTAATCCTCCCTGGTCACGGCAAGTAGATGTCCAAAGAGATGTCCAAGACAAGCGACGAACCCTGTTGGTGTGGTCATCGGAAGCGGTGGCACAACCTGGCAGGAGTATGCCGATGGTGCGCCAAGATGGAGTTGCGCCATCCGAACTTTAACTTCATGCCCCGCCATGCCTTTGCAACCGAAGTCCCCGAAGAACTGCGCCATCAGGCTGCCGAGGCCGCTGACCGGCTCTTGAGAGAGTCCCAGGAGCAGGACGACGTGGAGGGCTACAGTGCTCGCTGAGCCCACGACATGCCCCTGGAAGCGCCCAGGATGGCCGCACGCGAGTCAGAGACAAGCCCAGCCCAACCCTCCCCCCGCGCGGACACCGGTCCACTACTGCCAGCAGGACCAGAGCGAGTACAAGCGGTTCGAGAAGGATGGCCGGGTCTGGTACAGCCACAAGACTAGCGATGGGAAGTGGTGCCGCGAGAAGTAGACCTCCGACCACAGGTGTAGGTCCACGGCAGAGGCTCTGGAAAATCCGGGGCCTTTGCTTTAGCTACGTTAAGCCCACCTCGGTAATCTAGCCAGGGGCTATTGGTGTTTTCTCCCGCTATTTCGAGGTGTATAATCACGACGTCACGGAGCCTAGCAGGCTAAGGAGGGGAGTTATGCCGGCCCTGGGAGTATCCCATGTATCGATCTGCGTAAGCGATCTGGAAAAATCACTGGCGTTCTACCGGGACCTGCTGGGCTTCCGAATCGTGGGAGAGCATGGCGCTGACGCCACCGTTCCCCCAGTAAGCCTTAGCTGCAAGAACAAGCACTCGGGGAGGGTGAGGGCGGTCGAGATGGCCTATGGCGAAGGGGACGTCCGTCCACAGATATGGCTGGAGCAGTTCCTCGGCGACCCGCCCGACGGCAAGGGCATAAGGCTGGACCAGATTGGTGTCACCCATCTGTCCTTTACCGTGCCCAACGTGGAAGAACTCACCAAGGAGCTTATGTCAAAAGGGGTCAAAGCGTCGTCCCCACCCGAGGCGTTGGCCGACGCGTCGGGTCACTACCATACGGTCTTCCTGCTGGACCCCGATGGGATAATGGTCCAGTTTGACGAGTTCAGTACAAACGATACAAAGATGCGGTCGATGGTGGAAGAACTGGGCCGCAGAGCTCATTGACTACCTCCAGCGTAATTGTCAGATCCCCGTGATCTACAAGAACCCTCACCATCTCGGGTAAGAAGGCCTTGAACTGCTTGCTGCAAGATCGTCTCAGATCTCCCACCCCTATAGGGTCGCGGTGACCTCTCCTCCATAGACCCGAGAACGCCCTCGACACATCCCAGACGGCCCTGGAGCACCTCCAAGGAACCGGCTGCTTTGAAAGCCAGGTCAAGGATGCGGTGAAACACAACAGCCCACCAGCGGAGGCAGCTGTACGCTGGACTCTTGGCCCCTCTAGTGCTAATGTTCGCAGCCTGTGGTGGGGCGTCTATCTCCACCCCGCTTCCACCCACTCCAACGTCGACTCCGACGCCAGTCCCCACTGCGACGGTCACGCCAGCACCGACACCGACGGCGACACCACAGCCCATCCTGCCTGCTGAAGGTCAGGCTGTCCCCCCACCAGACATCCAGGCCACTGTCGCCGCAGCGGTTGCGCAGGAACTGGCCAACCGGCCTACACCCACACCTGTCGTTACTGAAAGGCAGGTAGTAGCGACGTCGACCCCGGGCCCGACTCCGACGCCCGTGATAGTGATAGCTACACCGACGCATGGGCCCACGCCCACCCCCATCATTGTTGAACGACTCGTAATAGCTACGCCTACCCCAGGGCCGACCGCTACGCCTGTAATGGTGGTAGTCACGGCCACACCGACTGTGACCCCAACGCCCACTCCACTTCCCGAGGTTGGGTATGGGGAACCTGATCCGACACTCATGCGAGCGCTGTTTGCACAATCGTTGGGGATACCAGCACGGGGTCGGAACCCGTATGAAAGTTGGCTGGCAGATCAGTGGCGGAACCCAGCGACCGAGTACGTGCTTTTGTTCATGAGTTTGTAGCTAGGTGCAGCCGGTGTAATGAAACCCCTCCCGAAGGGTGCCCTAAACTCTTTAATTGGGACCACGTTTAACGGAATCAGGCCGCTCCAACCGTCTCATATGGAGCGAACGAGTACCTCGCCTTGACAACGGTCGGACGCGGCCCTCACAATTGGAACCGATTCCCTACGGAGTAGGTCTCAGTAAAGAGGGGTTGAAAGGCGATGTTGAAAATCGGCCATTCGGTAACCCGCCCCGGGAGGGTGTACGGGGACGAGACGGTGACGATCGATGTTCCCGAGGAGCTGGAAACGGTTCCAGGGGTCGTGCAAAAGCCCCGGGAGGTGGACTTCTACAGCAGAGAAGACCCCTTGGGGAGTCTCGCCGTCGACAATACTGCCAACACGTACTGGCTGTTGTCCGAGTGGGGCGACGAGCAGCGGCTGGAGTTCAAGCTCGACTACGCCATGAACCTGCCCATCATCAAGGAGTCTCTGGAGAGCGGAGAGGTGGAGCCTACTTCCAGGCCCGAGCCGGGCAAGGACGTCACCGCCGAGATCAAGCGGAAGGCCAAGGAGCTGGGGTTCGGCGAGGTAGGGATCACCCGGTTTGACAAGCGTTACGTCTACAAACACAAGAAGGACTGGGTCAAGTTCCCCCACGCCATCTGTGTGGCCATGGAGCAGGGCTACGAGCCGACCCAGTCGATACCCAGCATGGAGGCGGAGAAGCCGCATTTCGGCACCTACAGGATAATGGGCGCCAAGGCCCTGGACCTGGCGGACCTCATCCGCAGCCTGGGATATCATGCGCAGGTCCACAGCTCCCAGGACAACACAGCGCCCTACATACCCATGTTCGTCGAGGCCGGCCTGGGCCAGCTTGGGGCCAACGGCCAGCTCCTTTCTCCCCATTTCGGCTCCCGGGCCAGGATCATGGTGATCTCCACCGACGCGCAGGTCACCTACGACCAGCCCGTTGACTACGGCATCCACGCCTTCTGCTCCATCTGCCAGGTGTGTGTCAACCGGTGTCCCGGCCGGGCCCTGATGAGAGAGAAGGTGTGGTGGAGGGGCGTCCAGAAGCACAAGCTGATTTACAAGCGTTGCCACCCGGTGATGGCCAGGTACATGAGCTGCGGCGTGTGCATGAAGGTGTGTCCAGTCCAGAGGTATGGCATGAAGGCGGTGATGGACCACTACGTGGGGACCGGCCAGGTGCTGGGCAAGGGTACCCATATGCTGGAAGGGTACTCGATGCAGGGCCTGGGCTACTTCGGGCCCGGCGAGCTACCCCATTTCTCCAACGACTTTTTTCAGACACCCCACGGCAAGAATGAGGACGTGCTCTTCGAGGAGCTCAAGGATAGGATAAAGGCAGGCCAGGTCCCCGATGGCCCCCAGGGCGACGCGGTCCTCAAGGAGTTCAAACAGAAGGTAACGAAATACGTGCTGGCACCCGAGAGGGACCTGCCAGACCCTGCGGCTTTAGGATAGAGGGTCATCTAGGAGGGTGGGCTGGTACCAGGGAACGATGGTACACGCTACAACAGGGACATAAGCCTTAATAGCATCCTCGCTATTCGTCCAGCGCGTCCCCATCACCAACATCGTCCCCAATACACTATGGCATACCAACAGGCTTACTTTCGGGCTCCACAGGCGTCCCGTCAGACTGCGTGAACACGTTGCCCGTGTTCTGCCATGCTTCTGCAGCGGCGAGACCCTGCTCGAATCTGACGACCTCGGACCGCTAATCTCCTAAGAAGTCTTCTACGACCCGAATGCATTCACCGGGTTGCTCCAGATGCAGCAGATGCCCCGCTTCTATTTCCACCAGTTCACAATTAGGTATAGCATCCCGGGTCCTGCGAGCTATATCGGGGGTCTGCAGGTCGCTCAGGGTGCCATGGATCAGAAGTGTGGGACACTGGATATTGGGCAGTATATCCCAAGTGGGCTGAGAAATGGGCCTCCCATGCCCAGTGCCTCTTTGCCCTTGCTCTACCAGCGCGTGGGCAATGGTGGAAGCCCACTGCTCGTTGATAAGCTGGTGGAAACTGGTCTGGAGAACGATGTCCATCGCTTCGCTACCTAGCCTGGAAAAGCGGTCGAACTTTCTCAGCCAGGTCTCGGCCTCAGAAAGGGTATTGAAGACCTCAGGACGCTCCTTTATGGGGTCCCCAGTCGGAGGCCTGGCCGTCTCGCCGCCAACGTCAACCAGGATCATGCGCTCTATCTGCTCTGGATACATGGCGGCATAGGACATGCCGATCTTGCCACCCATCGATTGGCCCACATAGATGAGTTTGTCCAGACCTATCTGTACAGTGAGGTCACGGAAGTCCTGCACATAGTCCTCAGTGTCATATTTACCGTCGGGGGAGTAATCGCTCTTACCCCTACCTCTGGCGGTAACAGCCACAACGTGATACCTATCCCGAAATGCAGGGGCAACGAGGTCCCAGTAAGCGGCGTTGGCCACGGCCCCGTGGGCCAGGAACATGTGGGGCAGGTGAGGATTCCCCCAATCGGCGTAGTGGATGCGAAGCCCGTTCACCTTCGTGCGGTGCTCGGTGTACCGTTTTTCTCGGACCTGCACTGCAAGCCTCCCTGCTATTGGCAAAGTCTACGGGATGGATCCTTACTTACATAATCAAGGGTCCCCTCCGTGGGTGGTAGTCTAGGAGCATCTTTCGCGCGTGTCAACCGGGTTCCTCTCGTATGCTTCCAGGGCTCCGCCTTTTCCCGCCTCGCCACCTTACCCTGCCGGATCAGCTCCTGTAGGAACAGTTCAGAACAGCTTTGAGCCCTCCTTCCCTGCCTCCAACGTTGCAGGCCCTGAACCAGCTAGGCTGCACCGTCCACAACGGTCCGTAGGAGGCCCTGCACTCTGACTCCCTGGAACCGCTAGGGTCCATTGTCCGACACTGGCGGGGGGTCAAGGTCAACGTTACCAACAAGCTCGGCTTCCAAAACCCGGCTATCAAGTATCGTCTCGACCCAACGTATCTCGATAGGTTCACCGTCTCGCCAGTAGACTTCATGCCGGTCGGGAAACATCCTTAAGTGCTTCCCCACGAGCTCTAACGCCTTGACCGCCACGTGGCCGTCCAGACTGTGGCCCAACTGCCACAGGCGACACAGCACCATATCCGACGTGATCTGAGTCCGTTCGGCCCGCTCATTACTGGGCTTGTGCTCGTGAGGCTGTTGCGCCAGTCGGTGCCCTCAGCATCAGCGGAGGAGTAACCGCCTTGGTTGTGGTAGCAAGCTCGCTAGCCGGAAGTGACAGCCCAGAGCGGGACCTCCCGCACTCCTCGAGGCGAGAGCGCGTAGATACCGTTCGAGGGTCTATCGAACCAGCCGTAGACGTCTCGGTACAGGATGTCCCTGGCCTTTAGGTCTCCAATCGCGGTAGCGACCTGAGAGGCTTTAGTAGGACCCTTGGTCTGAAGGAACAACGCGATCTCTAGCGCCCGCTGACGATACGCCGTCATGATGCCGTTCCGGACGGATGCCCCGCCGAGGTTTGGGTCGCCAACCCGCCTCACGAATTCGCCGAGTAACAATTCTCGCCGTCTCCTGGACCGACCGGGCCGGTACTCTCCAGGATCGAGGACAGCGTCGACGCCGTGTCGCTCGACGCCGGGATCGATCACCAGCAGTCCCAGACCGAGCATCCTGAGCAGCTTCACGATCTGCCGCCTCCGCCTCCTTAGGTTATGGTTCCCGACCGGTACCCCGACATACACCTTCGAGGTGACGGCAAGCCTTTCGACCGCCTGCAGTACGAGCTCGAGATTCAACGACAGCTTCAACTCGACGACAACCAGCTCTTCATCACCACGCACGGCGGTGACGTCGCAGTCCTCCACCTCGCCCTTGACCTCGTAGCTTTGCGACTCCAGGAACCGCTTCACAGGAAGATACAGGTCTGATTCGCTCAGGCGTTTTGTCGTTCCCTTGGTTATCATAAGGATCTATCCTGATCCAAGCATTGCTGCCGTCATTGTAGTCCTCGTGACATGGCCTATTAAAGCCTTCGGCTCCTTGGGTGAGAAGAGCTGGAATCAGGGCAAGCCATAGTCAAAATGAACTAGGTGCGGCCGGTTTAAGCTGAGACCGTCCAGGCTCACATACCTGCGTCATAGCGACTCCTCGGATTCAAGGGCCTCTGGCTTCCCGGAACCGCCACGATCCAAGATAGTCTCGACCCAGCGTATCTCGATGGCATCACCAGCCCTACCAGCATGGATAGCCGTCAATCTCTGTCAACGAGGCTTATAGAGGGGCTGCCCCACCCTAAGGCGGTGTACCCACAGGGAGTGTAAAATGGGAAGCAGCGCGAGGACTCTTCTATTGGCCCAGGTGTCGGCCTGGCGCAAGCTAGGAAGGGTGCTCAATGTCCAACGCACGAGAGTCGGAAATTCAACGTGCTGCAATGACACCGTCGCCACAACCAAAAAGTAGCATGCCAATAGTTATACTGCTGGTGTTTCTATTGCTTTTCGGCGCTGCCGCGGTTGGTATCACCACGTATCTGGGGTTGGCAGGGTTCGCCAAGGGTGATGATTTTGTGTCTGCCTTGGGTGCATTGCTGGATTTATTCAGCATCCCTTTCTTGGCTGGAGAAATATTACGAGGTCACGTCCCATAGAGTGGTGTAAGAGTACGTCATCCTGTTGATATCGTCTAGGCCGCTGCCTCTGCGAGTTCGGCTCTGGGTAGAGCTTCGTTGGAGGTGGTTACCTCCTGTGTCATGTATCGACGGCCGACGGCCAGTGAGGTGGACCCCAAAATTCGGACAGGTGGCTAAGAGAGAGTCCCGCTCCTAAAATAGGACGGAAACAAGGAGCAGGACATGAAGCAAACACGTAAGAAGCACAGCCCAGTCTTCAAGGCCAAAGTGGCTTTGGCCGCGCTCCAGGGGGAGCACACCATTGCAGAGCTGGCCAGCCGGTTTGAAGTCCACCCGAGCCAGATCCATGCCTGGAAGAAGGCCTTGACTCAGGGGGCGCCGCACCTCTTTGAAAATGGTGGTGGACGCCAGGAGAAGGACCAAGAGGTTCTCACTGCCCAGCTCTACCAACAGATTGGGCAGCTCAAGGTGGAACGGGATTTTTTGTCACGGAGCTTCGGGTTGTGAGCCGGTCCCAACGCCGGGCCATGATTGACCGAGAAGAACCGAAGCTGTCTCTGGTGCGCCAGTGCGCCTTGCTGGGTATCAGCCGCTCCTCGTTGTACTACCTGCCAACCGAGGCCGGCGCCGAGGACTTGGAGTTGATGGCCCTCATAGACCAACAGTACCTGAAGACACCTTTCTACGGCTCCAGAAGGATGACTGCCTGGCTCAGCAATCACGGACACCAGGTCAACCGCAAGCGGGTCCGCCGGCTGATGCAGCTGATAGGCCTGGAGGCCATCTACCGGCGTCCCAACACCAGCAAGCCAAACCCAGGGCATAAGGTCTATCCGTACTTGCTCAGGGGGCTGGAGATCAACCGGGTCAACCAGGTGTGGGCCACCGACATCACCTACATACCCATGGCTCGGGGTTTCCTCTACTTGGTGGCCATCATGGACTGGCACAGCCGCTACGTGCTGGCCTGGCGGCTGTCCAACACCCTGGAGGTAGACTTCTGTGTTGCGGCTCTGGAAGAGGCCTTGAGCAAGGGTCGGCCACAGATCTTCAACACCGACCAGGGCAGCCAGTTCACCAGCGAGGCCTTCACCAGCATGCTGCTGGCGCAAGGCGTTCAAGTGAGCATGGACGGCAGGGGCCGGTGCATGGACAACGTCTTCGTGGAACGGCTGTGGCGCAGCATCAAGTACGAGGAGGTGTACCTGAAGGCATACCAAAATGGGACTGAGGCCAGAAAGGGGATTGGGGCTTATCTGGCCTTCTACAACCAAGAGCGGCCCCATCAAGCCCTGGGCTATCGGTCACCGGGTCAGGTGTTCCATGCAGTGAGCCCACAAAGGTGTTTACTGGAACATCCACGAGCCTTACCATCGGATGAAGGTTTACAAGACACCCCAGCGGTAGACTCTCTTATTTTAGCCTCACCGCTGTCCTGATCATGGGGTCCACTTGACCACTCGTCGTGCTGCTCAGCTAGGACGGCGCCGACCAGGCGACGGACAGCTGGGCGGTTAGGGAAGATGCCCACCACATCGGTGCGGCGCCGTATCTCCTTGTTGAGACGCTCCAGGGGGTTGTTGGACCAGATCTTCTTCCAGTGGGCGACGGGGAAGCTGGAGAAGGCCAGGACGTCGGGTCCAGCCTCGTCCAGTCGAGAGGCGCCCTGTGGGAACGGGTCCTGGAGCTGAGCAATCACCCGCTCGAGTTGGGCATGCACCTCCTGAGGGGACGGCTGCTGGTAGATGGTGCGTACCATGGTGGCCACCCAGGGCTGAGCGCTCCTGGGGACCCGAGTGAGCAGGTTGGTCATGAAGTGGGTGCGGCACCGCTGCCAACTGGCCCCACCGAAGACAGTTGCGATGGCATCCCTGAGTCCCTGATGAGCGTCCGATACCACCAGTTCCACCCCGCCGAGGCCCCTGGCGACCAGTGAGCGCAGGAAGGCCAGCCAGAAGGCGTCGTCTTCACTGGTACCCACGTCCATCCCAACGATCTCACGCTTGCCCTCGCTATTGACCGCCGTCGCCACCACCACGCTGACGTTGACTATCCTACCGGCCTCTCTGACCTTCTGGGTTAGTGCGTCCAGCCACAGGTAGGGATATGATCCGCCGTCCAGCGGCCGACCCAGGAAGCTCTCCACCACCCCGTCCAGCTCCTGGCAGATACGCGACACTTGGCTCTTTGAGATACCCTCGCACCCAAGAGCCTTGACCAGATCATCCACTCGCCTCGTCCAATACACCCTCCACATACGCCTGCTGGATCACCGCCAGCAGAGCTCGCTCGCTGCGACGCCGTGGCTCCAGCAGGCTCGGAAAGTAGCTTCCCTCTCTGAGCTTGGGTATCTGCAACTCCATGGTCCCTACGCGAGTGTCCCATGCTCGAGACCGGTACCCGTTGCGCTGGGTCACCCGCTCAGGGTTGCGTTCTCCATACCCAGCACCGGTCCTCGATGACACATCAGCCTCCATGATCTCCTCGACCAGCACTCTCAGTGCCTCTCGTAGAAAGTCCACGTCACCGTCGACTCCCCTCTTGCGCATTAGCTCAAGCAGGTCCATCCTTTCCTTGACCACCGTTGTCCTCCTTTCTCAGGCTCGTCTTTGCCCGCTAAGGATGACGTGGTGGTCTCTCTTCATCCAGACCCTCTCCTCTTGTTACACCACTTCCTGGGACTCTACTCTTCCAAGTAAGCGCCAGAAGCTCACTACGCCTTAACCCTTGTAGACCGCCACCATCAACGAATAATAGAACTCAGTGTGATAGGCTTCCCGTAACAGCTTCCCCACATGGTCGCGGGTCAGGGGTTCAACCTCCTTCCGTTTGGGCCTCGGTGGTTTGACATTCTGGGCTACGTTGCGACCGAGCACTTCCATACTTACCGCATGGGATAACGCCTGGCTAAGGACACGGGCATGATGCTGGACCGTCTGCGCCGAGAGCCCACCGGCGCGGTCAACCCGTCCTTCTTTCAAGGCCTTGGCGTAGTAGGCTTCGATGTGGGAAGGCTGGAGTTGCTTTAGCTGGATGTTGCCCAGGTTCGGAATTAGATGGCGGACTACGATCTCCCTATACCTCGCAAAGGTCCGGGGTCTCACATTGGGCTCCGCGGTGTTAGTGAGCCAGTGTTGTAGATACTGGCCAAGCCCCATCCTTGACGGCTCCACGTAACCGCCGGCCTCTACCTGGGTCTGTAGTTGCCGGGCCCGCCGCTGGGCATCTCGACGTCCACCGCGGACAGTTTCGACAATGTACCTCTTCTTGCCGGTGCCGGGGTCCCGACCGGCGTAGACCCGAATCCGCCAGTTGTTTTTGCCGCGGGCATCGATGCTTGCCATGTCCTATCCTCTCTTCCTCTGGTAGGTTCTACGGGCATTGGTGGCGCCTCTACAGTATGCATTATGGTATTTCTGATCACTCCTAGTAGGCTCAAAGAGGTCCTGGCAACCCTCACAGCACCTTATCTTGGAATGACGGAGCAGCATCTGTGATAGTTGAAACCACATGGCGCATAACAGGCTGTTGTAGGCGTAGGCCGGTTGCCATTTATTGATTGGGTGGTACCGAACAGTGTGGTACACCCCAGACAAAGCGCGGGGGTAACGGTTCATTTGCCACTGCAGCCATTGGGTCAAGCCTTCTTCGGTTTTTAAGTCATAAGATAGCTCAACACTTTCTTGATACCCCCATGGGCGAATTGCCTGATAGGACATAAGGAACGGCCCGCCTTCAGCACTCAGTAAGAAATTTTCAATGGCGGGCTGCAATTCAACCCATTTCCTCTCCCCCCCGAGAGCTTGGGAGCACCGGACCGCCACAGCGAGAAGGCTGGCTTCCTGCAGTATATCCTCCACTCCGCTGCGTGGGGCCAGTTCGTTCGGGGCATTCCCAGTAATGCTGTAGGGCGGGCCGTATTCAGTCGCAAACTCCACAAGGCTCTCACATAGGTTGGAGAAGCTAGGTTTCTGGTCTGGTGCCCACAGGTCATCGCGTAGCTGGGCAAAGGCCAGGTAAGCGTTGGGCGCCTCTTGGAGAGGGTCATAAGGGTACAACTGGGGCGATCCCGGTGCAGGGACCAAAACATGGGTCTCTGCACCAGAGCTCTCCACGATAAGCTCAACTTTCCATGCCCCCCCACGCAACCAGGAAGTCGTTGGGAGGTCATTCGGTTCCGCAATTAAATTCATCTGCATATTCTCATAGGTTTATAGTAAACTTGCTATGATAACAGTAGCATACTAAGAGATACCCGTCAATCCCCGTACTTAGGGGAAGCT
This sequence comes from Dehalococcoidia bacterium, assembly GCA_965247055.1. GTDB lineage: Bacteria > Chloroflexota > Dehalococcoidia > Lucifugimonadales > JAGWBF01 > CBDFGE01. Next base: position 462,134 of record CBDFGE010000005.1, read on the forward strand.
AAAGCATACTAGGATGTCGGAGGAGTACATGGAAACGGTCGTTGAACCAGCGACCATGAACCTTGAGGCCGCTGCGAAATATATCGGGTGTGGACGCCAGACGGCTTACGATTTAGCCGCGCAGGGGAAATTCCCGGGCGCGCGGAAACTGGGCCGCCGCTGGGTGGTTAGCAGAAAAATGCTGGATGCGTGGCTTGACGGCAGGGTAGAAGCCGCGAATGGCTGAGGCAGCTAGTCTAACAGTTAACGCCGATGCAGGCCTCCCCGACGGTGTACTGCCCTGGGCTCACGTGCTGTGCGCCGCCGCAACCGACGGAGACTATGGCGTCAGGCGTGCGGTCCGCTGCCGCGGCGACGACGAGCTCGAATCCATGGCCAGGGACATCCCCCGCTACGAGCGCTTGAACCTGACATTCTTGGGCCTTATCGGCCTGCCCCCGCCCAAAGCTCCAGGCCTCTGGGTCGGGGCAGTGCTACCGGCCATCAAGGAGGAACTGAGGAGACGCCGACGGCCGCCTCGACCCCAGGGGCAAGGGCGCATCGCTCGGCTGAAAGCCCGACTTCGCCTTGAGGACGTGGCGGCCAGATTCACCACACTGAAGCTTGCTGGGCCCGACCGACTTAAAGGCCTGTGCCCGATGCATTCGGAGAAGAGGGGGTCCTTCTACGTCTACGTAGATAGTCAGAAGTGGCGCTGCTTCGGTGCCTGTGCTACTGGCGGCGACGTGATCGACCTGATGGAGAGGCTGAGCCGATGACAACCCATTTGGGGCGGCTGATGGACCGACTAGAGGATATGGCGGCCCAGGATGGCCAGGCCACCCAGGATGCTAGCGGTACCACAGATGAAACCAAGCATCGTCCCTCCCAGGCCACCCTCCTGGTCGAGATAACTCATAGTGCCCGGGCGGAGTTATGGCGAGACCCTGAGCACAACCCTTGGGCCACCATCCCAGTTGAAGGTCACCGGGAGCACTGGCCGCTGCGAGGCGTCTCATTCAAGCGGTGGGTCAGCCAGCAATTCTATCTGGCTGAGGGAAGGACTCCTGGGGCACAAGCCCTTCAGGACGCCCTCGGGGTGCTGGAAGGTGAAGCCATCTTTAGCGGGCCGGAACACCGGGTCCACACCAGGCTCGCGGAGCACAACGGAATAATCTACCTCGATTTAGCCAATCAAACATGGGAGGCGGTTGAGATCACGCCTGCTGGCTGGCAGGTGGTGTCAAACCTGCCTGTGAAGTTCCGCAGGAGCCCGGGAATGCTCCCGTTGCCCCATCCGGTGGCTGGCGGTTCCATTGAAGAGCTGCGCCCCTTCGTCAACGTGTCCAGCGATGCCGAGTCCAGCAATGCGGATTGGTTTCTGGTGCTGTCCTGGATAGTGGCAGCTTTGAGGGGCGTTGGCCCTTTCCCGGTATTGACGATCCACGGTGAGCAGGGCAGCGCCAAGAGCACCACTGAACGCGCTTTCCGCATGTTGGTAGACCCCAACGTGGCGCCTCTCCGCGCCGAACCACGGGACGGGCGGGATCTCATGATAGCCGCCACCAACAGATGGGTGATGGCCCTGAATAATTTGAGTCACTTACCTGCCTGGCTATCTGACGCGCTCTGTCGCCTGGCCACTGGGGGCGGGTTCGCTACTCGGGAGCTTTACACCGACGCCGACGAAGTTCCGTTCAACGGCCAACGGCCGGTGATCCTGAATGGCATTGAGGAACTGACTGCCCGAGGCGACTTACTGGACCGGTCCATTGTCCTGTACCTGCCGCCCATTCCCGAGGGACAGCGGCGGCCTGAGGCGAAGTTCTGGGTAGAGTTCGAGAAGGCCCGGCCTCGCATCCTGGGAGCGCTACTAGACGGGGTGAGCCACGGCCTGGCAAACGTGGGCCAGGTCAGCCTAGACCAGCTACCGCGCATGGCGGATTTTGCGGTATGGACTTGTGCCGTCACGCCTGCCTTGGGCTTCACCCAGGAGGAGTTTCTGGCGGCGTATACCCACAACAGGGCCAACGCCCACTCGCTGACCCTGGAAGCGAGCTCCGTGTATGGACCTCTCACAGCGTTGCTCAAGGCCGAGGACTGGGAGGGTACGGCCGGCGTGCTGCTTGGCGAACTAGAGGCCCTAGTGGATGAAAAGACTCGCCGACTGAAGGGATGGCCAAGTAACGGAAGGGCACTCTCCAACGCCCTTCGGCGCCTGGCTCCCAACCTTCGGGCCATCGGTATCGAGGTCGCCTTTGCTACTCCACACGCCAAAAGGCTCATTAGCCTTCAGGCTGAAATTTTGCGTTCCCAGCGTTCCAGCGTTCCACCACCTACGACAGACGGGGAAAACGGAACGCAAGCCACGGTAAGCGGAACGCAAACAGCGCCCAGTGGAACGCAAAATAATCCTCCTGTTAAGCTCTCCCAGATACAACGGAACGATGGGAACGCGCGGAACGCAAATCCTCCTACCCATTCTAATGGGGCATTGGAGGAGGGCGAGGTATGACTGCCGCCGAGGTAATGGCCGAGCTTGAGCAGCGTGGGATAGTGCTTCAACCCAATGGGGATAGGCTGCAGTATAAGGCTCCCGTGGGGGCGCTGACACCAGAGCTACGTCAACTGCTTGTTGAGCACAAGGCGGTCATATTGAACCTCATACAAAAGCCCTGCCTGGTGGATGCCCTTCCGATCTGGCATGCCCGGGAGGTAGCGAGGTGCGTGGAGACGGAGGGCGTATGCGTGTTCTGGAGTGACATTCTTGAGGAGATGATCGCCTTCGTTAAGGATGAAGCCTGCCTACCCGGGTCCCGGCTGGTATCGTGGCCTTCACCACCGACGAGCTGGCCCACATCTTCCCGGAGGGTGAGGACAGGCTATCGCCAGGTTCCTTGCGCCTGATTTACGAAGCCAAGCAGCTAGGGGACGGCAAAGTCATTGACGCTGAGTGGAAGGCCGATGGTTGATAACACGGGGAACAATGCCTCGGAGCGCTGCCCTACATGTGGCCGCCGACGTCCAGGTCGTCCACGGGTCGACGTGCCTGTCACCTAGTCCCGCAACTCCTAAAGTAGCGCCGACCGCAACTGCCTCACCGAGTCCACAGTCCACAGCCACCAAAAAGCCCACAAGGACCCCCAAGCCTTCGCCTATTCCGACCCCGACCTCCACACCCACCCTCACACCCGAACCTCTCACCCCGGCAGCGCTCTTCCAGGCCGTCTCACCGTCGATCGCGTTTATCGAGACCCCTATAGGGGCAGGAAGTGGGGTTCTGATCGATGGGCGGTATATAGTCACAAACGCCCATGTCGTATGGCCATTTGAACAAGTGCGAGCGGTGTTCCCAGATGGGTCGGAACATCTAGGGATATTCTGAACAAGTCTGGGCATAGTAGCATAGAGAATAGCACTGTGTTCGGGGAGATAATTGATGGACCAGCCAACATTTGCGGACTTGGAATACGAGAGGAAGAAGCGCAAGACCCGCCGGGAGATATTCCTGGAGCGCATGGATGCTCTGATACCGTGGGAACAGATGGAAGAGCGCATCCGTCCGTTCTATCCCAAGGCGGGCCGAGGCCGTCGACCATATGAGTTGTCGGCGATGGTGCGGATACACTGCGTGCAGTTGTTCTACAACTTGAGCGATCCTGGTATGGAGGACATGCTCTACGAGGTCGAGTCGGTGAGACGGTTCGTAGGGTTGAAGCTGTCGGGCCCGCTGCCGGACGAGACGACGATTCTGAACTTCCGCCATCTGCTGGAAGAGCATGAGTTGGGGCAGAGTCTGTTCGAGGAGATCAACCGTCATCTGGAGTCCCAGGGACTGCGGCTTCGGGAGGGGACGATCGTGGACGCGAGCATCATAGAGGCGCCGTCTCAAGTGGACCCCATGATCAGGACAGCGGTGAGGCTAAAATAAGAGAGTCTACCGCTGGGGTGTCTTGTAAACCTTCATCCGATGGTAAGGCTCGTGGATGTTCCAGTAAACACCTTTGTGGGCTCACTGCATGGAACACCTGACCCGGTGACCGATAGCCCAGGGCTTGATGGGGCCGCTCTTGGTTGTAGAAGGCCAGATAAGCCCCAATCCCCTTTCTGGCCTCAGTCCCATTTTGGTATGCCTTCAGGTACACCTCCTCGTACTTGATGCTGCGCCACAGCCGTTCCACGAAGACGTTGTCCATGCACCGGCCCCTGCCGTCCATGCTCACTTGAACGCCTTGCGCCAGCAGCATGCTGGTGAAGGCCTCGCTGGTGAACTGGCTGCCCTGGTCGGTGTTGAAGATCTGTGGCCGACCCTTGCTCAAGGCCTCTTCCAGAGCCGCAACACAGAAGTCTACCTCCAGGGTGTTGGACAGCCGCCAGGCCAGCACGTAGCGGCTGTGCCAGTCCATGATGGCCACCAAGTAGAGGAAACCCCGAGCCATGGGTATGTAGGTGATGTCGGTGGCCCACACCTGGTTGACCCGGTTGATCTCCAGCCCCCTGAGCAAGTACGGATAGACCTTATGCCCTGGGTTTGGCTTGCTGGTGTTGGGACGCCGGTAGATGGCCTCCAGGCCTATCAGCTGCATCAGCCGGCGGACCCGCTTGCGGTTGACCTGGTGTCCGTGATTGCTGAGCCAGGCAGTCATCCTTCTGGAGCCGTAGAAAGGTGTCTTCAGGTACTGTTGGTCTATGAGGGCCATCAACTCCAAGTCCTCGGCGCCGGCCTCGGTTGGCAGGTAGTACAACGAGGAGCGGCTGATACCCAGCAAGGCGCACTGGCGCACCAGAGACAGCTTCGGTTCTTCTCGGTCAATCATGGCCCGGCGTTGGGACCGGCTCACAACCCGAAGCTCCGTGACAAAAAATCCCGTTCCACCTTGAGCTGCCCAATCTGTTGGTAGAGCTGGGCAGTGAGGACCTCTTGGTCCTTCTCCTGGCGTCCACCACCATTTTCAAAGAGGTGCGGCGCCCCCTGAGTCAAGGCCTTCTTCCAGGCATGGATCTGGCTCGGGTGGACTTCAAACCGGCTGGCCAGCTCTGCAATGGTGTGCTCCCCCTGGAGCGCGGCCAAAGCCACTTTGGCCTTGAAGACTGGGCTGTGCTTCTTACGTGTTTGCTTCATGTCCTGCTCCTTGTTTCCGTCCTATTTTAGGAGCGGGACTCTCTCTTAGCCACCTGTCCGAATTTTGGGGTCCACCTCAGAGATCATGGAGGCTGATGTGTCATCGAGGACCGGTGCTGGGTATGGAGAACGCAACCCTGAGCGGGTGACCCAGCGCAACGGGTACCGGTCTCGAGCATGGGACACTCGCGTAGGGACCATGGAGTTGCAGATACCCAAGCTCAGAGAGGGAAGCTACTTTCCGAGCCTGCTGGAGCCACGGCGTCGCAGCGAGCGAGCTCTGCTGGCGGTGATCCAGCAGGCGTATGTGGAGGGTGTATCGACGAGGCGAGTGGATGATCTGGTCAAGGCTCTTGGGTGCGAGGGTATCTCAAAGAGCCAAGTGTCGCGTATCTGCCAGGAGCTGGACGGGGTGGTGGAGAGCTTCCTGGGTCGGCCGTTGGACGGCGGATCATATCCCTACCTGTGGCTGGACGCACTAACCCAGAAGGTCAGAGAGGCCGGTAGGATAGTCAACGTCAGCGTGGTGGTGGCGACGGCGGTCAATAGCGAGGGCAAGCGTGAGATCGTTGGGATGGACGTGGGTACCAGTGAAGACGACGCCTTCTGGCTGGCCTTCCTGCGCTCACTGGTCGCCAGGGGCCTCGGCGGGGTGGAACTGGTGGTATCGGACGCTCATCAGGGACTCAGGGATGCCATCGCAACTGTCTTCGGTGGGGCCAGTTGGCAGCGGTGCCGCACCCACTTCATGACCAACCTGCTCACTCGGGTCCCCAGGAGCGCTCAGCCCTGGGTGGCCACCATGGTACGCACCATCTACCAGCAGCCGTCCCCTCAGGAGGTGCATGCCCAACTCGAGCGGGTGATTGCTCAGCTCCAGGACCCGTTCCCACAGGGCGCCTCTCGACTGGACGAGGCTGGACCCGACGTCCTGGCCTTCTCCAGCTTCCCCGTCGCCCACTGGAAGAAGATCTGGTCCAACAACCCCCTGCAGCGTCTCAACAAGGAGATACGGCGCCGCACCGATGTGGTGGGCATCTTCCCTAACCGCCCAGCTGTCCGTCGCCTGGTCGGCGCCGTCCTAGCTGAGCAGCACGACGAGTGGGCCGTCGGCCGTCGATACATGACACAGGAGGTAACCACCTCCAACGAAGCTCTACCCAGAGCCGAACTCGCAGAGGCAGCGGCCTAGACGATATCAACAGGATGACGTACTCTTACACCACTCTATGGGACGTGACCCACCGCTTGCGTGGGATGGGTCTTGTGGTGTACAACATTTAGGGCAATATTCGGTGCATCCCTTCGAGGTGAGGAATATGTCGGCAAGACCAAACGGCAAGACCTCGTTTTACGAGTCCCTGGCCCTTCGCAGCGCCCGACGTCCCTGGATCACCATCGGAATCTGGGCTCTCGTCATAATCATCTCGCTCGGCTTGAGAGCTACGCTCTTCGACGACGCGATAAGCACCGAGTTCGCCTTCACCAACAATCCCGACTCCAAAGTAGCCGACGAGCTGCTGGAGGAACGCCTCTTCGGCCCCAAGGGCACCAACGAAGTGGTCATAGTCGAGTCGGAGACCATGACCGTTGATGACCCGGCCTTCCAGGAGTTCGTCGAACAGAAGGTATTCGGGCCAATCGCCTCCCTCGGCCCCGAAGTCATCAAGAAAGGGACGCTCACCAACTACTACGTGAACCGGGAGCCGTTCCTCGTCTCGGAGGACCGGGGCACTACCATCATTCCCTTTACCATGGCAGGAGAGTTCGACAACGCAACCGACAATATCGGCAGTGGCATAAGCCTCGTGGACCAGGCCCGAGAGGAGCCCGGTTTCAGGGTCTTGATCACGGGCCAGGCTACCGTCTCGCAAGACTTCGAGGAGCTGGCCCAGGATGGGCTCTTGAAGGGCGAGGTCTTTGGGGTACCCATCGCCATAATCATACTGATCCTGGTCTTCGGCGCCGTGGTGGCAGCACTTGTGCCCGTCATTCTGGCCGTGGTGTCGATCGTAGTCGCTTTTGGAGCAGCCTCTCTGCTTGGCCAGGCCATCGGTCTCATCTTCTTCATCGAAAACATGATCTTCATGATCGGTTTGGCCGTCGGCATCGACTACTCGCTCTTCATAGTGGCGCGCTACCGAGAGGAGCGTCGCCGAGACCTGGACAAGCTGAGTGCCATCGGCAGGGCCGGGGGGACGGCTACCCGAACCGTCTCCTTCAGCGGAATGGCCGTGGTGTTGGGCATCATAGGCATGTTGGCGCCATCTTCGTGGTCATCGCTGCTGTCTTCGCCTCGATGACCCTTCTGCCTGCCATCCTCAGTCTGTTAGGCGATCGGGTCAACAAGCTGTCGATACCCTGGATCGGCATGGCCCAGACAGGGTTTGATGAGACAAAACCCGGTGGTGTATGGGACAAGATCTCTCGAGGGGTGATGCGGCAGCCGCTGATCAGCCTCATACTGGGGGGCGGCCTTCTCGTCGCCGCAATGATCCCGTTCTTCGACATCAACACCGGCTCGGCGGGCGTTTCCACGATGCCGGACGGCATAGAGTCCAAGGAGGGCTTCCTGGTCCTGGATGAGAAGTTCTCTGCCGGTGAAGCCACCCCGGGCCGAGATCGTCATCGACGGCGACATCGACTCTCAGCCGGTGCAGTCAGGGATCGAACGATTGAGGTCCTCCCTGGAAGGTGACAGCTCCTTCAGCCCAGCGCGCGAGTTACAGGTAAACGACGAGAGGGACCTCGCCTTGCTCGTGGCGCCTGTGGAAGGAGACTTCACCAGCCTGGCGACTCAGGACGCCATCAAGCGCCTCCGCAATACGCACGTTCCGGCTGCCTTCGACGGGGTTGATGCTACGGTGCTGGTCACGGGTGAGACCGCGTTTAACATAGACTTCTTCAAGGTCTCCGACGATGCCGCACTCGTCGTGTTTCCCTTTGTCCTGGGCATGAGCTTTCTGCTGTTACTGTTGGTATTCCGGTCCATCGTCGTGCCGCTCAAAGCCATCATCCTAAACTTGCTCTCCGTCTGGGCCACCTACGGGATCCTGGTCCTGATCTTCCAGAAAGGGGTCGGCAACGAGGTATTCGGCTTCCAGCAGGCCGAGACCGTCGAGGCGTGGCTTCCCATATTCTTGTTCGCCGTCCTCTTCGGCCTATCCATGGACTACCACGTGTTCCTGTTGAGCCGTATCCGGGAGAGGTACGACCAGACGAAGAACAATACCGAATCGGTGGCTTTTGGGATCCGGTCCACGGGGAGGCTCATCACCGGGGCCGCCCTCATCATGGTCGCCGTGTTCTGGGGATTCGCGGCGGGGGACCTGGTGGGCCTTCAGCCGATGGGCTTCGGCCTGGGGCTGGCCGTGCTCCTGGACGCCACCATCGTCCGGATGGTCCTGGTGCCAGCGAGCATGAGACTTCTGGGCAGGTGGAACTGGTACCTGCCTCCGTTCCTGCGCTGGCTGCCCGATCTCCGGGTGGAGGTGGAGGAAGAGCCGGCCGCCCAGCTTGCTACCGATCCGACTGGGGACGGTTCGTGACTCCGGCTGCCCCCAACCCGAGTTTCTCCCGGTAGCCTCATAGCGTTGCCGGAGTTTTTCCCTCGGTGCTGCGTGTGATAAGATATTGTTCGGCTGGCCTGGATAGGGGAATGTGGTCCCTCCATCGTTGGGCAAGATTCCGTGAAGCAAGTGTGGAGGAACCGCGACTCGGGCGTGACCTTTGTGTGACCTACCCGTGATCAGCGAGTTCGCCGCTCTTTGTTGAAATTCCGCCCCCGTTCGGGCTCGACCATTCGTATCTAGCCAGATACGGGCCGGCGTAGCTCAGTGGTAGAGCAGCGGTTTCGTAAACCGCAGGTCAAGGGTTCGAATCCCCTCGCCGGCTCCATATTTCAGATACGAAAGGAGGCCCCCAGGCTGCCCCAGGGGCTTCTCTGTTTAGACTTTGGACATCTATTCCGAGAAAAGGGCTTATTCCGGGGATGAAATCACCCCCGCAAGAGCAACATCAACCTTGGCCGCTGCGGCTTGTTCCATGCCCGGCATTAGATGGCCGTAGAGGTCGTTGGTGAAGGCAGTGCTGGCATGCCCGAGGCGCTCGGAGATAACCTTTGGATACTCCCCTTGCTGGATTGGTCACGTCCCATAGAGTGGTGTAAGAGTACGTCATCCTGTTGATATCGTCTAGGCCGCTGCCTCTGCGAGTTCGGCTCTGGGTAGAGCTTCGTTGGAGGTGGTTACCTCCTGTGTCATGTATCGACGGCCGACGGCCCACTCGTCGTGCTGCTCAGCTAGGACGGCGCCGACCAGGCGACGGACAGCTGGGCGGTTAGGGAAGATGCCCACCACATCGGTGCGGCGCCGTATCTCCTTGTTGAGACGCTGCAGGGGGTTGTTGGACCAGATCTTCTTCCAGTGGGCGACGGGGAAGCTGGAGAAGGCCAGAACGTCGGGTCCAGCCTCGTCCAGTCGAGAGGCGCCCTGTGGGAACGGGTCCTGGAGCTGAGCAATCACCCGCTCGAGTTGGGCATGCACCTCCTGAGGGGACGGCTGCTGGTAGATGGTGCGTACCATGGTGGCCACCCAGGGCTGAGCGCTCCTGGGGACCCGAGTGAGCAGGTTGGTCATGAAGTGGGTGCGGCACCGCTGCCAACTGGCCCCACCGAAGACAGTTGCGATGGCATCCCTGAGTCCCTGATGAGCGTCCGATACCACCAGTTCCACCCCGCCGAGGCCCCTGGCGACCAGTGAGCGCAGGAAGGCCAGCCAGAAGGCGCCGTCTTCACTGGTACCCACGTCCATCCCAACGATCTCACGCTTGCCCTCGCTATTGACCGCCGTCGCCACCACCACGCTGACGTTGACTATCCTACCGGCCTCTCTGACCTTCTGGGTTAGTGCGTCCAGCCACAGGTAGGGATATGATCCGCCGTCCAGCGGCCGACCCAGGAAGCTCTCCACCACCCCGTCCAGCTCCTGGCAGATACGCGACACTTGGCTCTTTGAGATACCCTCGCACCCAAGAGCCTTGACCAGATCATCCACTCGCCTCGTCGATACACCCTCCACATACGCCTGCTGGATCACCGCCAGCAGAGCTCGCTCGCTGCGACGCCGTGGCTCCAGCAGGCTCGGAAAGTAGCTTCCCTCTCTGAGCTTGGGTATCTGCAACTCCATGGTCCCTACGCGAGTGTCCCATGCTCGAGACCGGTACCCGTTGCGCTGGGTCACCCGCTCAGGGTTGCGTTCTCCATACCCAGCACCGGTCCTCGATGACACATCAGCCTCCATGATCTCCTCGACCAGCACTCTCAGTGCCTCTCTCAAGTGGGCCCCATGATCAGGACAGCGGTGAGGCTAAAATAAGAGAGTCTACCGCTGGGGTGTCTTGTAAACCTTCATCCGATGGTAAGGCTCGTGGATGTTCCAGTAAACACCTTTGTGGGCTCACTGCATGGAACACCTGACCCGGTGACCGATAGCCCAGGGCTTGATGGGGCCGCTCTTGGTTGTAGAAGGCCAGATAAGCCCCAATCCCCTTTCTGGCCTCAGTCCCATTTTGGTATGCCTTCAGGTACACCTCCTCGTACTTGATGCTGCGCCACAGCCGTTCCACGAAGACGTTGTCCATGCACCGGCCCCTGCCGTCCATGCTCACTTGAACGCCTTGCGCCAGCAGCATGCTGGTGAAGGCCTCGCTGGTGAACTGGCTGCCCTGGTCGGTGTTGAAGATCTGTGGCCGACCCTTGCTCAAGGCCTCTTCCAGAGCCGCAACACAGAAGTCTACCTCCAGGGTGTTGGACAGCCGCCAGGCCAGCACGTAGCGGCTGTGCCAGTCCATGATGGCCACCAAGTAGAGGAAACCCCGAGCCATGGGTATGTAGGTGATGTCGGTGGCCCACACCTGGTTGACCCGGTTGATCTCCAGCCCCCTGAGCAAGTACGGATAGACCTTATGCCCTGGGTTTGGCTTGCTGGTGTTGGGACGCCGGTAGATGGCCTCCAGGCCTATCAGCTGCATCAGCCGGCGGACCCGCTTGCGGTTGACCTGGTGTCCGTGATTGCTGAGCCAGGCAGTCATCCTTCTGGAGCCGTAGAAAGGTGTCTTCAGGTACTGTTGGTCTATGAGGGCCATCAACTCCAAGTCCTCGGCGCCGGCCTCGGTTGGCAGGTAGTACAACGAGGAGCGGCTGATACCCAGCAAGGCGCACTGGCGCACCAGAGACAGCTTCGGTTCTTCTCGGTCAATCATGGCCCGGCGTTGGGACCGGCTCACAACCCGAAGCTCCGTGACAAAAATCCCGTTCCACCTTGAGCTGCCCAATCTGTTGGTAGAGCTGGGCAGTGAGAACCTCTTGGTCCTTCTCCTGGCGTCCACCACCATTTTCAAAGAGGTGCGGCGCCCCCTGAGTCAAGGCCTTCTTCCAGGCATGGATCTGGCTCGGGTGGACTTCAAACCGGCTGGCCAGCTCTGCAATGGTGTGCTCCCCCTGGAGCGCGGCCAAAGCCACTTTGGGCCTTGAAGACTGGGCTGTGCTTCTTACGTGTTTGCTTCATGTCCTGCTCCTTGTTTCCGTCCTATTTTAGGAGCGGGACTCTCTCTTAGCCACCTGTCCCGAATTTTGGGGGTCCACCTCAGATTCCGATCACGTCACCTCGCTCGGATACGAGCACGCCACCACTCTGACCTCCCGCTATGAGTGCGTCGGTCTGGAAATAAGTCATGTGTATTGGCTTCCATTCGCGCAGCCTGGAAACTATCCCACGAGCGAGGGCCGGCTGGGGAAACTCCTCGGCCTCACCGGGATAACCGATCAGAAAGACCTCCTGCCCTACCGTGAGGTGCTCCCCGTTAAAAAGAGTGAGAGGAGTGATGTCAGACTCCAATGGCCCTATAACTGCCAGGTCGCCCTTCAGGTCCCAATGCAGTACGGCCACATCTAGGGAACCTCTGAACAACTCGGCGCAAGCGTGGATGGGCAGAGTGGTTCCGTTCTTTGGAGACGTTCAGGCATCTTTGTGACGTTCCAGGTCGTGGTTGAGGCGTTCAGACCGTGTCTGTTGTGGCCTCGAAGCGGCTTTTCGGAGCCATCGCGGCTCCCCGGCCGTGATTTGCGCACTGCGCCCCTCTCATGTCGCCAGACGGCGCTCTGCCGTCATCAAGTTGGCCAGCCCCAGTAGCAATGCCAGCCGTTGCGCGTTCTTAGCCAACCCTCGGTAGCGCACCTTGGCGTAGCCAAAGCGCCGCTTCACGTACAGGAACGGATGCTCCACTTTCGCTCTGACCGACGCTTTGCGCTTCTCCACCAACGCCTCGTAGCTGCCAGGCTCCAGGTGCCGTCGCCGGCCGGGCCTCATCGCCACTCGCCACTCCACATCCAACTCTCGATTCTCCAACCGCTTGTCCACTCCCTGATACCCCGCATCCCCCCACACTCGTTTCTCTCCACCGTGCAGCAATCGGTGCGCTTCTGTCACATCATGCACGTTAGCTGGCGTCGTAGTCATGCTGTGTACCACTCCCGTCTCAGCGTCAGCGCCTACGTGTACTTTCATCCCGAAGCGCCACTCGTTCCCCTTCTTCGTCCGGTGCATCTCAGGGTCTCGCTCACCCGCACGATTCTTCGTCGATGACTGAGGTGGACCCCAAAATTCGGACAGGTGGCTAAGAGAGAGTCCCGCTCCTAAAATAGGGCGGAAACAAGGAGCAGGACATGAAGCAAACACGTAAGAAGCACAGCCCAGTCTTCAAGGCCAAAGTGGCTTTGGCCGCGCTCCAGGGGGAGCACACCATTGCAGAGCTGGCCAGCCGGTTTGAAGTCCACCCGAGCCAGATCCATGCCTGGAAGAAGGCCTTGACTCAGGGGGCGCCGCACCTCTTTGAAAATGGTGGTGGACGCCAGGAGAAGGACCAAGAGGTCCTCACTGCCCAGCTCTACCAACAGATTGGGCAGCTCAAGGTGGAACGGGATTTTTTGTCACGGAGCTTCGGGTTGTGAGCCGGTCCCAACGCCGGGCCATGATTGACCGAGAAGAACCGAAGCTGTCTCTGGTACGCCAGTGCGCCTTGCTGGGTAGAAGCCGCTCCTCGTTGTACTACCTGCCAACCGAGGCCGGCGCCGAGGACTTGGAGTTGATGGCCCTCATAGACCAACAGTACCTGAAGACACCTTTCTACGGCTCCAGAAGGATGACTGCCTGGCTCAGCAATCACGGACACCAGGTCAACCGCAAGCGGGTCCGCCGGCTGATGCAGCTGATAGGCCTGGAGGCCATCTACCGGCGTCCCAACACCAGCAAGCCAAACCCAGGGCATAAGGTCTATCCGTACTTGCTCAGGGGGCTGGAGATCAACCGGGTCAACCAGGTGTGGGCCACCGACATCACCTACATACCCATGGCTCGGGGTTTCCTCTACTTGGTGGCCATCATGGACTGGCACAGCCGCTACGTGCTGGCCTGGCGGCTGTCCAACACCCTGGAGGTAGACTTCTGTGTTGCGGCTCTGGAAGAGGCCTTGAGCAAGGGTCGGCCACAGATCTTCAACACCGACCAGGGCAGCCAGTTCACCAGCGAGGCCTTCACCAGCATGCTGCTGGCGCAAGGCGTTCAAGTGAGCATGGACGGCAGGGGCCGGTGCATGGACAACGTCTTCGTGGAACGGCTGTGGCGCAGCATCAAGTACGAGGAGGTGTACCTGAAGGCATACCAAAATGGGACTGAGGCCAGAAAGGGGATTGGGGCTTATCTGGCCTTCTACAACCAAGAGCGGCCCCATCAAGCCCTGGGCTATCGGTCACCGGGTCAGGTGTTCCATGCAGTGAGCCCACAAAGGTGTTTACTGGAACATCCACGAGCCTTACCATCGGATGAAGGTTTACAAGACACCCCAGCGGTAGACTCTCTTATTTTAGCCTCACCGCTGTCCTGATCATGGGGTCCACTTGATACATCTCGGCCGGTGACACTCCTCCGGGGTCGTCCTGGGAAACGGGGAACTGTCCGGAGTGGCTAATCAACTCTAGCGATGTGGTGCCGAAGTTCTTTTGCAGTTCGGCGTGGAACGCCGAACCGGGATCGACAGTGAGCACCCCTTTGCCGAAGTTCTGGCCGTCGGTATAGTCCAGGAATAAGATTAGCCGGATAATGGTGCCCGTGGCCAGTGCCACGTCGTCGGCAGCGTCATTAGGGGTGCCATTATTATCAAGCAAGGTCCATGAGCCGTCCACGTAGGTGCGGCGCTCCATGCTATGGGTGATCCCTCCGACTTGGGTTTTGAAATAGACGACTGGGTTGGGGTCGTCGAACACCGGATCGTTCAGTGGGATGGCCGGGTCGGCGGACTTGTTTATGATCGTGGTCGTGAACATGGAAGCTGGGACATCTATGTCGAAGGACAACCTGGCTGCACTGAAATTGGACAGGCTGTTAAAGCCCTGGACTATGGTTGAGGTCATCGTGTAGGGAGCGACCCCCGGTCGCGGACTGCTTAACCTCGTGTAGGCGATGGAGTTCAAGAATGGTTCCTGTGGTCCGGTGCGGTTAAAGGCCAAGGTCCCCTGGGTTTTCGTGCGGTGAACATCAGGAAGGTTGGCTATTGGTACTCCGAAGGGGCTTGCCTGGGCCCTACCGCCCAGGCAAGTCGATTTTGGCGGCCACCTGTGCGGGATTCACGATAGTGTGGGCTCGTGCTTCGTTGTTGCTCAGGTCCGGGTCCAGCGTGCTGGTTGAAACCGACGCTGTATTGTCTCCGGAGTCCGACTGCATCGGCCCGCGCGACAAGATGTATCGTGACTGTATCGCCGTCCTCCATGCTGCCAAGGTTACAGTGGATACCCCCTGTCTGCTGGAAGCAGTCGCCGGAGGTTGATGTCGAGGAGACGTGGCTCATGAAGTTCGGCAGGAAGTCATCCACAAGGACGTTGGTTGCCTGGCCTGGCCCTCCGTTCGTTACAGTCAGGGTATAAGTTACGTTCTCGCCGATCCTGGCTGTCTCCCTGTCCCCGGTCTTAACGATCTCCACGTCGGCAGCCGGCTCAGTGGATGGTGGCGCTAGAACAACGCTCGTCGCGTCGGGATGCGTTGCCGAGATCGCGAAGTTCGACAGAGGCGTCACAGGATCTATCCCCTGGACCAGGTGCAGCTCTGCGACGCCGTTCACCACCCTGGCCCTGCCGACGGGGATGCCGTCCAGCAAGACGGTTACCAGGGCACCGTTGATGGGATAAGCGATGCGCCACAGGTCTTGTTGACGCTGAAGAAGCTCCAGCACACTGGGGAGGATCAATAGAGGTTTGGCGGTCCATAGCTCGAGGGTTGGGTCGCCGAAGACGTGCCACATGACGATGTTGCCGTCGCTCTGACTGGAGCTGATGCTTCCTGCCGCTTGGGTCACCCCCACCTGGCCGGCCATGTAGGCCTTTCCGTAGTTGAGGATGTCGCCAAGGCGGACGATCCGGTCCGAGCTGCCGTCGCTGGGTAGAAGGTCGGGAAAGACGGCGTCGAAGAAGCCCCGGGTGATGGCGTTGTTGGCCCAGGTGGGGCTGTTGCGGGTGTCGCCCAGCACGCCCACTGCTCCGCCGCCGTCCTGTCGCAGGATCTGCTCGGCCCAGCCGCTGGCGCCGTCGAAGCGGCCGCTGGCGCAGTTGACGCTGAAGATGACCGGTAGCAGCTCCCCGTTGGCCAGGCTGCCCAGGTCCGAGGTTCTGAAGGAGGGCTTTGACCATCCGCTGGAGCCGCCGTGGTCACGGTGGAGCATGAGGAAGCGTCCGGCGTTGATGGCGTCGACGATATCCTGGATGCCGCCGTCCCAGGCAAACCCGCTAGTGCGATTGAGGTCCGAGGGCATGAGGGTGGTGTCGTAGTCACGGTCGGGGGTGGTGTTGCCGCTGTAGCTGGAGTTATAGGTGGTGTAGATTCGCTCCACCGTGTATCCCTCGCCCGTCAGGTGATCGCGGACCAGCTCCGACGTCTCGATATAGGCCCGCATGTCCACCCCGTCGATGGTGGTCTCCGGAATCTCGACTCCGCCCAACTCGAATCCGCCGAAGGTGATGGGGTCCTGGCAGCACTGGAAGTAGGAGGCGAAGCTGATATTGTCGTAGAAGCTGGCGTCGGCCGGAGGCGTCTTCTCGTAGCCGATGGTCTTATCCACCACGGTCTGGGCCTGTGTCAGGGTGCTCACTGGGATGCGGCCGATGGCCAGGTCGGGCATAATGTCGGCGTCGTCCATCAGCGCGTAGTCCAGGTCGGTGGCCGGGGTCTGGGTCCCGTACGTGCGGAAGGAGGGTGGTATCTCCGCATCGTCCCCCGGCAGCAGGACATAGGAAGGGCGAATGATACAGCCATCGTACCGGTCCCGGATGTACTGTTGTATCTCCTCTTTGGTGGTCCCGGCGTCGCCGGCATCGCTGCCCGTCTCCACCACCTTCGTGGAGATGCCCTTGGTGTTCTTCCAGGCCGCCAGGTCGTCGGCGGCGTCTCGGAAGGCGGGATCGGTGATGATCAGGTACTCGTTGCCTATGCACGCAAAGGTGGGAAGATCGGTGGGGTCTACGTACTGGAAGATGGCATCCTGGTTCAGCACCACCGAGTACAGGGACCGTGCGGACGGCTCGAAGGGGTTGTTGGCCCTTTCCGTGACGAAGTATCCAGAGCCGCCCTGGAACTGGAGCTCGTAGTCCACACCCTCGTAAACCCTCAGCTCCCTGGTCACCGGGTTGTACTGGGAGCAGGCCACGTTTATCTGGATCAGGTCCAGGTCTGTCATGCGCCCCAGATGAACCACCTGTACCACGTCCCTCGGAAAGAAGGCGTCGGTGGAATACGCCTTTGTATCCTTGACGAAGGGTGGGTCACCAAACAACTCCTCCTCGGTCAGGTCCACGGGTGTCTCCTGAACCGGGTAGACATCCACGTCGTTAAGGACTCCCCGCAGTCGGGGCTCCGGGGCGAGGAAGCTGACCTGAGTGGCGCCGCCGGGGCCTCCTCGGGGTACCGCCGCCAGCCGGCGGTCCACACACGTCTCGGGCTGCCCGGAGCTGCCGGGCTCGCCGGCGACGGTGTCCAGGCCGGGCATCGCTACCCGCAGGTGGGGCCCATCGTGGGTCTGGACAGTTAGCAGTCGCGGTCTGGGGAATCGCATATTTACCATCAGGTGGGTGTTGTCCGACTCTGCCACATCCGCGGCCACAATAGCGGGGTCGGCGTCTTCTGTTCCCACTCCTACGAAGGTGACGGCGAAGCCGAAGGGCCCCTCACCGGGGGAATGGGCCAGATGCATCCTCACCCGGGCTCGGAACATCTCGCCTGGGCCGATGGTCCGCTGGTCGTCGTGCAGAGAATCCGCACCGGGATATTCGGGATCGTCGCAGTTTTCGCCCCCGGCCAGCTCCAGGCCGCCTCGCACGGGGCCGAGATCGTCGGAGAAAACGTCTACTGCTAGGGTTGTGGGCGGGCCGAGACCCTGCTTGTCCGACCGGTTATGCATGTACACGCACTGGCTGTCGAAGGGCGACCCAGTAGAGTCCCAGGAAGTGGTGTAACAAGAGGAGAGGGTCTGGATGAAGAGAGCCCACCACGTCATCCTTAGCGGGCAAAGACGAGCCTGAGAAAGGAGGACAACGGTGGTCAAGGAAAGGATGGACCTGCTTGAGCTAATGCGCAAGAGGGGAGTCGGTTCAAGTGGACCCCATGATCAGGACAGCGGTGAGGCTAAAATAAGAGAGTCTACCGCTGGGGTGTCTTGTAAACCTTCATCCGATGGTAAGGCTCGTGGATGTTCCAGTAAACACCTTTGTGGGCTCACTGCATGGAACACCTGACCCGGTGACCGATAGCCCAGGGCTTGATGGGGCCGCTCTTGGTTGTAGAAGGCCAGATAAGCCCCAATCCCCTTTCTGGCCTCAGTCCCATTTTGGTATGCCTTCAGGTACACCTCCTCGTACTTGATGCTGCGCCACAGCCGTTCCACGAAGACGTTGTCCATGCACCGGCCCCTGCCGTCCATGCTCACTTGAACGCCTTGCGCCAGCAGCATGCTGGTGAAGGCCTCGCTGGTGAACTGGCTGCCCTGGTCGGTGTTGAAGATCTGTGGCCGACCCTTGCTCAAGGCCTCTTCCAGAGCCGCAACACAGAAGTCTACCTCCAGGGTGTTGGACAGCCGCCAGGCCAACACGTAGCGGCTGTGCCAGTCCATGATGGCCACCAAGTAGAGGAAACCCCGAGCCATGGGTATGTAGGTGATGTCGGTGGCCCACACCTGGTTGACCCGGTTGATCTCCAGCCCCCTGAGCAAGTACGGATAGACCTTATGCCCTGGGTTTGGCTTGCTGGTGTTGGGACGCCGGTAGATGGCCTCCAGGCCTATCAGCTGCATCAGCCGGCGGACCCGCTTGCGGTTGACCTGGTGTCCGTGATTGCTGAGCCAGGCAGTCATCCTTCTGGAGCCGTAGAAAGGTGTCTTCAGGTACTGTTGGTCTATGAGGGCCATCAACTCCAAGTCCTCGGCGCCGGCCTCGGTTGGCAGGTAGTACAACGAGGAGCGGCTTCTACCCAGCAAGGCGCACTGGCGTACCAGAGACAGCTTCGGTTCTTCTCGGTCAATCATGGCCCGGCGTTGGGACCGGCTCACAACCCGAAGCTCCGTGACAAAAAATCCCGTTCCACCTTGAGCTGCCCAATCTGTTGGTAGAGCTGGGCAGTGAGGACCTCTTGGTCCTTCTCCTGGCGTCCACCACCATTTTCAAAGAGGTGCGGCGCCCCCTGAGTCAAGGCCTTCTTCCAGGCATGGATCTGGCTCGGGTGGACTTCAAACCGGCTGGCCAGCTCTGCAATGGTGTGCTCCCCCTGGAGCGCGGCCAAAGCCACTTTGGCCTTGAAGACTGGGCTGTGCTTCTTACGTGTTTGCTTCATGTCCTGCTCCTTGTTTCCGTCCTATTTTAGGAGCGGGACTCTCTCTTAGCCACCTGTCCGAATTTTGGGGTCCACCTCAGAGATCATGGAGGCTGATGTGTCATCGAGGACCGGTGCTGGGTATGGAGAACGCAACCCTGAGCGGGTGACCCAGCGCAACGGGTACCGGTCTCGAGCATGGGACACTCGCGTAGGGACCATGGAGTTGCAGATACCCAAGCTCAGAGAGGGAAGCTACTTTCCGAGCCTGCTGGAGCCACGGCGTCGCAGCGAGCGAGCTCTGCTGGCGGTGATCCAGCAGGCGTATGTGGAGGGTGTATCGACGAGGCGAGTGGATGATCTGGTCAAGGCTCTTGGGTGCGAGGGTATCTCAAAGAGCCAAGTGTCGCGTATCTGCCAGGAGCTGGACGGGGTGGTGGAGAGCTTCCTGGGTCGGCCGCTGGACGGCGGATCATATCCCTACCTGTGGCTGGACGCACTAACCCAGAAGGTCAGAGAGGCCGGTAGGATAGTCAACGTCAGCGTGGTGGTGGCGACGGCGGTCAATAGCGAGGGCAAGCGTGAGATCGTTGGGATGGACGTGGGTACCAGTGAAGACGGCGCCTTCTGGCTGGCCTTCCTGCGCTCACTGGTCGCCAGGGGCCTCGGCGGGGTGGAACTGGTGGTATCGGACGCTCATCAGGGACTCAGGGATGCCATCGCAACTGTCTTCGGTGGGGCCAGTTGGCAGCGGTGCCGCACCCACTTCATGACCAACCTGCTCACTCGGGTCCCCAGGAGCGCTCAGCCCTGGGTGGCCACCATGGTACGCACCATCTACCAGCAGCCGTCCCCTCAGGAGGTGCATGCCCAACTCGAGCGGGTGATTGCTCAGCTCCAGGACCCGTTCCCACAGGGCGCCTCTCGACTGGACGAGGCTGGACCCGACGTCCTGGCCTTCTCCAGCTTCCCCGTCGCCCACTGGAAGAAGATCTGGTCCAACAACCCCCTGGAGCGTCTCAACAAGGAGATACGGCGCCGCACCGATGTGGTGGGCATCTTCCCTAACCGCCCAGCTGTCCGTCGCCTGGTCGGCGCCGTCCTAGCTGAGCAGCACGACGAGTGGGCCGTCGGCCGTCGATACATGACACAGGAGGTAACCACCTCCAACGAAGCTCTACCCAGAGCCGAACTCGCAGAGGCAGCGGCCTAGACGATATCAACAGGATGACGTACTCTTACACCACTCTATGGGACGTGACCGGCGACCACGCCCTCGGGGTCGTAGGTCACCGCGATGTTCTCCGTGGCCAGCTCTACACCTGCCACGAAGCTGGCGGTGGCCGGCACTGTCTTCACTGCCTGGGTCATGATGGCGTAGACTATCCCCGCAGGCGCCAGTATGGCCGCAATGGCAACGAGCACGACCTTCCAACGTTTCCCGAAACCGCTTATCATGTTAGCCTCGTTCCTCAAATTCTGACCCTACTATAGCCACATCCAGCACGTTGACCTGGCCGTCCAGGTTGACGTCGCCGAAGGCAAAGGCTGCCCTCACATCTCCCGAGGGGACAGGGCGTGCCAGGTGGCGGGCCACCACCCTCAGGTCCTTCCTGTCCACCCGAAGATCGAGGTTGACGTCCCCTAGGCTGGCGACCAGCAGACTGCCCTTCACTGGCCGCTGAACCTGGGCAAACTCGGACATCGCGAAACTCAAGCCAAGACCCACCGCAAGAACCAGACAGACTAGGAGGAGGCGGAGATAGCGACGGGCCGAACCCCTGGGGTGTTCACGAGTGTCATCGCCGCTTTTATACCATACGGTGCACATATGAGCAAGCCACGTGACGGAACCGACGAGGTATTCCCGGTCTGACGGGCTGGCCGCAATAGCCACATCGAAAGCGGTATAGGATCTTGGGGCATGACCGGGATAGAGAGGAAGAGTCCCATCGAGCTGGGGGGCTAACACAGCTTGATGGGACTCTTTACTAGTCCAAGATACACCGGCACCTTCCGGACGATCAGTGACCTACGCCGCGCACCAAGTGTGATCATCGGCACATTTTCTCCGGAGGCGGTCCTTCCCTGATATCCGCTCCCCACGCAAACAGCCGGACCCCGGCCCTACGGCAGGCTGGAGTCCCGGTTTCGCGCGCCCGTGGGCGCACCGGAGCCGTGACGGCTTGTGGGATCGGTGGATGTTGACAACCCGCGCCTGGAGACACCTCTGTTGTCGCCGGGAGGTGGAGCCGGGCCCTTTGATGCTGCCTTGAAGCGAGGACGGGATCTAAGAGGTGGCGCGCCGGTAAACCCAGGTAGCCGCGGTTAGCATGGTCGCTGTTACCGCCAAGAGCACCCAGAGGCCGGGCAGAATAGTATCCCACTCCCAGCCTTCGATGATGATGGTCCGAACCATGACCATGATGTAGTCCACTGGGTTCAAGGTGACGGCTATCTTGAACCAGCCCGACAACAGGTCCTTGGGCATAAAGGCGGTGGTCAAGAAGGCCAGGGGCATGAACAGGAGCCAGCTGTTCTGGGTCACCTGTACGCTCTTGGTCCGGAGCGCGATGATCAGTCCCAGGCACGCCATCGCGATCCCGAAGGTAGTTGCCACGACGATGACCGCCAGCACCCCCAGCACACCTGCTTTAAAAGTAACCCCAAAGGCGTAGGCCAGTGCGATGATTACCACGACTTGCAGGAAGGCCCTTGTACCGGACACCAGCAGGGCGCCCATCAGTATGGAGAAGCGGTTTACGGGTGCTAAAAGCAGCTTGTCGAAGTATCCGGAAAGGATGTCGGTCAACAGGGCGAAGGCCACATCGGAGCCATTGAACACGACCGCCATGATAACGATCATGCCAGTGAGATAGGCTTGGTAGTCGTCCGAAGGGAAGCCTGCAAGCTGGGTCATGCCGCCCAGAGGTGCCCCAAAGAAGAGGAAGAAGAACACGGACATCAACAGGGTCGATATCACGGCAGCGGGTTGGGCGAGCCAGGTCTTGAGGTTGCGCAGATATATGAAATAGGTCTCCCTGGCGATGGCCATCTTTCTACCTCCTCCTACTGAGACCCATCCACGGGCGCATCATCCGGTCCGCCTCGTCTCCGGAGGCCTCCTCGGAGCGGATCGTTCGGCCGGTGTGCTTGAGGAATACGTCGTCCAGTGTGGGGCTGGCCACCGAGAGGCTGGCAACAGGAATAAGGTTCTCGTGCAGGAGCGTTACAAGGTCAGGCACGGCGGCACTGCCGTCTCTTACCGTTATGGCGATACTGGAGTCCATGCTGCTCACACTGTCGACGTAGCTCCGTCTCTTCACAAGCTCCTCGGCCCTCTTGGTTAGCGCTCCATCCGCTTCGTTGCCCGCGGAGTCGAGGGTGACGTGGACCACATCGCCTCCCACCTCGGCCTTGAGGGACCGCGGCGATCCCCCGGCGACGATCTGCCCGCGGTCGATTATGGCGATACTCTGGCAGAGGCGGTCTGCCTCCTCCATCATCTGCGTCGTGAGCAGAATGGTCACACCCTGCTTATTAAGCTGGATGAGGTGCTCCCACATGGCAAGGCGGCTCTGGGGGTCCAGGCCGACGGTGGGCTCGTCCAGGAACAGGAGCGAAGGGCCGTGCATGAGAGCTGCTACGAGATCGATGCGCCGGCGCATCCCACCGGAGTAGGTGCCCACCTTTCGCCTCGCAACGGAGGTGAGGCCCACCAGCTCAAGCAATTCATCGGCTCGGCGCCGAGCCTCCTGTCGAGGCAGGCCGTATAACACTCCTTGAAGGACAAGGAAGTCTTTCCCCGTCGCCAGGTCGTCCAGCCCTACCTCCTGCATCGCGAAGCCAATGTTCCTGCGCACGTCCTTGGCATGCTTATCAACATCGTAGCCTGCTACGGTAACGCGACCAGACGTCTTTCGAAGAAGGGTTGAGAGTATCTTCATGGCGGTGGTCTTGCCCGCTCCGTTGGGCCCCAGGAATCCGAAGAACTTCCCCCGGTCGACGGTAAAGTCGATCCCCGTGACCGCCCGGGTCCCGTCGGGGTAGACCTTTACCAGGTCCTCTACCACGACCATCTTTTCGCTACCAGACAACGCGAGTCCCTCCACGTGCAGATACCTCTTCTGTTGGTGGCGCTGCTCCCAGACTTTCCTCGGGCGCTACGTCCATGGTCCTCAACAGCACAAGGCAGTGGTAGACCAGAATACACCCGTACGCCAGTCTATGGGAAGCCAGCGGATGACGGCTTGGGCGGTACTACCCATGAGCATCACAATCGGAGCTTTCAGGATACGATGCTGCTCGTTTCCATAATCCCCCTTTCAGAACGCATTTCATCGCGGCCACATGATAATATAGGTGGGAGCTATGCGTCCCTTCCAGCCTGCGGGGGACAGGTACGCTACGCGTACCGGGGCCGGTGAGGGCTGCGGCTGACACCAGAGTTTGCAAGGGGTTGACCATGACGTTTCCGATCGTTAGCTACGCCGACTGGGTGAAGAAGGGGCAGTTCGCCCAGCTGGAAGATGGCAAGGTGTTCTATGTCCACCAGGGGGAGGGATTCCCCGTAATCATGCTCCACTTTTTTGGTGGCAACTCCTGGTGGTTCTGCCGCGTTCTGGACACCTTCGCCGAGCGCTTTAGCATCTATGCGGTGGACCTCCCCGGCTGCGCCCAGTCCGAAACACCCGATCTGCCATATGATGTGCCCGATTTCGCCAGCGCAATAGTGGAGTTCATGGATAAGCTGGGTATCGAGAAGGCCCATCTTGTGGGAAACAGTGGGGGCTCCTTGATGGGTGCGGAAGTTGCCGCCACCAGGCCTTCGCGGGTCGGCAAGCTGGTGCTGGAGATGCTGCCCACCTGGCCCAGGTCGCAGGCAAAGGCCCTGTGGCGAGATAGGTACAGCAACTACCTGGACGAAGAGCACCCCCGAAGGCCCTACGAGAACTTCGACGGGTGGGTTAGGAATAGCGAGTATTTCGGGGAGCTGGACGACGAGACGCGGGAGATGGCGATCCGGCGCATGGCCCAGGACTTCATGGACCACGCGCCCTGGATGCTTAGCATGGTGAGGGGTGGGGGCCTACGTTACGATGTGATCAGCCGGCTCCACCTCGTCCAGAGCCCCACGTTGATCATCGATGGGGACAAGCTCCATGCCCATCACCGGCAAACGCCCCGGGAAAAGGTGACCTCGGCCCTCCGGGAATCCAGGCTGGAGAACATACCTGGCTCGGCCAACAGGTCCGCTTTCGAGCAGCCGAAGCTGTATACCAAGGCGGTCCTGGAGTTCCTGGAGGCGTAGCTGCGGGAGGGGACTACGGTGTAGTCTCTCCCATATCCGTACCGGAGCGTCTGGACCAGCCCCGGTCCTCAGGCGGACCGGGCCTTCGAGGCTGCCTTCCGCCTCTTCGGCCGGCTTTCGGCCTGGTTCTCTTCAGCCGTCTCTGGACGTTGTTTTTTCGTGGCGGCGATACTGGCTCTCAGGGCCTCCATCAGGTCGGTGACCTTGCCCTTGGGTGCGGCGGGGGCGGCGGTGACCGGCTGCTGGGAGGTCAGTTTGCCCTCGATAACCCTCTCGAGGGTCAGCCTGTACTCGTCCCTATATTGGGAAGGGTCGTAGGGTCCGGTCAGATGGTCGATGAGGGTCATGGCCATAGCCATCTCCTGCTGGGTGATGGCCGTCTGCTCTTCCGGTAGATCGAGCTCCGCGATACCTCTGATCTCATCAGGGTAATGCATCGTATGCATGGCGATGCCACGGTCGTAGGGCCTCAGGCAACAGATATGCTCCTTCTCCCGCAGAGAAACTTTTCCTATGGCTACTCGACCGCTATTGTCCAGGGCCTGCTTGAGCAGATAGAAGGGCTTGGTCCCAAATCCCTCGGGCTCGAGCACGTAAGGGCGCTCGAAATTGATCGGGTCTATCTCCGCCAGGTCGACGAACTGGGTGATTTCGATCACGCGGGTCGAAGCCACGGGAAGGTTCTCGAAGTCGCTGTCACTCATGACCACGTACTCGTCCCTAGCGTATTCGTAGGCGCGCACAAGCTCCGCCCGGTCTACCTCAACGTCGTGGTGGGAACAGTACCGCTTCTGTCGAATACGGCTGTTGCAGACGCTGTGAAGCATTCTGAACGAGAGGTCCTTGCTCTCGGTGGCCGTGTAGAGCTTGATCGGGATTGCCACCATGCCAAAGCTGACCACACCCTTCCAGATCGCTCGCCTCGCCATGTCACCACCTCCTGGGCCGTGTCTCAGCTACCCTCAGAGAGGTCCTATGCCGCCGGAATGAACCGGCACCCTAATTTGAACATGCGGTGTCCAGACAACGATAGTAGTGGGGCCACTGGGTTTCGTCAAATCTGACCCGCTCGGGTTCGTGTTGAATATGCCGGTACATCACGCAAGATCCGCGAGGAGGCTGGGCCACCCCGGTGCCTCGGAGACCATGCACTCCGCCGGAGATTTATCGTACCTGACGGCCTTGAATACTGGGTAGACAATCTGGCCATCTTCGCTGATCTCACCGTATTCCACACGGCAGACCAGCTCCGGACGGCACCAGAAAATGAAGTTCTGGATCTTAGGACGCGGGTCAAAAGGACACTGGGCGGTGTGGAGTTCCTGGACTGCGGCGGCAAGCTCCTTGATCACGGCTCTCGAGAGGCCGGTTGCCACCTGGCCCGCGAACATGAGGCGCTTGTCATTCCCGTACAGCCCCAGGAGCAGGGAGCTGAAAGGCTCCCTCCTCGTCCCCCGGAAGATGTAACCGCCTATGACGAACTCGGATTCCCGGACCCTTTTAACCTTGAGCCAGTGGTGGCTCCGCCTGCCGGGGAAATAGAGGCTGGACTTGTCTTTGGCGACTATGCCCTCAAGCCCGTGCTCGCAGGTGGCCTGGAAGAACGCTTCCCCATCCCCTTCGATGAAATCGCATGCCTGGGCGATCTCGCTGGGTTTCAAGACCTCTTGCAGGCGGCTCTTTCTGTGAAGCAGGGGCTCGCCCATCATGGAACGGCCTTCCAGATACAGCAGATCAAAGGCGATGAAGTGGACGAGGTCGCGTCGGGCCTTGCGGTCGCTCAGCTTGTCGAGCCGCCGCGCGAGGCGCGGATAGCTCGGGTGGCCGTGCTGGTCCAGGCAGACCAGCTCCCCGTCGAGCACGGCGCTCCCCGCATCGACCTGCGTGGGTAGGCTGGAGAGCTCGGGAAACGTCGCCGTGATATCTCTGGAGTTGCGGCCCAGCAATCTCACGTGGCCCCGGTCCACGAAGGCCAGGGCCCTTATTCCGTCCCATTTTAGCTCGAAAAGGTGATCCGGGGAATCGAATGGCCTGCGGGCCAGGCGGGCCAGCATAGGGCGTAGAGTTGCGGGTAATCTGTGCGAAAGCGCCGGGCCCGTCGTCATAGCGCCCCCTTCGCTAACAAGCATATAGGCGCCGGAGGGGCAGGTCAACCACCCCCTGGGACAGCGCCCGGCACGCCTTCCTGATATAATCACGTCGTCGGTGTCGATGGTGGTCGACAGGGCCGGCCTGGAGGTGGTCCACCCCATGATTTTTGTCGGCACATCGGGCTACAACTACCCCGCGTGGAAGGGGAGCTTCTACCCCTCAGACCTTCCCAACTCTGGGATGCTCTCGTACTACGCCGAGCGGTTGTCCACCGTGGAGATAAATTACACTTTCTACCGCATGCCGGCCGAGAAGGTCTTGGAAGGCTGGGCCAGGTCGACGCCCGAGGGGTTCAGCTTCACGTTAAAGGCCCCCAGGCGCATCACTCACGACGCGCGGCTGCGTGATTGCGAAGACCTCCTGCAAACCTTTATCAGGAGAGCCCGGACCCTGGGTCCGAAGCTGGGGACCCTCCTTTTCCAGCTACCGCCCTCCCTGAGAGTAGACCTGCAGGCGCTGGATTCCTTCCTCGACTGGGTCCCGCCGGATGTCCGGGTGGCCCTCGAGTTCCGCCATGCATCCTGGCACTCGGACGACGTCTTCGATCGCCTCAGGGCCACCAACGTCGCCCTGTGTATAGCCGACAGCGAAAAGATGACTACCCCCATCGTGGCAACCGCCGACTACGGCTACCTCCGGCTGCGCGACGAGGGATACCAGGAGGCCGATATTGACAGATGGGCGGACACGATCGTGGAGCACGCATCCGATTGGAAGGATACTTTCGTTTACTTCAAACACGAGGAGGAAGGTAAAGGGCCTGAGTTCGCCCACGCCCTCAACGAGAGCCTTGGATCGCGGGTAAGGGAGCGATAGCTCGCTTTACCCCCTGAACTCCCGAGGGGAGCCGCACTCCCCCGAGCCCGGGTGGCCCTAAGAGACCTTGTCCAGTCCCACCTGATGCGCAGCCACGCTTCCGCGGGCACGGGGGGCTGCGAGGGCGAGTCTCACCAGGATACGCAGTGACGATGCTGGAGAAGTACAAGAAGAAACGCGACTTCTCGCGGACCGGCGAGCCGGAGCCCACCTCTGGGGGACCGGGGGACGGAAGCCTGCGCTTCGTGGTACAGAAGCACGCGGCGCGGCGTCTCCATTACGACTTTCGTCTGGAGCTGGACGGAGTCCTCAAGTCCTGGGCCGTGCCCAAGGGGCCTTCGGTGGACCCGCAGGCGAAGCGGCTGGCCGTGTTTGTGGAGGACCACCCCCTGGAGTACGCGACGTTCGAGGGCGTTATCGCCCATGGCAACTACGGTGCCGGGCAGGTCATCGTATGGGACGCGGGCATATACTCGCCGGACGAGGACGGCCGTCTGTCCTTTGGAGACCGGGAGGACGCAGAGCGACGCATGCGCCATGACCTGGAGAGGGGCAAGCTGTCCATCACCCTCCGGGGCCGGAAGCTTCATGGCTCCTGGACTCTGGTCCGAACGTCGCGAAGTCCCACCGACTGGCTCCTCATCAAGCACAGGGACGAGCACGCCGATACCGATATCGATGTGATACGGGAAGAGCGTTCCGTACAATCGGGTCTGACTATCGCCGACCTCAAGAGTGGCCGGCTCCCGGAGCCTCACGACGGCACCCTCCCCGGCGCCGCTGCCGCGGTCGAGAGGGTCCGGGCGATGGGCGGACCGGCGGCGTTCCCGTCGAGACTCAAGCCTATGCTGGCCCGCGTAGCGGACTCCCCCTTCACCCACCCCGACTGGCTG
Organism: Dehalococcoidia bacterium; assembly: GCA_965247055.1. Lineage (GTDB taxonomy): Bacteria > Chloroflexota > Dehalococcoidia > Lucifugimonadales > JAGWBF01 > CBDFGE01. The sequence goes on from CBDFGE010000005.1 coordinate 490,307, forward strand.
TTCGAACCCAAGCTAGACGGATTCCGGGTACTGGCCTGTCTACGCCGGGGAAGGGCGACCCTGCTGAGTCGCAACGGGCTCGACCTTACGACGATCTTCCCCATGGTCGCCAGGGAGCTTGAGGCCCAGCCAGTGGAGGAGATGGTCCTGGATGGTGAGGTCGTGGCCCTCAGCGAGGCTGGTATCCCCGATTTCGGCAGCCTCCAGCAGCGCATGAAAGCAGAGAAGGGCGATGTGCATGGCGCTCACGACACCGTCCGGATCGTCTACTACCCCTTCGATCTGGTGTACGTTGACGGGACCAGTCTAGAGAGCGTGCCCCTCTTCGAGCGCAAGAGCCTGCTGGCGGAGTTGGTTATTCCGGGGGACCACCTGCAGCTGGTGGAATACGTGCAGGGAGACGGGGAGTCGTTCTTCCAGGCTGCCCTCCAGCTGGGTCTGGAGGGGATGGTGGCGAAGCGGCGCGACAGCGGCTACGAGCCCGGCGCACGGAGTAGGGCGTGGCTCAAAGTAAAGGTTGTTCGGGAACAGGAGTTCGTCGTCGGCGGCTATACACAGGGCACCGGGGAGCGGTCCGCCACCTTCGGAGCGCTTCTGGTCGGCTACTACCAGGGCACTGAACTGCGCTACGCGGGCCGAGTAGGAAGCGGGTTCGACCGGGCGGCGCTCCGGGAACTGCTGGACGTTCTATCACACCTGCACGTGGAGAGCTCCCCCTTCGCCCCTGACCCCGAGCTGGACAGCTCTGCCAGCCGGTGGGTACAACCGGACCTGGTGGTCCGGGTCAAGTTCGCCCAGTGGACCCAGGACTCACGGCTGCGGGCTCCGGTGTTCGTGGGCGTTCGCTCCGATCTGGACCCAAAGGCGGTCTGGCGGGAGACACCCGAGCCGGCCATCTCCGTCGGAGGCACCGAGCCCCCCCTTGAATCCAGCTCCCCCGACTCCGAGGCCTCCGCCGTGGTGGAGCAGCTTGCGTCAACCCGAGAGAAGCTGATTCTAGAGGTAGGTGGCCATCGTCTCAGCCTTACGAACCTGAATAAAGCGCTGTGGCCGGAGGCCGATGGCAGGCCGGCGGTTACCAAGAGGGACCTGATCCGGTACTATGCCCTGATGAGCCCTTACCTTCTGCCCCACCTCCTCCATCGACCCCTCACCTTCACCCGCTACCCGGAGGGGATTTACGGTGAGAGCTTCTATCAGAAGCATTGGGCCCAGAACCGCCCAGAGTTTGTGGGGACAGTTCGCCTCTTCTCCTCCCACAACGAAGGGGACGGCGAGTACATCGTGGTAAACAACCTTGAGACGCTGGTCTGGCTGGCCCAGCTCGCCAACATCGAGTTCCACCCGTGGCTATCTCGTACGGCACAGCAGCCCGACGCCAGCCATCTGGGCACCACGTTCACGGGCTCCAAGGTCGCGATAGATGGCAGCGTGTTGAACTATCCCGACTTCATAGTCTTTGATCTGGACCCTTACATCTACTCCGGTGGTGAAGAGACGGGAGCCGAGCCGGAGCTGAACCGTAGAGCCTTCTCCAAAACCGCCGAGGTCGCCAGGGCACTCAAAGACGTCCTGGACCAGCTCTCGCTATCGTCCTTCCTGAAGACCTCCGGTAGGACCGGACTGCACGTATATGTCCCCATACTTCGACATTACGATTATGGGACAACCCGCAAGACCTGTGAGCTCATCGGCCGGTTCCTCATGCAGCAGCTACCCAAAGACGTCACCATGGAGTGGACGGTCAGCAAGAGGACGGGGAAGATCTTCCTGGACCACAACCAGAACGTCCGGACCAAGAACATGGCGTCCGTCTACTCCCTCAGGCCGCTCCCGGCCGCGCCAGTCTCCACTCCCGTTGGTTGGGACGAGCTCGACCGTGTCTACCCGATGGGCTTCACCATAGAGACGGTGCCGGAGAGGGTAAAGGCGATGGGGGACCTGTGGGGCGGAATCCTGGAAGGCAAGCACGACCTTCAGCGGTTGCTGGAGACGGTGCAGTAGTAGCTCTAGGTATAGACCTTCCAGTCTACCGGTACGGGATTGGATATCCAGCCTTTCCGAAGGGCGATGGTGACCGCATGGGTCCGGTCGTTGACGTCCAGTTTTCGCAGGATGGAGGTGATGTGGTTCTTTACCGTCTGGTCGGTGATCTCCAGATAGTCGGCTATCTGTTTATTGCTGAGCCCGCCGGCGGCCAGCTCCAGCACCTGGACCTCCCTGGCTGACGGTGAGAGCCTCTGGTGAATCTTAGACTTGGTCATCCCATCAATAAGGCGAGGGACTACCCGGGAGTCCACGGGCTTGCCTCCCTCAACAACCTCATGTATCGCCTTCACGATCTCGTCTCGGTTTGCGCGCTTCAGGAAGAATCCGTCTGCACCCGCCTCGATAGCTGGACTCAGGAACTCGTCCCCATAGGAAGTTAAGAAAATTACCTTCAGGTCCGGGTAAGAACCCTTCAGTTGCCGGAGGGTCTCTATGCCATCTATCCCCCCCAGCCGGGCATCCAGAAGGACCACTTCCGCGACCATGTCCTGTAACTTCGCGACCGCCTCCTCCCCGCTCTCGGCATCGCCTACCACCGCGATATCCTCTTCCTGGTCCAGCATCCTCCGTAGCCCTTCCAACACCACGTGGTGATCATCGACAAGAAAGACGCGTATCGCGCTCAATCCATCACCTCGGCGCCCCGCATAAATCTGTCTCCGGTTGCGGTGACGTCTTCGGCCTCTTCGCCGAAGACGTCGATAGTCTCCCCCTGGGGGATGAGGAGCGTGATCTGTGTCCCGACATCCGCTGCCGACTGGATGCCCAGGGTGCCACCGAGCATATGTGCTCGCTCTTCCATGCTGCCCAATCCTAGGTGGCCGTTACGGCTTACGCTGGTCTCATCGACCTCAAAGCCGATGCCGTTATCCCGGACGGTAGCCCACAGGGCGCCATTATGCAGCCCGACATCGAGCCTCACCTCTGTCGCCCTGGAGTGCTTACGAACGTTGGAAAGGGCTTCTTGGACCACACGGTAGGCGGCCAGCTCTACCTCGGCGCGAAGACGCGGCACCTTGCCATGCACGCGGTACCGTGTGAGAATCCCGGTGTCCCGTTCGAAGGTGTCGGCATGGCGGGCCAGAGCCTTCACCACTCCTACCTTCTCAAGCTCCTGGGGATGCAGGGCCGAGGCGGTGTGCCGAAGCTCCTCCAGAGTCCTGTTTAGGACGCTCTGGACTTCATCGAGTTCCATCCTCGCGTTCTGCTCATCGCCCTTGCGGAAGAATCCCAGGCAAGCCTCCACCCGGTAGACAGCGCTGGTGAGCCACTGGACGGGGGAGTCATGGAGCTCCATCGCGAGGCGTTTCCGCTCGGCCTCCCTGGCCCACACGGCGCGGTCGAGGAGCTGCTCCAGGCGCGTCCGTTGCGAGGTGGCGTCAGCGAACAGGCGGGCGTTGGATACCCACATCGCGGTCTGGCCGGCGGCCGCATGAAGCAGCGTTCTGTCTTCTTTGGAGTACGGCTGCCCGGAATGCTTCGCAGCCAGGACCAGAATACCCACGAGCTCATCTTGATGTTGTACGCCGACCAGTAGCCGGGTTCGGGTATCCTCCAGCACGGCCACTTCATGAGGAGATAGCGGCAGGTAGCCGTGCTCCGGCCGCAGCTGCTCGTGGGTCAGGGGCTCCTCATGAAATCGTAGCCATGTCACTATAGGGCTGGCGGCCTCGAACTGGAGGGTACGTGCGAACTTGGAGGGCCTCTCAGACACGGAAGTAAACTTGAGTCCACTGCCCGAAGGTACCAGTAGACGAACGTCTTCGGCGCCGGTGGACAGAATAAGCGCCTGTTCCACGGTGAGGGCCAGCGAACGAAGGTCGGTGAGATCGCTAGCGTAGCGACCGAAGTTCTTGAGGGCACGGAAGTAATCGTAGCGGTTGCGACGGAAGGCCACGTCCGCTACTTTCTGGACGCGCTCCAGGACCGGCTTCACCAGCGGCACCATCGACAGGACCGCCACAATGCCGATGGCCCAGGAGAAGCCGGACACGCTGTCGAGGAAGATAAAGTTGAGGAGGAGCACGAGGGCTACGTAGACCGCCAGGATGGCCGCACCCGTCACCACGTAGGCCATGGCCTTCGCCATGATTATCCTGGCACCAGGGACGCGGTGTTTCACGGCCATCTTCCCTTCCTGATTCCGTATCAGTTCAGGGACAATCCACTCGCCAGATACTATCAGGTGTTGCAAAATTTTTCAAGTAAGGGTGGATGCAAACCTTCACAGCCCGCTGTTCTTGTGTCGATTCCAGTAAAAATATTAAATAAATTTTAGAAAATGCACAACCCTGCCGAGAGCATAGCGCATTGTGGCGCCAACTGCCGAAACCCCACATCCAGCTAAAGTCCTAATTTGAATAGGCCAAAAGTACTAACCGTGCCAGATAACCTATCCAGGGCTGTATCCTTAGGCAGCCGCCAGGAGCCTTTGAAAGACCCGAAAAAGCCGGCTCCAGCAGCCTACTGGGCATACCGCTGGTGCCCGGCGTCGTAGCGGATGCGTTGTGGATAGCTCCGATGGCGCCGCCAGAGGCGCCGAAATCCTGCTAACGGGGGCTCAACTTAGATCGAAGCCCGGACCGAGAACCCTGGTACTTTTGGTCTAACCAATATTGGGACTTTTGCCGGATGTCAGTGGGGCCGATGCCACCCTATAATTCTGCCACTGTTACAGCGAAGGTGGTAATCCGCCACAGGATTCTCGTGTTTTAACCGAGGTGCCTCACCGCCACGGGAGGGGCAGCCGACGTCAGGGAGTGGGACGATGGGCGATATCCAGGGAAGAACCGTTGTGAACGGGTCCAATGGAGGCAATCACTGGAGGGTTGACCGGCCCCGTCCTTCCTGGAACCGGTCCTTAACCCAGATAAAGGTGGTGGGGGTTGGCGACGGCGGATGCACAAGTGTTCGCCGCATGTCGGGATACGACGTGCCCGGGGTCCAGTACATCATGGTCAACACTAGCACCGGGCTGCTGGAACGCCCGCTCAACGTGACTGAGGTGGTCCAGGTTGGCCAACGGGTGCATAGCGGTTGGGACGCCAGCCGACGCTCTCAGGCGACAGAACTGGCCGTTGAGGAGACGGACATCCAGCTCAGAGGTCTGTTAGAGGATGCGGAGCTGGTCCTGGTAACTGCAGGGATGGGTGGCAGCACGGGAACGAAGGCCGCCCGTCACGTCGGCGCCCTGGCCAGGGATGTGGGCGCGTTCGTGTTAGGGGTGGTGACCACGCCCTTCAGTTTCGAGGGTAGCAGGCGCATCGGTGAGGCCATGGCAGGGGTAGCCCAGCTACGCCCCTGCGTGGACAACTTGATCGTTCTCCACAGCGACCGCCTCCTTCGTTTCATCAACTATGACGCCGGAATTTCCGAGGCCTTCAGTAAGGTGGACGAGGTGGTGAGCCAGGGGTTGCTGAGTATCTCCGAGCTGCTAAACGATCCCTGGGAGGTCAAGGTGGATTTCGCCGAGGTCCGCAACGTTTTACGGTATTCCGGTGGCGCTCTTATGGCCGTGGGGCGAGGGCGTGGCCGGATGGGGGCTGTCGAGGCCGCACAGCAGGCGATAACATATCCCCTGCTTAATCTGTCCATAGCAGGTGCACGGGGCATTCTCTTCTCGGTCAGGGGGGGGCACGACCTGACTCCGGGCAAGGTCGACGCGGCCGGGGCCTTTATCGAGAGGTCCGTCAGGAACAAACCCCGCATCCTGTTCGGCACGACTGTAGACCCCAGGCTGGACGACGAAGTACACCTTACCTTGATTGTGACCGGACTGTGAAAGGGAGATGGGTAGTACTTTTGGTCTATCGGGAATTAGGACTTTAGCCCGATGTCAACCCAGAAGGTGTCCACTACAATACTGATACGTAGCCGCAAAGGCGCCATCTAGAGGTGGCGGATACTCATAGGGAAAGGAGTGAGCCAATGTCTAAGCGAGAAAACGGAGTAGCACACGTGGACGGGATTGGAGCCCGGGAGGCATTAGCGCAAACGTATCGTAGCGAGACCACGACCCAAGAGTCGTCGTGGGACCGGGCCCCGGCTCGTATCAAGGTCATCGGCGTAGGCGGAGGCGGATGTAACTGTGTCCGGCGCATGCTGAGCCACCACGTGCCCGGGGTCCAGTACGTCATGGTCAACACCGACATCAAGTCTCTGGAGTCCGCTACCGATCTCACCGAAGTAGTGCAGATCGGGCAGAAATCGACCCACGGCTGGGGCGCGGGGGGTGATGCGAAGCTAGGCGAGAAGGCCGCCGAGGAATCGGCCGCCCAACTTCGGGGCGCCCTCAAGAACGCCGAGTTGGTGTTCGTGACCTCCGGGATGGGTGGTGGCACCGGTACCGGGGCGGCCCCCTACGTGGCACACCTGGCCAAGGAGATGGGAGCCCTTGTGGTGGGTGTGGTCACCACCCCCTTCAGTTTCGAGGGGACTCGCCGGATCAGCGAGGCCATAGCCGGCGTCGGTAGGCTGCGCCCTTACGTCGACAACCTGATCGTCATCCACAACGACCGTCTCCTCCAGTATGTCAACCACGACGCCGAGATGATAGAGGCCTTCAAGACCGCCGACGAGGTGGTGACTCAGGGCATCCTGAGCGTATCCGAGCTGATCAACGTGCCCGGCGAGATAAACGTGGACTTCGCCGACGTCCGCAGCATCATGCTCCATCCCGGTGGGGCTCTCATGGCCATGGGTCGCGGCAACGGCAAGATGGGGGCGCTGGAGGCCGCCGGACAGGCCATAGCCAACCCGCTGCTGAACCTGTCTATCAAAGGGGCAGAGGGCGTCCTCTTCTCGGTAAAGGGAGGAAGGGAGCTAACCCTGGGCGGCGTCAATGCCGCAGGTCAGCTGATCTCCAAGTCCGTCAAGAAGAACGCCGCCATCTACTTCGGCATGTCCATAGACGAGAACATGGAAGACACCGTAAAGCTCACCATGATCGCCACCGGCCTGAGGGACAATATTAATCCGTCTCTGGGCAATCGGGTGCGTGGCTTCCTGTCCAGAAGCTAAGACCCTCTTGGGGAACGAGGACGTTTGCGCAAGGGAGGCCGCCCACGATGGGCGGCCTCCCTCTGTTTGTGCAGCCCCGGACCCATCTGGCCGTGGGCCTGAATGCCCACTGCTCCAGGCTACTTCAACTCTACCAGGATGACGTGGCCCTCCACGGTGCCCAGGTTCTCCGTGGCGTGCTCCACCGCGTCCATATACATCGCCTGGCCGGCCTTGAGCTCGATCTCCATGCTCTGCCCACCGGGTGACGTAAACTTGTATTTCCCGCCGGTTACGGCGCAGGCGACCAGGGCAGGATGGGAGTGCACCTCTGTTCTGTCGCCGGGTCTCATCCGGACATCCAGGACCCGTACACGGGCGTTTTCCTCCAAGACTTTGTAAACATGCGGTGCCGCCTTCACTGCATCTTCTGGCATGTGGTTCTCCTTTCCACGTCATTCTTGGTGGCTGGGTGATACCCAGGCACATAAGAGTATAGTGGGAGGTCTTCGGACGGTCAACGCTTTCCCGCTGGGCGGTGGGGTTCCTTGACCCTCTTTCTGGCGCCGTTTACAATCGTCGCAGCTCGCGGGTTGGGCATTAAGTGGAGGTGGGGGCGATGCCCGAGCTTCCCGATGTGGAGGCGATTCGCCGGTACCTGATGGCCCAAGGCCTGGCCGGCCGGTCCATCACGGGCGTCGAACTGCTGTGGCCCAAGGCGGTGCGAACGCCCTCCGTGGACGAGTTCAAGTCCGACGTCTCCGGCAGGCGGATCCTGGACGTACGCAGGAGGGCCAAGTACCTCATCTTCGGGCTTGGCGGGCGGTCCGGCAGATCGCTGGTCCTGCATCTGGGCATGACCGGCTCCCTGCTGGTCGAGCCGGCCGGGCGGGAGCGGCCCATCCATACCCGGAACGTGCTACTCTTGGAGAGGCGCGCGGAGCTGAGCTTCGTCGACCCGCGCAAGCTCGGGGCCATGTGGCTCGTGAAGGAGGAAGGGGAGGTGCTGGCCGGGCTCGGCCCGGAGCCGCTGGAGCCGGCCTTCACCCTCGAGCTCTTCTCCAGCCGCGTGTCCAGGCGGGACGTCCCGGTGAAAGCCCTGTTGTGTGACCAGGCGATGGTCGCCGGCATCGGCAATATCTACGCCGACGAGGTGCTTTTCCTGGCTGGAGTCCATCCCCTGAAACGGGGCCGGGACATGTCCGGCGAGGAGGTGGAACGGCTTCACAGTGCCATCGTGAGTCGGCTCGCGGTGGCCACCGAACTGCTCGTGCCGTTGGTCCCTGGGGGAGGTCCGCCGACCGAAGGCCGGCAGGGGATCGGGCTGCTGCTGATGCCCCGGTCGGAGGGAAGCGCCTGCAGCCGGTGTGCCACACCTGTCGGGCGGGTTAGGGTACGTGGCCGGAGCAGCTATTTCTGCCCCCACTGCCAGGGGGTATCGGGGTAGGAGCCCCACAGGGGGATAGCCCGGCGATCAGGCTCCATCACCCTTTAGGTGCTTCGCTGCTTCCAGGGCCAGGTAGTAGCCGTAGACCCCAAAGCCGTAGACCGATCCTTTGCATACCGGCTGGATGTTCGAGACGGTCCCGCGGGACGTCGGGTTGGAAACGTGTACCTCGATGACCGGAAACCGCACCTGGGAGATGGCGGAGCGCAGCGGCCCGGTGCCGGTGGTGTACCCACCGGGGTTGATTAGCGCTGCATCAACATCGCGGTCGTGGGCGTCATACAGGGCGTTCACCACCTCTCCCTCGACGTTGGAATGGAAGATCTCCACGTCCACACCCAGGCTGCCGGCGTAGCCCCGGATCTGCTCGCTAATCTGGTCGAGGGTGGATTTCCCGAACAACTCGATCTGCGCCTTGCCGCGCATGTTCATCCCGGCACCGTGGATTACGAGGACTCTAGTCATGGCCCGCCTCCAACCTTGAATCGAACGCCGGCCCCCGGCCCACCGGCCCCTGCTGGGTCGCACCGAAGCCGGCGGTCCCAGCGTAGTATACCATCCATCGCCGCCGGGGGCTGGGAAAGAGCGTCCATGACCACTCCGCCGCCGTGTGCTATCATGTAGGCATCCGTTCCATGAGGTAGATGTAGTGACTGGCCGAGTGTATCAGATAAGCGTCAAGCCACAGGTCCCGGGCGAGCACGGGATCCCAAAGGTACGGGTAGACCGGGTGAAGGTTACCAACCGGGGCCTCGAAGGAGACTACAACAATCACAGGCAGGAGAAACGCGAGGGGGACCCGGACCAGGCAGTGCTTATCGAGCCGATAGAGACGATACGACAGCTGAGCTCCGAGGGCTGGCCGGTGGGCCCCGGCCATATCGGAGAGAACATAACCACCGAAGGTTTGCCCTACGACAGCTTCGCACCGGGCAACAAGTACCGGATCGGTGAGGTCATAGTCCAGATATCCAAGGCGTGCCCGCCCTGCAGGTATCTCCATTCCCTGCCCTACGTGGGGGAGGAGAAGGGGCCAGAGTTCGTGAGAACGATGTCGGATAGAAGAGGATGGTACGCGAGGGTCCTACAAGAGGGGGAGATCGGGCAGTCGGACCCCATCGAGATGCTGGAGTAACCCAGGGCAGCCCGGCCGCCCTAAGAGAGCAGGGCGTCCACGGCTGTCTCGAGGCGCTCCCGGGCATCCGCCAGGCCGGTCTTATACGACGCAACGGCCTGCCGCTCTCGCAAGAGGTCCACTCGCCGCTCCTTGAGCAGCCCCTCCATCCGGGAAGGCGCCGGACCTCCGTAGAGGGAGTGCCGCCCTACGACGGTCGACGGGTCGAGGGACGTGGCCAGGGCCCCCGGAAGGAGACCCACCGGCCGCCCCGTGTACAGGACCGCCGCCTCGTCCACCAGCTCGCCCGTTGTCTCAAGGGGCGGGATGGACCGCTCGAGGGAGAGCCGGACTACCGTCGCCGCGATCTCGTGGGCGGTGCGCCAGGCAAGGCTCCTCTCGCGGACCAGGGTGCCGGCCAGGGTGCTTGCCTGCGCCCAGTACCCCTCCGCCAGCTCCCTCATTCTTTCCAGCTTCCACCGGCATTGAGGCAGGAGCAGCTTCATCCAGTCCAGGTACTTCAGGCTGTCCTCGAACCCCTTCCAGAGGGCCTCCATGAAATATAGCCGTTCGGCGATGGCGCCGCCGCTGGGGGTCTTCTCCACCATGAGAGCGGTGACCAGGGCGCTGGTCGAGAGGGCCGACGCTCCCTGCAGGTTCTCGATCAGCATGGGGTTCTTCTTCTGGGCCATGAGGGCGCTGGTGCCGCAGAAGCGGTCTGGGATCTCCAGCATCCGCACTTCCTGCCCCAGATAAAAGTAGAGGTCCTGCGCCCAACGGCTGAGGAACCCGCCCAGGATGGCCAGCACCGAGAGACACTCGAGGGCGTGATCGTTGTGCTGGATGGCATCGTAGGTGTTGTCCACCGGCCCCTGGAACCCCAAAAGCTCCGCTACCCTGTGCCGGTTGAGAGGGAAGTCGCAACCGGCCATGTTGCCGGTGCCCGCGGCGCTCCAGTTGACCCGGTGGAAGGCTTCCGATGCCCTTTCGAAGCTACGGCCCAGGGCGCCGTCCCAGGCCAGCAGCATGTGGGCGAGGGTGATGAGCTGTGCCTGCTGGCCGTGGGTGTACCCGGGCATGACGGTGTCGAGATGTACCTCCGACAGGTCCTGGAGGGTCTGGCGGAGACCGGTGAGGGCCTCCATGAGCCGGACCAGCATGTCCCTCTCTCTCATGCGCCAGGCCACCTGGACCATCTCCCCCGAGGCTCGGCCCAGCTCTAGCTTGCCCCCAAGCTCCTCTCCGAAACGGCGGACCAGGTACACCTCGCCGGAGTGCATGCCTCCCTGTACCTCCAGGTAGGTCGCCTCCAACCCCCGGGAGTCCATCTCCCGAAGCGCGCGGAGCATCTGGGCCCCTTCGCCCCGGGGAACGAACCCCTCCTCTATGAGCATGACCAGGTGTGCGATGTCCAGCGCGTGATAGGCGTAGGCAAGGGGAAGCTCTCGCTGGGATGAATGGTAGCCTATCTCCTCGTCCGCCACCGGCTCGGTGAGACGGGCGCCCGTCACCCGGTAGCCGCGATACTCCGTTGGGTCTGGTCTCAGCATGATCCACCCCCTCGACAGCATTGCCCTAAGGCCGTTGGTCCGTTCAGGCTCCAGCCATTACAAATAGTAGCAGAAAAACCCGGCGCCAGGTCCCTGGAGGGTGCCGGTTCCTCAGCACCCCCGAGCATCGTGCTTCTGAGCAAAGCTTGGAGTATAATGTGGGGAATCCTTCTACAGGGAGCTGACCCCATGGTCGAACGAGACTTCGTCGGATACGGGACGGACCTGCCCAGGGTCCGGTGGCCGAACGACGCCAGGATCGCCGTGTCGGTGGTGGTCAACTACGAGGAGGGTTCTGAATACTCTATCCTGGACGGCGACGCCCACCGCGAGACCAACGGGGAGGTTGCCTCGCCGATGCCCCTGGATTCAAGGGACCTGCTCAACGAGTCGATGTTCGAGTACGGGAGCCGGGTCGGGGTGTGGCGCCTGCTTCGCATACTGGAAAAGTACGGCGTCAAGGCCACCTTCTTCTGCTGCGCCCTGGCCGTGGAGCGCAACCCAAAGGTAGGCAAAGAGATCGTCCGGCGAGGCCACGAGGTCTGCGGCCACGGGTACCGCTGGGAGGAGTACTACGCCTTTGACCGGGAGGAGGAGCGGAGGGCGATCCAAAGGGCCGTGGATTCGCTGGAAGCGACGTCCGGAGAGCGCCCGGTAAGCTGGTTCACCAGGTACGGGATAAGCGTCAATACCAGGGAGCTCCTGCACGACATCGGCGGCTTCGTCTACGACAGCAACTCGGTCAACGACGACCTTCCTTACTACACGCGGGTGCAAGCCGACCCGTGGCTGGTTGTGCCCTACAGTATCGAGGTGAACGACGCCCGGTTCTGGAGGGGCGGCCTGGTGAGCACGGAGGACTTTTACAACTACATGAAGGACTCCTTCGACTGCCTCTACGAGGAGGGTGCCGAAGTCCCCAGAATGATGTCCGTCGGCCTCCATTGCCGCATCGCGGGCCGGCCCCCCAGATCCAGGGCCCTGGAGAAGTTCCTCCAGTACGCGATGGGCCACCCCAACGTGTGGTTCGCGCGCCGTGTAGACATCGCCCGCTGGTGGCTGGAGCATTACCCGCCTGGAGCGGGATGATCCGGCGGGGGTCCAGTGAGCACGTGGTGGTAAAGGAGAATACATTGGCAGACATGTCAGTGCCGGCAGAGCTACCCTCGGACCTCTCCCAGGAGGACGTGCGGCGGCTCGCCCGGGGGCTTGGGCTCGCCATTCCGGAGGAGAACCTGGCGGAGGTGACCTACAGGTACACCGCGCTCCTCGCGGAGCTAAACAAGCTGAAAGAGACAGACCTGGCCGGTGTAGACCCTTCGCCCGTCTTCTCCGCCGAGTCTTGATACCAGGAGGGAGGTAGCCCGCGATGAAGGTGCAGGACCTGGTGTTTGAGACCGTGGCCCGCCTGGCGCCGCTGCTCAAGGGTAAGGAGATATCTCCCGTTGAGCTGACGGAGGCCTACCTGGACCGTATCGACAGGCTCGATGGGACGCTGCGGGCCTACATCACCGTCTGCGGCGAGGCGGCGGTGGCGGAGGCCCGGCAAGCCGAGGCTGAGATCGTCAGGGGCGAGTATCGGGGGCCCCTCCACGGCGTACCCATTGGGCTCAAGGACCAGTTTTTCACAAAGGGCGTGCTCACCACCGGTGGGTCCAGGCTCAACGCGGGGCTGGTGTCGGAAGAGGACTCCACCGTGGTGTCCCGCCTGAAGCAGGCGGGTGCCATCCTTCTGGGGAAGCAGAACATGTCGGAGTTTGCTATGGGGGGGACGAGGGAGCACCCCTACGGGACTCCTCGCAACCCGTGGGACCCGGAGCGGATTCCGGGCCACTCCAGCAGCGGGTCCGGGGTCGCCGTCGCGGCCTCCCTGTGCGCCGCTGCCATTGGGGAGGACACGGGTGGGTCGGGGCGAATCCCCGCCGCCGCTTGTGGGATCGTCTCTATTCGGCCCACCTACGGCAGGGTCAGCCGCCACGGAGTCATGCCCGTGTGCTGGTCCATGGATACCCCTTCGCCTATGACGAAGGGTGTGGAGGACTGCGCCGTGGTCCTCGGGGCCATCGCCGGCCACGATTCCCGGGACGGCATGTCCAGCCGGCTACCGGTGCCGGACTATGTGGGGACGCTACGGGACGGGATCACGGGCATACGGGTGGGGGTCATCAAAGAGCTGTTGCCACCGGACTCGGCCGATCCCGGGGTGCGCCAGGCATTTTCTGAGAGTATACGGGTGCTGGAAGGCCTGGGCCTCTCGGTTGGCGAGGTCTCGATACCGCTGATCCCCCTCTCAGCCCCAATCTTCGTTGCCATTTGCGATACCGACGGCGCCCACGTCCACTTCGACCGGATCAGGGCGCGGGCCCACGAGTACGATTCGGCGACCCGGGCCCGGCTCATGTCCGCGTCGCTGGTATCGGCGGGCATATACAACCGGGCCCAGCAGGCCCGCTCCCTGCTTCGTGACCAGATGATGTCGGCGCTCACCGAGGTCGACGTGCTCCTCTCGCCCATGTCCAGCGGCCCGCCGCCGAAGATCGGCGAGGAGACGGTGGTTTTCCACAGCAAGGAGGACGTGATTGCCCGCCAGTTCGGGTCCAGGTCCTTTACGACGCCCCAAAGCCTGGCCGCCCTGCCGGGCATCACGGTTCCCTGCGGCTTCACCTCGTCGGGCATGCCCGTGGGGCTCCAGTTCTGCGGCAGACCCTTCGACGAGGGGACGCTGCTGAGGGTGGCCTACGCCTTCGAGTCCCATACCGAGTGGCACACCCGGCGGCCCGGCCTCCAGCGCGCACGGTAGTACTCGACGATGCGCCCCACGCCCTTCTCCATCGTCACCGGACGCCTTATGACGTGGGCGCCGATAAAACCGGTCCCTCCGGTAACGAGGGTGGGCATGGCCTACCTCAGATCACCAGCATGTCCATGAACTCGTTGACCGCCGTACTCTCCAGCCTCTTCTGGTCCAGACAGAGGCCGAGGATGGACTCCACCCGGCTGGGAGGGAAGTGGGTTGCCAGGTTGGCTGCGAACTTCTCCACCAGCAGCGGAATCGCTTCCGAACGGCGCCGCCGGTGGCCCAGCGGGTACTCCACGGCGACCTTATCCGTGGCCGCGCCGTCCCGAAACCGGACCTGGACGGCGTTGGCGATGGAGCGTTTTTCGGGGTCCAGGTAGTCCCGGCTGTACTGAGGGTCCTCCAGGACTACCATCATGTCGCATAGGGAGTCGATACGGGGGTCGGCAGCGACGGCGTCCTCGTAGTGGTCGGCGGTGAGCTTCCCGTAGACCAGGGCGACCGCCACCATGTACTGGAGGCAGTGGTCGCGGTCGGCGGGGTTGGTCAGCGGCCCCGTCTTGTCGATGATGCGAAGGGCGGGAGCACTGGTGTGGATGGTGATGGTCTCGACCTCGTGGAGGCGGTCCTTTACTTGCTGGTGGAGCACGAGGGCGCATTCTACCGCCGTCTGCCCATGGAACTCCGCGGGAAAGGCGATCTTGAACAGGATGTTCTCCATCACATAGGAGCCGTATGGCCTCTGTCTCACCAGCGGCTCGCCCCTTAGAAACACGTCGGAAAACCCCCACGTCTGAGCGGTCAGCGCGGTCGGGTAGCCCATCTCTCCTCTCATGGACATCAGGGCCAGCCAGACGGAGTGGCTTGTCGCCTCCGCCGAGGCCCACGACTCCCGGGAGCCGGTGTTCGGAGCGTGGCGGTAGACCCGGAGGCTGCTGCCATCGGTCCAGGCGTTGGAGACGGCATTCACGATCTCAGCCACTTCACCGCCCAGCATGCCGGTAGCTACGGCCGTCGAAGCGACCTTTACCAGCAGCACGTGGTCGAGGCCCACCCTGTTCAGGCTGTTTCCCAGCGACAGGATGCCCTGCACCTCGTAGGCTTTAATCAGGGCCGTGAGGACCTGGCGCATGGTGGGCGGTCTCTGCCCGCCGGCGAGGTTCGAGCGGCTCACGTAATCCGCGGTCGCCAGCAAGGCGCCCAGATTGTCGGACGGGTGGCCCCACTCGGACGCCAGCCATGTGTCGTTGTAGTCGAGCCAACGGATAGCACAGCCGATGTTAAAGGCGGCGGTCACCGGGTCGAGCTCGAATCGCGTCCCTGGTACGCGGGCTCCGGAGGTTACGTGCGTGCCCGGGACCACGGGTCCCAGCAGCTTGGTACACTCGGGGAACCGTAACGCCAGGATGCCGCAGCCGATGGCGTCCATGAAGGCACATTGGGCGGTGGCGTAGGCCAACTCGCTGTCGATTGCGCCGTTGGCCACGTAGTCGGCGATATCGACCAGCACCCGGTCGGGTTGGGGACCAAGACCGGAAGGCGCGTCAGCTACGTTCATGGTGCTGTCTGGTCAGGAGGCGGCTCGTGTCGCACCGGCGGGCTAGGGCCGGAGGAGCGCGGCGAACTCGGAGAAGTCCTGCGTGTCCTCCAACCCCCGGACCGCGTTGACCACCCGCCGGGCGCGCTCCTGTCCAAGGGTCCCCTCCGCCAGGCTGGCGAACTTGGCGATACCCTCATCCCATGTCACGGGGTTCTCGGGCTCCCCTTTGGCCAGGGGGACGCCCCTCTCCAACTCCTGTCCATCCCTGGTGGCGATGGTGACCCGGCAGGCCATCCCCTTGATCTCCGGGGTGGGTGGCAGGTGGTGATTCCCATGAGCGCGTGCACCCTGGGGTCCTGGAGTCTGTCGTAGCTCTGCCAGCTGTACCCTCCCTCCACGGCCGCCACCGCCGAGGCGAAATACCCGCTGAACTGGCCCTCCACCACGGTGGTGGGTCTTCGCTTGAGACCTTCCGGCTCTCCGACCAGGGTATGGGCCATGGGCGAGATGTAAACGTCCATGGAAGCGATGTCGTCGGGCGACACCCGGTGCTCCCGGACCAGTCCGGCGACGGCGTCGATCACGCCGTGATTATACCGGCAGCAGGGGTAGGGCTTGACGCCCGTGGACATCACCTCGAAGTCGGTCCCAAGGCCGCTAATTTGGGCGGGGTCCCAGCCATGAGCGGAGTAGCTGAAGAAGTAGCCGAAACGCCCCTCCAGGGGACGGATGGCCCCGAGAAACCCGTGCCTGGCCATCGCTATGGAGTAGATGGCGTTGTGGGCGGCCAGCCCGACGTGTAGTGGCTTATTCCAGCCGCCCGACTCCAGGAACTGCTGGGAGCCTGCCGCCTGGCTAACGTTGATGCCCCAGGCGCTGAGGGTCTGGTCACGGCCCATGCCGGCCAGGCGGGCCGCGCTCGCGGTGGCCGCGAAGATGCCGGTGGTGGCGGTCGGGTGAAGACCCCGCTTGTGGATACCCTCGCCCACCGCCCGGCCGATCTTGTTGGCAACGTCGTAGGCAGCCACGGCGGCCGTCAGAAATTCGCGTCCCGAGGTCCCATTCTCTTCGGCCACGGCCATCAGGGTCGCGAAGATGGGCGAACCGGGATGCATAATGGCGTCCCTGTGGGTATCGTCGAAGTCCATGCCGTGGGCGAAAGCACCGTTGAGCAGGGCCGCGAAGTGGGCCGGGAATCTCGAGTGTTCGCCGACCACCGTACAGGGACCCTCCTGCCCGTTCAGAAGGTCCCTGACGCCCAGCAGGATGGGGCCGCTGGCCTCGGCGAGAGCTCGACCTCCCAGGGCCACCCCCAGGAAATCCAGGAAGAGCTGCTTGGTACGGTCCAGCACCTCGGGAGGCACAGCCTCCGAGCTGAGTCCCAAGGTGTAATCTACGAGCTGTTCGCTGATGCCCAGGTCTTTGGCGACCACCTCAACCTCCTTCGGTCTTTGCCATGCCCCTCCATGAATAGGTATGGACGTGGCTGGACACTTTGCCTACCTAAAGTGTGGGATAAGATACCATCCCGAGGCCGTGCCCATTATACAGGAGGTCCTTCCGGCGGGGCAACCTCGCTATCGCGGGTTGCTTCCGGCACTAGCTTGCTTGCAGGCGGGCATGGTTCAAGGCGGCCCCGGCCCTGAGCCACTCTATCTGGGGGGCGTTCAGGGTATGGCGGAGCTGTATGGTCTCCCGGGAGCCGTCGGCGTGGTGGAGGTGGCGGAGACCGGCCTGCCCGGGGCCAGGTCCTTGAGGCCCACCAGGCTTATGCGGTCCCTCTCCTGTACCCGGTCGTAGTCCGCCGGGTCCGAGAAAGAGAGGGCCAGGAGTCCCTGCTTTTTCAGGTTAGTCTCGGCGATCCGGGCGAAGCTGCGGGCGATGATGGCCGCCGCACCCAGGAACCGTGGGGACATGGCGGCGTGCTCCCGGCTGCTCCCCTCGCCATAGTTGTGGTCGCCGACGACGAGCCACCTGACCCCCAGGGACTTGTAGTGTCTGGCGGTCTGGTGAAAGGGCTGTGCGGCCTCTCCGTTGAGCTGATTGAGGCCCTTACCCGGCTCGCCGGTATAGGCGTTGACAGCCCCGAGGAACATGTTATCGCTGAGGTTGTTCAGGTGACCCCGGTACCGCAGCCAGGGTCCCGCGGGGGAGATGTGGTCGGTGGTGCACTTGCCCCTGGCCTTCAGCAGGAGGGGCAGCTCCACGAAGTCCTCCCCGTCCCAGGGGAGGAAGGGGTCCAGCACCTGAAGGCGGTTGCTGTCCGGGGAGACCCGCACCTCCACAGCGGCCCCGTCCTCGGCGGGGGGAACGTACACGTCCTCGGCTCGCAGGAAGCCGTTGGAGGGGACCTCCGGCGCGGGCTTTGGGGGCTCCAGGCTGAACAGAGACCCGTCGGCGGCCTCGAGGGAGTCGGTCAGGGGGTTGAAGGACAGGCGTCCGGCCAGGGCGTAGGCGATGACAGTCTCGGGGCTGGCGATGAAACTCATAGTCTCGGCCCGGCCGTCATTGCGGCGTGGGAAATTGCGGTTGAAAGAGGTGACGATGGTATTGGGCTGGCCCTCGGGGACATCCTGGCGGCGCCACTGGCCGATACAAGGTCCGCAGGCATTGGCCAGGACCGTGGCGCCGATGGCCTGGAGAGACGCCATCTGGCCGTCCCGCTCGATGGTGGCCCGGACCTGCTCCGACCCGGGGGTGACCAGCAGGGGGACCCTGACCTTGATACCCCGCTCCCGGGCCTGCTCCGCCACCTCCGCCGCGCGGCACATGTCCTCGTAGGAGGAGTTAGTGCAGCTTCCGATGAGGGAGTCGGAGATCTGGTCTATGTAGCCCCTCTCCTCGATCTCCATGGCCAGGGCCGAGATGGGACGTGCCAGGTCGGGGGTGTGGGGGCCCACCACCTGGGGCTCCAGGCTGGAAAGGTCAATCTCGACCAGCCGGTCGAAGTGGCGTTGGGGGTCCGCTTCCACCTCTGGGTCCCCCCGCAGGAGGTGGACGTTGGCGTGGGCCAGGTCCGCGAGCTCCCCCCGGCGGGTGGCCCGGAGATAAGTATCCATCCTGCGGTCGAAGGGGAACACGGAGCAGGTGGCCCCGAGCTCGGCCCCCATATTGGTGATAGTCGCCTTGCCCGTGCAGCTTATGGACTCGGTCCCGGGTCCGAAATACTCGATGATGGCGTTGGTGGCCCCCGAGACGGTGAGCACACCCGCGAGGAAGAGGATCACGTCCTTGGGTGCGGTCCAGCCGCCCATCTCACCGGTGAGGTAGACCCCTATGCGCTTGGGATACCTGAGCTCCCAGGGGAGACCCAGCATCACATCGGCGGCGTCGGCGCCGCCGACGCCTATGGCCAGCATACCCAGGCCGCCGGCGTTGGGCGTGTGGGAGTCAGTGCCCAGCATAAGCCCGCCGGGGAAAGCGTAGTTCTCCAGGACCACCTGGTGGATGATGCCGGCCCCCGGCTTCCAGAACCCCATGCCATACTTGCTCGCGGCCGACTGAAGGAAGTCGTAGACCTCCTTGTTCTCGGCGATGGCCGCGTCGGTGTCCGACCTACCCTCCACCCTGGCCTGGATAAGGTGGTCGCAGTGGACGGTAGTGGGAACGGCCACCCGGTCCCGGCCCGCCTGCATGAACTGGAGGATGGCCATCTGCCCCGTGACGTCTTGGTGGCCTACCCGGTCGGGACGCAGCATCAGGTAGCTTTCCCCCGGCTCCAGCTCCTGGCCCTTTGGGTCGTCCAGGTGGGCTAGGAGGACCTTCTCGGCCAGCGACAGGGGCCGCCCCAGGCGGCCGCGGACGGCGGCCAGACGGCGCTCCATGCCGGCGTAGGTGCCGGCGACGAATTTCGGTGTGGAGTCTGTCGTGTCCACGGGCTGGCCCTCCTGCTTCGATGGCCCCGCAGCGCGCACCAGACGGCCAGCGGTATGGTACCCCCGGCCACCTCCCGTGTCAACGTCGCTGGACACGATGCCCCGATGGACGTTGACATGCTTCCCCTCTCCCAATATGCTGGGTTGGTCGGAAGAAGTGGCCTTCCTTTCGGGGCGAAGGGTGGGACCGGCGCGACAAAGCGAGGTCCGGAATGCGGCCCGAGGGGCTGGGTAGTATCAGAAGCGAGGTGGAGTTGCTATGGCGGATAGCCCGGTAAACATATTTGAGTTCGAGGCTCTCGCCAAGGAACGATTGGACAAGGGCGTGTATGACTTCATAGCGGGAGGCGCGACGGATGAGGTCACCATCAGGAGGACCCGCTCGATCTTCGAGTCCATCATGCTTCGCCCGCGCCGGCTGGTGGACACGAGCCGGATGGACCTGTCCACGACGGTGCTGGGTCACCGGATCGAGACGCCCATCATGCTGCCCCCGGCCGGTGGCCATATCATCGCCCATCCGGAGGGCGAGCTGGCCTCCGTGCGGGCCGCGGGGTCCATGGGCACGCTCATGATACTCAGCTCCAACTCGACCTACCTCATGGAAGAGGTGGCCCAGGCGGCGACGGGCCCCCTCTGGTTCCAGCAGTACCTGTACAAGGACAGGGGCCTTACCGAGGCGATGGCCCACAGGGCCGAGGAGGCCGGGTTCTCGGCCCTGTGCATCACCGTGGACTCGACCATCAGGGCTAAGCGGGAGCGAAACATACGGAACAGTTATGTTGGCCCCATCTCCCCCAACTACGCCGCTCTGGAGCTACAGGGGCTCTCCTGGGGAATGGACGCTCCCCCGGGGCAGAGGTTCAACGACCTCACCGACCGTTCGGCCTCGTGGGCGGACCTGGACTGGCTGGCTGGGAATACTTCTCTGCCCCTGCTGATAAAGGGCATCATGACCGCCGAAGACGCCCGCCTGTGCGCTGAGCACGGGGCCAAGGCCCTCATCGTGTCCAACCACGGTGGGCGTAACCTGGACACGACCTTCGCAAGCATCGAGGCCCTCCCGGAGGTCGTCGCTGCGGTGGAGGGGCGCCTCGAGGTCTACTTCGACGGTGGGATCCGAAGGGGCACGGACGTGCTCAAGGCCCTGGCCCTGGGCGCCAGGTCGGTCCTCATCGGCCGGCCGATGTTCTGGGGGCTGGCCGTGGACGGCGAGGACGGGGTGCGGGCCGTCCTCAAGATGTTGACCGACGAGCTGGAGACGGCCATGGCAATGTGCGGCCGCCCCAACATAGAGAGTATTGACGCGAGCCTGCTGGGGACGGTGTCTCCCCTGGCGTCCCTGTTGCCCCAGCCCTCAGATATCCGGCTCCCCCAGCTTTAGGCCGTTTGCCTCGTGCGGCATCCCCGGCCACTCCCGATGGGACCCGGGTTTCGGCTGCTCCTTTCGCGCCCTTGACGGCGCCGGGGCCCGCTACTACAATCGGCTCAAGCGGGGCAGCCCAGCCCCGGCGAGCCGGCCTGTCCCCACGGGTGGCAACAGTTCCGGGGAGGAAGTAGGTATGCTGACCAGAAAAGTGGCTGGGCGTGTCTACAACTACGACTATTGCGTGGGCAGGGCCGCAGGGGGAGGGGCCGGATTCGGCTACCCCGCAGACTTCGCTCTGGGCTCCGGCGACAGCCTGTACGTGACCAACCGGAGCCTGGAGTTTATGTCCGGCCACGGTATATGCAAGGTGACCTTGGACCACGAGTTCCTATGGGAAGACCGGGGGGCCGGTTTCGCCGGTGGCGAGTCCCCTTGGCCGGCGGGCATCGACGTGGACAGCGCGGAGAACGTGTACGTGTCCGACGATCACGTGCACCGTATCTTCATCTACGACAAGGACGGAACCCTCCTGGGCAGCTGGGGGAAACCGGGCTCTGGCGATGGGGAGCTTAACAGCCCCACCGGACTCGCTTTCGATGCGGCAGACAACCTCTACGTGGTGGACGGCCTGAACCACCGGGTGCAGAAGTTCACCAGGGACGGCAGGTTCCTTGGGAAATGGGGTAGCTTGGGAAGCGGCCCCGATGGGTTCAACATGCCCTGGGGGGTTGCCATAGACAGTGTGGGAAGCGTATACGTGGCCGACTGGAAGAACGGCCGGGTGCAGAAGTTCACCCCCGAAGGGAGGTACCTGGCCACCTTCGGCCGCCCCGGGATGGGTGACGGTGAGCTGAGTCGCCCCACCGACGTGGCCATAGACGACGAGGGGGACGTGTACGTTACCGACTGGGGCAACCATAGACTAAACATCTACGCCGCCGACGGGACTTTCATCACCGCCTTCATAGGCGATGCGGAAATCCTCTCGCCCTGGTGCCAGGACACGGTGGACGCCAACCCCGACTACCTGAAGGCCCGCAGACGGGCCGACCTCACCCCTGAGTGGCGCTTCGAGAGGCCGGTGGCGGTGAACGTGGACCAGAAGGGCAGAATAATGGTGCTGGAGGCCCAGAGGCACCGCATCCAGGTCTACATGAAGGAGCGAAACTTCGTGGACGCCCAGTTCAACCTGTAGCATCCCGCGGGGAGTAGGGCAGTCCGGGATTTCGGGTAGGAGGTGCTGAATGGCCGGCCCGCTGGCGCTGGAGCCTAGCAGGTGTGTCTTCATCCTGGTGGACGTGATCAACGCTGTCGCCAAGGGGCAGGGGCCCCCCTATACCCCTCGCCCCGAGCGGGCCTCGGTGGTGCGAAACTCCAGGAGGCTGATCGACCACTGCCGCTCTGTGGGCACCCCGCTGATATTCGTTACCACCCACCGTAGAAGAGACCAGCGCGACGCGCCCAGGACCATCGCGGATGTGCCCGGCGGCTCCGGAGACCCGATGCTCGCGGGTACCCCCGCCACCGAGGTGGTGGACGAACTCCGCCCCCGGGAGGAGGACTACATCCTGGTAAAGCCCCGCTTCAGCGCCTTCTACGGCACGGATCTGGACGGTATCCTCAGGACACTGGGGACGGAGACCGTCCTGGTGGGAGGCATCTCCACCCAGCGCAGCGTAGAGGGAACGGCGCGGGACGCCAAGAACCGGGACCTCCAGTGCGTCGTGGTGAGCGATTGCTGCACCGCGGGTGAGCAGGAGGTGCACGAGATGACCATCAAGCACGTGCTGCCCCTCCTGGTTCGAGTCCGCACCACCGATGAGGTCATCGCCGCGCTGCGTCCCTGATGTAGCCCGCTGGGTGACGAGGGATTGTGTACGTGCGTGGGGCGTCGGACATAGGGGAGGATCGGTAGGTGCGTGGCCGATGGCCGGGGTCACGTCGTGTGCAGCGAACCTAAATCAAGCGAGGTGAACCATGACCCAGACTCAGACGCAGACTCGGGAAATCACCGTTACCCAGGCCCTCAACGAAGCCATGCGTGAGGAGATGCGCCGGGACGAGCGGGTGTTCATCATGGGTGAGGACATCCAGTCCGGCGTGTATGGCGCCTCGGGTGGGCTGTTTGGCGAGTTCGGAGGGGAGCGGGTGCGGGACTGCCCCCTCTCGGAGAACGCCTTCTTCGGTGCCGCCGTGGGCGCCGCCGCTGTGGGGATGCGCCCCATCGTGGAGAGTGCCTTCTGCTTCATGTGGGTTGCGATGGACTCCCTGGTCAGCCAGGCCGCCAAGATGCGCTACATGTTCGGTGGCCAGGTGAACCTGCCCATCGTCTACCGGGCGTCCATGATCTACGGAGGAAGCTCCGCCGCCCACCACTCGGACCGGGCCCACCCCATATTCATGAACATTCCCGGATTCAAGGTCTTCATCCCCAGCAACGCCTACGACGCCAAGGGCCTTCTCAAGACGGCCATCCGCGAAGATGACCCGGTCCTATTCTGCGAGGACCGCACCATCCTGGGGGCCCGGGGGTTCGTGCCGGAGGAGGAGTACCTTGTCCCCATGGGGGTGGCCGACGTCAAGCGGGAGGGCACCGACGTAACCATCGTGGCCATCGGCGGGATGGTGCCCCGGGCCCTGCAGGCCGCCGAGGCCCTGGCCCAGGAGGGCGTCTCCGCCGAGGTGGTGGACCCCCGTACGCTGGTGCCGTTGGACAAGGCGGCCATCCTGAAATCGGTGGCCAAGACGGGGCGGCTGGTGACGGTGGACAACGCCCACAAGACGTGCAGCGCGGCCAGCGAGATCGCGGCCATCGTTGCGATGGAGGGGTTCTGGTCCCTTGAGGCCCCCATCCAGAGGCTGGGGACGGTCAACGTCCACATCCCCTTCAGCACGGCCCTGGAGCCGCTATGCTATCCCACAGCCGAGACCATCGCGGCGGCCGTCAGAGTCACCCTTGAGTAGACGCGGTCCGGCACCCCCGGCGGGGCGGGGGTGAGCGACTCGCGCCGTATTCTAAGGGCCTACGCCGACACCGGCTTCGGCCAGGTCCATTACCGTCATGCCGGTGCGGGTCCTCCCCTTCTGCTGCTGCACCAGACCTCCAGCTCCTCCGAGCAGTTCGAGGCTATGATGCCGGCCCTGGCATCCGTCTGCCATGTTCTGGCGCTGGATACCCCCGGCTACGGAATGTCCACCCCACCTCCGGGCCAGTACACCGTCGCCGATTATGCCCGCTGCGTTGTGGGCTTCCTGGACGCCCTCCAAATTGAACGGGCCTCCATCTTCGGGCACCACACCGGGGCGGCCATCGCCAGCGAAGTGGCCGCGGCCTATCCCGACCGGGTGGACAGAATCATACTCTATGGCGTACCCCACTGGAATGAGCCCGCCGACACCCTGGAGTCCCGGCTAAAGGGATTCCCCCTCAAAGACGACGGCAGCCACCTGCTCCAGGTTTGGGAGGACATCACCGGCCGCGTCCGGGAGGGGTTGTTTCCCAGGCCATACGCCCCGGAGGCGCTTCGGGCCATTCAGAGGGAGGTGATCTGGAAGCTCATGGCGGGGGAGCGTTACCATGAAGCCTACGCAGCCATCTACCGTCACAACATCCTGGAGCGTCTGCCCCTGATCCAGGCACCGACCCTGGTGATGTGCGGGGAGCAGGACCTCATGCGCCGGACCCTGGAGCCCGCCGCAGATGCCATCCCCCGCTCGCGGCGCCGTGTGCTCCCCGGCGGCTCCTACTTCACCAGCTACGACGCCCCGGACGCCCTGGCTCGGGAGGTCCTGAGCTTCCTGGCGGACCCGGCCGTTTGAATCGAGATTGACATTCCATGGCGCGTTCCCTAGAGTACACCTAGGCGGCGGCTGATGGTCCTGGCCTGCCCTCTTGGTGAAATCAGAGAGGAAGGGAGCCAGCGTGGATGCTAAGGAGATGGCGGTAGAGACCTTTGGAGAGTTGGAGCATGACCTGGAGCGGGCCCTGGATGGGCTTACTCCCACGGAGTTGGCCTGGCGCCCCGGCGATGGTGCCAACACGATCGGGTTTACCTTCTGGCACCTGACTCGGGCCGAGGACTCGTGGATCAGCGGCTTCGTCCTTGGGCGCCCCCACGTGTTCGAGCGTGACGGCTGGGCGACAGGGTGGAACATTCCTCCAAAGGACACCGGCTCTAACTACACCGGGGAGCAGCTGGCCGCGTTCCCGACGCCGCCCATCGAGGAGCTGTGGCAGTACCACCGCGCGGTAACCGGGCAGACCCACGACTACCTCGAGCGCCTCAGCCAGGACGAGCTGAAACGAAAGCCCCCGCCGGACAATCCCCTCCATCGGAGAGACTACACAGTTGGCCAGGTACTCACCCACCTTTTTTGCGAGATCGGGCAGCACGTGGGCCACATAAGATACATCCGAGGCCTTCAACGTGGCATCAACGCCTAGCTGCCGTGACCGGGAAAACAACGTCCAACGGGGTTGCCGGGGCACGATCAAGATAAGGAAGTGACGACCATGGGAGCGGAGGAGATCAGCAGGTTCTGGGAATCTACCCGGGCGGCACTGGCCGAGGTGGAGATGGACGCGCGGGTGGAGCCCGTGGAGCGGAGCGACGTCTTCACCAGTGAGGGGGCTATCAAGACGCGGGCCATCCACCGGGTGGTCATGTCCAGCCTTGGGGGGACGCGCATCCGGGCCTGGTACATCGTCCCCACGGGGGTGCCCCCCAAAAGGGGCTGGCCGGGGATCATGGTGGTGCCCGGCTACGGCGGGACCATGCCGCTACCCTTGCACCTGGTGCAATACGGCTACGCGACCCTATCCCTCTACCCCCGAGGCCAGGGCGAGAGCCTTAATGAGTGGGAGATAGAGTATGGCACCCGCCTGGTCTACAACGTCACCGACAAAGAGCGCTACTACTACCGGGGTGGGTACATGGACTGCGTCCGGGGGCTTGACTTTCTGGACAGCCGCCCGGAGATAGACGCCAGCCGCATAGGGGTGTGGGGCTTCAGCCAGGGAGGCGGACTCACGCTGGCCACCGCGGCCCTCGACCGCCGGGTGGCGGCGGCAGTGGCCGGAGTCCCATGGCTGTGCAACTTCCCTGTGGCGGCCGGGATTACCACCTCGCCCTATGGGGAGCTCCACGCCTACCTGGCCGAGCACCCCCAGGAACGGGACAAGGCCCTGGACACTCTGTCCTACTTTGACCAGGTCAACCTCGCCGGGGCCATCGCCTGCCCCACTCTGATGTGCAGCGCCATAGTCGACGAGGTCCACCCCCTGCGGACGGTGCTGCCGGCATTCGAGCAAATACCGTCCATGAAGTCGATCATAGTGTACCCCGACCTGGACCACGACTACCGGGCAGATTTCAGCCATCACGGTAAGGCATGGATGGATCGCTACCTGCGCTGATCCGGTAACTGTGGCCCCGCCTCGCGACTTCGAGCATGGATACATGAGAGGGGGATTTGATGCTAGACCAGTTCCACGTCAAGGAGGAAGATGCGGTACGTGTCCGGGCCGACGAGCTCCGGTCCACCGTGTCCATCATCTTCGAGAAGTTGAACGTCCCCTCCGAGGACGCCCGGCTGGCCGCCGACGTGCTGGTGACCGCGGACCTGCGAGGGGTCGAGAGCCACGGCGTGTCCAACATGCTGCGGGTCTACGTGGCCGGCTACAACAGCGGTGAGATCAACCCGAGGCCCGACTGGAAGATCGTCCGCCAGACACCCGCGACTGCCAATATAGATACCGACAGGGGGCTGGGAATCATAATAGGTCCCAAGGCCATGGAGATCGCCATGGAGAAAGCCGCCAGCGTCGGGGTCGGCATGGTTACCATGTCCAACGGCCGGCACCTGGGGATGGTCTCCTACTATCCCCTGATGGCTGTGAAGCGGGACATGATCGGGATATGCATGGCCGGCAGCCCACCCCTCGTCGTGCCCACCTTTGGAGCGGAAACGAGGCTGGGCACCAATCCCATCGCCGTGGCCGCCCCCGCGGGAGAGGAACCTCCCTTCGTGTTCGACGCCGCCACCAGCGTGGTCGCGGGCAACAAGGTGTGGCTCGCCCAGCGCCTGGGCACGGAGCTGGCTGCAGGTTGGGTTGCCGACGAAGAGGGCAACCCAATCATGGAGCCCATCGAGGCCCCCAGCTCCTACCGCCTGCTGCCCCTGGGGAGCACCAGGGAGTCGGGCTCCCACAAGGGGTATGGCCTGGCATGCATCGTGGATATATTTACGGGGATACTGTCGGGCACCGCCTACGGGATGGTCCCCGGCCGCCCCAACTTCAGTCACTTCGTCGGAGCTTACAGCATAGAGGCTTTCACCGAAGTGGACCGGTTCAAGGAGCTGATGGACGACTTTCTCCGATCCCTCAAGAACACACCACCGGCTCCCGGCCACGACCGGGTCCTCTACCCCGGGCTGCCGGAAGCGGAGACGGAGCGGGAGCGGAGCGCCAACGGCATCCCCCTTCACAAAGAGGTTATCCAGTGGTTCCGGGACATCTGCAACGAGATGGGTATCCCCTTCGGCGTGTAGGGGACGGGAACGCCAACGGGTCGGACCGGGGGAAATAGCCAGCCAGGAGGACCCCATGGAGATTCGCCGTGTTGAGGCCAGCTACCTGACCAATGTTCCCATGACGCCCCCGCCTCTGCTGGACCAGCCGACGCGCACCGGTGCCCTGATAGTCGAGATAGAGACTGATGAGGGCATCGTAGGCTATGGCTCGGCCGGTCGCATCTTACCCTGGGCGGTCGTGGAGTTCATCAATCGCCAGGCGGCACCTTTCCTCATAGGTCAGGACCCGATGCTCACCGAGCGGGTCTGGAGCAAGATGTTCTGGACGTTTAACGAGCGCGCCCAGACCGGTGTGTGGAGCTCGGCGATGAGCGCGATCGACATCGCCCTCTGGGACATAAAAGGGAAGGCGCTGGGGCAGCCGGTGTGGCGGTTGCTGGGGGGAGCACAGAACCCCGTGCCGGCCTACGTCACCTTCGGTGTGTCGGAGTACAGCCGGGAGCAGCTGCCGGAGGCGGCCCGGTACTGGGTGGCCCTGGGACACGACAAGCTGAAGATGGTGGTGGGGGTTGTGGGCAACTCCCAGGACCACGTCGAGGATGCCGCCCGGGTGGCGGCGGTAAGGGAGGCGGTGGGGCCCAAGGTGGAGCTGATGATAGACGCCAACTACCTGATGTCTTTCCACCACGCGCTGCGGCTGAGCAAGCTGTGTGAGCCCCTGGACCTCACCTGGTTCGAGGAGCCTCTCTACCAGAACGACGCCCGTCTTCTGGCGGACCTGCGCCGGCAGACGACGGTGCCGCTGGCGGCGGGGCAGAACGAGGGACACCGCTGGAGGCATCGGGAGCTCCTGGTCCACCACTCGGTGGACATACTCCAGCCCAACGTGGCCAACGTGGGCGGCTACACCGAAGGGGCCAAGGTGGCAGCCATGGCCCAGGCCTTCAACATACCCATCGCCAACGGGGGCGCCATGCAGCTGCACAACATGCACCTCCAGGCTGGGATGTCCAACGGGACACGGGTGGAGTTCCATTACCTCGCCTGGGCTATGTACGATGCCATATTCCAGAACACTCCTCAGCCGGAGAAGGGCTGGGTGACCGTCCCGGAGAGACCGGGCCTGGGATTCGAACCCAAGCCCGGGATCATAAAGGAATATCGGGCCAAGTAACACCGAGGAGCCCACTATGCAGATCAGACGTGTCGAGGCGAGCTACCTGACCAATGTGCCAATAGCGCCGCCACCTCTCCTGAACGAGCCCTCCCGCATAAGTTTCCTGGTGATAGTCGAGATAGAGACGGATAACGGCATCATCGGCTACGGGGTCACGGGCGGTTGGCTGCCATCGCCGGTCAAGGAGTTCATAAATCGCGAGGTGGCGCCCTTCCTTATCGGCGAGGACCCGTTGCGTACCGAGCGGGTCTGGAACCGGACGTTCTGGGAGTTCAACCAGCGCGCCCTCACCGGGGTGTGGAGCTCGGCCATGAGCGCCATTGACATCGCCCTGTGGGACATAAAGGGGAAGGCGTGGGGCCAGCCGGTGTGGCGGCTGCTGGGGGGAGCGCAGAACCCCGTGCCGGCCTACATCACCTTTGGGCTGTCGGAGTACAGCCGGGAGCAGCTGGCGGAGGCGGCCCGGTACTGGGTGGCCCAGGGACACGACAAGCTGAAGATGGTGGTGGGGGTTGTGGGCAACTCCCAGGACCCCGTCGAGGATGCGGCCCGGGTGGCGGCGGTGAGGGAGGCGGTGGGGCCCAAGGTGAAGCTGATGATAGACGCCAACTACCTGATGCCTTTCCACCACGCGCTGCGGCTGAGCAAGCTGTGTGAGCCGCTGGACCTCACCTGGTTCGAGGAGCCTCTTTACCAGAACGACGCCCGTCTTCTGGCGGACCTGCGCCAGAAGACGACGGTGCCGCTGGCGGCGGGGCAGAACGAGGGACACCGCTGGAGGCACCGGGAGCTCCTGGTCCACCACTCGGTGGACATACTCCAGCCCAACGTCATCAACGTGGGCGGTTACACCGAAGCGGCCAAGGTGGCAGCCATGGCCCAGGCCTTCAACATACCCATCGCCACCGGGGGCGGGATGCACCTGCACAACATGCATCTCCAGGCGGGGATGTCCAATGGGTCCCTGGTAGAGTTCCACTACCTTGCCTGGGCGATGTATGACGCGGCGTTCCACCCATCCCTCGCCCCGGATAAGGGATGGGTGACCGTGCCGGAGAGACCGGGGGTCGGCTTCGAACCGAAGCCGGGGCTGATAAAGGAGTACCGGGTGGCCGACTAGGGCCGGATCTCCGAGCTGGTGTCGCGCCGGCGATGTCGAAAAGGAAGGGCGACGTCAGTGGGGAACGTACATCTCGTAGAACTCGATGTACGAGTCCTCCTGGAGCTCTCGGAGCTGGCCTCCCAGGGCCGCCATCCCCTCGGGTATCACGTTGCCCTCCCGGTAGGGGGAGCTAATGGTCTCCTCGGTCCAGTCCATGTAGACCGTATTGGCGGGCCCCGGCACCGTGCCGCCGCTCATGTACACCCGGATATTTGAGCGCTGGCCCGCCCTCTCGTAGAGCTGTCCTATCTGGGGGATGACCTCGGCCGCCTTCCGCGTAGTTCCAGGTTTGACCTTGAAGCACCGCTTGATAAGGTACATCCGACTCCTCTCCCCGTTGATGTAGTAGTCCGTTATGCGGCGGGCGCTACCCCTTCAGGTGCCCGTCGAACCAGGCGACGGAGCGGGCCACGCCCAACGCCCATATTTTAGCATGGACTTCAACGAGGTCCACAATAGCAGGGGATGCTACGCCCCCTGGCACCGAGGTTGAGGCGGTGGAAGTGGGGTACAGTGAGTGGCCCTCCGGGATCGACCGAGTTGATCAAGGGACCCGGCGAGGACATGAATCAGGGGGGGTGGTCGGAGAAGGTTGCCGGAGGAGGGCGGGTCTATCGCCCCTGGTCAGGCGTCCCTCTCCACACCGGGGAGGACGCCTGCGTCGGCACACATCTCCATCAGCAGGTCCTTGGTACATCCCATTACGGTATACAGCAGGGCCAGGGCCTGGTCGGGCTCCAGCTCGGGAAACTGGGCGGTGGTCCGCACGTCGAAGTCCTGCTGCTCACTATGTGGCGCCACTCCTACTAGCAGGAACCGATCATGGAGCACCCGGTCACCTGTCTCGTTGTCGATCAGTAGTACGGTGTATCTGCGCAACTTTTTACCCCCTCCCTCTGACGCCCTGCCCGATCAGGGACCCTTGCGTCTACGCAGCTTCTGGCTGATGTCAGAGTCCCCTGCCAGCTCAGTTTCCCCTTTTAATAATAGGGTACACGATTTCACAGCAAGTTCTGTGACCAAGGTCACAGTCTGCCTTGGAAACACGGGGGGGCCTTCAAGGACTTGGCGCACTTCTTTGCCACGCCGAGAGTTGCGACGGTGCCCCTTTCCTGCTAGACTGACGCCAAATCCAGACCCGTGAGGGACGGATGCATCCGCCGTCCGGCGGACTGGCCGAAGGACACGAATCTCAACAGCAAGGGGGGAGCCATGCGGGTTTGGGAGGATGCTTTGACAGAGAGCGACCGCAGGGTGCTTGCAGCCCGGCAGCCCAGGCAGCTGACCGGGTTCGGGGAGCGACCTGCCCTTCTGGTCATTGACATGAACAGAGCAGCGGTGGGGGAGGACCGGCCGATCCACGAGCAGGTGGACAGGTATCCCCTCGCTTGCGGAAACCTCGCCTGGGCGGCCATCCGCCCCATGCAGAGGGTGATCAGCATGGCGCGGGAGGCGGCGATCCCGGTCGTGTACAGCAGGAACGTGTTCAAGACCATCCATGACCTGCCACGGGCCGGCGATCCCACCTACGGATACAGCGAGCTCAGCCCACTGTCGGAGATACACCCCGAAGTGGCCATGCAGCCCGGGGACCTACTCATCGAGAAGCAGCGGGCCAGCGTGTTCTTCCAGACGGGCCTCGTCTACGTCCTCCTCAACAAGAAGGTGGACAGTCTTCTGATCGTGGGTAACAGCACCAGCGGCTGCGTGCGGGCCACCGCCATAGACGGCCTGGGGTATACCTTTAAGGTCTCGGTCATCGAAGAGTGCGTGTTCGACCGGATAGAGATGTCCCACAAGGCGTCCCTTTTCGACCTCCAGTTCAAATACTGCGACGTTGTCTCCGTGGACCGGGCCTGCGATTACCTGGCAACTATCAGGGAGGGCCAGGCGGTAGCCTCGGTGGGGGCCTAGCGTCCCGTCTTCCAGCCCGGGGTTTCAGCTCGCCAGCTCCAGCCAGCCTCGGCCCCACGGGCCTCGGGCCGTCGCGGCTCACCGGAGGCGGAGGCGTATATCCGGCAATTAAAAGTCCCCCGAGCGAAGCCCCGTGTGGGCGTTGTGGATGGGCCCACGGGTGTGGACGCAGTATCTGGTCGTTCCCGTTAGGAGTGTGAGAGAAGATGAAAAAGACCACCAGGCTCAGAGAGCTGTTCCGGCGGCCGGAGATCTTCGTTCTGGCTGGAGGCTCGACCGCCTTTGATGCCAAGATCATGGAGGGGGTCGGCTTCGAGGCGTGCTACATGTCTGGAGCTAACACCGCGGCGACACTCACCGGACTGCCCGACGCTGGCCTCACCACGATGACCGAGGTCGTAATGAACGCGGGGTACATGGCCCAGGCTGTGGAGGTCCCTCTCGTGGCGGACGCGGACACCGGTTACGGCAACGCCGTCAATGTCAGGCGCACCGTGCAGGCCTTCATTCGGGCGGGTGTGGCAGGGATACATATCGAGGACCAGGTCTCGCCCAAGCGGTGCGGCTTCGTGACGGGCAAGCAGGTCATCTCGCTGGAGGAAGCCGAGGGGAAGTACAGGGCGGCGGTTGACGCCCGCAACGAGCTGGACGAAGAGTTCGTTATCATCGCCCGCACCGACGCCCGGGGCGCAGTGGGAGGCAGCCTGGAGGAGGCGATCCGGCGGGCCCGGGCCTATCGTAACGCCGGAGCGGACGTGGCCTATGCCGAGGCCCCTCAATCCATGGATGAGGTGAAGCGCTGCGTCGAGGAGATAGGGCCCCCAATCATGTTCACGTTGATGGCGCTACCCGACCCGCCAGGCCACCGGGAGATGGAGGCCATGGGCATCTCCGCCGCCTTCTACCCCGGCCTGGCCCGCATGGCCACCTATCGCGTCAACTGGGAGTTCCTCCACGAGGTGAAGGAGCGGGACGTCGAGGCCATAAGGGAGTTGGAGGCCCGGGAGGCCAGCCATCCCTGGAGGCATCCCGCGCCGCCCCATCGGTTCGATCTGGTGGGATTTCCCCAGGTGCGGGAATGGGAGGAGAAGTACCTGCCGCCCGAGGAGATGGACAAATACGCCCATTCCATTGGGGCGTACACCCCTGGGGAGGGGCAGACCCACGCTTTAAAGTAAGATTCGGGAGGTGGGACCATGGGGATGACCATCGCTGAGAAAATCCTGGCGGCCCACGCCGATAGGAGCGAGGTGAAGCCGGGGGAATTCCTGTGGTGCCGGGTAGACGGCGCGGCGGGAGTTCCGGGGGAGATGCTGGAGAAGCTGGGCGTGGAGAAGCTGTGGGACCCCCAGCGGGTCTTCGTGACTGAGGACCACCTGGCACCGCCCCCCACCGTAGCGGCGGCCAACAACATGGCCCAGCTGCGCAGGTGGGTGCAACGCTACGGCATCACCAACTTCTTCGATTACGGCAGCCACGGCATACTCCACCAGGTCTTTCCCGAGAACGGATTCATAGCCCCCGGTGAGCTCATACCAATGCCCGACTCCCACTCCACCAGTGGAGGCGTCTTCAACGCCTGTGTGACCAACGCAGCCATGGACAGTCTTCTGTGCCTTATCTTCGGGGAGTACTGGTTCCGGGTGCCGGAGAGCATCAAGATAGAGCTGGTGGGCAAGTACCCCGGCCTAGACAATTTCATCTTCGGCAAGGATATCGTCCTGAAGATAGCGGCCAACTGGGGGACCGACGTTGGCCTGTACAAGTCCATCGAGTACCTGGGCCCGGTGGCCAGC
Source organism: Dehalococcoidia bacterium (assembly GCA_965247055.1). Classification (GTDB taxonomy): domain Bacteria; phylum Chloroflexota; class Dehalococcoidia; order Lucifugimonadales; family JAGWBF01; genus CBDFGE01. Next base: position 523,629 of record CBDFGE010000005.1, read on the forward strand.
GAGCTGACCCTTTCCAGCCGGTGGACCATGTCCAACATGGGGGTGGAGCTGGGGGCCAAGTTTGCCATTTTCGAGGCAGACGAAAAGACCGACGAGTTCCTGAAGGGCAGGGTAAACAGGCCCTACCAGCACGTCTCGGCGGACCCAGATGCGGTCTACGCGGAGCAGTACACCCTGGACGTCACGGACCTGGAACCCCAGGTAGCCTGCCCCCACGACCCGGGCAACGTCCACCCGGCCAGCGAACTGGAGCCCGAGAGGATCAAGGTAGACCAGGCCCTGATCGGCTCCTGCACCAACGCCCGCTTGGAGGATTTCGAGATCGCGGCCCGAATCCTTAAGGGGCGCAAGGTCCACCCCAGCGTGCGTCTCCTGTGCAGCCCCGCCTCTCAGAATGTGTGGAAGGAATGTCTAAAGGCAGGCCTGTGGGAGATATTCGCCGACGCGGGCGCCAACATAGAGCACTCCACCTGTGGTCCCTGCTACGGTGGCCACCTCGGGGTGCTGGGCGATGGCGAGGTGTCAATCTCATCCACCAACCGCAACTTCCAGGGCCGCCAGGGAAGCTCCGAGTCCTTCGTTTACCTGTCCAATCCCGCGGTGGTGGCGGCCTCGGCCGTTAACGGGTACATCAGTGACCCGAGGAATTTCCTGTAGGTCCACCGAGCCGGCACGCCAGCTCAAGATGAGGAGGGACGTCGATGGCCGCTGAGATGAGCTTCACAGGCAAGGTGTGGAAGTTCGGAGATGCCATCAGCACCGATCTGATGATGCCCGGCAGCCAGGTACTCGCTCGGAGACTCAGCGAGGAGGAGGGGGCCAAGTACTGCTTTTCCGCCAACCGCCCCGGCTGGACCGACCAGGTCAGCCCGGGGGATATTATCGTGGCCGGTAAGAACTTCGGCTGCGGCTCCAGCCGCAACGGCGCCAGGGTGATCCAGCTCAACGGGATCGCCGCCATCCTGGCGGAGTCCACCTCTCGCATCTTCCTCCGGAACGCGATAAACGTCGCCCTGCCCACCCTGTGGTGCGAGGGAGTTGGTGACGCCTTCCAGGAAGGGGACGTGGCCCAGGTGGACCTGATCACCGGGCAGGTCAAGAACATGACCAGCGGGGCCACGCTGCAGGCCGAGCCATGGCCCGAGGACAGTCCGCCCATGCAGATCTTGCGGGCCGGTGGGCTCATACCCTTCATTCAGCGGATGATGGTGGACCGGGGAATGGTCCGGGAAAGCTAGGGAACCTCTGAACAACTCGGCGCAAGCGTGGATGGGCAGAGTGGTTCCGTTCTTTGGAGACGTTCAGGCATCTTTGTGACGTTCCAGGTCGTGGTTGAGGCGTTCAGACCGTGTCTGTTGTGGCCTCGAAGCGGCTTTTCGGAGCCATCGCGGCTCCCCGGCCGTGATTTGCGCACTGCGCCCCTCTCATGTCGCCAGACGGCGCTCTGCCGTCATCAAGTTGGCCAGCCCCAGTAGCAATGCCAGCCGTTGCGCGTTCTTAGCCAACCCTCGGTAGCGCACCTTGGCGTAGCCAAAGCGCCGCTTCACGTACAGGAACGGATGCTCCACTTTCGCTCTGACCGACGCTTTGCGCTTCTCCACCAACGCCTCGTAGCTGCCAGGCTCCAGGTGCCGTCGCCGGCCGGGCCTCATCGCCACTCGCCACTCCACATCCAACTCTCGATTCTCCAACCGCTTGTCCACTCCCTGATACCCCGCATCCCCCCACACTCGTTTCTCTCCACCGTGCAGCAATCGGTGCGCTTCTGTCACATCATGCACGTTAGCTGGCGTCGTAGTCATGCTGTGTACCACTCCCGTCTCAGCGTCAGCGCCTACGTGTACTTTCATCCCGAAGCGCCACTCGTTCCCCTTCTTCGTCTGGTGCATCTCAGGGTCTCGCTCACCCGCACGATTCTTCGTCGATGACGGCGCCTCTATGATGCTCGCGTCCACGATCGTCCCCTCCCGAAGCCGCAGTCCCTGGGACTCCAGATGACGGTTGATCTCCTCGAACAGACTCTGCCCCAACTCATGCTCTTCCAGCAGATGGCGGAAGTTCAGAATCGTCGTCTCGTCCGGCAGCGGGCCCGACAGCTTCAACCCTACGAACCGTCTCACCGACTCGACCTCGTAGAGCATGTCCTCCATACCAGGATCGCTCAAGTTGTAGAACAACTGCACGCAGTGTATCCGCACCATCGCCGACAACTCCATATGGTCGACGGCCTCGGCCCGCCTTGGGATAGAACGGACGGATGCGCTCTTCCATCTGTTCCCACGGGATCAGAGCATCCATGCGCTCCAGGAATATCTCCCGGCGGGTCTTGCGCTTCTTGCTCTCGTATTCCAAGTCCGCAAATGTTGGCTGGTCCATCAATTATCTCCCCGAACACAGTGCTATTCTCTATGCTACTATGCCCAGACTTGTTCAGAATATCCCTAGGTCTCTAGCCGTTGAGGGAAAGGGGTGGGACACTGGGAATACAGCGGAGACATGGGGACGGCGCGGTATAGCCACACCGCGACCCTTCTGGCCGACGGCAGGGTGCTGGTCTCGGGAGGCCAGGACGCCGACGGCGAGTTCCTGAGAAGCTGTGAGATATGGGACCCCCGCACCGGAGGATGGGCCGGTACCGGTGACCTGATCAGGGGCCGGTATGAGCACCGGGCCGTCCTGTTGCTCGATGGACGCGTCCTGGTCGTTGGCGGCTTTAACGACTCTGACCAGCTCCTCTCCCAGTGTGAGCTATGGGACCCGGGGACCGGTGAGTGGGAGGACGCTGGCAGCATGGTACAGGCGCGGGAAGGCCATGGGGCCTGCCTGCTCAGGGATGGTAGGGTTCTGGCGACAGGTGGCAGCGGCGACGGGGTAGCCCTGGAGAGCGCCGAGGTGTGGGACCCGGTCCGTCGGGTGTGGCGCAGCGTTCAACCGATGACATCCAGGCGTAGCGGACACCACATGCTCACCCTTCCAGATGGGCGGGTGCTGGCCGCCGGTGGCCGCGACCACATGGCGGTCTGGGACACGGCCACCCCCCAATGGAAAGAGGAGTACCTGTCATCTGTCGAGGTGTGGAGCCCCGAAGTCCGATGAACGTGCCGAGGGTCGATCATGTGGCCACCTTACTCCCCGAAGGACGTGTGTTGGTGGTAGGGGGGGTCTCCAAAGGCTCCTCCTACCTTATCAGGACGGACCTGGTCGAGGTGGAGGTCTGGGATGCGGAGTCGGGCGGGTGGAGTCTGCTGGAGGAGCTCCCCATGCACCTGGGGAACCTGGGTGCGGCGCCGTTAGCCAAAGGTGATGTGCTGGTTGTTGGCGAGGCGGGTAGGGAAGCCCTTCATGCCATCCGATGGGAGAGTTCCTCAGGGGCCTGGGTATATGAGCCGTCGCCCCAGTTACCCAGGAGTGGTGGAGTACTCATCGGCCTCGCCGGCAGCTCTGCCCTCCTTTCGGGTGGCGGAACCCAAGGTCCGGCCCTCCGCTCGGAGGTCTGGAGCCCCGACTGACCAAAGTCGGGCTCCACGAGCAGCCGGGACAGGCCACGTCCTTTAGCCGGAGTCATCGCTGAGGGGTGCGGCGGGGCGTGACGCCGAGCGGCCCAGCATGACCGCGGTGTTGATAAGGGCCATGTGGGAGAAGGCCTGGGGGTAGTTGCCCAGCATCTCCCCCGTTCTGGCGTCCACCGCCTCGCTGAGGAGCCCCAGGTCGTTGGAGCAGGCCAGGAGCTTCTCGAACAGGACGCGGCCCCGCTCCACTTCGCCCAGGGCGATGAGGTCATCGGCGAGCCAGAAGGTACATATGGTGAAGGCACCCTCCTCGCCCCCGATGCCGTCGTCCAGGTCCCTGTACCGGTAGACGTAGCCTTCCGGCGACGTCAGCTCCCGCTCGATGGCCCTGATGGTGGAGCGCATCCGGGGGTCGTCGGCCCTAATGAAACCGACCAACGGCAACATCAGGATAGAGGCGTCCAACGCCTTGCTGCCGTAGGCCTGTACGAAGGCGCCGCGCTCGGCGTCGTAGCCCTTGGCGAGGACGTCCTCCTTGATCTCGGCCCTCAACCTTCGCCATCGGTCCACGTCTGCGGGGAGGCCGAGGGCCCTGGCCGCCTTTATTGCCCTGTCCACCGCGACCCAGCACCACACTTTGGAGAACACGAAGTTCTGGCGTCCTCCCCGGGTCTCCCAGATGCTCTCGTCGGAGTCGCGCCAGTGGTCGCTGACAAATTGCACGACCCTGCGCAGATACTGCCAGTACTCCGGGTCCATCTCTCCGCCCAGCTTCCGGTACAGGTGCGCCGAGTCCATCACCTCTCCGTAGATGTCCAGCTGTAGCTGGGTATACGCCCCGTTGCCCACGCGTACGGGTCTCGACTTCCGGTAACCCTCCAGCTCGGGGATCTCTATCTCCGTCAGCCGCCTCTCTCCCCAGAGGCTATACATGGCTTGAAGGTCCCGGGCGCGCCCCAGGGTGCTCCACTCCAGCCACTCCTTGAACGCCTTGGCCTCGGCGTAGTAGCCAAGGATAGAGAGGGCGTAGACCGCGAAGCAGGCGTCCCGGATCCAGGTGAAGCGGTAGTCCCAGTTGCGTGAGCCGCCGATGGCCTCGGGCAAGGACGTGGTGGCGGCCGCGACCAGGGCGCCCGAGGGGATGTAGGTGAGTGCCTTGAGGGTTAGCGCGCTGCGAAGCACGTCATCCCGGTACTTACCCTCGTAGCTGCACAGCGAGGACCAGTCCTGCCAGAACCGTACCGTCCTCTCGAGCTCTAGCTGGATCTGCCGTTCGTCCAGCGCTTGGGGAGCTTGGGAGAACGGGGTGCGGTACGTGACGGCAGTATACAGCTTGTCCCCGGAGCGAAGCAGGCCCTGAGAGCGAAAGCCGTCATCCACCTCTTGAAGCGGTGCCGAACAGAAGACCGAGAGCGCGTCGGGACCGCCGTGAGCGAAACCTCTGTACGGGCTTTCCAGGCTGACGTGGGGGACGATGGTGCCGTAGTCAAAGCGGGGGAAACACTCCAGCGTGAACTGTACGCTTCCGCTGGCACACTCCAAGATTCGCGATACCCGCTGGTGGGCATGGTATTCAGAGAACCCTTCGGGGGTGTGCCGAGGATGGGTGGGCATGAAGTCGGTGAGTACACCGATACCCGTATCGGTCTGGAAGGTCGTCTCCAGCACGTTGGTGCCCGGAAGGTAGCGGCGTGTCGTAGACCGGACTCCCTGGAGCGTCACCTGGAAATAGCCCGCCCGGCGGTGGTCCAGGATCCTGCCGAAGACGGAGGCGCTGTCGAACCGCGGGAAGCAGCACCAGTCGATGGAGCCGTCCAGGCCGACCAGCGCGCAGGAGTGCATATCGCTGATCAACCCGTAGTTGCCGATGGGCTTGTAACTATCTTCGCTCCGGGTAGGACTCAACTGTTTACCCCATGGGGATGCTCCCCACCGCACACTCTCAGCCATGCTCTGCCGTCCTCCGCCAGGAGGGCATCGGCGGCCTCCGGCCCCCACGAGCCGGGGTCGTACAGGTACAATGGCGCCGCCGTCGCTCCGTCCCAGACTCGCAGGAGTGGGTCGACGATCCGCCACGCCTCCTCGATGTGGTCGCTCCGGATGAAGAGCCGGGTATCCCCCTCCAGGGCATCCTGCAGGAGGCGTTCGTAGGCCTCGGGAATCGCCTGCCCTCTGAAGGCTGACTCGTAATGGAACTCCAGGTCCACCGACTTCATTGTCATGCCCTGGTCGGGCACTTTGGACTCGACCTGGAGGTGTATCCCCTCGTCGGGCTGGATGCATATGGCCAGACCGTTGGGCGTCAGGGTTTGGGACGGTGGAAGGGAAAACATGATATGGGGCGGCCGCTGGAACTGGATAATTACCTCCGAGACCTTTTTTGACATGGACTTGCCCGTGCGCAGGTAGAAGGGTACCCCGCGCCAGCGCCAGTTGTCTACGTAAAGGCGGAGGGCTGCGTAGGTGGCGGTCGGGGACGCGGGAGGCACTCCCTTCTCATCGCGGTAGGTCCGGTACTGGCCGCGCACCGAGTGGATGACCTCTTCCCCCGGCTGCCACCGCCGGATCGCCTTTAGCACCTCCACCTTCTTGTCTCTCAGGGATTCCGCATCCACTACGCCGGGTGGCTCCATCGCGACCATGGTGAGCAGCTGGAGGAGGTGGTTCTGCACCATGTCCCGCACGACGCCCGACTGGTCGTAGTAGGCGGCCCGGTCGGCCACCGAAACGCTCTCTGCCACCGTTATCTGGACGTTGTCCACGTAATTGCGGTTCCAGAGGGGCTCGAAGATGGCGTTGGCGAACCGGAACACCAGGAGGTTCTGGACCGTCTCCTTGCCCAGGTAATGGTCGATGCGGTACACCTCGTGTTCCTGGAACATCTGGTGCACCAGCTCGTTCAACGCCTGGGAGGAAGTAAGGTCCGTGCCGTAGGGCTTCTCTATCACCACGCGGCGCCAGCCGGTGTCCGCCGCCGTGAGGCCGGAGTCGCCCAGGCTGCGTATGGCGGGCTCGTACAGGTTGGGGGTGATGGACAGGTAGAAGAGCCGGTTGGCCGGCCTGGTTCCGTCTTCCAGCTCGTGCAGCCGCCGCTCGAGGTCGCCCAGGTGCTCCAGGGAACCCACGTCCCCCCTCACGTAGTACAGGCTGTCGGCGAAGGACTCCCACTCCTGCCTCCGGGGAGCCAGCTCCGCGATTTCCTGCACCGCGCTCCACATGAGCTCGCGGAACTGGTCGTCCGAGTAGGGGGAGCGGGCGAAGCCCACCACATTCAACCTCGTAGGCAGACGTCCCTTGCACCGCAGGTTAAACAGCGCTGGGATAAGCTTTCGACGGGTAAGGTCACCGCTGGCGCCCATGATGACGATGGTCGTCTCCTCGGGCATCACCCGGCCCTCCTCACCGCGTGACCACCAAACTGGTTTCGCAGGGCCGCCAGCAGCCTGGCGCCATAGGACCGGTCCTGGCGCGAGCGAAACCGCGCTTGCAACGCAAGTGAGATGACCGGGGTTGGTACGCCCAGATCCACCGACTCCTGCACCGTCCAGCGGCCCTCTCCCGAGTCCTCCACGTAGGGCTCAAGACTCCCCAGAGAGGGGTACTCATTCAAAGCCTCGGCGGTGAGGTCCAGCAGCCACGAGCGGACCACGCTACCATAGCGCCATATCTGGGCTATCTGCTCCAGGTCCAGGTTGAGCCCGTCCTTGGCCTGCATAAGCTCGAACCCTTCGGCGTAGGCCTGCATCAACCCGTACTCTATGCCGTTGTGGACCATCTTGACGAAATGGCCGGCGCCGCTGGGGCCCACGTGGCCGTATCCCCTGTCCGCCGCCGGCGCGAGGGTGCGGAACACAGGTTCGAGGCGTCTGTATGCCGCCTCATCGCCTCCCACCATCAGACTGTAGCCCTCGGTCAGTCCCCAGACGCCTCCGCTGGTCCCCACGTCCAGGAAGGATAGCCCCGCCCCACGGAGCTTGTCCGATCTGCGCATACTGTCCTTGTAGTTGGAGTTTCCGCCGTCCAGGACCGTGTCCCCCGGAGAGAGTAGGGGGACGAGGCTGTCCAGGGTAGCCTCGGTGGCATCGCCGGCCGGCACCATGAGCCATACGGCCCGTGGTGCGGCCAGCTTCTGGGCAAGCGCTCCCATGGAAGGGGTTCCCACCGCGCCCACGGCCTCGCTGGCCTCCACCGCCTCCTTGCTACGGTCGTAGGTCACCACCCGGTGGCCCCCCGATAGCAGACGCTGTACCATGTTGCCACCCATGCGCCCCAGGCCTATCATTCCTATTTCCATAGCGTGTCTCCTTTGGGTGCTGCCCTGCCTCTCCCGGCGGGCGCGTCCTCGACGACTCCCGCCTCCTCAGGCCCTCGCTCCTGCCCTCGCCTCGATGAAGAGCCTGTACAGGGCCCGGTACCGGCCGGCGATCTGGCCGGCGGCTTCGCGACTCGACAGCATGCCCTCCTTGTGTCCTACCAGTGGTTGCCAGAAGATCGTCCGGCCAACCGCGAAGCCGATGACCCCGTCGGTACGCGCGCCGGTGACCAGCCACTGGCGGACCCGTTCCTCGTCCTCCCCGCGGCCCAGGACGATTATCCTCACGTCGTCCCTTCCCCCGGACTGCACCTGGGATACGATCTTCTCCATCGCGCCGGCGTCTTCCGTGCCCTCCAGCTTCCACACGTCGGGTTCAACTCCCGCATCTTGGATGTCCGCTATAGCCCGGATGGTGAGGGCGGGACGGAGGCGCAGGTCGAACGCTCGGCGGTCCTGTCCCGCCGAGTCCAGCTGGGACGGAGTGGCGGGCACCAGCAGCTCGAACATGAACTTGTAGCCCGCCGAGTGGGTGTAGTCGGAAAGGAGCTTGAGGCGCCGCCGCTGGGTCTCGTTCACCGTGCCGTCGCCCTCGGGATTGTACCGGACCAGGACCTTGACGAAGGTCGGAGACGCCTCCTGGATGTGCTCTCTGAACTGGCCGCCGTACTCGAAGTCAAACTCGTCCTGCCCGCTTTTCTCCACGGGGACGCAGGTTGTGATTCCCCGGGCCAGGGCATCGGCGAGGATGGCGTGGCCGTACGTCTGGTCCACGAGGATGGCTGCCTTCTCGGTGGGAACGCCGTCCTTTGTTGCCTCCAGGAAGCCGTCGTAGATAATCCGTTTGTAGGCAGCTAGCTGCTCGACCTCGTGGGGCTCCGCAGGGCGGCCTCGGATTCCCAGCAGACCGGCTTCGAAGGAGCCCCGGTGGTCGAAAGGTAGCACAAATAGGTCCTTGTTGTACCCCGGCGGCGCGGCTGCCATAGTTGACCCCCTTGCGTCTGGATTGCCCGGTAGACCTCGCCAGACGGGACCGCCCAGTGCTACACTGCCAAGGCACCGAAGGCCCTCTGGACCATCTCGGCAAGGGCTGGGTGGACGTTAAATGGACTGGGTGATCGAGTCGATGGTGAGGCCCAGCCGCATGGCTCCTTCCGCTATTCCAGTTCGCTGGAGAGACCCTGTACGCTGGCGGGGGCATCGGTGTCGAAGCGGAGCCCCACCACCCGCCGGCCCGACGCGCGCAACGCCTCCAGGTCTCCCCGCGCCTGGGCATCGGCCAGCACGCCGAAACTGTAGGGCTCGCCGGGGATGGGAAGGGTCTCCGGATGGTCCGCCGTGAGCTGAAGGTACAGGCCAGAGTTTGGGCCTCCCTTGTGGAGCTGGCCGGTGGAGTGGAGAAAGCGAGGGCCATAACCCAGAGTCGTCGCGATGTGGAACCTCTCCATCACCTTCCTCCGCAGCTCAGACATGGCCCCGTCCAGTTCCCGACGCTGGCGAAGATAGGCCATGATAACCAGGTAGTCCCCGGGCCCGGCCTGAGATAGCATGAGCGACAGGGAGCCTGTAGCCCCCGCGTCCGGCAGCCGTCCCGACGTGGTGTATTGCTCCAACATCCGGCCCGTCATGTCCTTGGCGCCCTGCACGTTAGGTTGGTCGAAGGGGTGGATACCCAGTATCGCTCCGGCCACCGCCGTGGCGAACTCCCACCTGAAGAACTCCGCTCCCAGGTCGTACCGGTCTTCGAGGTCCAGTCGTATTACCGGTTGCCCCGAGGACTGGACCCTGTCCATCCCGGCATCGGTTGCCCTATTATCGTCCCCCTCCAGTCTCAGGTAGACGAACACGCGGTCGTCGCCATACTGGCCGGGGGCCACCAGCGGCTCCCCTGCCACCGGCACGATGCCCCTACCCTCTTTGCCGGTGCTTTCGGCGATAAGCTGCTCGACCCACAGCCCGAAGGAATCTATGGCCGGAGAGGTCACCAGGCTGAGCTTGTCCCGGCCGTCCAGTGCCAGGGAGCCCATAGCCGCTCCCAGCCACGCTCCGGGGTTATCCTTGGGGAGGACCGAGGAGGCGCAACCCTCCCGCATACGGTCCGCCCGGTCCAGCAACCTAACTAGATCGAGACCGATGAGCGCCGCTGGGACAAGGCCAAAATAGGACAGGACCGAGTATCGCCCCCCCACATCGGAGGGATTCAGGAAGGCCCGTCGGAACCCCTGATCCCGCGCCAGGCTCTCCAGGGACGTCCCCTGGTCTGTTATGGCCACGAAGTGTTTTCCGGCCTGTTCCGGGCCGGTGACGTCTTCGACCTGGCCTCTGAAGTAGGCGTAGAAAGACAGGGTCTCGACGGTGCCGCCGGACTTGGATGATACCAGGAACAGGGTGCGGGCGGGATCGATGGAGCCGGCCACCTCCTGCACCCGGGCCGGCAGGGTGGAGTCCAGAACAGAAAGGCGCGGGTAGCCGGGCGTGCTGCCCAGGGTCTGGCGTAGCACCTCGGGCCCTAGGCTGCTGCCCCCCATTCCCAGGAGCACCACATTGCGGATACCGGCGTCCCTGACTTCCCTGGCGAAGGTCTCCAGTCCTCCCACCTGCTCGCGCATGAGGCCGGTCACCGCAAGCCACCCGAGGCGATTGGTGATCTCGGCAGGGTCGGGCTTCCAGACGGTGTGGTCCCCGCGCCATATCCGGGCGACCACGTCCCGTTTTCCCATCTCCTCGAGGGCCGAGTCCACCACCGTTCCGAGCCCCGCGTCGCGGCCTCGACCCGATTGACTCGGACCGGAAGGGTACGAGCGCCGAGCGCCTCCAGCGGGGTTGGTCATTTCCTCCCTCCCGAGGGGATGCTTCCCTGGCTCCCCAGTGAACCGGCCTCGATGGCCAGGGTCTTCTCCAGGCGCCGCAGGTGGCGCTCTTCACCGCTGAAGACGGCCTTGACGTAGGTAGCCAGCAACTCCCTGGCCAGCTCGACAGCCACCACCCGAGCCCCCAGGCACAGCACGTTCATGTCGTCGTGCTCCACCCCCTGGCGGGCGGAGTAGCCGTCGTGGCAGACGCTCGCGCGAACGCCGGACACCTTGTTCGCGGCGATGGAGGCGCCTACGCCGCTTCCACAGACCAGGATGCCCTTCTGGGCCCGGCCCGACGCTACAACGACGGCCACTGCCTGGGCGAAGTCGGGGTAGTCGTCGGCCGCATCGTAGGTGTGGGCCCCCAGGTCCTCAACGTCGTACCCCTGGCCTAGCAACCAGGTGACCAGCTCGGCCTTGAGGGAGAAACCAGCGTGATCGGCCCCAATCACCACCCTCGACTTCATAGCCTCTTCCCCTCCAGTAGCCCTATCGCCTCGTCGGCTACACGCCGGGCGGTCAGTCCGAACTTCTCATAGAGGACTTCCGCCGGCGCGGATGCCCCGAATCTGACCATGCCAATGGCTACGCCGTCCAGCCCCACGTAGCGCTCCCATCCCATGGGCGCCCCGGCCTCTATGGCCACCCGCATCCTGATATTCGGGGGAAGGACGGTGTCCCGGTACTCGCGGGGCTGGGCATCGAACAGCTCCCAGGAAGGGAGCGAGACGACCCGGGAGGAGATGCCGCTGGTCTGGAGCAGCTTACCCGCATCGAGAGCAAGATGAACTTCGGAGCCGGTGGCGATGAGGATGACTAGGGGATCGGCATCAGCCTCCCAGAGCACGTACCCGCCCCGCCGGACGTTCTCGGCGGGGGCAAAAGCGGAGCGGTCCAACACCGGCAGGTTCTGGCGGCTGAGCACCAGGGCTGTCGGGCTGTGGCGCCTCTCCAGGGCCACCTTCCACGCCTCCACGGTCTCGGTGGCATCGGCGGGGCGGACGACGGCCAGGTTGGGGATGGCCCGCAACCCAGCAAGATGCTCTATAGGCTGGTGGGTGGGGCCGTCCTCCCCTAGCCCTATGGAGTCGTGGGTGAAGATATATACCACCCGCTGCTGCATCAGAGAGCCCAGGCGGATGGCGGGCCTCATGTAGTCGGAGAAGATCAGGAAGGTGGCGGTATAGGGTATGGTCCCACCGTGCAGGGCCATCCCGTTGGCGATGGCACCCATCGCGTGCTCTCGTACGCCGAAGTGGATGTTTCGGCCGTAATACTCCTCGAACCCGTAATGGCCATGGTCCTTGAGGAGGGTCTTGGTGGAGGGGGCTAGGTCCGCCGAGCCGCCGGCGAAGCTGTGAACCTGCTGGGCTATGGCGTTCATTATCCGGCCGGACGCCTCCCGCGTGGACACGGTGCCGTCCGTGCTTTTGAACAGTGGCTCCAGGTTCCGTGCCCAGCCCTCGGGCAGGTCGCCCCCCAGCGCCTCCTCCAGACGGGCGGCCTCGCCCGGGAACGCGCGGCGGTACGTCTCGAGCCGGGCCCCCCAGTCGTCCTGCATACGACCGCCTCTCTCCCGCGCCTGCCGGAAGTGGGCCAGTGCTTCAGGGGGGACGGTAAAGGGCTCGCTGTAGGGCCACCCCAGGCGCTCTCTAGTCAGGCGGACCTCCTCCTCGCCCAGGGGCTCGCCGTGGGCCGAGGCGGTGCCCGCCTTGTTGGGGCTTCCGTAGCCGATAACGGTCCGGCAGACGATGAGGGTGGGGCGCCCGGTATCCTCGCGGGCCGTTCGGATGGCCAGGTCCACCGAGGGGACATCCATGCCGTTTATCGGTCCGACTACGTGCCAACCATAGGCCTGGAACCGCTGGACGACGTTTTCGGCAAACGCGATGTTGGTGTTCCCTTCGATGGAGATATCGTTGTCGTCGTAGAGGCAGACTAGCTTTCCCAGCCGCAAGGTCCCCGCCAACGACGCTGCCTCGGAGGCCACGCCCTCCTGGAGGTCGCCATCGGAGACAATGCCGTAGGTGTAGTGGTCGATGATCTCGTGGCCGGGACGGTTGTACTGCTCCGCCAGCCAGCGCTCCGCCATGGCCATTCCAACACTGTGGGCGAAACCCTGGCCCAAGGGCCCCGTGGTTACCTCAACGCCGGGCGTCAGTCCGTACTCCGGATGTCCGGGCGTCATACTCCCCCACTGGCGGAACCGTTTGATCTCCTCCAGGGGCAGGTCGTAGCCGGTCAGGTGCAGCAGCCCGTAGAGCATCGCCGAGGCATGTCCCGGAGAGAGGACGAACCGGTCCCGGTCGGGCCACCGGGGGTCGGCCGGGTTGTGCTTGAGGAACCGGTCCCATAGCACGTATGCCATCGCCGCGGCCCCCATGGGTGTCCCCGGATGGCCCGAGTTGGCCTTCTGGACGGCGTCCACCGCCAGAAACCGCATCGTGTTGATGCAGAGATCATCAAGCCTTGTCTCGACCATCTCCGGCGCTCCTGACCCGTCGGCGGGCCGCTAGATACCTTATACGTTATAGGTTGATGCCAACACAATGATAGCACCAGGTGGAGGGTGTTGTCTCCCTACCCTCCTGCACACATCCGGGCGGTTGGCCAGGGCTCAGTCCAGTCTATATCCGGCGGCATGGGGGGCACACGCGTGGAGATGGGCGGCCACGTGGGCGTAGGCCGACGTGGCCGCTATGGCACCCTGGGCAGCCGCCGTGATCGTCTGCTTCAGGTCGCCGGAGGCGTCGGTTACGTCTCCCGCGGCGAAAAGGCCGTGGACACTGGTCGCCATACCCTTGTCCACCACGATCTCGTTCTTCTCGTTCAGCTCTGTGCCCAGATGCCGGGCCAGCTCAACCCGAGGGTCGGCCCCTATCTCCAGGAAGAGCCCGTCCAGTACCAGCTCCGCCGAGCCGTTGTACTCACGGTCCAGCACGACGCCGGTAAGGCCGTCTTCCCCTTGCAGCCGAATCACGCTGGCCTTGAGTATCGGCTCAACGGTGGGCGCCTCTGCCAGGTTCTGAAGGTTAACCGGCTCTGGACGGGTAAAGGCCTCGCCGCGATAGATTACATACACCTTGGTGGCGTATTTGGCCAGCAGGACTGCTCCCTTCACGGCCGCGTCGCCTCCCCCCACCACGGCGGCCACCTTTCCCCGGTAGAGAGGGGCGTCGCAGACCGCGCAGAAGGAGACTCCCTTGCCGGTCCACTCGTCTTCGTGGGGAAGTCCCAGCTTTCGCCGCTCCCTCCCCACCGCCAGTACCACCGATGTGCCCAGGTAGGTGTCCTCCTCCGACCTCACCTCGAGGCAATCGCCGCTCCTGGCGATGGATTCGACCCGCTCGTCGACGACGCGCACCCCGTACCTCTCCACCTGCTCCTTCATCTTGAGCATTAGCTCGCCGCCGTCTACGCCCACGTAGCCAGGGTAGTTCTCGATGAGTCCGCCCGTTGCCGTCTCTCCGCCGAAGGTCTCACCGATTACCATAGTCTTGACCCGATAGCGGGCCGAATACAGGCCCGCGGCAAAGGCCGCCGCCCCCTGCCCAACGATAACGACGTCGTACCGATTGTCCCCTGGCTCCATGTTGAACCTCCCCAGTTTCCTTGTTCGGCCTTCGTTTGTACCGATCGGCCCCGCACTCCCGCGGCCGGGCCGCCCGGACTGTACCATCAAGTTTAGATGATCGAGGTCCCGAGTAGATACTCCACAGGACTGGGGTTGACACTGTGCAGACGTGAAGCTATCTTTGAGGCTGCACAGCGCACCCGGGCATCAGTCTGGAACGGCCGCTGAGAAGGCCTCGCTGGCCGAGCTTGAGGAGGCTAATACGTGGGCGTCACCCGGCAGATAGCAAACGAGATAGTAGAGGCGAAGTTCCAGGATATCCCTGGACCGGCGATGGAGAGGACAAGACGGGCGATCCTGGACGATGTCGGGATCGGGTTCTTGGGCTACTCTGTGGCCGGCCAGCCCCTTGTCGAGTACGCAAAGGACGTGGGAGGGGGACGGCCGGAGGCGACCCTCATCGGCGATGGGACCAGGGTTTCATGTGTCGCCGCCGCAGCGGTGAATGCCCAGATGGCGTGCGATACCAACTTCAACGAAACTGGGCCCGGCCACCACGAGCTATCTTCCCTGGCTCAGACCGCTATATCGGTCGGCGAGCGGGTAGGCGCCAGCGGCAAGGATGTCATAACCGCCGTGGCCCTGTCCTACGAGATGAACGGACGATTCACCAGGGCCGCCCTCCCGGCTGAGATCATCGGCGGATACGGCAGCAAGCGACACATCGTCCTGTCCGTCACCATTGCCGCGGCCAAACTCCTGGGCCTGGACGAAACTCAGATCAACCATGCCATCGGTATAGCCTGGTACTACTCGCCTCCTCCCCAGGAGTTCATATACCACCACAGCTGGTGGAAAAGGATAGCCTCATTCCACCTGGGGACCTGCCAGCTGGGGGTCCAGTCGGCCCTGCTGGCCCAGAAAGGGTTCGAGGGGCCCTCGGACCTGCTGGAAAAAGAGACTTTCTACGACCTGGAACGGCTGATGTGGTCTCCCAGTCCCTATCACTATCCCGCCAACGAGCTGCTCCTCAAGCCGTGGATATCTCCCCGGGGAACGCAACCCGGGCTTCAGGCCGCCCTAGAGATCGTAGCGGAGCAAGAGATCGGCCCCGAGGAGATCGACGAGATCATCTTCACGGGGAAGAGCCTGTACTTCGACTTCCCCTTCAACAATCCCGCGCCGGTGGAGTACTGGGATGCGATCTATAGCGTCCAGTGGCAGTTCGCCATGGCGCTCCTGGGTTACGAGGCAGGGGCCGCGTGGACGACGGAGGAGCGATTGAGGGACCCGGCGTGCATCGCACTGGCGAGAAAGGTCAAACTACAGGAGGACAGCTACGCCTCGGAGGTATGGGACAGCGGCCAGACCGTGGCCGACGACTACCCCAACGAGGTGGAGATCTTGGCAGGGGGCCGCCGGTACAAGAAGCGAAAGACCTACAGAGAAAATCTCGGGAGCCCGGTGCGCCCCTATCCCCTGAGCAGCTAGAGGGGAAGTTCAGGACCCAGGCGGTGCCGGTGATCGGCGAGGGGCGGTGCGAAGAGCTGCTGGGGATGCTGAGCAGGCTCGAGGAGCAGCGGGACATAAGGGAACTCACGCGGCTTTTCGGGGCGGCCTAGAAGCCCGTTCGTTGAGGTCACAGGCGGAGGAGAAGCGGCCCGCGAGAGATGCGCAGCCTCGCTGGCTCGAACTCCTAGCGGGGCTTGTAGAGGTCGGTGATGCACCTTACATCGTCCTGCTTTTCCAGGCCGGCCAGCGCGGCAACCAGCTCTCTGCTCTGCGCCTCCCCCAGCACGGGGGCTACCTGGGTCCGGAACTTGCGCTCCAGCAGCTCTTTGGGCATCGGGTTCAGGGAGCTCCCCAGAGCCTCGCCGTAGGTCTTGGCCCTGCTGTAGCGCCTGCCCTTCGCCACCACCTCTACCTCTGTGGGGGCCTCGTTGGTGTAACGTACCCCGCTCTCCCATATCTCGGTAGCCCGGGGTAGCTCCTCTAGCTTCACCTTTGTGGCCACGGCCAGGCAAGCCGGGTCCTTGAATCGCTCCTCGGCGAGCCACTCGGGCCCCGCTTCATACCCCATCAACGCCATGGCAAAAGCCCACTGTACGCTGTACACGGCGTCCCGGTAGCCTCTGGGCTCCGGATTGTCGAAGGGGTGCTGGAAGTATAGCCTCTTGGCCTTGAACCTGATCTCCTCGATATCCTCCAGTGCGATCCCCTCCTCTTTGACGATCTCGAGGGTGGACTGGATAGCCGGCTGGGTGCCCCGGCTGGAGATCCAGGGCTTGAGATGCATCTCGTTGGCGGGGTAGTAGTAAGGGCTGGGGGACGAAACTAACCGGTCGAGGTCGTGGCGGCCTCCGATCTCGATAGAGTCCACGGGCCCTTCCATGCCCTTCCGGGCCATGAACGCCGCCAGGACTCCCCAGTGGCCCGCTCCCAGCTCGAGCGAGCGTCTTTCTTGTATATAGGTCGCGGAGGGCTGAGGCCCGAAATACCACGCTATCCCCATGGCGTGGTCCAGCTGGGCCGCGTCCAGTCCCAGGAGTTTGCCCGCGGCGATGGCCACCGACAGGGCCCGGTGGCGGCTGCTCCCGGGGAAAGAGGTGTCCCGCGGCGGCATCTCGCCCCTGATGAGCTCTAGCGGGAAGGCGGCCCTGTGAAACCGGGAGTTTATGTCGTACGCCACCGCTACGGCCGTGATCACGTCTCGGCCGCTGGCTCCGAGGCGCTCGCCCACCGCCAGCGCCGCTTGGGCTATGTTGGAGAGGGAGTGTCCCCCGGGCCCCGTCTCCTCGAAGTCGGAGTCCGAGGCCAGCTGGGAGTTGACCCCCGCCGCCACCATGCACGACACCCTGGCCCCGTCGGCTATTACCGTGGACTCGGGGGTCCCACCGACGTCCCGAGCATACTCGATGAGGTGCTTGCCCGCCATTGAGTAGCCCAAGAACGCGACTCCGACGTCATCGAGTATCCCGTCCCTTATCCTCGCGATGGCCGCTGGGGGAATATCCTCGTACCTCGCATCCGCGACTTCCCGGGCCAACTGCTGGGTGATCCCCATAACATCAACCTCCGGGCGCGTGTTCGCTCTAGGGATGACGGGTCCGCTTGCGCTACCTCGGCCGCATACTGGAGACGGTCAGCGAGACGTCGGCGTCCAAGTCCGGACCTGCCGCTATTGGACTACCGATACGCAGGTTACCGTACGCATCACCCCGGCGAGGGTGTGGACATTCTGCTCCACCAGGGTGCCGATGGCGGCCATATCTGGGGTTTCGATCACGGCGATGACGTCGTAGGGCCCGGTGACGACGTTGGCCGACTGGACTCCGTTAACCTTCCCCAGGGCGATGGCTACCTCTCGCGATTTCCCGACAGCGGTCTCTATAAGGATGATGGCCTTCGTTGCCATGGGTCTCCCTGTTCTGACGTGCCGTAGCTGCATCCGACCCAATTCTACGGCCAAGCGCAACGAGTGTCAATTAATTCAACGTGTTGACAGGCCAATGCTCTGCCGGTATGATTTCCATGTTCTGTCTTGAGAGGTTACACATCCATGCCGGATTTTCAGGTAAGCAAGTCGATTACCATCAACGCACCACCGGAGAAGCTATATGACATCGTGGCCGGCGTTACTCGCCATACCGAGCTGGCGGGCAGCGGCGAGATCCTGAGTGTCCGGAACCTGACCAGCGGCCCGGTGCGCTTGGGCACCACTTTCGAAGCCGACGAGAAGGTCTTTATGGCCGGGGGCAGAGCATGGAGCTGAAGGCCACCTCGTGGTTGTCACCAGCGACCGGGCCAAATCTTTCTCCTGGATCACCGTACCAGCCCTGCCGGACACCCTCCGGCGTCTGCAGTGGCGGTTCAGCTTCAGCCCCCAGGGTAGCGGCACCCAGGTGAGCCATGAGCTAGAGGTGGAGTGGGGGGACCTGAAGGGCCCCATGCTCCAGGGCCTCCGGGACAACTACGAGCAGGCCCGGGCGGGCATTGTGCGGGATGGTATGGACAAGACCCTTCAGAACCTGAAGAAGGCGGCCGAGAAAAGCGGGTAGCTTCACCGGCAGGTGACTGGGGGGAGGTGTCGTTGTCCAGGGAAAATGTCAGGGTTAAGTGTTCACCGAAAATGTCAGTAGTCCTTACCGCTGCTTGGTTTCACCGAAAGTGAAATAGATGGCTTGGCGTTGGGCTGTTCCCAGGCCTGGAGGAGGCGTTTGAGGGTGGCATAGCCGATGCCCAGTTCTCTGGCAGCTTGATTTCTGGAAAGCTCTCCCGATCCGATGCGCTGCACCACCGCGGCGAATCGCTGCTCAAACTCGGGGCGTTCATTCACCGAGGGCCGGCCGATGCGCTTGCCCTGCTGCCGCGCCCGCTCCATCCCGGCCACCACCAGGTCCCGGTGGACCTGCTTCCTTGCGGCGTCCTCATACCAGATGGTCTCGCCAGCCAGGGGTCCTAGAAGCACCGGGGCTCTGATACGTTGCTTGGGCCTCCAGTCCGTCGGATCCGGGTCGGGAAGAATCGCTGTCACCGGACCGGCCGTCACCCGAGCCCGAAGTTCAGTAGCTAGCGCCGGCGCTTCTTGGGGAGTCAGAATCTGCTCCCGATGCCGCACCAGCAGACGACCATCCAGACGTTCCTGCACCTCTACTCGGGCCCCGGCATAGCTGGGGCGTTCCAGACTGGGAAAGAGTTGCAAAGCCCGCAGGTGGTATTGCACCGTGTTGTCTTTGGCCACTCTGCGCAACTCCTTGATGCACAGCACGCCACCCAGGTCCAACTCCGGGTTCACTGGCCGGTAGGCCGACTCCGCCTAGTCCGCAGGCACCCCGAAGCGCTGGTTGAACCGAGGCAGAAACTTGGCCAGCACTTGATTCGCCTCCGCCAGGGTGCAAGCGCCAGCCAGACGAAGTTCCGCCACCAGCCTGTCCTGGAAGGTGCCGTTGGCTCGCTCCACCCTTCCTTTGGCCTCGGGACTGTGGGCCAATATCTGGGTGATCCCCAGTTCTCCCAGGGCCCGGCTCCATTGGGTTGATGGTCCTTTCCCGGGAACCTGGGATAGGTCCGATGGACGACGCCGTGGCTGAAAGACGGCATGCCCATCGGTGTACACCGCCATCGGCACCCCCCGACGTTCAATGATGCCCTGGAGCAGGGACAGGTAGCCTCGGGTATCCTCCTGTTCCTGGAATAGTGCATAGGGTGCCGTCCCGGTAGCGTCGTCCACCGCCAGCAGCAGCGTTAGCCAGGGCCCCCGGTCCTCCAGCCAGAGGTGGTGGCTCCCGTCCAATTGGAGCAGCATCCCCTCCTGAGGCATCCGTTGTCGGCGACACCGATGTTGTGGTGGCCGGCGGTGGCGGGGGCTGGTCAATCCGGCCCGTACCAGAATTCGCCTTAGCGTGGGCCTGGATAACATCACCCCTTCCCGCTCGGCCAGCAACTCGGTCAGATGGGTATGGTTGATCCCCTCGTAGCGTTCTTGGGCCAGGCTCGCCACCTGCTGCTGGATGGTCTCTGGAGTCGCGTTGGGTGGCACCCGGCCCCGGTTCTTATGCACCACTCCTCTGGCCCCTTCCTTACGATAGGCCGCCAGCACTCGCCATCCCTGACGTTCACTTACTCCAAGCAGCGGGGCCGCCTCCTTCATCGTCCAGTGCCGCTCTAATACTCCGTTCAAGATATGTAACCGGTTCTGCTCTTTCGTACTCAATGTCAGTCCTTCCATAAACTGACATTTTCCCTGAACAGTTACCTACTGACAAAATTGTAGACCTACAACACGGGAGGCATTGGTCAGTCGACCTGCCTCCCCCCTTAGTTTTAGCGCCCCTCTGGCGTCGGCCGCACCCCCACTGGGACGGTGATCAGGCATTCCCCCACGCCTCCCGCCCTGGACAACGGATAGCACTTGGAGGCCCTTCGGAAGCTCCCGTGCCCGCAGGAATTCCGGGCGGTGCTACGCCTGTTTGTTGGCGTGGCTCCTTGTACGGTACAGGAGTTGCTCCCCGTCAGGCCGAGCTTGGCAAAAACGCTGGCTTAAGGTGACTGAGAATGTTACCATAGTCATGACTATGGTAACATCAGGAGTAGGCCGATGAGGATCGTCAAGGCGTCAGAATTCAAAGCCAAATGTCTCCAGATCATGGAGGAGGTGGCGGCTACGGGCGAGACCGTGGTGATTACCAAAAGGGGTATACCGATCACGGAGCTTATCCCGGCCAGGCGAAGGCCGACAACGTTCTTCGGGGCTCTCAAAGGCTCCATCTCTGTCGAAGGGGACATCGTCGCTCCGCTAGACACAGAATGGGACGCGCTGTCGTGACGGGCGTTCTGCTGGATACCCATGTGCTGGTATGGCTGGTGGAAGGAGACGAACGTCTCGGTCACGATGCGCGGCGGCTGGCCGATGCGGCGGCGAAGGAGGATACGCTGTTGGTGTCTGCCATGACCTTCTGGGAGGTGGCGATGCTGGCGCGGCGCCACCGGCTGGTCCTGTCTCAGCCGGTAGCCGGCTGGCGGCAGAAGGTGCTGGAGCTAGGCATCGCCGAGGTGGCTATGTCGGGCGACATCGGTATCCTGGCCACGGAGTTGGAGGAGTTCCCGCCCGACCCCGCGGACCGCATCATTGCCGCTACGGCCGTGGCTCGTGGAGCCACTTTAACCACTGCCGATACAGGGATCCTGGGCTGGAAGGGCCGCTTAAGCCGCCACGACGCCCGGACCTGACCGGCACCGCGGAAGCAAGTGAGCTTACGAAAAGGTTTGTGGCGTCCCAGGCAGGATTCGAACCTGCGACCCGCTGCTTAGAAGGCAGCCGCTCTATCCACTGAGCTACTGGGACACGACCACCCTGGGCGGGCCCATTCGCTGAAGAGGAGCCCCGGGGCCTCCACGCTATGTCCCATGTGGCGGGGCCACACCCGTAACGTATATTATGGACCGAAAGCACCGGTGTCGGCAACACCTCAGCGGGGCAGCGGGTTTGACAATTCCGGGCCCATCGTAGTAGGATGCGGTGACTTCCCACTTATCCAGAGGCGGCGGAAGATGACCCATGTCGGCGTGCGCGGAATCAGAGCGGGTTTCGTTATTCTGCTGTTCCTGGCCGCCCTGGGTCTGAGCGTCGCCTACGTCTCTGCCGCCAGCATCTCCAGACCGGTTCCGGCCAGCATCACCCTGAACGTCCTCCCCATCCAGGCGTCGGCGGACGTTAACGCCGATGGCATTGTGGACTTTCGGGACTTGCTGGCGGTTACCAGGGCGCTCGACACCCACCCGGCTCCCGGGGCCGCCGAGGACGTTAATCACGATGGTGTCGTGGACGTGGCGGACCTGGCCGTAGTGGCCCTATATCAGGGACAGGAGGTACCAGCATGACTATAAGGTTAGCTCCCAGGACAGTAATCGTGCTTGCCGCCATTCTGGCCGTAATCGTGGCGGGCATAGCCTAAGCTGCGATAGTATCCCGCGAGGTAGCGGGCACCTTCGTCATGGGCCAGGTCCAGACCAACGAGCAGACGTTGTTGCTGTACAGCCAGATAGACCCGAACGTCGGTCTGACGGAGCTTAACTTTGGTGTGGGCGACATCGATGCTTTCGGGTTCCTCAAGACTCCCCCCAGGGTCCCCTTCTGGGCCGCGAATGGGGGAAGCGTGCCCTTCAGGCTGACGCTCAGGGCGACCAACGCGATGGTGACCCGGGGCGGCGGCAGCCCGACGCCCTTGGGGGAGGGTAGCCTGACCCTGCTCATGGGTCCCCGGGGAGGGGAGCTGGGGCCGGCGCCCTGCACTGGGTAGTGTTCGAGCCCAACGACGAGCCGTTCGCCCTGGATGCGGGGCTGAGGTTCCTGATGACCCCTGCGGACCTGGAGCTCGGCCCGGGGGATGTGGTCACCTTCACCGCCTTGTTCGAGGCCGAGGCGCTGGAAGGGCCATCGCCAGGCCCCGGACCTCCGCCGCCTCCGGGCCCCGTCAAGAGCACCTTCGATGATGGCGACGAGGGTTGGAGGGTGTTCGGGGACGCCCAGGGTGCCTCGGCTGAGCCGGACCACAATCCTACGGGGGGCAACCCCGGCGGCTACATCTCGGCCGCGGACGACGTGACCGGAGGCACGTGGTACTGGGAGGCGCCCGCCGGTTTCCTTGGTGACCAGTCGGAAATGGGCATGCTGTCCTTCGACCTGAAGCAGTCGGCCACGGACAGGCCGTTCGATAACGACGACGTAGTCCTGGAGGGGGGCGGCACCACCCTGGTGTTCGACACGCCCAACAACCCCGGCACCGACTGGACCCACTACGACGTGCCCCTGGAGGCTGGGGCGGGATGGCTGAACGAGGCCACCGGCAACCCGGCCACCCAGGGGGAGATGGTGGGGGTGCTGTCATCGCTGACGGCCCTGCGCATCCGGGGGGAGTACCGCACCGGGGCCGACACCGGGGGCCTGGACAACCCAGAGCTGAAGCCCCCGCCCGGGCTCCCGCCATTGCCCCTTGTCGAGGTGACCGTGGATGACGCGGACGCCGGGTTCCAGGTGCTGGGCGGGGCGTGGTCCGTGGCAACGGGTGCCGATGCCTTATTCGGTAACTACCATTTCCTCGCGCCGGGAACTGCGGGAGAGCGGGTGCGGTGGACGCCGGACCTGGGGGCTTCGGGGCCCTATGACGTGTACGCCCACTGGACGGCGGCGGCCAACCGGGCCACCAACGCTCCCTACACCATCAACCACGCGGGCGGCTCCACTGTGGTGCGAGTGGACCAGCAGGTCAACGGGGGGCAGTTCAACCCTCTGGGGACCTTCGAGTTCGAGTTTGGGGTCAGCGGCTCGGTGGAGCTGTCCGCCGATGCCGACGGCTTCGTCATCGCCGACGCGGTCCGCTTCAGCCCGAAGCCAGCGCCGTGACGAGATCGGGCACTACTATTAGCCCAGGTCCATGACCTTCCTGATCCCGGGGGGCGTGAACCGTGCGACGGGGGGTACGGCGGCGGCTGGGGGTATAAGATCGATCTTGAACGGAGTGTCCGGGCCCAGGGGTGTCTCCAGGCCGGATAAGTCGATGGTGAGCTCCACCAGCTCGCCGGGATCGGCGGCGTCCCCCGAGCCCAGAAGCCAGCTCACGGACCAGGCCATGTCGCCGCCCGTGTCCGTCCCCGTGGCGTTGACCAGGTTGTCCGGGTCGGAGTAGGAGACCAGGGTCCCTTCGAGGGGCAGTTCGACGGGCAGGAGGCCGGGGTTGGTAAGCTTGAACCTCACCGTGTCCACCGTCGCCTCGTCCTTGGAGGTGGCGACCACGGAGCTCACCAGAGATAGTATGGGGACTGCCGTAAGGGTGACGGCGGCCGTGGGGGTGGGCTTGGTGGGGGGCGCACCTTCCTCGAACTGAGTGGGGGCCCGGATCGATACGGGCTCGTTGAAGTCGTAGAGCCGGTAGGCGAACCCCACTATCGTGTCGTCGTCCTCCGAATCGCTGAACAGGGCCTGGTGCACGAAGCCATCCCTATCTATCCAGACGTGCAGGAAGAGGGACTCGGGCGGCGGATAGGACTCCTTGAACTCGTCGGGTGTCTGCCGGCTGCCCAGCCGCTCGATCAGGCTGGCAATCCTGTCTTCTTGCTCTAGCCAGCCCACGATGCCCTTCCAATCGGCCTTTACCAGCACGTGGCCCGTGGCCACCTCTCCGACGGCCTCGATACCCGCGGAGGACAGGTCGTAGAACCGGAGGGGTACGTCGGCGGCGGGGAAGATCAGGTCGCCGATGACCAGGGGGTTGAGGGGGGCCTGAGAGGGACTGGGCTCGTCCACGCTGGTGCGGTACCACTTAGCGTCGTCCGGGTCCTGGGTGTATATGAAGGGTGGCAACCGTATCTCCAGGGATGAGAGGTTGAAAGCCGGTCCCCTGATCTCAGTGCTAAGCTGTGCGGCATCCCCGGACTTGACTCCCCGCACCAGGATGCTCGAGGGCCCGTCGGGACCGCCCCGGCGGCTAAGGCCCTCCATGCGGAAGCTGTTGAGCTGGGTCATGGTAGCCATGGCCAGGCGGAACAGGGCTTCAGGCTGGTCCAGCAGGGACGGTATGGGAGTCGGGCTGGGTGCGGGGGCGGTAGGGGCCAGGGTCGTGGGGGGACGGGTGGCGGTGGGCTGCGGGGGCGTCGAAGGTGTGGGCTGAGGGACGACGGCGGGGGCCTGGCGTGTGATAGTGGCCGAGGGGACGGTGGTGGGGGTTGGGCCGGTGGCTGCGGGGCGCCGGCGGGGTCCGCATGCGGCGGAGACCAGCGCCAGAACCAGAAAAACGAGGATGAGTAGCCGTATCAGGGCCATCTCCTTTCTTTCCACTCTTTCCACGCCTGGCGGACCGACCTTCGGCCCGCCGGACCCTGAGCTGTGTACCCACCCCGTCTCTACTATGATACCCCGGGCATCATCACTTTCACAAGCTTCCCGGGCTCAGGGCCTCACTTCAGCAGGACGTTGTCGATCAGCCGGGCGCTCCCTATGTGTACCGCGACGGAGACCATGGCGGGCTGCCGGACAGCGTCAAGCTCTTCGAGCCGGTCCGTATCGGCCACGCTAACGTAGTCGATCCCCTCGACCAGGGGCTCCCGCTCCAGGATATGGCGCACCTCCCGGCGCAGCCGGTCCCCTGAGCGTTCGCCGGCCTTCCACAGCTCGTGCGCCCTGCATAAAGCCCGGTATATGGTCGGAGCCGCCCCGCGTTGCTCGGGCGTGAGGTACACGTTCCGGCTGCTCAGGGCCAATCCGTCGGTCTCCCGGACAGTGGGCACGGCCACCAGGCATACGCCCATCTTCAGGTCGGCCACCAGTCGCCTTATCACCGCAAGCTGCTGGCCGTCCTTCTGGCCGAAATAGGCCCGCTGCGGCCCTACGATGTTGAGCAGCTTGGCCACCACCGTGGCTACCCCCCGGAAGTGGCCGGGCCGGTGCCGTCCTTCCAGGCGCCGGCCCAGCTCGCCCACCTCGACCCAGGTCTCGCTGCCCTTGGGGTACATCTCCCCTTCGGAAGGGGCGAAGACCAGGTCCACCCCCTCGGCGCGGAGCAGGGCCAGGTCCCGCTCCATGTCCCGGGGATAGGTGGCGTAGTCCTCGTGGGGGCCGAACTGGGTGGGATTGACGAAGATGCTGACCACAGTGGTGTCGCACTCCGCCAGGGAGCGCCGCACCAGGGCGA
Organism: Dehalococcoidia bacterium; assembly: GCA_965247055.1. GTDB lineage: Bacteria > Chloroflexota > Dehalococcoidia > Lucifugimonadales > JAGWBF01 > CBDFGE01. The sequence goes on from CBDFGE010000005.1 coordinate 549,065, forward strand.
GGTGGCCCTCGTGGAGATATCCCATGGTGGGGACCAGTCCCAGGCTCCCCTGGAGGCCGCTACGGGCGGACCGGAAGTCGGCGACGGTAGATATGACTTGCATGTGCCGTCACGCTGGCTGGCCTGGCGTGCCAGCTTTCGAGGCCGGCTCAAGCTCCTCCAGGGTGCTCTCCATCATCCCGAAGCTCTCCTGCTCGGCGGGGAAGGTGCCGTTCCTGACGTCGGCGATGTACTGCTTGAAGGCGCCGGATATGGTCTCCGCCAGGCGGGCATACTGCCTGGTGTGCTTGGGGACGAAATCGGTGTACAGACCCAGCATGTCGTGGAGCACCTGGACCTGGCCGTCGCAGTGGGGCCCGGCGCCGATGCCGATGGTGGGTATGGTCAGCCTCTGGGTGATGGTGGCGGAGAGGGGCGTGGGCACCAGCTCCAGGACCACGGCGAAGGCCCCGGCTTGCTCCAGGGCCACCGCGTCCTTGATCAGCTGGGCCGCCTCTTCCTTTCCCTTGCCCTGGACCCTGTATCCACCGAACTTGTTCACGGACTGGGGCGTAAGGCCGATGTGGCCCATGACCGGTATACCGCAGTCCACGATCCGGCGGACTGTCTCTGCCACCGTTTCCCCCCCTTCCAGTTTCACAGCCTGGGCATTCCCCTCCTGAAGCATGCGGCCGGCGTTGTGAAGGGCCTGGGACGTGCTTGCCTGGTAGGACATGAAGGGCAGGTCGCCCACTATCAGGGGACGCCGAGCACCGCGGGCAACGGCCCTAATGTGGTGCAGCATGTCCTCCATGGTCACCGGGATGGTGGAGTCGTAGCCCAGCACCACCATGCCCAGGCTGTCGCCCACCAGTATCACCGGCACTCCCGCCTCGTCGGCAAGCCTGGCGGTGGTATAGTCGTAGGCGGTCAGCATGGGTATCTTCTCGCCCCTGGCCTTCATGGCGGTGATGTCTCTTGTGGTCACCCTTCGGTCCATGGCACGTTCCTCCAGCGAATTTCGGCTAGCCGGGCGGCTGGGAGTGATGCTTGTCCGCGTAACTGTCGATCAGCCCCCTCATCTCGTCCAGGTTCTCCGGGCCCACCCTGGCCCCGGCCAAGGCGAGGGACTCGGCAGCGAGGGCGCAGTATAGGGGGATGAGACGGGGTAACCTGGCTTCCAGCGCCTCAAGATGCGCCCGTAACGTCACCGCGTCTCCGCGCACGACGGGACCGGTTACGGCCGCGTCTATCCCTCCGCTGGTCAGGCCCGCCACGGTGCCCTGGACCAGGGGCAGGATTATTGGCAGGGCCTTCTCTTGCGAGACTCCCATCTGCTGCCAGAGGTCGGCAGCGGCCTTTACGAGGGCCGACAGGAAGCCGCAGGCCAGCACGGCTGAGGCGTGGTAGATGGCGCGGTCGCCGGGACTGAGACGTATGGCCATGCCTCCCAGGCGAGAGGCCAGCGTCTCCAGAAACCCGGGGAGCCAGCCCTGGCCCTCGACGGCGAAGGCGCTGCCAGTGAGCCGTCCCGCGGCTTCCTCAGGCGTGTCGACACAGGCAAGGGTCTGGAAGGGGTGGAGGGAGCCGGTGAGTGCGCCCGACCTGGCCGCCGGCTGCAGGACGTCCAGGGGCAGGGCCCCGCTGCAATGGACCACCCCTTGCTCTCGGTGCCATTTCAGGGCCGAAGCCACGGCGCCGATCGCGCCATCGGGGGTTGTGATAAACACCAAGTCGCAGCTGTCCGCGACCTCCTGGGGCTGCTGAAAGGCACGGCATCCGGGCAGCTTCAGGGCCAGTGCCTGCGACGAGGAGCTGCGGCGGCTCGATACGGCCACGACCCGGTATGAGGCGGCCGAAAGGGCCAGGGCGAGCCCCTTCCCCAGAGTCCCCGCCCCGATGAAGCCTATCGTGGGGTTATCCATGGCCCAGCTCCCTCACCGAAGGGACGCCGCCCAGACCCTCGGCCATGAGTACCGCCCTAAGCACCGATTGGGCCACCACCTCCACCGCCGCGGCCCCCAGGCGGGCCAGGCTCCGGGGGGACGTGGTCCCGGCGGCCGCCTCGCCCTTACCTGTGGCCAGGGTGAAGATGGTGTCTCCATCCATCACGGTATGGCAGGGCCTGATGGTAAGGGCGAGCCCGTCGTGGCTCGTGTGCGCCAGGTAGTGGGCCTGCTCCCGGGTGAGTGGGACGTTGGTGGCCACTACCCCTATCGTCGTATTGGCCGTGGCGGGGCCGCTTGTGGCGAAGTCCTCCGCGAAGAGCAAGGCGATGGGGTCGTGGAACCCGGTGCCGTCGTCCCGGCGTGGCGCGGCGACGACCAGTCCGGTGCTGTGGTCGACCACCCCTCCGTAGGCGTTGACTGCCACGACCGCTCCTATAATAGCGCCCCCCGGCAGTTCGAGGCTGGCGGTGCCTATGCCGCCCTTCACGGCGCGTCCCAGGCCCAGGGCCTTGCCCACGGTCGCTCCGGTGCCGGCCCCAACACTGCCCGCCTCCACCCCGCCGTTGGAGGCGGCAAGGCAGGCCTGGTAGCCCTCGCAGGGGCCTGGCCTTACCTTGTGGGTCACCAGGTTGAGGTCGTAGAGGACCGCGGCGGGCACCAGGGGCACGGTGGCAGCGTCTAGCCTGTACCCGATGCCCCGTTCCTCCAGGTACCGCATCACGCCTGCGGCGGCATCCAGGCCGAAGGCGCTGCCCCCGGTAAGGAGGATGGCGTGGACCCGGTCCACCAGGCTGCCCGGCCGCAGCAGGTCCGTCTCCCGTGTCCCCGGAGCGCCTCCCCGTACGGCCACGCCGGCGACTGCTCCATCATCGCAAACTATGACAGAGCAGCCGGTGGCCGATACCGGGTCTGAGTGGTGCCCCAGCTTTATTCCCGGGACGTCTGTGATGGCATTGGCCACAGCGCCCTCCTGTCACAAAAGCCGATGCCTTCTCGGCGGGCCCGCCGAGAAGGCGTCGCGGAACATCACTCTCATGGCCGTCTTGGCCCCCAAGGGTCCCAGCGGCCGCGTCAACCCCTACCCCGCTCACCCCCCCGGCGGGTGGATGGCGATTACATCATATCACGTCGGGATGGGGTGTCAAGGTCAGGCATGTGCCTGAGAAGGGCCGGCCGGGGTCTCCCCCCGGCCGGCCCTTCTCAGGATGCGGAACACGGTGCGCTGGCTCAGGGCGAAGCGGGCCGCCAGGTCCGCCACGGACAGCCCACCCTCCCGCATCGCCTCGATTACCTCATCGTCCCTCCGGTCCCGCCTCTGTCGGTGGAACCATCCCGGGTCGTCGTATTTGCATTGGGGTAGGGGGCATCTGAGGCAGGAAGAGGACACGTCGCAGCCCTCGTCGCGATAAGGATAGCGTTCGGGGACCACGTCAACCATTGCGCCTGCGTTTCCAGCCTTCATCATCTAGCCTCTCACTGTTCTTTAGCATATGGTAGAACAAAAGTTCTCATAAATCAAGACGCTCTTGGCGGCGGTTTGACCGGTGCGGAAAGCTCCTGCTATAGTCAGACCCAGACCCCTTGCAGGCCACCCCTTCATGGCTTCGCCGGGCTGGCGTCCCTACGGGTGGCGGGCTGTCGGACAGTCGCAGTCTTCCTGGTGAGGTGGGGTGTAGCCCATCCTCTGGGGCCCAGGAGGTGGAGGATGCCGGCGAACTTGCCACCGGCCTACTACGAGGCTGAGAGGAGGTACCGCACCGCCAGAAGTATCCCGGAGAGGATCGCAGCCCTGCAGGAGATTATGTCGGCCACGCCCAAACACAAGGGTACCGACCACCTGCGGGCGGACCAGAGGTCGAGAATGGCACGGCTCATGGAGGAGCTGGAGAAGCCCAGGAGTACAGGTGGCGGCCAGCCTCAGCCCTTCGCCCTCAGAAAGGAGGGCGCCGGCCAGGCGGTGTTGCTCGGCCTGCCCAACGCTGGCAAGTCTCAGCTCCTTGCGAGCCTCACTGGCGTCGGGGCGAAGGTGGCAGGCTATCCATTCACCACCCGGGTGCCCCTGCCTGGCATCCTACAGTACCGGAACGTACGTATCCAGCTAGTTGACACGCCGGCGATCAACGATCGGGATGTGCAAAGCCGGCTCTTCAGCCTGCTGAGGAATAGCGACCTGCTCCTCGTGGTGGTCGACCTCTCGGCCGACCCGCTGGCCCAGATGGACCAGGTTTTGTCCGAGCTGGAGAGGTGGGGTTACCTCCTGCTGGGCAGGGGGCAGGTCCCTTGCCCTGAAGAGCACCGGGTGCAGAAACGAGCCCTGCTGGTGGGGACTAAGGCCGATGAGGGTGGAGCTCCGGAGCGGTTCCGGGAGCTGGAAGCCTGCTACTGCGACCGGTTCCCGGTGGTCATGGTGTCGCCCGTCGAGGGAATGGGGCTGGAGGAGCTGAAGCGGGTGAGCTTCGAGTCCTTGGAAGTGGTGAGGGTGTATACGAAGTCGCGGGGTGGCGAACCTGACTATGATGCGCCCATAGTGCTGAGCCGGGGCAGTAACGTAGAGGACGCAGCACTGGCTTTACATAAAGATTGGCTCCGGAGGCTGAAATACGCCCTGCTGTGGGGCTCGGGAAAGTTCGATGGCCAGACGGTCGGGCGGGACCACGTCCTGGGCGACGAGGATGTGCTGGAGTTCCAGGGATAGGCCGGAAGCCGACGGCTGTACAGGGGGTGGCGGAGTAGCTTCCCCCGGGCGGCTATGCCCGCGACATAATGTGGTGAGGGCAGGTGACTGTGAAGCTGGGGTTACTGATACTGATCTGGGGTTACTGATAAGGAGGTCGGCTCTGCCCTGGCTTATGGCTGCCGCAGCCTTCATCCTTGCCTGCGCGACCCCTACTACCCCGGACACATCCGTGCCGGGCTCGACGCCGGAGCCGGCGACGCCAACGGGCATTTCGACCGGCGAACCGGTGCCCACCTTTACCGCGGGGCCGTCCGAGCTCCAGACCCCACACGCTCCCCCACCTCGATTAACTCCCCTTCTCCCACTCCGAGACCGACGGCTACCGCCACTCCCGAGATCAACGCCACGCCTACTCCTACTCCGACTGCCACGCCGCCCGGCGTTCCCACCCCGACTCCCACATCTAACCCCGGAACACCCCCAACGGCGACGCCGACCGCCACGACCGTTCCCACCCCCAGTCCCACGCCTTTCGTTCCGCCGGAGGGGAGCTACGTCCGACAGCGCCAGGGGTTCGCAGTCACATTACCGGAAGGATGGGCCGTCGACGACAGCGACCCGACCGATATCCAGATAGACCCGGACTTTGAGGGCACCTCGTTCATACAGACTATCCTGGCGGGTCCTACCAGGCTGGATGTCCAGTTCAATGAGCTGATCAGGGGAATTTCCGGGTTCCAGGACTTCAAGGAGCTTTTCAGGAACAGGATAGCGCGGGGCGCCTCCGGCTACCACGCCGGCGTCGAGTGGTCCGACGGAAGCACTCCAAATCGAGGGGATTTCATACTGGCCGTCGCGGGGGTAAGAGTCATTTCCTTGTGGATATCCGCCTCGGCAGCCACTTACGATGATCATCGCCAGGAGATCAAGGATGTGATGGACTCCTTCTACGTGGTCCTCCCTCAGCCTTTGGGGCCCGTTGGCGCCAGCGAGGACCGCCAGGAGACGGTGGGTACCATCGAAGACAGGGTGGCCCGGATCAGGGGGTTGCCGGCTCCGGAGGGGCTGGTGCGGGAGTTCCAGACTCGTGAAGAGTTCGAGCTGAACGTCGCGAAGGAGTTGGTATTCGAGGAGACACAGCGGGAGGCGGAGATGCTAAAGGACCTCTGCGTAGTCCTCGACCTGTGCTCCCCTTCCGATGACATCCTGCGGCTTCTGCTGGGTCTGCAGAGCAAGGGCATCCTCGGGTACTACGTCTCCGAGGAGAAGTCCCTCACCGTGGTAACAGAAAGGGACGAGCCCGACCTGTTATCATGGACGACTTACGCCCACGAATACACCCACGCCCTCCAGGACGGGGAGTTCGATCTGACCACCTTGGAGCCGGAGGAAGACACCTTCGACTCATCCAAAGCGCTTACGGCGCTCCTGGAGGGGGACGCTAACCTGACCGAGTACCTTTTCTACGAGTCCCTTCCCTCGGGCCAGAGGGCGCTTGCCGTAGCGCTGCGTGACCAGAAGGTCAGGGAGTTCTCCCTGTCCCCGGAGGTGGCGGAAGCCCCTCCGATAATACTGGAGACTTTTGGCTGGGAGCACAGGGTGGGCCCTCAGCTGGTTTTCCGGCTGTATCTCGAGGGGGGCTTCGACGCGGTGAACCGGGCGTTCCTGGACCCTCCCCGGTCGACGGAGCAGGTCATCCATCCGGAGAAGTATCTGGTGCGGGAAGATCCCCATCCCGTGGTCCTGCCCGACCTGTCCGGGGCTCTCGGAGGCGATTGGCGGCAGCGGGATGCGGGCGTCCTGGGGGAGCTTCTCACTGGTGTGCACCTGGCAGCCTTCCTGGATGAGGTGCGGGCCAACGAGGCTGCCGCGGGCTGGGGAGGGGACCGTTACGCCCTCTATGGGGACGGGCGGGGCAGGCTGCTGATGGGGATGCGCTTCTCATGGGATACCGTGGCCGATGCTCAGGAGTTCTTCGATGCCTATCGCGACCTGGTGGCCCGAAAGAGCGGAGGAGCGTGGGTCCTCACTGAGACGGGGCCTAACGTGCGTTCCTGGGTGGGGCAAGATACCAGCGTCCACCTGGCCATTGAGGGGGACGATACCCTTGTCGTGATCGGCCCTGACCGGGCGACGGTTGAGGCTGCGGTCGCGGCGATCCCCCTGGGCGGGTAGGCATTTCGGCGAGGTCTCCCTTGGCTACAGGCCTTCAGGCAGCTTGACGGTCATCCGCCCCCTGTTTACGTCCACGCTCACGATCACGTCGTCCAGGGCGGGAATCAGCACTTCCTTCCCCTGCTGCCCTTGCTGCGAGACCACGTACACGTCGTTGCTGCCCGTGGATAGGATATCGGTTATCAGGCCCAAGAGTCCCCCTTCCTGGGTGTAGACTTCCATGTCTATGATCTGATAGTGGTAGTACTCCCCTCCCGGGAGCGGCGGGACCATCTCCTCGGGCACCGTGAGCAGACTGTCCAGCAGCGTCTCTGCCTCGTCCCGGGTGTTCAGACCTTCCAGCTTCAAAGCGAGCCTGCCTTTGGGTAGGTGGGTCACCCGCCGTATCTTATGGGCCCGGCCGTTCAAGAATAATACGCCCCCGGGAGAGAACCTCTCGGGGGTATCGCTGGTGACCTCGACGTGAACTTCACCCCGGAGCCCTCTAGGGGAGCGGACTCTGCCAACGATAATCTGCCTGCCGGGACCGGGCTCTTGGTCCATGCGCGGGACCTCAAGGCACCCGACGTCCGCCCATCGGAGCCCCCGGGGTGGTAGACTGCACCTCTGGGAAGCGGGGTCGGGTCCGCCCTCTCAGGAAACTAGAGTATCTCGAGTATGGCCCTCGTGTCGTTCTTGACCGCCGCCACCCGGAGGAGCACCCTCATCGCCTGCGCTACCCGGCCTTGCCTGCCTATGATCTTGCCCTTGTCCTCGTCGGCCACCTCTAGGCGCAGGATCACCCTGCCGTCCGAGACCTCCTCGGTCACCTTGACCTCCTCGGGCTTGCTGGCCAGGCTCTTGGCTATATACTCGATGAGCTCCTTCATTGCCCATTAACCTTATCGTAGATCCCGTTCCATTTTAAGATTCTTTTGACGGCCTCCGATGGCTGCGCTCCGTCCTTGAGCCATTTGATGGCCCTTTCGGCGTTGAGGGTGACTTTGGGAGGGTCATATAGCGGGTCGTAGTGGCCTATCCATTCCACATAGGCGCCGTCCCTCGGCGCTCTGGAGTCCGCCACCACTATCCTATAGGAGGGTCTCCCCCTCTTACCCACCCGTGTCAGACGAATCCTTAGCATTTTCCCCCTGTCCTGCCTGCCGTTATCGTACTTGCTGCCTAGGGATTTTAAGGCTAGTGAACGGGGTTGTCAACGCCGAGTAGCGGCGCGTTGCGCGGACCCACGGTTACTCGTGGAAGCTTGGGCAGCCGTCCTTCTACCCATGGGCGGCCTCCACAATTCCCATCGCGGTGCAGCGCCGGGCTCCCTCTTTTCGGGTTTGGGCTGGCGGGACAGGGGCCAGCTCCTTATTCAGGGGCCGGTTCGAGACTTTCGGCCAGCAGCTCCAGGAGGTCTTTGGCCTGCTTTTCCCCCTTTTCTCCTCTGGCTTCGATGCCCTCGGTCAGCATCTGGAGGCAGAAGGGGCATGACACGCCCACGGTGGCGGCCCCGGTGCCCAGGAAGTGGTCGGTCCGGATGTGGTTTATGCGATCGCCCCGGCTCTCCTCCAGCCACATGTGTCCCCCGCCGGCGCCGCAACAGAAGCCCCGCTCGCGGCAGTTGGGCTCCATCTCCACAAGCTTCACCCCGGGTATCGCCCTGGCGATCCTCCGGGGTTCGTCGTATATGCCGTTGTGGCGGCCCAGGAAGCAGGAGTCGTGATAGGCAACGGTACCCTCCATTAACCTTATGGGCTTGAGCTTGCCCGACCGGATAAGCTGGTCGACCATCTGACTGTAGTGCATGACCTCATAGTGGCCGCCGGACTGAGGGTACTCGTTCTTCATGGTGTTAAAGCAGTGGGGGCAGACGGTGACAATCCTTTTTACGTTGTAGCGTGCGAGGGTCTCTATGTTCTGCTGGGCCATCATCTGGTAAAGGTATTCGTTGCCCAGACGTCTGGCCGGGTCCCCGGTACACCGCTCCTCCTCACCCAGGATGGCGAAGTCCACGCCGGCGGCCTTGAGCACCTTGGCCATGGAGCGGGCCACCGCCTGGCTACGCTCCTCCAGGGCGGCGGTGCATCCAACCCAGAAGAGCACCTCAGCTTCTGGATGCTCAGCCAGGGTCTTTATCTCCAGGCCCCTGGCCCAGTCGGTGCGCGAGAACTGAGTGCCCCGCCACGGGTGTCCCCTCTGCTCTATGCTGAGCAGGGCGTTCATCGCCGTCTCGGGCATCCTGGACTCTTCCAGCACCAGGTGGCGCCGCATGTCCATGATCGTGGGCACATGCTCCACCACCACCGGGCACTCCTCCATGCATGCCCCGCAGGAGACGCAGTCCCAGATGGCCTCTTCGGAGATGGCCGTGCCTATCAGGGGGTGCTCGGCCTGGGGGTCCTTCCCCGCCATGAGCTCGGGACCTACCTTTATCAAGTGGTCCTTCAAGTTCTCGACGATGTGCATGGGGGAGAGGACCTTGCCGCTCAGGTGGGCCGGACAGCTGTTGGTGCAGCGGCCGCACACCGCGCAGGCATAGCCGTCCAGCAGCTCCTTCCAGGTGAAGTCCTGTACGCGGCCGGCGCCGAAATGTTCCTCCGTCTCCAGATCGATGGAGTGGAGGGCGCCCCGGGGTTTCAAAGACCGAAACAGGGCGTTGGCCGGCGCGGCGACCATGTGCATGTGCTTGGAGAAGGGTATGTAGATCGAGAAGCCAAGGATGACCAGGAGGTGCATCCACCAGAACACCCCCTGTAGGGCGTTGGCCGTGTCCAGGTCGATGCCCGCGTCCAGGAACGCCTCGCCGAGGGCCCGCCCGACGATGGCTTTGCTGGCAGGCCCCGTGCCGCCCTCCGCCACATAGAAGGCCTCTGTGAGGATGGTGAATACCATCAGAGAGGAGATGAGGACCACGATGACCACGGCGTCGGGGCTTCGGGTCAGGTCGAAGCTGAGGCGGTGGGGCCTGGCCAGCCACCGGCGCAGCACCGCCCAGATGAGGGCGGACAGGATCGTAATGGCCATCACGTCCAGGTAGCTGGTGTACACCTCCACGCCCTTTGCGGTCAGCAGCTTCTCCGAGAAGGGGCGCCAGGCGGAGTCGCCGAAGATGAAGATGGCGTAGCTCAGGAGGAAGGACAGGAAGCCCCAGAAGACGAAGAAATGGGCTATGCCGGCCCGGTCCACCAGCGAAACCCTCTGGAGCACCTTCCGTTGCCCGAGGACGATGACGGCGAACCCGGCCAGGCGCCTCAACGGCTGGTCGAACCGGTTCTCCCTCCTGCCCAGGAGCAGGAGGCGGATGACCCGCCGGTAGAACACGTACCCCGAAAGGCCCATCGCCGCCGCCAGGGCCAGATACACTCCTACCCGTATGTCGACGGACCCGAATATATTCTCGGGTGGGACCATCCTCGGCGCCTCCCGCCGGTCTGGCCTGTCGCCACCGGCTTCATACATTCTACACCCTGTTCTTGCTCGCGACTATCAGAGCGTTGATAAACACCACAGGCCGTCGTATAATGATTTCGGTCGCAGTCTCAGCTCCCGTGGAGGAAGGTTATATGGACGAGAATAATACCGGTACCTGGAGAGTCAAAGCAGGGCTTGCTCAGATGCTCAAGGGCGGCGTGATCATGGACGTTGTCAACGCCACCCAGGCCCGGATAGCGTACGACGCCGGTGCGGTCGCCGTTATGGCCCTTGAGCGGGTCCCGGCGGACATCAGAGCCGACGGTGGCGTGGCCCGCATGGCAGACCCTTCCAAGATTCTTGAGATAATGGACGCGGTTACCATCCCGGTGATGGCCAAGTGCCGGATCGGACACCTGGTCGAAGCCCAGGTGCTGCAGGCGTTGGGGGTGGACTATATCGACGAGTCCGAGGTGCTTACCCCCGCCGACGAAGATAACCACGTCTGGAAGCAGAACTTTAAGGTGCCCTTCGTCTGTGGATGCCGTAACCTGGGTGAGGCCCTGAGGCGCATCGGCGAGGGCGCCGCCATGATACGGACGAAAGGGGAGGCGGGCACCGGCGACGTGGTCGAAGCCGTGCGGCACATGCGGGCGGTGATGTCGGAGATACGCAGGCTGCAGAACATGTCCGAAGACGAGCTTCCCACGGCGGCCAAGGAGTTGGGGGTGAACCTCAACCTGCTCATCGAGACGCGGAACCTGGGCCGGTTGCCGGTGGTCAACTTCGCCGCGGGAGGGCTAGCTACCCCTTCCGACGCCGCGCTTATGATGCAGCTGGGTGCCGACGGAGTGTTCGTCGGCTCGGGCATCTTCAAGTCTGGCGACCCGGCGAGGCGGGCCAAGGCCATTGTGGAGGCGACCACCCACTACAACGACCCCAAGATAATCGCTGAGGTGTCCAGAGACCTGGGAGAGCCAATGGTGGGCATCGGCGTGAGCAGCCTTCAACAGGGGGAGCTCCTTGCTTCTCGCGGCAATCTGTAAGCCTGGGAACTACTATAGGTTGAGGTAGTACGGCGACTACTTTGAAAGTAGGAGTGCTTGCCGTTCAAGGGGACTTTGCGGAGCACGTAGCCGTCCTGAAGCGGTTGGGAGTGGAAACCGTGGAGGTGAGGCTGCCCCGGGACCTGGAGGGTGTGGATCGGCTCATCATGCCCGGGGGCGAGAGCACTACCTTCGGCTACCTCATGGACCTTTACGACCTGAAACCTCCCATCGAGAAAATGGCCGGCGCGGGCGTGCCCATCTGGGGCACCTGCGCCGGTATGATTATGATGGCCAGGGACCTCACCGAAGACGAGCCCACACCCATGGGTCTCATGGATATCCAGGTGATACGCAACGCCTTCGGGAGACAGGTGGACAGCTTCGAGGCGGACCTTGAGGTCCGGGCCCTGGGCCAGAAGCCGTTCCGAGCGTTGTTCATCCGGGCGCCAATCATATCGAGCGTGGGTGAAGGCGTGGATGTCCTGGCTCGCCTCTCCGACGGCCGTCCCGTCGCCGTGCAGCAGGGCAGCCTCTTGGGCACAGCTTTCCATCCAGAGCTCACCCCCGATAGCCGTTTTCACCGGTACTTCCTCGGCCTGGGATAAGAAGTGCCATCTGCAGGGTATAAAGGGCTTGCAGCCAACCGCGACGCTCTGAGATGTACGTTCCCCAGAACCCCCGTTACAAGTCCAGCGGCCCCTGGAGAAGCTGACTCTGCCCTTCTCTGTTTACTGTGGAGGCGAAGATTTGGCAGCTTGCCGTAAGTGGATTCAGGACGATCTCGACTCTCTTCTCCAGGCGGTGCCCCCACTGGTCATTGAACATCTAACCGCCAGGGACGACCTCCACGATCTACTGGAAATAATCCTGGACCTGGGGCGCCCTGCCGAGGCCCGATTCCCGGCGGGCGATGTCGTACTGGACGCCCGAGAGGTGGATGCGGAGTGCCTTGCCTACGTGGTGGACCAGGTGGGTGAGTTCGGTGGGGACAACCGGGCCGGCATACCCCGCACGCTGCATCGAATATCGGCCATGAGGAACCGGAAGGGAAGGATCGTCGGCATTACCTGCCGTGTCGGCAGGGCGGTGTTCGGCACCATCAAGATCATCGAAGACCTGGTGTTCTCCGGCAAGAGCATCCTTCTGCTGGGCAGGCCGGGTGTGGGCAAGACCACCATGCTGCGTGAGGTGGGGCGGGTGCTGGCCGACGCCGCAAAGAAGCGCGTCATAATAGTGGACACCTCCAACGAGATCGCGGGCGATGGGGATATACCCCACCCGGCCATTGGCCATGCCCGCCGCATGCAGGTCTCCACACCTGCTCGCCAGCACGCCGTCATGATCGAGGCTGTGGAGAACCACATGCCCGAGGTGATCATCATCGACGAGATGGGCACGGAGCTGGAGGCCATGGCGGCGCGAACCATCGCCGAGCGGGGGGTGCAACTGATCGCCACGGCCCATGGCAACACCCTGGACAACCTGATCATGAACCCCACGTTGTCTGACCTGGTAGGCGGGGTCCAGTCCGTTACCCTGGGCGACGAAGAGGCCAGGAGGCGGGGCACCCAGAAGACAACCCTGGAGAGGAAGGCGCGGCCCACTTTCGACGTGGTGGTGGAGATCCAGAGCTGGGAGAGGGTAGCGGTGCATGATAATGTGGCCGCCGTGGTGGACGCCTGGCTCAGGGGTTATCCCATCGTCCCAGAGGCGCGGTGGCTCACTGAGACTGGGGAGGTAAGGAGAGCTAAGGAGGTGACCCCCTCCTCCACCGAGTTGCCCATCTCGCCGCCCAGGGAAGAGGCGGCTTTGGCTGACAGGGAGGCGGAGGCCCGGCAGGGGAGGGACGGTGTCCCCAAGGTCTTTCTCTTTGGACTAGGACGGGAGAAGGTCGAGCAGGCCGCCGACGCGGTGGGCCTGGAGGTGGACGTGGTCAATGATCTAAGGGGCGCAGACGTGGTCCTCACGACCAAGACCCACTACCGCCGGGGCTCTCAACTGGTCAGAGCGGCCGAGAAGATAGGGAAGCCCATCTACGTGCTCAGGAAGAACACCCAACCCCAGGTGGGGCAGTTCCTCAAGACGATGGCAGGTCAATATGAGGATGGGACCGCTCTGGACGGGGCCCTGCACGAGGCCCACGAAGCGGCCAAAAGGGTGATCGAGGGAGCCAGGACAGTGGAGCTGAGCCCCCAGCGGGCCTACATCCGGAGGCTGCAACATATACTGGCGGAACGGTACGAGGTGGCGTCCCTTAGCAGTGGCAGGGAGCCTGCTCGCCGCGTGACCTACTACAAGGAGTAGGGAGGCCCGAATTTGGGCCCCTTCATTGTCTTCGAGGGTGGCGAGGGAGCAGGTAAGAGCACCCAGGCCCGCGGGCTGTACCGGCGGCTTTCCGGTGACGGCAGACAGGTGGTTCTGGTGCGCGAGCCTGGAGGGTCGGCCCTTGGGGATGCAGTGCGCCGCTGGGTGAAGACCCGCTCCGGTCTTACCCCCACAACGGAGCTTCTCCTGTTCTTGGCCTCCAGGGCGCAGCTGGTGGAGGAGGTGATCCGGCCTGCCCTCGGGTCCCAGAAGGTCGTGGTCTCCGACCGGTTCTCCTCATCGACCGTGGCCTATCAGGGATACGGGCGCGGGATCGGCCTGGAGCTGATCACCAGGCTCAACGAGGTATCCACTGGTGGCCTATGCCCGGACTTGACGGTCTTCATGGATATGCCCGTGGAGCAGGGACTGGCCCGGAAAAGTCGTGACAGACAGGACATCTTCGAGGCGGAGTCCGTGAAGTTCCATCGGAGGGTCAGGGAGGGCTACCTGGCCATGGCATCGGAGGAGCGGGAGCGCTGGCTGGTCGTGGACGCCACTCGGAAGCGGAGCGTCCTGGGGGTCCAGATATGGGCAGCCGTTCAGCCCCTACTGCCGAAAGGGAAGTAGCTCCTGGTCTTCCAGCCCGGGTTGCTCAGCCGGAGACGAGGTGCTCCCTGCCTTGACCCTCTCCGAGCCGCGTTCCTCTGTTAATAAAGCCAGGCGCCCCTGGGCACAATATCATGCCCAGGGGCGCTCCCGTTGTAGGCGGTGTGAGCCCGTTACCGCGGGCTCGACCAAAGGGTCTTCAGGTGTAGGCTAGTTGTCGGCGGCCACCGGGACGAGGTCTAGCTTCGCCTGGATAACCTTCTTCAGTTCGCGGACCCGCGCCAGGTCGGGGTACTTGCCGTCCTCTTCCTTGCGGTCGAATATCTTGACCCCATCCAAGTAGACCTCGAGGCGGCCATTCGCGCCGGGCGTCAACGAGACGGCGGCATCGGGGCCGTAGGCTCGGAAGAACTCATTCGCCAGCCACGTGGCGGTCGCATGGTACTGTCAAGGAACGCAGTAAACGATGTCCAGAAGGATCTTCCACATAGCCACCTCCCTTTCTCTGCGGCGGATTGGCGCCGAGGGCCCACAATCTAGACCTGCATCCCAGGCCTGCCACCAGTTTAATGATTATTTTCGTAGTGTCAAGGGGGTGTGTGGTAGTTCTCTTGCGCAAGTTTGCACGGTCCGCCAGGCACCAGAGAGCCCCGCGTTGACACCTTGCCCTTGGCGGGTATACTATCTGGGCGGGATACGCGGGAGTCGTGCATGGGCCGGCCCCGCACTCCGGTACACCACAATTGGGGAGGTCAAGTTGGGAAATGTCGCCGACTGGCCGGCGAGGATGGAGGAGATGGCGACCTTCGTCGGCCTGTCAGACGAGGACCGGGAGCTGGTGCGGGCGAGCGCGCCCGCCGTCCTGGCCAACGCCCGCCAGCTGACCGACGCCGTATATGACCGTTTCCTGGAGTACCCGGCCGCACGGATGTATTTCCTCACTGATGATGGGGAGGTTGACCACAAGCGAATAACGGCGAACAAGCAGACCATGATCCGGTGGCTGAGGGACACGGCTGCGGCGCCCAGCAACGAGGGGTTTGCCAGGTACGTGCTGGCCATAGGCACCATGCACAAGGACCTTCCGATCCACCGGCCGGGCCTTCCACCAGTGCCGTCCCGCTATGTCGTGGGCACCATATCGTTCTACCAGACGGCGATCGCCGAGCTGCTTCGCCGGGAATTGCCGGACAGCGACCAGGCTGCACGGTGCAGCGCTGCCTGGAACAAGCTCCTGATCGTGGTGCTGGACCTGATGCTGGCGAGCTATCTGCAGGACCCAGCCACCGAGCCGCACTAGCCACACCTGCTTAAAGGCGCTCCATCTCCTCGGAGACACTGCGATCCGCCCAGGTCCTCTTTACTGGTTTACTGGGCCGAACCCTCTGGTTGGCCATGCTGCTCCCTTAGAACGCGCTTGAGCACCTTGCCCAGGGGGTTACGGGGGAGCTCGTCCACGAACACCACGGACTCGGGCCTCTTGAAGCCGGCGAGGTGCTGGCGGCAGTGCTCGACCAGGTCCTGCTCGTCAAGGGAGGCGTCCCTCCGCACCACGATGGCCCTGACCCGTTCGCCCCAGTCCACGTCGGGTACGCCTATGATCGCCGCATCCTCTACCCCGGGGTGGGACATCAGCGCCCTTTCCACTTCCTCCGGGGAGATCATCTCGCCGCCCCGCTTGATGAAGTCCTTAGCCCGGCCGGCGAGGTATATGTAGCCGTCTTGGTCACGGTAGCCCAGGTCCCCCGTGTATAGCCACCCGTCTTTGAACGCGTTCTGGGTCTCCTCCTGCTGTTTCCAGTACCCCTTCATGAGGCGGGGGCCGCGGGCTACGATCTCGCCGGCCTCCCCCACGGGCACGGGGCGCCCATCCTCGTCCAGTATCGCGACTTCAACGTCGTCCAGGGGTCTGCCGATGGAAGAAAGACGCTTCATCTTTCCTTCTATCTCCTCGGGCGATCCCTCAAGGACGTGGTCCTCCGGAGGCAGCATGGTTATGGTGGAGGCCGTCTCCGTCTGGCCAAAGGCGTTGATGAACCGGGTACTGGGCATCTCGGCTATGGCCCTCTTGATGACTTCCAGAGGCATCGGCGCCGCCCCGTAGGTGATCACCTCCAGGCTGGAGAGGTCGTGGCGGTGGAAAAGGGGGTGGTCCAGGACCTGTTTGAGCATGGTGGGGACCATCATCGCCCGGTCGGCCCTTTCCCGCTGGACGAGCTCCATCCACTCCAGGGGCTCGAACTGGCGCATGATTATCAGAGTGCGGCCCCCGTACACGGCAGCCATGACCGCCTGCATCCCGGCGATGTGGTAGAGGGGGACCGACAGGAGGTTGCGCTCCTCTAGCTCGGGGTCCGGAGGGGTAACGTTGGCCAGCAGGTAGGAGCTGAAGCTCTGATGGGTCAGCATGACACCCTTGGGCTCTCCCGTGGTGCCGGCCGTAAACATGAGGATAGTGGTATCCTCATTGTCCCCTACCGGGAAATGAATCTCTTCGGTTGAGGCGGACCCTATCAGGTCCTCGTAGAAGGGCCAGTCTCCCCCCGCGCTGTCCTCCAGGGACACTATGTGCATGGGACGGGCCACCTGGTCTTGCACTGACCTGACCAGGTCTACGTACCTGCCTCCCACCAGCAGCACGCTGGGCTCGGCGCTGCTGAGGGTATAGGTCAGCTCCTCGCTCCTGACCCTGAAGTTCAGGGGGACGAAGATGGCATCCAGCCTGGCTGCGGCGAAGTACGTCTCAATCATCTGGTTACAGTTCACCTGTAGGGTAGCTATCCTATCGCCACTTTCCACGCCCAGGTGGGAGAGGGCGTCGGCCAGGCGGTTGACCCGTTCCTGAAGCTCCTCGTAGGTGATTCGCCTGCCCTCGAAGACCATTGCCGTCCGATCGGGCACGATGGCGCAAGCGATGGTAAGGAACTCGGTGGTATTCACTGGTATACCTCTAACGAGCTTCTTATACTCTCTGACACATGCAACTTTCCGCGCAGCCAATATCCGCCGCCCAAAAGTGTGCCCAAGAGTGCGAGAAGGAGAGCCCCCAATAGACCATAGAGTCCATAGACCAGAGGGGCCAGGTCATCTGCCGTCATCAGGTTGCCTCGCAGCGACATCGTGTCGTTCCTATTGTACACTCCCACGCCTGTGGTTTTCAGTAAGTTTTTCCTTTCCCCATGGTCATCAGGGCCAACCGCGCTTCAAGGGCCAGGCCCTCGTTTAGGGGAAGCTCGGCTCCCCGCAGCACCGCTTGCTTGGCGGCCCTCACCACCCCCCGGTCCATGTGAAGCAGGCGACCCGCCATGGCATCGACCTCTGAGTCCAGGTCCTCTGCCCGCACGACCATATTCACCAGCCCCGCCTCCAGGGCCTCCTTGGCACTTAACCGCCTGCGGGTCAGGAGCAGATCCAGGGCCCTGGCTATGCCCAGGATACGGGGAAGGGTCTGGGTGCCTCCGGCCGCAGGGACCATCCCCAGGGCGACCTCGGGCATTCCGAAGACGCTGTCCTGGCTGGCAATCCGGATGTCGCAGAGCAGGGCCATCTCGACGCCGGAGCCCAGGCAGAATCCGTGAACGGCGGCGATCAAGGGCATGGGAATATTTAGAAAGGCCCCCCAGACGTCCCGTTCCCATCTTACCTCCCTGGCGATGGCCAGAGAGGGTGCCGTGCCGAACTCGGTGAGGTCGGCGCCGGCGCAGAAGGCCCGGCCCTCTCCCCTCAAGGTAACCACGCCCACCTCGTGGTCCTCGGTCACCGCGCCCAGCACCTGGTAAAGCTCGTCGCGCATCTCCATGTTGTAGGCGTTGAGGGTTCGTGGGCGGTTCAGAGAAATGGAGGCGATCCCGTCGGATTTGCGGTATATGAGGGTGCGGAATCTCTCGGGCACGGGGCTCACCCTCCCCTGAACGTGGGGTCTCTCTTTTGGAGGAAGGCACGGATGCCCTCGGTCCGGTCGGAGGTGCTCTGGAGGATTATGCTGAGATCCGCCTCTATCCTGAGGCCCTGGTCCAGTGCCATGTCCATTCCTTTCATTACCGCCTCTTTGGCATAGCGGGCCGCGATGGGTGCGCCCGAAGCGATCCCAAGGGCCATACTCTCGGCGGTGCCCATCAGCGTCTCCGGTTCCACCACCTGGTTAGCCAGGCCGGCCCTGTGGGCCTCCTCTGCATCCAAGAGGCGAGAGGTCAGCAGCATCTCCAGGGCACGGGACCTACCAACCAGCCGCGCCAGCCGCTGGGTGCCCCCGTCCCACGGGAGCCCCCCTTTGGACAGGTCGGTGAATCCAAGGCGGGCGCCCCGGGCGACGATGCGCAGGTCACAGGCCAGCGCCAGCTCAAGCCCGTGGTCCGTGGCATCCCCGTTTATGGCCGCGATGACGGGGGCCTCCACTCCGGCGAGGGCGGAGGCGGCCCGGTGCATCTCCAGCCAGTCCGCTAGAGGGTAGGGCGGGCTTCCTCTCGTTCTGAAGGGAATACGCTCCCGCCCGATGGAGAAAGCCCTGCCCCTGCCCGTGAGGATGACCACCTGAGGCCGAGGCTCCTGCGTCAGCTCATGGGTCATCTTCCGTATCTCCATCGCCATGGCCAGATTCACCCGGTTGGAGGCCCGGGGCCTGTCCAGGGACACGAAGGCCAGCGGAGGCTGGAAGCGGCAGACTAGGGTCCTGTACGATGTGGGCATACGGGGATTACCGGTCCCTCGCTAAATGCGTGGCCTCATAGTAAGATGAAGGGCGACCCTTGACAAGGGCTAGGGAGTATCTTACGATATATCTAGTTTAGCACTCTCCCACTGAGAGTGCTAAACTATGGCCCAGAAAACGGGAGGGGATGATAATGCAAGGAGGTCGAAATGGCTAAGTTCACGCCCTTGGGCGAAAGGGTGGTCGTCAGGCCCAAAGACGAGAAAGAGGTAACCACATCGTCGGGCATAATCCTTCCTGATACGGCAAGGGAGAAACCCCAGGAGGGAGAGGTGGTGGCTGTGGGGCCCGGCCGCAGCACAGATGACGGGAAGAGCCGCATCGCCATGGAGATCAAGGCGGGCGACCTGGTGATCTACTCCAAGTTCGCCGGAACGGAATACAAGGACGGCAACGAGGAGTTCCTCATCCTGAGAGAGAGCGACATTCTGGCCAAAATTTCGAGCTAGACTAGAGAGGAGTGGAGTAATGGCAGGCAAGCAGCTTACTTACGCAGAGGATGCCCGCAAGTCCCTTAAGACGGGGATAGATGCCCTGGCCGAGGCTGTGAAGATCACCCTTGGCCCCAAGGGGCGGAATGTGATCCTGGACAAGAAGTTCGGCCCGCCCCAGGTGTGCAGTGACGGCGTCACTATCGCCAAGGAGGTCGAGCTGCCCGAGCCCTTCGAGAACATGGGCGCACAGCTCCTTAAGGAGACGGCCAGTAAGACCAACGACGCCGCAGGGGATGGCACCACCACCTCGGTGGTGTTGGCCCAGGCCATCATCAGCGAAGGCTTCAAGAACGTGGCCGCCGGCGCGGATCCCATGGCCCTGAAGCGGGGCATCGATAAGGCGGTTGTGGCGGTGGTGGAGGAGCTCAAGAAGATGTCCACCTCCGTGGAGAGCCGGGACCAGATCGCCCAGGTGGCCGCCCTCTCTGCCCACGAGGACGCCATCGGCGAGACCATCGCCGACGCCATGGAGAAGGTGGGCAAGGACGGCGTCATCACCGTGGAGGAGTCCAAGAGCCTCGGCGACGAGACCGAGTATGTGGAAGGGATGCAGATAGACCGAGGCTACATCTCCCCTTACTTCATAACCAACCCAGAACGGATGGAGACGGTAATCGAGGACCCCAGCATCATAATCACCGATAAAAAGGTCTCGGCCGTGTCCGACCTGCTTCCGGTGCTGGAGAAGCTGCTACAGCTAGGCAAGAAGAATGTAGTCCTCATCGCGGAGGACGTAGACGGTGAGGCGCTGGCCACTCTGGTGGTCAACAAGCTGAGAGGTACCCTGAGCGTTCTGGCGGTCAAGGCCCCCGGGTTCGGCGACCGGCGCAAGGCCATGATGGAAGACATCGCCATCCTCACCGGCGGCACCGTGATCAGCGAAGAGACGGGCCGCAAGCTGGACTCCGCGACCATCAACGACATGGGGCAGGCCCGCAGAATTTCGGCCACCAAGGACGACTGCACCATCGTCGAGGGCAAGGGCTCTGAGGAGGCGATCAAGGGGCGTATCGGCCAGATACGGACCCAGATCGAGGATACCACCTCGGAGTTCGACCGGGAGAAGCTGCAGGAGCGCATGGCAAAGCTCTCCGGCGGCGTGGCGGTCATAAAGGTAGGTGCGGCTACCGAGGTGGAGCTGAAGGAGCGCAAGGGACGGGTAGAGGACGCGCTCTCCGCCACGCGGGCCGCGGTGGAGGAGGGCATCGTACCAGGTGGCGGCGTAGCCCTGGTCAGGTCCCAGAGAGCGCTCAACAGCCTGACGCTGAAGAGCGACGAGGCTGTAGGAAGTAGCATCGTAAAGAAGGCCCTGGAGGTCCCGTTGCGGTTTATCGTCCAGAACGCCGGCCAGGAGGGTGCAGTGGTGCTGGACAAGGTCAGGCAGCACGAGGATGACTATGGGTACGACGCCGACATTGGCGAGTATGCCCACATGCTGAAGCAGGGCATCGTAGACCCGGTGAAGGTAACCCGCTCGGCGCTCCAGAACGCTGCGAGCATTGCCGGGATGGTGCTGACCACCGAGTCCATGATCACCGAGCTCCCCGAAAAGGAGAGGGCGGCTCCTCCCATGCCTCCAATGGACTACTAGGAGCCCCGTACCCGCGGGTAACCGTAAGGGTAGGATCGATAGCCCCGATGCGATCGCATCGGGGCTATCCTTTTGGCGCCGGCTATTCTGGAAGACCCTGGATGATGGTAGAATGGTCATCAAATCGCCGGAGTGAGTACCTTGGTCCCCCTCAAGCTTACGCTGAAGAACTTCCTCTGTTACGGTGAAGGTGTGCCAGCCCTCGACCTGGAGGGCATCCACGTGGCATGCCTCTGTGGGCAGAACGGTCATGGGAAGTCGGCCCTGCTGGATGCCATAACCTGGGCCCTCTGGGGTAGGGCCAGGGGCAAGGCCCAGGACGAGCTTGTCCACTTCGGCCGGGACGAAATGCTGGTGGATCTGGAGTTCCGGGCCCGCGATACCCGCTACCGCGCCGTTCGAAGGCATGCCTTGGGCAAGTCCCGCCGGCGCTCGGGCTCCACCGACCTGCAGCTCCAGGTCCGCTCCGCCTCCGGCTTTCTCGCTATAACGGGGAACTCCGTGCGGGATACCCAGGCCAAGATAGACGAGATCACCGGAATTGACTACGACACCTTTATCAACAGCGCCTTTCTCCTCCAGGGCAGGGCAGACGAGTTCACCAACAAGACGGCTGGGGAGCGCAAGGAGGTCCTGGCAAAAATACTCGGGCTCGGCTACTACGACCGCCTCCAGGACCAGGCGAAAGGCCGGGCCGAGGAAAGGAAGGTTGCGGCTGCTATCCTCGAGGGAGACCTGGACCGGATCCGCCGTGAGGTGGCCTCAGCGGACCGCTACCGGGACGATCTGAAAGGAGTCGTCAGCGAGCTTGGACAGGTGGAGTTGCTGCGAGAGGCCAGCAAGACAGGCTGGGAAGCACTGAGAGCCCGGGTCGAGGAGCTGGTGCATCGACGCGGCGAGCTGGACCAGCTGAAGATGAGGATTCCGGGCATGGAGGCGGATATGTCGGGCCTTCAGGAGGAGTCCCGCCGACGCCAGAGCCGCATCGTGGACTACCGGGCGCTCATGGACGATAAGGGTGCTATAGAGGACGGGTACTCGCTCTACCAGCAGCTTCGAAACCGGTATGAAGAGCTGAATAGCTCCAGGAAGCGGTTCGACCAGCTTACCGGGCTCAGGGTAGACCTGGAAAAAGAGATGGAGAGGGAGAAGGCGAGCCTGGAGGAGCGGGTGAACCAGATGAGGGCCCGTCTGGAGTTGGAGATTCGCCCCAAGGCCGAGGCGGCCCCCGGCATCCATACGAAGCTGGAGGATGTCAGGGCCCTTATGCGTAAGCTCGTGGACGACGAGCAGGCCCTGGAGGAAGAGCGGGCGCGCGTCAACGGGCTCGCCGCCCGCGTGGGCCAGTTCGAGGCTGCAGCCCAGCAGCTCAAGGGAGAGGGCACGGACCTTCGGTCCAAGCTGGAGCTCGCGCGGAAATCCCAGGGCGGCGCGAGCTGCCCCCTGTGCGGGACCGAGCTGGGCGCCGACGGGTGCCAGCGGCTCGCAGACAGCTACAACATCCAGATCGAAGAGAAGCTCCGGGCGTACCGGAAGGCTGAAACCGACCTCAAGGCTGCTCAACAAGAGCAGCTCGTTGGGGAGAAGGACCTTCCCCGTCGCCGGGAGCGGCTGCAACGGGGGCGTAACGATGCCCAGTCGTCTGTGGCGGTGCTCGATCGGGAGCTGGAGGAGTCCCAGGCCGCCGCTAGGGAACTGGAGGGTGCCCTCGGCAGGCTGGAGGAGGCTAGCCGGCTCCTGGAGCAGGGGCAGTACGCTCCGGAGCAGAGGGCCCGGCTGGCTGCCCTGGGCGAGGAGATAGGGGCCTTGGGCTACGACGGGGGCGCCCACCAGCAGCTGTACGATGAGATGGAAAAGACGCGCACCTTCGAGGAGCGGCACCGGCTCCTTCGGGAGGCGTCGGAGAGCCTGCCCCGGGAGCAGGAGTCCCAGGCGACATCGAAGGAAATGCAGGAGCGCCGGGAGCAGGAGCTTGCGGAAGCCAGAGCCAGAGAGAAGAATATCGAGTCCGAGGTCTCACGGCTTCCCGAGTCTGAGGCCAGGCTCCGGGAGGCCGAGGCGGCCTACCGGGAGGTTGAACACCGGCATGGTGATCTGTTTCGCAGGAGGGTGGAACTGGAGGGCCAGCTGAAGAGGGTGGAGGCCCTCGAGAGGGAGATGGGTGGGAAAGCGACGGCCCTGAAGGCCCTGCGCGAGGAGCAGGGCCTATATCATGAGCTGGTCGAGGCCTTCGGCAGACGTGGCGTCCAGGCCATGCTCATCGAAACGAACCTGCCCTCCATAGAGGGAGAGGCAAACGCGCTCCTGGAGCGGATGACCGACGGCCGCATGCACCTTAAACTGGAGACCCAGAAGGACCGAAGGACGGGTAAGGGCGAGCCCATAGAGACCCTGGAGATAAATATCAGTGACGAGTTGGGGCCCCGGCGCTACGAGATGTTCAGCGGTGGGGAGGCGTTCCGCATAAACCTGGCCCTACGCATCGCGATCTCCAAGGTGCTGGCGCGCCGGCGGGGGTCACCCCTTCCTACGTTGTTCGTGGACGAGGGCTTCGGTACTCAGGACTCGGCGGGGAGAGAACGGATCCTGGATGTCATCAGGGCCATAGAAGGGGACTTCGAGCAGATCATCGTCATAACCCACATGGATGAGATAAGGGAAGCCTTCCCCGCCCGCATCGAGGTAAGAAAAGAGGAAGCCGGCTCCACCTTCTGGATAAGCTAGCGGGCCCTCGCTAGAGCTCCATCTCCTTCAGGTCCGCGGGGAGGACAAGCCTGGGTTCCGTAAGCTCCTGGACCTCACTGGCCGACCAGCCCGGCGCGACCTCCCGGAGCACCAGGCCCTGCGGGGTGACTTCGATCACTGCGATGTCGGTGACGATGAGGCTTACGCAGCCCAGCCCGGTGGGAGGGTAGGAGCACTCCCTGACTATCTTGGGCCTGTTGCGACGGTCGGTGTGCTCCATGGCCACGATAATTCGCCTGGCCCCCATCGCCAGGTCCATGGCGCCCCCGATGTTACCCACACCTCTCTCGGGGAACATCCAGTTGGCCAGGTCGCCCCTCTCGGAGACCTGAAAGGCGCCCAGGACCGTCACGTCTATGTGTCCACCTCGGATCATGGCGAAGGCGTCGGCGGAGCTGAAGAAAGACATCCCCGGTACCATCTTCAGGAACTGTCCCCCGGCATTGATCAGGTCAATATCCTCCTCCCCTTCGTCCGCCAGGGGGCCGCAGTTGAGGACGCCGCTCTCGCTGTGATAGATCACAGTCCGCCCTTCGGGCACGTAGTTGGAGACCAGCGTCGGTATGCCGATGCCCAGATTGACATAACCGCCGTCGGGCAGCTCCTTGGCTACCCTCATAGCGACCACGTCCCTGTCCAGGCGCTCTTTGTCCATGGCACCACCGACAGCCGTAGGTAGACGCCCCCGAGCGGCCTTTACTATGATAAAGCGTAGTCTATCTACGGCAGGAATGATAGGAGCCATGCTCGGAGGAAGTCAAGGGGGACCGCCTGGCAACCCGTGGGTCCTGAAGTTGCGCATTTTGGCCAGGCTAAAGGGCCTGGCCAACGGCGTCAACCCCAGGTGGTGGACGAAAACGGTGGTGGTGTCGAGGAGCACGGGAGACATCGTAAGGCTAGAGGACAGGGCAAGGGAACGGGAATAGGTGGCACGCTACGCCGATAGGGACGAGGAAACATTTTCCTTCTACTTCAAGGTAGCCTTCTGGCTGGTTGTCCTATTCCTCGTTATCTCCTTCGTGCTGTGGCTGCTGCTCCCAGTGGAGCATAGGTCGTTGCCTGTCCTGGAGCGTACATGGCCGCCGCTGCTGTCGGGCTTTACGGGCCTGGTATTTGGCAAGCTCTCCTGACGCTGGGCGGAGGGCTGTCGTTGAGGCCGGGCTAGGAGCCGGGGACGTTACCCGGGGGTCGTGGCTGGCGTGGCGGCGGGCTCGAAGGGCCTGAAGTCCGGAGGCCGGCGCACGATGCGCTGCACGAAGATTCCAGGCGTGACCACGGCGTCGGGGTCCAGCTCCCCCGGCTCGACGATCTCATCCACCTCAACGATGGTGACGTCCGCCGCAGGTGCCATGACGGCGTTGAAGTTGCGGGACGTCCCCTTGTAGACGAGGTTACCCAACCTGTCCGCCTTGTGGGCCCTGAGCAAGGCGTAGTCGGCCCTCAGCGCCCTCTCCAGCAGGTACTCTCGCCCGTTGATGACGCGTACCTCCTTGCCCTCGGCGATGGGTGTTCCTGCTCCCGTGGGAGTGTAAAAGGCCGCGATACCGTATCCTGCCGCCCTGATGCGCTCCGCCAGGGTACCCTGGGGCACCAGCTCCAAGTCTGCCTCCCCCCTCTTGTAGGCCAGCTCGAAGGAGTTGGGTCTGGAGGGAGAGGGTGACACTGGGAAAGACGCCACGGCTTTCCGTACCTGGTCGCTGTCCACCAGGAGGCTGTGATCTACGGTGCGGAAGCCCGTCGGGACCCCGAAACCGGCCACGTTGGCGATGCCGGCTGTGTTGCTGACGATGGTGAGATCACGCGCGCCCTGATTCCTGAGGGCCAGGATCAGGCATTGCGCCATTCCTCCCGGCCCGGCGAAACCGTCCAGCATTACGACCGAGCCGTCGGGTATGTCGGCCACGGCCTCGGCGGCGCCTGGGTACACCTTGCTGGCCGGCCCTCTGGGAGCCCGAGTAAACTCCATCTCCTTCAGGTCCGGTGCGGGGACCAGGCGGGCTTCGGTGATACGTTGCACTGCCTCCACCGACCAGCCCGGCGCCAGCTCTTTCAGCAGCAGGCCGTGCCCGGCCACCTGTACCACCGCCATGTCCGTCACAATGAGAAAGACAGACCCGGGAATGGGGGGATGGCTGCACTCCCTCACGATCCTGGGGGCTCCATCGGGGGTAGTGTGCTCCATCATCGCCACCAAGCGCTTCGCGCCCAGCACGACGTCCGTCGAGCCGGGGGTCGCGCCGGGTCCCTGCTGGGTTGCTGAAGGGTCGAGCAGGTCTCCTCTCTGGGAGACCTGGAGCGCTTCCAGGACCGCGACGTCCAGGTAGCCACCTCTGATAATGCCAAGGGAGTCGGCCTGGCCGACTACGGCACCGGCCGGGGTGGGCTGGCCGACTCCACCGCTCCGCCCCCGGGTGTTCGCGACCCCCTGTCCAGCCCCAGGCGGAGAGCCATAGCTCAGGACGCCATCGGTGGAGTGAAAAACGACGCCCCGCTCCCTGGGCACGTAAGCGGCCACAGCGTCGGGCAACCCCCCTCCCAGGTGGACCACCTGTCCGGGACCAAGCTCCGCGGCCACCCTTTGGGCCATAAGCTCCCGGCTAATACCTCCGCGCATGGCCTATTCCCTCACCACCACCACGCGGTCCACGTAGATGCCGGGGGTTATTACCAGTTCGGGGTCTATGCCACCGGTCTCCACCGTCTCGTCCACCTCCACGATGGTGACTCCGGCGGCCATGGCCATCACCGGGTTCCAGTTGCGCTGGGAGCGCCGGTAAACCAGGTTGCCCAGGGTATCAGATGTGTGGGCTCGGAGCAGGGCAAAGTCGGCCTTGAGGGGCGTCTCCAGCACGTACCCGTCTCCGTCGAAGAGCCTTCGCTCCTTCCCGTTTTCGAAGGTTGCGCCCTTTAGGGAAGGGAGGAAAACCCCTCCCAGGCCGGCGCCGCCGGCCCGGACCCGCTCGGCCAGGGTCCCCTCGGACACCACCTCCACGTCCATCTGCCCCGCGCGCCACAGCCCCAGGGCCCTGGCATCAAGTCCCGCGGCTCCCGACGGCGTCGTGACCAGCTTCTTCACCTGCCCGCCGGACACGAGCCTGGCCAGGCTCGTCTCACCGCTCTGCCGGCCACCACTTATACAGGTGAGGTGGCCCGCGCCCTTCCTGACCAGGGCCATGAGAAGCCCTTCGGGACTTCCGGTCGTCCCCTTGCCCCCTACCATGACTGTCGCTCCATCAAATATCCCGGCCACAGCTTCATCGGCGCTTGCAAGGATTTTCTCGAGGGGCACGTCACCACCTCCCTGAACCTACAGGCATTCTAGCAGGTATCCATGGCCCGGTGAAGCGTGTGGGGCAAGAGCCCGCACCTTTATGCTTGACCCAAACGGGTGCGCTGCTTACAATCAGCGAAGGAGGTCACTGAGTGTTTGAATCCCTGACGGAAAAGCTGACCGGGATATTCCAGCGTCTGACGGCACGGGGGCGTCTGTCGGAGAAGGATGTGGACGAGGCCCTGAGGCAGGTGCGGTTGGCCCTGCTGGAGGCCGACGTCAACTTCAGGGTAGCCAGGGATCTGGTCAACCGGGTGCGGGACCGTGCGGTGGGCGTCGACGTGCTGGAGAGCCTCAGCCCGGGTCAGCAGGTAATCAAGATCGTCTACGAGGAACTTACGGCTGTCCTTTCCGGGGGTGACCATGCTCTGGTCCAGGCCGACAAGCCGCCCACGGTGGTGGTGCTGGTGGGCCTCCAGGGCTCGGGCAAGACCACCACCGCGTCCAAGCTGGCCCACCAGCTTCGGCAGAGAGGGCAGAGCTCCCTCCTTGTGGCCGCCGATCTACGGCGACCGGCCGCCGTGGAGCAGCTCGTGGTCCTGGGAAATCAGCTCGATATTCCCGTATACCATGAGGGAACGTCTTCCACCGCGGTCAAGGTCGCCATCGCCGGTGTGCAGCGGGCGCGGGAGACCGGGGTGGGCTGGGCCATCATAGACACGGGCGGAAGGCTCCACATAGACGACGATCTGATGAAGGAGATGGAGGAGGTTAAGGCCGCGGTGGATCCCCGGGAGGTACTGCTTGTCGTGGACGCCATGACCGGGCAGGACGCGGTGCAGTCGGCCCAGGAGTTCCACCAACGGGTGGGTATCACCGGCCTGATCTTGACCAAGCTGGACGGCGACGCCAGGGGGGGCGCCGCCATTTCCGTTACCCAGGTCACCGGGGTGCCCATCAAGTACATCGGGATGGGAGAGAGGGCCGACGCCCTGGAGCTTTTTCATCCCGATAGGCTGGCCTCTCGCATTCTGGGCATGGGTGACGTGCTGTCCCTGATCGAGAAGGTCCAGCAGACCGTGGATGAAAAGCAGGCGAAGGAGCTGGAAAGGAAGATACGCAGGGCTACCTTTGACCTGGAGGACTTCCTGCAGCAGTTCCAGAGCGTCAAGAAGATGGGGTTCGCCCAGGTGCTTGAGATGATTCCCGGCTTCTCCCAGATGAAAAGCCGCATGCCCAATGGGTTCGACGAGGGGCAGCTAACCAAGTTCGAGGCCATAATCCGGTCGATGACCCCCGAGGAGCGGCACGACCCGGACATACTGAACGGCCGGCGCCGCCGGCGCATCGCGATGGGCAGCGGCACCACTCCTCAGGACGTGAACCAACTCCTCAATCAGTTCCGCCAGGCCCAGAAGCTGATGAAGCAGATGTCCCGTATCAGAAGTCCGAAGGACCTCCAGAGCCTGTTCAAATAGACAGGGTTGCCCTACTCCAGTCTTGATGCCAGCGCCAGTATGGCGGCGTGAGCGTAGGGTATGTACTGCTCCGGGGGCAGATCCAATCGCCTGAACTCCTCTACCTGGTCAACGTCACTTAACCCCAGGGGGCCCGGTATGAGATGGAGGTCCAGCTCATACAGCTCGCCATCGGGGCAGACCACGACGCATCCCCGGTCCGATGAACGCAGCCCACAGGGCTCCACCTCTACCGCCTGAATGGATGTGGCGTCGGCGAAGGTGGGGAAGGGCTGCAACCGCTCCGCCAGCTCCCCGAGTACCTCTCGTAGCTGGGAGGCGGCCCGTTCCAGGGCGGCCTCGACCACCGCTCTCAAGGCCCAGGGTTCGAGGCGTTTCTCATCCATACCGACCCATACCCGACTGTAACCCTGTAACCCACAGGCGGACCGCTGTGAACGGCCCGCCTGTGCAAAGCTCCTCTCGTGGGGCACCCTCGTCACGCCGCGTGACGAGCGCGCCGCGCCTCCCATCATGCCCGGGAGGCTGCTGGCTCCCCTACTGGGAGTGGGCGGCTCCCATGGCCAGAGCCTTGGGCTCCACCTCCCTCTCCAGCTTGGAGAGTACGAGGTCCCTGTCCAGCTCTGCAACCACGCCGGGGTAGCCGGCACGCTCCAGCATATCCGGTAGTTTACCCTCTTTGAACTGGTCGAGGGTCCAGCGCAAGGTATCGGGCACCAGGGTGGTGTCCCAATAGATGCGCACGTCCTTGTTTCTTGGCCCGTAGTGGTAGTGAGGGGCTCTCTGGAAGCAGTCGAAGGCGAGGAGCTCTATCTCCTGCCCGGCCACGTCGCTGAGGACGTGGATTGCGATCCCTCTGTCGTCGATGGAAGGCAGGTCTCTGTACTCCAGTCCGAACTTTATATTCCCCGCCTGGATGATCTCGTCGCCCCGGTTGTGGACTACGGTCCTCCTCTGGCCCACGGCCATCTCCCTCGCGGTCTGCTCCACCTCGTTTAGCTTGGTGGCCACCATGGCGGCCTGCTGGTAGTTATCCAGTTGGCTTGCTACGTCCTCATAGCCCGCCCTTTTCAGCATCTCGGGAAGACGGGAGCGGAGCTGCTTGAGGGTCCAGCCCACAGGGTTGCCCGCCGTGGTATGGTCCAGGTACAGCCTTTCGTTCTTCTTTTCCGGGCCGTAGTGGTAGTGGGGCTTCTGATCGAAGCAGTCGAACCGGAGGAACTCTACCTCTTTGCCATCGACGTCCCCCATCACCTCAATGCAGAGGCCCTGATCGTCCATAATCTCCTGGCGGTAACGGAGCGCGAACCTCACCGTTCCGGCGTCAATCACGGTCGTCTTCTGCTTCATCATTGCCAACCTCCTTCGCCAAATACCTTCCGTCAGACCGGCGAGACCGCCTCGGGGCGCTCCAGGGGGCCCGACCTGCGGTGGTAGTGGACACCATTATAGACCAGTCTAGGCCTTCGGTAAACAGCCGGATCCGCCGTGACGTGGTCTGCGTGGGATGATAAAATGTCTTGGCGGGTACAGATTGGCACGTGGAATGGTGAAAGCAGGGCGTCTCGCGCAAGGGCATGGGAGGAACGGAGTGCGAGTTCCCGGTAAGAAGCGCAGTCAGTCGACAGATGAATGTGGCGTGCGTGCGGGCCAGTTCGCCGAGGCCGTGAGAGACCACGACATGGCCGCCGCCTGGGGCATCCTGTCCAGAGAGTCCCAGGGGGTGCGCCAGGGTGTGTGGGCCACGCAAAAGGATATCGACCTACAGGTGGTCTATCGCGCCGCCCATGACCCCCAGCATCCCATGTTCTCCCTCATGATGGAGGACCTCAGAGAGGCGATCCTGAAGCTGTGGCCTCTGGAGGACCTGACAGACGTGGGTGTCGCTCCCACGAGCTACATCGACGATTACCACGCCTTTGCCTTCCTTCCCTTCGGGGTAACCGAAGATCAGAAGGCAATGCCCACGGGCGGCGGACTCGTGCCTGGACTCATAGTTCCCATGCTCATGGAGGACGGAGAGTGGAAGGTCGACCTTCCCGGATGGCGGTTCGCGTGGTAGGCGTCAGGCCGCCACAGTGATCTTAGTGGTCACGGTAGCCCGTTGCCCGTCCAACCCGCAGCTTATCTCGATGGGCCACTCTCCGGCGGTGGTCCTTGATCCCACGGTCCACGTCCAGGAAACGTTGCCTTCGGGGGCGGCTTTGGGCTCCAGGCCAGAGGCTGAGCTGGGCCCCGATTTGTACTGGACGATGATACTGCACAGCGTCCCCGGGGACGTCCTGGCGGACAGGGTGGCCTTGTTCCCATGAGGAATGGGAGAGGTCAGGGAGACGATCACCACGAAGATGGCCGGGAAGATCGTGAGGGAGGGTACGGGTGCCATGGTAGCCGTGGCCAGTGGGGTGGTCGTGGAGGTTGGCAAAGGCGCCGGTTCGGCGCTGGGCGCAGGGGTAGCCGTGGGATGGGGCGCTGGCGTTGGGGAAGATGTCGGGGCGGGTGTCGGTGTGGGAGGCGAGCTCTGGGCCGGCACCCCGGTAGCGGTGGGGGATGCGGTGGCGGCGAGGGTGGGTAGCAGGGTAGCCGTAGGCGCTGGAACGGTCGTGGCTGTGACGCGTGGGGTCACGCCTGGCGGCTCCGGCGTGCCGGTCGGTTGCGATGGGGAACATCCAAGGAGGGCCAACGTGGGCACCGCGCTGGCCAGGGTGACGATTATGACTAGGGGAAGGCCGAGGAAGAAGCTTCGTCCCTTCAGGCTCAGCCGGGACCAGAGGTAGTCAAGAGGTTGGGGCATGGGAAGGCTCAGCCATCATATTGGGCGTTTGGCCGGAAGGCCCGGGCGCCTGGGGAACTTGATGGGGGTAGGCTTGACCTTCTCCACCACCACCAGGACCCGCCCATCCCGTAACCCTTCGACCTCCACGTTGCTGATCTCTCGAAGAGCGCCCCCCAGCACGTCGATGGCGTGCAGCGAGTCCTCCACCTCCCGTTCGAGCTCCCCCTTTTTCATGGTGACCACTAGCCCGCCTACCCGGCAGTAGGGAAGGGTGAGCTCCATGAGCACACGCATGGGTGCCACGCCCCTGGACGTCACGACGTCGAAGCCCTCCCGCAACTGAGGTCTGAGGGCCGCGTCCTCCGCCCGTCCCGTGCAGACCTCGACCTTCTCAAGTCCCAGGACGTCCACCAGATGGGCCAGGAACGCCGTCTTCTTGCCCACCGAGTCCAGCAGGGTGAGCCGGGTCCCGGGGAAAGCGACCTTGATGGGGAGGCCTGGGAAACCGCCGCCCGAGCCGATGTCAATAATCCTCCCTCGGGCCGTGACCTCGCGGGGAAGGACCGAGACGGTAGTGAGGGAGTCCAGGAAGTGCTTTACCTGCACCTCACGGTACTCCACGATGGCCGTGAGGTTCATGCGCTGGTTCCAGGAAACTAGCTCCTCGTAATAGCTCTGAAACGTCCCCGTCTGCTCCGGGCTGAGGAGGATATCGAGCTCCCTGGCGCCCTGTACAAGTAGTTCCATACCGGCGACCCTTGCACTATTATAGCACCGGCCAACGCCAGCAGACTCCCGAGTGGAAGGCACTGTTTGCCCAGAGGCCAGCCGTGGAGCGTGCCTTCTCCAGGCTCAAGGGGCAACATTCCTTGAACCATATCACCGTGCGTAAGCTCCGGAAGGTTACGCTTCAACGCTATCTGTCCCTGATCGCGATGCAGGCCGCCGCTGTAATCGGTAAATATCGTTCAGAACCTTTACCGCTGCAACAACAGCCGTCCGAGCCTCTGCGTCTGTAAGTTCTTCCTTATCATGCGCCCCTTTGCCTCCATAGTTGGAGACAGCCAGACCAAGCTGGTATGCCTCATCATCCGATAAGACAGGTGTAGCGCCCTAGTAGAGTCCCAGGAAGTGGTGTAACAAGAGGAGAGGGTCTGGATGAAGAGAGACCACCACGGCATCCTTAGCGGGCAAAGACGAGCCTGAGAAAGGAGGACAACGGTGGTCAAGGAAAGGATGGACCTGCTTGAGCTAATGCGCAAGAGGGGAGTCGACGGTGACGTGGACTTTCTACGAGAGGCACTGAGAGTGCTGGTCGAGGAGTCAAAGTGGACCCCATGATCAGGACAGCGGTGAGGCTAAAATAAGAGAGTCTACCGCTGGGGTGTCTTGTAAACCTTCATCCGATGGTAAGGCTCGTGGATGTTCCAGTAAACACCTTTGTGGGCTCACTGCATGGAACACCTGACCCGGTGACCGATAGCCCAGGGCTTGATGGGGCCGCTCTTGGTTGTAGAAGGCCAGATAAGCCCCAATCCCCTTTCTGGCCTCAGTCCCATTTTGGTATGCCTTCAGGTACACCTCCTCGTACTTGATGCTGCGCCACAGCCGTTCCACGAAGACGTTGTCCATGCACCGGCCCCTGCCGTCCATGCTCACTTGAACGCCTTGCGCCAGCAGCATGCTGGTGAAGGCCTCGCTGGTGAACTGGCTGCCCTGGTCGGTGTTGAAGATCTGTGGCCGACCCTTGCTCAAGGCCTCTTCCAGAGCCGCAACACAGAAGTCTACCTCCAGGGTGTTGGACAGCCGCCAGGCCAGCACGTAGCGGCTGTGCCAGTCCATGATGGCCACCAAGTAGAGGAAACCCCGAGCCATGGGTATGTAGGTGATGTCGGTGGCCCACACCTGGTTGACCCGGTTGATCTCCAGCCCCCTGAGCAAGTACGGATAGACCTTATGCCCTGGGTTTGGCTTGCTGGTGTTGGGACGCCGGTAGATGGCCTCCAGGCCTATCAGCTGCATCAGCCGGCGGACCCGCTTGCGGTTGACCTGGTGTCCGTGATTGCTGAGCCAGGCAGTCATCCTTCTGGAGCCGTAGAAAGGTGTCTTCAGGTACTGTTGGTCTATGAGGGCCATCAACTCCAAGTCCTCGGCGCCGGCCTCGGTTGGCAGGTAGTACAACGAGGAGCGGCTGATACCCAGCAAGGCGCACTGGCGCACCAGAGACAGCTTCGGTTCTTCTCGGTCAATCATGGCCCGGCGTTGGGACCGGCTCACAACCCGAAGCTCCGTGACAAAAAATCCCGTTCCACCTTGAGCTGCCCAATCTGTTGGTAGAGCTGGGCAGTGAGAACCTCTTGGTCCTTCTCCTGGCGTCCACCACCATTTTCAAAGAGGTGCGGCGCCCCCTGAGTCAAGGCCTTCTTCCAGGCATGGATCTGGCTCGGGTGGACTTCAAACCGGCTGGCCAGCTCTGCAATGGTGTGCTCCCCCTGGAGCGCGGCCAAAGCCACTTTGGCCTTGAAGACTGGGCTGTGCTTCTTACGTGTTTGCTTCATGTCCTGCTCCTTGTTTCCGTCCTATTTTAGGAGCGGGACTCTCTCTTAGCCACCTGTCCGAATTTTGGGGTCCACCTCAGTGACCTGCATCCATGAGCAGAGTCAACAGCCCACAGACATCGGCGAATTCAGGCCGTTCCACAACCTTAGAACTTGGAGCCCAGGGCTAGTCGATAAGTATAGGTAGTGGTACGGTCGAGAGCACCTGCAAGCGGGTCATAGGGACACGGCTGAAACAGATGGGGATGTGCTGGAGCAGGCAGTGCTGAGCTTGAGGGCAACGTTGCATAGTGGCCGCCGAAACCTGGTCTGGCCTGTCTCTCCAGTCCCCGACTTAGAGCTCCCCAGATCTTAGCCCGCACTCAGTGAATATCTTCATTGAGTTCCGACCCGGCCTTGTGGTAGAACACCAAGTATCGCAACAAGGAATGAGGAGGCTCGCCATGCGAATCGGGAGACTCTCGGCAACTATATCTCTGATATTTGTAATCGGCGTACTGGCAATCGGCGGCGGCGTGGCGGCTTTGCTCGGGCAAGGGAATGAATCGGGACAACCCCAGAACAGTAGTCGCCTCAGTGCGATCTCAGAGGAGCCCAAGCAGGTAGATTCCTACGAAGGACCGGTGCTTGACTTGGAGTATGATGATGGTTGGGCTCGAAACATCCCCGCGACCGTCTCGGGCTATCCCGTACGGTACATTGACACGCCGAAGAGCAGGGCCTGTACCGTCGTTCCGCGAATTTCCCTGCATACTGACCGGAATTCTTTAGACGATTTTCTGGAGAACTCTCCAGATATTCATTCTTTGCTAGAGGAGATTCGGTCGCTTCCTGGCGTTCCACAGGATGTCGGGCTAACATTCACACCTCGTCCGTTTGACCAGGAAGAGAAGACCGCAAGAGATGTGGCGTGGAATGCGAGAAGGCTTCAGCAGGGTTGTGGGGAGCCTCTAGAGGACCACGACAATGAATCCGTGATTGATGCTAGAGGGTTTGCCGCATTTCAGAACAAAGACGCTGGAGAAACGGATGACCATGCCCAGGGCGTCTTCATTACAACTCCATCAGGCATAGGCACAGGGCAGGGAACGGGTGTGAGTGATTGGAGCGCTGTGCTTAACAACGTGGTGACAGATCAGAATGACTTCATTCAGTCCGGAATGTGGCTTAAGCAGAATGACTTACAAATCGTTTGGACCGACCTAGAGAATCTCCTACAACCCGTCGAGTTCCAGGATGTGCCTTATTATGCAAGTACTCAGTACCAGTTCTCGAACACATATACCAACTCGACGTGGTGGCTGTGCGCTGGCAATAACTCGAACATAGACGAGGAATACGAGTGTCAAGAATCTAGCGATACAGACGGCACTTATCTCAAAGATCATGAAAGCACTAGCGTGTTTTTTGAGAACGCGAATACCAATAGTGATTGGGATAGTGGATTTCCTACCACAATTTCTGCGACAAGTGCCAAGAGTTATCGTAATGGCACGGGTTACAACTGGACGAGCGAAGACCGTATAACTGCCGACAATTGCGCGGGAGGCGGGTACCCAGTGTCGGGAGCGATGGGAACGACATCGCTGAAGAATGGAGGTACTGGTACCTGGACGATGAGCGGAATACCCCTGGCTTGTTAATTGATGGCGGACGGGATAGGTAAGGGCAGCTACCATTGGTAGCTGCCCTTACCTATCCACGTGTGGTGCTTTCTTGTGGTCAGAGGACGGCCTCGACTTAGCCCGAACGCTGCCTAGGTGTAGACTGTAGGCGACTTTGCAGTTGGGCCACTATTGCCAACATAGGTGTGCCGTATCCATGTCTCAATCGGGGTAGAGCGACCTCACTGGCGTCCCCGGCCACCTTTGGGGCTGCCAGGAGGATTCCCAAAGGCACCCGGCACCATCTTTCGGCCGAATGCGTCCTGATTCGGATGAACGCAAAGCAAGAGGCCGCTTTTGCAGAACTCTCGTCGGTTAGTCATAAGGCGACGGCCAATCGAAAAGTTCGCAGTTCAGTACACGTAGGCCCACCAAA
>CBDFGE010000006.1:0-836067 GCA_965247055.1 Dehalococcoidia bacterium
TTCCACGAAGACGTTGTCCATGCACCGGCCCCTGCCGTCCATGCTCACTTGAACGCCTTGCGCCAGCAGCATGCTGGTGAAGGCCTCGCTGGTGAACTGGCTGCCCTGGTCGGTGTTGAAGATCTGTGGCCGACCCTTGCTCAAGGCCTCTTCCAGAGCCGCAACACAGAAGTCTACCTCCAGGGTGTTGGACAGCCGCCAGGCCAACACGTAGCGGCTGTGCCAGTCCATGATGGCCACCAAGTAGAGGAAACCCCGAGCCATGGGTATGTAGGTGATGTCGGTGGCCCACACCTGGTTGACCCGGTTGATCTCCAGCCCCCTGAGCAAGTACGGATAGACCTTATGCCCTGGGTTTGGCTTGCTGGTGTTGGGACGCCGGTAGATGGCCTCCAGGCCTATCAGCTGCATCAGCCGGCGGACCCGCTTGCGGTTGACCTGGTGTCCGTGATTGCTGAGCCAGGCAGTCATCCTTCTGGAGCCGTAGAAAGGTGTCTTCAGGTACTGTTGGTCTATGAGGGCCATCAACTCCAAGTCCTCGGCGCCGGCCTCGGTTGGCAGGTAGTACAACGAGGAGCGGCTGATACCCAGCAAGGCGCACTGGCGCACCAGAGACAGCTTCGGTTCTTCTCGGTCAATCATGGCCCGGCGTTGGGACCGGCTCACAACCCGAAGCTCCGTGACAAAAAATCCCGTTCCACCTTGAGCTGCCCAATCTGTTGGTAGAGCTGGGCAGTGAGGACCTCTTGGTCCTTCTCCTGGCGTCCACCACCATTTTCAAAGAGGTGCGGCGCCCCCTGAGTCAAGGCCTTCTTCCAGGCATGGATCTGGCTCGGGTGGACTTCAAACTGGCTGGCCAGCTCTGCAATGGTGTGCTCCCCCTGGAGCGCGGCCAAAGCCACTTTGGCCTTGAAGACTGGGCTGTGCTTCTTACGTGTTTGCTTCATGTCCTGCTCCTTGTTTCCGTCCTATTTTAGGAGCGGGACTCTCTCTTAGCCACCTGTCCGAATTTTGGGGTCCACCTCAGGATGGACCTGCTGGAGTTGTTGCGCAAGGGGGGAATGGACGGTGACGTGGACTTCCTACGGGAGGCTCTGAGAGTGCTGGTAGAGGGGATCATGGATGCGGAGGTGTCTGCGAGGACCGGTGCTGAGTATGGAGAACGCAGCCCTGAGCGGGTGACCCAGCGCAACGGGTATCGGTCCCGGGCGTGGGATACCCGGGTAGGGACTATGGAACTGCACATCCCGAAGCTTCGAGAGGGGAGCTACTTCCCGAGCCTGCTGGAGCCACGGCGTCGCAGCGAGCGAGCTCTGCTGGCTGTGATCCAGCAGGCCTATGTGGAAGGTGTATCGACAAGGCGGGTGGACGACCTGGTCAAGGCCCTGGGGTGCGAGGGTATCTCCAAGAGCCAGGTGTCCCGTATCTGCTCCGAGCTGGACGAGGTGGTGGAGGACTTCCTGGGTCGGCCGCTGGACGGCGGATCATACCCCTACCTGTGGCTGGATGCACTAACCCAGAAGGTCAGAGAGGCCGGTAGGATCGTCAACGTCAGCGTGGTGGTGGCGACGGCGGTCAATGGCGAGGGCAAGCGGGAGATCATTGGGATGGACGTGGGTACCAGTGAAGACGGCGCCTTCTGGCTGGCCTTTCTGCGCTCACTGTCGGCCAGGGGTCTGAGCGGGGTGGATCTGGTGGTATCGGATGCGCATCAGGGACTCAGGGATGCCATCGCGACTGTCTTCGGTGGGGCCAGTTGGCAACGGTGCCGCACACACTTCATGACCAACCTGCTCACTCGGGTCCCCAGGCGCGCTCAGCCCTGGGTGGCCACCATGGTACGCACCATCTACCAGCAGCCGTCCCCTCAGGAGGTCCACGCACAGCTCGAGCGGGTGATCGCCCAGCTACAGGACCCGTTCCCTCAGGTGGCCTCTCTACTGGACGCGGCTGGTGCGGACGTCCTGGCCTTCTCCAGCTTCCCACTCGCCCACTGGAAGAAGATCTGGTCTAACAACCCCCTGGAGCGTCTCAACAAGGAGATACGGCGCCGCACCAACGTGGTGGGTATCTTTCCCAACCGGCCGGCCGCGCGTCGCCTCGTTGGGGCTGTCCTGGCCGAACAGCACGACGAATGGGCCATCGGCCCTCGTTACATGACACCCGCGGTCTACAGCATCGACGAAGCTCTACCCGAGGCGGATCTAGCGAAGGCGGCGGCATAGACCGCGATCAACAGGATGACGCTCTCTTACACCACTTGACGGGACGTGACCCCACCGGGGCTACTCGATCTTGCCCCACGATCTCCCTGGCCCTATCCAGCCTCTTGCTCAGCTCCTCGATTTGGGTCACCGGCGATACGGTCGTCATGGTGGCTGCTCCTTTGTTGGTCTGGTTGGTTTCCATGGTTTAATAGTATCATATTTCAGGATAATTGTCAAGAGATATTGGCTAAATATACAGAATTGACAATATCCTAAATCGTGATATATCATGCATCCATGACAGAACCCAGCGAGATTCAGACCCTCATTGCTCAGCTCAATGCGAAGGGGTGGACCTATTCGGCCATAGCCGATGAGCTTGGATCAGATTACAGAACCCTTTGGCAGTGGAGGACCGGGCGATTTACTCCTGCCAACTCTAAGGCCATCGCATTGGCCTTGCGTCACCTGCTGGGGTGGAAGCGAATCCCGAAAAAGAAGCGGTATTCGAAAGAAGCCGTGGACACGTGGGAGCGGGAGGGCCGCTACAGCGAGTCCAGGGCCAAGGGGGACAGAGACGATGGGGAAAGGAAGGAGCGTTCCTGATCTATTCCCGGGCTATCTCTTGGAGCCGCGATTCTTGATGTTGTCCAGTCTGGACCATTAACAGGAGGTTTATGTCATGGGAAAGCACTATTCGATCTGGGTCGATGCGGTCCGATTACCTGCCATTGATGTTGATTCCCTCAAACCCGACCTCCTCGGTCCTGGCCTCAATGGGACACTCCAGCAAACTGAGTCGGCCCTCAATTCGATGGTGGACAAGGTCCCAGAGTATCAAGACAGTGATGTGGTTTCCCACTCCGTGCTCCGCATAGGAGACAATCTTGTAACTGTATTCCTGTTTCGCCACCCCCAATGATGGGCGCTACAGGGAGTCCAGGGCTAAAGGAACTGGTGATGATGGGGAAAAGAAGGAGTCCTGATCTATTTCCCCTCCGGTACCTGCGACCTCACGAAGACGCTTAGTCATCTTCCTTACCACGCGGGCAAACTCTCACGTCGTCGGGGGCGGCTTTCGCAAGGCCCGAGAAGATTACCTGTCTGGTCTCCAGGTCGCGCACTGTCCCTTGGTAGTCAGGGCCAGCGCCCGAAACATGTACGGCGTTTAGTGGCGGCGTTTCACCAGGCACTGGCCGCTTGTATCTGACAGATAAGCCCACTACCTCCCGATGTTCCACATCGACGTCAATCTTGAGACGGGTCACATTAGCCCAAACGCTGTTACTTGAAAAGACACGAGTTCCTCGACACCGAACACTGCTCCATGGACCCGAGCTTTCTACGGGCTGTTCCCACGAGGCATTGAAGCCAACGCCGTTGGCGGTGCCTGCAATTGCACTCCGGAAGAAATAGGAAGCAGTCCAGGACTGGTTGCCTGCGATGCGTTCGACTACTCCCGACTGCCGGACGATGTCAACGGCAGCTTGCTTAGCAGCCTCGTCCAGCGGCCCCGGTGTCGGAATCGGTAAGGGCATAGCCTTGACATCAGAGTCTTGTTGGTTTGCAACGACAGCCACTATGCCGCTCAATCCCATAACCAGGAGCAGTGCCAAGAGTATTCTGGGATGGTGAATCTTTGGCATGTCGATCCCCCCTCATCTTGTCTCCTACGCATCCGCGGCCTGACCCCTGGCGTCAGTGACGGCTCCCAACTTAGCGCCTCGGCTCACGGCCTTCTCCAAAGCATGCCTAACCCAGGCGTTAAGGCTCATGCCTTCTTCCACGGCAGCCAGCATCGCCCGCTGGTGAAGCTCAGAGCTCATGCGTAGGTAGACTTTGCCGGAGAAGGGCTTGACGGGCTCCACGCCGTGCTCCTCACACGAGGCCAGGTACTCGTCAATGGAGATGCGAAACTCCCGTTCCAGTCCCTCCACATCGGTCGCCTCACAGTTGGCAATCGGATACGAGCCACTGTTGATCACACGGCCATGCAGCACACCGCCGTCGTAGATGCCCTCCCCCAAGTAGCCCTTATACTCTAGCATCAAGTCTTCTCCCTTTATTGCCTCAAGGAATCTATTTGGCGTCCTCACTCATCGCCATCTCCTGCCTTGCCAGGGCAAGCCGATAGTCAGCCTCCAGCCTCGCCCACACGTGTGCTGGGACTCCCAGCACTTCCTCCAGCTCCAGAGCTGTCTGCGGGGTGATTGCTTTGCGGCCCGTGACAATTCCATTGATGGCTCCGGCAGGCCGGCCCATTGACTTGGCCAGCTTGCGTTGACTAATACCCCTGGCCACGAGCTCGGCCTTCAACGTCTCTCCTGGGGGGATTGCAACATCTGTGCCGGCACGACGTGCCCTGCCAATGGACCGACGCATTCGGGCATAGTCTTCCTTCCACCACGTCGGGTCCTCCGGGTCTCGGGCTATCCCAACATTGATGGCGGTCTCCTCACCATACTGTGCCTCGATCTGCAACTCAGTCAACGGGCTGAACACAAGAGCGTCAAAGGTCGCGGTTGACCCCGTCTGGGCTAGCATCAACCTGGCATATTCCAGAAATGGCAGTTGATCGATGTCAGCGTTGGTGCTCATAGTGTCTCCTCTCCCGTGCGTTGGCCTTGCGTAGGCTGATGATGCGGCGTCTGTTGCCGCGCTCGGTGTAGACGACCCTGTGGAGGCGGTCTTCGATATATCCGGTGGCGGCCCAACGTGTCTCACCTTGCCGGTCGCTGCGCTCCACCGTCGCAGTATCCCAATCGAAACCAGCTATCGATGCGAAGTCTATCCCCCGCGCCGTCAGGGTCTCCCTTTCCTTGGCTTCGTCCCACTCGAATTCCACATCTATAGTATGTATCTTTAGGGTATGCATGTCAAGTCTTAGGGTATGCCACTTGTGAGAAGAGGGGAGTGGGGGAATTTTCTTAAGGCAAAATGGAATAATCATCAGTGCCGGGGCTTTTACCGTAGCTGCCCAGCCCGAGGTCTTGGGGCATCCTCTCGCAGCCAATACTTGTTACAACGACCAACGTGAAACCTGAACCAGCCTATCCCACAGCGACGGTGTTTGTCGCAGGCGTAGCAATGCCTCCGGTTCGGGCACGCATATGCCTCAATGTTGAACTGACTACACTCCAACATTTCTTCGCCTCTCACTCTTTAGGTTCCGTCACGCCAAGGACCACCCACGGCGCTCTTGCTCAAGCGGTGGAGGTGGGAATGGCGGCTCTGGATCAGTTTCCGGCAGAATATGAAACGGCCCGCGTACCCCTGCGTTGAATCGCTCCGCAGACCTCAGAGCCGTAAGCACACGGCTACGAGGCTCCTGCCCCTGGGTGGCGAAGAGGGAGCCCCGGGCAATGTCCTGCCCAGAGCCGACAGCAGCGTAGCCGTCCTCGGGGATACCCACCTGGTAGTCGCTTTCAATCTTGAACAGACGACCTTGATAGCCCACTAGAAAGGTGCCAGCACTCTCCACTTCATCTTTCTTAGATGCATACCCGCCAGCCTTCAGGCACCCCCGAACGGCATTAACAAAGTCCACGACCATGTACTGGTGGATGTCGTCGTCAGGATATCTGCGCGGAGGCTCCAGGCTGTACCTCAGTAGTTGGCCCATGCGGAACGATGTGGTGAATCCCATAAGAAACTCGCCGTTCTGGAAGACCTTCTCGTCTGCCCTTACCGTTAAGCTCATGCCACCAACGCCCGCACTATCACCGCCGATATACACCACCTCCTCATGGACCAGACCAACGATGCAAGTCATATTTCCTCCTCTTCTTGCCACATGGCTGCATAGGCCCTGACCTCCATGGGATGCTCCCGAGGGCGTTTCCAGTAGAACGGCAGCAAGATCACGTAAGCCAGATACCAGGGAACGACGCCCCACTGGACCGCCTGCCTCCAGTGGTAATACTCGTGGCGGCGAAGGGATATGCTGTCCTCACAGCCCCGGCGATAGACGATGAACGGCCAGAGCGTTACGGCGTCGATCCATTCGGGGAGCCAGGGCACGGTTAGGTTTATCGGCTTCACTTTCGCCTCCTTCCCTCCGGCACATTGAGGTCTTCCAATATACCCAGGGTCATACAGGGTCCATCCACACTGGATGCAGGCCCACCCATCCCCCTTATCCCCGTTGCTGGGCCGAATACGCACGAGGTTCATACGACCATCCGTCCCGCAATGCCCACATCGCTCGGGTTTGGGGGCGCGGACCCAGGGCCTCTGGGGTGGGACATACCCCTCATCGCCTGTTGCCAGGTAGTGGAGTATGTAGGGGCGGCCCTCTTCGCCCCGCTGCCGGTAGAATTCTGGAGACAGTCTGGTCATGTAAACTTCCGCTTGATCACAAACCGGGGAGCGTCGCCGCTCCCTGGCGTCGTAGGATAATATCCGTTGGCAGGGGCTCTGTGTGTTCGCACTCTGGGTACTGGCTACAACCTAAGAACTCCTCCTGGGTCTCTCCGTTGACGCGGACCGCCAGGTTCTTCCCGCACTTCGGGCAAGCCTTCTTGATGTCACTCACAGCGCCTTCCCTCCGTGGGAAACTGCATCGGATGAAGCCAATTCCTCAACTCGCTTCCAGCGCCAGGGCGAGTTCTCGATGTACTGTGCGACTTGGTCGTCAAAAGGCAGGTCTGGATCAGACCGAAAGGCGCCTCGCAGCCGCGTGAGGCTGCCGGGCTCCTCATCTAACCGCCGCCGCACAAAGGACTCAGCCTCCTCCTTAGCTACACGGATTCGGGACGCTATATGCTTCCTTCGGAACCTCAACCTCTGCGCCATCCCGATAGACCGCCCAGATCTGGAAACTGTCAGGCCCACGAAAGGTTTTGCCGGAATCGCAGCGAGTGACTAGGCTTGCGAGGTCAGGAAAGACCTGCACGTCATCCCGCTCCCAATACGGCTTAGCAAGGTACGCATAGGGCTGGTCTTGGTTATTCACAGCGCCTTCCCTCCGTGCCTGTAGCTTCTGCCCCGGTTGTACTCCATCTTGGCCTTGATGGCGGCGTCCAGGTCGATGCCGTAGTGGGCGGCCATATCCTGAACCAGCGATATGACAGCCACTAGATGCGAACCCATATTGTCACCTCCGTTGCGTTGGTGATATCCCGCATCTGCCATATCTTCATGTATAGCGCCTATCCATTCACCGAACGAATCCAAGTTTCCCGACAGTCTGTACTCTAAGTAGGCTTGTTTGGCCTCCCCAAGGTCTTCGTCTTCTTCAAGGGATTTGGCAAGATCAATCTTGAACCACTCCGCCATGTCCGCCACCCGGATCACCACGTCGGCGAGTTCAGACGCGACCTTGGTGGACAGTAGGTGCGGCTTCGATGGCAGCACCTCATCCCGATACGCCTCCAGCGCCTCGCTCAGCTCGCTATGCACCAGCGCGATCAACTCGCCGAAGGTTCTCTCTTCGTCCCACCAGCCGTGCTCCTTGGCGATGGCGTGGGCCTCGCGTTGTAGTTCAGATAGGTTCTCACTCCTCCTCCGGCTCTGAGCAATGCCTTCCCACTGTCGCCCGTATTCGTGGGATAAGTCACCCATTGAATGATTCCCTTTGTCCCATACGATGTACGACTTTGGTATTGGCAAAGTTCATCCTCCAGTCCTCCTATTATCCAGCACCTGGTAATAGAACGCATGAAGGAATCCCAGTGGAACAGCTTCTATTCCACCCATCATCCACAGCCATAGCACGCGACCAGAGCGACCATTGCCGTCGGTGAATGGATGAAGGCCTTCATAGTCACAATGAACGATGTACGCGTTCAAGAAACGGCCCGCGGCATTCGCCTTATCCAGAATGTCTGTTAGCCACTTCTCCATTTTGGCCCCACCCCGGGGAGGCCGATGTGAGCCTACCCGCACATCCTGTCCCTGCTTTCGCCTCAATACAGCACCTGGCTGGACAACTGCTACGAACCGCTCAAGATCGGCTACATTTATGGAGGGCAGGGCGAGGAAGTCTTTGTAGGCCGTAATCTCCGTATGCCCCGGCTCGTGATGCAGGCCCTCTATCCGGTTGCTCTCACGTATGAAATCGATGAGCTTATCTCGCTCTGCCACAGTACCGTCTCTCGTTCTGGCCTCGCCCTGTAGGTCACGGATGTTCACGATGCCTCCTCCATCAGCGCTGCCCAGGCGTGCGGGAAGTGCCTCTGGGCAGCGTCGTTTATCAGCTTGGCCACCTCTCGGGTCTCCGCTTGTGCGTCTGGGGCTAACCGCTGCCGGCATACTCGGCTGAAGGCGTACAGCGAACCCGTCCAGTAGAACTCGGTGACTGTCGCCATTGGCAGCACAAGCCGAGCTTGCTCAGGAGCGACTCCCCGGCCAATCAACTCGGTGTACGTCCGCCGCGC
Source organism: Dehalococcoidia bacterium (assembly GCA_965247055.1). Classification (GTDB taxonomy): domain Bacteria; phylum Chloroflexota; class Dehalococcoidia; order Lucifugimonadales; family JAGWBF01; genus CBDFGE01. The sequence goes on from CBDFGE010000006.1 coordinate 8,585, forward strand.
CGTCGGCGAGGACGCTATAGGGGAGTAGGAGCTATGACAATGAATAAGGCCCGCGCCATAGGGCGAATTGATAGGATACTTGGTAAGGAGAGAGCATGATCAAGCAGCGTAGCATGGGGATGCAGGTTTTACTGATGATAATTACCTTGGGTATCTACGGCATCTATTGGTTCTATGTCACCTCAAAGGAGATGGTCGAGTACAAAGGTCTGGATGGCAGCCCTGGTTTATGGACTCTACTTTCTCTCATCCCTTTCGTCAATTTATATGCTGAATATAAGCAAGGTGAGGCAGTAGAGGCTCTCACGGACGGAAGCATCAACAGGTGGGTCATATTCATCCTGTGGCTTGTCTTCTCTCCTGCTGCCTCGTTTATTACTCAGACAGAGTTGAACAAACGGGCGCAGGCCGTCAGCGAAAGGGACACATCTGAGGTATAGAAAACCCGAGAGCTTGGAGGTGGTGTGGGCTCCTGGACTGAGGGTAGAGTACCCAAGGAAAAGAGCAGATGTGTCCCAGTCTGCCGTATGCGTCTACATCGCAGTGATACCAGGAGTGAATGATGACTGACATGTCCTACGTGACCGACATCATCGGCGAGGTGCGGTGGACGGCGAGGACGTTTTAGTTTAATGGGTAAAATGTGGGGTGTTAGAGTCACAGCTCCCCATATTTAGCTATGAATATAGCCTGGATGCGAATCCCACCCCCTCCGCCATTTTTGAAGCTAATGCTGCTGCCGTTCCGGCTTAGGGCGGTTCGCCGACGTGGCCGTATGTTCAGTACGCCTCATCACTGGGAGCTCTATCCGACAGACTGTAGGGCACCCTGGAGAATATACGGCGCACCAAGGGCTCGAAGCTCTCCAATGCCATGCCATCATAGGCGGGGTCGAAAGACGGCTGGTCCCAGGCTTCGCAGAAATGCACAGTGGCGTCGAAATGTGGGTGGCCCCGATACCGGTCGCGGGCGTTCCGGTCGCCGCCCAGATGGTGGGCGTAATAGTAGGCCTGGAACACACCGTGGTGGCGCAAAATCCAGTGGGCCTCGTCGGACACATAGGGCTTCAATATAACGGACGCCAGTTCGCTGTGGCTGTGGGGCGCCAGCAGGTCGCCGATGTCATGCAGCAGTGCCACGGCCACCATCTCTTCTGAAGCACCGTCGCGGTAGGCCCGGCTGGCGCATTGGAGCGAATGTTCCAGCCGGTCCACTTGGTACCCGCCGAAGGAGCGCTCAAGGCCCCTCAGCTGGTCCAGTACTCGGCCGGCCAAACCCGCTTCTTGCTCCTTCTCCAAGCGATTCAGGAGAAGATAGTCCTCCCGCGTACCGTCGGCCATGTGGGTGAATTTGACGGTCTCCATTACTCCACTCCCGGAACAATCAACTGCCACCGATTCTACATCAAGTACGATGTAGGTTACAAACTCGCCACGGTACCTTTGGAGGCATCGATGAAGGGCCACGTGCTACTTTACGGCGTTGCCCATGGCCCGGAGGTCCTCCAGGATCGACTCCTCGGGGGAGGCGCCGGGAATATGGGCATAAGGGTACGGGCAGAGAACGTCGACCCCTGCCCTGGTCCTCCTGGCTACCTGGTCTCCCCAGGTCTCGGGGTCGCCCACGATAGCCAGGCTCTCCAGTATCCTGTCGCCGACCACAGCAGCGCCTTTATCGAGGTCAAAGTCGGGACCCATGGCCGACACCACCCGATCGACGTCGGCCGCATATCCGCACCCGCTCAACAGCTTCTGGTAGAAGGGAAGCCTCAAAAAGCGGGCTACTCGCAGGCGGCAGAACTGCTCCCCCGACGAGCCGAGTCCGAAGTTCACTAAACACTGTATGTCGACCTTCGACGGGTCTCGCCCTGCCTTGCGGGCGGCATCCCTCACGCCTCGTATGGATTCCTCCAGATATTCGGGTGGCGCCATGTTGTAGAGCACACCGTCGGCGATCTCCCCGGCCAGCGCAGCCATCTTGGGGCCGAGGGCCGCCAGGTAGACGGGAACGGGCCGCTTCGGCATGGGGGTGTTCGGAGACTGTGAAGGGGAAGTGCTCTGACCAGGCATGGTGAAGTGCAGGTTGGGCACCGTCACAACCCGCCCCTCGTATGAGAGACGGCCGTTATTGCGCTGCGTCTCCTGGACCACGTGCACACAGTCGCGGATCCGCGAGAAGGGCCGCTCCATCTTCACTCCATGGTGATTCCAGAGGTCTGGGGCGTGGCCGGCGCCCAGTCCCAGGATGAAACGGCCCTCCATTATCTGGTTCATGCTGAGGACCATCTGCATAAGCAGGGTGGGGGTGCGGTTGTAGACGGGCAGGATGCCCGTGCCGAACTTCATGGTGGACGTGCTGCCAGCCAGGGAGGCGATCAGGGTGGGGGCTTCAGCCCCGATTCCCTCGGGGACCCAGAACATCTCGTAGCCCTCGGCCTCCGCCGCCTGCGCCACTGTACGCATGAGGCTTAGAGGCTGCTGGTTGTTGAGGCACATGCCTATGCGCTGCATATCGGGCCTCCTTTCGCGATTAAGATCGCGGCTGGTGTAGACGGTTCCCTATGTCTTGCAGCTTACCGGGCCGAACTGGGCTTGGCCTGTAGCAAAGCCAAATGCTCCTTTCTCAGCTTCGCGACTTTTGGCTCGATAACGATGCGACAGTAGGGCAGTTCGGGATTACGAAGGTAATATTGCTTGTGGTACTCCTCCGCCTCGAAAAAAGCCTCGAGGGGTACAACCTGGGTCACTATGGGGCCTGCCCAGATTCCTTGAGCATCGGTTTCCGCTATCAACGCTACAGCGTCCTGCTTCTGCGGTTCCGAGTGGTAGAAGATGGCCGAACGGTACATTGGCCCGACGTCCGCGCCCTGCCGGTCTTTGCTGGTGGGGTCGTGGATGGTGAAGAAGACCAGAAGCAGATCACGATAGCTTACAATCCCAGGGTCGAAGGTTACCTGCACCACTTCAGCGTGGCCGGTCTGTCCGGAGCAGACCTGCTCATATGTTGGGTTAGCAATATGGCCACCAGCATAGCCCGGAATAACCTGGATCACGCCACGCAACCGCTCATAAACGGCCTCCAGGCACCAGAAACACCCTCCACCCAGCGTAGCTCTATCTTCAACGGTTTCCATGTAATACCTCCATCCATCGTTCTATCGTAACTGATCTGGCTACATCTGGTGTCCAGCCTTGCGCCAGGATGTGCATTCAGGCCTTGAGTTCGATAAGAACATTCCTGTAGCGAGCGCCGCTATTGTTGACCACACGGTGTACCTCGTGATCGGTGTGATACCTCCAGCGCCCCGGCTGGTGTACACTGGGCTCGGTGGAGCCGTCCTCCAGCTCTAGCGTGATGTGGTCTCCCTCTGCCGTAACGGTGATGTAGTCTCGTGGGTGCAGGTGCCAGGGGCTGGCCTGTCCCGGCTCGACGATCAAACTCCATATCTTGACACGCTCGTTCTCGAAGAGCACCTCAGTGGCGATGTCTCCGAGCGGCTCATTGTCTCTGGGCATGGTGCGCCTCCATTAGCTTGATATGGACGACCGTGGCGTAATCCTTTGCCGGACGTGGCCCCGGTGTGCTGCCCGCCGTATATGACCAATCGGTCGCGCGTCCACGGGATCAAGGCCTCGAAGAGTCTGCGTGGCTTTGAGCCAGCATCTTGGTGCAGGCATAAAGGGTCCGGGTATGGGGCATGGCAATCCCCAGCCTCTCCCCCAGCTCCAGCACCGCGCCCACCACACTCTCCAGCTCCATGGGCCTGCCGGCCTCCAGGTCCTGTAGCATGGAGGTCTTGTGATGGCCCACGTTTGCTGCGCCGGCCATACGCTGGTCGATGCTCACCGCCAGCTCGACTCCCAAAGCTCGGGCTACACTGTCCGCCTCGGCCATCGCCGCTCTTGCAACGGGACCAGCCTCGCTATGGGTGGCCATCTCCACCAGAGTGGCCCCGGTAAGCGCGCTCATGGGGTTGAAGACCATGTTCCCCAGGAGCTTTACCCACAGGTCGTGGCGGATTCGCCGCCGGATGGGGCACTTGAATCCTGCGCCGGTGAGGGCAGATGAGAGGCGCTTACAACGGTCGCTTTGAGACCCATCTAGCTCTCCGATGGCAAACCTGTTGCCCTCGATGTGCTCAATGACCCCAGGCTGGACAATCACCGCTGATGGATAGACCACACACCCGACAATCAGGTCGGGCTCGATGGCACCGGCTATAACGCTTCCAGGGTCCACACTCTCAAGGGAGGTCCCTTCCCACGGACCTCCATGACGATGAAAGTACCACCATGGGATACCGTTTTGCGCCGACACCACAGCCGTTTCTAGCCCCAGCAACGGGGCCAGTCTCGGTGCTATCCCCGGAAGGCTGTGGGCCTTTACAGTAAGGAACAGGAAGTCCACAGGGCCCACTGCCTCAAAGTCGTCGGTGGCCGTGGGCTGGGCCTCAAAGTCTCCCTCTGGGCTACGAACACGCACCCCGTGGCTCTGCATCTCCCGGAGGTGAGGTCCGCGAGCGATGAGGTAAACATCCTCTCCGGCCCGGGCTAACCTGGCTCCCAGGAAGGCGCCAATAGCGCCCGCACCCACGATGGCGAATCTCATGGGCTCATCCGCTACATAGAACTGGATAACAGAGACACCTTGATGTCAGAGGATTTGGCTGGCTGACCGGCGAACGTTGCGGCGGCCAGACGGCGTTGTACCTTGCCGGTGGCTGTTCGCGGAATGGCCTCGACGATGTGGATGATCTTGGGGCACTTGAACGTCGCCAGGTGCTCCCGGCAGTGGGCGATCAGATCCGCCTGGGATGCGGGTTCGCGCAGCACCACCGCCGCGCAAGGCTCTTCACCGTGGATAGCATCGGGGGTACCGAAGGCCACCGCCTGGGCCACCGCCGGATGGGCCAGCAGGACTTCGTCGATCTCCCAAGGGGAGATCTTTTCTCCACTGCGGTTGATAAGCTCCTTCAAGCGTCCCACCAGCGTCAGATTGCCAGCGGCGTCCAATATACCCTCGTCACCGGTGTGGAACCAGCCGTTGGTGAAGGAGGCATCATTGGCTTCAGGATTGTTGGCGTACCCCTGGATGACGTTGGGCCCTTGAATCACTACCTCTCCCTTCACGCCAGGGGGTTGCATCCTTCCCTCTTCATCGACGATGGCGATGGCCACTCCAGTGCCACGACCCACGGAGCCCAACACCCGGTTCTCCGCGGACAGAGGGTTGGAGGCTACCTGGTGAGCTGCTTCGGTCATGCCATATGCCTCTAGCACTGGCGCGCCGAACATCTCCTCCATCTCCAGCATGGTGGTTGGAGGCAGCGGTGAGCTGCATGAACGGATAAAGCGTATCCTTGGATACCTTTCCGGGCCCGAGCCACGGCTTCCCTTGCTCTTAGCGCGGTTCAGTAAGACCTGATGCATGGCAGGCACGCCGGAGTACCAGGTGACTTTGTGCGCCTCGACCACCGGCCAGAAGTTCAAGGGGTTGAAACGCCGGGGCATTATGACCGTCCCGCCCGAGAGGAGGGTGGCCAGCGTGGAGGCTACCAGGCCGTGCACATGGAAAAGGGGCATCACGCACAGGGAAACGTCTTCAGAGGTCAGCCGGTATGTCTCCATCACGTTGCGGGCCGATATCGTCAGATTGCCGTGGGTGAGGGGCACCTGCTTGGCACGGCCTGTAGTACCGCTGGTGTGGAGCAGCAACGCCACATCATCGGTTCCAGGAAATTCGTAGGGCCCTGAGATGCTCTCGCCTTCAGGGAGCGAGAATCTCACCTCACCATTCGTGTCGGACGTGGCATCAATCTGAATCGTCGAAGGGGGAGCGGCCTTTCGGGCTTCTTCGGCACCCTGGGGACATGTGATGAGCACCCGGGCATCGATGTCCTTTAAGTAGAAACGAAACTCAGCGGTCGTGTAGGCCGAGTTCAGAGGCACGGCAGTGGCACCGGAAACGGTAACGGCCAGGAAGGCTATTATGGCCTCCACTCCATTGGGCAGCACGATAGCGACTCGATCGCCGCGCGTTATACCAAGCCCTCGCAGTTCACCAGCCAAGGAGTACACTTGACTCCTGAGGGAGTCGTAGGTAACGGTGGGTCCGTCGGGGATGCAGATGGCGGGGCGAGCCGCCTCACCCTGCTCCAGTAGCTCCACTAGTGTCATCGGGCTCCTCCCATTAGAGGACTGATGGTCAACTGGTCAGACCAATTATACCCTACTAACTTCAGCTCGTCAATACCCCACACTACGAGTCGCCTGCGGCGATGTGCGGCGTGGATCCCGGCGACATCATCTTCTCGCAGAAGCGCCCCTTCCCATGGCTTCCATCGGGCGGCGACGGAGAGCGCTAGTGCTATGGCACGGGCGATATTGGAGCTGCCGAGAAAGGCGATAACCGGCCGGGTGGCGGCTACCTGGGCTATACGTTCCTAAGCCGGGGATCCAGCTTGTCCCGCAGCCAGTCACCGAACAGGTTCATGGAGAGCACCGTAAGCAGGATGGCCAGCCCGGGGAAGAAGGACAGCCACCAGTGGGTTATGACAAAGGCCCGCCCGTCGGCGACCATCAGGCCCCAGGCCGGATGGGGCGGCGGGATGCCCACGCCGAGGAAGCTGAGGGCGGCCTCGAAGATGATCACCTGGCCCACCTCGAGGGTGGCCAGCACTATGACGCTGTTGGCTATGTTGGGGAAGACGTGTCGGACGATAATCCGGGGGCTGGAAGCTCCGGCTACCTTGGCTCTTGCTATGAAGTCCAGCTCCCTGATGCGGAGGGTCTCCCCCCTTACCATGCGGGAGTAGCGCGCCCAGATTACCAGTGCAATGATGAACACCACGGTCGTGAATCCTGGTGTCAGAATCACCGCCAGCACCAGGGCCAGCAGAATGGCCGGGAAGGCCATGAATATATCGACCACGCGCATTATAAGGTGGTCCACGAATCCGCCAAAATATCCGGCCAGGAGGCCCAGGGTAACGCCCACCATTCCGCCCAGGAAGATAGATACCAGTGCGATCACCAGGGAGATGCGGGCGCCGTGGATGATGCGGCTGAGGACGTCCCGTCCGACGTTATCGGTACCAAGGGGGTGGTCCCACGAGCCACCTCGCCTGGTAACAGTGCGTATCTCGTCACCCAGGGCTACTTCCTTCCCCTCGGGGCCGCCTACCACGGTGGCGTCTCCGATTCTCACCAGCCTCTGCGCGTCGTCGAGGAGGATCTCACTCTGGAAGTCCTGCCTATCTATCTCGACCACTACCTTCCGCACCGTCACCGTCGGCCCTACCCATGCGGGAGCCGACAGGCGCTCTCCCAAAACTCCCTGGGTGGGGTTGTAGGTGGCTATCTGATTGGCGAAGATGCCGGGGATGACCAACACCAGCAGCAAGACGGTGATGGGCAGTACGGGATACTGACGCACAGCTGCCACGAGGCGAAACGCGCCCCGGCGGGCGGGCACCTGTGCCTCAGGCCCCGAGGGACTGCCCCCAGACCAGAGTCGGCTGAGTCGCCCTATCATGCCACCTTAGCCCCCCGTTGAAGTCCTCTCGGCAAAGGGTCGGCCTCGACTAACGTTTAGAACTCAGCACGCCTGAGGTCCTCAGGCGTACCGGATCCTGGGGTCCAGATAGGCGTACAGGATGTCCACCGCCAGGGCAGTGACGATGTAGATGGTGGCGAACATGAGCACCAACGTCTGTATCACGGCGAAGTCCTTGTTAATGGCCGAGTCCAGGGCCAGGCTGCCCACCCCCGGCCAGACAAAGACCCTCTCCGTTATCAGGGCCTGGGTCAGCACCGTCACCCCTATGATGGCAAAATAGGTGAGTGGGGTGATGGCGGCGTTGCGAAGGCAGTGCTTCCACGTCACCTTCCACTCGGGAATCCCCTTGATACGCGCCAGCTTGACGTACTCGCTGTCCAGCACTTCGAGCATGGAAGAGCGCACCAGTCGTAGAATCGCCGCCACATTGAACCACCCCAGCGTCACGGCGGGGAGGATCATATGCTCTATGCCACCCTTTCCGGAGGTGGGCAGCCAGTCCAGCCGGACCGCGAAGATCCACATCAGGACTATCCCAACCCAGAAGGACGGTAGTGACTGGCCGAGTAGTGCGATGATCTTGCCTAACAAGTCCAGGGGCGTATCTCTCTTTACCGCGGAGATTACCCCCAGGGGGACCCCGAGGAGGATGCTTATTACCAGGGCGACACCCGCGAGCTGCACACTGGCGGGAAGCCGCTCCAAGATCAGCCCCTTGGTGTTCTTATCATACTGGTACGAGTCGCCAAAGTCTCCCTTGAACATGTCGCTCACGTAGATCCAGTACTGCTCAGGCCACGGTTTGTCGGTACCCCAGTATTCCCGCAGCTCCTGTACGCACGCCGCGTTGCACTCCAGAGTCGTCGTGGCGCTAGCCGGGTCTCCGGTAACGCGGATCAGGGCAAAGACCACCACGGAGACGACCCAGAGGGCGATCAACGAGTGAATCGTTCTAATGAGGATGAACCGTTGCATCAGTCACCCATAAGTGCAGAGCCAGGGGTCTGGACTTCCGTCACTTCAGACCCCTGGCTCTCTCCCGCTAGGCAATGGTAAACCGAGTTTGCAGCTCGGACCGTCCCCCTTACTGTGTCGAGGCGGCTTTTATGTACTCCAGATGGCTATAGGCTTCCCGCCGAGTCCCCGGGAATTTGTAGTCTTGGACCACCTTCGGATCGAAAGCGATGGAAGCCTTGAAGAACACGAATGGCACCTCGGCGAACTGATCGTACTTCTCATCGCCGATGGCCCTCAGGAACCCCTCCCGCGCGTCCTCGCTGATGGAGCTCACCGCGCCGTCCAGATTGGCTTTGATGGTCAGGGTATCGTACGTGTGCACGACCCCGTCCTTCCAGTCGTTAAAGAACCGGATGCTTATCTGGGGGTCCCGGTAGCCGCTGGGCACGGGGTATAGCTTCCCGTGGGTCCTGAAGCCACGCTGGTCTTCTATGAAGGCCGGGAACGTCGGTATCACGATGGTTGGACTCAGCCCGACGGCCTCGAACATCTGGCCCATGGCTTCACCTACGGGCACCTGCTCCGGAATGCTCGGGCTGGGGGGTACGGCCAGATCGAAGGCAAATCCGTTGGGGTACCCCGCCTCGGCCAGCAGCTCCCTGGCCCTCACCGGGTCGTAGCCGTACTTCTCGTCGAACTCCGCTTCCCACCTCGGGTTCCAGCCCGGCAGGTCGGGGTGGAACGGGTACACCCAGCCTACCTCAGCCTCGCCTTTGAAGAACTCGTTGACCAGTCCTTCCCGGTCGATGGCCTTGTTCATCGCCTGGCGCACCTTGCGGGCGTTCTCGTCGTCCTCACTGTCGCCCACCCAGGGGAACCGGGGCCCGCAGCAATCCAAGTGCTCAGGGGTGGCCCAATACAGTCCGCCCCAGAACCAGTTAAATAACTGAGAGTTTACAAGGCTCTTCGCAATCCTCTTGCCCTGGGCCTCCGCCTCCGGCTGCTGGCTCTTCGGCAGCACGGCCAGGTGGGCCTCGTCGGCCAGGAGCATCGCCATGCGGGTGGCGCTCTCCTTGATGAAGTTCATCTCGAATTCTCTGAACTCCGGAGTCTGCCTCCAGTGGTTCTCTACCCGTGTCATCTCCAGCTTCCCCGGGCTCCGGGTAGCGTACTGGTACGAGCCGGTCCAGGCGGGCTTGGCTATCATTCCCGCCTCGCCCTCAGCGTCCCACTGCGCCTTGCTGGACATGATGGTAGCGCCGGTGGAGCCGGAGTTAAAGAATGGAATCGAGAACACATCCACGACCTTCTGGCGTATTATCACCTGCCGGTCGTTGGGCACCTCGATGCTTTCTATGGTAGCCTTGAAGGTGGGAGCGTCATCCGCTACGGCCCCTTCCGCCATGGTCATCTCAATGGAGTGTTTGACGTCATTGCCCGTAAATTTTCCCCAGCCGTGGTGGAACTCCACTCCGTCGCGCAGGTCGAAGGTCCAGCTCTTGCCGTCGGCGCCTGCCGTCCACTTGGTGGCAAGGTTGGGGACAAACTTGCCCGTGTCCTGGTCTATCGCCAGCAGCCAGTCGGCCATCTGGCCCTTGTCCCAACCTGCCTGGTTGGTGTTCCATGGTATGTTGGTCTCGAGGACCAGGGACAGGCCGGCCATTACCAGACGGTCGGTGGTACTGGTCATCATCGCCGGCGCCGCAGGGGTCGGAGTGGCCGCAACGCGCGTGACGGTAGGCAGCGGAGTCGACGTGGCATCGTCCCCACAGGCCACGGCCAGAAGTCCCACCATCGCCAGGCCAATCAGAAACACCAGGGGTTTAAGCATTCGTATGATCCCTTCTTTCTTTAATCTTCGGTTGAGTCCAGTCGCGGGCCATTATATGCCGCGTAAATCGGAATGTCAACCATATAAACCGGCTAGAGCCTCACGTACTTCGTCACTCCCTTCCTGAGCTCCTCCGCGATGTACAGCCCGCCCCGGGAGTCGCCCCATATCCCGTGGTTCGACGCGGGGGGAGCCCAGCACGCCAGGAACTTCCCCTCTCTATTCAGGACGCTGACCCGGTGGTTGTCCCCCTGCCCGGTGATGTAGACGGTCTGCTCCGCGGCATCCATACATATGTCGGTGGGCTGATCGAAACCGGTCCACTGGCCGATGAACTCTCCGTCGGGTGAGAGGAGCTGGATGCGGTGGTTGTCCCTGTCGCACACATATAGTACGCCTTGCCTGTCTATCCAGATGCTATGGGGCACCCGGAACTGAAGGGGGCCGCTGCCGGGGGTCCCCCAGGAGGAGATGAGGGTACCTTCCGCGGAGAACCGGTGGACTCGGCAGTTCCGGTCTCCATCGGCCACGTATAAGTCTCCAGTGGGCGAAGAGACAAACTTGCCGGGCATGTTAAAGGGACCACCGGGCCGCAGCACCTCCCCAGCCCACCAGTCGCATCCGGTATCCGAATACACCCCCCGGGTGCCCAGCTCCAGCAGCAGCTCTCCCTCAAGGGTGAACTTCAGCGCCGTATGCAGGTCCCGTTCCGAGATATAGATGAAGTCGTTGGCGTCTATAGAGATGTTATGGGGATAGGAAATGGCGCCATGGTCCCACGATCCAAGGTAGTTCCCCTCCAGGTCAAACACCACCACGGAGGGGGTGTTGGGGCGGCTGCGATGGCCTATGAGGGCGGGGTCCATCGTCGCTTCTGGACCATCGGCCTTTCTTTGGACGACGTAAACCCTGTCCCTGGAGTCGACCGCCACCCCGGTCACCATCCCGAAGGTCCAGCCGGCGGGCAATCGTCCCCAGTTCTCCACGACTTCGTACGTATACTCTCCCGTTCCCACGGTCGCCATGGACTTCCCACCCCCATCCAGATTCTCGGCCCATCGGCGGCTGCCGCGCCAGACAGGCCGGCCCCTTGACGAGGACAAGTGTAGTAGCGAGGTCTACCGCCGTCAATGTCACGACCGCGCCCCTGTAAGGTACAGGGGCACCTCCATTACTACACCTCCTGGGATGGAACCGCTGATTGACCTCGCGGCATCCTTGTGCTATCGTTCTGGGCACGGATGCACCATGGGAGGGACCATGGTCGAGAGGGTGGACGCCGTCCTTTTTACGCGGAGGACCTTCGTCAAGCTCCTGGGTATCCTGGCTCTGGGGGCCTACCTCCTGGGGCCCAACTTGGTCCTGGGCGGTAGTGGGAGCCAGACCGTTTTCCGCCTGAGGACACGGGGCACCCGGGAGTGCCGCGCCTGCAAACGGCACGCTTGGTACAAAGTGTTCCGCACCCGGCAGTCGTGGACCTGCGGCATGTCCTGACGCTCCCGGCGCCGGCCAGCCTTCACGGGCGGGTGGTGCTGCCGGGACGGGGTAGCTTCCAAGGGTTCACGGTGATCCTGGTGGGGAAGGAGCGGCTGGCTGCCACGACGGGTGGCGATGGCGGGTTCGGCTTCGTCCAGCTGGTGCCGGGCCAGTACCGCCTCCGGGCCGGGATACCTGGGTACCTCCCCATTGAAGGCTTCGTGAATTTGGGCGCGGGCGATGTCAGGACGGTGGGCGATGGTGTCCTCATCCCCGGGGACGTCGACGGATCTGGGACTGTAGACGGTAGGGACCTGCGACTGGCGTCCCGTGCCCTGAGGCGCGGGGCTGCGTCGAACGGTGCAGACCTGGACGACGACGGTGACGTGGATGTCTCGGACCTGACGATGGTGGCCCAGTCCTTCGGACTGGTGGGGCCGGCCGAATGGCCGAATCTCGCGGCCTAGCGGGTCGGGGCAGAGCGAGTCCCGATCGGCGGATGGTAATCTTGAGAACCGTGAAGGAGGAACGTTCAGGAAGGGGAAGGTGACGGAAACTCGGAGACTGTCCGTGGGTGAGTAAGGTTGTGGTTCGTGAAGCGATGAAAATCAGACCGATCGATCTAAGGACGACAAAGTCATTGGTGGAGAACCGAGAGACCGGAACTATGCAAGCGGGCGCGAGAAGATGCGCCCGAGCGGCGGGGCTCACTGTGCGGCGGGGCTACGGTTTCGCCGTGTGGAGTGTCCCGCTCCCCTCCCTGAGCGTTCCTCCGCCCTTACCTAACTATTCATAAAAGCGCCCAAATGCCGGTAATCACTCACTCAAGCGAAAGAAGTGGGGGCCGAATGGCCCCCACTTTGTGGCTGATTTTGGCAGGAGCGGGAGGACTCGAACCCCCGACCACCGGTTTTGGAGACCGGCGCTCTACCAACTGAGCTACGCTCCTGGGCTGGTACCCCTGGAGGGATTCGAACCCCCGACGCGCGACTTAGGACGCCGCCGCTCTATCCTGACTGAGCTACAGGGGCCCGTTGGTGGAGATAGGGGGGCTCGAACCCCCAACCTCGGCATTGCGAACGCCGCGCTCTCCCAATTGAGCTATATCCCCTTCCAGCAGCTTCAAGTATAACACAACGGCCCGCCAGGGCAGGAGAATGTACGTCAACCCCTGGGCGGTGCGGGCGTGCCTTGGCCGTCAGGCCCCGCCCAGGATATGGCTCGGGAACTCTTTGAAGAGCCGCTCCAGCTCGGGCAGCATGCCCAGGTCGGTAAGGCCCGTGCCTATGGGGGTTACGGAGATGAGGTTGCGCCCCAAGGCCCAGATGTCCGTGCCTTCCTGCTGCTCCTGAACGACAGGTCTGTCCCTCGAGATCCAGAAATAACCGTGCCTTCCGTCGTCCCCCTCCTTTACCGATTCCCGGTAGCTCCTGCGGCCCAGGCGGGTTACCGCCACGCCCTTTACCCGCTTCGAAGGCTCGTTGGGTATGTTGACGTTTATCAGGGAGGGCGGCAGGGAGACCCCTTCCGACAGGCGCCGGCCCAGGAGCTTGAGGAATGCGGAGGCGACGTCGAAACGGGTATCCTTTATGGCCGCTACCGAGATGGCGATGGAGGGATAGCCCCTGACGAACCCCTGGAGGGCCGCTCCCACAGTGCCGGAGATCAGAACGTCCTCCCCGAGGTTGGAGCCCTGATTTATGCCCGATACCAGCAGGTCCACGGGGCCAACCAGGTGCTCCAAGGCCAGGACGGAGCAATCGCCGGGCGTCCCATCCACGGAGTACGCGGTTACCCTGCCGGTGGAGCCCCCGGCCATAGGAGGGATAGCCCGGGCCCGTATGGGCGCGTGAAGGGTCAGCGCCGTCCCTACACCGCTCTGCTCCCGATCGGGCGCTACCACGAAGACGTCCCCGGCTTCCCGGAGGGCTTCAACGGCGGCCCAGAGGCCGCAGGAGTAGATACCATCGTCGTTGGTGACCAGTATCTTCAGGGCGCTGCCACCTCGAGTACGCTTACGTCGACACCGCGGCCAGGATCACATGGGGAAGGCAAGGTAGCGTTCCCCGCCATCCGGCAGCACCGTGACCACGGTCTTGCCCTCGCCCAGGCGCCGGGCTATCTCCAGCGAAGCGACGACGTTCGCTCCCGATGAGATGCCCACCAGCAGGCCCTCTTCCCGGGCCAGCCGGAGGCACATCTGGACCGCATCCCCGTCGGCGACGGGGACCACCTCGTCAACCATCTCCCTGTTCAGCAGTGGCGGGACGAAGTCCGCCCCCAGCCCGGGAATGGCGTGAGGCCCAGGCTTCCCCTGTGACAGCACCGGGGACGAGGCAGGCTCTACCGCCACGATCAACACCGAGGGGGCATCCTCCTTTAACCGCTCTGCCACCCCTGCGAGCGTGCCACCGGTGCCGACGCCCGCTACGAAGGCATCCAACCTGCCCTGGGTGTCCCGAAGTATCTCTACAGCGGTGGTGTCACGGTGTACTCGGACAACCGCCGGATTACGAAACATATCCAGGGCCACACACTCCGGATTCGATGCCGCCATCTCATATGCCTCTCGATGGGCGCCTTCCATCCTGAGATGGGAGGGGGTCAGCCTGATGACTGCTCCGAATCGCGCCAGCAGCCGGCGCCTCTCCACGGGGGCGTTTTCGGGCATGAACACGGTCAGCTTGTATCCTTTGGCGGCGGCGACCATCGCCAGGGATACGCCTCCGTTGCCGCTGGAAGACTCCACAATGGTGTAGCCGGGTTGGAGGACCCCCTGGGCCTTGGCGTCCTCTACCATGGCGAGAGCGATGCGGTCTTTAACGCTGCCGCTGGGGTTGAAGCTTTCCATCTTGCCCAGGACCTGGCTGCACCCCTCACCGACGACCTTTCGTAGCCTTACCAGGGGTGTGTTGCCCACCAGCTGCAGTGCGCTCGCTGCCACCCCCGTCATGGCTGCCTCCTTACCACGGTTGGGCAAGTCATTTTGGCATAGAGTGACAGGCCCGTCAATTGCCGTGCCCCCGGTGGACGGGATATCCTAGACCGGAGACCGGGACGTCACCGAAGCTGCGGCCGGCCAGCCGGTGGGGATAAAGGCGGGCGACGGGGTGAGGCGGGGAGACAGAGTCTACAAGGTGGTGGACTAGCAGGATGCTGAAAAACCTGTACCTGACGGGGTCGTTGTGTAGGTGGTATAGTCCGGGGTAGATAAACTTGGGGAGGGAGCGGGATGCGAGGAGATGTGGAAAGGCAGACCATGATTCTAAGTGCGGGGACTCCGGACCAGCTGATACCCGAAGACCACCCCATCCGGCTAATCAAACCCATGGTCGACCGGGCCTTGGCTGAGCTGTCTCCCACCTTCAGCCGCATGTACGCCAAGGTGGGACGCCCCTCCATTCCTCCTGAACACCTGCTAAAAGGATGCCTGCTGATGGGTCTCTACACCATCAGGAGCGAGCGCCAGTTCTGCGAGCGACTGCAATATGACCTGCTGTTCAAATGGTTTCTGGACCTGAACATCATGGACCCAGCCTTCGACTCCTCCACCTTTTCCAAGAACAAGACTCGGCTATTGGACCATGAGGTGTCTGGACAATTCTTCCAAGAGGTGTTGGCCGAAGCTCAGCGCCGGAATCTGCTGTCCGATGAGCACTTCACCGTGGATGGGACCTTGCTGGAATCTTGGGCGTCATTGAAGAGCTTCCGACCCAAAGATGGTAGAGGGCCCAGGGGAGGAGGACGCGACCCCGAGGTGGACTTTCGCGGGGAAGAAAGGAAGAACGACAGCCATGCCTCCACCACGGACCCAGAGGCTCGACTGGCGCGTAAGGGCCCTGGGAAGGAGGCCAAGCTGTGCTTTGCCGGACACGTGCTAATGGAGAACCGTAATGGCTTGGCGGTGGGGGTGTTGGTCACTGAGGCCAACGGACGGGCGGAGCGGCAGGCCGCAGTGGAACTGCTTTCCCGTTTACGAGGAGTAGGCCGGATAACGTTGGGTGGAGACAAGAACTACGACGCCAGAGCCTTCGGTGCTAGATGTCGGGAGATGAAAGTCACGCCCCACGTGGCCCAAAATACCAAAGGCCGGTCCAGCGCCATCGATGGCAGGACAACCCGTCACCCGGGGTATGCCATCAGCCAGCGGGTGAGGAAGCGGGTGGAGGAGATCTTCGGCTGGACCAAGACGGTGGGCGGCGGGCGCAAGTTGCGTTACATCGGGGTAGCCCGCAACCAGATGTGGGCGGACCTGACGGTGGCTGCCTACAACCTGGTCCGGATGGCCAAATTGGCTTTAAACCCGGGCTGAAGGTGGGACAAAGGCCTGATCCGGGGGTGGAGTGGCCTCCCCCGGTGGCTGAGACCTCTCCTCTATAGGGTGCATCCCTCCAAAACAACGGGAGTTAACGGTCTTTAGCCCACCTGCCGGCCTTATTTCAGCACCCTGCTAGGGGCCTTCTATGCCCCTCACGGCTCTAACAAACCGGGCCATCTCTATGGCTCCCACCGCGGCGTTGCAGCCCATGTTGCCGGACTTCCCACCGGCGCGGTTTATCGCCTGGTCGATGTTCTCGGTGGTGAGCACCCCGAAGGACACGGGGACACCGGTGTCGAGAGCGGCGCTGCCGATCCCGCTGGAGGCATGGCCGGCCACCATCTCATAATGGGTGGTCTCCCCCCTGATGACCGCTCCCAGGCATATTATGGAGTCGTACTGGCCGGTCTGGGCCAGGGTCTTGGCCGCGAAGGGTAGCTCAAAGGCGCCAGGCACCCAGGCCACGAGGATGTCTTCATCCCTGACACCGTGGGATGCCAGGGCCTCCAGCGCTCCCTCGAGGAGCCGCTGGGTAACGAACTGATTGAAGCGCGCCACCGCGATCGCGAAGCGTAGGCCCTGCCCCCCTAGGTCTCCCTTAAGCACTCGTGCCACGTTAGCCGCCTGCCTTTCCATCAAGTCGAGCCGGCGTGCCGCCCGCCCGGTCCATCGGACCGGTTGGTTCAGGCGGAGGACTCATCCGGTGTCTCCCTTACTCCCGCTTCCAGCACCTTTTCCACGAACTCGGCCTCGGGCACCACCCCGTCGAACTGGATCTGGGGTAGTACCCTGGCAAGCATGGACTCCGTACCTATCACCGTCTTGGGGACGCTCCTCACACCGTACATCTGGGCGAGGGGCGGGAACTCTTCCACCTCGATGACGTCGGCGAAGATCAGAGGATTTTCCAGGGCCACCGCGTGGGCCAGCTTGGCTACCTCGGGGCAGTACCCGCATGACGGTGTGACGAAGACCCGGATATGTACCGGCTGATTAACCTTGCGCAGCTTCTTCCGCGTATCCATGGATAGGGGACTCACACCCCTGGACAGGGTCTTGATATCCTGGACGATGGTGGCGAACTCGTAGCCCATCGGGATGCCGTAGAACCTCATCCTGGCGTTTCCCTCGTCTCCCAGGACGATGGCCGGTATCCGCTCCACCCCATACTTCTCCCTTTCCTCGGCCTGGCTGTAAAAGTCGTAGACCTCCAGACGAAGCTTTGGCGAGAGAGCCGTCAACTCCTCTATGAGCTCCTGGGTCTGGGCGCAGTACCGGCACTCCCTCCCCAGCACTGTGAGGAGGGAGGTCTTCTGGGTGAAAAGCCTGATGGTCACGTCGTTTTTGAGCTCCTTGCGGAACTCTCTCTTCAGGGTGTCCCTATCTCGATCGGGTATCAGGGGCATGATACACCCTCTTTAGCAGGCCTCCCGCTTTAGTAGGCCTCCCGCCATAGTGTACAACGGATCAATTCCACCTATCCAGCCCCTCGCCCCGGCTCACCGGGCTCCTCGAGGGCCCGCCGGATGTTAAAAAGGCGCTGGAACAGAGTGATGGCGGATACCGACGCGACTACCAGCAGGATGATCTCCAGCGGACGCTGCCCCAGTATAAGGCCTAAGGAGAACAGGACCACCCGCTCGGGCCGGGTCATCAGGCCCGTTCTGCTGAACACACCGAGACCCTCCCCCCTGGCCCGAAGGTAGCTGACCGTCTGGGAGAACACCAGGGCGAGAATCAGGACTACGACGAAAAAGGTCAGCCTGCCGTCGCTGAGGTCCGCCCTCAAAGCATACACGGCCATCCCCAGGAACAGGGCGGCCTCGCCCAGCCGGTCCATCACCGAGTCGAGGAGGGCACCGAACCTGGTGGCCCGCCCGGTAAGCCGGGCCAGGGCGCCGTCCAGCAGGTCGAGGACGCTGCCGGCCAGGAATACCGCGCCACCGGCGAGCAGGAAGCCACCCCCTACCAGGGCCGCGGCCCCCAGTGATACAGCGAAGCCGAGTAGGGTTACCGAGTTGGGGGTCAGCCCCAGCGCGTGGAGGCCCCTGGCTCCCGGGGTCTCCACGTATCGCAGGACCAGAGTCCTAAACCGCTCTCTTCCTGGAAAGACCATTGGACGATTCCATGAGGTCGAGATAGTAGTCCATGACTTCTCGCGCCACCGTCTCCCAACGGTACCGCTCCGCTGTCCGTCTGCCGTTCTCCCCCATGGTGCGACGCAGGTCCGGGTCCCGTATGAGCAGGCCTATGGCCTCGGCCAGGGAGGCGTTGTCCCTGGGGGGGACCAAGAGTCCCTCCTCGCCGTGTTTCAATACCCAGGAGTAGCCGTCGATGTTGGTGGCCACAACCGGCTTTCCCGAGGCCATGGCCTCCAGAAGCACGATGCCGAAGCTCTCCCTTCCAGTGGCGGGGGCGCAACATATGTGGGCGCTTCCGTAGAGACGAGGGAGGTCCTTGTAGGGTACACTGCCGAGGACGACCACATCCGCCAGGCTGCGCTCACTCAGGACGCGGTGGCAGTCCTTGTCCATGTTGCCCGGCCCAACTATCACCAGCCGGATGTTCTTGAAGTCCCATTTGAGGCGTCCATAGGCCTCCAGGAGATACCGCAGGCCCTTGCGCTTCTCCATCCGGCCAACGAACAGGATGTTAATCTTGCCGTCGTCCAACTCGGGCACGGGCGGTGCGCCCCCCGAGAAGTGGTCCACGTCTATGCCGTTGGGGATGGTCCGGTACTCTCCCGGGAAGAACCGGCTTACGTACTCCCTCGCGGCGGGCGACACGGTGACCAGGCCATCCAGCTTGTTGAACCAGTATCTGAGGAAGCGATGGGACCATCCGTAGTTCCTGAACCGCCCGTAGTTGGCGTGAAAGGTCCCCACGTTCAGCGAGCTAGAGCACCTCAGAACGGAGAGGGGAAGTACGGGCATAAGGGGCTCGTGGAGGTGCACCACGTCGAAGCGTTCCCGTTCCAGGATACTGCGCACCCTGCGGTGGAGCCATACCGACAGGGATAGCCGCGCTATGGAACCCCCGCTGGGAATGGGCACGGACCGCCCCAGGGGCACGAAATTGCTATCTTCGGGCATATTCCTGGACGGAGAGTGAGGGGCCAGGATCTTGACCTGGTGGCCCTCGCGGGTGAACTGCTGCGCCAGCTGAGAGATGTGTCCCGTTACTCCACCGGGCCAGGTGAAATCGTAGGGTGAAACAAGAGCTATCTTCATTTGCCGAGGTCTACGGTGACTTCCTCAGGCCTCCTGCCCCTCGATGAAGGCTTCTACCATCTGGCGGGCCACCTCGTCGGTGTACTGGATAGGAGGGGACTTCATAAAGTAGGCGGAGGGGCCGACGATGGCCCCGCTCATGCCCCGCTCCAGGGCCAGCTTGCAGCACCGTATGGCATCTACCACCACTCCCGCCGAGTTGGGGCTGTCCCAGACCTCCAGCTTCAGCTCCAAGTTGATGCGTGCCCCTCCGAAGATCTGGCCTTCCATGCGTATGTAGCACCACTTCCGGTCCGCCAGCCAGGGTACATGGTCGCTGGGGCCGATGTGGATGTCCCCCTCGCCCGGATCCCGGTCCATCTGGGAGGTTACCGAGTTGGTCTTGGAAATCTTCTTGGAAACCAGCCGATCCCTCTCGAGCATGTTTAGAAAGTCGGTGTTGCCCCCGAAGTTGAGCTGGTAGGTGCGGTCCACGTTGACCCCTCTGTCTTGGAACAGTCGGGTGAGGACCCGGTGAGTGATGGTCGCCCCCACCTGGGACTTGATGTCGTCACCTATTACGGGAAGGCCCTGCTCCTTGAACCGGTCCTGCCAGTAGGCCTCCCTGGCGATGAAGACGGGGATGCAATTGACCAGGCCGCAGCCGGCCGCGAGGACCTGCTCCACGTACCATTTGGTGGCCATCTCGCTGCCCACGGGTAGGAAGCTGACGACCACGTCACACTTCCGATCCTTCAGGATCCCTACCAGGTCGGCGGTAGCGCCTGGGGCCTTCTTGACCAGGTCGGCTACGTATTTTCCAATACCGTCATGGGTCATGCCGCGCTCGACGGGGACACCGAGGTGGGGGACATCGGCGAACTTGAGGGTGTTGTTGGGGGGTGCGAAGACAGCCTCCGAAAGGTCCTTGCCTACCTTACCCTCGGCCACGTCGAAGGCCGCCACGAACTCTATGTCCCCGATCGTGAACCCCCCCAAGTTGGGGTGCATCAGTCCAGGTACGTCGCCGTTGTCGGGAATCTCCCGGTATTTTTGCACCCCCTGCACCAGGGCGGAGGCGCAGTTCCCTACCCCGATGATGGCGGTCCTTATGTTGCCCACGCTCTGTCTCCTTTTCCGAATTCCACCGGCGTATCTTCCAGGAGAGGCGGCTTGAATTGTAGCAGTTTTGGCGTGGTGCGGCAAGGTGTGGGGCGGGTTCAAGCGGCGAGAATCGGAACCATGCTCCATAGCGTGATAAGGGGCCAGGGGGTATAATGGGTAGTGGAGCGGTTGCCGCTCCCCATGGTCCATCCACTACACCACCTATGGCGCACGTAATCAGAGAGCTATTAGAGGCCGTTGTACTGGCGCTTCTGGTATTTTTTGTTATCCAGCTGAGCATCCAGAACTTCCGCGTGCAAGGGCATAGTATGAGGCCCACCTTGGAGGGTGGAGAGTACCTAATGGTTAACAAGCTGGGATACATGCGGTTGGACATGCAACGTCTGGCCAGGCTGGTCCCCTTCTGGGACGTAGAAGAGCCCGAGCGTAGGCACCTGCCCTTCGCCCATCCTCCGGAAAGGGGCGACGTGATAGTGTTCCGCGCTCCTACGACGCCCGAGAAGGACTTCGTCAAACGTGTCGTGGGACTTCCCGACGAGAAGGTGGAGGTCCGCTCGGGTAGCATCTACGTCAACGGCAGGCTCCAGGTCGAGCCCTACCTGGCGCATGCTGACCTCACCCAGAACATGGACTGCATCCCCAAGACTGAGCATACCGGATGCCGGCTCCAGGAAGACCAGTATTTCGTGCTGGGAGACAACAGGGGCAGCAGCAACGATTCCCGGGACTGGGGACCCGTGACCCTCGAAGACATTGTGGGCAAGGTCTGGTTCGTCTACTGGCCCTTCTCCAGGCTTCCCTTTTTCGGCTCCTTTGTGGAGGACCGGTAGACCTGCGGCAGGCCGCCTCGCCGTGCTCACCCCCGGTTGACAGTCAGACCCTCGTTCTGGTAGGCTCACCTAGGAAGAGAGACTAAGTATCAGGAGGCCCTGTGCTAAAGGGCGGATACTCCAGGTCCGACCAGATAATGCAGGCGATCGAGGACCGGGGCTACCGGGCCACCTCACCACGACAGAGGCTGGTGCTCAAGGTAGCGGGGATGGACGGGCATTTCACCGCGGAGGAGCTGCGGAAGAAGGTCCCCCAAATAGGCCGGGCGACCGTGTACCGGTCCCTCAGCTTGCTGGTGGACGCCGGCATTCTGTGTCGGGTGCTGCTCGAGGACGGCAGCCTCCATTATCAGCTGAGCCATCGTGGGCACCACCACCACCTGATATGCGCCGAGTGCGGCCTCTCCCAGGACCTCTTGGGCTGCGACATTGAGGCGGTGCTGAAGGAGAAAGCCGCACAGCACCAGTTCCAGCCCGAGGGACACCGGCTGGAGGTCTACGGTAAGTGCCACCGGTGTGCTTCCTTGCCCTCGCCCTCGGGATAGTCTCTTTTTTTGGACCTTGTTGATACGTGATCTCACTAAGGCCGGTACTTGATACACAGTATTGATTCGGCGGTAGACCGATAGTGGCGGAGGGTGCAAGTCACGTGAGGCTGGCATCGGGCCTGGTTGCCGCCGTGGGCCTACTGGCGGCGGCCTGCGGGGGGTCGGCCCAGTCCTCTCCCACCTCGGCGGTGGCCCCACAGGACGGTCCCGGGGATACACCTGGGCCGAAGCTCCAGGTGGTGGCCACTATCCCGGTCCTGGCCGACTTCGCCAGGAACGTGGGCGGTGTCCGGGTGGAGGTCAGTTCCATAGTGCCCCCTGGTGCGGACATTCACTCATTCCAGACCGCGCCCGGGCACAGCGTCGCCCTGGGGACCGCCCGGTTGATCGTGTCCAATGGACGGGGACTGGACACCTTCCTCGACGGGCTCATACGGATCTCGAAAAGCTCCGACGCCGTCCACGTCGTGGCGGCCCTCGGGCTGGAGGACTCAGCGGAGCTTTCCGGCTCGTTGGCCGAAGAGGGCGACGTCCCGCAAGGGGAGGGAGGGCCGGGCTATGAATACCTGGCCGGGGACCCCCACCTCTGGCTCAATCCCCTGTACGCCGTCCACTACGTCGAACGCATCAGGGACGGCCTCGTAGACGCGGACCCGGACTGGGCCCATATATATGACAGAAACGCCGCCGACTACATCCGGAAGCTCCGGGACTTGGACCGGGAGATCGCCGGGACTCTGAGCCAGGTCCCAGTCCACAGGAGGCACCTGGTTTCTTTCCACGATGCCTTCAGCCATTTCGCCCGGCAGTACGGTTGGCGGGCTTCGGCCTTCGTGCGGAGCGACGCCGGCGAGGTGACCCCGGGGAGGGTCGTCTCTGTAATGGAGAATATCCGGGCAGATGGCATCCCCCTGGTGTTCGCCGAGCCCCAGCTGTCCTCCGACATCCTGTACCGGGCGGCCGCCGACGCCGGCGTAGGGGTAGGTGCCATCTACTCGGACATCATCGACGACGTTACCTCGTACATCGAAATGATGAGGTTCAACGCCACGAGCTTGTCACGGCTCGGCGTAGAGGAGGTCGTAAGCGTCCCATGAGCTACGTGAACGGAGGGACACCCGTCCTTGAGGTCAGGGGGCTCTGGGCCGGCTACGGCGACACGGTGGCCCTGGAGGATGTCAGCCTGACAGTGTCCCAGGGAGAGATACTGGGCGTCATCGGGCCCAACGGCTCGGGTAAGTCCACCATGTTCAAGGTCATCCTGGGGCTGCTGACCCCCTGGCGCGGCGAGGTGCTGGCCTTCGGACAGCCCGGACCGTCCCAGCGGTCTCTGGTGGGTTACATGCCCCAGCTGGAGCTGGTGGACTGGAAATTTCCCGTGACCGTGGGGGATGTAGCCCTTATGGGCCGCTACGGGAAGCTGGGGCTTCTGAGGCGTCCTACCAGAGCGGACCGCCTGGCTTCGGAGGGGGCGCTGGAAAGGGTCGGCATCGTCCATCTGCGTAAGCGTCTCATCGGCGAGCTCTCGGGCGGAGAGCGGCGCAGGGTGCTCCTTGCCCGGGCCCTAGCCCACAACCCCAAGCTGCTCCTTCTGGACGAACCTCTGGCGGGCCTGGACGCCACCGCCCAGCACCAGCTGCTGGACATCGTGCGGGACCTCCAGCAGGCAGGGACCACCGTGGTGCTCAGCACCCACGACCTGTCCTGCGTATCGGGCGCCTGCCACCATGCAGCCTGCTTGAACCACCGCCTTGTGGCCTACGGGACCCCCGAGGAGGTGCTGACGGAGGGCATCCTCAGCGAGACCTTTGGCACCCACCTGCTCATGGTGCACCTTGACGGCCAGGCCTACGCCTACCAGCATCACCGCCACGACCGGCGAGCCGGCCAGGAGGAGTAGGCTAGCCCATGGTCGATGCGCTGGCCGATCCCTTCCAGTTCCCCTTTATGCAGAGGGCCTTGATGGCGGCCGCCCTCGCCGGTGTCGCCTGCGCCGTGGTGGGCACCTTCGTGGTGCTGAGGGGCCTGGCCTTCATGGGCGATGCCGTGGCCCACTCCTCTCTGGCGGGCATAGCGACGGCGTACCTACTCGGGGGAAGCGTGGTCCTCGGCGCCTTCGCCTGGGCCGTGCCGGCCTCGATAGCCATAACCTACATCAGCCGCCGGACGCACATCCGCCTGGATACCTCCGTTGGCATCATCTATGCCGGCGGATTCGCCCTCGGCATCATCATCGCCAGCCGGGCGACCAACTACACGGCCGACCTGTTCGGCTTCCTCTTCGGCAACGTTCTGGGCGCTTCCTGGAACGAGGTCTACGTCATAGGCGCGGTTGCAGGTGTGGTATTGCTGGTGGTGGGCGGCTTCTACAAGGAGCTGCTCTTTTCCTCCTATGATGCCTCAATGGCGGCTGCCTCCGGTATTCCCGTTCGCCTTATGCAGTATCTGTTGCCCGTCCTCGTGGCCATTACCACCGTGGCCGCCCTAAAGACTGTGGGTATCGTGCTGGTCCTGGCGCTGTTGGTGACCCCTCCAGCTACGGCTGGCCTCCTCGCCCGCCGGCTGCCCGGCATAATGGCCACGTCGGTGGTGGTGTCGCTGGTCGCCATTGTGGCGGGGCTGTACCTCTCCTTCCATCTGGACCTGCCCACAGGGCCCAGCATCGTCATCGTGTCCACGGGGCTGTTCCTGGTGGCGATGCTCCTTTCGCCCTCGAAGGGTCTCGTGTCCCACTGGAGACGCGCCATGCCCGGTCCAATGGCCCGCTCCCCCACGCCTCCGCCCGGCAGCTTCCCAGCTTCCTGAGAGTCCGTGGCAAGGGTCTGACCACCGAATCGCCGTGCCCGGACCTGGCCCGAGGCCGTTCCTTGACACCTAAAAGGGTGGACGATATAGTTACGCCATCGCCAGGGCCCGGCGTATGGGAGGTTCTAGGTTGGCCAACGATTACGACGTGGTGATCGTGGGAGCGGGCGCCGGAGGGCTAACCGCCGGGATGTACGCCGCCCGCCACGGGCTGAGGACGGCCGTAATCGAGCGGATGATGGGCGGGAACCAGATCATCAATGTTCAGACCATCGAGGACTTCCCCGGCTTTCCCCAGGGCATATCGGGGGCGGAGCTGGGCCCCCTGATGCAGGAGCAGGCCATGAATGCCGGGGCCGAGTTTATTATGACGGAGGCCACAGGGGTCATCCTGGACGGGCCCTACAGGACCTTGGCCACCACCGAAGGCCAGTACAGGGCCAAGGCGCTCATCGTGGCCACCGGCTCGAGCCTTGCCAAGCTGGGCATTCCCGGGGAAGAGGAGTTCTACGGCAGCGGGGTATCCCACTGCGCCACTTGCGATGGCCCCCTGTTCAACGGAGAGGTCGTGGGTGTGGTGGGAGGAGGGGACTCGGCAGGGGACGAGGCGCTGACATTGACGGAGTACGCCGACAGGGTCATCCTTTTCCACCGCAGGGACCGGCTTCGGGCCCAGAAGGTGGTCCAGGACCGTCTTTTCAGCCATCCCAAGGTGGACGTAGCCGTCAACACCGTGGTGGAGTCCGTACTGGGCAACAAAATGGTCACCGGGGTCCAGGTGCGCAATGTCATCACCAACCTGGTTGACCGTGTGGACCTGTCCGGGCTGTTCGTGTACGTAGGGCTGGAGCCCAACACGGACCTCGTGCGGGGCATCCTCAAGACCGACAACGCGGGCCACATTCCCGCGAACATCTGGATGGAGACCCAGGTGCCCGGGATCTATGCCGCTGGCGACGTACGGCAGAGCTCTGCGGCCCAGCTGGTCAGCGCCGCTGGCGACGGCGCCACGGCGGCCATCGCCGCCTACCGGTATGTGTCTGGGCGTCAATGGACCTAAGGCGGCGCCAGGACAGGGACACACGTCCACAGATCCAACATCAAGGAGGTAGTTATGAAGGCAACAACGCGACTCAGGCAGATGCTCAACTCGAGTGGGATGGTGGTGGCGCCCTTCGTGGTGAACGCCCTCCACGCCAAGGTGGCCCATGCCACGGGATTTGAAGCCGTGTACATGACCGGGGCAGGCACCGCCGCGGAGAGGGGCTTCCCCGACGTGGGACTGATTACCCAGACCGAGATGGTGCAGAACGCCAG
Organism: Dehalococcoidia bacterium; assembly: GCA_965247055.1. GTDB lineage: Bacteria > Chloroflexota > Dehalococcoidia > Lucifugimonadales > JAGWBF01 > CBDFGE01. Next base: position 34,558 of record CBDFGE010000006.1, read on the forward strand.
GTACATCGTGAAGTCCGTGCCGGTGCCGGTGGTGTGCGATGCCGACACCGGATACGGCAACCCCATCAACGTCTTGCGCACCGTCCGGGAGTACGAAGATGCGGGGGTGGCGGGTATTCACATCGAGGACCAGGTCTTCCCCAAAAAGTGCGGCTTCCTCGAGGGAAAGCTGGTAATCCCCCAGCAGGAGATGGTCCAGAAGATCCGTGCGGCCCTCGACGCCCGTACCGACCCAGACTTCCTAGTCATAGCCCGATGCGACGCCTACGCCGTCACCGGGTGGGAGGACACCGTCCGCAGGTGCCGCGCCTACGCGGAGGCGGGAGCGGACATGGTGTTCGTGGACGGCATCAAGAAGGTGGACGACCTGTACGCCTACGCCAGGGACCTCGAAGACCTCCCCAAGCTCTACAACGGCGACCTGCTCTCCACCCAGGAGGTGGAGAAGCTGGGCTACAAGCTCATGATCTGCGGTCGGACCATCTGGCTGGTGTATAAAGCCGTCAAAGAGGCTTACGAGGAGCTAAGGGACACCGGCCAGGTTAACGCCGAACGGGCCGTGGACCGCTCGGAGGTGTTGAATCTTCTGGGACTGCAGGACACTTACGAGCTAGAGCGCAAGTATGGGGTGCCGGGAGTGCCCGTGGGGTAGGTTCAGTGGGCGCTCCTCCGGTCCTGGTACGCCTTCTCGGTGGTCTCGGCCTCCACCTGGTAGTACTCGGGCAGACTGATAAGCTGCTCTACCCGGTTCCTCTGCTCCACGACGGTGTGAGAGTCGATGTCCAGGGAACCGGTGTCTTTTAGGCAACGGTAGGTGTTGTAGATGGCGTTGACCGCCAGGTGTATGGGCGTCGTGGCGTAGATGATCAGCTGGTAGCCGAGGCCTTCGTACTCCTTGACGGAGATGTCCTCGAGGCCCGCGATCACGATCAGGGGGATATCCCGCACGCCCTCCCTGAACCGGGCCAGGTCCTCCTTCTTGCGCGCCCCACGGGGCATCACCACGTCTACGCCCAGGTCCCGCAGGGCACATCCCCGCCGTATCGCCTCCTCCATGGAGCCCTCGACGGCGGTGAAGGCGTCGGTACGGCCTATGATGACGAAGTCTTTGTCTCGCCGGGCACTGAGCGCATAGCGCATCTTGTCCAGGAACTCGTCCACAGGTGTGACGTGCTCAAGGCCCATATGATAGGAGGCCCGCTTGGGGAAGACCTGGTCCTCGATATGCATCCCCGCCAGGCCGGCGTCCTCGCAGGTACGCACGGTGCGCATGGTGTGCACGGGGTCGCCGTAACCAGCACCGGCATCCACGATGACGGGAAGGTCCACGGCGTTGGCCACCTTTCGCGCGACCTCCACCTGCTCCGTCATGGTCATCAGCGGCTCCGTGACGGCGAGGTGGGCGCCGGACACGTAGCCTCCGGTGTAGACGGCGGGGAATCCCAGGGACTGCACTATCCGGGCACTGATGGGGTCGTAGGCCCCCGGCGCGACGATGGTCTCCCCGCTATTTAGCCTGGCCCGCAGTGCACTTCGTACCGATGGCATATCCGACCTCCTCGGCTACTTCCTGAGTCTAACCCCGCTCCGGCCGTCCGGTCTGGGCCGGCCGTCTGCCCTCAGCAGCACCCCATATCTATAGGGGCGACTCTCGCTATCTTATTTTGGGCCTGACGCCGTGTCAAGCGAGATGCCGGTCAGGATCGTCCCCGGAGAAACGGTCCCGAGTCGGGGTAACCCCAGCACCTAGCTCGACTGGTAGGGGAACAGGTGCTATATTGGCAGGGATACACTCAGGCAAGGAACGTGCGGACTTGACGGAACCTCTGGGTACCTTCGAAACGGGACCTTATCTCCAGGCCGCGCTGTTTTGTGAGCGGGTCCTCGAAGAGAAAGACGACGTCAAGTCCGTAATCCGCATCATCGACCGCATGCGGGTCCAGGCCAGCGGCACGGGACCTCCCCAGGTGATGCCGGAATTTCAGAGGGACCTGGTCGCCTTTCTGATCTTCAAGTCCGGGGACGCCAGGGGGCCCGTCTCCATCAAGATCACCCTGACCAGGCCGTCCGGCTTGACCGACGCGAATCCCGTGTGGCATGGGACCGTCCATTTCGAGGGAGGCAGCAGGGGCAATAACCTGACCCTCCGCCTTCGAATCAGCTTCAGAGATGCCGGCCCTTACTGGTTCAACGTATACGTGGAAGACCGGCTGGCGACGCGGATGCCCTTCGAGGTCATATATACTACTCTGGCAACTACCGGGCCTGCCCCGCCTCCGGCATAGCGGTCTGGCGGCGGTGCGAGGCCCATCGTCACGAGGGGCGGGGGGTGGCGTGGTATAATCCCCACTGGAGCTCTCAGGCACGGAGGTAGAGTTGGCCGGAGCCCTGGATGGGATCAGGGTGGTGGACCTGACGCGGACCCTGGCGGGACCCTTCTGCACCATGATGCTGGGCGATATGGGGGCCGACGTCATCAAGGTTGAGGAGCCGTCCTTGGGGGACGAGACCAGGGCCTGGAGTCCCCTCTGGAACGGGGTGTCAACTCAGTTCCTGACTTTCAACCGCAACAAGCGGGGCATCACCCTTAACCTCAGGGACAGGCGTGCGGTGGACATATGCCTCAACCTGGCAGGCCGGGCCGACGTGATGGTGGAGAGCTACCGCACGGGGACCGCCGACAGGATGGGAATAGGATACGAGGCGGTCAGACGGATCAACCCGCGCGTTGTCTACTGCTCCGTCTCAGGCTTCGGCAGGACGGGGCCTCTGGCAGACCGGCCTGGCTATGACCTGGTCATGCAGGGATATGGCGGCCTGATGAGCACCACCGGGGAGGATGGCGGGCCGCCCATTCGCGCCGGATTCTCTCTGGCGGACCTGTTCGCCGGAATGATGGCCTACGGCTCGATTGTCACCGCGCTGTTCGCCCGCGATAGGACCGGCGAGGGCCAGCTCGTCGAAGCCTCCCTCCTGGACGGGCAGGTGGCTACCCTGAGCTATCATGCCACGGCCTACCTGGCCACCGGGCGCGTACCCGGGCGGGTAGGATCGGCCCATCCAACTCTGACCCCATACCAGGCCTTCCCGACCCGGGACGGCCACTTTATTCTGGGCTGCGCCAGCGACGGCCAGTGGAAAGTCCTGTGTCCCACCATTGGCCGTGAGGACCTGGCCGTCGACCCCAGGTTCAGCACCAATGCCGAACGCCTCCGGCACCGCGATGAGCTGGTCTCCCTGCTGAGCGACTACTTCCGGACCAGGACCGCCTCGGAGTGGGTGGAGCTGATTAACGGGGCGGGCGTGCCCTGCGGCCCCATCAACCCGGTCTCGGCGGTGGTCAGCGACCCCCAGGTGCTGGCCAGAGACATGATAGTGTCCGTGCCCCATCCCCAGGTGCCGGACCTGAAGGTGCCCGGCTGTCCCCTCAAGCTCACCGACATGCCGCCGGACATCAGGCGCCCCCCGCCTGCCCTGGGAGAGCACAACGTCGAGGTAATGGGAGAGATCGGCTACGGAGGGGAGGAGATCGCCCGGCTCAAAGAGGAGGGGGTAATCTAGCGCACGGGACGCGTCGCGCCGGTGGTCCCTTGACGGGCAAACCTCCCTGCAGTAGAGTTCAGCAGTTGGCTGCTGAGACCAGGTGGCTCGGCGCCCCCCCCACTAGCAGAAGAAGGAGGTACTCCCATGCCAGCGCGCAACCCTGAAGACGCGGACATCATGGTAGGTCAGGCCGTCACCGCGGGCGACATAGAGGCTGCCCTGTCCCTCTACGAGCCGGGAGCGACCTTTGTGCCTGAACCCGGGCAGACGGTCACCGGCAGCGATGGGATCCGCCAGGTGCTGGCGGGTTTCATCGCCACTAAACCCCAGCTTGCCGTTAAAGTGGACAAGGTTATCCAGGCGGGCGATCTGGCGCTGCTTTACTCAAGCTGGTCCCTCAAAGGGACGGGGCCCGACGGCGGCGAGCTGAACCTGTCGGGCAAGGGGACCGAGGTGGTGAGGCAGCAGGCCGACGGGACGTGGCGCTTCGTGATAGACAACCCCTTTGGGGTGGCATGAGGCAAGCAAACGACGTGACATCGAGTACGCAACTGCGGCTGGTCCACACCTCGGACATCCACCTGGGCACGGGCAGGAGCGGCCAGGAGGCGATGGATGCCCTGACAGCGGTGGCAGACACAGTCCGTGACTTGCGAGCGGACATGCTGCTCATAGTGGGCGACCTGTTCGACCATCCCAGGGTGCCCGACGGCTTGCTGGAGTTCTTTACCAGGCAGGTGGACCGTCTGTCGGTACCGGTGGTGGTGTTGCCCGGCAACCACGACTGCTATGGCGACGACTCGGTGTACCGGAGAGGGCCATTCCTCGGCCCGCCGGAAAACCTACACGTCATATCCTCCCTCGAGGGGGAGACCATCGCCTTCCCACACCTGGGCCTCAGGGTCTGGGGTAGGGCGATGGTCCAACACTCTCCCAGCTTCCGCCCTCTGGACGGGATGCCTGACCACGCCAGTGAAGGCTGGTACGTGGCCATGGCCCACGGACACTTCCACTACGAGTACGACAGGGACGAGCGGTCGGCACCCATTCTTCCCCAGGAGGTCCTTGCGGCGGAGTGCGACTATCTGGCTCTGGGACATTGGGACAGGTACGTGGATGTGTCCCAGGGTGGGGCGAAGGCTTTCTACTCCGGCACTCCCACCATGTGGATGTCGGGTGGGCCTGGAGGTGGCGTGGCGGTGGTGGAGCTTGACCCGGAGAGGGGCGTTCGGGTAAGACGGGCGCTTCTGAACGGGCGCGAAGAGGATGCGCCGGCACCGGCCGGAAGGGGGATGGAATGAAACGGCTCACCCGGAATAAACACGTCTTCGTCCTGGAGCCGGGCGCTACCCCCGCCATCACCATCGCCTCGGGGGAGGAGCTCATAGTGGAGACCTGGGACGCCTTTGAGGGGCTGAGGGACCCGCGCCAGATCCAGGAGAAGGGCATGGAGCCCTACGACGCCTACAGCCTCCTCAGCCTTGCGGGAGATATCCGAGTGTCACGAGCGTTCCGCCCCACCAGTCCGGTGAAAATGATGCTGTCCCGGCGGGTGTTGGAACAGATCGGCTAGTCTATGCGGCCCCTCCTTTGCCTCGCCCTGGCACTGACGCTGGCGGCATCCTCTTGCGGTGGCGACGCCCGTGAGGAGATCCTGGTCTTCGCCGCGGCCAGCCTCAGCGATGTCGTGGAACCCCTGTCCCAGCGGTTCGGCGACAGCGAGGGCATCAAGGTTAGCTTCAACCTAGGCGGCTCCTCGGCCCTGGCCCAGCAGATCGTTCGGGGCGCTCCCGCAGACCTCTTCATCTCCGCCGGCACTCGGCCTATGGATATACTCGAAGAGCGCGGGCTTATCCTCTCAGGCACCTGGGCGCCCCTTCTGGTCAACGAGCTGGTGCTGGTAGGCCGCTCCGGCTCGCAGAAGAGCTCAGGGCTCACCGACGTACAGGGGCTGGCAAGCGCCGACCTCCGGGTTGCCATCGCCGATCCCGAGCTTGCCCCGGCGGGAGAGTACGCGAAGGAGGCGCTGGAGAACCTCGGGCTGTGGCGCCTCCTCCAGCCACGCCTTGTCCCCGCCCCCGACGTCCGAACCGCCTTGAGTTACGTGGAGACTGGGAACGTGGATGCGGGCATCGTCTATCGCACCGACGTACATGCCGCCAGGGGGGTAGAGATACTGGCCACGCTCCCCGAGGACAGCCATTCTCCCATCGTCTACCCCGTCGCACTGGTCTCTCGCTCCGGCCACTCGCGGGCGGCCCTCAAGTTCCTGGAGTACCTCCAGAGCGACGAGGGAAAGGAGACCTTCCGGAGTTACGGCTTCGTTCCCCACGGAGGCGATTAGACGGGAGTTCCACCGGGGCGGTGGTGACGGGATAGGCCTCTTGTTCCCTACCCGAAGTTCTCCTGGTAATATGGGGGCGAAGGCGGTCCCTGAGCCGCGCGGGCTTGGGCCGGCCATGGCGTACGTCCTGGAAAGGAGCTCGGTGCTTTCCTCCGACGAGTTTCGGGTCATAGCGCTATCGGTACAGGTGGCCGCCCTGGGAACGCTGTTAGGCCTTCCTATCGCCCTGTGGGTAGGCTGGTTTCTCGCAAGGTCCAACGTCCCCGGCAAGGCTGTGGTGGACACCCTGGTCTCCTTCCCCCTGGTACTCCCGCCGGTGGTGACCGGCTACGTGCTGCTCCTCCTGATGGGCCGGGAGGGCCCCATCGGGGGCCTGCTCCATCGACTCTTCGGAGTAGACGTGGTATTCACCTGGGTGGCGGCTGCACTGGCCGCCGGGTTGGTCTCCCTTCCCCTCATGGTAAGAACGATAGAGGTGGCGATGTCGGGGGTGGACCGGCGCCTGGAGCTGGCGGCACGCAGCCTGGGCGCGGGCCCGCTGAAGACCTTCTTCAACGTTACCCTGCCTCTGGCCCATCGGGGCGTGCTGGCGGCGGCGTTTCTGGGCTTCGCCCGCGGGCTGGGAGAGTTCGGCGCCACCATCGTCGTGGCGGGCAACATCCCCGGAAAGACCCAGACCATCCCCCTCCTCATCTTCAATCGCGTCCAGATAGGGGACGACGCGGCCGCGGTGCGGCTCATAGCGGCATCCCTGGTGCTGGCCCTTCTGGCGCTGGCCATGCACCAGCGCCTGGCTCGGCGGATCGCGCGCTAGTCGATGAGCGACCCGTTCCTCAAGCTCAAGATCCGCAAGACCTACCCAGGGTTCAGACTGGAGGTGGACGCCTCCTTCCCAAAGGGCGTTACCGCCATCTTCGGTCCCTCTGGCAGCGGCAAGACCACCATCCTCAACTGCATCGGTGGACTGGAAAGCCCCGACGAGGGCGAGATCTCTCTGGACGGCCGGCCCCTGTACTCCTCCTCCCGGGGCGTCAACCTCCGGCCAGAGAGGCGGCGCATGGGCTACATGTTCCAGGATGGCCTCCTGTTCCCCCACTATCGGGTGCGGGAGAATATCTCCTACGGGTTCCGTGCGACACCGCCAGAGCGACGCAGGGTGCGGCCCGACCAGCTGGTGGAGCTGCTGGAGCTTGGGCCCCTCATGGAGCGGCGTCCTTTGAGCCTTTCCGCCGGCGAGAGGCAGAGGGTGGCCCTGGCCCGGGCCCTGGCAACCTCTCCAGACCTGCTCCTTATGGACGAACCTCTGGCGTCCCTGGACATGGCCCTCCGCGGCCGGATCCTCCGCTACCTCAAGGAGCTTCACCAGGAGCTGGGCATATCCATGTTGTACGTCTCTCACAGCATCTCCGAGGTGCTGGCGATAGCCGGTGGGGCGCTGGTCATCTCCCATGGTAAGCAGATCGCCTACGACGAGCCTCACAGGGTCCTGCTGGAACCCTTCGTCCACTCCCTGGTGGAGAGTAGGGGTCTGGAGAACTTGCTGGACGTGGAGGTGTTGGAGCACGGCGCGGGCAACAGTCTTACCGGCGCGCGACTGGGGGAAACCCTGGTGTGGGTCCGCGGGCTGCCTCCGCACATACGGTCCGGCGATGCCGTATCCATCGCCATCAGGGCCGGCGATATCATCGTGGCGGTGGACCGGCCTCAGCGGGTAAGCGCCAGGAACATACTCTCGGCCCGCATCCAGGGGATTCACCGGGTGGAGGATAGCGTGCTCCTGTTCACCGACGTGGGGGCGCCTCTGATGGTGGAGATCACCCCCGAGGCCCTGGACTCCCTGGAGCTCCATGAGGGGCAGGACGTGTACCTCCTCATCAAGTCCAGCTCCATCGTCGTGCTGGGCTAGCGGGGGGTGCGCCCGTCCCTGTGGGGCACCAGGATGGAGTAGAGGATGTCGTTCACGGGAGTGGGGACCCCCACCTCCCGCCCCATCCTGACCACGGCGCCGTTAAGAGCCTCGAGCTCCAGCGGCCTGCCCAGCTCCAGGTCCGTATGCATCGATGCCTGGAGGTCCTTAGCGACGGTCTCCATGTACTCCATAGTCCTGGCCACCACCTCCGGGTCCAGTCCCACTCCTTTCGCCCTTCCCACGGCCTCCACCTCCTTCATGGCGGCCACGATGGTCCCCCGCGCCTCTGGGTGCGGCAGTAGCCTGCTTACGGGTACGCGGGCCGCGCTGGTCACCCCGGCCACGGTCGATATGAACAGGAACTTGGTCCACAGGTCCCTCACCACATCGTCGGAGACCTCGGTGGCGATTCCCGCGTCCATGAAGGTCTCCTGGATACGCTGGCACCGGGGCGTGGTCCTGCCGTCGGTCTCGCCGAACACGATGCGGACCACATCCCCCGTCTGCCGTATCACGCCGGGGGCCTCGATCTGGGTCTCGATGTAGGCGGCGCCTGGCAGCACCCTCTCCCGCCCCACCCGGCGGGCCAGCTCCTCGGGGCCCTCCACGCCGTTCTGAAGCGTGAGCAGGGACGTGCCCTCTCCCACCAGCGGCGCCAGGGCCGGCATCGCCACGGCGTTCTGGTAGGTCTTCACGGTGAGGAGCACCAGGTCCACGGGACCCACTCGGGAAGGCGCGTCGGTGGCATCGACCCGCAGATAGAAGTCGCCCTTACTTCCCCTGACCCTCAGCCCGTGGGTCCGTATGGCCTCGAGGTGCGCTCCCCGGGCGATGAGGCTGACCTCGTTGCCCGCCCTCGCGAGGAGACCACCAAAGTAGCCTCCGACTCCTCCGGCCCCCATGACCGCTATGCGCATAGCGACCTCCTCCGACAGCACAGTTCAAAGATAACCCGTATCCCCCCACGGTTCAAGCCTGGCCTTGAACTCCCCCGCCACACCATGTAAGCTCTAATCGCGAAGGCCGCTGGGGGGGCGAAAGGAGTCAGCGCCATGGCCAAACTCACCGGGGCCCACCTGATGGCCCGGGCCCTCAAGCTGGAGGGCATCCAGAAGATATTCACCATCGTGGGGGATACCATCCTGCCTCTGGTGGACGCTCTGGAGGACGAGGGGCTCCAGCTCATCGACACCCGCCACGAAGCGGCGGCCATGCACATGGCCGACGCCTGGGCCAGGGTCACCGGGGAGCCGGCCGTGGTCATGTGCACCGGCGGGCCGGGGTTCGCCAACGCCGTCTCGGCCCTGCCCAACATCTACACCTCCGAGAGCCCCGTCATATTCATCAGCGGCGCCAGCGAGCTCCCCGAGAAGGGTATGTATGCCTTTCAGGATATAGACCAGGTGGGTATGGCCACCCCGGTGACCAAGGGGGCCTGGCTCATCCACGACCGGAGCCGCATCGCCGAGTATGTCGCCACCGCCTTCCGCACCGCGCTCTCAGGCCGGCCGGGGCCGGTGCACCTGACGATGCCTATAGACTTGCAGGAGCGGGTCGTCTCCGAGGATGAGATGCCCAGGTACCTACCCGGCGAGTACCGGAGCACTGGGCGCCCCCACGGCGACCCCAGCCTGATTCAGCAGGCCGTAAGGCTGCTCAACAAGGCGGAGCGTCCTGTGGTCATCGTCGCCAACGCCGCCCGCTACTCCCTGACCCCCGACTCGTTGCATGAGCTCGTGGAGCTCACCGGCCTGCCCACCTTCACCATAGAGCAGTCCAGGGGGATGCTACCCGACGAGCATCCCCTCTGCTTCGGATACGCCGACGGAGCGCTGAACGCCACCGCCAGGCGGTTCCGGGAGGCGGATGTGGTGCTGCTCCTGGGAAAGCGATTTGACCACCGCTTCCGCTATGGAGAGCCCCCCTTCTTCGGCGTCGACGCCCATCTGATTCAGGTGGACCCCTCATCCCAGGAAATCGGCAGGAACCGTGGCGTCGCCGTGGGCATCGAGGGCAATATAGGTGCGGTGGTGGAGCAGCTTATGGCAGAGGCGAAAAAGCTGGTGTGGCCCTCTGAAAGGCTGGCTCCCTGGATTGCCCTGCTTAAGGAAGACCGGCGGGCCTGGCTGGAGCACCTGGAGTCCTTTGCCACCGGGGAGCTCCCGCTGCACCCGATGGGGGTCTTCAAGGAGGTGGAGCAACACATCAGCGGCGACGCGGTCCTGATTTTCGACGGTGGCGACTACGCCCAGTGGGGCCGGTCCTACTTGAAGGCGAGCAAGCTGGGCCGCTGGATGCGGCTGGGACCCCTGAGCCAGCTTGGGTGCGGGTTGCCCTATGCGCTGGCGGCGAGGCTGGCCTTACCCGAGGCCAGGGTGCTGCTATTCATAGGAGATGGCTCCCTCGGCTTTTACGCCATGGAGTACGATACGGCCATACGGCACAACCTCCCATTCACCGCCATCATGGGCAACGATGACGCCTGGGGCATAGACAAGAACTTCCAGATGGCCTACTACGGTAGGGCGGTCGCTACAGACCTGCGCTCCGTCCGCTACGACCTGGTGGTGCAGGCGCTGGGCGGCTACGGCGAATACGTGGAACGGAGGGAGGACGTGGCTCCCGCCGTGGGCCGGGCCATAGCTTCGGGCATGCCCTCCCTGGTGAACGTCAGGGTGAGGTCCTCCCGCAGTCCCCTGGCCGACGCCATGGTGGCGAGGAAGATGGCCTCCCGGCAGGATTAGCCGCAGCTCGAGGAGTGGTCCCACTGCGGGCCTCAGCCCTGCCTAGCCCCGTGCTAAAACCCACTCTGTCCGCCATCTGATCCCGGCGTCGCGGAGGTTTAAGACATGTCCAGAACGGAGCACGTTCAGGTCGCCAGACGGAGCTCCCCCGGGATCGCCCTCTGGCGAGAAGAGCACCCCCAGGAACGGCTGGACCTGAGCGGGGCGAATCTCAGCAACCTTAACCTCAACCGCGCTGACCTCAGCGGAGCCGACCTCAGTGGCGCGGACCTGTTGGGCGTGCGGCTGAACCAGGCCAACCTACGGCGGGCGGACCTGAAGGGGGCCGTCGCCGTTATCGGTCAGCTCACGAGGGCCGACCTCAGGGAGGCCGACCTCAGCGGTGCGACGCTAAGAAGGTGCGACCTGACCGGCGCGGACCTGGCCGGCGCGAACCTCAGTGGCGCCAACCTGTCCGGGGCCGTCCTGAGGGGTGCCAGCCTCGAAAACGCCCTCGCCGCCGGAGCCAACCTCAGCGGGGCAGATCTGAGCGGGGCCGGCCTCGGAGGCGCGGACCTGAGTGGGGCCGACCTGAGTAATGCCGGCCTCGCCGGGGCAGACCTCACGGGTGCCAACCTGAGCAGAGCCACCTTCTACAGGACCTCCCTGGCCAGCTCCATATGGAGAGGGGCGGTCATGTTTCACACTGTCTTCGGGGACTGTGACCTGTCCCAGGCCGTTGGGCTGGATCGGGCGGACCACCAGGGGCCGAGCGCCCTCGGCCTGGATACCCTGTCCCGCTCGGGAGGGACCTTGCCCCCGGAGTTCCTCCGGGGTACGGGGGCCCCCGAGAGTGCGGTCGAGTACATGAACGCCGTGTCCCAGGCTCCCGATCGCTTCTACACCTGCTTCATCTCCTGCTGCACCGGCGACCTGGAGTTCACCCAGAGGCTCCAAGCCGGCCTCCAGGCCCGGGGTGTACGGTGCTGGTACCATGCCTCCGACGCCCGCCGGGGCCCCTGGACGTCCGGGAATATCGACCGGGGCATCCGCTACTACGACAAGCTGGTGGTGGTGTGCTCCGAAGAGTCTCTGGCCAACGAGCTGCTGCGCGAGGGCGTCTCCCAGGGGATAGAGAGGCAGAACGCCACAGGCAGGTGGCTGTTCTACCCTGTCGCCGTGTCCGACGCCGTTTACAACCGTCGAAACAGGAACGTGCGCCTCCTCCAGCTCTGGCGCTACGTCACCTTCGACTTCCGCGCCTGGGAGGAGGCCTCAGCCTATGACGATGCCCTGGAAAGCCTCGCCGCCGGGCTGAACGGCGACCAGGAAGCCTCGGCCGGACTCGTCCCCCTGGAAGAGGATCAGGGCTGAGCGGACGCGCTAGCCCCCGCCGGGTTCGGCCTTTATTACTGCCCGGCGATGGCTGCCCTCGCCGATCTTGGTCTCCCCGTCGTAGGCCTCCACTTTGAAAGTGAGCCGGTTCCTCTCCACGCCGGTAAGCTCGGCGAACGCGGTTATCCTGGCTCCCATGGGAGAGGGCGCGAGGTGGCGCACGTTTACCTCGTAGCCCACCGAGGTCTGACCCGGCTCCAGAAGGCTGTCAATGGCGTCGACGGAGGCCTGCTCCATAAGAAGGATCATGGATGGGGTGCTGAACCTGTCCATGTGGTGGGCCACATTGTGCTCGCAGACGACCGTATCCTTTTGGCCTCGCAGTCCCGGTGCTATCTTCTCACTGAGCATCCTTCCTCCCTTTGATGGCCCGGAGCCCGGTGTCCCAGCCGGCCGCGCAGGCGGAATCCGGCGGCTCCTTGCGTTTCATCCCCCATTCTACGATGGGACTGGGTGAAGCGCTACACCCCATCGTAGCTGGCTGCCCTTGAACCCACGTCTGTTTTGAGATATGATGCTGGCCGACGGGGGGTAAAATGCAAGGAAAGGACCTTCTTTCCATCCTGGACCTGAGCTCACAGGAAATCATCCGCATCGTCGAGAGGGCACACCAGATAACGCAGGAGCCCGCTCGGCCGGTGCTATCCGGGAAGACGGTGGCCCTCCTCTTCGAGAAGCCCTCGCTGCGCACCCGGGCCAGCTTCGAGGTGGCAGTGCACCAGCTGGGCGGATACTCCTTCCATCTGGGCGCCAGCGAGGTGGGCCTGGGGGTACGGGAGCCCGTTGCCGACATCGCCCGCGTCCTGTCGCGCTATGTGGACTGCATCGTCGCCCGGGTATTTTCCCACTCCACTCTGGAGGAGCTTGGGGCGCACGCATCGGTTCCGGTTATCAACGCCCTCTCCGACTGGGAGCACCCGTGCCAGACCCTGGGAGACCTCCAGACCGTACTGGCGCACAAGGGCGGACTGGAGGGGGTCAAGGTGGCCTATGTGGGAGATGGGAACAACGTTGCCCGAAGTCTCTGCCTGGGGACGGCTTCGGTGGGCGCCAGATTCGCCATCGCGTCCCCGGTGGGGTACGGACTGGACGAAGACACCCTGTCCAGGGCGCGGGGGCGTGCGTCGGCGTGGGGCACGGAGCTCGAGATAACCGTGGAACCCCGGGAGGCCGTCTCCGGTGCCGACGTCATCTACACGGATGTGTGGACCAGCATGGGGCAGGAGGCGGAGGCGGAGGTAAGGCGCCGGGACTTTAGAGGTTACACGATAGGCCCTGAGCTCCTGTCCTGCGCCCGTCAAGGGGCCCTACTAATGCATCCCATGCCAGCTCACTATGGCGAGGAGGTGCCACTGGGGATGCTTTCGCATCCCCAGTCGGTGGTCTTCGACCAGGCGGAGAACCGGCTCCATGCCCAGAAGGCCACCCTGGAGCTGGTGTTCGGGTAGCGGGTGAACATAATGGCTCAACCCCTGGTAGCCATCGTCGGCCGGCCCAACGTGGGCAAGTCCACCCTCTTCAACCGCATCACCGGCCAGAGGCAGGCCATCGTCACCGATCTACCCGGCACCACCCGGGACCGTCTCCTGGCCGAGGTGTCCTGGGAGGGGCGACGGTTTACCCTGGTGGACACCGGCGGACTGGAACCCAGGCCCCAGGACCCCATGTTCGAGAAGGTCAAGGCCCAGGTGGAGGCCGCGGTCTCCGAGGCCGACCTGATCATCTTCATGACGGACGCCGGCGATGGCCTTACTCCTGCGGATGAGGAGGTCGCTGCCTGGCTGAGGCGTACCAGCAAACCCCTTGTGGTCGCGGTAAACAAGGTGGACAACCAGATGCGGGAGGCCTCCGCCAGCGAGTTCTACCAGCTGGGCCTCGCGGACCCCCTCCTGGTGAGCGCGTACCACAACCTGGGCATCTATGACCTCATGGAGAGGGTGCTGTCCCTCCTCCCGGCTCCTCATGACGAGGAAGAGCCGGCTCCGGATGAGGCGATCAGGTTGGCCATCGTTGGCAGGACCAACGTAGGCAAGTCGATGCTCCTCAACGCCATCCTTGGGGAGGAACGGGCCATCGTGAGCGAGATTCCCGGCACCACCCGGGACGCCCTGGACACCCGCTTCATCTTTGGGGACCAGCCGGTGGTCGTGATAGATACCGCGGGTATACGGCGCCGGGGCAGAGTGGAGAAGGGCATCGAGTATTTCAGCGTGCTCCGGGCCGTCCGGGCCGTCCAGCGGTGCGACGTCGTCCTTCTGGTGATGGACGCCACCGAGCTGGCCACCGCCCAGGACGCCCACATATCGGCTTACGCCTGGGACGGCTACAAGGGGCTGATTGGGGTGATAAACAAGTGGGACCTGGCATCCCAGGGAGAGGGTATGGAGCGCGAGGAGGCCGTGCACACGGTCAGGAAGCGGCTCCACTTCATGCCCTACGTGCCCCTAAGCTTTACGTCGGCGCTGCTGGGGGAGGGCATCGGGGAGCTGATGGCCCTGGCGATCCAGATATACAAGGAGCGGATGACCCGCATTCCCACAGGACAGCTACAGAGGGCCCTGAGGGAGGCCCTGGTAGATCACCTCCCTCCCCGCGTCAAGGGCAAGAGGCCCAAGATCGACGAAGTGAGGCAGGTCGACGTAAATCCGCCGACCCTTGTCTTCGCCGTGAGGGACCCGAAACTGATACACTTTTCCTACGAGCGCTACCTGCAAAACCGGTTCAGGTCCAGCTTTGGCTTTACCCACACGCACCTGAGGATCATTTTCCGGGAGAAGATCTGAGGGTATGGTCGCCATCATATTGAGCCTCTTCGTGCTGCCCATCCTGGCTATATACGTGACGGTGATTCTTGTTGTGCTGGACATGGACCGCACCTACGGCCAGTACGCCCTCATCCTTCCCGTCGCCTACGTGCTGGGCTCCATACCATGGGGTGTCCTTATAGCCCAGGGGCTAAAGGGCGTAGACATACGAGAGTACGGGAGCGGGAAGACCGGCACCTCTAACGTGCTCAGGACAGCCGGGGGTCCCTACGCGGCCCTTGCGTTGGCCTTGGACCTGAGCAAGGGTCTGACGGCGGTATTCCTGGCCAGCGTGGTCGCCGACAGCGCCAGCGCCGAGGCGGCTACGGGACTTGCAGCCCTGATAGGGCACAACTGGTCGATTTTCTTGAGCTTCAAAGGGGGAAGGGGGATAGCCACGGGACTGGGCGGGCTGCTGGTCATGGAACCACTGGCCGGCGCTATAGCGTTGGCCGGCTTCATCCCGGTTACCCTCCTTACCCGGTACCTGTCCCTGGGGTCCATCGTAGCGGTCTTGCTGGCCTTTCTCTCGGTGTTAGCGATGGTCCTCCTGGACCGCTCTCCCACGGTCTACCTCTCCTACACGGGGATAGGCGGCGCCATCATTATCTGGCAGCACAGGGACAACATCCGGCGCCTTCTCCACGGGGATGAGCGCAGACTTGGGCAACGGGCCAAGAGGATCGGCAAAGCCTCCACGCCCGGTGTAGGCCCAGGCTGACCGTTGGACAAGGTCACCGTCATAGGGACTACCACGTGGGGCACCGTCCTGGGCATCATCCTCGCCCGAAGGGACATCCCCGTCTCCCTCCTGGCGCGGACACCGGAGGAGTCCCGAGAGCTGGAGTCTAGGAGGGAGAACACCCGGTTCCTTCCCGGGGTACTCTTCCCCGAGCGCCTGAAGGTGACCCACGACCCCCAGAAGGCCCTGGGGGGTACCGGAATGGTCATCCTGGCCATCCCTTCGGGCAGCTTCAGGGATAACCTGCGCCGGATAAGGGGGGCCATCGAGGGAGAGCCCATACTGCTGAGCGCGTCCAAGGGGCTGGAGATGGCCACGGGCCTTCGCATGAGCCAGGTCCTGGACGAGGAGATTCCCCCTACGCTCCGGCCCCGGATATGCGTGCTTTCGGGGCCGAATCTCGCCCTGGAGATCGTCGAGGGGAAGCCCGCGTCCACGGTTGTGGCCGCGGGCCAGGCCCGGGTGGCTGAGCAGGCACGGAGAGTGCTGATGTCTCCCACCTTCCGGGTGTACACCAACGACGATACCGTCGGCGTGGAGCTGGGCGGGGCGTTGAAGAACATCATCGCCCTGGGCGCGGGCATATGCCAGGGCTTGGGTTACGGTGACAATGGTAAGGCGGCCTTCATGACCCGCGGCCTGGCGGAGATCACCCGGCTTGGGGTGGCCGCGGGGGCCAGCCCCGCAACCTTCGCCGGCCTGGCCGGGCTGGGTGACCTGGTGGCGACCTGTGCCAGCCGCCTCAGCCGCAACCACTACGTGGGAGAGCAGCTGGCCGCTGGCCGGTCCCTTGAGGAGGTGCTGGCCTCAATGAAGAACGTGGCCGAAGGGGTGTACACGACGGTGGCAGCCCTGAAGATGGCCGACGAACTTGGGGTACAGATGCCCATAACCAGGGCTACCTACCAGATACTCTTCGAGCGCCTCGACCCCAGGAAGGCCGTCGCGAGCCTGATGGAGAGGCCTCCCAGGGCCGAGGGGGAGGGTTAGGACTGAGGCCGCCGACGCCCGGGTAACGATGCTCCCTCCGAAACGACGTCACATCGAGAGATCCCCCACCTCGTAAAGCACCGCCGCCACGGTCGCTATGGCCGCCGTCTCCGACCGCAGGATACGCCTTCCCAGGCTCACTGGGACCACGCCATGGGAGCGGCCAAGCTCCACCTCCCCCTCCTGGAAGCCCCCTTCCGGGCCGATGAACACGCGTACCCGGGACGTGTCCCTGTCCATTAGCACCGAGCGCAGTCCGGTGGCCCTCTCATTCTCCCATGGGATGATGGAGAGACCGGAGCCCTCCGTCCCGCGGCAGGCCTCTTCGAAGGGTACTGGCTCGCCCAGGGTGGGCAGCAGGCTGCGGCCCGACTGCTCCGCCGCCTCGGCGATGATCTTGCGCCAGCGAGGGTACCGGCTTTCGCTCCGGCCATCCCGCTGCCGCGGCACCGACCGCTTGCAGACGATGGGCACGAAGTTGGCCACCCCCAGCTCGGTCCCTTTCTGAAGCACCCACTGGAACTTGTCCCCCTTCAGGATACCCTGGTAAAGGGTGATCTGTATGAAGGGTTCGCCACGCCCCGCCACTGCGGACAGCACCTCCGCCTCTACCGTATTTATGGCGCACCGGCTAAGCCGGGAAAGGTACTCCATGCCCGTGTTGTCCAGAAGGGTTATCTCGTCTCCCGGGGACATGCGGAGGACCCGGCTGATCTGACGGGCCACCTCACCAGTAAGGCGGGCGTGGCCCTCGGTTATCCAGGAAGGGGGCACGAAGAACCTGTTCATGGACGGTACTACGGGTCCCTGGAGACGACCTGGGCTACCCAGTCATCCGTGCCGCAGGTCTCCAGGTGGCGGAACCCGGCACCCTTCAGGGCGACCTCGAGTTCGCCTTGCTGTTTCTGCAGGAACCCGGAGGCTATGAGAATACCCTCCGGCGCCAGAGCCCTGTGCAGATGGGGTGCCGCGTTCAGGACTGTTTTGGCGCTTATGTTGGCCATGGCTAGGTTGAATCGCCCCTCCGAGGCCAGCGGGTGTGGCAGCGTGCCCCTGGCCAGATGTACTTTGCCCCTCAGGCCGCTGGCCCGGATATTCTTCCTTGCGGCCTTGACGGCCGTGGGGTCCACGTCCAGGGCCAGGACGGTTGCGGCCCCCAGCCGGGCGGCCGCTATGGACAGGATCCCGGAGCCCGTGCCCAGGTCCAGCACCTGGGAGTCGGCCCGCAAATGCCCTTCCAACAGCTCCAGACACATCCTCGTGGTGGGGTGATAGCCCGTGCCGAAGGCCATGCCGGGGTCCAGCTCAACCACCACTTCATTCTCTTGGGGCTCGTACCCTATCCATGAGGGCTTTATTATCAGCCTCCGCCCGACTCTGAGCAGCTTGAAGTGGGACTTCCAGGCGGTCTCCCAGTCGGCGTCCTCTAGCGGAATAACCGACAGTTCCCCCATGGGTTGAAGGAGCTTCACGAGCTTTACCCCCACCTCGATACGGGCGAGCCTGCGCCTCGAGGAGCTGGGGAGATAAGTCCGGAGGCCTACCATCCCGCTTCCCAGCTCCTCCGTGGAGAGCCCGTGCCCGTACCTGCTAAAGAGGTAGGAGACGGGTTCCGCGTACTCCGACGGGACCTCGATGCTGAGCTCTTGCCAGACCACGTCCTCCTCGCAAAAAGCCCCGGCCCTTTTATCCTGACGTGAGCCAGTGGGTCGGGGTGCGCCCGGGGCGTCCCGGGGCTCTGTGCTCCAGTGGGCCTAGCTAAAGGCGTCTTTAATCTTGTCGAAGAGCCCCTTGTCCTTGGCACCGGACTCGCTGGGCTTCTCCATAATACTGCCCAGCTCCTCCAACAGCTTCTCCTGGCGGGAGTCGAGGGAGGTCGGCACTTCGAGCTTTATGGGGATTAGCAGGTCGCCGCGGCGGTGTGCATTGAGATGGGGTACACCTTTACCCTTGATGCGAAACACCGATCCCGGCTGGGTCCCTGGGGGTATCCTAAGGGTCTCGTTGCCGTTCAGCGTAGGTACCTGCAGCTCATCCCCCAGAGCCGCCTGGACGAAGTTGATGGGAAGCACGTACACAAGGTCGTCTCCGTCACGGCCGAACAACTCGTGCTCCTTGACCGTTATGTGGATGTAAAGATTCCCGGGAGGGCCACCGTTTGTGCCCACCTCACCTTCACCAGAGAGGCGCACCTGCATCCCGTCCTCTACCCCCGGGGGTATCTTCACGGCGATCTTCCTGTTGCGCCTCTCTGTACCGACGCCATGGCAGATGGTGCAGGGCGTGGTTATGACGGTGCCCTTGCCCCGGCAGGTGGGGCAGCGAGTTACCTGGGAAAACTGGCCGAACACGCTCCTCTGGGACCGCCGCACCTGTCCCATCCCACGGCAGGTGGAGCACGTGTCCGGCTTGGTGCCGGCCTTGCTGCCCGAGCCGACGCACTCATGGCACCGCTCCTGCCGGGCGACTTCTACTTGGCGCTCGACGCCAAAGACGGCCTCTTCAAAGGGGAGGGAAACCCCGTATTGGATGTCGCCGCCCCGCTGGGCCCCACGGTGCCGACCTCTTCCCGTGACGTCTCCGAAGAAGGAGTCGAAGATGTCGCCGAAGCCTCCGAATACGTCGACCCCCTCGAAGTCCCTCCCACCGGACCCAGCGACCACACCAGCGTGGCCGAAGCGGTCGTACTGAGCCCGCTTTTGAGAGTCTATGAGTACCTGGTATGCCTCATTGACCTCCTTGAACTTCTCTTCGGCGTCGGGGTTCTTGTTCCTGTCAGGGTGGTACTCCATCGCCTTCTTGCGGAAGGCTTTTCGTATCGCCTCCTCAGAGGTACCCTTGGAGACGCCCAGCACTTCGTAGTAGTCCCGCTTAGCCATACGTTTCAACCCGGCCCACTGTACTCCGTTGGTATGACGATTTCGCCAGCGCAGATCCTTGAAGCCATCGACCGCCTCCGGCCGAGCTCGTACCGGAAGCCGGTGTCCCACATCTCGAGGCGTGGCCTAGGCTAGGACCTGCCGTGCACTCCCATAACCAGTTCGCTCATAAAGGAAGAGAGGAACCTTATGCCGCCGATGGCATTCCCATACTCCATGCGGGTGGGGCCGATCACTCCGATAGTCCCCGACGCCTCGTCGGGGATACCGTAGCGGCCCAGGACCACGCTGAAAGGCCTAAGGGCCTCCTCCTGGTTTTCTTCGCCAATAAAGATTGCCATGCCCTGCTGGCGGGTTGCTTCCGAGAGGATACTCTTCAGCAACACCCTGTCCTCAAGGATCTGCACGACTTCCTTGGCCCTTCGGGTCTCGACGAACTCAGGCTGGCTCAGGAGCAACCGCAGCCCGTCCACGCAGTGGTCCAGCTCCGCCTCGGCCTCGATCTCCTTGAGCATGGAGATGGTGTCGGACATCACCATCTCTTCCAGGGGGACCAGCTCCATCTGTTTTGTCTCGATCTCCCCGTAGCTGAGCCCTGCCAGCTGGTCGTTAAGCTTGTTGGCCACCTGGGTTAGCTCACTCTGGCTGGTGTGCTCTTCGAGGGGCAACAGGTGCTGCCTTAGCCTGGCCTCCTGAAGCACGACGATGAGCAGGGCTAGGAACTCTTGAATGTAGACCAACTGAACGTACTTGAGCCGGGACGAGGCGGCCCGAGGGAAGGTGACGATGGCTAGGTTGTCCACCATCCCGGAGAGCGCCGTCGCCGTGAGCTGTACCCAGACCTCCATGTCCATCTGGGCCTGCTTAAACTGCTCTTTTACCCGCAGCCTCTGCTCCAGCGGCAGCTCCAGCGACTCGTCCAGAGATTCCACGTAGAACCTGTAGCCCTTGTCGGAGGGTATGCCCCCTGCGGAGACGTGGGGACGTATGATGTACCCCTCTTCCTCCAGCCCCGCCATCTCGCTCCTCACGGTGGCGGCGCTAACCTTTTTCGGCCACCGGCGGGCAATGTCGTCCGACGCCACTGGGGTGGCGATCTTGATGTACTCGTCGACTAGGAGCTTGAGGACCGCACCCGTCCTTGGCTTAAACATCTCACCATCGACACATATTTAGCACCCGGCTCCCCGGAGTGCCAGGATTCCCACGAAATTTAACATGGGGCCCCGTGCCTGTCAAGCGTTGACTGAGGCCTCACTTAATATTATACTCTCCCAGGGTCATATCACCTAGCCACGAGGAGGACCGAATTTGGCGACACTCTCCGGTTCCGGCACTCTGGCCGAGGCGTTTTTTCCCATTCCGCGGGCGGGCAGACTGGAGCACAGGTTAGCACGGGAAGCAATACTGGTCTTGGGGTTCGCCGGCTTCGTTGCCATCTGCGCCCAGATCGTCGTGCGGCTGCCGTGGACCACCGTGCCCATCACCGGCCAGACCTTCGCCGTGCTGGTCACGGGCGGAGCGCTGGGCGCGTGGCGCGGGGCCGGCGCCCTTAGTGTGTACATGCTCATGGGTATGATTGGAATCCCTGCATTCGCACCGGAAAACAGCGCTACCGTGGGAACCTGGGACGTCCATTTTATCTTCCCCTGGAGTGGCAGCGACGCCCTGCCGTGGGATATCTCCAGCGGCGGCTACATCGTGGGCTTCATCTTCGCCGCGGCACTGGTGGGGTTCCTGGCGGAGCGGCAGTGGGACCGGAGGCCCTGGGTACACCTGGGGCTGTTCATGGGCAACGTAGTCCTGTACATACCAGGCATCCTGTGGCTCGCCTATCTCATAGCCACCGACTGGGTCCACCCCGCGGCGGGGAAGCCCCTGGGAGAGCTCATCGCCGGGTCCGGCACCTGGGACAAGGCGCTGAAGGGCGGGCTCTACCCATTTATTGTCGGAGACATGATGAAGCTGCTGCTGGCCTCGGCGGTGCTCCCCTCGGCCTGGGCAATCCTGAGCCTTCGGAGGAGATAGGACTTTGGAGATTACCTGGCTGGGTCACTCCTGTTTCCGCCTTCGTGCCGGGGAGCTAGCTGTGGTCACTGACCCGTTCCCCGAGTCGATCGGCCTGCGCATGGGACAGCCCCAGGCGCTGGCCGTGACGGTGAGCCAAAGGCACGCCAACCACAACCACTGGCAGGACGTCGCCGGGGACCCCAAGGTGCTCCGGGGCCCTGGCGAGTACGAGCTTTCAGGTATCTACATCACCGGGCTGATGACCTCCAGAGGAGAGGGGGACCCGGAGGACAAACGGAACACAGCCTATCTCATCGAGATGGAGAACCTGAGGCTGTGCCATCTGGGGGACGTGAGCAGGGTCCTGTCCACCGGGCAGGTTGAGGAGCTAACGCCGGTGGACGTTCTGTTCCTGCCCGCCGGCGGCAGCTGCACCGTGGAGATTCCCGAGGCGATCCAGATGGTGCGCGAACTGTCCCCCCGGGTCGTGATACCCATGCACTACGGCCTGCCCGGCCTTTCTGTGGAGCTGGGCGGGTTGGATGCACTACTCAGGGAGATGGGCTTACGCGACGTACAGCCCCAGGCCCGCTTCAGCGTGACCGCTTCGAACCTGCCCCCGGAGATGCGAGTGGTGGTCCTAGAGCCCCTTGGCGTCATGGCCCGGGGCTAGAAGGCCCTGCTAGGCCGGCGCACCAGGTACAGCATGACCCCGCCTATGACCACGGCCGCCACACCGAACAGGAGGGCCAGCCTTGGCATATTGGATACCGACGGGTCCCCGGGTATGGGCAGTACTGGGGTTAAGGTCGGTTGGGGTGTCCGCGTGGGGGTGGGAGTGGCCGTGGGGGGCAACGGTGTAGGCACAGCCTGGTCGAAGTCCAGGTTCAGGTCGCGCTGTACGTTAATGTCTGGAGCGTAAGTATCCGTTTGACTTGCCCTGATTCTTCCTACGCCCTCCACGACGATCCAGAAGGTGATCTCCTCATCCAGGAGAGCCTCTGGCGCCCTTATAGTTAGGCCAACGTACCTGCTATCTTCGGTGGTCAACACGGGAGCGCTCTCCCAGGCGCTACACCCTCCGACGCATCCAACGACGGACAGGCCCTCGCTGGCCGGCTGGCCCTGGATGGCCACGTTCCCTATGTATACTATCGGGAATGGGGGCAGGCCGCCCTGCCCCTGCGCCGCTCCCATGACGGCGAGCGCCGCGATAAGGCACGAGACTATCGCTGCCAGACTGAATACCCTGCGCCACATCACGAGCACCCCCCTGCCCCTCCTCTGCCCCGGAGAACCGGTGTCAGGTAATTATATGTTGCATCCCTTCGATAACTGAAGGGTTTTACCGGCCTGGTTCCACGGAATTGTCCCGGCGATAGTTGCTGTGGGTATCACCGGGGCCTATTGACCCAACAACCTCTGGGACCGCGGGCATCGCCTTCCTAAACCGGAGTGGCTGATGGAGCCGGGTTCCTACCGCTTGATGCCCGGCGTTAGGTTAGTGTTCGTCGTGTACAGCACCCAGTACCCTCTCCCTATCTGGGCCGCGTCGGAGATGGTGGTAACATTGTTGTCCGGCGCCGCCTGGTTCGGGGATATGCCGATCCACTGGCCATGATCGAAGGTGAAGGCCTTGCTCCAGGTGGCCAGGCCGAAGTAGTTGTCCACGTCCAACTCGGTGCCCTCCTGTATGTCCGCCGTCGAGGCTAGAGGAGTTCCCGCGATGGCGATGGGGGCCAGGCTGATGACCGGTACCAGGTTCCACTCGCCGGCGATCACGGCTATGGTGGGCGGCACCTGGTCCGCCTGGAGCGGCGGCGTGGCTATGGACACGACCACGGTGGCGGTGGCCTTGACCCAGTAGGCGTGCCTGGCGTCTATGGTCTTCAGGTCGCCCACGAACAGGCCCGTTACCGGGTCGCGTACCGCTATGAGCCACGGCACGTTGGCCTCACCAGACAGTGGCCGCGTGAACACCAGGTTGACCTCGTCCACGCCGCCGAATACTGCTCCAATGGTCTTGTCTTTGGGGTCCCGGGGCACGGATTTCAGGTTCATGCCGGGGGACAGAGTTACCAGGAAGGGGGGCGGCTCCACCACCGTGAAGGTAACGCTGGCGGCGGTGGCCAGGGTGTTCCCCAGATCGTCGGTGCCGTTGAAGGTCAGGGTATGGGAGCCGATCCCGATCTTGGAGATGGCGATGCTGAAGGTGCGGTTGTCCCTCGTCCCCGACAGGCCCAGGACGTTGCGCTCGGTGGCCGTGCCGGCGTCCAGCACCGCGCTGGTGAGGGTGACGCCGGTATGGGTGTCGCCGTCGTACTCGGCCTCGGACGCCCAGTCGATCTCTACGACGAAGGGCTCCTGGTCGGGGGACTGCGATGCGGCCGCCGGCGTGGTGCCCACGGGCGCGGCCAGGGCGGGGTCTATCTCGACGGTCTCCGTCTTGGTCCCCAGGTTGCCGGCGGCGTCCCGGGCGGTTACCGTGATGTTGTACTGCCCGGCGTTGAATCCGGTGAGGTCAAAACTCCACTCCACCTGCGGCGTGACGATCCTGCTGGAAGTGGTGGAAGGGTTGTCGCCGGTGCACACCAGCGTGGGGGCGTTCACGCACCGGTTGATGGCTCGCTGGGGCAGAGCGCCTACAATAGGCTCGTCGGAGGTTACCGTCATCGCGATGGTGCCCGTGGTGAAGGAATTAGCGATGTTGACCGTTAGTCCGGGCGAGATCCCGTCGGCGGCTGCCTCGACGACCGACGCCGTCACGTCATTCGTGTCCACAAAGTTGCTGCCCAGGTCCGCCACGTCGCCCACGATCTCTACCCGAGGCGTCGCAGTCGGGGCTAGCGTCGGCACCTGGAGGAACACGCTGTCAGGAAGATCGGCGGCGGGGTCGATCCCCGTCGGCTCTACGCCGTCCACCAGGAAGTCGCTGGTCTGGAAGCTGGTGGAGTCCATAGCTCGGTCGAAGACCACCCTGATCCACTCCCGCGAGCTGACTAGGCGCTCGTCTGCGGCCGTGGCTGGGTCGTCCGTTATCGTGGAGTCGAACCTAGTACCGGCGACGACGCTGTTCAGCTCCGGCCTCCTGTTGTCCACGAACAGCGTGAAGGGCTGTGCCCCAGCCGTGGCGGCGTCAGCGTCCGTCGACCCCAGATTGCCCGCGTTGTCCCGGGCCTCGATGCGCCAGGTTATGGTAGCCCGTCCCGCGGTGGTCGCCAGGTCCGCGATGGGAGTGAGGTTGTTTATGCTGTATTTGATACTGTATACCCCGGACCCGGAGAAGGTCTCGGCCACGCTGATGTCGCTGGTACTAACCGCCTGTGGGATGTTGTTCACGGAGGCGAACACGGCAACGGACGCACCGACCTCGGCCGAGGGATTTACACCGGCGATGGTGTCGGTGACCTCAACGGTGAGCTCGGTGGTCAGGACGTTGACCGTTGCGTTATCCGCCGGGCTCGACACGGGGAAGGTGGGTGCCCCCGACTCCACGCTGACCCGCGCGGGAGACGGTGCGCGCCCGTTCTGGTCGTTGTAGCTGACGGTGATGGCGCCGCCATCGAATCCCGCCAGGTGGGGCCGCACAGCGTCCCCGGTGAGGGTGGGGTCCAGGTTGGCGTTGTCGGCGCCGTCTGCGTCCACGTTACCGTCGATCACGATGACGGTGGTGGAGTATATCCCGGTGTTGGGCCCCGTCTCCCTCATACGCAGCGGGATCTCCCTGGCAGCGGCATCTTTCACCGTCACCAAGTCGGCCAGCCCGAGGTAGTTGATATTGATGGTGGTGCCGACGGCAAGGGCATCTCCCGAGTGCGCGAGGGTGATTGTGTTCCCGCCGGCCAGCCCGTTGTCGGCGTTGGCCAGGGTGGCGACCCGACCCAGGTCGGTGATCACCGGTGTGTTGGCCACACTTCTCCCAGCGATGCTCAGGTTTATGTCGGCGGTGCTAACCGCACCGGAAGCGTTGGTGTCCTGCAAGGGCAGCCAGTCGAGATTCAGGCCCAGGGTGAAGGCTTCGCCGTTGGTCAGCCCCGTGTTAGGTATGGTCACTGCCTGCCGGCCGAGGTAGGTCACCGTAAAGGTGGCGCCGTTGGCAAGGGTGGTGTTGAACGTCACCGTCTTGTTGTCCCCTGAGATGGCGGTGGCCGTGGCGGTCCCGGTGATGACGATGTCCGCCACTGTGACGGTGCCTGAGACGTTGTTATCGAGGACCACGTTGTTCAGGGCTGCCGTGAAGTCGCCGGTAGCGTCCTTGCCCGCTACTGAAACGGTCTGGGACTGAAGGTAGTCCAGGAAGTTGGTGGCGTTGCCGGCGACCAGGGTCGCCGGCGTGTTGTTCGTCAGAGTCACTGAGGTCTGAGCCTGGGAGAGGGCCGTCACGGTCAGGGTGCTGGACCCCCCGGTCACTGTCACGTCGGCGCTGCTGACGGCGCCGGAGACGTTGGTGTCCAGCAAGGTGTTGCCGAGGCTCTGGCTGAAGCCCTCTCCTTCTATAAGGTTGGTTCCCGGGGACGCGGGCGCCTCCGGGAACAGCTTCGGGAACCGCGTCAGCTCCCGGCCGGGCGTTGCGTAGCGCAGATCGAAAGTTTTCCCGCCCAGGGAAGCCCGGAAGATGCTGACCTGGATGATACCCGCGTCCGCGTTGAAGATGCTCTGGACGGCGATATCGGCTGCTACGCCGTCACCGTCCACGTCGGTATTCACGATGAACACGTCGGCCACGGTTATAAAGCCATCGTCGTCGCGGTCGGCCAAGGGGGTAGCGTCCGCGGCGCCGATGGGGTTGGCCGCCAAGACGACCGTCAGGGTGGAGCCCTGGGTCTGGCCGGCGGGTATAATCACCCGCTCACCGTTACCCCCGGTGATGGCGGGTCCGCTCACTCCCACCGTGTTCGCGATCTGGTCGAGGTTGGCTAGTTCGTTGTTTGGCCCGGTGCCCACGAAGAGGGGGGTGTTGAGGTTGGCGTCTGTAAGAGTGATGGTGATGGTACGGTCGACGGTGGACACGGCGTTGTCGTGAGACACCACCGCCGGAGTTGCCGTCAGGGTCCCCGTTACGGGCCCCTTGTGAACGGCCCCTGCAGGGAGGGCCCACAATGCCAGAGTCAGGACCAGGAGTGTGATAGCTCCCAGACTAACGTAGGGCCAGATACTATTCCTTTTCATTGGGTCCCCCTTGCGTAACGTTGTTCAGGTTGAGATTAGAGGCCCGCCTTATCGCCCCATAGTCAGGGCGAGCCTTGGGGATTACCGAGGGGTCCGCCTGAGACGGGGTATACCGGCAATATTGCATAGAATAGCTTCTCCTGAAAAACACTGACCCTATTCAAACACCATCTGGTTTTCGTTGTCAAGGTATTGTGCGCAGCTTTTCGGCTCTAAAATGGCCCCGGCCGCTGCACTCGGTGGGGCTTAGGGCTCCCGGCTGGCCCACCGGCCATGACGCGACATGGCCGCTCACAGAGATTTCGTCACCAGCACAATCAAACCCGTCGGGACTATACTAGGAAACGCGGCGGTTGTCAAGTGGTGTGTGGGGGCTTATAGGGCCGTTTCCCGGGGCGCAGGGGTGATGCCACCTGCTTCGTGGAGGCTGCCCTGCGCCCATGATCCCCTCCCCAAGGGACGAGGGGCCATCAGAGGCGTTTTCGGACGCCGGTACGCCGCGCTTGGCAGGGCCTAACGTGGTGGAGGACGTGGAGGGTAACGAACGCTGCCTGGCTAGGCGTCCTTGGCCAGGTTGGCCAGGAATTCCTGGTTGTTGGGGGTCTTGGCCAGCCGGTCCAGGACCCGTTCTGTGGCGTCGTGGCTGTTCACTGAGTCGGAGGACAGGAGCCCGACCATGCGCCGGAGGAGGACTACCTGTTTCTGGGTGACTTCGACTTCGTCGAAGAACAGCTCCTCCCGGCGGGTGCCGCTGCGCTGGATGTCTATCGCGGGGAAGAAGCGCTTCTCCGCCAGCCTGCGGTCCAGGTGCAACTCCATGTTGCCCGTGCCCTTGAACTCCTCGTAGATCACCTCGTCCATGCGGCTGCCGGTGTCGACCAGGCAGTTGGCGATGATGGTGAGGCTCCCTCCCTCCTCCACGTTGCGGGCGGCCCCGAAGAACCGCTTGGGAGGATAGAGGGCCACGGGGTCTATGCCCCCGGAGAGGGTGCGCCCACTGCTGGGGAGCGCCAGGTTATAGGCCCTGGTGAAGCGAGTGATGCTGTCCAGGAGGATAACCACGTCCTTTCCGGTTTCAACCAGACGTTTCGCCCGCTCGATGGCAAGCTCGCCGACACGGCACTGGTCTTCCACGGACTCGTCAAAGGTAGAGCCGAAGACATCGCCTCTGATGGAGCGGCGCATGTCGGTCACCTCTTCCGGGCGCTCGCCGATGAGCACCACCATCAGCACAGCGTCGGGGCAGCTGGAGGCCACTCCGTTGGCGATGTGCTTGAGCACGGTGGTCTTGCCGGCCTTGGGAGGAGATACGATCATACCGCGCTGGCCCAGGCCGATGGGCGCGAAGAGGTCTATCATTCTTGTGGTGAGGTTGCCCGCCTCGGTTTCCAGCTTGATCTGGGTGTCGGGGAAGATGGGAGTGAGATTCTCGAAATGGGGCCTGGCGCGGGCGCTTTCGGGGTCCACGCCATTGACCTTCTCCACCCTGATGAGCCCGAAGTACCTCTCGCCGTCCTTCGGGGGCCTGACCTGCCCGGCAACGGTGTCCCCCGTCCTCAGGGCGAACCGCCTTATCTGGGACTGGGAGATGTACACGTCACCGGCGGCGGGACGGAGCCCGTTCTGGCGGAGGAAGCCATAGCCTTCGCCCATGAGCTCCAGAGTGCCGCTGGCCATGAGTCCCTGCTGGTCGGAGACCCCTTGAAGGATTCGGCCAAGCACCTCTTCCCGGCGGAGATTGGCCAGGGGAGCGCCGTCTTCAAGGCCCAGCTCCCGGGCCACTCCGATTAGCTCATCCCTGGACTTTCCGTCCAGGTCCGCAACGTTGATTGCCCGTTCCGTAGCCACTGAGTTCACCTCTTTCAGGTAGAATTTCGGCCTCGTGCCGCTCCCGGCGGAGCCCCCGCACGAGGCCGGTGAGCATATTCAGCCGCGCGGTTGGGGTGCCCCGGCCCCATCGATTTGTCTCAGAGAATCGATCTATCCCATCTGGCCCTTTGATCCGGGATGCCGGCGGTAGGTCCCGGCTGATGCCCGGCCATCGGCGTACCAGGGTTCCTGGTCTCGCTCACGACGAGGCACGCTGCCAGTCTTGGAGGAAGCGGGTCTGGCCGGCATCGGTGAGGGGATGCTTTATCATCTGCATCAGCACTGAGAGGGGTATGGTGGCGATGTCCGCGCCCGCCTTGGCGGCCATCAGACAGTGCAGTGGATGGCGTATGCTGGCGGCCAGCACCTTGGTCTTGATGCCGTAGCGCCGAAAGACCGATACGATGTCCTCGACGATGACCATGCCCTCGTTGCCAACGTCGTCGACCCGGCCCACAAAGGGGCTTACCGCCGTGGCGCCCGCGTGGGCGCCCAGTAGCGCCTGGTTCAGGGAGAAGCAGAGGGTCTGATTAACCTTGATGTTATCCCTGGTAAGGTTCGCCATCGCCTCCACCCCTGCGAGGGTGCTGGGGAGCTTTACCCAAGGATTGGGGATCCAGCCGGCGATGTCCCGCCCCTCCGTGATCATACCTTCCACATCCGTGCTGATGACCTCCACCGATATGGGGCCGTCTATTATCCGCGCTATCTCCTGGACAGCGAACTTGTACGCATCCGGCTTGCCGATGCCTTCCTTGGCGGCCAGAGAGGGGTTGGTGGTGACTCCGCGAACCACTCCGAGGCGCGCTCCCTGTTGAATCTCGTCGATGTTGGCTGTATCGAGAAACAGCTCCATACGGTGCCTCCCCCAGAAGCCAGACTATAATCGCCTATAAATACTTAAAGATAATAATAGTAAGGAGGTGGCCACTCCTGCCACCAGCATGGGATCCGCTTCCCGCAGCTTCT
Organism: Dehalococcoidia bacterium; assembly: GCA_965247055.1. GTDB lineage: Bacteria > Chloroflexota > Dehalococcoidia > Lucifugimonadales > JAGWBF01 > CBDFGE01. Next base: position 63,904 of record CBDFGE010000006.1, read on the forward strand.
GCCGAGCTGCTCTCTGCGCAGAGAACCTCTCACGGGTCGGTGACATCATCCTCAGGCCGCCAGAGGTGAGGGACTCAGCTCCATGCCGGCGAAGGGTCGATCATCGCACTGCTTCCCCAAAGGGCAGGGGCGGCTGGGCGCCTTCCCTCAAGGTCACCTTGGCGGCGGCCACAAAATCCTGGAACAGGGGATGAGGCCGGCCGGGTCGGGAAAGGAACTCGGGGTGGAACTGGACTCCCACCATGAAGGGATGGTCCGTTGCCTCAGTGATCTCTACCAGGTTCCCGTCGGGCGATAAGCCACTGAAGAACATCCCAGCGTTTTCCAGGGCCTCACGGTAGGCGTTGTTAAGCTCGAAGCGGTGCCGATGGCGCTCGTAGACCAGCGCCTCTGAGTAGGCCCTTTGCGCCCGGCTGCCCTCCACGAGACGGCACGGGTAGACTCCCAACCTCATGGTACCGCCCTTATCGGTAACGGAGCGTTGGTCTGGCATGATGTCGATTACGGGGTAAGGAGTACCCGGGTCGATCTCCGAGGAGTTGGCCGACTCCAGGCCCACAACGTTCCTGGCGTATTCCACCACCATGACCTGGAGTCCCAGGCACAGGCCAAGGTAGGGTATGTTGTTCTCCCGGGCGTACCTGGCGGCCTCCATCATACCCTGCACACCCCTCGAGCCAAAGCCCCCAGGTACGACAATGCCACAGGCGGTCTTGAGTAGGGAGTCGGGCCCCTCCCTTTCTACGTCCTCGGCGTGGACCCACTGGATCTCGATGTCCCGATCATGGCAGAGGCCGGCATGGTTAAGGGCTTCGGTGACAGAGATGTAGGAGTCGGGCAGCTCTACGTACTTGCCCACTAGCGCTATGGGCACCTTCTTTTTGGGCTCGTTCATGCGCTTGACCATCGAGGCCCAGTCGGCCATGTCCCTGCCATGCTGAGCAAGCCCCAGAGACGTTATGAGTAGGTCGCCCAACCCGTACTCCTCCAGGATGAGGGGCACCTCGTACACTGTTGGCACCGTGACCAGCCGAATGACGGCCTCGGCCGGTACGTCGCAGAAGAGGGAGATCTTGTCGCTGATAGACGGTGGTATGGGGCGATCGCTGCGGCAGATGATGGCGTCGGGCTGAATGCCTATGCTGCGCAGCTCCTTGACGCTGTGCTGGGTAGGCTTGGTCTTCAGCTCGCCCGTGGCGGACATATGGGGCAGCAGGGTCATGTGGATGTAGAAGACGTTTTTCCTACCCACGTCGTTGCGCATTTGGCGTATCGCTTCGAGGAAGGGCAGGCCCTCTATGTCCCCCACCGTGCCCCCGACCTCTACTACAATGACCTCGGCACGCGTCTCCTCGGCAATGGCCGTCATCCTGGCCTTTATCTCGTTGGTTACGTGGGGCACGGCCTGTATAGTGCCCCCAAGGAAGTCCCCTCGACGCTCTTTGCCCAAGATGGAAAGGTATACCTGCCCTGCCGTGAGGTTGGACGACCTGCTCAGCTCCAGGTCTATGAACCGTTCGTAGTGGCCTAGGTCCATGTCCGTCTCCCCGCCGTCCCGGGTAACGAACACCTCGCCGTGCTGATAAGGAGACATGGTGCCCGGGTCCACGTTGAGGTAGGGGTCCAGTTTCATAACAGAGACGGAGATTCCGCGGCTCTTGAGAATACGACCGATGGAGGCGACGCCGATCCCTTTGCCGACTGAGCTGACAACGCCTCCAGTGACAAAGATGTATTTAGCGCTCATGGGTCATCGAACGTACCTTACCAAACCAATGGGGGGACAGAACCTCATACATGGAGAACAGTGTGGCAGACAGCGGAGTAAACCTGGGGAACAGACCCCATCTGCACCGGGTCTTCATGCTGATTATAGGCCGCCAATCTTGCATGTGTCAATAGCCTTTCCTCCCTTACCCGACGAGTCCTCGACGTTATCGGAGTTCCGCCGGAGCTGAGATGATCGGGTGTCTGATATACTCTCCTCATGGGCGGGGGTTCATTCCAGATACTGGACCATACGGGCGAGACCGGTATCCTGGCCCGTGGCCGGAGTCGGGCCGATCTCTTTTGCCAGGTAGCCAGGGGCATGTTCTCCTTCATGGTGGACCTGGATTCAGTGAACGAGCGGGAGGAGCGGTGTGTAGAGGCAGACGCCCCCGATGGGGAAGCCCTTCTGGTGGCCTGGCTCAACGAGCTTATCTACCTTTTCGATGTGGAGGGGCTGGTGTTCAGCAGGGCTCGAATCCTGGAGATTGGCGATACCCACCTGAAGCCGGTCTGCTACGGGGAGAGGCTAGACCTGGATAGACACGGGTTCAGCATCAGCCCAAAGGCGGCCACCTACCATATGCTGGAGGTAGCGAAAGAGCCCGGAGGCTCGGACTGGACGGCCAAGATCATCCTCGACATATAGGACGGCGATCGCGGAAACGGAGGTGGTGGTGATGGAGTCCCACTGGCAGAAGGTGCTCAGGCAGATCGACGACCACCGATGGGAGATCCCCACCGATTACAAGCCGGGCATGCGTGTTCTCCGGAGGGCCGGGCCTATCTGGGCGCCATGCGCTGTGCCGCCAACTTCGCCTGGGCCAACCGCCAGTGCATCGCCCACTGGACTCGGGAGTCCTTCCAGGAAGTGTTTGGCAAAGGGTGGCGGGAGCTGGGCATAAGGCAGGTGTACGACGTGGCCCACAATATCGCCAAGATGGAGCGTCACACTGTCGAGGGCGTATCCCTCGACCTCTGCATCCGCCGCAAGGGAGCGACCCGATCCTTTCCTGCGGGCAGCAAGGACGTCCCGGAACGGTACAGGGACGTGGGTCAGCCGGTCCTGGTCCCTGGGGACATGGGCCGCTACTCTTTCCTGGCGGTGGGTTCTGGCGGGGCGATGGAGGGGGCCCTGGGATCGTCTTGCCATGGCGCCGGAAGGTCCGAAAGCCGTGGCGCCGCCAAACGCATGCTCAAGGGCCGGGATATAAGGCGGGAGCTTCGAGACCAGGGAATAATTGTCAAGGCCCACGGGGGCTGGTCGTCTCTGGCGGAGGGGGCCTCGGTAGCCTACAAGGACGTGGCAGACGTTGTAGAGGTGTGCGACAGGGCCAGGCTGTGCAAGAAGGTGGCGCGCCTGCGCCCCTGGGGGTCATCAAGGGATAGGCGTTATGGTCTACCCTACTGGCCGGTGCCGGGAGCGAACCCGGCCTGGGGGTCCTCGAGGAACTGGAAGAGCTCCGAGTCCGAGGACAGGATTATGGTGGTGTTGGTGCTAAGGAACTTCCTGTAGGCTTCCAGGCTCCGGTCGAAGGCATAGAAGTCCTCGTCCTGCTCCAGGGCTTCGGCCAGGATCTTGATAGCCTCCGCCAGGCCTTCACCCCTTGTCAGGTTGGCCTGCCTCTCGGCCTCGGCCAGGATCTGGGCCTTGTCTCTGTCCACCTCGGCCACGATCTTGGCCTCCTCCCTGGCCCCCTCGGCGCGGAACTCCCCCGAGATCCGTTCCCGCTCCGAGATCATCCTGTTGAATATATTCGTCAGAGCGACCTCGGGGAAGTCGGCGCGCTTTATCCTGACGTCGAGCACCGCGACGCCAAAGTCGTTCTGCGGGGCTTTCACGGCCAGGTCGGTAGCGGCAAGCACCCTACCCAGGATCTCCTGGCGTGTTCCCGTGGGAATGACCCGCCTCTCGCCGTCCTCTGTTGTCTCCACCCTGGCGCCGATGATCTCCTCCTTGGTCCTCTCGCCTATCTCATTCCTCAGTGCGGAGATAACTATCCTGCCGATACGCTCCTCGGCACGGTCCAGGTTGGCCAGCTTTTCGAAAAACTTCCTGACGTCCGTTATCTGATACCGGGCGTAGGCGTCAATATTCAGGAACTCCTTTTCTTTGTCGGGCAGGGTCGACGAGGGCACGTCCACCCTGAGCACCCTCCGGTCGAACGTGTTCACGGAGTCGATAAAGGGAGTCTTGACCTTGAGTCCCGGGCTGGTGTGAATCGTCTTGATCTCGCCGAACCGGGTGACCACCGCCAGCTGGGTCTCGTCCACGGTGAAGAGGGCCTGAGGGCCGACGATGCTCAGGAGGAGCACCACCACTATAGCTATTATTGCTGTTTTCATGGCGGCCGCTATCCCCCCTCGCCGGGAGTTGGGTTGGCGGCTGGTGGTTGGAGGGAGGTGGGGCTCGGGACCGGCACCACGTTGGTCCCCGCGTTAAGTATGATGGCTCCCCCGGCCCCGGGGGAGACGACGAACTTGGAGATGCCCGGCAGTACGTCCTCCATGGCCTCGAGGTAAAGCCTCTGGCGGGTCACGTCCGGGGATTTTCGGTACTCCTGGAGGATGGATAGGAACCGGCCGGCCTCACCCTCGGCTTTGTTGACCCGCTCTATCTTGAAGGCGTTGGCGCCCTGGATGATCTTTTCCGCATCGCCTTCGGCCCTGGGAATCTGGTCGAACTTGTAAGCCTCTCCCTTGTTTATAGCGGTATCCCGGTCCTGTCTGGCCCGGTTGACTTCCTGAAAGGCGTCAAACACCTCCGCAGGTGGTTGCACCTCCTGTAGTCTCACGCTCAGGATTAGTATGCCTGTGCCGTAGCTATCGAGGATCTCCTGAAGTAGAGTCTGTGTTCTGGTCTGTACGTCCTCCCTCTTTCCCGTGAGGACGTCGTCGATGGAGCTTTCCCCCACCACCAGCCTCAGGGCCGCCTCGGTGGCGTCCTTCAGGGTGCGCCCCTCCGGCCGTCCCTGGGCTATATTCCTCGTGCCCGGCGGGATACTTTCTCCCGGATCAGAGACCTTGAACAGGAAGCTCTCCAGGTCTTGTATGCGGTACTGGACCACGAGCGGCACGTCCACGATGTTCAGGTCCCCCGCGATCATCTGGGCTTCCTCTTGCACCTTCACCTCCACGCCTCCGGAGGTGTTGATGCCCAGCTGCATGCTGCGGATCTCCTCGGTGGACTCGATATTTTTGGTGCCGATGGGGGCGGGCCACCACCAGTGAAGCCCCTGTCCCGTGGTCCTGCAGCATTCGCCGAAGGTCCGGTGCACCGCCTGCTCTCCGGGCCTTACCTGGTATGTCCCACTAGCCATCCAGATGATGAAAGACAGCCCCAGAATGCCGAAGACCGCCAGGCTAACGAGCCTTCCGCTCCCCGACCTTCCGCTCATCCCGGCGAAGACCGACCGCACCCGGTTAAGGATCTGCTCGAAGTCGATCTCGGGCTCTCTTCTGGGTGGATGTTGCATACTTGTTTCCGGCGACTCTGCCCGCCGATGTTTCTCCACGGGACCGGCCAGATTGGCGCAATCCCAATTGTACCACAGATGACAAGCTCAAGACACAGATCATGAAACCGTTTTGACGAGATTCGGCGGGGCCGGCTCGACTTTGACCCGCACCCGAAAGTCGGTGATAATGGTTGCAGCGAGGGAGGTCTTCTAATGGCTGAGTATGGACTTCAGGTGAAACATGGTCAGGGTATGACCCGCCTCCAGATCGGCTGCATGCACCAGAGGGGGCTGCTCTACGTGGTCCCGTCGGAGAAAAGCTGGGTATGCACTCAGGAGCACATCACAGCCCACGCGCTTGCCGGTTTTCTCGATGAGCTGAAGGAGCTGAACGACCCCAGGGTACATGGGCTAATGCAGAGGTGGGGAATATATTTTCGCAAGCTCCCTCTGGAAGATGATCTGGAGGACGGCTGATCTGACTGTGGCAGAGGCGGGTGCCCGGTGGCCCTTCAGGCGAAGCGAGTCGGCGGCCAGGGCCTTCGAGGCTGGCTGCGGCGCAGGAAGGCGCTCCCCACCCGCGCGCCACTAACCATGTCCGGCGGCATCGACACTGTCGCCCGGGTTGGGATCGTGCTGGATGGGCATGCTCGGGCTGGGCTGTGGGGTGGGCTGGGCGCTGGGGGGCGTTACTGGAGAGGGCCGTAGGTCCGGCGCCAGCGCCTCCTTAGGCGGTCGGCCTCCGAAAAGGCGCTTCAGCTCCTCCCCTTCCACTGACTCGTGCTGTACGAGATAGACGGCGACTTCCTCCAGCTTGGGCCTGTTGGCGACGAGGATCTCCTCCGCCCGGCGGTAGGCGTGCTCAATCAGGCGCTGGACCTCCTTATCTATCTCCTCGGCCACACTGTTGCTGTAGTCCCGCTCCTCATGGATCTCCCGGCCCAGGAAGACCAACTCCTCCCTCTTGCCGAAGGTCCGCGGGCCCAGGGTCGTGCTCATGCCGTACTGCTTCACCATGCGCAGGGCAACCTTGGTGGCGTGCTCCAGGTCGTTGCTGGCGCCGGTGGTCACCTCCGAGAATACGAGCTGCTCTGCGATGCGGCCCCCCAGGGCCGTCGCCAGCATGTCGTCGAACTGGTTCTTGGTCCAGAGGTACCGGTCCTCTTCGGGAAGGAGCCTGGTATACCCGCCCATGTTGCCCCGGGCGACGATGGAGATCTTATGCACCGGGTCCGCATTGGGGAGCTTCCAGGCCACAAGGGCGTGGCCCGCCTCGTGATAGGCCGTCATGTCCCTTTGCCTGGGACTGATGACACGGCCCTTGCGCTCGGGCCCGGCGATAACCCGGTCTATCGACTCCTGGAACTCTGACATGCCGATGAGCTTCTTGTCCAGCCGCGCCGTCAGCAGGGCTGCCTCATTCACCAGGCTGGCCAGGTCGGCGCCGCTGAAGCCGGGGGTCTGCTTGGCGAGGGTCTCGAGACTGACCCCCGGGGCCAGCGGCTTGCCGCTGGAATGCACGTTAAGTATGTCCTTCCGCCCGTTTACGTCCGGCAAGTCGAGGACTACCCTCCGGTCGAACCGGCCTGGACGGAGCAGCGCCGGGTCCAGGATATCCGGCCGGTTGGTGGCGGCGATGAGGATGATGTTTGTGCCGGAGTCGAAACCGTCCATCTCCACCAGGATCTGGTTAAGGGTCTGCTCTCGCTCGTCGTGGCCGCCGCCGATGCCGGTCCCACGATGCCGCCCGACGGCGTCTATCTCGTCCACGAAGACGATACAGGGCGCGTTACGCTTTGCCTGATCGAACAGGTCCCTGACCCTGGCGGCTCCAACCCCAACGAACATCTCCACGAACTCGCTGCCGCTGATGGAGAAAAAGGGCACCCCCGCTTCGCCCGCGACAGCCCGCGCCATCAGGGTCTTGCCAGTGCCGGGCTGCCCCACCAGCAGCACGCCCCTGGGTATGCGCGCGCCCAGGGACAGGAACCGGTCGGGGAACTTGAGGAATTCCACCACCTCCTGGAGCTCGGCCTTGGCCTCTTCTACGCCGGCCACGTCGGTGAAGGTGACGGTAGGTCTGGTGTTGGTAAAGAGTCGCGCCCTGCTCTTGCCGAAACTGAGGGTCTGGTTGTTGCCGCCCTGGGCCTGGCGCATCATGAACAGGATGAGGGCGCCGAAAAAGATCAGAGGGAGGAAGGTTATGAGTATCCCGAAGAGGCTCCCCAGGCCGCCCCCGCCCGCGAACTCGACGTTGACGCCGCCGGGGCCCGTCTTCACCTCCTCCTCACGGAGGACCTGCATGATGTCGGTGTTCTTCCCGATACGGCTCTTGAATTTCTCGCCGCCGCGGGTGACGGTGACCTTCTCGCCCTTCACCACGATCTCCTGGACCTGTCCCTCCTGCGCCCAGGCCAGGATGTCGCTGAAGGGCCGCTCCTCCGTACCGCTGAAGCCGCCTCGCATCATCGCGTAGAAGATGGCTACAACGGCGACGATTATGAGCAGATATATGAAGCTATTTCTTCTCATATGCCTATCGGTCTCGGCGCAGCCTGCGGACAGATGGCCGCCACTCCCCTGAGAAGGGATTCACACTAATATATTAATGTAGGCGCAGCACAAAAGTAAAGGGCTGTTCCTGCTGTTCCCTGAGTTCCTTGACCGTTCCTTGGCTGGGTACGTCCCGGCGGAGAAGCGCCCACCAACCTGGGGCAGCGGTTACACCCTTCGCCCATCGTTACGTATCCGGTGGACCCCGGCTGCCGGGACAGCCCACCGGCCTCGCCTACCGCCGACGGTACGGAGTACGAGGTAAAACGCTACCTGCCCAGCCTGTAGCCCGGCGCGCCGCTGCCCGGAAAAGTCCCCGCCCGTTGGGTCTATCCAACCATTGACTAAGTAGTTATAATGTCGTTTTAATCTCAGATAGGCGGGCTGCACGGGCTGAAGCCTGTCCTTTACCCACGCAGGGCGGAGAGGGATCGTTCACCGTATATGGCACGGATGCCGAAACTGGTAAAGCAGGGACTTTACGATCCACAGTACGAGCACGACGCCTGTGGCGTTGGTGTCGTCGCCAGCATCAATGGCACCAGGTCTCACGACATAATCGAGAAGGGGCTCCAGGTGCTGGTCAACCTGGGCCACAGGGGGGCCTGCGGCTCCGACCCCAAGACCGGCGATGGCGCCGGGATACTGGTCCAGATGCCCCACGAGTTCTTTCGCAAGGAGTGCGCCGGGCTCGACATCTCCCTCCCGCCGCCCGGAGACTATGGGGTAGGGATGGTCTTTCTGCCCCGGGACCCGGCCCATGGGGAGCGCTGCCAGAAGCTGCTCGAAGGAATAGTCCGCGAAGAGGGGCAGACCCTACTGGGCTGGCGCGACGTTCCCGTGGACGACACCGGCATAGGTGCCCACTCCAGGGAGGTCCGGCCTCTTATCCGGCAGATATTCATTGGCCGGGGGCCCGATACGGCCGGCGAGGGCCAGTTCGTCCGCAAGCTCTACGTCATTCGTAGGCTGGTAGAGAAGGCCGTCGCAGAGTCCGACATCGAGGATCGGGAGGCCTTCTACATATCCAGCCTGTTCAGCAACCGTATCGTCTACAAGGGTCTCCTCATGGCGGACCAGATGTCCGGCTTCTATCGGGACCTGGCCGACCCGGAGATGGTAACTCGCTTCGCCATGGTCCATTCCAGGTTCAGCACCAACACATTGGGGTCCTGGAAGCTTGCCCACCCTTATCGGTTTCTGGAGCACAACGGCGAGATCAACACCCTGCGGGGCAACCTGAACTGGATGGCGGCCCGCCAGGCGATGTTCTCGTCGCCCCTCTTCGGGGAGGACATGCAGAAGCTGTTCCCCATCATAGTTCCGGGCCAGAGCGATACGGCCTGTATAGATAACGTCCTCGAGCTGCTCCTGGCCACCGGCAGGTCGTTGCCCCACTCCCTGATGATGCTGGTCCCCGAAGCCTGGGGCGATCATGTGGAGATCGACCCCATCAAAAAGGACTTCTACGAGTACCATTCCTCTATGATGGAGCCCTGGGATGGGCCGGCGCTTCTGGTGTGTACCGACGGCGTGAGAGTAGCTGCCATCCTGGACCGCAACGGCCTGCGCCCCTTCCGATACCTGGTCACGAAGGGCGGCCTGTTGGTGATGGCCTCGGAGGTGGGGGTCCTGGACGTGCCCGCCGAGGACGTGCTTTTCAAGGCGAGGCTGAAGCCCGGCCGCATGTTCCTGGTGGACCCCGACGAGGGGAGGATCATCGAGGACGAGGAGATAAAACGGGAGCTCTCGACCAGCCGGCCCTACGGGGAGTGGCTGGCGGAGAACGTGGTGAAGCTGGAGGAGCTACCCGAGCGCACCCAAGGCCCGCCTTTCGACCGGGATGCTCTTCTCAAGTGTCAGCAGGTCATGGGTTACACGCTGGAGGACCTGCGAATAATAATGGAGCCCATGGCCGCCACCGGCGCCGAGGCGGTGGGGTCCATGGGGAACGACACCCCCTTGGCGGTGCTGTCGGACAGGCCCCAGCTTGTGTTCAACTACTTCAAGCAGATCTTCGCCCAGGTAACCAACCCGCCCCTGGACGCCATCAGGGAGGAGCTGGTCACCTCGACCGACAGTTTTATCGGGTCGGAGCGGAACCTGTTCGAGGAGACACCCCAGCACTGCCGACAGCTCAAGCTGAAGGAGCCTGTGCTCACCAATGCCGAGCTGGAGAAGGTGCGCAATATCGACGTCGGAGACATACGGGCCGCCACCCTCTCTACCCTCTTCCCGGTCGGTGAAGGGACCGGAGCGTTGGAGCGCGCGCTGGGGGAGCTTTGCCGCGGGGCGTCCAGGGCCATCGGGGAAGGCTTCAGCATCCTCATACTTTCGGACCGGGGCGTGGACGAGCGTCACGCACCCATACCGAGCCTGCTGGCTACGTCCACCGTACACCACCACCTGATAAGGGAGGGTACCCGGATGAGGGTGGGGTTGGTGGTCGAGTCCGGCGAGCCCAGGGAGGTAGCCCATTTTGCCTTCCTCATCGGGTACGGGGCCGGGGCCGTGAACCCCTACCTCGCCTTCGAGACCCTGGATGAGATGGTACGGCAGGAGCTTCTCCCCCCAGGCATGGACTCCAAAACGGCCCGGAACAACTACATCAAGGCGGTGCACAAGGGTGTGGTGAAGGTGATGTCGAAGATGGGCATCTCCACCATCCACAGTTACCAGGGCGCCCAGATCTTCGAGGCGGTGGGCCTGTCCCAGGAGCTGGTGGACCGCTGTTTCACATCGACGCCCTCCCGTGTAGGGGGAGTAGGTCTGGAGGTCCTGGAGGAGGAGGCGAGGCAACGCCACGCCCGTGCCTATCCCGACAGGGAGGTCGCCGCCAATCTCGAGCTGGACGCGGGAGGTTTCTATCAGTGGCGTCGCGACGGTGAGTATCACATGTACAATCCCGAGACCATCGCCACGCTCCAGCACGCCGTACGCATCAACAGCTACCAGACCTACAAGGAGTTCGCCCAGCAGATTGACGACCGGAGCAGGAACCGGGCTACCCTGCGCGGTCTGCTGGAATTCAAGACCCTGGATGATCCCATCCCCCTGGACGAGGTGGAGCCGGCCAAGGAGATCGTAAAGCGCTTCGCCACCGGGGCCATATCCCTCGGCTCCATCAGCAAAGAGGCCCATGAGACCCTGGCCATCGCCACAAACCGCATAGGCGCCAGAAGCAATACCGGAGAAGGCGGCGAGGACTACCATCGGTTCAAGCCCGACACCAACGGCGACTCCCGCAGCAGCGCTATGAAGCAGGTCGCCTCGGGCAGGTTTGGAGTAACTAACAACTACCTGATCAGCGCCAGGGACCTTCAGATAAAGATGGCCCAGGGCTCCAAGCCTGGGGAGGGCGGGCAGCTCCCGGGCCACAAGGTGGACGAGTACATCGGCTGGATCCGCCACTCCACTCCTGGTGTGGAGCTCATCTCGCCTCCCCCCCACCACGATATCTACTCCATCGAGGACCTGGCCCAGCTCATCTACGATCTGAAGTACACCAACCCGCGGGCCCGCGTCCACGTAAAGCTGGTGGCCGAGGTGGGTGTAGGGACGATAGCCGCGGGGGTATCCAAGGGACACGCCGATGTCGTGCTGATCAGCGGCGACAGCGGCGGCACCGGCGCCTCCCCCGAGTCGTCCATCAAGTATGCGGGCCTTCCCTGGGAGCTTGGTCTTGCCGAGACCCAGCAGGTGCTCGTGATGAACGATCTCAGGGGCCGTATCGTCGTGCAGACCGACGGCCAGCTGAAGACGGGTCGAGACGTGGCCATCGCCTGTCTGTTGGGCGCCGACGAGTTCGGCTTCTCCACCGCGCCCCTCGTAAGCCTGGGGTGCATCATGCTGCGCAAGTGCCACCTTAACACCTGCTCCGTCGGCATCGCTACCCAGGACCCGGAGCTGCGCAAGAAGTTCGCCGGCCAGCCGGAGCACGTGATCAACTTCTTCTTCTTCGTGGCCGAGCATCTGCGGGAGATCATGGCCCAGATGGGCTTCCGATCCGTAGATGAGATGGTAGGACGGGCCGACAAACTGGAGACCAGCAGGGCGATAGACCACTGGAAGGCCAAGGGCTTGGACCTGAGCACACTGCTTTACAAGCCCCAGGTGCCCGAGTGGGTGGCGACCCATCACTGCCAGTCCCAGGACCACGGTCTGGACAAAGCCATTGACCACACCCTCATCCAGCTGTGCCGCGACGCGCTGGATCACAAGACTCCCGTGCGGATAGAGCTCCCGATCCGGAACGCCAACCGCACCGTTGGGGCGATGCTGAGCGGAGAAGTGTCCCTGCGCTACGGCGAAGATGGGCTGCCCGACGACACCATCCAGATCAAATTCACGGGCTCCGCCGGGCAGAGCTTCGGTGCCTTCCTGACGAAGGGAGTGTCCCTGACCCTCGAGGGGGACTCCAACGACTATCTCGCCAAGGGTCTGTCTGGGGGCACTATTGTGCTCTACCCGCCCGCGGGCTCGCGCTTCCCTGCGGAAGAGAATATTATCGCGGGTAACGTCTGCCTGTATGGAGCCACCGGCGGCAAGGTGTTCATCCGCGGCGTCGCCGGAGAGCGTTTCGGCGTGCGGAATAGCGGGGCCCACGCGGTGGTGGAGGGGATAGGAGACCACGGGTGTGAGTACATGACCCGGGGCGTGGTGGTTGTACTGGGCCCGACAGGACGTAACTTCGCCGCTGGAATGAGCGGCGGCTTCGCCTACGTCCTGGACGAGGACGGGAGCTTCCCCCGGCGGTGCAATCAGGAGATGGTGGACCTGGAGCCGGTGGCCGAGAAAGAGGAGATGGCTATGCTCCAGAAACTCGTACGGGAGCACTTTGAGCGCACAGGGAGCGAAAGGGCGCGAAGGGTACTCCAGGCATGGGATGAGATGGTACCCAGGTTCGTCAAGATATTTCCCCGGGACTATCGGCGGGTCTTAGGAGAGCGGAAAGGAAAGACGGCGACAGAGCTCGAACTGGTGAGCAGTGGGTAAGCCGACAGGGTTCAAAGAGCACGCCCGGGAGACTCCAGGGCGGCGCCCTGTCCGGGAGCGCATAGGGGACTACCGGGAGGTTTACCAGGAGTGGCCCGAAGCGAGCATAAAGGCCCAGGGAGCCCGGTGCATGGGCTGCGCTGTCCCCTTCTGCCACACCGGCTGTCCCCTGGGGAACGTCATCCCCGACTGGAACGACCTGGTCTACCGGGGCCGCTGGAAGGAGGCCCTGGACGCGCTGCACTCCACCAACAACTTCCCCGAGTTCACCGGCAGGATCTGCCCCGCACCCTGTGAAGCGTCCTGCGTCCTCGCCATTAACCAGGACCCGGTGACCATCGAGTACATCGAGATGGCCATCGCCGACAGGGGATTCAAGGAGGGTTGGATCGTCCCCAGGCCTCCCAAGCTGCGCACAGGCAAGATGGTCGCCGTGGTGGGCTCGGGTCCTGCCGGGCTCGCCTGCGCCCAGCAGCTTAACCGCGCCGGCCACTGGGTCACCGTGTTCGAGAAGGACAACTACATCGGCGGCCTGCTTACGCTTGGTATTCCCGACTTCAAGCTTGACAAGGCGATAGTGAAGCGGCGGGCTGACCTTATGGCGGAGGAAGGGGTTGAGTTCCGGACCGGAGCTAACGTGGGTAAGAACCTGCCCGTAGACACTCTGGCCAGGGATTTCGACGCGGTGTGCATAGCTATTGGGTCTACCCGTGCCCGTGACCTGGACGTACCGGGACGTGGGTTGGAAGGTATCCATCTGGCCATGGAGTACCTGCCCCAGCAGAACAGGCTGATCGCCGGGGAGCAAATCGCTCCGGACGAGAGGATCACAGCGGAGGGCAAACGGGTGGTTATCCTGGGCGGCGGAGATACAGGGGCGGACTGTCTGGGGACTGCCCACCGCCAGGGCGCGGAGATGGTCCACCAGTTCGAGCTATTACCGGAGCCCCCAGCGACGAGAGGTCCCGGTAACCCCTGGCCCCAGTGGCCGATCATACTCAGGACATCGGCGGCCCACGAAGAGGGCGGCATCCGGGACTACGGCATATCGACCAAGGGATTCTCGGGGAGCAATGGCCACGTGGAGAAGCTCCACGGGGTGAGGCTCGACGGGAGCCAGAAGGACCCTAACGGACGTCCCATGATGGTCGAGAGCCCTGACAGCGAGTTCGAGCTGGAGACTGATCTGGTGCTGCTGGCCCTCGGATTCGTGCATCCTGAGCACGAGGGGATGCTGGAAGAGATGGGGGTTGAGCTGGACCCTCGGGGTAACGTGAAGGCGGACCAGGCCCGGATGACCAGCATTCCGGGCATTTTCGCGGCCGGGGACGCGGCCCGTGGGCAGTCCCTGGTGGTGTGGGCCATCGCCGAGGGCCGGGAGGCAGCCCACCATATGGACAAATACCTGATGGGCTCCACCAGCCTGCCCAGGTCCCTGCGTTAGTGGCAGGCGGCAGCGGACTGGTGTAGCGGCCTCACCCGACCCCACGTAACGCCGGCCTAGTCACCCCCCTAGAGCCAGAGAGAGGGCCTCACTTATACCCACCGTCGCGCTGGCCCGCACCCTGCTTCCCCCCGCCAACTCCTCCACCCGGGCGGCGCCCTTTGATCTGGCGGCCAGGTCCCGGGCTATATCTACTAGGGCAGACCGGCCCGCATCCGGGGACGAGAAGTCTAATATCCAGTCGACGGTGCCCTCCTCGCCCTCTACCCTAGCGCTCACGGCCAGCCCCACGCAGCCCTCGTACCGCCCGATGAGCCGGCAGTCCCTGGACACAATCATGGCGCTCCCTGGAGGAAGGCCCGGGACCAGTCGGCTCACCTCGGGGTCAGAGAGGAAGCCCGCCCCTGGTGCTTCGGCCGTGTCCAGGACGGCCTCCACCAGATCTGCGCTCGACCTACCGGGGGAGAGAGCAAGAGCGAACACCGCCGTCTTGGCATCGATGAGGCTCATGGTCAAGGGCAGGGTAAGGAACGGGAGCTTGACGTCCACCGTGAACATTTCAAAAGCGCCATGCCCTTGGGACCGGGTCTCGGACTCCGGCGCCTTCACCGCGTTGAGGAAGTCCTCAATGTCCAGCGACCACCTTACTGCCCCTAACACTGCCCCCGATGCTACGGCCAGCGCCATCGCATCTGCCTGCTCCCTGAGGGGGGCTGCCACGGGGCCCAGCAGAGCCCATATTCCCAGATCGTCGAGGGCGTCCCCCAGCAGCGGGTTGGCCCGGATAGCGGCGATGTCCACGTAGGTCACAGAGCTGGAGTCCGCGGGGATCACCGACAGCAGCTCCTCGAACGACCCCCGGTCCACCGGCAGGTTGGCGCCTTCTTGGGCCGAGGTGTCCGGGGCTGGCGCGGTGGTGGGCTGGGGCGTGGGAGTAGGACCAGGCGTCGGAGCCTTGGTTGGTGTCGTCGTAGGGACGGCAGTAGCCGCAGGGGAGGGGGTGGCCAGAGGGCTAGTCGCGGTGCATCCAATCATCGCCGCGACGAGAAGGAGGGACCCGCCCAAGAAGGCGTCCGCTCTAACCCTGCTCCTGCTATGGGAATCCCCCACCATCGGTTGGGCATTGTAGCAGCTGGGCGTGGTGGTTTCAACCAACGGCGGCAAGCGGCGCGGTGTTACCCGCCCATGGGAGTCGCCTACACCAACTCCCGCACTGCCTCCACCACCGAGCCGACCTCCTCCTCGGTATTGAAGAAGTGGAGGGACACCCGAAGGCAAGGGGGGTAGGTCACCGAACGGGCCACTATCCGGTGCCGCTCCCACAGCTGGGACGCGGCGAGCGTAGGGTCTACCCCGGCCACTACGAAGGACACCAGGCCCGAGGAGCTACGCCTGTCCAGGGGCGACAGCACAGTAACGCCGGGTATCTCCTGCAGCGCGTGCTTCATCGACGTCGCCAGGTCCAGGTTGCGGCGCTCGATCTCCTCGACCCCGATGTCCTGGATGAACCTCATGGCCTCCAGCATCCCGGCGCGCAGGGCGGTGCTGGATGAGGTGAGAAGGAACCTGTCTATCGAGGGGGCGCTTGGCTCGAAGCGCGTTGGGTCCTTCTGGGGGACAGCCGCCCGGCCCGACACGTACACCGGCTCCACCTGTGGTATCAGGTCCTTTCGTATGTATAGTGCCCCGGCCCCCTCGGACCCCAGGAGCCATTTCTGCCCAGGGATGGAGTAGAAGTCGCAGCCCAGGTCCCTCATGTCCAGAGGGATGTGGCCCGCCGTTTGCGCCCCATCCAGCAGCAGCAGGATGCCCCGATCCTTAGTAAGGCCCCGTATCTCTTTAACGGGCATCCGCAGGCCGCAAGAGTACTGGATATGGCTCAGGAAGATCAGGCGAGTGTGCTGTGTGAGGGCGTCCTCCAGTTTGGCGAGAATCGCGTCCGGCGGCTCGTCGGGGGCCAGGGACAGGATCTTGACCACCGCGCCGTGCCGCCGCTCCTGGTAGAAGCTGGGCACCAGCACCGAGCTGTGCTCCAGGTTGCAGGTGATGATCTCGTCCCCCGTCGCCCAGGTGAGCCCGTTTATGACGATGTTGAGCCCCTCGGTGGTGTTGCAGGTGAGGCATATCTCCTCGGAGGAGGCGTTGAGCAGACCTGCCACCGCCTCTTTGGCCCTCGTCTGAAGCTCTCTGCCGCTCTCGTAGACCTTTGGACTCGTGGGTCCCTGGTCCATCTCGTAGTCCAGGCGCTCCTTGATGGCCGCCGTGACGGAAATCGGAGACGGACCCGACCAGCCGGTGTTCATGTAGACCATGCTCCGGCAAGCAGGTAGCTGCTCCCTCAGTTGGGCAACGTCCATGCCAAGCAACCCCCGATCGCGAGCAAGTAGGCGCGGAATCGTAGTATACCATGGCAGACGGCCCCCAGGTCACTCACGCCTTGCTATGGCGGGCTATAGCGGCTGGGCGGAGCGGGGTGAGACGGGCCACCGGTGCTTCTGGCCCCCCCGGATGCCGCCCGAGAGGGGACCCCGTAACGTTGACATGATGCGGCAGTGTGGCGTACCATCGTAAACTGACGCGTACACGGTGAACGGTCTTAGGGAGGCTGTACAAGACAAACCGATGACACAAGAGCAGTTGGCCGAAAAACTGAAGCGTTGGGGGATACGACTCACCCCCCAGCGTCTTGCCATAGCAGAGGTGGTCATTAACTCCAGTGACCACCCATCAGTGCAGCAGATCTACGAGCGGGTCTCCCAGCGGTTCCCCTACATCACCCTGGCCACGGTCTACTCGACGCTGGCTGTGTTGCAGAAAAAGGGCCTGGTACAGGAGCTGCCCTTCCAGAAGCTGTCCCGGTATGATGCCAACCTGACCCCCCACGCCAACCTGGTGTGCGTCTCTTGCGGAACCGTGGTGGATACCGAGGTGGGGCAAGACATGATCGAGCGCCTCAGGGCGGAGCTGGCGAGTAAAGCAGAGTTTGACATCGCTTCCCAGCGTGTGGACTTTTACGGCTGGTGCCCTCAATGCGCCATAAGCGCCGAGGAGTTTGCCGTCGTTCAAAGTCCTTCCTAGGCGGTCCTACTCAAGCTCCCCCAGCACATCGGTGTCGGACACTTCCTTCCAGCATCTGATGAACGCATCATCCCCCATCCTGGACCTCAGACTGGAGAGGTGCGCCCTGGCGGCTTGGAGTAGGGGTAGCCCGTGGGCGGCGGCGATCTCGTAGGTGTGGGCCACGTACCATACCGCGTGGGGGTAGTTGCGACGCTGATCGGCCAGCAGTCCTAGCTGACCCCACGTGCTGGCCGCAGCAACATCACCCTCCACGCGCACAAGCAGATCCAACGCCCGGTGGTACAACTCCTCGGCCTCGTTGTGGCGTCCTTGCGCATGGGCGGCCACTCCAAGCTGGTGGTAGCTATTGGCTACGCCGGCGGCGTCCCCCAGCCGTTCGTAGGCGGCCAGCGCTTGCCGCAGGAGTGCCTCGGCCTCGTCGTACTCGTAGCGCCGGAGGGCGATAACCCCAACCTGGTAGTAGTCGCCGGCCGCCGCGGCCTCGTCACCCAGCTCCTCGTAAACCAACAGGGCCCTTTGGTACCACCCCATGGCCTCCTCGTAGTCGAACCGAGCCTGGGACATCAGTCCCAGCCGATGGAAAATAGCGGCCTCTCCGGCCTTGTCCCCCAGGTGCTCATAGACGGCCCTTGCCCGGTGGTACAGTTCCAGGGCTTCCTCGGGTCTGGACCGTGCCTCGACCACCAGGGCCAGCTGGTGATACTCGCTGGCCGACTCGGCCTCATCCCCCAGCCGCTCCCGAATCTCCACGGCCCTCCTGTGCCATGTCTCGGCGTCCTCGTAGCTTTGTCCCAGCTGGGCTAGCAGGCCCAGCTGGTGGTAGCTGTCCGCGCACTCCGCCTCGTTCTTCAGGGGTTCATTAATGTTCAATGCCTTGCCGTACCAGCCCTCCGCCTCCGGGGCGTTGCCTCTGCCTTGGGCGGCCAGGCCCAAGAGGTGACATGCCGACGCTATCCGGGGCTGGTCGGCCGGGTCCCGTGACGACTCCAGGTACCCCAGGACGGAGGAGCATATGCTCTCAGCCCTGTCCATCTCTCCCCGCTGGATGGCTTCGCTGGCATCGGTCATCTGGACGTACATCCACAGCTCCGTTGCATCCCGCCGCTCAGTCTGAGCGCCCTCGGATCCCAGGCGGGACAGCAGGCTGTCCTTGATGCGGCGCAGCTCCAGGACCCGGTCCTGCATCTTGTACACCTGTGCCAGCGGCTGGAGGAGGAGCTGGGCGCTGTCCCACTGCTCTGCCGCCACCGCCATCTCTAGCGCCCACAGCAGGTTGGCCTCCTCCGCGAGGACCCCGGTGACGGTCGACTGGGCGCTCTCCGATGAGAGGTTTTCGAGGAAATACTCGCCCATTCCCGCGTAGACCTGGACGAACTCCCGCTCCAGAGCTTCGATCTGGTCTACCCCGAGACGGCGCCGGAGCTGCCGGGACAGCGTCGGGGCGACCGAGGGAGGGATCACGTAGGCACTCGGGGATACGGAGTCCAGAATGCCAAAGTCCCTTGCCTCCCTCAGGAAGCTGCGGCAGGCGCCCCACCCCATCTCCTCTCCCATGACCTTCCTGTACACCTCGCCCTGGGTGATGAAGGTCACCACGTCGAGGAGCACCCGCTGCCGGAGGACGGCCAGGAAGGGCAGGTGGGACCTGGTGCGGGGGGACAGGAGGGAGAAGGAGCAGTCCAGAGCGGCATCCATGATCTCCCACTCTCCGGGGCCCGCCTCGCCGGGACCATTCAGAGAGAGGACGAGGTCGGCGGCCGAATGCTGCTTCAGATGGGGCAGCATCACCCTTGTGGCCATGGGGTTCCCTCGGAGAAGCCGTAGCAGCTCTGCATAGCCGGGTCCCGCTTCCGCCTCGCCTGTCTCCGAGCTTGCCAGGACCTCCCGTGCCAGGTCCCGGGCGTCCCCTTCCTTCAGGGGCCCGAGCTCTTGCCGCCTGTAGCCGATCCCGGCACCTTCTATCCACCCCGCGCTCTGGCCGGTGATCAGGACACAGGTGGGTCCGGGGTGTATGTCCTTGAGGAACTCCATGAGCTCCTGGCACTCACCTCGGTCCAGGTAGTCGAAGACGCGCTCGAAGTTGTCCCAGACGAGCAGGCAAGGGTGCTGCTTGACATAGTCCAAGACCCACTGCCGCTGCTGGTCCAGAGAGAGGCGGGCGAAGCCGATGCCCCGAAGGGTGGTCCCCACCTCGTGAAGCAGGCGGCACAACCCAGCCCCGTACTCGAAGGAGGTGTAGAGTATCCCTCCCTGCCTGTCGTCCCCCGCCGCCTGCCTACGCGCCAGCTCACAGGCCAGCTCTGTCTTGCCCACCCCTGGAGGCCCGGTGAGAAGTACGACGGATGGCTCTATCAGGGCCGCCGCCAACTCCTCTTCCCGGCCGACGAAGCCGTACCGACCCTGCGGCGGCAGGTCTACCGTCTGCTTGCCGCCGGTCTCCGGGCCTACGGGCTGCATATTGGTGTCAACTTATTCCACCAGGTCGGCCGCAGGGTAACTGACCCGGACCGTGACCATGTTCAATACAGCACAGGATATGACGAGGCAACCTATCAGGCCCAGCAGGGCCATGGGCTGCCCCAGCCCAAGGGTGCTCGATATGAGTGCCCACAAGAAGGGGCCGGCTACTCTCCCCAGTTTGCCCACCATCCCGTGGAGGCCGAAGAACTCCCCCAGGTACTGGGGAGGCGTAAGGCTCAGCATGTAAGGCCGGTCCGCCGTCCAGCCGCCGGCCATCGCCACACCGGTGAGACATCCCACCAGCCACCACAGATGACTAGTCAAGGATAGCCACGCCATGCCCACGGCGATCAGGAGCAGGACTATCCAGATGGTCAGCGCCGCGGTTAGGACCGATTTTGGGCCCAGACGGTCCACCATAGTACCCCAGATCACTCCACTAGGAACCGCGACGGAGATGCCCGCCAGCAGCACCAGCTGTATCTCTCTGTCGCTGAGGCCGACGGTCTGGAACGCGTAGACCACGGCGAAGGCCACGGCGGTGTTGATCCCCATACAGTAGAGCAGCCGGGCCAGCAGGAACTGGCGCAGTCCCGGGAACTGGTCCAGGTTCCGCAGGTTGCGACGGAGCTGTGAAAATCCTTCTATGACCTTGTCCCACGCCGTGGAGGCCGGTACCGGCCTCGGTGCCTCTTTCAGCAGGAAGAATATGGGGAGGGAGAACAGTAGAAAGAGGAGGGCCACCACATGGATGACGAAGACATATCCCCTGGAGTCGGAAAAGATAGCCGCGACCCCCACCGCTATGAAGGCCCCCACGTAGCCGATACCCGTGCCCATTCCGGAGATTTTCCCTCGGTTGGACTCGGTGCTTACCTCCACGAGCAGCGCGTTGTAGAAGATGGTGCCCAGCTCCATACTGGCGAGGGCCAGGGCGAAAATGGAGAGGGTGACCACGAAGCCGCCCGTTCCCAAAACGAGGGTAGAGGCTACGCACAGGAGGGTCGTGGCCACCAGCAGAGGCATCCTGCGATTAGCGTGGTCGGAGATGGCCCCGAGAATGGGGGCCGTAACCAGCACTACGAACATGGCTGCGGCCAGCGTGTAGCCCAGGGTGGCGTCGTCTCCCCGCAGGTCCTTGGTTAGCCACAGGGGGAAACTGACGCCTACCACCCCGGTCCAGAAGACGGTGTTGGCCACATCGTAGGTCACCCAGGCGCCTACCGCGGCGCGCCTCGACCGCTGTTCCTTCAAGGGAGCGCCTCCCGAGGCGGTATATACTCAGCGACGGAGTATCACGGTCTAGCGTACTGGCCGGCCGGATACTACTGGGTTGTCTTCATCGACGAACCGGCGGATGACCGCCTCGTTCTGCTCCGGCATCGGCTCGGCACCTCCTCGTAGTACACGAGAGCCCGAGATACCCGCCCGGCCTCAGGCCAATATAGCGCCGGGAGCTACCGGCGTCAAGGCTAGGAGGACGCTGCCGCTGGCGTGCTCTTCGAGTAAGATATGGTACGGGGGTGTGGAGGTGTGGGGCAGCGTCCTCCGGTCCCCGGTATATCGATGAGGTGGAGCCCATGTGGGCCGTGGTCTTCATAGGCGCCTGGATAGCGGGGCTCCTGGTAGGGCTGGAAGCCGATGTGTACGTTCCCGCCCTGGTATCCTTCTCCCTGGCGACGGCTATCCTGGCGTACCTTTTGAAGCTCAGAGGCGTTTCGCCCTGGCCCGGCGTTCTGGCCGTTGTCCTGCTCGTGGGCGTTGTCAGGGTGGAGGCCGCCGAGCGGCCTGCTTCCGGGGTGCCGGCTGACAGTCTCCGATCCATCACGATTGTTGGGGAGGTGGTCAGCGATCCCGAGCTGTCCGCACGCGGGGTGGAGTTCACCGTATCGGTCCGTGCGGTGGACCTGGGAGCAGGCTGGGTAGAGGACAGGGGCAAGGTGTTGGTGTTCGCCAGGCCGACCAGCGAGCTGGTCCGGACAAGGGGCGCGCCATATTTCCGCTATGGTGACAGCCTGGAGCTCACGGGGAGGTTGGAGGCCCCACTTTCCTTTGGGGGGTTCGACTACGGGGCTTACCTGGCAAACCAGGGGATACGCTCCACCATGGCCTTCCCCCAGGTCCGAGTGCTGGAGGAGGGGGGAGGCAACCCGGTCCTTCGGGAGGTGTACGGGCTCAGGCGGAAGCTGTCCGGGGGGATCGACGAGGCGTTACCCGAGCCCCAGGCCTCCCTGGGGCGGGCCCTTCTGCTGGGGCTGCGCGGCCGGCTCCCCGCGGACGTCAAGGACGAGTTCAGGTCCACGGGCACGTCCCACCTGCTGGCGATCTCCGGCCTTCACGTTGGCATCGTCCTGGCCTTGAGTGCGGCGGCTGGGGCCTGGCTGATGGGTAGGAGGAGGCAGGTGTACCTGTTCCTGCCCCTGGTTGCCATCTGGCTCTATACGCTGCTTAGCGGGCTGGCCCCTTCGGTGGAGCGTGCGGCGGTGATGGGAAGTATCTACCTCCTTGCAATGGCGTTGGGGAGGCCAAGGAGCATTCTGCCTGCCCTGGCGTTGGCCGGCGGGGTGATGGCGGGAGTCGATCCCCAGGTCCTGGAGCAGGTGTCGTTTCAGCTCAGCTTCACGGCCATGGCCGGGATAGCGCTGCTTAGTTCCACCGAGCCGCCGCTGTGGAGACGGCTCCCGGGAATCTCCGTGGAGGGGCCGGGACCGTGGAGGGGCTTACTGAGGGGGCTGGCCCTGGCTGTGGTGGTCTCGGTGGCGGCGACCGTCGCCACGTTGCCCCTGATAGCCTTCAACTTCCAGCGCATCCCTACCCTGGGGGTTCCCACCACCATTCTGGCGCTGCCCGCCATGCCCGCCTTGCTGGTGGCCACGGCGATGGCGGCCGTGGCCGGCCTGGTCCACCCCCAGGCGGGTCAGGTGCTTGGCTGGGTCGCCTGGGTACCGCTGGAGTACCTCATAAGACTGGCCAGCCTGGCTTCGAAGGTGCCGGGTAGCACGCTCTCGGTGCCGGCCTTCAGCGGCGTCCTGGTGTGGGCGTACTATGGAGTCCTGGCGGTACTCCTTCTGCTTCCCGGCGGGCCCCGGGGCCTGTGGAGGTGGCTGGTGAGGCTCGTCGCTGAAGGGAGGGACAGGGCCGGCCGGGCCGGGTCGCCGGGCCCCGGTCTCGCCGTCCCCATAGGGGCGATGGTCCCGATGGTGGGCCTCGCGGTCCTCGGCGCCGTCCTCTGGTGGCAGGTCGTTGGCGGGACCGATGGGCGGCTCCATGTGCACTTTCTGGACGTGGGCCAAGGTGACAGCGTGCTAATCGTAACCCCGGAGGGCAGGCAAGTGCTGGTGGACGGGGGGCCGGGGGCCGATGCGGCGGCCCGCGCGGTCGGCGACAGGACGGCCTTCTGGGACAGGGACCTGGACATGGTCGTGCTCACCCATCCCAACGAGGACCATTTCCGAGGGCTGGTGGAGGTGGTGGACCGGTACGGCGTGGGCATCGTCCTCGAAGGGGGCGGCCGCTCCGAGAACCCCCTTTACCTGGAGTGGGAGCGGACTCTGCAAGGAAAAGAGATTCTCCGTGTAACCGCCTCCCAGGGACAGACCGTATCCCTGGGGGGCGATACGTGGATGGAGGTGCTGGGCCCTCCCTCCAACCCCATGCGGGGCACCGGCTCGGACGTGAACAACAACGGCGTGGTGCTGAGGTTGGTGTACGGCGGGGTCAGCTTTCTTCTGACGGGGGACATCGAGGCCGGGGCTGAGGAGCGGCTGCTACTTTCGGGGCTGCCGCTGCGGAGCACCGTGCTGAAGGTGGCCCACCACGGCAGCAGGACCTCGACGACGGAGCAGTTCCTGTCGGCGGTGAGCCCGGCGGTGGCGGTGGTCTCCGCAGGCGCCGCCAACCCCTATGGCCATCCCCACCCAGAGGTGACCGACAGGCTGGCGGCCATGCCCGGGGAGAGCAGGACTTACGTGACCGCCGAGCGGGGCGCCATAGAGTTCACCACCGACGGCGAGCGCCTCTGGGTCAGGACGGAGCGGTAGGGAGGCCTATGGGGCTTTCATCGATACCATAGGTCCTGGGACCACATTGAAGCGTGTGCGCCACATCTCCTGCCCTTCGATTCGCGCAACGATGACCTTAGTGCCTGGGTCCTCCAGGCGGAGATTCATGTCGATTGCAAGTTGGACACGCTGATCTTGCCCCTGAGGGATGCCTGCCGGCCGCCCGACCTCGAATTGCCCTCCTACCTTCAAGAGATCCTTGGGCTCTTCCGTGGAGGGATCCTCGCTTGTTACCTCGACCTCAAAGGTGTGCCTCTGGTTGGTCTCATTCCAGGGAACCTTTACCGAGAGCGCTACGCCACAGCGTCGGTCAAGCGGGAACCCACTGTTCACGGTGAGCGTGTCCCAGCCACCCCCCAGAAGGTACAGCTTGTTGCCGACCACCTGGGCCGAGTCGGCCAAGATAAGCCACTCAACTTCCACTTGACACCTCCCCTACATTATCCTACAATCGCACTACCATTGTAGGATAATGGTATGACGGCGTCAACCCCACGCATAGACACCTTCCTGATTGACGATGAGAATGAAGAAAAGATGGCCGCGCTTGGGCTATCAACGCGTAGCGTGGTAGAGATCCTAGGTAATACGCATGTGATCCTCAGGAACAGGAAGCGACGCCGCGGACTCTATCTGGTCGTGGGTACGGACAACTCTGGGCATGCATCGCCGCCCCCGTTGAACGGACCCGTACGCCTACACTTTGGCGTCCCATCACAGCTTGGCCGTGCAAACCCTGGGAACGCGCGTTACTTGAAAAGAGGAGGAGATAAAATGAGTAGCGAAGGTGACCACGACCTGGAGAAGCCCGAGAGCTGGAATCTAAACCGACCTATTATTCGGGAGCCGGTGAGGTCCCCGCGAGTCGTGGTGTCTGTTGCTTTCCGCAGGGCGGACTTCGCCTTAGTCTCCGAATATGCCGAGGGGGTTGGCAAAAAGACCTCGGAGTTCATCCGCGAGGCGGCGATAGATAAAGCTATGGGGCAGCATGCCAGGGACCCGCTGTACCCTACCTCCAGTGCGGGGACACTGTGGTCGACCCCGCGGATGCCGGACATCACCCGATTGTACACATCGGTGGTGGAGTACCCTGTGGAGGCAGGTGCGACGAAGTAGCGGCTCCCGTTGTAGCCTGACTCCATACTTGTTAAACAACCGCGGCAGCCAGCGGCCGATCACGATTGGACGGCGTGCGGACGGGCCCCTCCCTCCGCGCAGCGCCTAGTAGTGGCGCAGCTCTACGGTGTTGCCCTCCCAGTCCTTGATGTAGATGGAGTTGCCCGTCCCCCGGGCACCTGAGCGCTGGGCGGGGCCGTCGCTCACAACGGTCACCCCACGCTCGCGTAGCGAATCGGCCAGCCGCACCAGGTCCGTGGGCTCGATGGTCAGGCAGTAGTGGTCCATGTTGTGGGGGCCGTCCCCAACGGGCTCCTGGTCGGGGGTGGGTACCAGGTCTATGATGGTGTCGCTGTTGATCCTGGCGCAGGGGAAGGGCACCTTGCCCGCATGGAACTCCTCTACTCTGTAGGGAGTGAGCCCCAGGACCTGGGTGTAGAACCGTATCGCCCCCTCCACATCCTTGCACCTGAGGACTATGTGGTCCATCTCCACCACTTTGAGTTTTACCGAAGTCTCCGCAGAATGCGTCGCCATTTCCGTCCCTCCAGCAGCATGCAGCGCTCTATAATATAGCCTTGCCGGTGGGGACATTGTATTTCGAGGTGGCGGAGGGGTCAAGCCCGTTGAACGCCCCAGGGGGGGTGGTCTCGGAGTCCGGAGGTTTGCATGGGCGGTGATCTGGCCCAGGGGCTGCTCCTCTTTTTCGGCGGCGCGGCACTGGTAATCCTTAGCGGGGTGTACCTCGCCAGGTACGGGGACGCGCTGGCGGGCCTGCTGGGCTGGGGCCGGCTGTGGGTGGGCACCATCCTGGTCGCCGCCGCTACCTCCCTCCCCGAGCTGATTACCAGCGTCACCGCTGCCAGCCGGGACCAGCCGGCGTTGGCGGCGGGGAACATCCTGGGGTCGAACATGGTCAACATGTTCGCCCTGGCCATGGTAGCGATACTCTTCGGTGGCGCCGGCTTCTTCCGGATGGTTGCACCGGAGCAGCGATACCTGGTGCTAACGGCCATCTCCCTTACGGTGTTGGCGGTGGTCCTCGGGTCCCTTCCCCTGGGCATCTCCATCCTGGAGGTCGGCCTGGCTTCGGTGCTGCTCCTGGCGCTGTACCTGGGGGGGATGCGGCTGGTGTACCTGCGGAGGCCCAGCGAAGCCACGCGCCAGGAGGTCGGTGAGACCGGATCAATAGGGCTCCGAAAGGCCTGGCTGCTGTTCGGCCTCGCGGCCCTGGGGGTGATGGTGGCCGCTTCATCCCTTGCGGTGGGCGCGGAGCGTATAGCCGAGTCCACGTTCCTGGCGAGCAGCTTCATGGGTGTGGTGGCCCTGGCCATGGTGACCTCGATGCCCGAAATCTCCACGGCCATCGCGTCGGTACGGCTGGGAGCCGTGGACCTGGGAGTGGGAAACATCTACGGCAGCTGCGCCTTCAATATCGTGATCTTCGCCCTGGCAGACCCCTTGTACCGCCAGGGCGTCCTCGTCGAGACTCTGGGCTCCGAGCACGTAGCCGCCGGCGTTGTGGCCGTTTGCTTGATGGGCTGCGGGCTGGCCCTGATCCTTACCAGGGGGAGCTACCGGTACCTGCCCGCTGTACCTATCCTGGTCCTCATGGGGCTGGGCTACCTCGGGGCGGTGTACCTCGTCTTCTCCCTCTCCCGCTGAAGTGGTGGGGGTTGACAAGGGCCAGCCACGGGTATAGGTTAGGGCAGCAGGCACGGGCGCCGGCGTAGGCCCTGGACGGCAGGCGTAAGGCAGAAGCGCCGAAGACCGTCTCGCCGTAGGGGGATGGACCAGGAGGGACGGATGGACCACTACGATATGGTGGTCATCGGCACAGGACCCGGGGGCCACGGTGCGGCCATCCAGGCCGCCAAGCTGGGCAAGTCGGTGGTGGCCGTCGAGAGGCAGCCGGTCGTCGGGGGCAACGCCGTCAACACCGGTACAATCCCCAGCAAGACCCTCCGGGAGGCCGTCATGTACCTGACCGGCTATCTCCAGAGGGGTCTCTACGGTCTCAGCTACTCGGTGAAAGAGCATATCACCGTCCAGGACCTGACCTACCGCTGCCAGCAGGTGACACGGGACAGGGTCCAGGTGCTCAAGGCCCAGTTTGACCGCAACGACGTGCAGCTAAAGTTCGGCGAGGCGTCCCTCGCCGGGCCCCACCGGGTGAAGGTCCGCGGTTTGGATGGAAGCTACGAAGAGATGGAGACCGAGTACATCGCCATCGCTGCGGGCAGTACCCCTGCCCACTCGCCCAAGGTGCCCGTCAATCAGGCCACCATCTTAGATTCGGACGGGCTCTTTCCCCTGACCCATATCCCCAAGACACTAATCGTCGTTGGAGCCGGCGCAATTGGTATCGAGTACGCCTGTGTTTTCGCTGCCCTGGGGGCCGAGGTCACCCTGGTGGATATGCGGAAGGACATCCTCGAGTTCCTGGACCACGAGATACTGGAGGCTCTGAGCTATCACATGAGGCAGAACGGGGTGACCTTCCGCCTGGGTGAGGAGGTCACGGAGGTGGTGGAAGAGGGACGTCAGGTCGTGGCCCGGACCAAGAGCCGCAAGACCATAAAGAGCGCCAGCCTCCTGTATACGGTAGGCTGGCTGGGTGCTACCAGCGAGCTCAACCTGGAGTCGGTGGGGCTGGAGCCCGACGCACGGGGCCGTATCCCCGTGAACGGGCACTACCAGACTGAGGTGGATCATATCTACGCCCTGGGCGACGTGATTGGGGCCCCCTCCCTTGCCTCCACATCCATGGAGCAGGGACGGCTCGCTTCCAGGCACGCCTTCGGCCAGCCGGACCACGCGTCCGCCGAGTTCTTGCCCATCGGCCTCTATACGATCCCCGAGATATCCCAGGTAGGCCAGACCGAGGAGAGCCTTACCAGGGACGAGGTGCCCTACGAGTTCGGGATTGCCCACTACAGGGAGACCGCCCGGTGCAAGATCATGGGCGATCCAACCGGCATGCTCAAGCTTCTCTTCCACTCCGAGGACCGTCGGCTGCTAGGAGTCCACATCATCGGTGAGGGAGCGGCGGAGCTGGTCCACATTGGCCAGGCGGTCATGGCCCTGGGTGGTAACCTGGACTTCTTCGTGGACAACGTGTTCAACTACCCCACGCTGGCGGAGTGCTACAAGGTGGCGACCCTGGATGCCTTCAACAAGCTGAACTGAGGTCCCGTCGCGGCCCCGTGTCTGCCCGAGCCTCCGCCACGGTGGCGATGGCCCACCAGAAGGCAAGGCCCCGGTGAACCTGTCCCCCCACGTTCGCATCAAACCAGATGATTTGGTACCCCGGGCAACTCGCCTAGTCCCCGGGAACGCGGCGTCAGGTTACGTCGTCCCACGTGACTCCCCCCGGAACGTTTCACGGCTAGATCCCCTTCCCGGTGGCACGTGCCCCAGGGGCGTGGTGAGGGCGGAGCCCTGCGTTGGGTGACCCATGACCACGAAGGAGGACCATCGACTACAACGTCAGGCCGAGAGATTCGAGGTAGAGATACTGCCAGCCCAGGAGGTCACATCTCTGGCCACGGAAGGGAAATATCTCTCCATAGGCGTCCAGTCGGGAGGGGAGTACTGCGCCGCCGCGGTGGTGCTGGCCACCGGCTCCACTTACCGACGCCTGGGGGTGCCCGGCGAGGAGGACTTCATTGGGGCGGGCGTCCACTTCTGCGCCACCTGTGACGGGCCGTTCTACAAGGGGCAAGAGATCGTGGTGGTCGGTGGCGGCAACAGCGGTTTCCAGGAGGGGCTGTTCCTGACCAAGTTCGCCAGCAGTGTAACCATACTGGAGAGGTCCAATGCGGCGCGTGCCAGCGCGGCGCTCCAGGAGAAGGTGGCGAGCCGAGGCGACATGCAGGTTCTCCCTCGGACGACAGTCAAGGAGTTCCGGGGCAACGGCAGGCTGACCTCTATCCTGGTGGAGGACCTGGCGACGGGAGAAACAAGGGAGATGCGGCCGGGGGCCGTGTTCGTGTTCATCGGCCTCCTCCCCAACACCGGATTCCTCAGGGGCGTCGTGGAGCTGGACCAGTACGGCTTTATCGCCACGGGCACCAGCCTGGAGACGAGTCTGCCCGGCGTCTTCGCCGCGGGCGACTGTCGAGTGAGGAGCACCAAGCAGGTGGTGAGCGCCATGGGAGAGGGTGCCACCGCCGCCCTCATGGTGCGGGAGTACCTGGAGAGGGAGGGGGAGAGGGCGGCCACCCCATCCCAGGCGCCCCAGTGACCCGGACCATCTCCCTCGCCCACAGGGGTTGCCTTGGGTGTCGAGGCCACAGTATCATACAGCTGCCTCTTGAGGTCCGCTTGGGACGCCTCGACCGAAAGGACGGCCTGGTCGGCAGTGGAAAGCTTGGAAGCAAGGATGGGGACCATGAAGTACGACGTTGTTATAATCGGGGCCGGATCGGCGGGTTGCCCCCTGGCAGTGCGGCTATCCGAGGACCCCTCGCGCTCGGTACTCCTTCTAGAGGCAGGCCCCGACTACCCCGAACTGGAACGGCTCCCCGATGACCTGAAGTACGCTTACACCGACGCCGCTTTCCGAAAAGACGCGCCCCACAACTGGTCCTTCGTAGGCACCGCGACGCCATATCAGGAGGAGCCGATGCTGGTGCCCAGGGCGAGGGTCATGGGCGGGTGCAGCGCTCATAACGGCCCTGGGCCCATGTTCCTGCGGGGGATTCCCGAGGACTTCGATGACTGGGCGTCCTGGGGCAACGACGAGTGGTCCTTCAAGAAGGTCCTCCCCTATTTCCGGAAACTGGAGAGGGACCTGGACATCCAGGATGACTACCACGGCACCGACGGCCCCATCCCGGTGCGGCGCCAGAAGAGGCAGACGTGGCACCCCTTCCAGGAGGCCTTCTACACGGCCTGCGTGGACGCCGGTTTCCCCGAGCACCCCGACGTCAATAATCCTGACCACACCGGAATAAGCCCTAGAGCCGAGAACAACCTCGAAGGCATCCGCATGAGCACGGCCCTGACCTACATCAACCCCAACCGCCACAGGCTGAACCTGACCATCAAGCCCAACGTCCTGGCCAGGCGCATCCTGTTCGATGGCCGGAGGGCGACGGGAGTGGAGGTGGAAAGCGGAGGAGAGCGTTTCACCGTGGAGGGTGGGGAGATCATCCTGAGCGCGGGCGCCGTCGCATCCCCCCAGCTCCTTATGCTGTCGGGGGTGGGGCCGGCCGACCATCTCCGGAGTCTGGGTATCCCAGTGGTACAGGCGGTACCGGGGGTAGGGCAGAACCTCAGAGACCACCCGAACTTGAGCATATTGTGGCGGGTGAAGGAGGGCTTCCCGACGGACCCCCACGCCCCCAGGCTCCAGACCTCCCTACGCTACACCGCCGAGGGCTCCAGCTCCCGCAACGACATGAAGATCAACCCCGTTTCCTTCTCATCGGCCGTTCCCCATGGCGGGGACCCGATGCAGTCCGAGGGCGTTCGCATGTCCCCCGGTCTCTACCTGGCGGTGGGTGCCGGGGAGCTCACCCTCACCTCTACCGACCTGAGAGTGCAGCCCCACATGGACTATTGCTTCCTCGAGGACCCCTGGGACCGGCAGCGGCTGAGGGAGGGTATCCGGATGTCCGTACGGTTACTGGAGCACGGGGCTTTCAGGGACATGCTCGCCGGGCGAGTGACGCTTACCGACGAAGAGCTGGCCTCGGACGAAGCCCTCGACGCGTGGATGCTCGGGTGGGTCAAGACCTCTTACCACATCTCCGGCACCTGCAAGATGGGGCCGGCTTCAGACCCCATGGCGGTGGTCGACCAGTACTGCAGGGTACACGGGCTTGAGGGGCTGCGGGTGGCGGACGCCTCCATAATGCCCGACGTCACACGGGCCAATACCAACGCGACCACGATCATGATCGGCGAGCGGGTCGCGGACTTCTTCAGAACCTAGCCACCGGGCAGAACTCCGGTGCGATGGAGCAGCAGCAGTCGGGACGGCGCTTTGGAGGGGAGGCTATGGCCGGGGACGAACAGTACGATGTGGTGGTGGTGGGGGCGGGTAACGCCGCGCTGAGCGCGGCCATCTCGGCGCGGGAGCACGGGGCCCGGGTGCTGGTGCTGGAGAAGGCGCCGGTTTACTTCAGGGGTGGCAACTCCTACTTCACCGCTGGCGGCTTTCGATTCCCCTTCAACGGGCTGGAGGACATCGTCGAGGCGGTGCCGGACCTCTCCGAGGAAGAGGTCCGGACGATAGAGGTCGGCAGCTACACCGAGGACGACTTTTACAACGACCTTATGCGCCTGACCGAGGGCCTTGCGGACGCGGAGCTGGTCAACGTGCTGGTGACCCAGGCCAAGCCCACGATCTTGTGGATGCGGGAGAAGGGGATTCGCTGGGTGCCTATGTATGGCAGGCAGGCCTTCAGGATAGGGGAGCGTTTCCGATTCTGGGGAGGCCTGGTTCTGGAGACGGTGGGCGGAGGCCAGGGGCTGTGCGACCGCCTTTTCGAGGTCGCCGAGGGCATGGGGGCGGAGGTGGTGTACGACACCAAGGGCGCCAGCTTGGTCCTGGACACCAGGGGGCATGTCTCCGGGATCACTGTCCGAGGTCCCGAGGGGTACCGGGACATCCCCACCAGGTCGGTGGTCCTGGCCTGCGGCGGATTCGAGGCCAACGCCGAGATGCGCACCCGATACCTGGGCGCCGGCTGGGAGCTGGCCAAAGTCCGTGGCACCCAGTTCAATACCGGAGACGGGATACGCATGGCCCTGGACATTGGGGCCCAGTCCTATGGCAACTGGAGCGGCTGCCACGCTGTGGCCTGGGACCTGAACGCACCTCCCTACGGCGACAGGAAGGTGCTGGACCTCTTCCAGAAGCACTCCTATCCCCTGGGCATCATCGTGGACATCAACGGCCACAGGTTCGTGGATGAAGGGGCCGACTTCCGCAATTACACCTACGCAAAGTACGGGAGGGAGATACTGTACCGCCCCCAACGGGCGGCCTTCCAGGTCTTCGATGACAAGGTCAAGCACCTGCTGCGGGACGAGTACCGCATCCCCCAGGCGACGATGGCCACCGCCGGGAGCCTCGAGGAGCTGTCCGGCAGGCTGGGGATAGACCCCCAGGGGCTGGCCGGTACTGTTGCCCAGTTCAACGCGGCGGTCCAGGACAAGGAGTTCAACCCGGCGGTCCTGGACGGTAAGGGGACCACCGGCATCGAGCCGCCCAAGTCCAACTGGGCCCTCCCCATCGATACACCCCCCTATCTGGGATACGCCGTAACCTGCGGCATCACCTTCACCTTCGGGGGCCTCAGGATCGATACCCAGGGCCGGGTGCAGGATACGGAGGAAGGGGCGATGCCCGGCCTCTGGGCGGCCGGTGAGCTTGTGGGCGGTCTCTTCTACCACAACTACCCCGGGGGAGCGGGGCTCATGGCCGGGGCGGTCTTCGGGAGGATCGCCGGCAGAGGCGCAGCCCTGTACGCCACGGAAGGGCGTTCTTAGCCTTCGAGGGGCTCAGCCCGATGGCGTCGGCGAGGCAGTCTGTGGGACCGGGAGCGAGGTTTGATGGAGGGGGCCGGATGGACGAGATAGGAGTGTTCGAGGCAATGGCGACCCAGCGGCAGGTCACCCGGTACCGGCCGGACCAAGTCCCTCGGGAGCCCATCGAAAAGGTCCTTGAAATGGCTACCAGAGCCCCCAGCGGCCTCAACTTCCAGATGTGGGAGTTCGTGGTCATCACCGACCGCGACCTGATAGCCCGCATCGGCGACATCTACCGGCGGGAGTGGTTGGCGTCCGCGGGGGCGGAGCCTCCGCCGGACGAGGGCAGGGTGCACACGGCTGCCCGGTACCTGGCCCACCACATCCACGAGGTGCCGGCGATGGTCCTCATATGCGTCGACCATTCCCGTGGGTACTTCCCCTATACTCCAGGGCAAGCCATAACCAGGGACCTCTACGCGTCGTCCATCTGGCCGGCGGTCCAGAACCTCTTCCTGGCCGCCCGCGCCCTGGGTCTGGGGACCCGCCTGACCACGACCCATCTGCTCGCCGAGGAGGAGATCAAGGAGCTGTTGGGGCTCCCCGACCACCTTGAGACGGTGTGCCTTACCCCCCTGGACTACCCCAGGGGAGGGTTCGGCCCCACCGACCGCCGCCCCGTCTCGGAGGTAACCTCCTTCAACAAGTGGGGAAACAGGGAGTGAACTCTTGCCCGGTGGCTGCCATGAGCATCCAGTTAGGGATAGACCGTGGCCACCGTGAACCAGGCCACCATCTGGATGGCGCTGAAGAAACTGGGCTGGGAAGAGCCAATCGCGGGATATGGGCGGCTGCTGAGGAGCCTGGGCCACACGTCGCGTTGACCCTGCTCCAGGGGTGAGCTATAATCGCCAAAAGGCTGACCGAACGGAGGACGCCCTGGACCCTGGTGAAGTCGCACGCATGGCGGTGGAGGTAGCTTCCGAGAAGCAGGCCGAGGACATCGTCATGCTGGACATCCGCGAGCTGGCTGGCTTCGCCGACTATTTCGTCATAATGAGCGCCGAGAGCCGGCGCCAGCTTCAGGCGATTCAGGAGGACATCGTAAAGGTCCTGAAGGGCTCGGGTGTCCCTCGCCACCATAGTGAGGGCACGGCGGATTCGGGCTGGATCCTCCTGGACTACTCCGATGTCATAATCCACCTCTTCGGGACCGAGGAGCGAGAGTACTACGGCCTGGACCGCCTCTGGTCCGCGGCCCCCCAGGTGGTTAGGGTTCTGTGATCCAGGGCTCCAGGTCCCTGGGAAAGTCCATGATCTCCCCCGGAGAGAAGAAGAGGGCTATCTCCCTTTCCGCCGCTTCCAGGGAGTCGGAACCGTGGACCAGATTACGCCCGATGTTGATGGCCATGTCCCCCCGTATGGTCCCTGGTGCGGCCTCCAGGGGGTCGGTGGCGCCCATGGTCCTGCGCGTAATCTCCACCGCCCTCTCCCCTTCCAGGACAATGGCGACCAGGGGACTGGAGGTTATGAACCCCACCAGGCCCTCAAAAAATGGCCTGCCAACGTGGGCCTCGTAGTGGCGGCCGGCCATCTGGGTGTCCATGCGGATCATCTTCATGGCCACGATCTTCAAGCCGCGGGCCTCCAGCCGGTCGGTCACCGCTCCCACGAGTCCCCGCTGTACCGCATCGGGTTTCAAGAGTACCAGTGTGCGCTCCATCTTCCTCCCTTGTTAGTCCGGTATCGTAGGGCAAGGGACGAGCCTCCACGGACGGCCTTCAGGCGCGCCTTCCCTATCGCCTGACTGCCCTCGGCGCTTTGGGGGCCCCTATGCTGGGCCCCAGCAGGTACAATGGCTGAAGGGCCGCCATGTCCCCGGTTGCTCCGCCCTTCAGAAGCTCCATCCCCAGGAAACCCAGGGCCCACAGGCGGGCGGCCGGTGTGTGGAAGCCCAACACCAGACCGTTCCTACCGAGGGCCTCCTTGAGATACTCGCCAAGTCTCGGGGCGCCCTCTCCGCAGAACAGGGTGGGGCAGGTAACGGACCCCGCCAGCTCCTCGGGAGTGCAGGCGCGCATCTCGCCCAGCGTCCCCCAGCCGCCCTCCGACTGCTGAAAGAGGGCGGTAGCCACCTGGCCCCTGCCCGAGTCCAGGATGGGACAGATGGGCAGGCCCGTACCCGCGTAAGGGTATGCCTCTATCTCCAGGGTTCCCACGCCCACGACCCGGAGGTTTAGCGGGAGCGCCAACCCTTTGGCGGCACTGATTCCGACCCTCAACGCGCTGAACCCCCCCGGGCCCAGGGCCACGGCGATGCCCTCCAGCTCCTGGGGCCGTGCCTCAGGCCTGCCCAGGACGTACTCTATGGCCGGCATCAGCTCGGACGTGTGGTTGCGGGACGAGTACCAACACACGCTGGCCAGGGCCGTGTCGCCCTTCCAAAGGGCGACGCCCCCGTACCGCGTCGATGTATCGATGGCCAGAATCGTATCTATTCCCATCTCGCTCCGAACCTCGGGCTCACGCTTCCGCGGCCTTCGCCAGCTCGTCCAGCGTGCTGCGGTGCAGCCCTGGCTCGGTCTCTACCGTAATGAACCGCTCCGTGTCGCTGGCCCCGTACTCCAAGGCTATCCAGAGGCTCCGCGGGGGAAAGAGCTCGGGAGTCCTGTCGGCCCACTCCACCACACAGACGTCCTCCCCATACAGGTACTCCTCCAAGCCCAGGTCCCAGGCCTCCTGGGAATCCTCGACCCTGAACAGGTCTATATGGTGAAGGACGAGCCGGCCCCTGTACCGGCTGACCATGACGAAGGTGGGACTTCTGACGTACCCCTCGACTCCCAGTCCCCAGGCGATGCCCTGGGTAAGGCAGGTCTTTCCGGCCCCCAGTGTCCCGGTGAGCAGGAACACATCCCCCGCTACGGCCCCCTGTCCGAGGAGGCGGCCCATCTCCTGGGTAACCTCGGGGCCGTGGCTCAGCAGACGCAGCGGCGAGGACATCTACCTGAAGTGGTCCCAGCCGGACTGGCGGGAAACCACCCTTTCCCCACTGCTCGGGCCCGCCAGCGTGACCCTTCCTGACTCCCCTGCGGTGATCTCTCCCAGGACGGCTGCAGATGGCGGGAGCATGGGCACCACCCGCTCCATCAGCTCCTCGGGGGCGGTGAACAGGAGCTGGTAGTCCTCTCCACCGCCAAGAGCCATGTCTAGATAGGTCTCTGGGAAGACCTCTTTGAGTATCGGGCTGATGGGGATGTGATCGACGTTGACCCTTGCGGCCACCCCGCTGGCGTAACACAGCTTGGACAGGTCGTCCAGCAGACCATCGCTCACGTCCATGGCGGCGCGGATGCCCTGGCGGGACAGGAGCTGGCCCTGGGCTACGCATGGCTCGGGCCTCCTGTGGGCCGCCTTCAGGTATTCGGCAGCCTCCCCGCGTACCGGCAGGTCCTTCATCATGACCTCGAGCCCTCCAGCCGATGAGCCCACGTACCCTGTAACGGCTACCAGGTCGCCTGGCCTGGCCGCCGCACGGAGCATGAGGTCCCCCTCACACACACCAGTCAGCCCCACTGTAACGAACACCACAGGAGAGCGGACCATGTCTCCCCCGACGATAGCCACCCCGTGCCTGCCGCCCAGGTCCAGCATGCCCCTATACAGGGATTTCAGGTCTTCCACCTCCGTCTCCCGGGGAAGCCCTAACGTTACCAGTGCATAGAGGGGTAACCCGCCCATGGCGGCGATGTCGCTGACGTTGGCCGCCATTATCTTCCAACCCAGGTCATACCACGGGGTGGAGTCCCGGGTAAAATGCACCCCCTCCACGGCTGAGTCGGTGGTGTAGAGTTCAACCCCTCGCCCGCACTGCCACGCCGCGGCGTCGTCGCCAACATCCACCAGCAACTTGATGCCGAAGGGGCCGGCGTTGTCGGGTCCCGATCTCCCCTCCGCGGCCATATCCGCCAGAAGCTCGATGACTCCGAATTCGCCCAGGTCCTTCACTTTCATCGCGACGAATTATATCCCTTTCCGTGATGGCGCTCAAGGCGTGGAGGCCGGCCACGCGCGACGCAGCCCTCAGTCCGCAACCTGGGTTGGGGAATGGGCCGATAGCGTCGGATTTCGTCCCGAAATGCGCTGTTACGGGAGCGTATTCCATTGACGCCATTCGTGGCCCTTAATAGAATGGGCCTATGAGGCCAGCGTTCCGTATGGGGGCGGCGGGTTGACGACGCCGCCGGGGGAGCCGCAGAGAGCCGGGAGGGGTGCAACTGCAGAGGCCGTCTTGGAGCTTCTGCAGAAGGTCCCCGTGTTCCAGTTTCTGGGGGTCCAGGAGCTCGGGTTGGTGGCGTCCCGCCTGGGCCTTACCACCTACGAGGCTGGGAAGGTAATATTCGAGAAGGACAGCTCGGGGACCGCCCTCCAGATAATTGCCGCCGGCTCGGTGAAGATATATATCCCCTCCGAGAGCGGAGAGGAGGCGCCGCTGGCGGTCCTCAAGACGGGGGACTACTTTGGGGAGCTGGCCCTCCTTGACGGGGGCTCCAGAACGGCCAGTGCCATGGCCCTGAACAGGACCGCCATCTTGACCCTGGAGCGCGACGATTTTCTGACGTTTATCACCACCTATCCTGCCGGGGCTGCGGCCGTGTTCCGCGCCCTGGCCGCCTTGATTCGCCGCCAGAACTCCCAGCTATTCGGCGAGTTCTTCCAGGGCTAGCCCCAGCATCCGATACATCCCCCTCGCCTGGCCACGCTCTTGTTACTGGCCCTTCCCCAGGACCCAGGGTATCTCGTCCCTATGGCGAACCCAGGCGCTGCCTCGCCAGGGACAGTCCCCACACCGACCGGGCTCCCCCTTCGAGCAGGGCTGCCGCGCAGGCGGACATGGTGCTGCCGGTGGTGACCACGTCGTCCACCAGAATGAACCTCCCGCCCCGGACCTCGCCCGCGCAGGCGAACCTACCCGCCACGTTCCGAGCCCTGTCCTCCCTGGTCGGAAGGGAGACCTGGGGCGGCGAGTCCCGGGTGCGCACGAGTACACTCTCGAGGACCGGCAGGTCCGTGAGCAGGCCCACCACCTTCGCCAGCAGCGCCGACTGGTTGTAGCCTCGCTGCCTCAGGCGCCTTTTATGAAGGGGCACCGGCACCAGGAAGTCTCCCGGCACAGGGGATGATTCCAGCCACCGGGCCAGCAGCAGGCCCAGCTCTGGAGCCGCCGCCCGGAGGTTGGAGTACTTCAAGGCGTGGATGCCTTCCCTGATGGCCCCCTCCATGAGGTATGGACTTCTTATGCCGTATATCGGGGGACGGTCCACGGCACACTCGGCGCACAGACTGCCCGAAGGGTCCGGCTGGGCGCATACCCGGCAGAAGGGAGGCTCCACCGCGGACAACGAAGACCGGCAGGGCTCGCAGAGGAAGCTCTCGTACTTGCTACATCCGAAGCAGCGGGGCGGGAAGAGCAGGTCCAGGGCGGTCCGGCCGAGTTTACCAAGGAGCGTGTTCATGGCCGGCGTCCTTTCCCCCCCGGCGAGTGGCGGCCCGGATGGAGGGGCCGCCCACGTCAGGTTAGCCCGGGAGGGGGCCGTATTACGCGACTAGCTCAAGAAGGGGAGTACCGCCGACGTGAAGGCTTCCGGGCCCTCGACCTGGGGGATGTGTCCCAGTCCCGGCAGCACCACCTTGCGGGCGTTGGAGATGTTGCTGCACAGGAGGTCCTCTCCGTCTCGCAGGCGGTCGTGCTCCCCGTACAGGACCAGGGTGGCGGTGGCTTTGATGCGCGGGAGCCTGGACATGACGTCGTACCAGGCGAGGGACTCGGAGGTCTTGCGCACCCAGACCCCCGCCCGGGCGCGCAGCTCGTTGGTCTTCTCCACCCATTCGGGCCTGGGATTGGCGAAGGTCCCCGCTGCCCTCAGCTCGTCCAGAGTGCGGGGTCTGGATGCTCCCTTAGCGTCGTAGCCGGCTCCGGCTTCCTTGATCCGCTGTGGGGCAGCCCGAGGGTCCCACAACGGGGCGCCCACCAGCACGAGCCGGTCGACTCTTCCGGGGAAGGAGGCGGCCAGCTCTATCGCAAGGGCCGCCCCAACCGAGTTGCCGATGACGTGGGTCCTGTGAATGTTCAGCACCTGCATGGCGTGGTCCAT
This sequence comes from Dehalococcoidia bacterium, assembly GCA_965247055.1. Lineage (GTDB taxonomy): Bacteria > Chloroflexota > Dehalococcoidia > Lucifugimonadales > JAGWBF01 > CBDFGE01. The sequence goes on from CBDFGE010000006.1 coordinate 102,476, forward strand.
GGCCCGGGCGAAATCGGGAATGGCGAAGTCGCCACTGGGCGCCTCAGAATCCCCGTGGCCCGGCATATCGAACGCGTAGCACGTGAAGTGCTGGGCCAGGGAGTCGATCACGCGGTGCCAGGCCCATACGGAGGTGCCCATCGGGTGGAGGAGCACCACGTTGATCCCGGAGCCGCGCTTTACAAAGTGGATGCGGCCCTCGGGGACCGGCACCATCTCGTCCAGGTCCTCGGGAACGAACAGGTCACGGCGAACGAGCATGACTCTCCTTTGGCGGGACGTGGCGTGAGCCAGCCCGGCGGGCCTCCGCCTCTTGCCTGCCATATTACTGGGGCCAGCCCGTCCCGTCAACATGAGACCGGCCTTGACATCTTATTTAGCGGGTCTATAATCAGGCCAGATTATCGGCCCCCGGGTGACGGGTAAGATTCACGACCACACAGCCGGCCTATCTGAGCAGAGAGAGGTGATTGGGATGCCCGACACAGTGTTCACCTCATGGGTCCACGGCACCAGCATGCAGGTGGAATACCCGAACCGGCTGGGTTCGGTCCGCCACGTGGGCCCGTTCACCCGGATCGAGGGCTCCCGAGGCCAGAACACCTGGCTGCATCTTCCCGTGCCCAGGCCGGTGGTCGCCGGCGACGGCGCGCTGCGGGTCGGGGCGGTGCTGCTTAACTTCAACACAATGACAGACAACGCCTGGGTACACGAGGTCGTCCTTTACGACGGCGCGTCAGCCATCGCCGAATTCCGCAACCTCCGCCTGACTGGCCAGCACCCTTCGGAGAGATTCGAGGTCCCTGAACGTCCGGAAGTGCAGTGGGCCCTGAACGTGACGATAGGTGTGCAGTTTAGCCCCGATCCCCCGTCTCTTCAGTCCATGTGGATGCAGTTCGTCGCCACCGGATGTGAGTTCATCCGGTAGGCGGCTCCTGGAAGCACGGGGCCCCGGCGACCGCTCCCTCATTATTCCAGCGTGTTTATCTGTAAGTTTGATCTTGTCTATCACACAATATCTCTTGACAGCATGAAGTCGGCGTATGAGAATTGATAAGGAATGTTACGCGTTGGAGTCGGGTACCCTTTCTTGTCCTCGGGAGGATGAAGCCGCCCGAGGATTATTTACGAGAACCATCCGCGAGCGGGGGACGTTATCCGTCGCCTGCGGGGAAAATACAGCTAGGGGAGTCGGGCGTATATGGGTAGATACCAGAGTAAGCCGCTGCGGGGTCTGGTCCAGGTTGAGAAGGCCGAGCTAGCTAGGATCGCTGCGTCAGACGTGGAGCGGGTAGAGAGAATACGGAGGGCGCGGGCGCTTCTGGCGGTGGCTGGCGGCGGGTCCTACACCGAGGCCGCCCACGCGGCTCGCATGCGTAGCAGCAGTGGCGTGGCGGCGCTCGTGCAGCGCTTTAACGAGCGTGGCATGTCAGCCCTGGATACACTGCCCGGCGCCGGCAGGCACCCGGTGTACAGTGCCGCCGAGAGAGACCTTGTCCTGTCTGAACTGAGGCGAGAAATGAAGAGGACGCCTTTCTGGTCCCTCTCGACGCTGCATCGGGCGCTGAGGCATGCCTCCAACGCCGTTCCCAGGGTTAGTGCCAAGACCATCGGCCAGCTGCTGCGGGATGCGGGCTACACCTGGGATGCCGCACGTCACGTGTGGGTCCAGGCGGGTGCCGGCCCTGGACGTCCAGGGAGAACTAGCGCGGCATAGGGACCTCTCCAGTGAAGCTTGTCCTAAGTCCGTCCGGCCCGGTCAGCGGGGCCCGTGGCATCCACTTTGGCTGGTACATCGTGGCGATGGCCACCGTCCTTCAGGTCACCACCAACTTCCTCAGCCAGGCCTTTGCCATTCTTCTGGTTACCGTGAGGGATGAGTTCGGATGGAGTCTGACGGCCATAACGCTTGCCTACTTTTTCCGCCAAATGGTCGGTGCCCTGCTGGCGCCATTCGCCGGCTGGGTTGGCGACCGGTACGGGGGCCGGCGCGCGTTGCTGATGGGGGCGACCCTGTACGTCGCGGGGATGCTGCTCCTGAGCAGTGTCGACGCGGCGTGGCAGCTATACCTGTACTACAGCCTTATCCTGGGGGCTGCCCAGGCCCTGTTTATGGTCAATATACCCACCACGGTCGCTGCCTGGTTCCAGAGACGGTTGGGCCTGGCGGTAGGTGTCCAGCAGTCCGCCGGTGGGATGGGAGCGTCCATCCTGGCGCCGGCCCTAGCTGCCCTGCTCGCCCATACCGACTGGCAGACGGCGTTCCTGGTCATCGCCGCCGCAGGGGGCGGCGTCATCTTCGCGCTGCTGGCCCAGTTCAGGACCGACCCTGCCGACAAAGGGATGAGGCCCTACGGCGCGACGGATGCAGATCCTCGTCCAGTAGCCGGTCAGAATTCAGCCGTGGCCAAGCTGCGAAGTAGGGTGTTCTTCCGGCACGTCCGCGAGACCAGGGCCTTCTGGAACCTGATCGCCATCCACCACCTGGGATGCATTGGCCATGCCATCGTCTTGGTCGCGGTGGTCTTTTTCGCCCACGAGGTACACGGTATGTCCAAGGTGGCAGCGGCGGTGATCGTGAGCATCTACTCGCTGACGAGTGTCGCCAGCCGGTTCACCACCCCTGTCCTCGCGGACCGGTGGGGAGCCAAGGGGGTTATGGCGCTGGCCTACGCCATACAGGGGATCACCGTGGCCCTTCTCTTCTGGACCCACGAGGCCTGGCAGTTCTATCTGTTTGCGGGCCTGTTCGGCATCGGGTTCGGGGGGGAGATGTCTGCCTTCCTGGTCATCAACCGCCAGTACTATGGGATGGGACCTGTACGGACCGTGTTCGGGTTTCAGAGTCTTGGCGCCGGGCTGGGCATGGCCCTGGGAGGGCTGATCGGGAGCGTCATATACGACCAGTTCGGCTCATACAATATCGCCTGGGGCATCTCCATCGCCGCGAGCCTGGGAGGAGCCGGGTGTATTCTATTGCTGGAGCCCACGTCCCGGGTGCTGATCCCCAATTGGGAGCAGTCACTCCCTCCCGAAGCGCGCACATCGCCCGCGGGGTGAGGTGCCGCGCGGTGGCCCCGGACCGGGCTTAAACTAGCGGGGGCGTGTCTTCCAACGCCAGGCCCTAAGCGGGAGGGCCGCCCCCCCCATCCCGCTTTTGCTGCTCCTTCAGGAACTCCTCCAGCTCCTTGACCAGTTCCTCGGGCTGGGGCATCTCACCGTCGACTAACTCCTCGGACTCCTCGTACCTCTGCTCCAGCTTGCTCACGTAGGCACTTATCTGGGGGTCGTTGTTCACGGCCTTGTCCACTTCCCTCTCGAAGGTTGCGGCGGCGGCACTCAGCTCGTCCAGAGGTACCTGAAACCCCAACAGCCGGGAAAGGAGGCTGACGAGGGCGTAGCTGACTTTGTAGTTGGGGGCGGCCTGGAGGTAGTGAGGGGTGTGGCCCCACATGTTGGCGTAGCTTAGCTCCCTGGCCCGGCAGGCTTCCATCACCGCCGATGTTATCCCGGTAGGTCCCTGGTAGCTGGAGGGGTGGACGTCGTACCGGTCCAGGGCGTCCCTCTGCTCTGCCCGGCTGGACGTACCAGTGATGCGTACTGCCTTGGTGTGAGGCACGGCATCCAGCAAAGCGCCGAGTTGAATAACGGTGTGCACGTTCCAACGCTGGGCAGCGTCCAGGATGGCGCCGGCGAAGGTCTTCCATTTCAGGCTGGGTTCAACGCCCAAAAGGAACAGCAGGCTCGTGGATGGCTCTCCCGAGTCCCAGTAGTGGATCTCGTTGGCGGGCCACTTTATAACCCGAAGACCCTCTCTTGTGATGCTGGTCTGGGGGCGGACCTGGGCAAAATCGTAGAACTCTTCGGGGTCAAGCTCTGCGGCCTTCTTTACCCCGAGCTTTCTCATCAGGTAGCGGATGGCGCTGCTGGCCCCCTCCCCGGCGTCGGGCCAGCCCTTGAAGGCTGTGATCAGGTAGCCCGCACCGCCTGAGGGCTCCGAGTGGATTGTCAGGTACTCCATTCAGTGAACCGTCTGCCCTACCAGCCCAAGGCGTAGGTTGGCCTGTTGGGATCGGCCCCGGCGCTGAGGGCCCCCGTTTTGGGGTCGCGCTGGGCCAGGATGGCACCCATCCCACACACATCGGCCTCCACGATTTTGTGCCCCAGGTCGGCCAGCTTAGAGCGCGCCTGGTCAGGAATACCCGGTTCGACGTTAAGCTGTCCCGGCAGATAGACCCTGGGATAAAAGGAGTCGATGAGGCTACGTGAGGCAAAGCGTGGAGATTCCACTGCCTGCTGCGGGTCCATGCCGAACATGAGCACGTTCAGGAAGAGTTGGAGGTCGGCCTGGCTCTGATCATCCCTGCCGGGGCATCCGATGGTCAGGAAGGGCCGGCCGTCTTTACAGACAATGTAGTTTACCAGGGTGGTGCGCGGTCGCTTCGCGGGCTGCACCCCGTTGGGATGCTGGTCGTCCACGAAAAACATCTCGCTGCGGGTGCTCAGGCAGCATCCAAGCTCCGGGAAGTATACCGACTTGGACGGGTTGCCTCCGCTTATAGTAGCCGCAACCATATTCCCGTCCCGGTCTATCACCGACAGATACGTGGTCCCATCTCCGGAATCGTCGCTGCCAGACTCGGGCGTCGCGGCGGGCATGGCCATGGTCCCCGCCGTCGCTCCCGCCTCGGCACTGTACCGCCACGGGTCCCCGGGCTCCGGCAGCTCAGGACAGGCCTGGTCCGCCTTTATCAGCCGGGCGCGGGCGGCGGCGTACTCCTTGGACAGCAATCCGTCTATGGGTACCCTGGCGAACTCCGGGTCGCCGTAGTATCGCTCCCGGTCGGCGAAGGCCAGCTTGAGGGCCTCTGTGATGGTGTGAATGTACTGGGGAGAGTTGTGGCCCATGGCGCGCAGGTCGAAATGCTCCAGGATATTCAGGGCTTGCAGAAGTACCGCGCCCTGTGTCCACACGGACTGGGTGTAGATATCGTAACCCATGATGATGGACCTTATTGGCTCCTCGAACGTGGCATGATAGTTTGCCAGGTCTTCGAGGCTGAGCAGGCCCCCGACCCGGTCGGAGCACTGCACGATGGTCTTCGCTATCTCGCCCCGGTAGAACATATCACGGGCAGCCCGTATACCGGCGACCCGGTTTCCAGAGACCTCGGCCTCGGCCTGGACCATCTTACTCATGGTCACCGCCAGCTGCTTCTGGACCAGGAGCTGCCCCACTTCTGGGGGACTGCCCCCTGGATAGAACACGTCCATGCCGCCGGGTGGATAGTTCGCGAACTGCTCCCGGTATTGGGGACGTCGCGCAAACCTGTCGTGGAGGAACTCGTACATTGGGAAACCCCGCCGGGCGTAATCGATGGCCGGAGCCATCACCTCGGCCACGGTCTTGGTGCCATAGGTCTCCAGCATCAGCAGAAAGGCGTCCACGACGCCGGGTACCGTGAAGGACAGCTCGGCGTTGGGTCCGGGCCCGGTGGGTATCTTGTCGAAGCCCCGCTGTTTGAACAGCTCCACCGTGGCCCGCCCGGCGGCTACTCCCTGTCCGCTCAGCGCTATAAGCCGGTTGCTGGCCGACTGGTAGAGCATCAGCGCCCCTTCAGTCCCCAGGGAATAGTGGGCCAGCGGCTCTATGACGGCGGCGGCGAACCCGGCCGCGGCCGCCGCGTCGAAGGCATTTCCTCCGCTGAGGAGCATACGCATCGCCGACATGCTCGTCAGCTGGTTTCCGGAGCACACGACACCCTGGGTGCCTCGCACTACGGGACGGCCCGTCTTGATCTGAGTTACGTCTGTGTTACCCGGCAGAGTGGCCCCCCCGGCATTAGCCAAGGCTCCTCCTCATAAGGGGCCGGCAGGTTGTGGCCGGCCCAAATCTGTCCCGCCACCTGGACTGCTTCAGCAATTCTAGGACCAAGCTAGGCAACAGTCAAACTCGGGGAAGGAGGCACCCCTTCCGCCGGGGCCGAGGGCCCGTGAGATGGACCAGTAACCGGCCGGATTACTGTCCAGCGCCCCATCTGTTGTAGTGGGTCACCTCCGCCGCGGGGCGGCGGTTGGTGGGGCCGAATCCACCCCTGGGATAGGCCAAGGGTGTGAGAACTACGATTTCCACGTGGTCCGGAATTCCCAGCAGGTCCTTGACTTCCTGCTCCCTTCGTATGTGGGCCAGAGTGATGCGGGTACCCAGGCCGTAGGCCCGGGCCGCCAGGAACAGGTTCTGGACCGCCAGCCAGATGGATGAGGCGTACTTGCCCCTGACGATAGGCTCGCCGGGGGTGTAGGGCTCGTAGCCCCGGCTGTGGTCGGCGCAGACGAGGATCATGGCGGGCACCTCTGGCATGTGCCGGGCCAGGTACCGGGCATGCTTATACACGTCGGGCTGTCCCGGCCTGGGCTCCTCACCCCCGGCCTTGAGCCACTCTTCCCGGTAGATGTTGCCTATGCGGTCCAGTAGGTTCCGGTCGGTAATCGCGATGAAGTCCCACATCTGGCGGTTGGCGCCGCTGGGGGCCTTGGTTGCCGCTTCAATCAGCTTGTCTATGACCTCTTTCGGCACCGGGTCGGTCTTATATCGGGTTGGCTGTCGCTGGCTGTATATGGCCTCGAACAAACCGATCTCTGCCATGGCACCTCCTTTTTTAGCTGGGCCTTGCCGGGCGGGCGAAAGCGGTGCGGTGTGCGCCACAGGGCGCCGGCCGGTCAGCCCGCGGCACCCCATCCGTTGTAGTGGGTGACTTCCGCTGCCGGGCGGCGGTTGGTGGGGCCGAAACCGCTCCTGGGGTAGCCAATGGGCGTGAGGCACGCCGGCTCCACGTGGTCCGGAATTCCCAGCATCTCCCTGACCTGCTGCTCCGCGAAAAGATGGCCCAGGGTAATCCGTGTCCCAAGGTCGTAGGCCCGGGCCGCCAGAAAGAGGTTCTGGGCCGCCAACCAGATGGAGGAGTCGTACTTGCCCCTGACGATGGGCTCGCCGGGGGTGTAAGGCTGGTAGCCCCGGCTGTGGTCGGCGCAGATGAGGATCATGGCCGGGACCTCGCTCATATGGCGCCGGAGGTACCGGGCGTTCTTGTAGACGGGGGCCTCCCCGGGCTGGGGGCCGTCCAGGCCGGCTGCTATCAGAGCTTCCCTGGTGACCTGGCTGATACGGGTTATGAGATCCGGGTCGGTGATGACGATGAAGTCCCACATCTGGTAGTTGGCGCCGCTCGGAGCCTTGGTGGCCGCCTCAATTACCTTGTGAATGAGCTCCATCGACACGGGATCGTTCTTGTAGTGGGTGGTCTGCCGCTGGGTGTATATGGCCTCGAACAGATCGATCTCTTGCATCCCACACTCTCCCTGGTCCACCCGGGAACCGGTCGCGCGTTATCCTGGGCCGGGTTGGCGAGCGCCATTATATTCCACCCCTGTTCACGGGGTCAAGGCCGGGCACCGCCCCACGCCTAGCCTACCGGCAGGCGTCCCGCACAGCCTGGGAGAGGGCGGCGAGCCGGGGGTTGTTGGAATGATTGGCGCGGAACCCGTTGGTTATGATCGCGACGGCCAGCCCTGAATCGGCGTCGGCCCAGCCCACTGACGTCCCGGCGCCGCCGTGGCCGAAGGTGTGGATGTCCACCGTTCTGGAGGACCCCATGCGTACGTCCCCCAGCGCGAAGCCAAGGGACCTCCGGGTGTGAAGCTGGGTCGTAAGGTCGGTCCCCTCCACCTGGAGGCGCCTTCGGAGACCGTCTCGGGCTTGAGCACCTGGACACCGTCCAGACTGCCTCCGCAGGCCATCATCGCGTAGAACCGGGCCAGGTACCGGGCGGTGCCGATGCCGCACGCGGCAGGGACGACGGCCTGATGGACCTCAGACCTGTTGAAGGTAGGGACGAACCCTCTGGGGTCGCTGTCGGGCTCCATGAGATGGAGGGTGGATACCCGCTCCTCGAGGGACGGTGGCAGGCCCACATAGGTGTCTTCCATTCCCAGAGGGCCGGTCAGTTCCTTCTGTAGGAACAGGCTGAAAGGGCGGCCATCGACCCGTTCGACCAGCTCGGCGATCACCCAGCCGAAATTGATGGAGTGGTAGGCTATGGCCGATCCCGGCGTGACGGATGGCGTCGCCCTCTCCATGGCCTGCACCACCGCACTCCAGTCGCGCCATCTGTCCCAGGTCAGCTCTTCAGGAGTCTCCGGGAAGCCGGACTGATGGGTCAGCACCTGGCGCACCGTAACCTCGGCCTTACCGTTCTGGGCGAACCCGGGCCAGTGCTTGGCTACCGGGTCGTCCCATCCCAGCTTCCCTCGCTCCCAGAGGATGTACAGGCAGGCCGCCGCCAGCGGCTTCGTGGAGGAGAAGAGGACGAACATGGTGTCGCGGGAACTTGGCTTCCCCGACCGGGTATCGGCCACGCCGCCATAGAGGTCCAGCACAGGCTGTCCATGGCGATACACGGCCAGCGCCGCACCTGGGTGTAGCCCTTGGTGGATCTGCTCTAGGAACAGGGCTTCCACCCGGGCCAGGGCCCCGGAGTCCATCTCGACGGTTTCCGCGGCTCCCACCATGGCCTCACCTCCGAGTGTTGGAGCTGCAGGCGGCGGGCCTGGGCAGGTCCACCCGCGATGGGAATGTGGAGGCCCGTGGGGCCCAGCAGCCTAGTAATACATCCCGAGGGTCGAGCCCCCGTCTATCGCGATGGTCTGGCCCGTGAGAGCTTTCGCCCTGTCGGAGGCGAGGAACAGCACCAGATAGCCGAACTCCTCCGGCTCCGCCAGCCGCCCGATGGGGACCCTGCTAACGTCGCGGCTCATGATCTCGTCCATGCTGCGGCTCGTGTCCCTGGCCTCCTTCTCCTGCATCTGGGTCAGACGCGGCGTCCTGGTGCCGCCGGGGTGGATACAGTTCACCAGAATTCCGTCCTTGCCAAACTGGTTGGCCAGGTTCTTGGCCAGGTTGGAGACACCGGAGTTTACGACTCCGTTGCTCATACCCCTCGCGGAGACATTCCTCCCGGCGGTGCTGCCCATCATCATGATACTTCCCCCTCCACGGCGTTGCATGTGGGGGATTACCGCCCTGCTGCAGCGAACGTAGCCCATCAGCTTGGAGTTAATGTACATGTACCACTGTTCGTCGGTAAGCTCCATGAAGGGCGCCTGAATCGAGTAGACGGCGTTGTTGACCAGGATATCCACTCCGCCAAACTCGGCGACTGTGGCCGCCACCATGTTTTCGATGTCCTCGGGAACCGTAACGTCGGCCCGAAGGGTGAGGACTCGACGGCCAGTCTTGGAGCGGATTTCAGTGGCAGCCTCCTCGAGTGCCTCGGCGCCCCGGGCGCAGATGGCCACGTCCACCCCCTCCTGCGCGAGGCACATGGCCGTGGCCATGCCTATCCCCTTGCTGCCTCCCGTAACTATCGCAACTTTGCCTTCCAGCCCCAGGTCCATATTTCCCTCCTGATGTCTAATGTACGGGACAGGCTTTACGGAGGTCGACCGTTCAATACGGGGGCCCTAGATGCCACAGGGATTGGCTGGGCCGGGGGCCCCCCGGGGGTGGCGTTGGTCTGGCTCGGGGCGAGTGTAGCACCGCCTTCAGGGGCTGTCAACGGCCTCGAAAGGCCCCTTCGCTCCCGCTGGGCGGCCCAAACTCCCGGATCACCGTGGGGCCGTTGGCTCTCCCTTACCGCCTTTCGTCAAGACGTCTCGTCTTGGGGGGCGGCCAGGTGCCTGTTGAACCAGGCCAGCGTACGGGCGAGGTACTCCTCCCTCATCCTGGGATGGCCGCTGCGCAAAAGGGAATGGGAGCATCCTGGGAACCGTACGAACTCCACCTCCTTTTCCAGCCGCTTCAGGGTCACGAAGTACTGCTCGCTTTGCTCGATGGGACACCGGAGGTCGGACTCCCCGTGGAGCAGGAGGACCGGGGTCTGAACACGGTCTGCGTAGGTAAGGGGCGACTGGCTGCGCATCGACTCCCCGGCTTCGGCCCGTGACCCACCCCACTGGCGCTCGCCGAAGGTTACCCCGATGTCCGAGGTCCCGTACATGCTGGGGAGGTCTATACAGGGTGCGCCCACCACGGCGGCGGCGAACCGGGTGTCGTGGCCGATTATCCAGCTGGTCATGTACCCACCGTAGCTGTAGCCGTGTACGCCCAGGCGGGACGCGTCGACGTAGCCCCGGGAGCAGACCTCCTCGACCGCCGCCATGATGTCCAGGTAGTCCTCTCCGCCCCAGTCCTCCAGTACCTCCTTGGCGAACCAGGCGCCGTAGGTTGAGGACCCCCTGGGATTCACGCAGAGCACGAGGTAGCCGGCCGTGGCCAGCACCTGCTGCACCGAGTTGAAGGCGTCATAAAAGGTGCCGTGGGGTCCCCCGTGGATGTCCACCACCGCCGGGTACCTCCGGCGCTCGTCAAACCCCGGCGGCAGCAGCAGCCGGCACTCTATCTCCAGGTCTTTCCGCGAGAAGGCGAACTTCTGGAGCCGCGCCGGAGGGTGCCCCTCCAGATACTCCCTGTTGTAGTCCGTAAGCTGCCTCCGGGAGCCGGTGGCAACGTCTACGAGATGAAGGTCTACCGGCGAGCTGGGGGAGGCGGCGAGTGCCACCGCCCGCTCGCCGCGCCCATCAATGGAGACGGCGCTGAATTGCGCCCCACCCCCGGTCACCCTACGTGGGGCACCTCCGCCCTCCCGCGCCTCCACCAGGTAGGACTCGCCTCGGGAATCGGCCAGGAACAGGATGCGGCCGTCCTCCGTCCACCGCATCTCGGGGGCCAGAGTGATGGGAGCGTAGCCCGCCACCGGCTTTATCGAGTCGTCGGTCAGCTTTGTTGGCGGCAGCCCAGGCTCCAGGACGAAGATCCACCCCTGCCAGGCAGGCCCGATCGCGTCGTCGTCCGAGCCTATCACGGCGAGGCGGGTGCCGTCGGGGGACCACGCGACGCTCCCAACCCCCGACAGGTCGTGGGACCAGCAGGCCGCCTCCCCGCCGTGGGAGGGGACCACGTAAGCCTCGTTGTGGGGGACGGAGTCCCGGTCTTGGCGCCGCCCGGAGATGAAGGCGATCCTGGACATGTCCGGCGACCATGTGGGAGCGCTGTCGTCCCAGTCGCCGTCGGTTAGCTGTCTCAGCCCCTCGCCCCCCACACCGATGACGAACAGGTGGCTGTGGGAGTCGCCCCGCCAACCCACGGCATCGGCCCTGTACTGGAGGCGGCGCACGACCCGGACCCGAGGGTGTGCCTTAGAGTCATGCCCATCGGGGGGCGGGTCCGGGTCCACATCGGAGGCGAAGACCAGTGCCCTGGAGTCGGGTGACCAGGCGAACTCGGTTACGCCGGCAGCGGCCTGGGTGAGCTGCCGGGCCTCCCCGCCGGAGACGGGTATGAGCCATACCTGCTTCCGGTCTGCTTCGTCGGGGCGGAGGAAGGCGACCGTTTGGCCGCCGGGGGAGAACCTGGGGCCACTGTCCTTTGGACCCCGTGTGAAGGGGAAGGGCTCGCCGTGGGCGAGGGACGCAATCATGATCTGGGACGAGATTTCCATGCTCGCCCTGTCAATCTTGGACAGGGCGAAGGCCAGACTCAGGCCGTCGGGCGAGAGGGTTGGACCCGACAAGCTGGTGAGCTCATAGATATGGTCCGGCCCGATGGGGCTAGACATGGCAGGTCTCCTTTTCTCCGGGGATGGCGACCATCGCCGGGCCACGCTAGCGGGGGACCGGGAGACCCGCAATATTGAGCCGGATGCTGAAGACCGCTTCGATGGTGGTGATAAACAGGGTCTTCCAGTCCTCGCCACCCCAGGCGCAGTTGGTGGTCTGCTCCGACCGGGTCAGTATGGTCCCCAAGTGCGTCCCAGAGGGGTCTATGATCCACACTCCCCCCGGGCCGGTGCAGTAGATGTTCCCCTCCACGTCCAGCTTCATGCCGTCGGGATCTCCGGCTCGCTCTCCCTTCAGCTCGCAGAAGACGCGGTCCGTCGCCAGGGCCAGGGCCCCGCTGGGGAGCAGGTCGAAGGCCCGGATGTGCCCCCTGCGGTAGTCGTCGACGTAGAGGACGCTCTCGTCCGGGGAGAAGGCCAGCCCGTTGGGAAAGACGAGGTCCCGTACCACCAGTGTGATCGTGCCCAGGTCGGGAGAGACCCGGTAGACCCCCGAGAAGTCCAGGTCCAGGGCCGGGTCGGGAGCCCCGGGATCGGTGAAGTAGATGCTGCCATCGGACCTGGCCACCACGTCGTTGGGGCGGTTCAGACGCGTGCCCAGATAAGAGCTGGCCACGACGGTGCTGGTGCCGTCGGGCTCGATGCGGGCGACTCTCCGGGTGCCACCCTCGCAGGCCACCAGCCTGCCCTGGGGGTCGCGGGTGAGGCCATTGGCGTTGTTGGTGGGTTCGTGAAAAACGGACATCCCCTCCCCGGGGGCCCATCTCATTCTCCGGTTGCCCCGGAGGTCGCTGAAGAGGAGGTAGCCTCCTTCCCGGTACCACACGGGTCCTTCGGCGGTCTGGTAGCCCCTGCCCAGCTCCACGATATCCCGGTCCTGGGGCACGATACGCTCCAGCTCGGAAGAGACTCGCTCGATGGCCACGGCGACCTCCTGGGACCCCTAAGTTTTGTGTCGGTGCCTAGCCGCCGGTCCGCCGCTGATAGGCGTCGGAGGCGCGCAGCACCGTCGAGTCCTCTCCCGTGCGGCCCACCAGCATCATGGCCACGGGCAGGCCCCCCGACATGCCGCAGGGCACGGTCATGGCCGGGTGGCCGGTGACGTCGAAGGGACAGGTGTTGGCGATCATCTCCAGGGCGCGGGCCGTATACTCCTCGCGGCTGGCGTCGGGGGGAGGTATTAGTGGCGCCTTCATGGGCAACGTGGGCATCACCAGGAGATCGCACTCCTGAAAGGCGGCGTCGTAGGCCGCCTTCAGGCTGCGGGCCAGGTTCTGGGCCTTGGCATAGTAGCGGCCGTGGTACCGGTCCTGCATGTACTGGCCCAGCAACATCACCAGTTTGGTCGTCTCCGAGAGGTCGTCGGCCCTGCTCAGGCGGCCCCGAGCGAAGGCGTCCAGCAGGCCGGTGGTGTAGTGGCCCTTCCAGTTGGTGCCCATGGAGTTCCCGGCCACCATCAGCATGGTGGCCCCCTCGATGATAATGGCGTTCCAGATGTGCATTCCATCCCGGTGCCACGGAATGGAAACGTTGGTGACACGGGCGCCCATCCCCTCGAAGGAGTGGGCGGCGGCCGTCACGGCCTCGTCCACGTCCGCCTCGGAGAGTCCCTCCCAGGCGAAGCCCTCACGGAGTATCCCGAGGCGCAGCCCCTGCACGTTGCCCGTGAGGGCCCGGCTATAGGCCTCCCCGGGAAGGTCGCCCCGTTGGCGGGGGTCCAGGCCGTCGGGTCCCGCGACGGCCTCCAGCAGCAGAGCCACGTCGGCCGCGGTGCGGGCCATGGGGCCCGTGTGGTCGAGGGTCAGCTCGATGGGGAATATGCCTGTGTAGGGCACGAGGCCGTATGTGGGCTTCAGCCCGTAGATACCGCACCATCCCGCCGGTATGCGGATCGAGCCCCCCTGGTCACCTCCCATGGCCATGTCCACTTCGCCGGCGGCTACCAGGGCGGCGCTGCCGCTGGAGGAGCCCCCGGCCGTGTGGGACGGGTTGTGGGGGTTGTGCACCGGGCCGGTGTCCGAGGTGTGGCTGCCCCCCGAGAAGCAGAGGCTCTCGCAGACTGCCTTGCCCAGGATCGTCCCTCCGGCGTCGAGGATGCGGGTAACGACCGTCGCGTCGACATCAGGGACGTACCCCTCCAGGACGCTGGTGCCATTCATCATAGGGACGCCCGCCACGCACACGTTGTCCTTGATGGCGGCGGTCTTCCCTGCCAGGGGCCCTTCGGGCGCCCCCACGATCTCCGTGCGCCAGTACCAGGCGCCCAGGGGATTCTCCTCGGCCCGGGGCCGGTGTCCGGGGCGCCGGGGGTACTTCACCGGCAGGGCCGGCTCGGCGAGCTGGTCGATGCGGCCGTAGGAGGCCAGGACCGGCTCTATCAGCCCCCGGAAGGACTCCAGCTCCTCCAGAGTGCTGTCGAGGTTGTAGCCCTCGGCTATGCGCGCCAGCTCCGCCAGGGTCGGTATTCTTACAGGCACGGCTATGTATCCTCCCGTTGCAGGGTCACCGACGATTGTAGTGGCGCCTACCCAGCGCGTCAAGCGCGGGCCGGCCCTGGGCCTAAGCCGGTGGCGGCAGTTGGGCAGTGGGCGGGCCCCGGCCCCGACTCCCTTGACACGGACCCATGTCGCAGGCACAATGAGAGCGCCCCGGCGAAGACCCCGATTCTCGATGCGGGTCGTCCCCTGAGAGGTGGTACATGAAGCTGTTGCTGGGCGCCGACCTCATAGACGGCACCGGCGCCCCGCCGCTCCGCGACTCAGCGGTGCTCGTCGAGGATGGCCGGATTGCCTGGACCGGACGGCAGGACGCCCGTCCCTTCCCGGACGAAGCCCAGGTGTTCGATCTGACGGGCATGACCCTCATGCCGGGCCTGATAGACTGCCACGACCACCTGGCCATTCACAGCTACGACCTACTTGGCCGGTGGGGCATGCACGAGCCGGAGAGCACCCAGCACCTCAGGACCGCGGAGACCGTTCAGGATACCCTCTCCCGCGGGTATACGACCCTGCGCGACGCGGGTGGGCTGGACGTAGGGTACAAGCTGGCAATAGAAGAGGGCCTTATCTCCGGCCCCAACCTGGTGCTCGCCGTCACCATCATCTCTCCCACGGGGCACCTGGCCGACCTGTGTAGTCTGTCGGGACATCCGGGGCCTGCCCCCATCGACCCTCTGACCCCTTCGGGTGTGGTTGACGGGGTGGACGGCGTACGGAGCAAGGTAAGGGAGGTCGTCCGGGCAGGTGCCGACGTGATAAAGTACGTCGGCACCGGAGGGGTCAGGTACCGCCCGGGATACGGTCCCCTGGAGGTAGCTTTTGACCGGGACGAGACCCGGGCCCTCGTAGACCAGGCCCACCTGCTGGGGCGACGGGTCATGTGCCACGCCTTCGGGGGCCCCGGGGTCAGGTTCGCCATCGAAGCCGGGGTGGACAGCATTGAGCACGCGGGCTACCTGGACCAGGAGCCCGACCTCATAGCCATGATGGCGGAGAGGGGCATTTTCTACGTCCCGACCATCACCAACGCGCTGCACCACCGCGACGAGGGCGCCCCCCACATGCGGAGATTTGCCAGCCACATGTACCCCCATCTCGTGGAGAGCGTCCGCCGCACGCTGGCCGGGGGGGTCAAGGTGGTCGCGGGATGTGATGCCGGAGCGTTCCGGCACGGCCTCAACGCCCACGAGCTCCAGCACCTGGTGGCGGCCGGTCTGTCGCCGATGCAGGCGGTGGTGGCGGCCACCGGCTGGGCCGCCGAGTGCCTGGGGGTAGAGGACAGGGCCGGGACAGTCTCCTTGGGCAAGGCGGCGGACCTGGTGGCCGTGGACGGGGACCCCCTCGAAGACATCGGCCTGCTAAAGGACAAGAAGCGCATACGACTGGTGCTTAAAGCCGGCGAGGTGTGCGCGGACACCTTGGATCGCGGTGCCGGAGCGGTTTCCCCGCACCGATAAGGAGGGCAAGACCCATGACGAAACAGTGGACCGAGGCCGAGCTTCTGGAGATGGGCCGGGAGTACAGTTTCCGGGCCCGGGTAGACAAGGCGGGCTTCGCGGGCCCGATCCTGGCCTGGGGAAGGGGCTCCGTCGTCAGAGACGTCAACGGCAAGGAGTACCTGGACTTCAACTCCGGCCAGATGTGCGCAGCCCTCGGCCACAATCATCCCCGTATCGTGGAAGCCCTCAAGGAGAGCGGCGATACCCTGATCCACAGCCACATGAGCCTTTACAACGACAAGGAGCTTCTGCTGGCCAAGAAGATCGCCGACATCGTGCCGAGGCCCCTGAAAAAGAGCGTCTTCGGCACCTCGGGCAGTGACTCCAACGAGGTAGCCATGTCCATCGCGCGCCGGTACACCGGCCGCTACGAGGTAGCCAGCCCCAATGCCAGTTTCCACGGGATGAGCCAGTCGGCCCGGGCGGTCACCTTCGCCGGTTGGCGGGCGGGTTACGGACCCTATGAGATAGGCAGCTATACGTTCTTGACCCCCTACCGGTACCGGTGCACCGTCTGCGCCGACAAGCCCGAATGCACCATGGGCTGCCTGGACATCAGCTTCGAGATGCTGGACGCCCAGGCGGAAGCAGGGCTGGCCGCCATCATCGTGGAGCCCCTCTTCAGCGCCGGCGGCGTCATCGAGCCGCCTCCGGGCTGGCTGAGAAGGTTGCGGGAGGAGTGCGACAAGCGGGGAATCCTGCTGATCTTCGACGAGGCCCAGACGGGGCTGGCCAAGCTGGGGAGCATGTGGGCCTTCGAGCAGGAAGGAGTGATGCCCGACATCCTCACCGTTTCCAAACACCTGGGAGGCGGTATCGCCATCAGCGCCACGGTGACCACGGATGGGATCGAGGAGAGGGTCGCCCAGACCGGATACGTGGTGGGCCACTCCCACACCAACGATCCCGTCACCTGCAACGCGGGTATCGCCAGCATCGACATAATCCTGGAGGAGAACCTGGTGGAGAAGGCCCGGAAGCTGGGCGCGTACTGGAGAGGCCACCTGGAGACGTTGCAGCGGGACCACGAGGTTGTAGGCGATGTCAGGGGCAGGGGACTGATCCAGGGGATAGAGCTGGTCAAGGACCGGAATACGAAGGAGCCCGCCTTCCAGCAGGGCACCGAGATCGGCCGCCGCTGTCTCGAGGACGGGCTTATCTTCAGCCTGCGCAGGGGCGGGTCCGTCATACGTTTCGTACCACCCTTCACCACCACCGAAGAGCAGTTCGACCAGGCCGCGGACATCCTGGACCGGGCGATAAGAAGGACTCTCTACGGCGAGTAAGGCCCCCGCGTTACGTTTGTCCTGGGAATCGTTCTAATGTAACTGCCGCCCAGGGGTTATCTCGAAGACGCCCAGTCTACGTCTTGTGAGGGGCCACCTGAAGGTCAATTCGGATCGAGATAATTTCGTTTGGAAAGGGTCGGGTAACGTATGACACCTACGCTCAGGTACAGTCTTGTGATCGTCGTAGCGTTGGTCCTGTCGGCCGCTGCTTGCGGAGGCGACGAAACTACTACGGCGGCGCCAACCGAGGTGCCTCCGGCAGCGAGGCCAACCGACGTGCCTCCGGCAGCGACGCCCACTCAGACTTCTAGCCCCACGCCAACGCCGACCCGAAAGCCCACTCCCACTATCACACCGACCGCCACACCCATACCTGTAGCTGAGGCAGCTGAGCACTACGAGGCTGGTCTCGCACTACAGAGACAGGGCCGCCTGAAAGAGGCCATGATTGAATACGACTCAGCCATCCGCCTCAACCCAGGGCATGTTATGGCCTACTACAACCGGGGCATCGCCTACTATAACCTGGACCGGCACGGGAGCGCTATAGATGACTTTGGTGAGGCCATCCATCTTGACCCAGGGTTTGCCGATGCCTTCAACAACCGGGGTGCCGCCTACTACCAACTGGGCCAGTACCAGAGGGCCATCGAAGACTACGACCTGGTTATCATCCTTGACTCAAAGAACGTGGACGCCCACTACAACCGGGGCATCGCCTACGGCAAGCTGGACCGGCACCGGCGGGCCATCGAAGACTTTGATAAGGCCATCCGCCTCGACCCAGAGTATGCCGCCGCCTACAGAAACCGGGGCCTCGCCTACAGTGCACTGGAGCAGTACGAGGAGGCTGCGGAAGACCTGGAAGAGGCTCTCCGCCTCGACCCAGAGGATGCCAGCGCCGCCGCCGCCTGGGTGGAAGCCTGCAGCTTCCTCGTTGAGGACAAGTACCTCCTCACAAGGCGCCCGTCCAACTGGATCGAAGCCGAAAATGAGGCACGAGGGCGGGGAGGGCATCTTGTTACCATCAATAGCAGGGAGGAACAGAAGTTGCTGGTCAGTCTTTTCCTGTCGGAAGAGTCGGACGCCTTACCGTTCATCGGCAAGACCCTTTGGATCGGACTGAGACAGCCGAGCCCGTCAGCCAGGTTCGAGTGGGTCAGCGGGCAACCTGTCACTTACACCAACTGGCGTTTTGGAGAGCCTAACAACTTTGTCAGGGGTGAGGACTACGCCGTCATGAATTGGCACCTCCCGCACGGCAGAGTAGGTATCCTGGGAGATTGGAATGATGTTCCCCTGGAAGGGATAAACGCCTTTTTGTTTGGGGCGGAGAACTACTATGGCATCATCGAGTTGCCAATATGCGAGTTTGGGGAGTAACGAGGCGAGCTTCACTGATAAGTCAGCTTTACCTCGACTCCTACACCTTTAAGGGGGAAGTATGAAAGACGGCAAGGTCGGCGTGGGACTCATCGGCGCCAGCGTGGCCACCGACCGGTGGGGCGGGAGGATCCACGGCCCCATTTACAATACCCTCCCTGAGACCAGTCTAGTAGCCGTGTGCACCTCTCGTGAGGAGACGGCTCGAACCGCGGCGGACGCCCTGGGCGCCCGTCACGCCCTCACCGACTACCGCAAGCTGGTCCAGATGGACGAGGTGGACCTGGTGATCGTGGCGCTCCGGGTTGACCTCCACCACCCCATGGTGATGGAGGCTCTGGAGGCGGGAAAGCACGTGTTCTGTGAGTGGCCCCTGGCGGTCACCGGCGAGCAGGCGCAGCAGATGTACGATCTGGCCCGGGAGAAGAACCTCTGTCACGCCGTAGGGCTCCAGGCCCGCTGCACGCCGCCCATCATGTATTTCAGGGACCTGGTGGCCCAGGGATACATCGGCCGCCCCCTCGTGGTCAACGTGATGTTCACCCACGACAGGGGTTTCTGGAGGAAGCTGTCCAACGCCCTGTTTGTGGACAAGAAGGAGTTGGGAGGCAGTGGCCTCAACGGGCACGCGGTGGATGCGGCGCTGTTCTGCATGGGCGAGCTACAGAGCCTCTCCTCTGATATGGACACCCTTATCAAAGAGGGGACGTTGGACGACACGGGGGAGACTGTCGAGGTGACCTTCGATGACAACGTGGCCCTGATAGGACAGTTCAAGAACGGTGCCAAGCTCACGGCACAGATAAGCTGGACGGCGGACCCACCCCGAGGCGTGCAGATTATCGCCTATGGCACCGAGGGATGCATCATCGCCTCCAACGAGGGAGACTACCACTTCAGAGACATCACCCTGTGGGGTGCAAAGCGGATGCCGACCACCGACGGGAACCGTGGCACGAGGCGGGTGGAGGCGGCGCCGCGGGTGCTTCCAGTGCCCGCCAGCTACAACTGGACGCCCGAGTTTGCGGAGGACAGCTCCCAGTTTCCCGTGGCCCAGGTGGTGAGGCGGCTGGCCCGAGGTATCACCGACGGGGCTGAGGTGCGCCCCAACTTCCTCGACGGGCTGCGCCTACACCGGTTGCTTGAGTCGATGGAGGAGTCGTCTCGGAGCCGCCGGTGGGTGGATGTGGCCCCCGGTGGTGTCGGCAGCGACTAGCCCCGCTCCTTCTCCCACAGCGCCTGCAGGACATTGGCCGGAGACATGGGAAGCTTACACAATCTTACCCCCACGGCGTCGTGGATGGCGTTGGCGACGGCCGCCATGCGAGGTATGATGGACACCTCGCCGACCCCCCGGACCCCATACGGGTGCCCCGGATTGGGTACCTCGACGATCACCGTGTCGATCATGGGCAGGTCCAGGCTGGTGGGCATGCGATAATCTTGGAAGCTGGGGTTCATCATCTGGCCCTGCTCGTTGAAGAAGTACTCCTCGTTGAGTGCCCAGCCGATACCCTGGACGGCACCACCCTGCATCTGCCCCTCGACATACCCCGGGTGGACCGCCTTCCCCGCATCCTGGAAGGTCGTATAGCGTAGAATGTCCACCTTGCCCGTCTCCGGGTCGACCTCGACGTCCACGATGTGAAAGGCGAAGGCGGTCCCGCCCCCCGGCGGGTTGACGGTAGCCCGTCCCACGATGGGGCCCCCGGTGGAGTTCAGCAGCCCGGCAAGCTCCTTGAAGCCTATCTTTAGCTCCGGATCTGCCGTGTGACGAAGGACGCCGTCCACGTAGTCGACATCCTGGGAGGCGACCTCCCAGATGCGGGCAGCCCGCTCTACCATCTGCCGTCTGATGTCCTGGGCCGCTTCGTAGCAGGCCGTGCCCGTCTTGAACGCCACCCCACTCCCGCCGGCGCCGGAGCTGTAGCCAATGGAGTCGGTGTCCCCCACCGACGGAGTGACGTCTTCGGCGGGGATGCCTAGGGAACCTCTGAACAACTCGGCGCAAGCGTGGATGGGCAGAGTGGTTCCGTTCTTTGGAGACGTTCAGGCATCTTTGTGACGTTCCAGGTCGTGGTTGAGGCGTTCAGACCGTGTCTGTTGTGGCCTCGAAGCGGCTTTTCGGAGCCATCGCGGCTCCCCGGCCGTGATTTGCGCACTGCGCCCCTCTCATGTCGCCAGACGGCGCTCTGCCGTCATCAAGTTGGCCAGCCCCAGTAGCAATGCCAGCCGTTGCGCGTTCTTAGCCAACCCTCGGTAGCGCACCTTGGCGTAGCCAAAGCGCCGCTTCACGTACAGGAACGGATGCTCCACTTTCGCTCTGACCGACGCTTTGCGCTTCTCCACCAACGCCTCGTAGCTGCCAGGCTCCAGGTGCCGTCGCCGGCCGGGCCTCATCGCCACTCGCCACTCCACATCCAACTCTCGATTCTCCAACCGCTTGTCCACTCCCTGATACCCCGCATCCCCCCACACTCGTTTCTCTCCACCGTGCAGCAATCGGTGCGCTTCTGTCACATCATGCACGTTAGCTGGCGTCGTAGTCATGCTGTGTACCACTCCCGTCTCAGCGTCAGCGCCTACGTGTACTTTCATCCCGAAGCGCCACTCGTTCCCCTTCTTCGTCTGGTGCATCTCAGGGTCTCGCTCACCCGCACGATTCTTCGTCGATGACGGCGCCTCTATGATGCTCGCGTCCACGATCGTCCCCTCCCGAAGCCGCAGTCCCTGGGACTCCAGATGACGGTTGATCTCCTCGAACAGACTCTGCCCCAACTCATGCTCTTCCAGCAGATGGCGGAAGTTCAGAATCGTCGTCTCGTCCGGCAGCGGGCCCGACAGCTTCAACCCTACGAACCGTCTCACCGACTCGACCTCGTAGAGCATGTCCTCCATACCAGGATCGCTCAAGTTGTAGAACAACTGCACGCAGTGTATCCGCACCATCGCCGACAACTCATATGGTCGACGGCCTCGGCCCGCCTTGGGATAGAACGGACGGATGCGCTCTTCCATCTGTTCCCACGGGATCAGAGCATCCATGCGCTCCAGGAATATCTCCCGGCGGGTCTTGCGCTTCTTGCTCTCGTATTCCAAGTCCGCAAATGTTGGCTGGTCCATCAATTATCTCCCCGAACACAGTGCTATTCTCTATGCTACTATGCCCAGACTTGTTCAGAATATCCCTAGCACCTCCGCAACGTGCATAGCGGCGACCGCCCTGCTGCCGCCTATGTCGGGAGAGCCCTCTACAAGACCGATGGTCCCGTCGGGGTTGACGCTGGCGACCGCGCTGGCCGGCCCCGTCCCGTTGAACCAGCACCCGTTGGCCATTCCCCGTCCCCGGCGGGGACCCGCAATTGGAGCCGATGCGTGGGGGTGCTCCCTGGCAGCCTGGAGCACCTCGATGTTGCCGATGCTCCGGAAGGCTGGCCCGCTGACCTGGCGCGTCCCTTCCCTGGAGGCGTTCAGCAGCCGGAACTCGATGGGGTCCATTCCCAGCTTTGCACACAGCTCGTCGACCAGGGATTCGGCGGCGAAGGCCGCCGCCGGGGAACCGGGTGCCCGGTAGGCCGCCGTTTTCTGGGTATTGACCACCACGTCGTACCCCTCGACGTAGGCATTGGGAGTGTCGTAGGGGCCAAACATGGTCCGGCATCCAGAGGGTACGGGGGAGCCCGGGAAGGCACCGGCTTCGTAAATCAGGTGGGCCTCCACGGCAGTGATCCGCCCGTCCCGTGTGGCGCCCATTTTCGCCCGGATGTGGGTGGCGGCAGTGGGGCCGGTGCCCTCGAAGACCTCTTCCCGAGTCATGGTCAGCTTTACCGGCTGCCCCGTCTTGCGCGAGAGGGCGGCGGCCACCGGCTCCAGATAGCACCCGCCCTGTCCCTTTCCCCCGAATCCGCCGCCGATCTCCATGGGGATGATAGTTACCCTGGATACGGGAAGCCCCAGGATGGTGGCCGTGTGGTCCCTCAACGCGAAATGGCCCTGGCTGCTGGACCAGATGGTCACGGTGCCTTCGCTGTTCCACCTGACTGTACCCGAATGGGGCTCTATATATCCCTGGTGGACGGGCCTGGTGTGGTATTCCCTTTCCACCACCACATCGGCCTCCTGGAACCCCTTGTCGATGTCCCCCATGCGGAACTCGAAGCGGTTCGCCACGTTGGTACCTGTAGCGGAATCGGTGTCGCCGTAAGCCCCTACGCGGAGGGCCGGGCTGGACAGGGTCAGCAGCCTCTCGTGGAGGACGGGGGCGTCCTCCTTCATGGCGTCGTAGGCGTTCAGCACCGGAGATAGAACGTCGTACTCCACGTCTATGAGGGCCAGGGCCTGCTCGGCCACGTGCACGTTGGTCGCCACCACGGCCGCCACAGCGTGCCCCCGGTAGAGGGCCTTCTCCCGGGCCATCACGTTCCGGCTGTAGAACCCGTAGTTCACCAGGGCCCCCTCTTCCTGGTCGGCCAGCCTGGCCGAGGACTCGGGAAAGTCGGCGGAGGTGACGACGGCCTTGACCCCCGCCAGGGCCAGAGCCCTGCCGGCGTCTATCGACCTGATGCGGGCGTGGGGATGGGGGCTCCTGAGTATCTTGGCGTGAAGGAGCCCGGGCAGGTAGGTGTCTGCGGCGTACCGGGCCCGGCCCGTTACCTTGTCCGTCCCGTCATGGCGGATCGGCCTGGTGCCGACCACCGTATAATCCCGTGTGGATAGGACTATGTTAGAGGTCATGACTCCCTACCCCCAGTGTCCGGATCCGGAGCTAATGTAGCAGCATACCCGGCCCTCAGGGCCCCAACGGGGGCTGCTCCGGCCACGGACTTTCGGGCCTTCCCAGGTTGGAGGCCAGCAGCGCCAGGTCCCGGGCGCCGTTAACGCCGTCGCCGTCCAGGTCCCCGACCAGCAGGCGCACTGGCGATAGCTGGGTGGTCTCTCCCGCCACGACGGTGACATTGGCCTTGCTGGCGGGTATATGTCCCGGGGCCCTCACCTCACCTTTGTGGGCTCACTGCATGGAACACCTGACCCGGTGACCGATAGCCCAGGGCTTGATGGGGCCGCTCTTGGTTGTAGAAGGCCAGATAAGTCCCAATCCCCTTTCTGGCCTCAGTCCCATTTTGGTATGCCTTCAGGTACACCTCCTCGTACTTGATGCTGCGCCACAGCCGTTCCACGAAGACGTTGTCCATGCACCGGCCCCTGCCGTCCATGCTCACTTGAACGCCTTGCGCCAGCAGCATGCTGGTGAAGGCCTCGCTGGTGAACTGGCTGCCCTGGTCGGTGTTGAAGATCTGTGGCCGACCCTTGCTCAAGGCCTCTTCCAGAGCCGCAACACAGAAGTCTACCTCCAGGGTGTTGGACAGCCGCCAGGCCAGCACGTAGCGGCTGTGCCAGTCCATGATGGCCACCAAGTAGAGGAAACCCCGAGCCATGGGTATGTAGGTGATGTCGGTGGCCCACACCTGGTTGACCCGGTTGATCTCCAGCCCCCTGAGCAAGTACGGATAGACCTTATGCCCTGGGTTTGGCTTGCTGGTGTTGGGACGCCGGTAGATGGCCTCCAGGCCTATCAGCTGCATCAGCCGGCGGACCCGCTTGCGGTTGACCTGGTGTCCGTGATTGCTGAGCCAGGCAGTCATCCTTCTGGAGCCGTAGAAAGGTGTCTTCAGGTACTGTTGGTCTATGAGGGCCATCAACTCCAAGTCCTCGGCGCCGGCCTCGGTTGGCAGGTAGTACAACGAGGAGCGGCTGATACCCAGCAAGGCGCACTGGCGCACCAGAGACAGCTTCGGTTCTTCTCGGTCAATCATTGGCCCGGCGTTGGGACCGGCTCACAACCCGAAGCTCCGTGACAAAAAATCCCGTTCCACCTTGAGCTGCCCAATCTGTTGGTAGAGCTGGGCAGTGAGGACCTCTTGGTCCTTCTCCTGGCGTCCACCACCATTTTCAAAGAGGTGCGGCGCCCCCTGAGTCAAGGCCTTCTTCCAGGCATGGATCTGGCTCGGGTGGACTTCAAACCGGCTGGCCAGCTCTGCAATGGTGTGCTCCCCCTGGAGCGCGGCCAAAGCCACTTTCGCCTTGAAGACTGGGCTGTGCTTCTTACGTGTTTGCTTCATGTCCTGCTCCTTGTTTCCGTCCTATTTTAGGAGCGGGACTCTCTCTTAGCCACCTGTCCGAATTTTGGGGTCCACCTCAGCAGGCGCTCTTGGGCCAGCCACTGAGTAGAGTCCCAGGAAGTGGTGTAACAAGAGGAGAGGGTCTGGATGAAGAGAGACCACCACGTCATCCTTAGCGGGCAAAGACGAGCCTGAGAAAGGAGGACAACGGTGGTCAAGGAAAGGATGGACCTGCTTGAGCTAATGCGCAAGAGGGGAGTCGACGGTGACGTGGACTTTCTACGAGAGGCACTGAGAGTGCTGGTCGAGGAGATCATGGAGGCTGATGTGTCATCGAGGACCGGTGCTGGGTATGGAGAACGCAACCCTGAGCGGGTGACCCAGCGCAACGGGTACCGGTCTCGAGCATGGGACACTCGCGTAGGGACCATGGAGTTGCAGATACCCAAGCTCAGAGAGGGAAGCTACTTTCCGAGCCTGCTGGAGCCACGGCGTCGCAGCGAGCGAGCTCTGCTGGCGGTGATCCAGCAGGCGTATGTGGAGGGTGTATTGGACGAGGCGAGTGGATGATCTGGTCAAGGCTCTTGGGTGCGAGGGTATCTCAAAGAGCCAAGTGTCGCGTATCTGCCAGGAGCTGGACGGGGTGGTGGAGAGCTTCCTGGGTCGGCCGCTGGACGGCGGATCATATCCCTACCTGTGGCTGGACGCACTAACCCAGAAGGTCAGAGAGGCCGGTAGGATAGTCAACGTCAGCGTGGTGGTGGCGACGGCGGTCAATAGCGAGGGCAAGCGTGAGATCGTTGGGATGGACGTGGGTACCAGTGAAGACGGCGCCTTCTGGCTGGCCTTCCTGCGCTCACTGGTCGCCAGGGGCCTCGGCGGGGTGGAACTGGTGGTATCGGACGCTCATCAGGGACTCAGGGATGCCATCGCAACTGTCTTCGGTGGGGCCAGTTGGCAGCGGTGCCGCACCCACTTCATGACCAACCTGCTCACTCGGGTCCCCAGGAGCGCTCAGCCCTGGGTGGCCACCATGGTACGCACCATCTACCAGCAGCCGTCCCCTCAGGAGGTGCATGCCCAACTCGAGCGGGTGATTGCTCAGCTCCAGGACCCGTTCCCACAGGGCGCCTCTCGACTGGACGAGGCTGGACCCGACGTCCTGGCCTTCTCCAGCTTCCCCGTCGCCCACTGGAAGAAGATCTGGTCCAACAACCCCCTGCAGCGTCTCAACAAGGAGATACGGCGCCGCACCGATGTGGTGGGCATCTTCCCTAACCGCCCAGCTGTCCGTCGCCTGGTCGGCGCCGTCCTAGCTGAGCAGCACGACGAGTGGGCCGTCGGCCGTCGATACATGACACAGGAGGTAACCACCTCCAACGAAGCTCTACCCAGAGCCGAACTCGCAGAGGCAGCGGCCTAGACGATATCAACAGGATGACGTACTCTTACACCACTCTATGGGACGTGACCTGAAAACATGGTGCCAGTTAGTAGGGGGGCGACCGGGCAGCAGGAGGCAGTTGTCCCCCCACATCTTCTGCCCCAGTGGCAGTGCACCCACCCCAACCAGCTTCGTGAGAAGCCGTGGGACCGCTATCAAGGCCCACGTATCTCCCAGCCGTCTAGCAAAAGCGCACACATGCTGCTGGAGATGGCCCGTGGCTTCTTGATCCCCGTGAGTCAGGTCGCCGGGGAACCAAAGCAGGAGAACTTGCTCGACGAAGTCCAGCGCAGGCCCTGTCTGGGCCGGCGGCCCCTGGCGCGCCGCGGCGAGGGCCTGGCCAGGTAACTGCGGTCCTGCGCCGACACGCCCTCCTCCAGGCTTCGGGTGTAATTGCGGTAGACAGGCAGATGGGCGGTGACCTCTCGCAGGGCTACGCCCAGAGACTCTATGGAGAGCCCGCGCCCTTAGCGGCCGGCGTGGCGTACCAGATGTGCCAGCTCCTCTGCCAGGGCCCCGACCTCCGCGGAGAACAGCTGATCTATGACATCCCTCTTCTTCAGGGAGGTCATCTGATCAAAACGCCCGTCCGAGCCTGTGAATCTGGCATGTGTGTCGACCAGGGCCTCCAGGCCCTCGCCACGGCCCGGCCAAAGGTTTCCGATAACTCTTCGACCATAGCCTGGTAGGGCTCTTCACCTTGGAACTCCCGGACGCCGGCATTGATATTGTGGTCTCCAAAGTGGAGCATCCCGAAGCTCATGACCGCCGACTCCCGCGATCCTGGTCTCCTCCTCGTACTCCTCGAATAGGGAGCTGATGGCGTAGTGCGCTGCGGCATGCTCCAGGTCCACCATAGCCGGCTTTACGAACTTCTCGTAGATATGCCGGCCGTCCCTGTGGATTCGAACGTTGCATCGAGCCTTCTCCAGCAGCTCCACGAACCGGGGTTCGATGGAGTCCCCGAACATCTCTTGGGCCAGCTGAATCACCCGTCCTGCATACTGTATAACCTGCACAGTCTCGATGCCCGAAAGATCGTCAACAAACCAGCCGCAGCTCGTGTACATCAGCATGGCATGCCGCTGGAGCTCCAGAAGCTTGAGGGCAGCGGATACCTCGGCTTCGTCTTCGGGGTGGTTGCAATGGCGACCTAAGTACCTTTCCACATTCTCGGCCCCTCGGTCTAGGACCAGGGAGATATATTCATCCCTGGCAACCCACGGGTCTTTGAACAAGCGCGACCCCTTCTGCTCGTAGGCAGGGACAAGGGTATCCCGGAGCCAGTCTAATGCGTCTCGAAGGGGTGCCCGCCAGGCCTGCTTCCGTCCGGGGCTCCCTCCAGAGCGTGGCGGCCATGAAAGCCCGAACCATACCCCGGCAAGGCTTAGCCAGGGGAGAGGTGGGAGGGAGGCTCAGCTGGTAACTGTGTCAAGCGGGAATCAGCAGCCCGAACACCCCACTCTAACTCTCCCCCTCGATGGAGGAAGACCAGCATTGAGGTGAACCGGCGCATCAACCACAAAGGTGCCTACCACTAGTCGTCGCCGTGGAGGACTGGGACAGAGCTGATTCCCAACGCCGCCAGGGTTCGTACAACCTCTGCTCTGCCCTCCGGACTTATAGGCTGCCCGGGTAGGCGCGGAGCTCCACAGTCAATGCCCAGACGCTCGCTGATGGCCGCCTTGACCGTCGCGTGCAAGCCGAACTTGTTCAAGACGACGTTGAGCTCCGTTGCCTTATCCTGGGCCGCCTCAGCTCGTCGCAGGTCGCCGGCGTTGTAGGCATCCCATAGCTCTACCCACAGCTCCGGAGCTATGTTCAGCGGACCGTCTATGCAACCGACGGCGCCGATGGTGAGGGCCGGCAGCATGAGATGGGAGTGGCCTACGAAACAGCTCAGGCCCATCTTCGCAAACGCCCGGATGTTGGAAATATCCATGGGCGAGTGCTTCAGCCCGGCTAGCTGGGGGACGCGATCCTGTATTTTCCGCATGAGGTCCGGCATGATCTCGACACCGGTGGCCTTCGGAATGTTGTACACGAAGAAGGGCAGGTCAGCGGCCGCG
This sequence comes from Dehalococcoidia bacterium, assembly GCA_965247055.1. GTDB lineage: Bacteria > Chloroflexota > Dehalococcoidia > Lucifugimonadales > JAGWBF01 > CBDFGE01. The sequence continues at coordinate 130,452 of CBDFGE010000006.1, forward strand.
GCGATGGTCCTGTAATGCTCGACAATCTCGTTATCGCTCCGGTCGTAGAAGTAAGGTGGCACGCAGCAGATGGCGTCCACGCCGGCCCCGGCCGCGTGTTCCGCCATCCGGGCGGCACGCAGCGTCGTAGGGGCGCCCACGTGCATGATGTTCTTGGCCCTGCCCCTGGACTGATCGGAGGCGATCTCCGCGATACGCATGTTCTCAGCGTCGTCGAGGAGCACGCTCTCACCGGTACCCCCGGCAACCCAGAAGCCGTGGGCACCCTGCTGAATGTTGAACTCCATTACCTCCCTGAACACCGGCTCGTTCAGCCCGCCGTCCTGTGTTGTGGGGGTCAGAAACGCTGGATACACGCCACGGAACTTGGACATCGTCTTCATCTCCATTTACACAAGCTGAACCCACCTGACTACCTGTACCAGCACCTCAGATGGCCCTCCCATCCGTGGACAAGGAGCCACCGGCGCGGACATGATTGAGCGTAGATTCAGTATTATACACACACCTAGCGCGACGGTCTAGAACGGAGGATCAGTTACGCAGGCTGCCAGTAATTAGGCCCTCGGGAGATACCTCCAGGCCCCCGTCTGCGGAGGGAGCGGCCGGCAGGCTTAGGTAACACAGGTCCAAGCCCCTTCCATGCTTTGGACCGCCACGCTCCCCCAATGCATTTCGACAATGTGCTTACAGGCAAAGAGGCCGAGCCCTTGGCCACGGGCCTTGGTCGATTGGAAGGGCTCGAACACGTGGACCATCCGATCAGCCGGTATTCCCACCCCGTTGTCGGAGATGCTGACCTTAACGACGCCGTCAACGTTACCAGCAAGCTCGGCTTCCACAACCCGGCTATCAAGTACCGTTTCCACCCACCGTATCTCGATGGGATCATCAGCCTTACCAGCATGGACTAGCTTCTGCCGCTGACACCCCAATTGTGAAATGTGCGGCGCAGCCAGCGAAGTTCCAGACCACTCTGCTCGTTTGCATAATACCTTTTCAGAACGCATGTCAGTGCGGCCGCATGATAATATAGGTGGGAGCTATGGCGGCAGGCTCGTGCGCTATGTCCACCGGGGGCGGTGAGGGCTGCGGTAATATTCGAGTTTGCAAGGGGGTTGACCATGCCATTTCCGATCGTTAGCTACGGCGACTGGGTGAAAAAGGGGCAGTTCGCCCAGCTGGAAGACGGGAAGGTGTTCTATGTCCAGCAGGGGAGGGGATTCCCAGTAATCATGCTCCACTTCTTTGCCGGCAACTCCTGGTGGTTCTGCCGCGTTATGGACACCTTCGCCGAACACTTTAGCATCTATGCGCTGGACCTCCCCGGCTGCGCCCAGTCCGAAACGCCCGATCTGTCCTATGATGTGCCAGATTTCGCCAACGCAATAATAGAGTTTATGGACAAGTTGGGTATCGAGACGGCCCATCTTGTGGGCAACGGTGGGGGCTCACTGATGGGTGCGGAGGTTGCCGCCACGAGGCCTTCTCGAGTCGGCAAGCTGGTGCTGGAACTGCTGCCCACCTGGACCCGGACGGAGGCAAAAGCCCGGTGGCGAGAAAGATACAGCAACTACCTGGACGAGGAGCATCCCCGAAGGCCCTACGAGAACTTCGACGGGTGGGTAAGGAATAGCGAGTATTTCGGAGAGCTGGACGACGAGACGCGGGAGATGGCGATCCGGCGCATGGCCCAGGACTTCACGGACCACGCGCCCTGGATGCTTAGCATAGTGAAGGGTGGGGGTCTACGGTACGATGTGATCAGCCGGCTTCACCTGGTGCAGAGCCCCACGTTGATTATCGATGGGGAAAAGCTCGTTGCCCATCACCGGCAAACGCCCCGGGAAAAGGTGACTTCGGCCCTTCGGGAATCTAGGCGAGAGATCATACCTGGCTCGGCCAACAGGTGCGCTTTCGAGCAACCGGAGCTCTATACCAAAGCGGTCCTGAAGTTCCTGGAGGCGTAGCCGGGGAGAGGCTACGGGTATAGTCTCTCCCTCTATTCGCCCGCACTTGAGCGCCTGGACCCAGCTAAGGGGCCCATACCCAGGGCTTCGGCGTACGACTTTCTGAAAGAGTGGTTAGGAGGAGTCATGAGTGAACAGGAAGTTCGCTATTCATATCTGGACACGCCTGCCGTGCTCGTGGATATCGACAAGTTGGAGGCAAATATAGGAGAAATGGCTCAGGCAGCGGCTGAAGCAGGAGTTGAGCTGAGGCCGCATCTCAAGGTCCATCAGTGTCCGTCAATAGCTAAGATGCAGATAGAAGCAGGGGCATGTGGCGTAGAGGTAGGTAATGTTGACCAGGCAGAAGTCATGGCAGATGCGGGGATTGCCGACATCATGATTGTTCACCCCTTTTATGGGGAACGCAAGCTAGAAAAGCTCAAGAGACTTGTTAACAAGCCAGGGCTTATCCTCAGTATTGTGATAGATATGATCGAGCAAGCCAAGGATCTTTCCCAGCTGGGTCAGGCGGCCGGTGTCAAGATCCCTGTGCACATGAAGATTGACACAGGTGGTAACCGGTATGGCGTTCTCCCAGGCGAACCTGTCTTGAGTCTAGCGAGGCAGCTTCGGCAGCTTCCAGGCGTAGACTTCGGAGGGATTTATGGACACGAGTCGGGTGCAGTTCCTACGGACGAAGGTGTAGCCACAATGGCCCTCGAGGTTGGATCGGCAATGATGGAGACGGCCAGGATGTTAAGGCGAGAGGGGTTCCCTATAGAGAGCGTTGCCGTTGGTGCCTCCCCTACATTCCGCGCCACATGTCGCTATTTGAAGGAAGGAAATCTAACTGAGATAACGGAGATTCATCCTGGGGGTTGTGTGATCGGAGACGTGTTCTATGTGAAGTCACACGGCAGCGCCAGAGATACCTGTGTACTCACTGTGCTGACTACCGTGGTAAGCACTTCTCATCCAGACCATGTAGTAATTGACGCAGGGCTCAAGACTCTTGGTGGCGATTCTCTTATAGCCCGCAAGGAAGATCCAGGCTTCTTTTGGAATGGAATGCCTAGCTTTGGCTCCATCCAAGGGCGTCCCGACATGTGGCTGGGACATCTGGGTATGGAGTCCGGTCTGGCGTACTACATGGACCCCAAGGCGGATTCCAGAAAAAAGCTGAGCCTTGGCGAACGGATAGAAATTGTGCCCAACAATGCCACTGTAGTCATCAATATACACGACCGCATATATGGCGTGAGAAATGGCGAGATAGAAAAGGAATTCTCAATAGCTGGGAGAGGCCGGGGTAGTTAGGGGGCATTCGGTTCCCAGAAATAACCTGGCCCCGACCCGCCCCTCATAAGGCAGGGGCTAAGGTCTCGTAGAAGGAAATTACGCTCTGTCATCAGGGGTTGGCCACGCTGCGTGGGGGTGCTCGAGGGCTACGTGAGGGGCGCAAAATATAGCATGGCTATCGGCGCAAACGGGGTGACCATTGCTATGGCCCAGGCACCGTTGTAGCCTGCTTTCGAAAAGATCTTCCAAAAGGGCAGCACTATAAACATCAGATAGATAAGTACGAATACTACCAACACTACGAAATCTGCTAAGGCGTACTCAGTCAAACTTCACGACCTCCTGCGGCTATAGATCATTTCAAGTCTAGAGGTCGAAGGTGTCTCGATTCAATCGCGCATGACGCGGGTTTCGAAGAAAAGAACAAACTTAGACAGACGATTCTGACCGGGACTTGTCTGGGTGGCGTATCGTGCGGTGCCGTACCAGCAAGAAGGGCCAACAGGCACTCCCTCAGCACCTTTCGCCGTCTCTCCTGGTCCCTTCGCACGGTCTCGCTCAGGAACTGACCTTGCCATCGAGCCCGGGCCGGCCATCGTATCCCGGCTCCCACGAACCTTCGCAACGCCGGCCTGAGCTACTGCTCACCTATACAGGCCCCAAGGCCGAACCGACCAATGCTAGATCAAGGACATCGATTCTTCGATCGCCATTCACGTCTACGATGTCAGTCCCAGTGTGGCCATATAGGCCTATATGCTGAGCACCTAGGTCCAGGTCCTCCGATCCTACACACCCAGCCAGCGCCGGAATGGCGCGAGACTTGGACTATGGGCTGAGCAACCTTTCGAATTCGGCCACCAAGTCATTTTTGCCGTCAGCTACCAAGCGGCCGTTAGCGACGCTTGTCTCGAAAGAAAGGCGGCCCTGTATCAGGAGAACGAATGTCTCTGTATCACAGCGGAAGGTCACATCAGGAGAACCCGTTCCGACCGGCTCATTTTGCACCTTGTCGCCCTCGTTGACAATGTCCCCCTGAAATGGGACTGGGTCAGAAACCTCAAACCTGTAACGCAGGGATGACGCTAACTTCGGTCCAAGCTTAAATTGTGAAAGCCAGGGTATGCGTTCCACGAAGACGGGTAAACTGTTCGGAGATAAGTGGGTCGAGGCTTCGAGCCTAGAGCGCATGTCCCAACTGTGCATAGCAGTTTCAGTAATGACGGTCAGGAAAAATGTCCTCGCCGGTCGGATTCCAGCAGGCCGATAGCAAGGCTTGTCCCAATCCTCGGGCCCAAGCGTCTCAGCGAGTTCGATCCCCTGATGAACCAGCCGCTCGTAGGTGGGAAGCAATTGGTCGCCCAGGCGCTCCTTACGCTCTATGCCCCCACTAGCCAGAAACTGATTCCGAGTGGCTTTATCAAGCCCTCCCGCGGGCGGCCAGCCCTCCGGCGGGGTGATGTCCCCTTTGATGCCGCGGGAGACGCCTCCCGTGACCATTTCCATGACGTAAACCAAATGGCCTACAACGTCGGCCACTGTCCAGAGGTCGCAGGCGCTCTGTGTATTCCAAGCGTCTGCACGTAGTGTTTTTAAATAATCGACCAGCCCGCTCGTTTCCTGCTCCATAAGCTTGACAAGTTCTTCCTGCGACGACATGGTGTTCTCCCATTGCTAGATGAATATCCACCCCTCTGGCCAGGTCGCCCACCCATGTGGACACATAGTAAGGCCAGGCTGGAGGTTTGGCCAGGACGGACAGATCGAGAGTCTTTCAGAGGGCACCTGTCACATTGCGGTTCTAGGGGAGGCTACTGGCTCTAACTCCCTGGACCGGCTAAATAGCATACCTGCGTCATGCAGACTCCTCGGATTCAGGGGCCGCCCTCTCACTCCCTGGAACCGCCGGAATCCAAGATGGTCTCGACCCTTACAGCAGCCCCCTTGGAAGCTGCAACAACACCCCTAACGTTGTTCATCATGGCTCCTTGCGCGGTGTTCCACTAAGTGGCAGTCAGGACGAGGCCAAGGCTGGGCAATCCTGCATCTGATTAGAGCATGTCCCAGGCCGTCCGTCAACGTCCACCAAATACGGAGTCCTCCCTTGGTCATTCCACCAATGTCCACCGGGGAACCCTTTTGTCCACTGGCTTGGCTGTCAACTTGGCTGTCAAAACCTAGCTACGGCTCAGATACGACTCCCCTTATGGGACAGCTTGCACCGCAATCGCACGGGTGTAGGAGTGAGGGAACTGCTTCATCACTATGTGGTCTGTGGCGGGAAGGGCTGGCATAAGCGGGGACCGGTACTTTCTGGTGAAGCCGACCGGTAAAGGCTTCAACCCTCCCCCACTCATTAAGCCCATACTCAAGGACATATATTTCACCAATCCGTAAAGCGACTCGGTTTCATCACGGTTTGTTTCGTAGCGTATGGCAACTAGACCGTGTTGACTGAGGATGGGATCTTAAAATAGACGCCCATCGCATACTGCCGGAAGCTCATAGGTCGTCAGGCGGGATAGCAAACCGGCGCTGGGGTAGCGCTGTTCGTTGGAGCCCAGTTCGCCGACACCAGGACGAGAAGCCGGTGTTTGAGGTATCGTTGGACCCACCTTGGTATTCGACCTTCAGTATTTTGCTAAGAACCTCTTACTTCCAGCGTTAATTGTGGTATCGTCAGCGTGTGGAGGAAGCCTGAGCGAGGCTGAGCAGCACCACACCGCTGGACCGCTTCACATACGGCGGTGCGGCAGCATATAATTAGCCTAGGAACAAGACGGGGGAGGTAACCCGATGGTGAAGTTCAAGGGAATAAACCACCTGGCGATGGTGACAGGGGACATGGAGAAGACGGTCAGATTTTACCGTGATGTGCTGGGCATGCCCCTGGTAGCCACCACCGGCAACCGGCCCGAGCTATATCCCTACCGCCATTACTTCTTCGCGTTGGGGGAAGGGAACACCATTGCGTTCTTCGAGTGGCCTGGTATGGTGGACGAGTTCCACAAGCCTGCCGGTGCCCCCGCCAGCGGCCGAGTCCAGTTTGACCATGTCTCCTTTAACGTAGAGAGCGAGGAGGTCCTGTTAGAGCTAAAGACGAGGCTCGAGCAGAACGAGGTGGAGGTCACGCGGGTGGTGGATCACAGGATCATCCACTCCATCTACTTCACGGACCCTAACGGCATTGCCCTGGAGGCAAGCTACTGGCTCAACGATCCCACAGTTCGGCAGGCCGACTACGCCGATCCCGAGCTGTTCGCTGACCCCGACCCAGTGCCTTCGGCACGTGCCAAAGTCCCCGTAGCACTGAGTGGCGAGGGGGTAGGCCGGCACTCCTCAGCCACCGACCCAGAGGGCGATATATTCGGGGTGGCCAGAGCATAGGCGTCGAGCTTTACCATACAGCTCAGTCGATCGTCCCCTCGACCGAATGTCGCGGGAGTAAACAAGCTCGGTGACCGCGTCGGGTAGCTAGGTGGCTGGTTAACCTGCTGCCAGGATGGCCCCCCGTGCTTCGGAGGAAGTTCGCCACCTCCTCGTCTTGCCCATCAAACTCGTTAGTCACAGCACCTTTGGTCGCCGTCGTCAGCCCACCCTCCGCTGCCACTAACCTGACTAATGGACTTAACCTATCCCGCGGTCCTGTTAGATGGCTAGGTTGGCTCCAACACCGACTCACTCTTCCGTACACAGCTTGACCGATGAGACCTTGACGGATTAGGGTATGGGTAACCAAGGATCAGGTTACCTAACTACGGGTGAGTAGAATGCTGGAAACAAGCAAACGTGAGCTTACCTCGCTCGAAGCGTGGCGATCTACGCTCGCAGAGTTTATCGCCACCCTTTTGTTTGTTTTCCTCGGGGCGGGATCCGTAGTCGTAACAGGGTCACGTCCCGTCAAGTGGTGTAAGAGAGCGTCATCCTGTTGATCGCGGTCTATGCCGCCGCCTTCGCTAGATCCGCCTCGGGTAGAGCTTCGTCGATGCTGTAGACCGCGGGTGTCATGTAACGAGGGCCGATGGCCCATTCGTCGTGCTGTTCGGCCAGGACAGCCCCAACGAGGCGACGCGCGGCCGGCCGGTTGGGAAAGATACCCACCACGTTGGTGCGGCGCCGTATCTCCTTGTTGAGACGCTCCAGGGGGTTGTTAGACCAGATCTTCTTCCAGTGGGCGAGTGGGAAGCTGGAGAAGGCCAGGACGTCCGCACCAGCCGCGTCCAGTAGAGAGGCCACCTGAGGGAACGGGTCCTGTAGCTGGGCGATCACCCGCTCGAGCTGTGCGTGGACCTCCTGAGGGGACGGCTGCTGGTAGATGGTGCGTACCATGGTGGCCACCCAGGGCTGAGCGCGCCTGGGGACCCGAGTGAGCAGGTTGGTCATGAAGTGTGTGCGGCACCGTTGCCAACTGGCCCCACCGAAGACAGTCGCGATGGCATCCCTGAGTCCCTGATGCGCATCCGATACCACCAGATCCACCCCACTCAGACCCCTGGCCGACAGTGAGCGCAGAAAGGCCAGCCAGAAGGCGCCGTCTTCACTGGTACCCACGTCCATCCCAATGATCTCCCGCTTGCCCTCGCCATTGACCGCCGTCGCCACCACCACGCTGACGTTGACGATCCTACCGGCCTCTCTGACCTTCTGGGTTAGTGCATCCAGCCACAGGTAGGGGTATGATCCGCCGTCCAGCGGCCGACCCAGGAAGTCCTCCACCACCTCGTCCAGCTCGGAGCAGATACGGGACACCTGGCTCTTGGAGATACCCTCGCACCCCAGGGCCTTGACCAGGTCGTCCACCCGCCTTGTCGATACACCTTCCACATAGGCCTGCTGGATCACAGCCAGCAGAGCTCGCTCGCTGCGACGCCGTGGCTCCAGCAGGCTCGGGAAGTAGCTCCCCTCTCGAAGCTTCGGGATGTGCAGTTCCATAGTCCCTACCCGGGTATCCCACGCCCGGGACCGATACCCGTTGCGCTGGGTCACCCGCTCAGGGCTGCGTTCTCCATACTCAGCACCGGTCCTCGCAGACACCTCCGCATCCATGATCCCCTCTACCAGCACTCTCAGAGCCTCCCGTAGGAAGTCCACGTCACCGTCCATTCCCCCCTTGCGCAACAACTCCAGCAGGTCCATCCTTTCCTTGACCACCGTTGTCCTCCTTTCTCGAGCTTTCTTCTTTGCCCGCTAAGGATGACGCGGTGGTCTCTCTTACTCCAGACCCCCTCCTCTTCTTACACCACTTCCTGGGACTCTACTTCGTAACAGGAGGCCTACCCAACGGTACCCTAGATCCTGCACGGCTAGTTGCCATTGCCCTGGCTCATGGGCTGGCCATCGCTCTCTTGGTATATGCCACGGCAAACATCTCTGGCGGGCATATAAACCCAGCTGTCACGTTCGCGGCCTGGCTGACACGGAAGATAAGCGCGGCTAGGGGCCTGATGTTCATGGTGGCACAGCTTGGCGGCGCTGTGGTCGGGGCTTTGTTACTCCTGGCAGCCATACCCGACGCTGCAGACACGAACCTGGGAGCTCACGCTCTAGGCCCCGATGTGTCGGTGGGCATGGGATTCGTGATGGAAGTTGTTGTTACATTTGTGCTGGTCTTTGTCATCTTCGCCACCGCTGTCGATCCAGGGGGTATTGGGAACCATGCACCCCTTGCCATCGGACTGGCCGTTCTGGTAGATCACCTAGTAGCGGTGCCCATCACCGGGGCGTCGATGAACCCAGCGCGCAGCTTCGGGCCCGCGCTGGTCGCAGGCGAGTGGTCCTATCATTGGATATACTGGGTCGCGCCCCTCCTCGGAGGGGCGGTTGCTGGCCTGGTATATGAATTCGCGTTCATCAACCGGGCTCGTTAGTCTCGCTTAGCAGGCTGATGAAAAACCCTCTTCGTCCATCCCCTTGCCCCTTCCTGGCCAGGAAGGGGGTGAAATTGTATCTGGGAGACACCCCCAGACCCCTGCCAAAGGGGCTCCGCCCCTCTGGACTCCCCTTTTTTCAGCACCCTGTTAGGAGGTATCCTCATGAAGTGTCCTCGTTGTGAAAGCTCGATTTCATCTCCGGGTGGACAAGTCGCTTGCGTCAATGGGGTGGAAGTACTCCCAGCTTGCTCCGCTATCGGTGGACCTGAAGATGCCAGCGGGGGTGGGCGTCCCGGTCCCGACAAACATTATCTCCGGCTCCTGTGGGTCGATGGCCAGGGCCCATATGTGCTGGTTGCGCAAGGGTGAATCCACCAATCGCCAGCCGTGCCCGCTATCCTCACTCCGGTAAAGTCCTTTGTCGCTGCCGGCGAAGATAATCTCGGGCTGGCGCGGATTGTTCACCAGTGATCGAACCAGGGCGTCTGAATGCATTCCCTGACCGATGCCCACTCGTTGCCAGGTCTCGCCACCATCGACACTTCGCATTATGCCCTGCCCTACGGTCCCTACGAGGATGGTCATCTTTTCAGCCATACCGGCACCTCTTTTCACAGCGTTGGCCGAATCGCCTGCCTACCGAGCTGGGGCCAGGCGGCGGGCGCACTAGCCCTCTCTAAACGGTCCTTAAGAGGCAATCTCTCATCCCAGTAGTACGCTATCAACCGTCGGCTATTGATCTCTTTCGAGTCTTCGGATGCAAGCCAGACCGCCGGTGCTTGCATCACCTCCGGTTGAATAAGTGCTGCCCTCTCGCTCGCGGTATCCGCCGCGACCATGTTGGTGTTGGTTGGGCCGCCTGGAACGAGCACATTCGCAGTCACCCCGGTGCCTTCGAGATCCTGAGCCATCGTGGCGATCAGGGCCTCGTGCCCTGCCTTGGAGGGCCCGTAGGGAGATGCCCCTTTACGATACATCGTGTCCATGCTGGTGGTAACACCGATGATACGACCCCACCGCTGAGCTATCATGTGTCCCACTGCTGCCCTGGCCATAAAGAACGGACCGCTGAAGTTAACGGCTACCACCCTGTTCCATGCTTCAGGTGAGTTTTCCCAGAAATTCGCGGAGTTGCTTCGACCCGCCGAGGCTAGGCCGGACCTCGGGCTGGTGCCGGCGTTGTTAATCAAGATATGGAGACCTGCTAACTCCAAGATGGTCCTGCTCACTACCTTCTCAACGGCATCGGGGTCTGAGACGTCAGCGATTACTGCTAGGACGCAGTCATCTCCACCAACTTCACGAACATCGGTGGCGCTCTGATCTAACCATGCTTTGTTAATGTCCACCATGGCCACTCGAGCACCGGAGCGTACCAGTCCCAGGGTGATTGCACGACCTATGCCGGTGGGGCTCCCAGCACCCGTTACTATCGCAACCTTACCTTGAAGTGGGCCCTCACCCATAGGTCTACCTCCCTCAGGTCTGTAGTCTAGCGTAAATCATAGATGCTCCGCGGCTCGTCGGTAACCCCCACACCCGCGTGCAATATGCCTGGAACCGCTAGGGTCCATTGTCCGAGGTCCCGTCCCATAGAGTGGTGTAAGAGTACGTCATCCTGTTGATATCGTCTAGGCCGCTGCCTCTGCGAGTTCGGCTCTGGGTAGAGCTTCGTTGGAGGTGGTTACCTCCTGTGTCATGTATCGACGGCCGACGGCCCACTCGTCGTGCTGCTCAGCTAGGACGGCGCCGACCAGCCGACGGACAGCTGGGCGGTTAGGGAAGATGCCCACCACATCGGTGCGGCGCCGTATCTCCTTGTTGAGACGCTCCAGGGGGTTGTTGGACCAGATCTTCTTCCAGTGGGCGACGGGGAAGCTAGAGAAGGCCAGGACGTCGGGTCCAGCCTCGTCCAGTCGAGAGGCGCCCTGTGGGAACGGGTCCTGGAGCTGAGCAATCACCCGCTCGAGTTGGGCATGCACCTCCTGAGGGGACGGCTGCTGGTAGATGGTGCGTACCATGGTGGCCACCCAGGGCTGAGCGCTCCTGGGGACCCGAGTGAGCAGGTTGGTCATGAAGTGGGTGCGGCACCGCTGCCAACTGGCCCCACCGAAGACAGTTGCGATGGCATCCCTGAGTCCCTGATGAGCGTCCGATACCACCAGTTCCACCCCGCCGAGGCCCCTGGCGACCAGTGAGCGCAGGAAGGCCAGCCAGAAGGCGCCGTCTTCACTGGTACCCACGTCCATCCCAACGATCTCACGCTTGCCCTCGCTATTGACCGCCGTCGCCACCACCACGCTGACGTTGACTATCCTACCGGCCTCTCTGACCTTCTGGGTTAGTGCGTCCAGCCACAGGTAGGGATATGATCCGCCGTCCAGCGGCCGACCCAGGAAGCTCTCCACCACCCCGTCCAGCTCCTGGCAGATACGCGACACTTGGCTCTTTGAGATACCCTCGCACTCAAGAGCCTTGACCAGATCATCCACTCGCCTCGTCGATACACCCTCCACATACGCCTGCTGGATCACCGCCAGCAGAGCTCGCTCGCTGCGACGCCGTGGCTCCAGCAGGCTCGGAAAGTAGCTTCCCTCTCTGAGCTTGGGTATCTGCAACTCCATGGTCCCTACGCGAGTGTCCCATGCTCGAGACCGGTACCCGTTGCGCTGGGTCACCCGCTCAGGGTTGCGTTCTCCATACCCAGCACCGGTCCTCGATGACACATCAGCCTCCATGATCTCCTCGACCAGCACTCTCAGTGCCTCTCGTAGAAAGTCCACGTCACCGTCGACTCCCCTCTTGCGCATTAGCTCAAGCAGGTCCATCCTTTCCTTGACCACCGTTGTCCTCCTTTCTCAGGCTCGTCTTTGCCCGCTAAGGATGACGTGGTGGTCTCTCTTCATCCAGACCCTCTCCTCTTGTTACACCACTTCCTGGGACTCTACTGCCTCCAGGCCTATCAGCTGCATCAGCCGGCGGACCCGCTTGCGGTTGACCTGGTGTCCGTGATTGCTGAGCCAGGCAGTCATCCTTCTGGAGCCGTAGAAAGGTGTCTTCAGGTACTGTTGGTCTATGAGGGCCATCAACTCCAAGTCCTCGGCGCCGGCCTCGGTTGGCAGGTAGTACAACGAGGAGCGGCTGATACCCAGCAAGGCGCACTGGCGCACCAGAGACAGCTTCGGTTCTTCTCGGTCAATCATTGGCCCGGCGTTGGGACCGGCTCACAACCCGAAGCTCCGTGACAAAAAATCCCGTTCCACCTTGAGCTGCCCAATCTGTTGGTAGAGCTGGGCAGTGAGGACCTCTTGGTCCTTCTCCTGGCGTCCACCACCATTTTCAAAGAGGTGCGGCGCCCCCTGAGTCAAGGCCTTCTTCCAGGCATGGATCTGGCTCGGGTGGACTTCAAACCGGCTGGCCAGCTCTGCAATGGTGTGCTCCCCCTGGAGCGCGGCCAAAGCCACTTTCGCCTTGAAGACTGGGCTGTGCTTCTTACGTGTTTGCTTCATGTCCTGCTCCTTGTTTCCGTCCTATTTTAGGAGCGGGACTCTCTCTTAGCCACCTGTCCGAATTTTGGGGTCCACCTCACACCGCCAAGAAAATGGGGCAAATTCTCTCTGAATAGGGCCTTTTCAAATCCCGTGGCTGTCAACTTGGCTGTCAAAACCCCAGAAGCGCCAACAAAACAGGCCCCCCCGAAATTGCTCAGGGGGCCTGTTTTCGTAGCTAAAAGAAGCTGGTGCCGAGGAAGGGATTCGAACCCATACCCCCTCGCGGGGAGCGGATTTTAAGTCCGCCGCGTCTTCCATTCCGCCACCTCGGCCGCCGAGCATGGGCCGCCCCAATAATTCAGGCGCAAGAAGGAGGACTCGTCCCGGGTACCTTTCCCCTTCCTGCGCCTCAATAGTTTAGTGGAGGCGACGGGCGGATTCGAACCGCCGAATAGAGGTTTTGCAGACCTCCGCCTTAGACCACTTGGCTACGTCGCCTGGTCTGTGGAGCCGTGGTGCCGAGGGCGGGATTTGAACCCACACAGGCTTACGCCCACCACCCCCTCAAGATGGCGTGTCTACCAGTTCCACCACCTCGGCAGCTTTGTGAGCTTATTTTACCACATTATGCAGGGGATTCCAGGGAGCCGAATTGCCCATTGAGGACACGTACTTGCTGTTGGTTGTGGGGCGCTGGGCGTAGCCTTAGGCAGACGGCGCCATCGCGGAGACCCGGCCGCCCGGGCGGTGGAGAAATGTGGCATAATGTGGGTGCCGATGGACAATGTCAAGGCGCAGGTAATAGAGTACGCTCGGGAGCTGGGGTTCGACCTGGTGGGGGTGGCCTCCGCCGACAGCTTCTCGGACCACGAGGCGGTGGCCCTCGACCGGGTGCGCTCGGGGCTGATGGACGGGCTGCCCTGGTACACCGAGGCCAGAGTGCGCCGGGGATGTAACCCCCAGGAGATCCTGCCCGGCGCCCGGTCGATCATCGCCGTGGGCATGAGCTACCACCTGCCCCAGGATGATGCTGAAGGGGCCGAGGGTCCTCGTGGCAAGGTGGCCCGCTATAGCTGGGGCGAGGACTACCACGGGGTGCTCAAGGGACGGCTCAAGGCGCTGGTGGAGGGGCTTTCGTCGCGCCTGGGGCGCCCTATCCGCAGCCGCTGGTACGTGGACGACGGTCCCATGCTGGACCGGGCCGTGGCTCAAAGGGCAGGGATCGGCTGGTTCGGCAAGAACACCAACATCCTCACATCCTCCCACGGCTCCTGGGTGTTTCTAGGCCAGGTGGTCACGGACCTGGAGCTTGAGCCCGACCCTCCCTTGAAGAAGACCTGTGGCACCTGCGTGAGATGTATCGACGCCTGCCCTACAGGGGCCATCGTGGCGCCCTACGTCATAGATAACTCCCGGTGTATCTCCTACTTAACCATCGAAAACCGGGGGCCGATACCCCGAGACCTTAGGCCCCTGATGTACGACTGGGTGTTCGGTTGCGACATCTGCCAGGACGTGTGCCCGGTAAACGTCAAGGCCGCTTATACCAGGGAGCAGGCGTTCAAGGTCCGCCGCTTCACCTCCCTGGACCTGGTAGCCCTGCTCCAGATAACCGACGAGGAGTTCCGTGAGCGTTTTCGAAACAGCCCCATAAAGAGGGCCAAGCGAGTGGGCCTCCAGCGAAACGCCTGCGTCGCCTTGGGCAACGCGGGAGACTCCGCGGCCGTTCCCGCCCTGGTCCGTGCCCTAGACGGGGGAGAGGGTCTGGTCCGTAGCCACGCCGCCTGGGCGCTGGGGCGGCTGGGAGGACCCGAGGCCACACGGGCGTTAGTGCAGGCTGCTGGAAAGGAAGAGGACCCCCAGGTGCTGGAGGAGATACGGGAAGCCCTAAGGGCAGCCGGGAACCCGACACCGCGCCTCCCGGCGGTACCCGGCCGGGGCCCCGGCACTTTCGAGGCCCCAGCCTCGGCCACCGGTGGCGGTCAGCAGGGTCGGGTCTAGCTGGGCCTGAGGACCGCGTCCTCGTCAGATGGCGCCGGTACGGGAGGCGGAGGTGGCCTGCGGGTGCCGTTGGACTTTATCTTCCGCATCTCCCCCTCCACCAATTGGAAGTCCCTCTTCGGCAGCAGGTGCAGGTTGCTCTGGGCAAAGGCTACGTACCAGTCCTCCGGTGGCCACCTCCGTATGTATTCCAACCGTGGGGCAAGCTGGAGGGCGTCAATCGCCTCACTTTCGTCCAACACCACGTCCGGGCGAATCTGGACCCTGAACAGCCACTCGCTGCTCCCCTCCTTCTTCCATAGGGCCGAGCGGTCCTCGAAGTACCTGGAGGAGGCTGTCGCGGTGGCTGCGAAGGTCTGCTCTGTCCCGACATAGTAAAGTATCCGGTCTCCGGGCTCTATTCGCTGCGCCTTTCGCCGCTGGTGGGCCTTCAGCCCCTGCACCTTCAGGCCGAGGCTCCGGGTAATCCGAAAGTTCTCCGGGCTCACGACAATCATCCAGTAGTTCCTGGGCATCGCCACCTCTGGGCAAGAGAATACAATTCAATTTTAACATATCCCTCAGCACCAAGGGCACACTGGTACTGTCTCGAACCACCAGTTGGTTAAACGTATATTTCTCGGGAGTACGACCTGTTGGTCCGGGTAGGCGGTCCTAACGCCGGTCACAAGGTGTTTGAGGTACCAGAACCCTACACTTATCACCACCTGCCGTCAGGAACTCAATGGAGAAGGCTGCCCTCCCCACCGCGCGCATCGTCATGGCTGAGAAGAGGAAGGGCAACATGGCCCCGATGAGCATCCCCACCAGGGTGTGCCTGAGGAGGTCTATCTCGTCCAGGTTCGCGTACTCGACGGCGAGCTCCAGGGTGGGAAACCCTCCCACGGTATACTCGTGCTCCGGGTCATGGTAGTGGAACATGTCCATGATCAGGACCGAGTAGGTCTCTTTAGCTGGGGAGCTATCACCCAAGCTACCCCGGGAGCCCCGCAGCATCTTCAGCAGCCGGCGCAGTAGACTCACTGGAGCGCCGCCCACGCCTTATGGTATCGGTTCAGCCGGTCCAGGTCTTCCTTCCCCAGGGTTGTAAGTCGCGTCACATCCATGTTGTCTGCCAGGTCGGCCAGCTTCACCCGCCTCGCCAGGGGGTTCGGCTTGATTCTCTGGACGAAGGCTTCGTAGGTTTCCCCTTCCCTCCTCGTTAGGCAGTCCAGGGCCCCCAGCACCTCGTCCGAATAGCCCCGCTTCCTTAGCTGCTCCGGGGTGTACCTAGTGTCTTCCAGGAAGTCGTGCAATACGCCCACCACCTTCTCCACCTCGCTTTCCAGGCGCAGCATCACCCTGAGGGGATGGAGGATGTAAGGTTGACCTGCCTTATCAAGCTGTCCCCGGTGGGCGTCAACGGCCAGGGCGATTACATCTTCCAAGGTTGACATGGCATGGACTCCTGCCTGAATTACTCGGCCCCTTTGGATTCGCTGGCAAAGCCATCCTCTGCCCAAGGCTTATTCAGTCTACCTCGAAATTAAAATTAACAAAGGTAAATCCGCTTTCCGATCTTTTTATTAAATCCTCTCGGGTGCCCAGTAAAACAGAATGCCGGGCTCTCAGACGCCCACCCGGACGATGCTGTAGGTGTAACGGAACAGCTTGAGGGCTTCCCGCACGAAGGTCGAGGGCCCGACCCTCTTGTTGGGAGTGACGTGGGAGAAGAAGGAGAACTGGGTGTGGCTGAAATCGCCCCGAGGGGAAAGGGAGTCGGCTAGCCTGCGCGACTCCTCCGCCGGCACCAGGTCGTCCTCGCTATCGTGGGCGATCAACACCCGCGCCTTGAGATTGCCGATGCTGGCGCTTGGGGAGATACTTCCCATCCCCTCAAGGAAACTGCCTGGGAGCCCTCGGAGGAGTCCATGCGCTTGCTCCAGGGTCAGCCTCTCCTCTTCGTCCGAGGCGGCCATGGACGAGAGGAGCCGGTGAACGGCGCGGCCGTGCCGGGAGAGTCCCTCTAACTCCAGCCCGGGTGAGGCGACTCCCGGGACGAAGGCGCGGGTCAGTGCGCCCCTCTCCCTTTCGTCGCCGATCCCCTCGATCAGGTGGTGCCTCAGGACCTCTTCGGTAAGGTGGTTGGGCTTCCACGATTCCACCACCTGGCCGTAGAAGCTCCGGTTGCTGGAGATCTGGGCCATCAGGTCCACCATGTCGTAGTAGCCGCCGAAGGCACTGACGAAGCTGACGTCATCCTTGATCCGGGAGTCTGAAGCAGCGACCAAGCACATGGAGGCGCCCACGCAGAACCCACCCATGCCCACGCGCTCCGGGTCCACATCCTCAAGGGCCCTCAGGTACTTGAAGGCCGATACCAGGTTCTCCGGCTCTGACGAGTCCAACCGCTTCTGCATCATGGAGGACGACCAGGGGAACATGGCCACGAAACCCGCACGCGCCAAGGCCTTGCCCAGGTTGACTACCCGGTGGTCGTCCCTGGGCGCTGTAATAATGCCAAGAAAGACCAGGACTCCGGCGTGTGACTTGCCGTCGGGGACCCGATAGAGGTCCGCTGTCATCTCCCCACCGGGGCATTGGTAGGTCACGGCCTCCCGCACCGGGGTGGGCGACAGTCGCTCCTGGGGTTTCACTCGAAGGGGCAGTATCTGGGTTACGAAAAGGGCCGCCCTGGCGACGGCCCTCACCTGGGGTATGGGAGGAAGGGCGCTAATGGGCAGGCCTATCAGGAGCCTCGCGAAGTCCACAACGTGTTCACCATGCCACCAGTAGAACAAATCGGCGGGCCCGTAGGGGTCCCGCTGCGCACATTATATCAGGATATCAGGACGTTATCGAAAGGTGGTGAGAGGGGTATTGCGAGGCTGACCGGCCGGCCCGAGAATTTTGGCTGCACCTCCATGCTATAATGAGACGTAACGACACGTGGCCCAGGAGAAATGGACGAAACCGAGCGTATACAGAGCCTGAAATCGCTGTTGGGACAGCGGATTCTGGTCATCGACGGGGCGATGGGCACTTCCATCCAGTCATGGGACCTGGGACCAGATGACTTCGGAGGCGCCCAGTACGAAGGATGTAACGAGTATCTGGTGCTGGTCCGGCCCGATGTCATCGCGGCCATCCACCAGGGTTACCTGGATGCGGGGGCCGACATCCTGGAGACCGACACCTTCGGCGCCACGTCGGTGGTGCTTGCAGAGTACGGGCTGCAAGACGAGGCCCGTCGCATCAACCGGGAGGCGGCCGGGCTGGCCAGGCGACTGTCCGACGCCGCCAGCACACCGGATAAGCCCCGCTTCGTGGCAGGGTCCATGGGGCCCACCACGAAGACCATCTCGGTCACGGGCGGCATCTCCTTCGACGAGCTTGCCGCCGGGTACCATGAGCAAGCCGCGGGGCTGATGGAGGGTGGGGCGGACATCCTCCTGCTGGAGACCAGCCAAGATACCCTGAACGTCAAGGCCGGGCTGGAGGGGATAGACCGCGCCTGGGCGGAGATGGGACGCCAGGTCCCCGTCGCCGTACAGGGTACCATCGAACCCATGGGCACGCTTCTGGCTGGGCAGGATGCAGAGGCCTTTTATACCTCCCTGGCCCACCGGGACCTGCTGTGGATCGGCTTCAACTGCGCCACGGGTCCGGAGTTCATGACCGACCACGTGCGCACGATGGCGCGGCTGTCCCGCTTCCCGGTGGCCTGCGTTCCCAACGCGGGGCTGCCCGACGAGGACGGCAACTACAACGAAACGCCCCAGATGATGGCTGGCACGATGGGGCGGTTTGTGGAATCCGGATGGATCAATGTGGTGGGAGGCTGCTGCGGTACAGGGCCGGAGCACATCCGCCTGCTATCTGTCCTGGTCCAGGATAAGGCTCCCAGGATGCCCGTCGAGGCCAGGGAGACCCGGATCTCCGGCATAGAAGCGTTGGTGATTGATGAGGACCTCCGCCCGGCCATCGTAGGGGAGCGCACCAACGTGCTGGGCAGCCGCCGGTTCAGGAGACTCATTGGGGAAGGTGCCTTCGAGGAGGCCGCCGAGATTGGGCGCCGCCAGATACGGAGCGGGGCCCACGTCCTGGACGTGTGCCTCCAGGACCCGGACCGGGACGAGCTGTCCGACGTGACCATCTTCCTTGACCAGCTCACCAAGAAGGTCAAGGCCCCTGTAATGGTCGACTCCACCGATTCCCACGTGATCGAGGAGGCCCTCAAACGACTCCAGGGAAAGTCGATAGTCAACTCCGTGAACCTGGAGGACGGTGAGGCCCGGTTTCAGGCAGTGGTGCCCCTGGCCCGGCGCTACGGCGCCGCGCTGGTTGTGGGGTGCATCGACGACGACAAGGTGCAGGCCCAGGCCGTTACCCGCCAGCGCAAGCTGGACGTCGCCCTCCGCTCTGCCCGGATACTCACTGAGAAGTACGGGGTCCTCATGGAGGACATCATTTTCGATCCCCTGGTATTCCCGGCGGGTACGGGGGACCAGAACTATGTCGGCTCGGCTGCGGAGACCATCGAGGGCGTGCGGCTCATCAAAGAAGCGCTGCCCCAGACCAAGACGGTCCTGGGTATCTCCAACGTCTCCTTTGGACTGCCCCCGGCGGGACGGGAGGTGCTCAACTCCGTGTTCCTCTACCACTGCGTCCAGGCCGGACTGGATATGGCCATCGTCAACTCGGAGCAGTTGCAGAGGTACACCTCCATCTCCGAGGAGGAGAGGAAGCTGGCCGAGGACCTTATCTGGAGCCGGGGCGAGGACCCGGTGGCCGCCTTCGCAGCCCACTTCCGGGATAGGCCCCCCAAGGCCTCTGTCGAGGAGAGGCGCAGCCTCCCCCTGGACGAGAGGCTGGCCCTGGCAATTATCGAGGGCACAAAAGAAGGCCTGGCCGAGGACCTCGACGAAGCGCTCCGGGACAGGACGCCGCTGACCATAATCAACGGGCCGCTTATGGCGGGCATGGACGAGGTAGGACGCCAGTTCAACGCCAACGAGCTCATCGTCGCGGAGGTGCTCCAATCGGCTGAGTCCATGAAGTTCGCGGTGTCCCACCTGGAGCCCCACATGGACCGGACGGAGACCGCCACTAGGGGGAGTGTGGTCCTGGCCACCGTTAAAGGGGACGTCCACGACATCGGGAAGAACCTGGTGGACATCATCATCTCCAACAACGGGTACCAGGTCATCAACCTGGGCATCAAGGTGCCTCCTCAGGACCTCATCGCAGCCTGCCAGAAGCACAAGCCCGACATCATCGGCCTCTCCGGCCTGCTGGTCAAGTCGGCCCAGATGATGGTGGAGACGGTGCGGGACTTTCGCCAGGCTGGAATCGATAGCCCCATACTGGTGGGAGGCGCGGCGCTGTCCAACCGCTTCACCAGGCTGCGCATCGCCCCCGAATACGGCGGCCTCGTGGCCTACGCTCCCGATGCCATGACCGGCCTTGCCCTGGCCAATACCATCATGGAAGCGGACGAGCGCGAAAAGCTGGCGGTGGACCTGGAGGCCGAGACGGAACAGATGCTGGAGGCGGAGAGGCTGCGCCGGGTCGCCGAGGCCGGTGGCGAGGACCAGCCCGTTGCCCCGGCCCGGGTGCGCCACGATTACCAGGTCCCCAACCCACCGGACCTGCGGCTCCACGTGCTGAGAGAGTACGACATGGCCGGGATATTCCCCTACATCAATCCCCAGATGCTCTACGTCCGCCACCTGGGGTTCAAGGGCCGGTTCGCCGATGCCGTGGCCGCGGGGGACCCGGCTGCGATGGAGCTGCGGGAGGCGGTCCGCCGGGTCGAGGATGCGATGCTGGCCCATCCCCGCATCGCGGCCAACGCTGTGTTCAAGTTCTTTCCCTGCCGGTCAGACGGGCAGTGGTTGCTTGTGTACGGCCCCGACGGGCGTACTGTGCTGGAGCGGTTCTACTTCGGGCGCCAGTCCCAGCGGGACGGCCTGTCCCTCTCCGACTATGTGCTTCCGGGGGACTCGGGCAGGATGGACTACGTGGCCATGTTCGTCACCACCGTTGGCGGGGCGGTGCGGGACCTGGCCGAGGGGTGGAAGGAGGAGGGCCAGTTCCTCAACTCCCATATTCTTCAGGCCCTGGCTATCGAGGGGGCCGAGGCCTTCGCCGAGCTTCTCCACCAGCAGGTCCGGCAGATGTGGGGGCTTGGAGACCCGGCCGGCATAACGCATCAGGAGCTCTTCCGCACTCAGTACCGGGGACGCCGTTACTCCTTCGGCTATCCCGCCTGCCCGCGGCTGGAGGACCAGGAGCAGCTCTTCCGG
This sequence comes from Dehalococcoidia bacterium, assembly GCA_965247055.1. Lineage (GTDB taxonomy): Bacteria > Chloroflexota > Dehalococcoidia > Lucifugimonadales > JAGWBF01 > CBDFGE01. The sequence goes on from CBDFGE010000006.1 coordinate 151,352, forward strand.
CTGCTGGGGGTGACGTCCAACATCGGGGTGGAGCTGACGGAAGGCTACATGATGGACCCCGAGTCGTCGGTCTCGGCCCTGGTCATCCATCACCCGGACGCCAAGTACTTCAACCTGAGCGAGGCGGACATCGACCGGCTAGAGCGGGAGGTCTCCGCCCTCTCACCGTCCCGGTAGGGGCCACGAAAGCGTGGGGCTCCGGGAAAGGTCTGGTAATCTATCAGGACATGCCGCTGGTGGAGTGTCCGCTACCTCCGCCACACGTCTCATCGTGGCGCCGACCGTCAGCTGGCTAGCCTTCCCCTAAGGGCCACGACGCCAAAGGGAGGTTCCCCGTTGACGGCGGTTAAGTGAGGTGGACCCCAAAATTCGGACAGGTGGCTAAGAGAGAGTCCCGCTCCTAAAATAGGACGGAAACAAGGAGCAGGACATGAAGCAAACACGTAAGAAGCACAGCCCAGTCTTCAAGGCCAAAGTGGCTTTGGCCGCGCTCCAGGGGGAGCACACCATTGCAGAGCTGGCCAGCCGGTTTGAAGTCCACCCGAGCCAGATCCATGCCTGGAAGAAGGCCTTGACTCAGGGGGCGCCGCACCTCTTTGAAAATGGTGGTGGACGCCAGGAGAAGGACCAAGAGGTCCTCACTGCCCAGCTCTACCAACAGATTGGCAATCCAGCTCAAGGTGGAACGGAATTTTTTGTCACGGAGCTTCGGGTTGTGAGCCGGTCCCAACGCCGGGCCATTGATTGACCGAGAAGAACCGAAGCTGTCTCTGGTGCGCCAGTGCGCCTTGCTGGGTATCAGCCGCTCCTCGTTGTACTACCTGCCAACCGAGGCCGGCGCCGAGGACTTGGAGTTGATGGCCCTCATAGACCAACAGTACCTGAAGACACCTTTCTACGGCTCCAGAAGGATGACTGCCTGGCTCAGCAATCACGGACACCAGGTCAACCGCAAGCGGGTCCGCCGGCTGATGCAGCTGATAGGCCTGGAGGCCATCTACCGGCGTCCCAACACCAGCAAGCCAAACCCAGGGCATAAGGTCTATCCGTACTTGCTCAGGGGGCTGGAGATCAACCGGGTCAACCAGGTGTGGGCCACCGACATCACCTACATACCCATGGCTCGGGGTTTCCTCTACTTGGTGGCCATCATGGACTGGCACAGCCGCTACGTGCTGGCCTGGCGGCTGTCCAACACCCTGGAGGTAGACTTCTGTGTTGCGGCTCTGGAAGAGGCCTTGAGCAAGGGTCGGCCACAGATCTTCAACACCGACCAGGGCAGCCAGTTCACCAGCGAGGCCTTCACCAGCATGCTGCTGGCGCAAGGCGTTCAAGTGAGCATGGACGGCAGGGGCCGGTGCATGGACAACGTCTTCGTGGAACGGCTGTGGCGCAGCATCAAGTACGAGGAGGTGTACCTGAAGGCATACCAAAATGGGACTGAGGCCAGAAAGGGGATTGGGACTTATCTGGCCTTCTACAACCAAGAGCGGCCCCATCAAGCCCTGGGCTATCGGTCACCGGGTCAGGTGTTCCATGCAGTGAGCCCACAAAGGTGTTTACTGGAACATCCACGAGCCTTACCATCGGATGAAGGTTTACAAGACACCCCAGCGGTAGACTCTCTTATTTTAGCCTCACCGCTGTCCTGATCATGGGGTCCACTTGAAAGCTCACAACGGTTAGCCACCGCGTGAGTCCAAGTAGCAGGGAATGGACAAGCTGGTGTAGCATCCTATCAAACAACTTCTTGGTACGTCGTAGCTAAGTAACTAAAGCCCGACACCGGGGGTTCGTAGCGAGGACTTTCCAGGTGTGCTCATGTCGAGTCGAGCCGAGTTAGGTTTGGCAATCCATTAGGTGAGGGAATCCAGCCTCGTTCTGAGATTATTTAAGAGTTGTGAGAACCGGGAGGTGGTCGCATCTGTTAGTGGCACTGATGTGTGCGTTACTAGTGCTTCTTGAAGCGCACGACAGAACTTTTCTTTGTATATGCCTCTTTGGGGTACGCGATGCTCTGGATGGCGTCAAGATCTTTGAGATCGAAGACACCCTCCATACTCTTCCCGACAAGATCGGAGGCCAGATCCCCCAGCGTAACTATTCGGCTTTCTACTATTGGCCCGAATAAGCCAGCATACCGACTCTTCTGCCTCATGCCCTCGGCGTCGGAGTCAAGGAGGACGACAAACCTCCTTGCCCAACCAAGATATAACCTGATCATCTGATCCAGACTTCCAGCTCCACCACCGGGGAGAAAATGGAGGTCAAGACCAAGCTCGAGGATCACGTCGTGCATGTATATGAGAACGTAATAATCGTTTTTCCCCTCAGCCATAACCATGTCAGGCACGAGTTCCAGTTTCGAAGGCGCATAGTCGAGTATGTCAAGGACCGGCTGGAAGTAATTAGATTGCTCCGGATGTTGTGAGGCGAAAGCCCTGTAGCGATCAATTACGATATCAGTCTTCCGAGCGTGGTAATCGGTAACTTCCGTACTCGCTTCAATCCCCTTGTTCCTGACCACGTGAGTGTTCTCCAGCCAATTCGGGTTAATGAGGTGATGGCTGTGCGTGGTGTAGATGATCGTGGACGCGTCGCCGAGACGCTCGAGACTACTCAGCAACTGTCCCTGTGCAGTAGCATGAAGATTCGAGGCTGGCTCATCAAAGAGGAAGACAAGATTGGGTGGAGAGTCCCTTCTGAAACCACGGTATGTTGTGAGCAGAAGGAACACGAAGAACCAGCGGAAACCGAGAGACCGCTCATGTACATAGAAAATTCCATCGGCGTCCTCGATTTGAAACTCGAGATACCAACCTCGAGGCTCATCTTTTTCGACCCGCATAATTACTTTTTTGTCCAATTGGAGCCTGAGGATCCGGTTCCAAGCCTCGAAGACGTCGGTGGTGACCTTCCTCCCCATAGAAAGTAGGAGTTGATCCATGGCGCGCCTGTCAGAGCTTTTCCCAGACTCGGCTCGTACATGAATGTGCTGTTTGAAGTTCTTGATTTCGAAGTATGTGTAGCGCATTGGCTACTCCTTTGGTCCCAAGCGGAATGTGACGTCACTGCGATCGTTGCCAGCTTACAGGGTCCGAACCTGCTGGACTGGGGGCTACCTCTGGCACTTCTCTGGTGATCACAGCGTCAGCCCTCGGGCGAGTCCTCCAGGGCGGCCTGGGCGGCGGCCAGCCGCGCCACGGGCACACGGAAGGGGGAGCAGCTCACGTAGTCCAGCCCCTCCCGGTGGCAGAAGCGGACGCTGGCGGGGTCGCCTCCGTGCTCCCCGCATATCCCCATGTTCAGACCGGGACGGGCCCGGCGTCCCAGCTCCACACCCATGCGGATGAGCGCCCCCACGCCGTCGAGGTCCAGGGTGGCGAAGGGGTTGTTGGGCAGTGTCCCTTCCTGGATGTATTGGTTGAGGAACTTGCCCTCGGCGTCGTCCCGGCTGAAGCCGTAGGTGGTCTGGGTCAGGTCGTTGGTGCCGAAGCTGAAGAAATCGGAGACACTGGCTATCTCCCCTGCGGTGAGGGCGGCGCGGGGGACCTCGATCATGGTGCCGTACAGGTAGTCTACCTTTGTGCCCATCTCCTGCTGCACCCTCTCGGCCACGGGCGACAGTAGCTCCTTGAGCTTCACCATCTCGTTTACGTGGGATGTGAGGGGGATCATGATCTCCGGGTGGACGTCGATCCCCTCTTTTATGAGCTGAGCGCTGGCGGTGATGATCGCCTCTACCTGCATCTGGTAGATGGCGGGGAAGGTGAGGCCCAGGCGGCAGCCCCGGTGGCCCAGCATGGGGTTCGATTCCCGGAGGGACTCGACCAGCTGGAGGAACTCCTCGCGGGGGCGGACCTCCTCTGCAGGGGCGCCCCGGGCCTCGAGTCCCACCAGCTCTCTGAGCAGGTCCTCGTAACGGGGCAGGAACTCGTGGAGGGGGGCGTCCAGCAGCCGGATAATCACCGGCCGGTTGCCCAAGGCCCTCAGGATGCCAAGGAAATCGTCTATCTGAAGCCTCTTTAGCTGGGCCAGAGCCTTGTAGAACTCGCTGACGGCGACGGGAAGCTCGGGAGACGGAGAGCGGCGCGCCGCCTCCTCGGGATGCGCCTCTTCCCAGCGTTCCCCTTCCTGGGCGTTGATGAGCATCCTCTGGACAATGGGTACCCGCTCGGGTCCCAGGAACATGTGCTCCGTTCTACACAGGCCGATCCCTTCGGCCCCCATAGAGACGGCCCGCTGGGCGTCGCTAGGGGTGTCGGCGTTGGCCCAGACCCCCAGGCGGCGCACCTTGTCGGCCCACGAAAGGAGGGTCTGGGCCTCGCGGAGCTCCGCTAAATCGGGATGAGAGGTAGGGATGGTGCCCAGGTATACCTCGCCGCTGGCGCCGTCCACGCTTATGTCGTCCCCCTCCCCGATGGTGTGACCATTGGCGGTGAACGAGCGGGCGTGCACGTCTACCTGGATCTCCTCGCAACCCACCACGCAGGGTATGCCCAGTCCCCGGGTCACCACCGCAGCGTGGCTGGTGACTCCGCCCCGGCTGGTGAGGACACCCTTCGACTCCAGGATGCCGTGTATCTCGTCGGGTCTGGTCTCGGGGCGGACCAGGATGACGGGTATGCCGGCTTTGGCGGCCTCCGCCGCCCTGGTGGCGTCGAAGAAAGCCTTGCCGGTGGCCGCCCCTGGGGAGGCCCCGAATCCCTGGGCCAGCCGCGTCCTAGCGGATACCGCCTTGTCCCTGGACAGGGCATCGAAGCGGGGGACGAGAAGCTGGGTCAGGTCCTCGGGGTTGACCCGCTTGAGCGCCTCCTCGGTGCGTATCAGGCCCTCATCTACCATGTCCACCGCGGTTTTCACCGCCGCCTGGACGGTGCGCGCGGCGTTGCGGGTCTGGAGGAGGAACAGGCGACCGCGCTCAACGGTGAACTCCATATCCTGGACGTCTCTGTAGTGCCGCTCCAGCAGTTGGGCCATCTCCCTTAGCTGGCTGTCGATCTGGGGGTGCCGCTGGGCCAGGCTGGAGATGGGTTCCGGGTTGCGAATGCCGGCCACCACATCCTCACCCTGGCCGTTGGACAGGTACTCGCCGTAGAGGACTTTCTGGCCGTCCAGGGGGTTGCGGGTGAAGATGACCCCTGTGCCGCTGTCATCTCCCAGGTTGCCGAACACCATCGCCATGATGTTCACGGCGGTGCCCCACTGGTGAGGGATGCCGTAGTGTTCACGATAGCGGATCGCCCGGGGGCTGTTCCAGCTCTGGAACACGGCCTGGACCGCCTCCAGTAGCTGCTGCCAGGGGTCGTCGGGCACGTCCTTGCCGCTGGCCCTGCGGATGGCGGCTTTGAAGTCCCTTATCACGTCGCGAAGGTGCTCCGGGGCAAGCTCGTAGTCCTGCTGGACCCCGGCTTCCCCTTTTCGGCGGGCCAGTATCTCCTCAAAGGTCGAGGACTCCATCCCCATAACGACGCTGGCGTATATCTGGAGGAAACGCCGGTGGGCGTCGAGGGCGGGCCGCTCTGCGCCCATGAGCCCTGCCAGCCCTTGGACTATATCATCGTTTATCCCCAGGTTGAGGATCGTATCCATCATGCCGGGCATCGATACCCTGGCCCCGGATCGTACCGACACCAGCAGGGGGCTGGTCTTTGAGCCGAACTGCCGCCCAATGGAGTTTTCCAGCCAGCCCATGTTCTCCTTGACGTCGTCCCACAGGCCTTCGGGAAGTCGTCCCTCGGTCCCGTAGTAGTCGCGACACACTTCGGTGGTAATGACGAACCCCGGCGGTACGGGCAGCCCCAGCTGGGCCATCTCGCACAGATTGGCCCCCTTACCCCCCAGCAGGTCCCGCATGCCGGCGTTGCCCTCGTCGAAGCGGTATATGAGCTTCTTTCTCTGCTGGACCATGGCGCGTCTATACTCCTTCCCGGCGGGTCTCACCGGGAACAGGCTTTCACCAGATGAGAGCCCTCGAAGGGCTCGGGTGTCGGTACCAGGAAAACGCCCCGGCTATGCGCCTCAGGAAGCCTCGCTGGCCGCCGGAGAGGACTCCTCCACGTAAAATCCGTTCTCCCAGAGGTCATCCAGGCGTTCGCTCTCCTCATCCGTCAGATCGGGCACGTCGGTCGCGGAGGCGAACTCCTCCAGATCCTCCAGCTTGGTGATGTTGGGAAGAACGGAGACGATGGTCCTCTGGGCGAGGCAGAACTTGATGGCCGCCTGGGACAGGGAGCGGCCCATATCTTCGGACAAGAACTTGACCTGGGCGGTCTTTTTCAGGGCCTGGACCAGCCACTCGTGTCTGCGGTGTGACCGGTGGTCGCCGGGGTCGAAAGAGGGGGGCTCGGAGTAGCGGCCGGTCAGCGCTTCCGAAGCGTGGGGCACCCGGGAGATGAGCCCCACGTTCTCCTCCTCTGCTATGGGAAAGAACCGCCGCGCAGGCTCCTGCTCCAGTATGCTGTAGATTATCTGGACCGAGGTGACGTGGCGTTCCCGCATAGAGGCCTCCCCTTCCTCGAACCAGCCGATGTCGGGCCCCAGGGCCGAGCCGTAGAAACGGATCTTCCCCTCCTTCACCAGGTTATCCAGTGTGTCGAATACCTCGTCCTTCTCGATGGCGTCGAGGCGGGGGTTGTGCAGCTGGTAAAGGTCGATGTAATCGGTCTTCAAACGCCTGAGGCTCTGCTCGCAGGCGAACCGGATAAAATCGGGTTCGAACTTTTGAGTCCGTTCCTGGTGGCCTATGCGCTCGACGTTATCGTAGAAGTCGTAGCCGAACTTGGTGGCTATGACGACGCTGTGGCGCTGCCTGCCCAGTCCCCTGGCGAGGATCTCCTCCCCGTATCCCTCTCCGTAGGTGTCGGCAGTGTCGAAGAAGTTGATGCCCAACTCCACGGCCTTCTCGAGGAGCCGCACTTTGTCGTCCTCCTCGATGCGGCCCCACCAGTTGGTCCCCAGCGTCCAGACCCCGAATCCCACCTCTGACAGGTGGAGGTCAGTCCTGGGAAGATGGCGATATTTCATGGGCTGTTCTCCAGCGAATTTCCCATTACAGCTCCAGGGAGACCCTTATCCCTGCTACCATGTCGTTGAACTGGCCGTCCGTGAGCACGGGGGTGGGGGTGCCAAGGGCCACCCCCTCGGAGAGCTCTACCCATGACTTGCAGCCACCGAAGATGGGCAGGTAGGGGAGAGTCCTGGGTTCCTCCAGCCGGTACACCCTGAGTATCAAGGCTGACAGTGGGTGCCTGGGTTTCCAGTGCAGCCTCTGCTGGGCGTAGTCGGTGGTCCAGATGTAGTGGGGTGAAAGGGCGTCCACCTTCTCCTGCTCGGTGAGCTCGACAACGTCCTCGACCCTGGCCCAGTAGGAGAAGCCGACGGCGTCCTGGGGCTGGGCCTCGGACAGCACCCGGCGCAGGTCGCCACTGTACCGCTCCTTGAGCAGGTCCTCCCGCTGGTGCTCGAAGGTGGGGTACAGGAGGAACTCCGGGTACGAAACGCGGAACTCTCTGCCTTCCTCCCGGATACCGCCCTTGCGCAGGAGGAGCACCTGCTCCCCACGTCCCAGCGCATTTACGGTGACTGCCCACTCTTTGAGTGCAATCCGACAGGAGGTAACGATCATGGCAGACGGCTCCTCACACCGGGGCTGATGGGTCCGTGTAAATATTACCATCAAAGGCCTGCGGCCTCAAGAACGAGTGTGGTAGCCGCGCCCGCGGGTGACCCGGAGCCCCCTGGCTACCCCGGTCCCGGGGTGGCTCAGAACGGGGTGGGCAGGGGACGCTCCGTCTCCAGGATCCGCAGGAACTCCTGCTGGGCCGCCGAGAGGTGTTTCTCCCTCAGGTAGACCAGGGTAAGCGGCCGGGCACAGCTCCAGCCCTCCACGTCCAGCACGCTGAGCAGACCGGCTTTCACCTCGGCGCCAATGCCGAACCGGGAAATGACTCCCACTCCCACGCCCGCTTCGGCGGCCAGCTTCACCGCCTGGTTGCTCCCCAGCTCTATGGCGATTCTGGGCTGGACCCCCAGGCTGGCAAAGCATCCCTCCGCCGTCTCTCTGGTGGCGGAGCCCTGCTCCCTTACCACCAGGCCTTCCTCCATCACCTCCGCCAGGGACACTCTCTTCCTGGAGGCGAGGGGGTGGCTGGCACCGGCCACCAGCACGATCTGGTCCATCACATAGGTGGAGGTCTCCAACTCTTCGCCCCCGGTCTCCGGCCTGTTTCCAATCATGCCCAGGTCCAACTCCCTCTGTAGTATCTGGCTGACTATCGTGCGGGTGTTGGAGATCTTCAGCTCCACCCGGACCCCCGGGTGCCGGCGCCGGAAGTGGCCGATGGCCACCGGCAGGATGTACTCGCCGGGGGTGGTGCTGGCGCCCAGGGTAAGGTGGCCCGCCCTCAGGCCCTGTATGTCCTCTATGGCTTCCCTCATTTCCGCGGACAGGGAGAAGATGCGTTGGGCGTACCCGAACACCGTTTCCCCCGCCTCGGTAAGCTGAAGGCCTCGCGTCCTCCTGTGGAACAGGGTCATGCCCAGGGACTTCTCCAGCTCCTGGACCTGAATGGAGACCGCCGGCTGGGTTATCTCCAGGGATTCGGCCGCTCGGGAGAAGCTCCCGCGCCGGGCCACGGCGTAGAAGATATGAAGCTGGTGGAAGTTGAGCTCGCCGTCCATACACCCCTCATCCATTTATGCGGGTAAATTTACATACAGGACACATTATAGGGGATTTATCGTCATGGCAGGAGTGAGCTGGAGAGGCTTCAACGCTCATCAGGTTCTGTGGTAGGCTATGGAACACGACCCGTTGCCGGAGGTAGCGGATAGATGCCATCGATACGGAACGTCCTGGTCGCGCCCGGAGCCGTGGTGTCCATGGAGCCCAAGGGTCCGGGGCGTACGGTCGCCAAGGTGAGGGTCGAGGGGCTGCTGTGCCATAAGCTGTGAGTGGTCCGCGTCAAGGGGGCCCTGGAAGGCCTCCCGGGGGTCTCGGAGGTGAGCTTCCGATCAGGGCCGGATACCTTTACGGTGGAGGGGACGGCCGCCTTGACCGAGGAGGAGGTCCGGCGCGCCGTGCGGGGTCAGGTGGTCCTGCCCGATGCGCGCCGTCTCCTGGGCAGGCTGGGCCGGGTCACCGGACTCACAAAGGCTCCGGCTGCCGGGCTGGCGCCAGACGGTCCAGGTTCAGGAGCCGGGTAAGGTTGCCGGTGGTCACCTCCGCCACCTCCGCCACCGTGATACCCTTCAGGCCGGCCAGTTTCTCCGCCACGTCCTTGACGTGGCGCGGCTCCGTCCAGTTGTGCCGGTACTTCTTGAAAGGCTGAGGGGCGGAATCGCTCTCCAGCACGATGCTCTCCAGAGGCAGTACCCGGGCAACCTCCTGAAGCTCGGGCAGCCTCAGCAGGGGCCTCGCCAGCGAAATGTAGAAGCCCAAAGCCATGGCCTCCCTGGCGGTGGCCTCGTCCCCCTGAAAGTAGTGCATTACGCCCCCTACGTCATCGGCCCGTTCCTCCCGCAGGATTCGTAGTACCTCGGGATGGGACTCCCGGGAGTGGAAGACTACGGGTAAATGCAGCTCCCTTGCCAGACGTATCTGCTCTCTGAAGACCTGTCGCTGTAGCTCCCTGTCCGGGGACTGGGGCTGAAAGTCGAGACCGATCTCGCTGATGCACACCACCTTGGCGTTCGACGTGGCGAGGTCGCGCAGGATCCCGTATACCGGCTCGTCCACGGGCCCCTCCACCTGCATCGGGTGTATGCCCACGCCCGCATAGCAAGGGTCGTAGCGTCGGGAAAGCTCGATGCAGGCCTTCGAGGAAGCAGGGGTTGTCCCCGCGCAGACTATGGGGCCCACCGTGCCCTGGGCCGCGCGGCCCAGGATGTCGGGGATCTCCGCCTCCGGGTACTCGTCCAGGTGGGCGTGGCAATCGGCTAATACCATGAGCATATTACCCTATACCTGTAGCTGGAAGTTACTCTATACTATCCTTTGGAGGCATAGCAAGGGGGTGGGCTACACAACGGTGGCGTTGGAAGGTTGGGCCAGGGTGTTGAAGGGCTGGCTCTGGGATACGAGGGCGCGGTACCTGCTGGGCATCGCCTTTAGCCTGGGGATGGGATGGCTGGCCATAAGGGGGATGGACTGGGGGCTGGTCGCTGACCAGCTCCGGGACTTCCCCTTCGGCTGGGCCGTTGCCTCCGTGGCCATTTTCGTGCTAGCCAGCGTCATCCGGGCCTATCGCTGGCAGGTCCTGTTCGTGGACGGCAAGGTGCCTGTGATGAGGCTGTTCCTCGTACAGAACGTGGGCATCGGCTTGAACAACATGTTGCCGGTCAGGGTGGTGAGCGAAGGGGCGCAGTTCGCCCTGCTTACGTTGCGCTATGGTGTGAGGGGAGGAACGGTCCTGGCGACCATGGTCATGGAGCGGATACTGGACATGGTGGTGACCGCGAGCTTGCTGATGGCCGGGCTGACCCTACTCCCGGACAGAGGAAATTTCCTCATGTACGTCGTGGGGGCGTTTGTGTTCGCCATGGGCTCGGTGGTTGCGGTCCCAGTCCTGGTATGGGCCGGCCGCAGGACGGCCTTGAGCAGGATCCCCCTGTTGGTCTCCACGGCCACGTACATGCGGGGCATGACCAGGGCCAAGGTCACCCTCTCCTACTCCTTCCTCCTTACCCTGGCCCACTGGCTCCTGGTCGGCATCTGCGCTTGGGTGCTGGCCCACGGGATGGGGCTGGAGATTTCACCCTTCGTAGCCACCCTGGCCATCCTGGGCACCCTATATTTCGCCACCGCCCTCCCAGCATTGCCCGCGGCTGCGGGGACGTTCGAGTTCGCGGTCGTGTACGTGCTGAGGGCCTTCGACGTTCCCCACGCGTCGGCCTTTAGCTACGCCGTGGTGGTACACGCCGTCATCTTCCTTCCGCCCATCATCGTAGCAATCGTGCTCATCTCAAGCATCGGGCTGAGGCCGTTGAGGCAGGGAGTCCCCACAGGCCCGATGGAAGAAGGCGGGGCGGTGGCGGTGTACTCTCACGAGGAAGAAGCCAGATGAGACTTTCTGTCGTGACGTCGTGCTGTGCAGCTGGCCTCATGCTGCTTCTGGCGGCCTGTGCCGCCGCCACCCCCACGCCGACCGCCCTTCCTACCCCCACGCCCACTTCTTCACCCATTCCTACCTCCACGCCTACGCCGCCACCGACCCCAACCCGCACACCGGCGCCGACTCCCAAGCCGTCACCCACTGCGACGGCCACGCCGGCGCCTACGGCCACCCCAACCAGCACCCCGCTGCCTACCCCCACTCCTACGCCCACACCGGTAGTCCATCCCAACCCACCGGGAAGGACTGGCGGCAGGCTCACGGTGGTGGCCCTGGCCAACCTGCCCCACTTGGACGTACACCAGCACGTTCAGCCCACCCTCGCCTCTTTGGGCCCCGGCATTGTCTACAGCCGCCTCCTGAGACTGAGGACCGGTTCCGAAGAGGAGATACCTCAGCCCAGCCTGCTGCTGGAGTGCGACCTGTGCGAGAGCTGGCAGATGGTGGACCCCTTTACCTACAGGTTCCAGCTAAGGCAGGGTGTCCGATGGCAGGACATTCAGCCGGTCGGGCCCCGGGAGCTCACGGCGGAGGACGTGGTCTACAGCTACAACCGCCAGCGCACTACCGGCTTCCCTAACGCTCCCCTATTGCAGAACCTTGAGAGTGTGGAAGCGGAAGGCCCCTATGCCCTCAAAATCAGCCTCAAACCGGGATTCCCGGATGCCGACTTCCTCGTATCCCTGGCCGACGGACACACGAAGGTGGTGGCCAGGGAGGCCGTGGAGCTCAACGGCGACCTGAAGCAAGGTCCCGTGATAGGCACCGGCCCGTGGATATGGAAGAGCACCGAGGACGACATCGGGTCGGTCTTCGAGAGGAACCCGGACTACTTTGAGGCGGGCCTGCCCTTTCTGGACGAGTTTGCCACGACCATTGTGAAGGGGAGGGAGGAGCGCCGCCTCGCTGCTTTCGTCACCAGCGAGGTCGACGTTTACCGGGTACCGCCGGAGGGCTGGGAGCAGTTTACCCGGACCGCCGGCGAGTTCAATAGTTTTCTATCCAGGCAGGGCGGCTCTGGGCTGTTGCTGTCCATGAACGTCTCCAGCCCCCCGTTTAATAACCCCCAGGTCCGGAGGGCTGTGCTCAGGGCCCTCGACCCATGGGACTACCTGGACAACATCTGGAAGGGCCAGGGGTTCGTCAGCCTGGGGGTACCCGTCGCGAGACCAGAGTGGCTTCTGATCAGGGAGGAGACAAGGCGGACCTATTTCGCCGACCCGTCCGACGCCCGGAGAATCCTCCAGGGTGTGGAGCTGCCCAAGCCCATCGGGTTCGAGCTGACAGTGGCCGACTTCGGCCCCGTGTATCTGGAGCAGGGGCGGGCCATTGAGGAGGACCTCAGGTCCGTGGGTTTTAACCCCGTGTCAGTGCGGGTCACCTCGGAGCAGTACGACGACAGGGTACGGGGGGACAGGGCCTACCAGATGGCCATCGGCATCCTACCTCCCACGTCCACCACCAACAGCTACCTTCTGGCCACGCTCTACGGCGCGGCCGGGCCTCGGAACCTGGTCAGACACTCAGACACCGAGCTCGACGACCTGATCATCAGGCAGGCGGTGGAAAGCGACCCCGCCACGAGGGGGGCGCTGGTCCGAGACATACAGAGACACCTTCTCGAGCGGGCGTATCTGTTTAGCCCCGTTACGGGGGGAACCAGATGGGTCTCCGATGTCCGTGTGAAGGGCCTCTATCCCAACACCGCCGCCTCGGAGTATTTCCACTGGGCCAAAACCTGGGTAGAGGAGTAGGGGCGGCCCTAAGCCTTGTCCGTCCTCCCCCGGTACTGGTGTATCCCCTCCTCAAGGGCGGTCCATGCCAGCAGCGCGCACTTGATGCGCACCGGGAACTTGCGCACACCGAGGAGAGCCTGTAGGTCACCCAGTCTCCCGTGCTCCTTCGGGGACGGGGACCGCCCGTACATCATATCCCTGAAAACCTCCGAGAGCTGCTCCGCCTCCTCCAGGCTCATCCCGCCGAGGGCTTCGGCCATCATCGAAGCCGAGGCCTGGCTTATGGAACAGCCCTGGCCGTGGAAGCCGGCCTCGGCTATTAACCCATCGTGGAGCCTGAGTTGCAACACCACCTGGTCTCCGCAGATGGGATTGAACTCGTCGTACTCTATGTCCGGCGATTCTATCCTGGCCCTGTTCTTAGAACTCCTGTAGTGGGCCAGGACAATCTCGCGGTATAGCTCGCCAAGCTTTTCTAACGGGAACTCTTGCATGGTTCCGCCAGCGCGCCCAACGGCCGGCCCCGCGGCGGAGGGCCTTCCAGCTGGACCGGGGATGCCTGTCCAGCTATATTCTAACACGGGGCCTCTGTATCACGGAGCCAGATGCCAGCGGGCGGACCTACTCGGTGGAGATGGCGTCCCGGTCTCCCAGCAAGGCGGAGCGTAGCGTGTGCCACGCCAGGGTGGCGCACTTGACTCTAGCGGGGAACTCCGAGACCCCGGAGAGGACCTCCAGGTCGCCGAGGATCTCATCGGGCTCGAAGTCCGATCCCGGCTGCCGGGTGATCATCTGCCGGAAGGCCGTGAAGATCACCTCGGCCTCTTCCACGCTCTTTCCCTTCACGACTTCCGTCATCATAGAGGAAGAGGCCCTGGAGATGGCGCACCCCGAACCCTCGAACCCGATATCGGCGATCCTGTCACCATCCAGGTCCAGGTAAAGGGTGATCCGGTCCCCGCACAGTGGGTTATAGCCCTCCAGGGTGCGGTCGGCGCCTTCCAGCCCTTTGAAGTTGCGGGGCCTACTGTTGTGGTCGACGACCATTTCCTGATAGAGGTCTTTGAGGTCGGACACTAGCTGAAAACCTCGATTGCTTTATCGATGCCCCTGACCAGTGCGTCGATCTCCTCTTTGGTATTGTAGAAGGCCAGCGACGCCCGGGCCGTCGCGGGTATCCCGAACCGGGCCATCACCGGCTGAGTACAGTGGTGGCCGGCGCGGATGGCTATGCCCTCCGAGTCCAGGACCGTACCGATGTCATGGGGGTGTATGCCGTCGAGAACAAAGGAGAGGATGCCCGCCTTATCCCTCGCTGTACCTATAAGCTTAAGGCCGCCGATCCTGGAAAGGCATTCGGTCCCGTACTCCAGCACCTCCTGCTCATATGCGGCGATCCGGTCCAACCCCACCTCCGTGACGTAATCGACGGCTGTGCCGAGACCGATGGCGTCGCCGATATTGGGGGTGCCGGCCTCGAACTTGTAGGGAAGGGAGTTGTAGGTGGTCTTCTCGAAGGTCACCGACTTGATCATGTCGCCACCGCCCTGGTAGGGGGACATGGACTCCAGGAGCTCGGCGCGGCCGTAGAGGGCTCCGATTCCCGTGGGCCCGAAGAGCTTGTGACCCGAGAAGGCGAAGAAGTCGCATCCCATCTTGCGAACGTCTATCGGCATGTGGGGGGCCGATTGGGCGCCATCCACCAGGACGGGCACCCCCTGGGCGTGGGCCATCTCCACGATCTGCTCTACGGGATTGATGGTGCCCAGGGAGTTGGACAGATGAACGACGGACACGAGTCTGGTCCGGGGCCCTAGAAGCTTCTCGAACTCGTCTACCAGAAGCTCGCCATCATCATTTATCGGGATCACCTTCAGCCTGGCTCCGCGCTCTTGACACAAGATCTGCCACGGCACGATGTTGGAGTGGTGTTCCATGGCGGAGATGATGATCTCGTCTCCCTCCGCAACGTTATCTCTGCCATAGCTCTGGGCTACCAGGTTAATCGCCTCGGTGGTCCCCCGCACGAAGATTATCTCCCGGTCGTCGGCGGCGTTCAGGAGGGACCTGACCTTGCCCCGGGCGCACTCGTAGTGGTGGGTCGCCTGCTCGCTCAGGTAGTGGACGCCCCGGTGTATGTTAGAGTTTTCGGTGGTGTAGTAGCGGTTCAGGGTATCGATGACAGCCTGGGGTTTCTGGCTAGTGGAGGCGTTGTCCAGATAGACCAGCGGCTTGCCGTGGACCTTCTGCTTCAGGATAGGGAACTCTTCCCTCAGCCTCTCTACTTCGAATGCCCCAGCGACCTTCCCCGAGGCGAGGTGATCGGCACTGGGCTTGGCTGCGGTCATGGTGCGCCCCCGAATCGATAGTTTGGAAGTGCCCGCAGAAACAGCTTGTTCAAATAGGCCCGGAGGGGCGGGACCTGGACCGCCTCGATGATCTCGCTGGCGAAGCCGTGTATCAGGAGGCGGCTGGCCGTATCCAGGTCCAGCCCCCTGCTCCTCATATAGAACAACGTGTCGGCATCTATATTGCCCGCCGTAGCCCCGTGGCCGCACTTGACGTCGTCGGCGTAGATCAGCAGGCTGGGCTTGCTGTCCACCTCCGCCTCATCGGAGAGGAGCAGGTTCTTGTCGGTCTGCTGGGCGTCGGCCTTCTGGGCGTCCTTCCGGACCAGGACCGTTCCACCGAAAATGGCCCTGGACTTCCCGCCCAGTATCCCCTTGTAGTAGAGGCGGCTTGTGGTGTGAGGTTTGGCGTGGTCGATGTTTATGTAGTTGTCGATATGCTGGGTCCCGGAGGTCATGCACAGCCCGTTCAGGGTGCAGTAGCTTCCGGGAGCGTCCAGCAGCGCCAGGAAGTCATTCCTGGCCAGTGCGCTCCCCCTGGCAAAGGCCACCGATGAGAAGGTGCTGTCCCGACCCTGGTGGACCCGGGTGTTGCCGACGTGGAAAGCCTGGGCACCCTCCGCCAGGAGCCGGTAGTGGTCGACGGCGGCACCGTCTCCCACCACAATCTCCGTGACGGCGTTGGTGAAGTGGCTGCCCGAAAGGCTGACGTAGCTCTCGATGACGGTCAGCTTCGCATCTCGTCCGGCCACCACCAGGGTCCTGGGATGGGAGACGGTGGGGCGGTCCCCGTTGGTACTGACGAAAAGGAGGTGCAGCGGCGTCTCGAGACGCTCCCTATCGGGAACGTATATGAAGGCCCCGTCCTTGACGAAGGCGGTGTTCAGCGCGGTGAACCCATCCTCGCCCACCGCGGCATACTGGGCCAGGTGGTCCCGGGCCAGGTCTCCGTCGGTCGCGAACGCCTCGGCCAGGTTTGCTACCCGAGTCCCGTTGGAGTGTGTCGCGCCTGTCGAGAGGGTCTCACTGTACCGGCCATCCACGAAGACGAGGGTGCACCAGTCGCCGCTCCACGGCGCCGTACGGCGAAGATTGCGGATGGCGATGCCATCCGGGTCTTGGCCGAAGGGGTACTCGAAGGTGGCTCTGGCGATGGGCACGACGCTGGTGTATTTCCACTTCTCGTTGCCGCGCCGGGCCGTCGGCAGTCCCAACTCCTCGAAGCGGGCCAGCGCCTCTCGCCGGGTCCTCTGGACCCATGCCGGCGCATCCGCCCCGATGCCATCCTCAAAAGCTTTGAAGTCGGCCAGATACCTTTCAGCTTTGGCCAGAGCTTGAGCCATACGGGCGTTGAGCACTCCTAAGTATTAGCCTGGGTCCCGCTTTCCACAGTCTCTCTGATCCACTCGTAGCCCTTTGCTTCCAGCTCAAGGGCAAGGCCCTGCCCACCCGACCTGACTATCCGGCCATCCAGCAGCACGTGGACATAGTCGGGCGTAATGTAGTCCAGGATTCGCTGGTAGTGGGTCACCAGCAGGATGGCCTTCGAAGGCGTGCGTAGCTGGTTCACCCCATTGGAGACGATCCTCAGGGCGTCTATATCCAGTCCCGAATCGGTCTCATCCAGGATGCCTAGCTTGGGGTCGAGGAGGGCCCATCTGGAGTATCTCGTTACGCTTTTTCTCGCCGCCGGAGAAGCCCTCGTTGACCGATCTCTTGGTCAACTCCTGGTCTATCTCCATCATGCTCACCTTCTCCATGAGAAGCCGGTCGAAGGCCCGGATGCTTAGCTGCTCGAGTCCGCGATGGGCGCGGACCGCGTCCAGGGCCGCCTTCAGGAACTGCCAGCTACGCACCCCGGCCAGCTCCACCGGGTACTGAAAGGCCAGGAATATCCCCTCCCGGGCCCGCGTCTCCGGGTTCATCGCCAGCAGGTCCATGCCCTCGTAGAGCGCCTCACCGGCGGTCACGGTGTACTCGGGCCTTCCGGCCAGCACGTTGGCCAACGTGCTCTTACCCGAGCCGTTGGGACCCATGATGGCGTGCACCTCGCCGGCGTTGACCGTCAGGTCAACGCCCTTCAGTATCTCCGTCTCCCCGACGGAGACGTGGAGGCCCCGTACTATCAGCATTCCGTGTACCTTCCGCCTCACGTTAGAGTTCGTGGCCTATGGCGCGTCGTTGTCTCAACCTGACCGGTATGGAGGCATTGGAGGCGAACTCCCCGGAAGGCCCCGGCTAGCCCACTGAGCCTTCCAGGCTCACCTTGAGCAGCTGGGACGCCTCGGCGGCGAACTCGAAGGGCAGCTCCTTGAAGATGCCTTTGCAGAACCCGTTTATGATCATGTAGTGGGCGTCCTCAAGGGATATGCCCCGTTGCTGGCAATAGAAAAGCTCGTCATCGCTAACCTTGGACGTGGTGGCTTCGTGCTCCATGCGGGCCGTGGGATTGCGTACCTCGATATATGGCACGGTGTGGGCTCCGCACTTGTCGCCTACCAGGAGGGAATCGCACTGGGTGAAGTTCCTGGCGTTGGTGGCCGAGGGCAGTATCTTGACCAGCCCCCGGTAGGTGGAGTTGCCATGTCCCGCCGAGATGCCTTTGGCGACTATGGTGCTCTTGGTGTTCTTTCCGATGTGAAGCATCTTGGTGCCGGTATCGGCCTGCTGGTAGTTGTTGACCAGCGCCACGGAGTAGAACTCCCCCACCGAGTTATCTCCCTGGAGGATCACGCTGGGATACTTCCACGTGATCGCCGAGCCGGTCTCTACCTGTGTCCAGGATATTCTGGAGTTGACGCCCTGGGCCTTGCCCCGCTTGGTGACGAAGTTGTACACCCCACCCTTGCCTTCCTTGTCCCCAGGGAACCAGTTCTGGAGGGTCGAGTACTTGATCTCCGCGTTGTCCATGGCGATGAGCTCGACCACCGCGGCGTGGAGCTGGTTGGTCTTTCTGCTGGGGGCGGTACATCCCTCCAGATAGCTCACATAGCTACCCTCGTCGGCGACGATGAGGGTCCGCTCGAACTGGCCAGAGTCGGCCTGGTTGATACGGAAGTAGGTCATCAGCTCCAGGGGGCAGCGGACTCCCTTGGGTATGTAGGCGAAGGAGCCGTCGCTGAAGACGGCCGAGTTCAGGGAGGCGTAGAAGTTGTCGGTGTAGGGCACCACGGAGCCCAGGTACTTCCGCACCAGGTCCGGGTGTTTCTGGACGGCCTCTGTGAGGGAGCAGAAGATGATGCCCTGCTTGTCCAGGGTCGCCTTGTAGGTGGTGGCAACCGAGACGCTGTCCAATACTGCGTCCACCGCCACTCCGGAGAGCTTCTTCTGCTCTTCGATGGGAATACCCAGCTTGTTAAAGGCGGCCACCAGCTCGGGGTCCACCTCGTCGAGGCTCTTGGGGCCGTCCCCTCGGGTGACGGGGGCCGCGTAGTAGATGATGTCTTGGAAGTCGATGGGTGGATGATGGACGTTGGCCCACCCGGGCTCCTGGGAGTCCTGCCTGGTCCAGTGTCTGTAAGCCTTGAGCCGCCACTCCAGCATCCACTCGGGCTCGTTCTTCTTCGCCGAGATGAACCGGACTATATCCTCGCTCAGGCCCTTGGGGGCCACGTCCGACTCGATGTCGATCGTAAAGCCCCATTTGTAGTCCGATTCCGCGAGTTCCGTCTCCCGCGAGATCACCTTTGGTGTGGTGGACATATTCGCTCCCGTCTACAGATATCCCTGAGGGCCTGGGCCCCGGGCCGCGCTTCGACCACGACGTCCCTGGACCATGCTTGTACCCCGCCGACGATATATTACACCAGCGCCGCGCCGTTAGTCAATATTGTTGACCGTTTTGGTCAGGAATAAAGTGTAACACCAGGGGCGAACGGTGGTCAACGGCAGTCTCCGGATACGCATCCCGGGGGCTCATTGACCTAGTCCAGCTTTGGACTTACGATTTACCCAGCGGTACCCGCCGAGGAGGGATGAAATGCGCAGGAAAACGTTGCGTTTATATCTGGGGGTGCTTTCGCTGGCCCTGGCGGGGGGCCTGCTGGCCGCCAGCCTCATCGGCACCGCCGAGGGCCGGTCCCCGGCGTCCCTCCCGGAAGGGCTGAGTCCGGCGGCCGCTACTCTCACCGTCACCAAGACGGAGGATACCTTCGATGGTGTTTGTGACGCCGATTGCTCCCTGCGGGAGGCGATAGCCGTGGCGGCTTCCGGCGATGAGGTCATCGTGCCCGCCGGTACCTACACCCTCACCCTCGGCGCTCAGATTACCATCGACAAAGCTCTAGCCCTGGCAGGCGCAGGAGCCGAGGACACCATCATCCAGGCTTCCACTGTCAACCCCGTCGAGACTCCCGGCGCCCCCGGCGTGGCGGATTTCCGCGTCTTCAACATAGTTGAAGTCCACGTCGCCATCTCCGGGATGACCATCCGGCATGGCAATATCAACGGAGATGGCGGCGGCATCTTCCAAAATGGCAGCACGCTGACCCTGACCAACAGCATCGTCAGTGGTAACACGGCCAGCAGCAGCGGTAGCGGCATCTTCAACAGCGGCGGCACGCTGACTGTCACCGACAGCACGGTCAGTGGCAATACTGCCCCAGGGTCAGGCGGCGGCATCCTCAACAGCAACGGCGGCTCACTGACCATCACCACCAGTACCGGCAGTGGAAATGGGGCCAGAGGCACCGGCGGCGGCATCTGGACCCAAGGCACAGTGACCCTGACCAACAGCACCGTCAGTGGAAACACGGCCGGCACCGGCGGCGGCATCTGGACCCAAGGCACAGTGACCCTGACCAACAGCACCGTCAGTGGAAACACGGCCGGCACCGGCGGCGGCATCCATAACAGCGGCCGCGCGGCGGAGTTGGCGAACACTATCATTGCTGGCAACACGGGGGGCACCGGCCCGGACTGCAACGGCTCTGTTAGGTCCCTGGGCCATAACTTGATCGGCAGCCTACTCGGTTGCGGCTATATTCCAGCGACGGGCGACCTGGTGGGCACCCCGGACATCTCCCTAGACCCCAAGCTTGGCCCACTCCAGGACAACGGCGGCCCCACCGCGACCCATGCCCTCCTGCCGGGCAGCCCTGCCATCGACGCCGGGAACGACGCGGCCGCTCCTGGGACAGACCAGCGGGGTATGCCCAGGCCGATAGACGGGGACGGAGACGGCGTGGCCGTCAGCGACATAGGAGCGTACGAATTAGAGGCTGGGGTGGGGCCCCAGCAGCACGTCGTGGCGGGGACAGTGGCGCTGCAAGCGATGCCCGGCCCCATCACGGGTGCGCGGGTAACCTTCTCTCAAGCTGGCGCCGTGGTGGACCAGCTAATTAGCGACCCAGGGGATGGGCGCTTCGAGACGCGGCTGCTCACCGGCACCTACGACGTCGTCGTGGAGATGGATGGGTTCCTGCCTACTGCCATAGCCAGCCTGGTGGTGGACCGGGATATAACGTTGATGGTGACTCTGCTGGGGGGCGATGCCAACGGGGATGGGGTGATAGACGTCAACGACCTGGCGGTGCCCGCCTCCAACCAGGGCATGACGCGGAGCCCGGATCCCGAGGTGAGGTAGGGCAGGAAGACGCTGAAGCCTTTTGTGGTGTCCTCGAACCACGCGTGCCGGGGCAACGACCTCACCCGCGAATACCCCGCGGGCGGCGGACCAAGGCAACCCCAGCGCCAGACCCAAACAGAGGGAGGTCAATATGACCAGGGGTGCCAGCCCTGACGCCATGTAACGGTCGCTGGGCAGGGCGTACCCGGGTCGTGCCCTCTCCCCTTGGCCGGCCCCATACCGGGCCTTGTGCCCTGCTGGGTGCTCTGCTAAAATCTAGCCATACAAAGATGAGCCCAGGGGGAGCCGCGGGACCAGTCTCTGTAGCAGGGAGTATCCGATCTTGGGAAGGCCCTACTTTTGAGGCCAGGAGGGAGTAAGCGCATGGCGTCGTATTGGGAGATCCAGAGGGTTGAGACCGGAGGGGAGCTGCTGGACGATATGAATAGCTACGTGAGCCAGCCTAACGTACCCGGCCGGGCGCCGGCGGTTATAGTAATCCAGGAGGCCTTCGGCGTAAACAAGCACATCCAGAATGTGTGCGACCGGTTTGCAGCGGCAGGCTACTTCGCCGTCGCTCCCGCCCTGTTCCATCGGGAGGGTACGACGGAAGGCATCAGGGGGACCAACCCGATCTACGATTACAGCGACATGGAGAGCGTGCGCAGCGCGATGGGCAACCTGAGGGACGACCAGATAATCCTGGACGTCAACACCACCATAGACTGGCTAAACAGGCTCCCACGGGTCCAGGGGGACAGCATAGGCATTGTGGGGTTCTGTATGGGCGGGCGGGTCACCTACCTGGCGGCGGCGGCCTGCCCCGGTCTGGCGGCGGCGTCGGTGTTCTACGGAGGAAACATCATGGCCCCCTGGGGCGACCCTCCCATTCCCTTCGCCCGTACCGCCAACATACAGTGCCCGGTGATGGGCAACTTCGGGGACCTGGACAAGAACCCGACGGTGGAGGACGTGGCGAAGATCGAGGCCGAGCTTCGGAAGCACGGCAAGACCGCGGACTTCAAGGTCTACGCCGGCGCCGACCACGGCTTCTTCTGCGATGACCGCCCCGTCTATCACAGGGCGTCGGCCGAAGACTCCTGGACCAGGACCATCGCCTGGTTCCAGAAGCATCTGGCCCCGGTGGCGGCCTCGGCGTAGCCTTCCCCCAATACGGCGACAGTGCACAGGGGTGGCCGGCGTGGCCACCCCTGTTGAGTCTTCCGGGCCCGGCGGCACCACGCAGGCGCGAGGTCACAGGCGCGGTTTATATGAAGTCATGGCGGCCCAGCGCACCGCCTCAGCCAGGGGTCGGGTCAGAAGAGTTCGAAGCGAGGCAACTGGTGGAACAGATCTCGATTGGTTCGTTGGTGCTGTAACCCGTCCCAGCCTGTGCTAAAATACTCCCGCCATTCAGTTAATGGATTACCCAGTGGATATCCTTTACGTCACCTCCGACCGGCCCGGTGCCGGCAAGACTGCCGTAGTCAGTGCCCTGGCCCTGGAGCTTTCCCAGGCCGGCAGGGGGCCCGGCTATTTTAAACCCTTCTCCGCTGAGCCGGGGAACGATACCGACGTCGCCTTCATCGGGCACAGGACTTCGCTCTTTAAGGTAGAGGGGGTGCCGCCCGCCCCCCTGCCGATGCCGGAACAGGCCGGTGATCAGCTGCCGGAAGGTACGGGCCGGGAGGTCAGGGGGATGGCGGAGAGTCTGGCCGCCGATGTCCTCCTGGCCGAGGGACCCAGCCTTGCCTACCCGGGGGTCGAGGCTTCCGGCATATCCGCAGGTCTGGCCGAGCTCCTGGATGCCCGTGTGCTGGCTATCTTTCATTATAGCCCTCACCTGACTGCTGATCGAGTGATCGGTACATGTGAGCCCTTCCGCCAGCGGCTTCTGGGAGTGGTGGTGAACTCGGTCACCCGCTACAAGATGCGGGGAGTGGCCTCGGAGATGGCCGCCGCCGTCGAGTCTGGTGGGGTCAGGTTCCTGGGGGCAATCCCGGAAGACCGTCTCATGCTGTCGGCTACGCTGGGCCAGATCGCCCAGCTGCTCGACGCGCGGTGGGTCCTCGGGAAGGATAAGTCCGACGACCTGGTGGAAAATTTCCTCATCGGCGGCAACATCATGGACCAGGGGGCCACCTATTTCGGGCGTACGGAAAACAAGGCGGTAGTCGTCCGCGGGGACAGGCCTGACATACAGC
This sequence comes from Dehalococcoidia bacterium, assembly GCA_965247055.1. Taxonomy (GTDB): domain Bacteria; phylum Chloroflexota; class Dehalococcoidia; order Lucifugimonadales; family JAGWBF01; genus CBDFGE01. Next base: position 174,320 of record CBDFGE010000006.1, read on the forward strand.
TCGCGGCACTGTCTACCCCCACGACCTGCCTCATCCTGACAGGCGGACGTGAGCCCATCGAGTACGTGCACTACCAGGCGGAGCAGCAGGGGGTGCCCGTGCTGGTGGTCCAATCGGACACCATGGCCACTGCCCATGCGCTGGACGCGACCCTGGGGGTCTCCAACTTCCACCATCCAGCCAAGCAGAGCCGCTTCCACCAGTTGATGCGTGAACACGCGGACCTGCCCGCCCTCCTGGACTGGGCCCAGCGCTCGCGGCTCCCATAACCCGCGCCGGGTCTGGGCGCAGCCTCCCAGAAATCCAGCTCCATTCCCAGCCCCCTCTCCCTGGCCAGCAACCACGTCGGGCGCAGCTCCACGACCTGGCTCCGTCGTAACGGCCTCATTGACGTCGTCATCCCGTAGGAACATCGCCATATGGGAACCTCCTCCATGCCGTCGGTTCTGCCGGCCAGTCTAACAGTCGCCGCCCCGGCTGCAACGGGTCCTGAAAGCCGGCGGCAGCCCGAGAAATTGGCGGAACCATTGCCTCCCTGTGTTGCAATCGTATGCCCACGAGGTGTAACATCTGAGGTCAGTCCGATACGTCTTCAGTCCGTCGAAGAGGGTTGAAGTTGGCTGAACCGGAACAGACCAAGGGGACGGCCCCGGCGGCCTCGAAGAAGGCTAGGAGGAAGCCGGCCACGGCTCGACCGGTCGCCGGGGTGGGTGGACGGCCCGAAGGGGAGGCAGCCCCCGCAGAGGGCCAGCCCGGTGTGAAGTTTGCCCATCCCAGCGAGTCGGAGTTTGCCAGGATACTGGACTTCTACGGCGTCAAATGGGTCTACGAGCCCCGCTCCTTCCCCCTGCGCCAGGAAGGGGACAGGATCATGGAGATGTTCACTCCCGACTTCTACCTCCCCGACCTGGACATGTACATAGAGCTCACTACCCTCAGGCAAAGGCTGGTCACCGAGAAGAATCGGAAGCTGAGGCATCTGCGGGAGCTCTACCCGGAGGTAAACGTCAAGCTCCTGTACAAGCGGGACTACCGCCGGCTACTGGCCAAGTACGGGTACGGCCCTCTGGCACAGGAAGACATCCAGGGTATAGACCGGGTGCTCATCACCAGCGATCAGATCCGGCGGAGGGTGAGGGAGCTGGGACGGAAGATCTCCATGGACTACGTCGGGACTCAACCTGTGCTGGTGGGGGTCCTCAAAGGCGTGCTTTGCTTTATGTCGGACCTGATGCGACAGGTCCCTCTTCCCCTGTCCATGGAGTTGATGTCCATATCCCACTTCAACGGCGACGCTGCGGGAGTGAAGATAACCAAGGACCTGGACCGGGACATAACGAGACAGCACGTGCTCTTGGTGGAGGACATCGTGGACACGGGCATGACCCTGAACTACCTGATGAACTACCTGCTCACCAGGAACCCTGCCAGCCTGAAGGTGTGCGCCCTGCTGGACAAACGGGTGCGGCGCCTCGTGGACGTGCCCGTGGAGTACGTGGGTTTCGAGATTCCCGACGAGTTCGTGGTGGGCTACGGGCTGGACTACATGGAAAAGTACCGCAACCTGCCGTTCATAGGCGTGCTCAAGCCGAAGGATGAAGAGGATATCCAGGAGCCCGTTGGGCAAAGGGGATAAAAAGAAGCGCCCCCAGTGACCTCAGCCTCCGGTCTTCGAGCCCACCCACCGGGGCCTTTCAGCTCAACCTTTGGAGCTCACTCTTGGCGTCGCCGCCTCCTGCTTGCTCCTCCCGGCTTCCCTACTCGGCAACAGCTCCCTTTGGCCCTTGACCATCCGCCTCGATTACTGGGGACGCTACTTTAGATTTTACCAGACCCGTACGGACTTGTCAACGGCGGCTGTGGTGTGACGGCCGATACATCTCGGTAGGATCGATGGGCGGACTCGCGGGGGTGTCCAACGGGCTTGCTTTGGGATACACTGGTTGACAATGGCGGCGCAGACGGCGCCTCGGGGGTTCTTGGATGATCGTTGGAGTCCCAAAGGAAACCCGCCCGGCCGAGCGGCGGGTCGCCCTGGTGCCTGAGGTAGTGCCCCGGCTGACGGCCATCGGGCTCGAGGTAATGCTGGAATCGTGCGCCGGGCTGAGGGCCGGGTTCCCCGACGCCGCCTATGAAGAGCAGGGTGTACATCTGGTCGCAGAGCGGTCTGCCCTCTTTGCCTCCGCGGATGTGCTGCTGCCCATGGGATGCCTGGGGGCCAACCCAGAGGCCGGACCCGCCGACCTAGAGATGGTGCGCCCCGGCCAGGTTGTCCTGGGGCTGCTTGATCCCCGGGGAGCGCCCGAGGCCATCGCGGAACTGGCAAGGCGTGGAGCGACAGCTTTCGCCCTGGAACTCCTCCCACGCCTCAGCCGTGCCCAGGCGATGGACGCGCTGACATCCATGGCCACGGTAGCGGGCTACAAAGCCGTGCTGCTGGCGGCCAACGAGCTCCCCAAGATGTTCCCCATGATGATGACCGCCGCCGGCACCGTCAGGCCCGCCCACGTGTTCGTGGTGGGGGCCGGCGTGGCTGGGCTTCACGCCATCGCGACAGCCCGCCGTCTGGGTGCTGTGGTGGACGCTTACGATATTCGGCCCGCGGTTAAGGCTGAGGTCGAGAGCCTGCGCGCCAGGTTCCTGACCATTCCCCTTGAAACAGCGGGCACCGAGGGCGCCGGGGGGTATGCCCGAGCCATGGACGAGGAGTTCTACCGGCGTCAGCGAGAGATGATGTCTCGCGCGGTGGCCGAAAGCGATGTGGTCATCACTACAGCGGCGGTGCCCGGCAAGAAGGCCCCCATACTGGTCACCGAGGAGATGGTGAGAATTATGCGGCCGGGCTCCATAATCGTTGATCTGGCCGCGGAGTCGGGCGGGAACTGCGCGCTTACCCGCCCGGGAGAGACGGTCGAGATCCACGGGGTCCTTATTCTTGGGCCGGTCAACTTGCCGTCTACCCTTCCTTACCACGCCAGCCAGATGTACGCCCGGAACCTGACCGCTTTCCTGGCAACCCTGGTGAAGGACGGGCGACCCAACATAGAGACCGAGGACCCCATCATTCGAGATACCCTGGTCACCCACCAGGGAGAGGTGGTCAACCCCGAGGTGCGCGAGCTGCTACGCCGTCCGGACGACGTGCTGGCAGATGGCAGATGATAGAAGGAGAGGCGCCTGATGGACAGCCTTGTAATCTCTTTGACCGTGTTCGTCCTGGCCCTGTTCGTGGGCTTTGAGGTTATCAGCAAGGTGCCCGCGCTGCTGCATACGCCCCTGATGTCCGGTGCCAATGCCATCTCAGGCATCACTCTGGTGGGGGCGCTGGTGGCCACGGGCGCCGAAAAGACCACCCTCGCCACGGTCCTGGGCGTCTTCGCCGTGGCGCTGGCTACCGTCAACGTGACGGGTGGGTTCCTGGTCACCCAGAGGGTGCTCCAGAAGTTCCGCCGGAAGAGCTAGGATGTCTGACTCTCTGATCAACCTGTTCTACCTCGCCGCGGCCGCCCTCTTCATCCTGGGCCTCCGGGGCCTGTCCCATCCCAGGACCGCCGCGAGGGGCAACCTCCTGGGGGCCTCGGGTATGCTTATCGCGGTCATCGTAACCCTCTTCGACCATAAGATAGTGGGATACGAGTTGATCCTGGCAGGAGTCACGGTAGGAGCGCTGGCCGGGACCGTGACGGCCGTCCGAGTCCCAATGACCTCGATGCCCCAGCTGGTTGCTCTGTTCAATGGATTCGGCGGCGGGGCCTCGGCCCTGATTGCCGGGGCTGCTCTAGCGACCTTCGTCCCAGGGGACATCTCAGAGACTCAAGTCGAGCTGGCCGCGGGGGCGTCCGCCCTGGTAGGCGCCGTAACCTTCTGGGGAAGCATGGTCGCCTTCGGGAAGCTCCAGGGAGTCGTAACCGAGCGCCCTGTGACGCTGCCGGGCCATCATTTCTTGAACGGAGCGCTGGCGTTGGCCTGCCTGGGGCTGGTCGCCTGGCTGGTGGCCGGCTCCAACCCCCTCATCACCTTCTGGATTCTACTCGGCGTCGCCGGAATCCTGGGAGTGATGCTGGTGGTCCCCGTTGGCGGGGCCGACATGCCGGTGATCATCTCCCTCCTCAACTCGTCATCGGGGCTGGCGGCGGCGGCCACCGGATTTGCCCTGGACAATAACATGCTGATAATCGCCGGCTCCCTGGTGGGCGCCGCAGGATTTCTCCTCACCCTTCACATGTCCCGGGCCATGAACCGCTCCCTGGCCAACGTGCTGTTTGCCGGGGTGGGGGCCGCCGTTTCGAGACCAGGGGAAGCCGAAGCCATCTACGCCGGGCGGATAAAGTCCTCCACGCCCGAGGAGGTGGTCATGCTGCTGGAGGATGCCCGCCGCGTGGTCATCGCCCCCGGCTTCGGCCTGGCTACCGCCCAGGCCCAGTACGCCGTGCGGGACCTGGCCAACCTGCTGGAGGCCAGAGGGGTGGAGGTGGAGTACGCCATCCATCCGGTGGCGGGGAGGATGCCGGGCCACATGAACGTCCTGCTGGCCGACGCGGACATCCCTTACGAGAAACTGAAGGATATGGATGAGATCAATCCCACCTTCCCGCAGACCGACCTGGTGCTGGTGCTCGGCGCCAACGACGTGGTCAACCCTCTGGCGCGCACGGCGGACCCTAGCATTCCCATTGCAGGTATGCCCATCCTCGACGTGGACCAGGCCCGGACGGTGGTCGTGGTCAAGCGGAGTCTCAGCCCAGGCTTCGCGGGAATACCCAACCCTCTGTTTGCCGCCGACAACACTCTGATGCTGTTCGGCGACGCCAAGCAGATGGTGCTAGAGATCGCAGCGGCCCTGAGGCATGGGGCTGCGGCCACGCCGAGGGCAACCACCGGCTAGGTTGGGCTGCGTCACTCCACGAACTGGAGCTCCAGCTCCGTATCCTCGTCCGCGCCTGGGTAGCCGGCATCGGAGAGGGTGCTCTCAAGGTTGGCCTGGCCTTCGCGAGCCTGCACCCAGGACATGAAGCCTTCCACCAGGGCGTCCTGGGCCTCTTGGGGGGTTGCCCCTCTGCCCGTCACCTCCAGGACGTCGACGCTGGCCAGGTAGCCGTCGCCGTCCTGGAGCACCCTGGCCTCCAGCGTGATCTTCCCCACCTCAGCACTCCTGGTAGTTTCAGCACTCCCGGTAGTTGTGCTAGCGGACTCTTTTCTCCCGTGAAAACCCTCCTCCAGTATCCTGGGCTTGAGGCCACCATGTCAACACTGGGCTCTCGGGGGTGTCAACGCGCGCACGGCGCTTGGCGGCGCCCTCGACGGCCGCTATACTGGCCCCATGGACAGGGAGCCGCTTCCTATAATCTCCGTCGGCGGCAGCACGCTGGCCGCCCTGTTCGTCGGGGCACTTCTCACGATAGACCAGACGCCGAAGCTGCTGAGCAGCGGGCTCTTCTGGGCGGGCCTGGCCGGTGGTGCGGTAGCGGTAGGCCCATTAGCGAACCTGGTCTTCGTCCGGTTGTGGGAACGATTTTTCGGTGGATACTTCAACGTGGGACTGCCTCGTTGGTTTGAGTTCAAAGGCCAGCTCAATCGCGAGGACAGCCAGGGAGAGATTGATCAACTAACACATGGCGGACGTTTGAGGGACGAGGTTGTTAACTACATACGTAGACGGTCCGGCTCATGTGTGCTGATAGCCCAGGCAAACCTGGCAGTCTTCGGCGGGCTGCTAGGATTCGGCCTTTCCTATGGCATGACGATGGCGTGGGGAAGCGACATCTACTCCCACGATGCCCGGGACAGCTTCCATTTCCACGAAATAGGCGTGGGTGTTTACCTCGGGGTACTGATGTTACTGTCTCTCCTGCTGGCATGGGCATACCGCAACACCAACGGAGAACTGACCAGGTACCACGCACGAGTGCTAAGTTCGCGCATTAGACCAGAACTCAACCACGAAGTGCGGCGGTTCATCCGATGGAGGCAGGAGCAACCACTCGCCCTCGCACGGCGTGCTCGACGGCCCAGACCACGAGTTCGCTTACGATGGTTTTGGAGACAACTGAGAGTTCAGAGAAGACCATGGGGACTCGTATGGTGGCTCCTTCGCCAACCCTTCCGTCCCCTACGACCTTTCTTGCCGTTCCCCTGACAACTTCTCGCTTTAGGGCTTCGCCACTCGCACCCGTTGGCGCGCCCGCCCTAGACCACCCCGTCCCGGCGCATGGCCGACAGCGCCCCCTCGAAGGCCTCCAGGGTGCGGTCCACGTCCTGCTCCCGGTGGGTGGAGGAGACGATGAGGGACCCACGGCCCATGATGTCCGCCCCCCCGTTGATCATGGCCCGCTTCAGGGGCATGGTCAGCTCGGGGCCCGCCGCCGCCTTGATCTCCCGGTGGGGCATGGTGCACATCTCCCGGTCGCAGTCGCAGTCCCTCAGGGTTATGTGGATAAGGGAGGAGAGGCCCTGGGCGTGGCCCGCCACCTCCATCTTGGAGAAAATCGCGTTGAGCCCCTTCTTGAGCCGGGCCGCCATGGCGTCGGCCCTGTCGTTGATGGGCTGGCTGGCGATCATCTCCAGGCACGTGGCCCCCGCCGCCGCAGAAAGCGGGTTGGCGTTGAAGGTGCCGGGATGGGCTATGCGGTTCTGGCTGTCCCAGGCCGCGTCGTCGCGGAAGGCGATCATGTCTATGATGTCGGCCTTGCCCCCCACGACACCTCCAGGCAGCCCGCCGGCCACGATCTTGGCGAAGGTAGTCAGGTCGGGGTCGATGCCGAACTTCACCTGCGCCCCGCCGGGGGAGACCCGGAAGCCGGTGACCACCTCGTCCATGATGAGGAGCACCCCGTACCTTCTGGTGACCTCCCTCAGGTCATCCAGGAACCGGGGGACCATGATGGGGAGCTGGCCGAAGTGGGCGCCGGTGGGCTCCAGGATAACGGCGGCGACGTCCCCGTCCCGCGATAGGACCTGCTCGACGGCGGAGATATCGCCGGGGGGAAGCACGATCATGGACTGGGCGGTGGTCTCGGGGACTCCGGCCACGGGCGCGTCGCCCAGAGTAACCGAGTAGTCGTGCCAGCCGTGGAAGTGCTCGACGAACTTGACCACCTTGTTCTTGCCCGTGTAGGCCCTGGCGAGGCGAAGGGCCATCAACGTCGCCTCGGTGCCCGAGCTGTGGCAGCGTATCTTCTCTATGGACGGGACCAGCCTCTTTATGGCCCGGCCCCAGCGTATCTCCTCGTCGGTGTTGGCCCCCAGGTGGGTGCCCCTGGCGACCTGGTTGGTCACCGCCGCCACGATCGCGGGATGGGAGTGACCCAGGATCAGGGATCCGTGGCCGGACACGTAGTCCACGTACTCGTTGCCGTCCACGTCCCATTTCAGGGGGCCGCTGCCGTGGGTGACGTAGATGGGGAAGGGAGTCACGTACCTGGTGTCATGGGTCACGCCCCCGGGAAATATCTGCGTGGCCTCCTCGTACCGCTGGGCCGAGCCCGGATGCTTCTGGACGTACTCCTCAAGTATGGTATCCATGGACGCTCCTTTCGTGGGACCGCGGACGCCGGGCCCTACGGGTCCCCGGCGCGCTCCCACCTTAACCGCACCGACATGATATAATATGTCGGTCCTTTTGTACAGGCAGGCCGGGTGCTGCAGGCGTTTTACGTGGACCGTAGGGAGGCAACTTGATGGACGTGGTACTCAGCTCTCCGCGAGGCTTCTGCGCTGGCGTGGTGCGGGCCATCGAGGTGGTCGAGCTATGCCTGGCCAAGTTCGGGCCGCCCGTTTACGTAAAGCACCAGATCGTGCACAACCCCTACGTGGTCGCCAGCCTGGAGAGGAAGGGCGCCATCACCGTGGAGAACGTCGAGGAGATACCCTCCGAGTCGGTGGTGGTATTCTCCGCCCATGGCTCCGCCCCAGAGGACTTCCGGAAGGCCGAGGCCAGAGGGCTCAGGATCATCGACGCCACCTGTCCCCTAGTAACAAGGGTCCACAACGAGGCGAAGAAGTACCAGAGGGAGGGCAGAAGGGTTATCCTGGTTGGGCACCGGGGCCACCAGGAGGTGCACGGCACAATGGGCCAGACGCCCATGACCCTGGTGGACGAGCGCGAGGGGCTGGACCTGCCGCGTTGGAACACGGATACACCTGTGGTTGTCCTTACACAGACAACCCTGTCGGTGGACGACACTCGGGAGGTCGTGGAACACATTGAAGAGATCTTCCCCGACGCGATAACCAGGGCGGACATCTGCTACGCCACCACCAACCGCCAGGAAGCGGTCAAGCGGCTGGCGGACATCGTGGACGTGGTCCTGGTTATCGGAGCCCAGAACAGCTCTAACTGCAGCCGCCTTCGGGAGGTGGCCGAAGCCCACGGCGTGCCCGCTTACCTGATAATGGGACCCGAGGACCTCGACACGGAGGCCATCGCCGGAGTACGCCGGGTCGGCATCACCTCGGGGGCGTCGACCCCGGAGGTTCTGGTGGATGCTGTGATCAAGGCGCTGGAGCCGGACGACGTGACCACCCTCGCGGGGATTGAGGAGAACGTGGCCTTCATCCTCCCCAAGGAGCTGCGCTAGCCCTTCTTGTCCTTTGTGACGCCACAGCGGTCCAGTCCCCGCAACACCGGCACAGACCTTGGCCGAAGGCACGGTCCATGAGCAATCCCAGGGCAGACTACATTCCCATCGTCCACCGGCGGCCCCTGAAGCTTCCGGGTAACGCGAGGGTGGCCGTGTGGCCCATCATCAACGTGGAGGAGTGGGACATCAACGCCCCGATGGCCCGCACCGTCATACCCGCTCCCCAGGGGGTCACAGTGGTCCCCGACATCGCCAACTTCAGCTGGTTCGACTACGGGCTGCGGGTAGGGTTCTGGAGGATGAAGCAGGTCCTGGACTCCCACCAGGTGCGGGCGACCGTAAGCCTCAACGCCTCCATCTGCAACTCCTACCCCGCCATCGTGGAGGAGAGCCTGAAGAGCGGATGGGAGATCATCGGCCACGGGTTCACCCAGAGGGCCCTGAACCTGGAAGAGGACGAGAGAGGCGTCATAAGGCGGACGATCCAGCTGATAAAAGAGACCACGGGCACTGCTCCCAGGGGATGGATGGGGCCGGGGCTTGCCGAGACCTTCCATACGCCGGATATCTTGGCCGAGGAGGGGATCGAGTACGTGTGCGACTGGGTCAACGACGACCAGCCCTACCCTATGAAGGTGAAGAAGGGCAGTCTCATCTCCATACCCTACACGCTGGAGATAAACGACATCCCGATCTACCTTATACAGAACCACCGCTCGCCGGAGATCTTCGAGCGATCGCGGGACCAGTTCGACACCTTGTACAGAGAGGGGGAGGCAAGCGCCCGGATCATGGCGGTCTCCACCCATCCCTACATCACGGGCGTGCCCCACCGCATACGCTACTACGACCAGATATTCCAGTACATCAAGGGGCACGAAGGGGTGCTCTTCATGACCGGGAGCGAGATCCTGGACTGGTACAGGGCGGCGTCGGGCGCCGGGGGAGGCTCCTAGCCCTCGCCCTCCGGGCGGTCCAGCTCGCGCAGGAACCGTTCCACCTCGGGGGAGAGGGGAGGCGGCGGCTCCTCGGTGGGCACCTGGCGGGCGTCGTACTGGGCCTCCAGGTGCTGGAGGATTCCCTTGAGGTCCGTGTTCCGCTCCACCGCCGAGCTAAGCTCCCCATACTGCCTCTGTCCCCGCTCCTCATCCGCCAGGTGAGGGGGGAGCTGGTACAGCGAGCAGAGGATAGACGTGAGCCGAGACGCCCCAGCGTAGTCCTCCTCAAGCTGCACGTACTGGGGCAGATGGACCACGAAGGTCATATGCTCGATCCCCAGCTTCAATGCCTCCTGGGTGATCAGCGAGGTGATGCTGGTCGGACCCTGGTAGCTGCTCTCCTGCAACCGGACCCTCCTGGCCTCTTCCGAGGCTTGCTCCCCTCCGTAGGCGCCCGAGACCAGCAGCGGCCTGGTGTGGGGCACGACGTCGTACATACCTCCCACCATGCAGTACCGCTTCACGTCGAAGGTCTTCAGGACTTCCAGGACGGAATCGACAAAGTCCTCCCCCAGGGCGTGGGGCTCCCTCAGGTTGAGAAACAGGAAATCGGGCCGTTCCTCCCTGCGGGTGTAGCTGATGGTGCTGTTGGGGATGGTCATCTCCCTGCGGTCCCCGACGACGCGGGTCCTGGGCCGGTACCGGGTGAAATCGTAGAAGTTTCCGGGCCGGGCCAGCGCTCCCAGCTCCTGCGCCCCAAAGTGGCGCTCCAGCCGGGTCAACGTGAGGGTACCCACCCTGCCCACGTTGATCCACGGGCGAAGGATTGCGACCGCGTGGGGCTCCGTTAGCTCGGGTAACGGCTGTTTGAGGTCAAAAGCGCCTACGCTCATGGACCTATCTTGACAGCGCCAAGGCCGTTTTGCAACCCCCGGCTGTCTGACCCGGCTCGGGGTGGCCGGGAGACGCTATGCGGGGACCTCCACGTCCATGAGGGGAGCGTGTTGCTGGGCGCCGTAGACGTCCCCGTCCTCCACGTCCCCCGAGCCGTACAGCCGGGGGACGGTGGCCTTGAAGGCGTTGGCCGGGGGAAACTCCACAAGAAGTACGTCCGCCTCGGAGACGCTGTACAGCCTGGAGATCAGCTCTTTGCTGATCACGCCGGAATCCCGCACCCTCTCGAAGGTCTCCCGGTTGGGGAAGACCACATCCAGGGTAACCAGGAAGGGGCTCGCATTCTTGCTACGGCATATCGACGCGATGTCCCTTATCTTAGGCATGGTCCGCTACCTCACACCGTCACGTACTCTATGGGGAACATCTCCAGGGGGCTGTCCGGCGCTACGGTATGAAGGATGCTGAAGCGGTACACCGGCCCAACCGGGATGTCCGAGGGGGAGTAGGGGAAGGTGAGGCACCCCTCGTCGCACAGCTTTCCCTCGTAGTACCCGTTCTTGGCAACCTGCCGGGCCATCCCCACGATCTCGTTAGCGATGGCCTGGGTGGGTGCCACGGCCTCGATGATTACCCCCAACTCGTGACCGTTCAGCTCCCTCACCGGCTCCCGTCCGCCCATCACCGAGTCCTTGCCGATGATGCGGTACACGAGTTTGTAGTCGTCCTCCCCGATCCCCAGCCCCTCGATGCGCTGCTCGGTGATGCCCCGCACGGAATCGATGTAGCTGTCGATGCACTGCACCAGGACCGGGTCGCGGGTGGTGGAGACGCAGATGCAGCGGTAACCGGCGAACTCTACCCCCTCCAAGCGCACGGTGTACCTCTCCGCGGGCGCGAAGCGGGCCCCGGTGACCTTGACCGTGCGGTCGTCCACGGCCTCGAACTGTACCTGGGTCAGGTCCAAGACCCCCGAGGGCTCGGTGTGGTAGAGGGGCGTTTCGTTCTCGTGGAGAAAGAAGCTGCCGACGCTATGGGGGGTGCACCGAAGGCCCGGATGGGGCGGCTCCACCAGGACGTGGTCCTCGCGCACCGATACCATTACTCCCTCGGTGCCGTACTTGCCCCTGGGCTCAGTGCAGGCGGCCCCGCACTCCAGGAGTTTGCCCGCCACCCAGCCCAGGGCCGGGTCGAACTCCTCCTTTATGGGGAGGGCGGCGAAGATGGCCGAGTCATCGGAGCGCCCCGCCAGGATGACCTGGGCGCCCTGGCCCAGCGCCTCGATGTAGGGCTCCACCCCCGCCATGCCCACTATGCGCGCGCTCTTTTCCACGGTCTCACGGGCAAGGGCCCCCAGGGGCCAGAGGGGTTTCACCTTCCCCTCTTCCAGCTTCCCGGTGACGTACTCTTTGCTCTGCTCCGAGTGGATGAGGGCCATTTTAAAGTGGAGCCCGTTCTCCCTGGCTATCTCCTCCACGATCTCCCGGGTCCATTGGAGGTGGGGGTCCCCGCCCGCGCCACCGCTGGTGCCCACGATGACGGGTATCTTCCTGTCGTGTCCGGCTATGAGCATGTTCTTCAGGTCCCGCTTCGCCGCATCGCGGCCCACGAAAGCCTTACCCATGCCCAGGTAGTTGGGGCCCGGGTCTGTGCTGCCTCCGTCGCAGGCGATCAGGTGCGGGTCCTTCTCCAGGGCCCTCGCGAAGGACTCTTCCTTGTAGCCATAGCCCACGATGCCCGAGGGCGAGTATATGCGTAGCTCGTGCTCACCCATAGCTAACCGTACCTCCGCCTGTTCTCTTCGCTGTCCCGGTCCCCTTTGGACGTTGGACCCATTATAAGGGCGGGGGCGCCGGAGGGTCAACTTGGGACGGGGACGGCACCGGCGCCGTGCTATAATACGGGCCGGGCCCGGCGGCGCCGGGAAAGGGGAAGGCCATGAAACGCCCGGTGGAGTTCTATAGCGAGGGCTTCAACCTCTGCGGCGATATCTACGTTCCCGAGGGCCTCGGGTCCGGCGAGGTGCGGGCCGGGGTGCTCCTCTGCCACGGCTACACCGGCGTCAAGGACCTGTACCTTCCCTACAACGCCCGGGCGCTTAACGAGGCCGGCTACGTAGCGATGACCTTCGACTACAAGGGCTGGGGCGATAGTGAGGGTCCCCGCAGCCGTCTCGCGCCCTATGGCCGGGTGCTGGACGTGCAGGCGGCGATGACCTATCTCGGCCTCCAGCCGGAGGTCGACCCGGAGCGCATCGGACTCTACGGGACGAGCTACGGTGGGGCGATCGCGACATGGGTGGGGGCGATAGACCAGCGGGCCCGGTGCATCGTCAGCGTGGTGGGCATCGGCAATGGGGCCCGCTGGATGAGCCGGGTCCGCCGCATGGACGAATGGTTTGACCTTCTGGAACGGTCCAGGGCCGACCGGGAGAAGAGGGCCACCACTGGGAGCTCGGAGCTCGTGGAACGGGGCGAGGTGCTCCTGAACGACCGGCAGTCGGCGGAGCTGGCGGCGGCCGCCCGGCGCGGCAACCCCGCCGCCGTCAACACCCTACCCCTGGAGTACGTGGACGATACCATTGGCTTCAACCCCGAGTGGATCGTAGACAGAATATCTCCTCGGCCCATCCTGTTCATCACGACGGATAACGACCGCCTCGTCCCGCCTGAGGAGTCGGAGCAGCTCTACGCCCACGCCGGGGAGCCGAAGAGGCTGGTGGTGCTGAAGGGCTACAGCCACTACGAGGTCTATCAGGAGCCTGCCTTCAGCGAGGTGATGGCCGCGACGCTGGAGTGGTACAGGCAGTACCTGCCGGCCTCGCGCTAGCATCGCGCCGGCAAGCTACCGGACGGCGCGTGTCGATCTACCTCCCCCTACTTGCCACAGGCAGGGGAGTGGAGTAAAGTATGAGCACTAGTCCACAGACCTGATAACAAAGGGGGACGAGTATGAGCGGAACGGATTTGAGAATACTTCTTGCCCGGCTGCTGATGCTGCTTGCGGTCGTCTGCGGCATCATCGGCCTCGTCATAGGCATCGACGATCGGATATGGAAGCTGAATGTCGTCGGGTGGTTCACCGGGGGCAGTCTTCTCGCGATCCTGGCCATCATCGTCCTTGCCGATGAGTTCCTCGCCTCACGACGCAAGGAGGGGAAGAGCTAGCCGGTCCGCCCCGAGGCGTCTCCAGTTTGGACCACTTCGGTCCTACCGGACCGGCCAGCTTAGCGGCGATAGATCCAGGGGCTCACCAGACTCTACCGGAGGTACAAATATGCCAAGCTCGCTTCCCAGGGTCCGGGTCGTGGCGACCGGCGGCAGCATCGCAGGGATCGGTCGGGACCGGCTGGACTACACCATCTACCCCGAGCTCGGCAATAAGCTGACCATCGATCAGCAGCTGGACCGTATACCCGAAGTGAAGGAGATAGCGGAGGTCCAGACCGAGAGCCTCCACAACGTGGGCAGCACCTCCATAGGCCACAAGGAGTGGCTGGGGATCGGCCAGCGGATCAACCAGATCTTCCAGGAGGACCCGGGCGCCGCGGGGGTGGTGGTGACCCATGGGACGGCCACACTGGAAGAGACCGCCTACTTCCTGCACCTGACGGTAAAGTCCTCCAAACCTGTGGTGGTGACCGGCGCCATGCGTCCCCCCTCCTCCATCAGCACCGACGCTGACATCAACCTCCTGGACGCCATACGCATCGCCGCCACCCCCGACGCAGGTGGGAAAGGCGTCCTCACCGTGCTGAACAACGAGATCCAGTCGGCCAGGGACGTGAGCAAGAGCAACACCCTCCGCGTGGAGACCTTCAAGCCCAACGAGCTGGGGTTTCTGGGGTACGCCGACTCCGATGGGGAGGTGGTTTTCTACCGGATCCCTACTCGGAAGCACACCACCTCAACCCCCTTCGACATCGCCGGGGTGAAGTCCCTGCCGCGGGTGGACATCGTCTACACCTACGCGGGGGACGACGGGATGCTCGTGGAGGCGGTGCGCCAGCATCGGTCCGATGGGCTGATACTCGCCGGTTTCGGCAGCGGGACCCTCCCACCCGTCGTGATGGAAGCGGGTGCCCAGGCGGTGAAGGCAGGTATCTCCGTGGTCCTGGCCTCCCGGGCCGCCGCGGGACGGGTGGTCATGACGCCGCGCACTGACAGCCTGGGCTTCATGGTCTCCGACAGCCTCCTCCCCCAGAAGGCCCGCATTCTGCTGATGCTGGCCCTCAACGTCACCCGCGACCGGAAAGAGGTCCAGCGGATGTTCTACGAGTATTAGGGGGTGCCTCGGGAAGCTTTGCACCGGGGCGGGGTGCCGAGGATACCTCCGAAGGGGTGGGCATGATGGAGAAGTCATCCAGCGGTCCCATCCGTGAGCTCTGGACCTTTCCCCTGCTGAAGGCCCTCTACGGCCGCCGCTCCCGGCGATTCGGGATGGGGATGGAGATGCCCCCCGGGCCACTGGCCTTCAAGTCCCGCCACGCGCCGGCCCCCCTCACCAGATTGGAGCAGGCCCTCCTCGTGGCCGCCGGCACCGGAGTAAACGGCTGGACCTTCGGCATCCCCTACAGCCCCGCAACAGAGGGAGCGCACGCGAGCTACTCCCTACGCCTCACCGGACGCACCTTTCCCACGGGTGCCGCGATAGGCACGCCCAAGCTCTTCTACACCGACGACGAGGGAGTATACCTCACTCGACTGCGTGACCTGCCTCCCACTCGGTTACGGGAGATGGAGGACCTGGATGACATCGAGCGGATACTGGCCACCTGCCACCAGCAGATAGTAAGGATCAGTGACCGGCGTCTCACGGTGCCACGGGAGGTGCCTCACGTCTTCGAGCACAACCTGTGGAGCGCCAACTTCCCCGGCTCCACTCTTTTCATGCCCGTGGCCGACGTAGGCCAGTACTTCCTCTCCCTGCTTATGATTCGCATTCAGAACCGGTCGGTGTTCTACGATGACCGGAACGGCCGCCTGGCCGGGGACCTGGAGCCATACATCCGCTCGGGCCTCCTGGATGGGGGAAGGGGGATCCCCCTGACCCAGATGGAGCAGGGCGCGCTCACCGGGGCGGCCGCCGCCCTCTCGACGATGGCGCACAACATGGTGCTGACGCTACAGGCCATGGGCCTGGGAGGCTGGATGTACCAGGGTATCAACTCCTACAGCCCTCATGGGGGCCTTCGCGGAACAGGGAATCCCGGGCCTGGGTTTCCGGTTTCAGCGGGACCCGCGGTGGCCGGTGCCCAACCCGGTAGGTCTGGACGGGCACTACGAGAGCCTCTGCCCTCCCTACTACGCCGATATGAGGGCGGCGGCCCGGCAGGTGGCCGAGTGGAAGTTCGGCGAGGGCGGCACCTATGATCCGGAGACCCCCGGCCCCTTCAGGCGGAACGCCGAGGTCAAGGGGAGCGTGGTGCCCTACAGCGAGGAGATCATCGCCTGCGCGGGCGAGGTTGCCCAGTACATCTACGACACCTACGGCAAGTTCCCGGGAACGGTGCCCACCATCGCCATGCTCATGCTGGTGCAAGCACAGCACATCGACACCGAGTTCTACGACACCCACTACCAGGAAGGCGCCTATCTGGATACCCACGCGGACCATATGAGGCTCTGGCACGACATCTCATAAACCAGGGAGGTAACCGAGGTGGCTACAGAAAAGTGGCGTTTGAGGGGCGACTACTTCGAGAACTGCAACTGCGCGATTTTATGTCCATGCCTTGTGCCGGGGGGCAACGCGATGCCGACTGACGGGAACTGTGACGTGGCCCTGGCCTTCCACGTTCGAGAGGGGGACTTCAACGGCGCTCCCCTCAGCGGCCTGAACTTCGTGGTCGTATACCGCTCGCCGGGACTCATGTCCGAGGGCAACTGGATCGCGGCCATGTATATCGACGAGAGGGCCGACGGGCGGCAGCGGGAGGCCTTGGGCCGCATCCTTTCGGGGAAAGCAGGAGGGCCCGCCAGCCGCTGGATGAGCGTGATCTCGGATTTCAGGGGTATCAAGTACACCCCAATCACCTACACGGCCAGAGGACGCACCCGGAGCGTGTCCATACCCCAGATCATGGAGTTCGCCGTGGAGGGGATCACCGCCCGCGGCCGCACCAGGGCCATGCGGGTGACCAACTCAAGCCACCCGGTCAGCTCCTCTCTCGCCCTGGCGAGGGGCACGGGGAGCACCTACACCGACCACGGCATGAACTGGGACAACACGGGAAAGAACGGCCACTATTCGGCCTTTAGCTGGCAGGGGCCGTGAGCCCCAGCCCCGTCTCGTAACACGGCTACGGGCTGACGTCGCTCTCCCCAACCTCCTGGAGAAATGCGCGGAGAAGGTCTTCGGCGATCCAGTATAGACCCCAATGGCAAGCACTTCGGGACCGTCCTGACCGGAGCCCGCCAGACGACCAACTGTGGCTGGGGCGGCGATGACCGGAGAACCCTGTTCATCACCACCTGGGACGGCCTGTTCCGCATCCAGCTGAAGATTCCGGGGCTCCCAGTCCAGAAAGGGCTGTAGGGCACCTTACCGGCAGGGCTTCTCAGGCCAGCTCTCGCTGACGGGCGCTTGCACGGTCACATTCATGGTCCTCTGTCCGTCCGGCGAGTCTATGATGATACTTACGGGCTCTTTGTAAGCGTAAACCCAAAATCCCGCTCCGTCGGTACCACTATAGACCCGCACCCTTTCTATGGGGGTGATGGTCAGCTCTCCGATTACAACGGGTTGGCCGGTACGGACCTCTTCCATCATCGGCGTGCTCCCAGCATTGCCTTGAATCCTCGAAAGCTCGTTAATGAGAGGGCGAAGAGAACTATCGGCGGCACCATTCGGATCGGGTAAATCCTGACTGAGCCGTTACAGTAACCCCGAAAGGTCTCCTCGTTAAAATCGGGCTCTACACTCATGTGAAAACGAGGGACCGCATCGACACAGGCTGCGACTGGACTCATCAGCCCGAGGAGCCGTCCTGTCTCCGCCGGGTCACCCAACCCAACCTGCAAGCCCAGATTCAGCTCCCTCACCCTGATGGCCCTTAGCATCCGCCTCGCAAACCTCAATGAGTGTCGGGGAAATCCTCCCGTCCTGATCGCGGCCAGGAATGGCCGGGGGCTCCTCTTGCTTCTTCGGCCCTGTTTCCGCGGCTTCTTCTCCTGCTTCGGCTCCTTTCCCTTTTCCCCTCCGCCAAGGTCTTTCCCGACTAACCCGAAGAGCCACCCTATCCGCACCCTTGACCGAAAACTTTCATCCCTCTCCAGAGAAAAGCTCAGATCAATGGGTACGGACAGGAGCAGGACGAGCAAGCCCGCCAGGCTAGATAGTGCCACCAGGACCCAGACCCACCACATGATGCACTATTCTCTACTCAGATTTCTCGCCGCGTTTTTGCAGCGCCGCACCTATAGCCGCTCCCACCTTTTCAAGGGCGGAGGGAGGCCCAGCTACAGGCTCTACTCTGACGCCATCCTTGTTGATAATGATGACAGCAACGGGCTTGACTCCACCGCCGCCACCGGTCCCGACGCCCCCTTCTTCATCATGTCCATCCTTTCAAGTGGACCCCATGATCAGGACAGCGGTGAGGCTAAAATAAGAGAGTCTACCGCTGGGGTGTCTTGTAAACCTTCATCCGATGGTAAGGCTCGTGGATGTTCCAGTAAACACCTTTGTGGGCTCACTGCATGGAACACCTGACCCGGTGACCGATAGCCCAGGGCTTGATGGGGCCGCTCTTGGTTGTAGAAGGCCAGATAAGCCCCAATCCCCTTTCTGGCCTCAGTCCCATTTTGGTATGCCTTCAGGTACACCTCCTCGTACTTGATGCTGCGCCACAGCCGTTCCACGAAGACGTTGTCCATGCACCGGCCCCTGCCGTCCATGCTCACTTGAACGCCTTGCGCCAGCAGCATGCTGGTGAAGGCCTCGCTGGTGAACTGGCTGCCCTGGTCGGTGTTGAAGATCTGTGGCCGACCCTTGCTCAAGGCCTCTTCCAGAGCCGCAACACAGAAGTCTACCTCCAGGGTGTTGGACAGCCGCCAGGCCAGCACGTAGCGGCTGTGCCAGTCCATGATGGCCACCAAGTAGAGGAAACCCCGAGCCATGGGTATGTAGGTGATGTCGGTGGCCCACACCTGGTTGACCCGGTTGATCTCCAGCCCCCTGAGCAAGTACGGATAGACCTTATGCCCTGGGTTTGGCTTGCTGGTGTTGGGACGCCGGTAGATGGCCTCCAGGCCTATCAGCTGCATCAGCCGGCGGACCCGCTTGCGGTTGACCTGGTGTCCGTGATTGCTGAGCCAGGCAGTCATCCTTCTGGAGCCGTAGAAAGGTGTCTTCAGGTACTGTTGGTCTATGAGGGCCATCAACTCCAAGTCCTCGGCGCCGGCCTCGGTTGGCAGGTAGTACAACGAGGAGCGGCTGATACCCAGCAAGGCGCACTGGCGTACCAGAGACAGCTTCGATTCTTCTCGGTCAATCATGGCCCGGCGTTGGGACCGGCTCACAACCCGAAGCTCCGTGACAAAAAATCCCGTTCCACCTTGAGCTGCCCAATCTGTTGGTAGAGCTGGGCAGTGAGGACCTCTTGGTCCTTCTCCTGGCGTCCACCACCATTTTCAAAGAGGTGCGGCGCCCCCTGAGTCAAGGCCTTCTTCCAGGCATGGATCTGGCTCGGGTGGACTTCAAACCGGCTGGCCAGCTCTGCAATGGTGTGCTCCCCCTGGAGCGCGGCCAAAGCCACTTTGGCCTTGAAGACTGGGCTGTGCTTCTTACGTGTTTGCTTCATGTCCTGCTCCTTGTTTCCGTCCTATTTTAGGAGCGGGACTCTCTCTTAGCCACCTGTCCGAATTTTGGGGTCCACCTCACTCCGACCACGGTCTTCGCACTCAGCAGCCTCTCCATCTCCTCCACAGAGTTCTTGAGTAGCTTCTCTATCTCTTCCATATCGCCCTCCTGTACCTTGATTTTAGTGATTCCTACTCGTCCCACCTCTATGATAGCCGGAGCACAGCCCCTTTTGATCAGGAAGATGGCCGATTTCTCCATCGGCCATTAGGATGACTCACTGGTCACGTTACCACCTAGCGCCTTCCCACGGCCGGCCCAAAGGCGGCCTGTCCTCACCGCATCACCTCTCGACGGTGTCGAAGGTCACAGCCTCCCCGTGCCCAACTCCACAACCTTCCCGTGTCCCGCTTCACAGATTCCATAGCCGACTTGCGGTTCAATTAATAGTAGACAAAGAGGAGACCCAGGAGAGGGCAAATCCGAGGGAGGGGATCATGGAGATGGAATCCATATATTGTTACCTAAAGAGTTGCACCAGATGCGGGGGAGACCTCATCTTCGATGAGGGGGACCTGCGGTGCTGGCAGTGCGGACACTACTATTACACCCGCGGGGCGATTTCGGCCGAGCACTCTCGCCCCGACCCCCTTGTGGAGTACTCTCCCCCGGAGGTCCGGTACAACGAGCCCACCGCCGATGGCCGTGGCAGGCAGGTGGACTCTTCCGAGAGGAGGCGCCGCACGGCCTATGGGGCAAGGGCCGCCAGAAACATCAACGCGGTTATCCGGCCCAAACAGGCCAGCGATCAGAGGTGGTGGTCCCGCAACCGGTATGTCATCGAGTGCTTGGACCGGGGCCTCTCGGTGCGAGAGGTCGCCCATCTTGCGGGACGTGGTGAAAGGCAGATCAGGGTCATACGGGAGCGGCTGACCGACCTTCGCTCAGTAGACGATGCCGGGGTGGTCACCGACAACGGGTAGGGTGGCGGCACCGGCCGCCACCCTCATCGGGACTCCAACCTCTCCAACCTATCCGTGAGCTTGCGGTTCTCCTCCCGCAACTTCTCCAGGTCTTCTCGAAGCTTTCTCACGTCTTCCCCCCGGTCCCTTCCTTCCCTTATGGCCGCAATCGCTTCGCGGCACCGCCGCACCACTCTGCCGTCAAGCTCCCGAGGGATGCACCGCGACAGAGCGGGAATCGCCTTGGGGTCCTTGAGCTCCTGGAGGGCGCCGACGGCGCTGCTCTTGGCCCGGTACCACGGGTCGTCCAGGTAGTCGATAAGGAACTCCACGACCTCGGCCTTTCCGTCACCCAGCTTCCCAAGGCACGCCAGCGCCGCCTCCCGTGCCCTGTTGGGCTTCCCATAGGCCGCCCACTCTCTGGCCAGGGGAATGGCCCTCTCATCCTTGAGCTCGCCCAGGCCACTCAGGGCCTGGGCGGTCATCACATCGTTGAAGGAGGGCCGTCCCAGGACCCCGGACACCAGCCCGAAGGCCTCCGGACGCTTGGTCTTGGCCACGGACCTGGCGGCCTCCGCCTCCACGAAGTAGCTCTCGTCGTGCTCCAGGAAGGGAAGCAGGGCCTTCAAGGCGGCCTCCTCTTTGAACTCTCCCAGGGCCGCCACCACCGCCCTCCGGGAGCGACGATGGGAGACGCCCGTGCAGGCGATCAGGGCCCTCATGGCGGATTCCGACCTGATGGTACCCAGCGCCCTGGCGGCTTCCGCCTGGACTCCCCAGAAGGGGTCCTCAAGCACGGTAGCCTTGAGGGCCTCGACGCAGTCCGGAGCGCCAAGCTTCGCAAGCTCCCGCGCCGCGTCGATACGGCCGATGACATCCTCGTCGTGCTTGACCTGGTATAGCAGCATCTCCTTGGGCCTGGTGAATTCCACGGTCTTTAGGCACCAGTAGCCCGGGTCGAACTGCACCATCCTGGGCCTCTCTCCCAGGGGGAAGTAGAAGCTCTGCTCCTTCTGGCACAGGTCGATACGCACCGTCCGCACCCCGGAGGAGAGGGCGAACCCGACCTGGAGCGGCATCCTGAAGAGGGGGGTGAGATCGTCCGTGGCCTGGGTCTGGGAGACGCCGAGCTTGGCAGTGCCGGTCTCCTCATCCCAGCTATAGGCCACCTTGAGCTCGGGCTGGCCCGCCATATATACCCACTGGCGGAAGAACCAGTCCACGTTCTTACCAGTGGACTCCTCGACGGCCCGCTGGAGGTCGTGGGTCGTGACGCTCTTTCCCAGGTTGGTGCGGCAGTAATGCCGCATAGCCTTCCAGAAGAGCCCGTCTCCCAGGAGGAAGCGGAGCATGTGGAGCACCAGGCCCCCCTTCTCGTACAGGTGTCGATCGAACAGGTCCACGGGCTGGTGGTACACGTTGCTCACTATGGGCCGCCGGTACCGGCCAGAGTGCTCCTGGAGGTAGGAGCCGGCGTCCTGATAGACGGCGTAGCGGAACTCGTCCACGCCCTGGTCGTGCTCCTTGAAGAGCAGGTCGAAGTAGGTGGCGAAACCCTCGTTGAGCCATCCGTGAGACCAGTCCCTACAGGTGAGGAGGTCCCCCCACCACTGGTGGGCCAGCTCGTGGGCTACAATGCTGTCCGTCGAGTAGTCCAGGTGCGCCCTCTCGTCGTGGAGAAGGGTATCGGCCATGGTAGTGGCGGAGGTGTTCTCCATACCCCCAAAGATGAAGTCGGCAGCCGTTACCTGGGAGTATTTGGCCCAGGGGTACGGAACCCCAATCTTCTCGGCGAAGAAGCGCATGATCTTGGGCGTCTTGCCGAATGCGCGGCGGGTGTCCTCCTCCCGCCCCGGTGGAGAGTAGTAGAGGACCGGGATGCCATCTACCTCGTCACGGATCTCCGAGTACTCCCCCGCCACGAGGGACATCAGGTAGGCTATGTGGGGCACGTCCTGGGACCAGTGCCAGGTCCTGGCGGGGCCGTTCTCCTCAATGGAGACCAGTCTCCCGTTGGAGATGGTGGTCCAGTTCCCGGGCACGGTCACGATGATCTCGCTGGTGAACCGCTCGTTGGGGGCGTCGTAGCAGGGGAACCAGTGGCGGGAGTCCTCGTCCTGGCCCTGGGTCCATACCTGGCGCGGCCTGTCGGGATAGGCGGCGTCGGGAGCATTGAAATAGAGCCCCCGGCGAGGCGCCCCCTGGTACTCTATCCGTATCGCCAGCTCTTCCCCCGCCGGCCTGGGAGAGCCCAGCTCCACCCGCAGCTTGCCGTCCTCGTAGCTGTAGGCAAGGGACGCTCCATCGGCGGCCATGACCGAGCCGATCTCGAGCTCCACCGCGTCGAACTCGACGGAGTCGAGGCCATCGTTGACAGGGGTGAGCGTGTGGGTGGCGGCCCCGGAGAGGCGCCCGGCGTCCACGTCCAGGGCCAACTCCAGCTTGACGTGGAGGATGTCGCAGACCCGGTCCCGGGGCCAGTGGGACTCGTCCCCCGGAAGCGGGTAGGCCCTCTGCTGCTGCGCCACAGAAGAGCCCCAGGCCCCGCTGCAGCTCAGGTCCACCAGGTCCCGGAGGTCTCCTCTAATGTCCAAAACACCCGCTCCCATCGTATTCGGGTTTTAGCAAGCGGCCGCAGGTTGTAGCAGACCTGGGGGGCCTCCGGTAGCCGGTGAGTTCCGACAAGTAAACCGTGGGCCCCGGAAACTTGCGCTTCCGGGGCCCACGGTGGATGCTCTTACCGTTATAGAGCCAGGTCTACTGCAACGCCCCCGGCCCCGGTATGATCCGCTCGAACATCAGTGGCCGGCTCGCGTCCCGGATTAAGGGGTACTCCGCCACTATGTCCGGATTGTAAGCCTGATAGATCGGGTGCACTATTATGGGCACGTTCCAGTAGTTGTCGTAGAACCACTGGGCGATCTCCCTATGCTTTATCGCCCGAGCCTGGCTATCGAAGACGTTGAAGGTCTCGTCCATGATCCGTTCTACCTCTGCGTTCCCACCCAGCAGGGCCAAACTACAGGACGAGCAGCTCCCGAACAGCAGCAGGTTGGCCACCGGCTCCGCCCTGAACCGGGAGAAGCGGATCACCCAGCCGGCATACCTGCCTATGCGGTCTCCGTTCTCGTCCCGGCGATAGTCTGCCAGAGCATCGCCGATGTCAGTGGGGACGATATTCACGTCTATGTCGAGGATTTCCTCCCACTGCTGGGCGATGTACTCGCCGATGTCCAGCCCCGTCTCCGCACCCACCTGGCGCACCTGCTGCATGGTGAAGGCCTCGGGCCAGCCATTGGGGTAGCCCGCCTCAACCATCAGCCTCTTCGCCTCCACCGGGTCGTAGGGGTACGGCTGCATGTCCGGGGGAAGGTATACGCTGCCCGGCCAGAAGAGGGGCGCCGACAGGCCCTCAGTCGAGCCGTCGAAGAAAACCTCGTTGATCAGATTGCGGTCGATGGCCAGGTTGAGCGCCTTGCGGACCTTCAGAGCCCGCTGCCACGTACCGTTGGGGTCGGCCTCGTCCGCCTGGTTGCCCACGTAAGGGATCGTCGTGTCTATGGCCCCCTTGCTCGGCTCCCACAGGCCCCCCAGGGACAGGGTAAGGGTGAGGCCGCCGATGTCGGGGACCACCAGCCCATTGTCTCGCGCCTGCTTCTGCGTGTCGCCCGTCAGGTCGGCCAGGTGGGCCTCCCCGGTCAGGAGCATGGCCAGGCGCGTGGTCGCCTCGGGGATTATCCGGACCCAGAGCTCCTCGAACCCCTGGCTGTTTCCCACCCGCCAGTGGTCCGGTACTCGCTCCATCAGGATCTCGTTGCCAAAGTCGTGCCTTATCATCCTGTACGGGCCCGAGCCCACTGGGTTCCTGCTGGACTCGTCCTCCGAAACCGCCAGTATGTGATTGGGGGACGCCATGGGCGACTGGGTCGGCCAGACGGTGTTCTCGTAGATGAAGTCCCAGGCGACGCCGGTGAAGTTGATTCTCCACGTCGTCGGGTCTATGATTTCGGTGGACTCCAGCAGGCCGCCGAACCGGCCCCCGCCGGCATGGATAGTGGGCGCCAGCTCTGGGATATTGCCCATCAACATGTTCCAGGTGAAGTCCAACGCGGCCGCGTCGATGGGACCACCAAACGCACCCGCCGCCGGATCAAATTTCGCCGCGGGGTTGAGATTCCACTCCCAGCCTGCGGCATCGGCGTCGATGCTCCAGCTATTCGCTACGTAGGGAACGATGCTCCAGTCCTGCTCCTGGTCCACCAGGAAGGCGAAGATGGCGCTCTCCACGGCGTTTCCACCGCTGCCCTTGTCACGCCTCCAGATCTCTTCGTTCTGGGATGTGACGGCCGCTATAAACCGCCCTCCCCGCTGGGCCAGAGGCTGAGGGGTTGGAGTGGCGGCCCGCACCGGGGTGGCAGTCGGGAAGATCTGCGCCAGGGTCGGCCTGGGTGTCGCTGTCGCTGTCGGTGCCGGCCTCGCCGTTGCCGTCGGGACAGGCCCGGTGGTCGTCGGTTCGTCCTGCATCGCCTCAACAGTGGGGGTCGCCGTAGCGCCAGGCCCGGCGGGCGTGGTGGGCGTCGAGGTCGCCGCGGGCAGGGGCGTAGAGGTCGCATCATCGCCGCCGCAACTCACCGCTGCGAGGCCCGCTATGGCCAGGATAAGGACCGGCAAAAAGAGGCTATATAGCCTCAACCTGCGCGCAGCCGCTAACACCAGCGTCCTCTTGATCATCTTTTTCGCCTCCAGGTTAATTGGATTGCCACAATAAAACCCTGCACCCGCCAACCTGTGTCTTGGCGGACAACTGCGGCATTCTAGCAGAACGCCCCAACCTTTGTCAAGCGATCGGGCAAGCTTTCGAAGTGCTCTGAAGTGCTCTAATGTAGTGAAGTGCTCTAATGTAGTAAGGAAGGAATCCGGGAGCTGGCGACGAGAGTACCATATGGGCGTGGTATCAGGGACTCTCGAGTTCGAGTCCCCGAGGGGGATTCTGGAGCGCCGATGTTTACCCTACACCAGAAACCTGTGTTATACTATCGACTCGTACGATGGCGTATGCCCTCTTGCCGGTGTCTCCCGGCATAGGAGAGGTCATGATCAGGTATATCCTAATCCGTATCTCCCACGGTATTATAACTCTCCTGGTGATCTCCATGATCGTGTTCGCCATGAGCCGCGCCACCGGCAGCCCCGTGGACCTGATGCTGCCTCTGGATGCCCCGAAGGGCATGCGTCAGGAGGTGATACATAATCTGGGGCTCGATAAACACATCGTGGTCCAATACGGCATCTTTCTCGGTGACCTGGTGCAGGGAGACCTGGGAAGATCGTTCGTTCGACGGGACTCGGTGACCAACGTGATCTGGCAGAAGTTGCCCGCCAGCATGGAGCTGACGGGCGTGGCAATCTTCGTGAGCGTCCTTGTCGCGGTGCCCCTGGGTGTCTTCGCCGCCCGCTACCGGGGCGGCTGGTTCGATGGGCTGGCCAGGGGTGTGGCAGTTTTCGGACAATCTGTGCCTGTCTTCTGGCTATCACTGATATTCATACTGCTCTTCGCGGTCGAGTTGGGTTGGGCCCCCAGCGGCGGTAGAAACGAAAGCGGGCTTATCCGCAGCTATTTCTCCACGACCCTGATACTTCCGGCCGCGGTGATCGCCATATTCATAATGGCGGGAGTCGTGCGCATCACTCGGTCTAGCATGCTGGAGGTCTTCGACGCGGAATACGTCAAGCTGGCGCGCCTCAAGGGGCTCCACGACCAGATGGTCATCTGGAAGCACGCCTTCAAAAACGCCTCGCTGCCGATACTCACCTTCGTAGGGGTGCTGTATACCTCGGTCTTGACTGGCGCCGTCACTACGGAGTTCGTGTTCGCCTGGCCTGGCCTGGGGAGGCTGATGGTCGATTCCATTGTGCTGCGAGACTTCCCCGTTATCCAGGGGCTTGTACTGATGTTCAGCGTCTGGTTCATCGTGTCCAGCCTCGTGGTCGATATACTCTACGCGTACCTTAATCCCAGGATTCGTTACGGGGGGCCCGAATCGGCGGTCTAGAGGCGAGCATCGCCCCAAGGGGGCCGTTTTGGGCTACCATATTCTGGACCGGCACACCGCCCGGCTAAAGACCGATAGAACGGAGCTAAGCGGATAATGGCCACAGCGAGGGCTGAAAGACCTGACGAGATGCCGACTGCCTCGGCGAGCGGTGCGGGGCCAGGCTTGCGCATAACCCTGAACGGAATTCCCGGTTTCTTCGGCTTTATGGGAATCGGGCATATGGTCGGCGGGTCCGTTGGAGCTGGCATTTTCCTCTTGTTGTTCGGGTGGTTGTCAATATTCTTAGTCCTATCGAGTCCCGACGACTTCGGGACCGCACTCTTCGGCTTCGGCTATTACGCCGTCTGGGTTTGGTCGATCTTGCACGTGCGGTCTCCGGTAAGGAGGATGCCCTCCGCGCGGAGGATATATGGGGCAGCAAAGTACTTACCCAAGTTCCCCGTATTCTTCATTTCGCTGCTGATCGTGATGGCCGTTTTCGCTCCGGTCATCGCCCCCTTCCACCCCGAAAAGGGAGTACTCCAACACCGGAACGCCCCCCCATTCTGGATGGACGGGTCGCCGGATGGGAAATACCTGGGCGCGGACAAGCTGGGAAGGGACATCCTCAGCCGGCTGATACACGGGAGCAGAGTGTCCCTCAGTGTGTCCGCCCTGGTTATCCTCTTCGGGGGCGCCGTCGGCACGGTGGTGGGCCTCATGTCCGGCTACTATGGGGGCTGGCCGGACATGGTCATGATGCGAATAGTAGATATCGGTCTATCGATCCCCCTGTTTCTTATCGCCTTGCTGATGGCGGTGCTCTTTGACCCTAGCTACCGTAATATCATTATCATCATTAGCGTGCTGATATGGCCCTATTATGCGCGCCAGATCCGGGGGGAGGCCCTGGCCATCAAACAGCGGGACTTTGTCCTTATGGCGAAAGTTATCGGCACTCCCGGCTGGAAGATTATAGTCAAGCACATGCTCCCCAACGTGGTACCCACGCTTCTGGTCCTTGCCACCCTCCAGGTGGGCGCGATCATCCTCCTGGAGGCTTCCCTGAGCTTCCTGGGCGTGGGAATACCACCCCCCAAACCGGCGTGGGGCCTGATGGTAGCCGACGGGCGTGGGCTGATAACCAGCGCCTGGTGGCTGACGGTCTTCCCCGGCCTGGCAATCCTGTTCACGGTGATGTCCTTCAACCTGCTGGGAGACTGGATCAGGGACCGGCTGGACCCCAGGCTCAGGCAGATATAGTCCGGCTCCCCCTGGGAGCCGGAGCATCCTGGAAGGGCGGGAGCGGGACACCGCCTCTGTAGGCTGGTGCCCAGGGCAGGCCTGCCATTCCAAAGCGGGAAGCGGCCCTGGCGCCTGGAGCCGGATATCCACGCCGGGGACGGGAACGGTTTCCGACGACTGCGCCCTCCCTATCGACGAATTCCGAAACAGTTGACAGTTGCCTAATGGGACGGTAGTATGGGGCCTTGGCGCGGGGTAGTGTGGACTATCGGCGTGATGCTGGAGGGGGTTTATGGTAGGGGCTGAGCGAAAGAGCGAGACGGTGCTGGAGGTAAAGGATCTCCAGACCTACTTCTACACGCGCTGGGGTGTGGTGAAGGCGGTGGACGGGGTGAGCTTCCAGCTCCGGAGGGGGGAGACCCTGGGGATCGTGGGCGAGTCGGGATGCGGGAAATCGGTAACGGCGCTATCGCTGGTGCGGCTCGTGCCCGAGCCGGCCGGGCAGATCGTGGGGGGGGAGATACTGCTGGAGGGGGAAGACCTTTTGAGGAAGTCGGGTTCGGAGATGAGGCAGCTAAGGGGGCGGAAGATCTCCATGATCCTCCAGGACCCGCTGACGTCGCTGAACCCAGTGTACACCGTGGGTAACCAGCTGAGGGAGGCCTTCAAGACCAAGGAGGCAAAGGGCGGGAACGGGGTGAAGAGGCGGGCGGTTGAGATCCTGAGGAGGGTGAAGATACCGGCGCCGGAGCAACGGATGGCGGACTATCCCCATCAGATGAGTGGGGGGATGAGGCAGCGGGTGAGCGGGGCTATAGCCCTGGCCGGTGACCCGGTGGTGCTGATAGCCGATGAGCCGACCACGTCGCTGGACGTGACGATCCAGCTGCAGTACCTGCAGTTGCTGAGGGAGCTGCAGGAGGAGTCGGGGCTGTCCATCATCTTCATCACCCACGATCTGGGGATCGTGGCGCGGATGTGCGACCGGATGATCGTCATGTACGCGGGGAAGATCGTTGAGACCGGGAGCGTGCGAGACATCTTCAACAGGCCGTCCCACCCGTACACCCAGGCGTTGCTGAAGTCGATACCGACGGTGGATCAGAAGGAGGAGGATCTGTACTTCATACCAGGGCAGCCACCCTTCATGCACCGGCTCCCGCCGGGGTGTAGCTTCGCGCCCCGGTGTCCCCAAGCCACCGACCGGTGTTTGGAGGAATACCCGCCCGTCTTCCATGTAGAGGAAGCCCACGAGGCCCGGTGCTGGAGGCTGGCCGATGGCTAGGGACACGGGAGTACTGCTGAAGGCGCGGCAGCTAAAGAAGCACTTTCCCGTGACCAAGGGGATAATCCTGAGGAGCGTGATGGGGTGGGTAAAGGCGGTAGATGGGATCGACTTCCAGGTGGAGCATGGAAAGGTCTTCAGTCTGGTGGGCGAGTCGGGGTGCGGGAAGACGACGACGGCCAGGCTCATCCTGATGCTGGAGACGCCCACGGGCGGGGTACTGGAGGTGGAGGGGCGGGACGTGTTCCAGATGCCCTCGAGCGAGCGCATGGACTACAAGCACAAGGTACAGGCGGTGTTCCAGGACCCGTGGAGCTCCCTGAATCCACGGCTTAGAGTCGAGACCATCGTGTCGGAGCCCCTGGAGGCCCACGCCGGGCTGTCGCAGGGGGACCGGAGAGACCGGGTGAGGGAGATCATGGCCGACGTGGGCCTGGCGGATGAACAGGCGGAGCTATACCCCCACGAGTTCAGCGGCGGGCAGCGCCAGCGCATCTCCATAGCCAGGGCCCTGGCCCTCAACCCCAAGCTGATCATCCTCGACGAGCCCGTATCGGCCCTGGACGTGTCCATCCGGGCGCAGATAATCAACTTGCTCAAGACCCTGCAGGAGCGTCACGGGACCGCCTACCTGCTGATCGCCCACCACCTGGGCACGGTGAGGTACATGAGCGACCACGTGGGGATCATGTACCTGGGACAGATAGTAGAGACGGCCCCTTCGGAGGAGCTGTTCAGCAACCCGCTGCACCCCTACACGAAGGCGCTGTTCTCGGCAGCGCTGCCCTCCCACCCTGACACCGCGAGGGAGGAGATAATCCTCCCCGGGGAGGTACCATCCCCCATAGACCCGCCCAAGGGATGCCGGTTCCATCCCCGCTGCCCCTTCGCCATGCCCATATGCTCCGAAGAGGAACCCAAGCTCCGCGAGTTGGGACCCAACCACCTCGCCTCCTGCCACCTGTACTAGGCCAACCCCACAGCACTCGGCCCACGGTACGGCGCGTCGCCCTTGCCGGAACGTGGGCCGTCGGGTATGATGTATCTTGCCCAGAGTTCCCCGATTCGATCATACTGTTCGTGCCTTTCGCCATGAAGGGAGGTCATCGTGCCTATCGAGCGCATCGCTCCAGAGTTGGACCGCATCGTTTCCCCAGGCGAGGACATACAGGAGCTGGGCAGCGGCTTCGGCGGCCCTGCCGGGCCCGCCGAAGGCCCCCTGTGGTGGAGGGAGGGCGGATATCTCCTGTTCAGCGACATCCACAATGATCGAAGGATGAAGTGGGCGCCCGGCGAGGGCGTCTCGGTCTTCTACGAGCCGACCAGCAACGCCAACGGGCTTACCCGCGACCCCCAGGGGAGGCTCATAGCATGCGAGCACGGAAGCAGGCGGGTGTCACGCATGGAGCCCGACGGAACTATCACGGTGGTGGCTAACAACTATCAGGCCCGGCGGCTGAACCGTCCCAACGATGTGGTCGTAAAGTCCGACGGCAGCATATATTTCACCGATCCCGGCGCGCCGGACCCCGGCCTGGACCTGGACTTCGCGGGCGTGTACCGCGTCTCCCCAGACCTGGGTACCATGACGCTGCTCGTCCGGGATTTCATCGTGCCCAACGGCCTGGCCTTCTCCCCCGACGAACGCATCCTCTATATAAACGACTCCCGGAGAAGGCATATCCGGGCCTTCGAGCTAATGCCCACTGGCACCCTGGCCCTCTGGACCGATCGGGTCTTCTGCGACCTCAAGGGGGAAAGGCCGGGGGTGCCCGACGGCATGAAGGTAGACGTGGAACGGAACGTGTACTGCACCGGGCCGGGCGGCATCTGGATCATGGACCCCTCAGGCAGGCACCTGGGCACCATCCTGACCGGGGCGGACCAGACCACCAACGTCGCCTGGGGTGGCGAGGACTGGCGGACGCTGTACTACACCACCCGCACTACAATGGGAAGCATCCGTCTGAACATCCCCGGCCTGCCGGTCCCCCACATCCCTTGAGCTCCGACGGCTCGGCGGCCCTTAGCCGAAGTGGTACAGGCGGGCCGTGTTCTCCCACAAGTCTGGGGCTCGATGATGTGGGAGTCCGACGAAATGGGCACGGTTGAAAACATGGCACGTCCTCCCTCTCTGTTTGGACCCGGAGCCCCCTTTCCGTCCTGGTCGTGTCACAGTGGCTAGGGTCCGGCGTGGTCTCGGGATCGTAAAAGGACGATACCATAACGCGTGAGTCCTATCAAGTGGCCCTAATCCCTGACGCTTTCCAACCGTAAATCCACCGGTATCTGGGCACATTTGTCGGGACTGGGACGGGGAGGCAATGCTATACTATAGACAGACACCGGAAAGGGGACGTAGGGAGGACAGATGACGTTAGAGTACACAGCCAAAGACATTCAAGTCCTCGAGGGTCTTGAAGCGGTCCGGCTACGGCCGGGGATGTACATCGGCAGCACCGATCAGGGGGGCCTTCAGCACCTGGTCTACGAGATGGTGGACAACAGCGTGGACGAAGCGATGGCCGGATGGTGTACCCGCGTGGAGATAACCATTGACGAAGACGGCTCGGTAACGGTCTCCGATAACGGCCGGGGCATACCGGTGGACATCCACCCGGCCACGGGCAGGCCTGCGATGGAGACGGTCATGACCACCCTCCACTCTGGTGGGAAGTTCGGGGGTGGCGCTTACAGGGTCTCCGGAGGCCTGCACGGAGTTGGCGCTTCGGTAGTGAACGCCCTTTCCTCTCACATGCGGGTGGCGGTGAGACGGAACGGCTCTATATATCATCAGGAGCACCGGCGGGGCATACCGGTAACCGACGTCATCGAGACGGCAGTGCCCCCGGGGGAGGGGAGCGGGACCGGCACCACGGCCACCTTTTCGCCAGATACGACCATCTTCCCCCTCGTGGGTTACGACTTCAATGCCCTGGCCGGCCACTTCAAGGAGGTCGCCTACCTGAACAAGGGCCTGGAGGTTCGCTTCTTGAGCCCCTGGCACAACACCCAGCGGGACGGGGACATGGAGCGGACCTACTATTTCGAGGGCGGAATTACCGGTCTGGTCAAGAGCATGAACCGTCACCGAAAGGCGATCCAGGACATACCCTTCTACATACTCAGGGCCGTGGACAGTACGATCGTCGAAGCCGCGATCCAGTACAACGACGGCTACAGCGAGTCGGTCCTTGCCTTTGCCAACTGCATAAACACCGAGGAGGGGGGAACCCACCTCACCGGGTTCCGGTCCGCCCTGACCCGCGTCATCAACGACTATGCCCGCAAGAACAAATTTATGCGGGACGACCAGCCCAACCTGCTCGGGGAGGACGTCCGGGAGGGCCTCACGGCGGTCATCAGCGTAAAGCTTACCGATCCCCAGTTCGAAGGTCAGACCAAGACCAAGCTGGGCAATACAGAGGTAAAAAGTATCGTCGAGTCGGCAGTGGCCGACGCCCTTGCCCAGTACCTGGAGGAGCACCCCAACGACGCGAAGCGGGTAGTTGACAACTGCATGACCGCCCAGAAGGCCCGCGAGGCCGCCAAGAGGGCGCGGGAGCTGGTCATACGCAAGAACGCCCTGGATGGGTCCTCCCTCCCGGGGAAATTAGCCGATTGCTCGGAGCGCAACGCCGCCCTCTCCGAGGTTTACATCGTGGAGGGCGAGTCCGCAGGGGGCTCCGCCAAGATGGCCCGCGACCGGCGCTTCCAGGCTATCCTTCCCCTCAAGGGCAAAATCCTTAATGTGGAGCGGGTGCTCAGGCAGCCCGACAAGATCCTGGGCCACGAGGAGATACGGGCGGTTATCGCGGCCCTGGGAGCGGGAGAGGGGGAGGAGTTCAACACCTCCAAGCTTCGCTATCACAAAGTCATCATAATGACCGACGCCGACGTGGACGGCTCCCACATACGGACCCTCCTGCTGACCTTCTTTTACCGCCGCATGTTGGCCCTTATCGAAGAAGGGCACCTCTACATCGCCCAGCCACCGCTATATCGGGTCCAGTCGGGCAAGCAGGCCAGCTATGCCTTCAACGAAGCTCAAAAAGGCGAGGTTTTGGCCTCGCTGGACGGCAAGCGGAACATTCAAGTACAGCGGTACAAGGGTCTAGGTGAGATGAATCCGGACCAGCTCTGGGAGACCACTATGAACCCGGAAGCCCGCAGCATGCTTCAGGTGGAAATCGAGGACGCCATCCAGGCAGACGACGTATTCACCACCCTCATGGGCGACGTGGTGGCCCCACGGAAGAGCTTCATCCAGGCCCACGCCCGCAGCGTCAAGGAGCTCGACGTGTAGGAGGAGTACCTTGGCCCAGCTCAATCTGCCCGGCGACGCCCCCGCCACTGCCCTTTTCCCTCAGTTCGAGTCCCAGATATACCGCATGTTCTCCACCGAGGTGCAGGAGCTCACTGATGCGCAGTTGGACTACGAATCCGACCGGTGGGAGTGGAGCAGGTGGAGCATCCGGCGCAACGTGAGCCACGTGGTGTCCGGAGACTTCCGCTGGCTCCTCCTGCGGTGGGGGCGGCAGCTGTTCCCCGAGGGATTGCCCGACGTAGGAGACCTGGACAGTCTGGCCGCCTCGCCCCACGACCGGCGCCTGGACGAACGCCATTACTGGGCCATCGACGACATTCTGGGAAAGCTGCGGGACGGCCAGACCCTGTGCCAGCTGGCGCTTTCCAGGGAAACGGTGGGGTCTCTACAGAGTAAGGAGATCGTAAACGAGAACTCTGCCCAGTGGGAGCTGTTCTCCCAGGCCCATCCGAGGGGCATCCGCGTGGACCCCGACGACCCGTCCCGGTCCTATATGAGCCTGGAGGCCACCTTTCGCCACCGGTGGTATGAGCACACCACGCACCTCTACAACATTCAGAGGCTAATGCGTGCCCAGGGGCTAACGCCAAAAGTAGAGGTCCCCTTCGAGGGGTATTGGGCGCTTCCTACCTGGGACCGGAGCGAGCCCTAGTCACCGCGTGTGCACCCGATGCGGCTATTTGGGGTGGCCGGGTCAGTCCCAGATGCCGCGCCCCTTACCCGGACACCCGTACCTCTCCTCCGGCTGTGGACTCCAGCAGGGAAACGAAGTCGTAACCCCTCCGCACGATCTCCTCGCTGCCCCCCTGGTGCCGGTCCAATATAGCTATCACCTTCACCACTGAGCATCCGGCATCCTCCGCGGCCTGGATTGCGTGGAACAGGGAATTACCCGTGGTGCATACGTCGTCCACTATGGCGACTCTGCTCCCCGGAGCCAGCGGCCCCTCGACAGTGCGCCCGGTACCGTGGGACTTGGCCTCTTTTCGTACGATGAAGCCGGAGATAGCGCCGCCATCCAGGTGGCTCGTAAGGGCCACGGCCGCCACGATGGGGTCGGCACCCAGGGTCGGGCCTCCGATCGCCTGGGCTCCTACCTGT
The DNA here is from genome assembly GCA_965247055.1 of Dehalococcoidia bacterium. Classification (GTDB taxonomy): domain Bacteria; phylum Chloroflexota; class Dehalococcoidia; order Lucifugimonadales; family JAGWBF01; genus CBDFGE01. Next base: position 208,488 of record CBDFGE010000006.1, read on the forward strand.
TTCAAGATGGGCAGGAGGCCCTTGCCGATGAGGTAAGACCCCTCAGCGTCCAGACTCAGCAGACGGCCGTCGAAGTAGTAGCTACTGGGCTGCCCCGATGAGAGGGTGTATTCGCCGTACTTCAGCGCACCCCGCTCAATGGCCAGCTGGAGAAGCCGTTGGGACGTGGTCATGGGGGGGACTCAATGTCTCTGTACAGCCCGTGGCGGCAGATGTACCGCTCAACCTCCTCGGGCACCAGGTAACGGACGGACATGCCCTTGGCGACCCGGCCCCGTATCTCCGTGCCGCTGATATCCACGAGAGGACCGTCCAGGAAGACGACCTTATCACGCCCCGAGGGATGGATCGCGGCGATTGATCCTATGTCTGGCGGGGTGTAACCGGGCCTGGGGCCCGCCACCACGGTGCAAAGGCTGAGCACCTTGGCTGGCTCCTTCCACTGCTCGAAATCCTGGAGAGAGTCCACCCCCAGGATAAAGTACAGGTCGTCGTCTCCCTCCCGGTGGACCTGTTCCAGGGTGTCTACTGTGTACGTGGCACCAGGCCGGTCGATCTCCATCGAAGAGACCCGAAAGAAGGGATTCGTGCGGGTGGCCAACCTTGCCATGTTAAGCCGGTGATGCGCAGGCGATATAGCCCTTTCAGACTTCATCCAGGGAGACCCCGTCGGCATGAAGACTACCTCCTCCAAGTCGAGCCGTACCCGTGACTCCTCCGCGAGTAGCAGATGCCCCATGTGGACCGGGTCCAGGGTGCCCCCGACGATCCCTGCCCTCATGTCAGAACCACTGGAGGTTTACGCTACCCACGCGTACCGTGTCGCCCGCCTGGACTCCCTTGTCCTCGAGGGCTTTCGATATCCCCAACTTCTCTAACTCCCTCCATATCTGGACTATCACCCGCCACTCCTTTAGATTCGCCATGGCCAGCAGCCGTTCCACCCTGGGTGCCTCAACCACGAAGACGCGATCCTGCCGCGTCACCCTGAACGGGTGCTCTACCTTGGGCCTAATCGTGAGAGGTACAGGTCTAACTGTCTTCGCGGGTTCTACGGGGAGGGCTCCCAGTGTCTCTATGGTCTTCCCCACGAGAGCGTCCACCCCTTCCCCTGTCGCGGCAGACACCACGAGCACAGTCGCTCCTTCCCCTGCCAGCACTCTCTCGATGGAAGCACTGCGCTCTCTCACCTCCGGCACATCTACTTTGTTCAGCACCACGAGTTGGGGCTTAGTCCCCAACGCGGAATCGAAGGCTGCGAGTTCACTATTTATCATTCTCCACTCCCAAAGCGGATCGTCCGAGAGCCCATCCAGGATGTGGAGGAACAGCCGGGCTCGTTCCGCGTGGCGCAGGAACTCGTGACCCAGCCCGGCCCCATCGTGAGCACCCTCGATAAGCCCCGGGACCTCCATCATCACGAAGCTACTATAACCCGTAGCTACCACGCCTAGCACAGGATCTGTCGTGGTAAATGGGTACCCCGCTATCTTAGGCCTCGCCGCCGAACACATCGCAAGCAGAGACGACTTCCCGGCGTTGGGCCGTCCAACCAGACCGACGTCCGCTAGAAGCTTCAACTCCAACGCAAGAACCTTCCTCTCACCACCTTCCCCGGCCTCTGACAGCACCGGCTCCTTATGGAGCGCCGACACCAAACGGATATTCCCCTGCCCCCCGGATCCCCCCCTCGCTACCAGAACAGCATCAGTCCGAGTTACGTCCGCCACCAACTCCCTCTCCTCGTCCCCTTTAACCTCCCACACCACTGTACCCAGAGGGACCGGTATCGTTATATCACCGCCATTCGCCCCACGCCGCTTGCTCCCTCCACCATGGACTCCCCTACGCCCCCTCCACGTACTGTGGTACTTTAGATGCAGCAGCGTGTTCAGAGAAGGATCACCCACAATATACACGTTCCCACCATCTCCCCCATCCCCACCATCCGGACCCCCTCGCGGGACGAACTTCTCTCTGCGGAAGCTCGCACATCCGTTCCCACCGCCTCCAGCTTGGACCATTATTTTAGCAACATCTATCATTACGGACTTACCTTTAGAAGATTAAATATATACAGCAGTAATGATAGGGGCGTGGATAGTGTGGACAGTGAGGCATGACGATGTGTATATTCTGCGTGGATTAAGGGATTGTCTCTGTGGGTAAAGCATTATTGTAGCATTTCTAATGTGGAAAATATCGAGGGCGTAGGAAGAAAAGGCGTGAGAGCCTTGGCGCTAGAGATATCCACGAGATGGAAGGTACTTACCCACAGATAACCGTAAGTTATCCACACGCTACGTCCCACGTCCGTGGCTCTCATCTCAGGTGGGGTGCTCGGGAGTGAGCGCAGGGCTAAGTGAGGACCTCCTCCTGGATGGCCAGGACATCATGCCTTAACGTGGGATCAGCGCTGATCTGGTAGGTGACTTTAGAGACGGCGCTTATGACGGTGGAATGGTCCCGGCCACCAAATAGGCGTCCGATGTCAGTAAGCTTCAGGCCGAGGTCCTCGTGGAGGAGGTACATAGCCACGTGCCGCGCACGAACGATCGACTTTTTCCTGCTGGAGCCGATCAGGTCTTCTCCGGTGACCCGCATCCGTTTGCAAACCTGGGCCACGACCTCGTCGGGGTCGGGGACATGGGTGGAGGCGCCGGCTCCAAGCTCCGCGATGGCCTGGCTCGCCAGCTCCATGGTTATCGGGCTGCTGGTGTGCCGCGCTAAGGCTACCACCCGGTTGAGATAGCCTTCCAGCTCCCGTACATTCTTGTGTACCTTCTTGGCCACGTGCTCAACGATGTTGTCGTCAAGGCTCACGTGCATCTGCTCGGCCTTGTTGCGGAGGATAGCCATCCTCGTCTCCAGGTCGGGAGGCTGGATGTCGGCGATCAGGCCCCACTCGAACCTGGACCGGAGTCTGTCCTCCAGCAGAGGCAGCGCCTTGGGAGAGCGGTCCGAAGTCAGCACCACCTGACGGTTGGAGTTGTGGAGGTCGTTGAAGGTGTGAAAGAATACCTCCTGGGTCTGCTCCTTTCCGATGATGAACTGGATGTCATCGATGAGCAACACGTCGATTTTTCTGTACCTTGCTCGGAACTCCTCGGTGGTCCTGTTCCTTATGGCCGCGACAAACTCGTTGGTAAACTGCTCGCAGGTGACATATAGGAAAGGTAACCTACGGTCAACGCAGGTGTGGCCGATGGCGTGCAACAGGTGGGTCTTCCCCAGGCCGACTCCTGAATAGATGAACAAGGGGTGATAGACTTGTCCGGGTGCTTCGGCCACAGCCCAGGCCGCGCTGTAGGGAAGCCGGTTCGAGGGGCCCACTACGAAGCTATTGAAAGTGTACTTAGCGCTAAGGGGGCTAGACGACAGGTAAGTGTTGGGTGTGGACCCTCCCAAGGGGCCCGTGTTGGAGCGGTCGGCCCCCGCTGGGGAGTGCACGCCGTTCCTTACCTGAAACACTACCTCCAGGGGCTGGCTGGTCACCTGCTGCACGGTCTGCTGGATAGTGTGATACATGCGCCTCTCCAGCCACTCCACGGCGAAGGCGGTGGGCACGGCCACGGTCAGGAGCTGGTCGGCGATGGAGACTCCTTCGGTATCCTTGAGCCAGGTCTCGTAGACCGGCCTTGTGACTTGAAGCTCAAGCGCCCCCAGCACGGCCTCCCACGTGTCAGTCGCCGGTACATCCACCGCTTCACCCCCAAGAGAATAGGTACTTCGTCTCGCACAGACAGAAGGAGAGTTTGTAGCTGGGTGCTATGTGGCCTAGACCCGGGAGAGGCCTTAAGCCGGGGGACTGAGCGCCCGCCGGGTTACCTGAAACCGCTCCCCGCATCAGTCCTATTTGCACGGGCCAACGGGAAGAAGCATAGCAGGGGCAGTCGAGGGGATGTCAAGGGGGAACTGCCGCAATTTTTCCGTGGGGAGGGGATTCGCGGCGCATCTATTAAATATCTTAAATAATCCTTAAAGTTTCACCAGTATACATGCCACGTGGCGTCGAAATACGTCACGCACCGAGAGAGAGGGCGGACGCTATGCTATACTACTCTAGTTTTCCGGGATTTCAAAGCGTCTCCGTGAGATAGCGGCCCGCATCGAAAGGTAGCGGTGGCATCGTGAGAGCGGCTTTTATGGGCACTCCCGAGTACGCCATACCCGTACTGGACGCGCTCCTGTCCCTCGACTCCCGGATAGTGGGGGTATACACCCAACCCGATAGGCCCAAAGGGAGGGGCCGGACCCGAGAGGTGCCACCGATAAAGGCCTACGCCCTTGAGCGTGGGCTGGATGTGGTCCAGCCAACCTCGCTGCGGCAGATCGAGGTACAGCGGGAGCTGGCCGCAGCGAGGCCTGACGTGATCGTAGTGGCCGCTTACGGCAGGATCCTCCCCCCGGAGGTGCTCGCGATACCTCCCCACGGCTGTGTGAACGTTCATCCTTCCCTCCTCCCAGAGTATCGAGGTCCTTCTCCAGTGGCTACATTCATTCTGGAGGGCGGAGCCCGAACCGGGGTCACCATCATGCTGATGGACGAGGGAATGGATACAGGCCCCATCCTGGCCAGCCGCTCCGTGGAGGTAGACGTCGCCGTCGCCACGACGGATAGCCTCACTGCCCGGCTGTTCCACGTGGGGGCCGATCTGCTGGAGGAGGTCCTCCCCCGCTGGCTCGACGGGCAACTCACGCCGTTGCCCCAGGACCACGGCAAGGCCACCGTCACCGGGAAGCTGGGAAAAGGAGATGGGGAGGCCCGCTGGGACCTGGCGGCGGAGGAGCTGGAGCGTCGCCTGCGGGCCTTCACTCCCTGGCCCGGCCTCTTCACCTACTGGAAGGGGGCGCTGCTGAAGATATCTGCGGCGTCCGTCATCCCCTCGCCGGGCCGGGCGGCGGCGAGCGGTACCTCAAGGGGAGGTGAGGGCGATATCGGGCTCGTCATACCCCTCGATGAGCCGGGCATGGCCGTGGGGGTGGTGACGGGTCGCGGAGTACTGGGGATAAGGGGTCTGCAACTCGAGGGGAGGAGTCCTGTCAGCTCCGAGGAGTTCCTGAGGGGGCACAGAGACCTGGTGGGCTCGATCCTCCGGCGCTGAGTCTCCTCACATCTGGACCTGGTAGAGCACCTGGAGGACGTGGCCCTTTTCTAGCGCCGAGTACTGGGGGTTGGGCCGGTCAGGCTGCTGCAGGTTACGCCGGACGAAGTAAGCGCAAAGGTTTGCCAGCTGGGTGCAGTGGGAGTCCCTGGAACGTACGAAGTGCACGTTCTCCAGTACCGCTCCCGTGGGCAGGTCCATCTCCGTCTTCAATAGCTCCTGCATGAACTGATGATTCATATGGCTGCCGCCGTCGGCTATAATGGCCACCCGCTCCGTTACCTTCACGGGCTCGCCTCCGGCCATATGCTCCGGGGGCATGCGAGCCAGGTTGAGCTCGTCCATGTAGAGGTCCAGGTAGAAGACGAAGCGGGAGAAGACGGCCTCCCAGGGGCCCCGCCACCTGGGCTCCCGGCCGGGCTCCCTGGGGTCGGCGGATTCCATCTCGTGCTTGTCCACGTAAGAGACCAGAAGGGGCGTCTCTTGCCAGACCAGGATATTGATGAAGTCGTCGACCATGTCGAGGCGCTTTGTCATCGGCCACGACGTGAAGGGACCCCTTCCCTGGAGTATCTGGGAGGCTCTAATCTCCCGGGGGGCACCCTCCTCCCCAAGGTCTCGCCCGAGGTGGCGGCGGCAGACCTGGGAGAAGGCCGCTTTGATCCCGTTCCACCGGTCCTCGTGGACCATGAGCCCCGCGTATACGTGGTGGGGCTGGTTCGGGTCCTTCAGGCTGGTCCCCGTGTTACCCGATTCACCGAGATAGACCAGATACATAGCCGCAGCTCAACGCCTTTCTTGGCCTCGCGGCTTCTCGTCCTCTTCCCCGGTTGGCGGGCCTTCGGGAGCCGCGACCGGTGCCTCCTCCGCCAGGACCTCGGCCCTGGCCACCTCTATGCGGGCCACGACGGCATCGGGGTCGGTCTGGAGTTCCGAGCCAGGAGACAAGACGATGTCCCTGGCTCTGACCATCCCATCGGGCTCGACGAGGAGGGACAGGTCTATCGTAAAGTGGTGGGGCATGTCCAGGGGCAGGGCTTCGACGGTTACCGAGCGAAGCGACTGCACCACGGTGCCAGAGGCCTGTCGGGCCCCTGGTGATTCGCCAATCAGGACCACGGGTACCTCAGCCGATACTCGCTGAGTGGCCTCGGCTCTGAGGAAGTCCACGTGGGACAAGCCTCCCCGGACCGGGTCCCACTGCACCTCGCGGACAAAAGCAAGGTACTCGTCCGGCTCACCCTCAACGGTGATAGAGACGGGGGTGTTACCTCCGGCCCGGGTAAGCACGCTGACCAGGTCCTTCGTCAGGCACTGAAGGGACTTGGAGGCGATCCCCGGCCCGTAAAGGTGCACAGGGCTGATGCCTTCCCGCCTCAGCTTCTTGACCTTTTCCCCCAGGGTGGTCCTGGGCTGCAACGTAAGAGTTACTCTGTCGAGCATACCTTCCCTCTAATCACCCTCTAATCAGTTCAATGGCGCCTGGACCGACCATAATGATAACACCGATAGCAGGGAAAGGTAAATATGGAATTAACCTCTTACGGAGATAGTTTACCGGGGCGACCGACAATATTGAAATTCCATATGCCCGATGCTATAATCGGGTTAGGTAACGCCCTCGGGAGGTTGGCGCGATGAGGGTGCCGATGAAAGTGGACTACGGGGTGAGGGCGCTGGTGGAGCTAGCATCCCACTACGGGGACAGGTCGGTTCAAAGCGCGGAGATCGCCTCCAAGCAAGGCATACCCGAAGCCTACCTGAATCAGCTCCTTACCACGCTGCACAAGTTCGGATTTATCAGAAGCCGCCGGGGGCCTCTGGGGGGCCACGTGCTGGCGATGGACCCGACGGAGATCAACCTGGGCATGGTCATGTCGAGCCTCGAAGGAAATTCGGCCTTGCTCGACTGCCTCACCGAGCCCAATGAGTGTACGTTGGCTCATACGTGCGCCCAGCGAGATGTCTGGAGATCGGTGGAAGAGTCGATGCACGACCTGCTCAAGGCTACTACCGTGGCAGACCTGGCCTATCGCCAGAGCCATCTGGCCGGGCGGGGCATGTACCAGATCTGATGCCGGGCCTCGGCGGACGTCGCCGGGCCGGGCTTGACGGTCTTCCATTGCGGAGATATATTCTAGCGGAAATGAGGGTTACGTTAGGCGTACCGGCACGTGTCTGTACCCGTACCCCGGCATAGGGGACAGGTTGGGCTGGCACACGCTGAAGCCTGCGCCCTGGCCAACCGTGTCGTCGTGGGGCGTGGGCTATTTTGTGCGTCGGAGTAGGAGGAGATTGTATGACTCAGGTCCTTTCGCTCACACCGGACCAGGTGAAGCGTTACAGTAGACACATCATCATGCCCCAGGTAGGCAGCCGTGGGCAGCGGAAGCTGCTCGAGTCCCGGGTACTGATCGTCGGAGCCGGTGGCCTGGGCTCACCCGCTGCCGTGTACCTGGCCCTGGCGGGTGTGGGAACCCTGGGCATTGTGGACTACGACGTAGTGGACCTCTCGAACCTCCAGCGGCAGATCCTCCACCACACCAACGATGTGGGACGCCGCAAGGTGGTCTCCGCCATGGAGACCATAAAGGAGTACAATCCAGATACCAACGTCGTGCTCCACGAGGAGTGGCTTACCTCCGAAAACGCGCTCACCCTGATCCCTCAGTACGACCTGGTGGTGAGCGGGGCCGACAACTTTCCCTCCCGCTACCTTATTAACGACGCCTGCTACCTTGCAGGCAAGCCCCTGGTCGACGGAAGCATCCTCATCTTCGACGGCCAGACCACAGTTTTCATCCCGGGGCAGGGGTGCTATCGCTGCCTCTTTCCCACGCCCCCCCCTCCCGGCATGGTCCCCAACTGCGCAGAGGCGGGCGTTCTGGGCGCCCTTACCGGCCTTGTAGGCAGCATCCAGGCGGTGGAGGCGCTGAAGCTCATCCTGGGCATAGGGGAAAGCCTGAGCTCCCGGCTCCTCCTTATCGATGCCCTGAGCATGGAGTTCCGCCAGGTGAGGATACCAAAGAACCCCAAGTGCCCTCTCTGCGGCGTGGACCCCACCGTGACGGAGCTGATCGACTACCAGGCCTTCTGTGGCGGGGTGCCCCACGACGGTGAGCATCCCCTATAGTGGGGGCAGGCGTGGGGAAAGGATTATTCCAGGGTCCTGGCTGGGGCGAGTCAGCCACATCCTCGAACAGACCCAGCCACCCAGGGCACGACATGGGAAAGACGATACTCGACACCATAGGCAATACCCCTCTGGTCGAGCTACAGAACATGGGCCTCGAGAGAGGGGTCCGTCTCGTCGTCAAGCTGGAAGGCCAGAACCCCACTGGCAGCCTCAAGGACCGCATCGCCAGGCACATGATAGAGAAGGCTGAGCGCGACGGTGTGCTTACCGGCGACAAGGTCATTCTGGAGCCAACCAGCGGCAACACGGGCATCTCCCTCGCTTTCGTTGGCGGCCTGAAGGGCTACAAGGTCAAGGTGGTGATGCCGGAGAACGTGAGTCCCGAACGTGCGCAGCTCCTTTGGGCCTACGGCGCGGAGGTTGTGTTCTCCGACGGGTCCAAGGGCACCAACGGCGCGATTCAGGTGGCAGAGGAGATGCTCGAGTCGGGGGACGGCCGCTACTACATGCCCTATCAGTACGGCAACAGCGCCAATCCGGACGCCCACTACGAGACCACCGGCCGCGAAATCATCGAGGACCTCCCCGACGTGGACATGTTCGTGGCCGGGCTGGGCACCGGCGGCACCCTCATGGGAGTGGGCCGCCGGCTGAACGAGCACAACCCCAGCGCGAAGATAATCGCCGTGGCCCCCGAGCCCGGCGACTATATTCAGGCACTCCGCGACTTGGACGAAGGATTCATACCCCCCATTCTGGACCTCTCCCTCCTGGACTCACGCGTGATGGTCGCCAGCGACGACGCCTTCCACATGACGAAGGAGCTGTTGCGCAGGGAAGGTATATTCGCGGGCATATCTTCGGGCTCCGTGGTGTACGCAGCCGTGAAGATGGCGCAGCGTATCGAGTCGGGAAACATCGTCTGCCTCCTCGCCGACGGCGGTTGGAAGTACCTCAGCACCGGTCTCTGGACCAAGGAATACGGGGGAATGGGGGATGAGGCCAGGCGCAAGATCTGGTGGTAGCTGATTGTAGCGGCGGTTAGCATCCTCTGGTCCTCACTCCCGGCCTCCCTGTTTTCCGGTGACGCCCCTGCCCCGGTTATGGTCACCCCATTGTCCCTTGGCCTCGCCAACTCTCCTCATCTCCCCAACAGGAGGACCGATAGAGTGGCGATGTTCCGGCTGAAGGGCTGCGCCAAGTGTGGAGGCGACCTCTACCTCGACGACGGCGACTGGCAGTGCCTGCAGTGCGGAAGACTGTACTACAGGAATGCGTCCCCAAACTACTTCCGTCGAGAGGGGGCCTGGGGGGGCAGCTTCCGAAGGACCTTGCACCGCGAGAACGGGTTGGGTAACGGGCGCCTGGCGGACAAGTCCGTTGGGGGGCAGTCGACGTATAAATTGTAAAGACAGAGAGATTGCAATCCAACTCAGGCGGGGAAAAGTAAGCGGAGGAAAGAGGGTGTCGTGGCTGTCTTGCTGGCTATAGAGCCAAGTACCAAGGAGACGGGTTGGGCGGTGTTCTGCGACGGGGCGCCGACGCCCACTGAGGAGGGTGCCGGCGCCCCGTCGGGAGAGACGTCGGGCGGGTCGTCCCCCACCGGGGCGAGGGGCGGGACCTTTCACCCCCGTCCCAGTTGGGAACTGGTGCAGACGGGAGTGATCACGGTGTGCGTCCGGCCCCGGCAGGTGAAGGTGGAGGAGCGGGTCAGTACGATAGCTGGAGAGCTCGACACGCTGGTAGGCGCCTGGCAGCCCCGGGAGGTTGCCTGTGGGACCCCTTCGATACTTCAGTTCCCCCATCTCCGAGTCTGGGTTGACACGCTAACTTCCAAACTGAAGGGGTGGACCCAGGGCCACAGACTGCCCCTTTACTGCTACTCCGTCCGGGAGATAAGGGCCTGTCTGGTGGGCCGGGCGAATGGCGCCAGGGAAGAGCTGGCCTACGCCGTAATGACCCGCTGGGGTCTGGTTGGAGAGGGAAAGACCACCCACGAGTGGAACGCCATCGCAGTGGGAGACTATCACCTGGGATTCGGTGAGGCGGTGGCGACGGGGGCGTAGCGGCATCCGGGTTGGTGTCCTGTGCGGCCGGGCTGTCCTGACGTGAGGGCGGCCCGGCCGCCGCTTCATATTGGTCTTCCGATGATGTAGACCCGCATTTCCCAGATCAACCCTAAGACGCACGGCGCAATACATTTGACAGTGCACCTCTCTGAGCTGGATGTGAGCACATTGCGTCTAGCGTATGTGCTACATTAGCCACAAGAAGCCAACTACGGCTCTTGATAATCGCAACGACCCCGGAGGCACCCAATGGGTGAAAGCATTCGCACCCCCGTCAGGCTCCAGTTCGACCGCCGGGGTAAACCTGGAATTCCACGTCGCCACCATCACCTCCGACGCTGGGCTGCTGGCAGCCCGTGAACTGGACGAAGGCCTGGGGTTGACGGAGATGGCCACCGGCCATGTGAAGGAGAGGCGTACCGGACGCAACGTGCAGCACCCATTAGTGCCCCTACTGCGCCGGTCGAGGTACAGCCGTCTTGCTGGGTATGAGGATACCAAGCAAGACTGCACCGCTGAAGTGGTTGGGCGGGGGTCACTGGGAGACGTGCGCCCTGTAGAAGGGCCTCCAGGGCGCAGAGTGGGTCAGAATGACGATAGACCATGCTAGCACAAGTTGGGGAAGGACGAACACGCACGCGCAGGCGGGGTGATGATGGTTGACAGGCTTCTGGGGCGGGAGTATTCTCCTTTCGTCCCATCGGGTTAGGCCGAGAGCGGCCGAAATGGGAAATCCCAGTTCAAGTGTCTGGGAGCGGCGCAACCAGAAGTTCGCACGATGACGGGTTAACGAAACTGTTGGCCGCCAAGTGGTTCTGACGGAGGACACCATGGCACGGGTTGACTGGTACATGGAAGGAGTAGAGTTCAGCAATTGCAACTGCGACTACGCATGTCCTTGCCAGTTCGAGTCGCCCCGGCCCACGAACGGACACTGCCGCGGCTTCGCAGCGGTGCGGATCGATAAGGGCCACTTCGGAGACGTGGCGCTTGATGGCCTCTGCGCAGCCCTCCTCTACGCCTGGCCGGGACCGATATACGAGGGTAACGGCGAGATTCAGGCCGTCATCGATGAGCGGGCGGACGACGAGCAAAGAGACGCTCTTGTTACAGTCCTGTACGGTGGCGAGACCGACCCCGGGGCTACCCACTGGTGGGTCTATCGGATGATGTCGACCACGGTCTATCCCACGATCTTCAAACCCATCGAGTTGGAGGTGAACATCTACCACAGAACATCGCGTATCGTAATCCCCGGCGTTCTCGACTCCACGGGCCGTCCGATCCGAAGCCCTGCGACGTGGGCTGAGCATCGCGTCCGGATCGACCTCCCGAATGGGATCGAGTTCGAGACCGCAGAGATCGGCAGTGCCACTACGAAGACGACGGCCTCGATCGCCCTCGACCTCAAGGACACGTACGGTCAGTTCTCTGTTGTCCGCCAGTCGGGCAAGGGAGTGGTCCGCTCACGATAGAACCCAACAGGGAGTGGGCGTACATTACCGGCAACAGGGAACAACGCCCGCCCCGCCTGCCGTTGACCTGGTATGGGGAATCACGAGTTTAATGTAGGGGGAGAGAAAGACCCATGGAAGCTACTCCGTGGCGTATTCACGGCGAGATCATTGACACCTGCAACTGTGAGGTGATCTGTCCCTGCACCCTTGGGGCACCCCCGACTGAAGGCAAATGTCTCGGGAATGTGCTCTGGTCGATTGACGAAGGGAGATATGGATCGGCTGATCTTACAGGTCTCGCCGTCGTCCTAGCATTGTACGCACCGGGTCCAAAGTTTGACGACGGCAACTGGCGGGTCGCAATGTATGGGGACGAGCGGGCGACCTCGGAGCAGCGGGGAGCCCTCGAGACGATCTTCCTGGGTCGGGCCGGTGGGTTCTTTGATGAGTGGCGTCAGCTCACTGCTGAGGTCGTCGGTGTGAAGTGGATGCCGATTCAGGTCGAACGCATAGGTCGGAAGCGGACCGTGCGCATTGGGGAGGTGCTAGACATTGAGGGCGAGGGGATTACGGGTCCCCAAGCCGGATCCTCTACGCAGTTGGTGAACCCGCCGTTTTGGAAGGGGGCGCCCTTTCCGGCCAACCTCGGTCGGTCGAGCCGCTTTCGGTATCAGGACTTCGATATGCACTGGGAAGCGCCAGGCAAGGCCTGCAGCTTTTCAGAGTTCCTTTACGAAGGGCCATAGCTAATCTAAGGTAGAATACGGCCCAAGCCACCGCCGGGCATCCGACCTGTTCGCACGGGAGGTCACATGGCAACGGAGCACCCGCCTCTTCAGCCGCCGGGGGAGTACGACCCCCAGGAGTACTACGCGAGCTCACCCGAGACCACCGTCAGCTTCTACGCCGACTCGCTGCACGTCTTCAGCGCCCTGTACAGCAGCGTCCTGTTTTTCGGCGAGCTCCAGGAGGACAGGGAACCTATCCTCAGGGCGAAGATAAAGGTCAGTCCCCAGATGCTCAAAGCCATCTGCCTCCTTACCCGAAAGCACGTCCGGCAGTACGAGAACGCGGTAGGGCCCATAGCCCTGCCCCGCCAGGTGCTGGAAGCGTGGGAGATCGAGGACGAGAAGCTGTGACCCAGGCCGAAGGCATGCCCGCCCTCTCCAGCTCCGCTTCCCCCGAAGGCTGGGGCTGGAGCAGGCTGGACGCCAGCCGGCCCCGCAGGGCGCTAGAACACCTGGCTCACAGTGAGGTCACCCCTGTTTTGGTTGACCTCGTCAGGGAGAGCGACGTACCGCCCGACTCCCGCTGGACCGTGGCCAGAGACATCCCCATCATCGTTATAGATACCCTGGACGCCTGCTGGGCTTTCGAGCGCGTGCTGAACAAGCTGCACGGGTTCTCCAGGACGGTGGAAGAGGCGAAGGCTGACCTGGTGGAAAAACTTGGTGGGCATCTCCAGATGTTGAGTTCCCTCGAATCGCCCCGGATGGCGCCGATATTGAGGTTGGAGCTGGAGTTCCTTAAGCTGGCCCTGAGACCGGCAGAGCCCTCCGGCCGGTAGGCGCACATAGGACGAGTCTCATGGGCCCCCGGTTCGGACGTCGCGGCCCTGAAGGCGGGTTATCCACGGTGTTGGATTGCCCTTTAGCTCTCCAGGCTGTAGAATGCTTTGTGAAAGTGTCCCCGGTGAACGGGCAGCTCTCCTGGTGTAGGAGAGGGCAGCGGAAGTCCACCCGGCCAAGGAGATTACAACATGCTAACGCGCACCCGGAGGGAGACGGAGCTCGTAGACAAGGCGGGCAAGTACATGCCCGGGTCCGATACGGGCAACATGAAGGTGGGTCAGGAGCGGCTCCTTCTCATGAAGGAAGGGAAGGGCTCCAGAGTGTGGGACGTGAGCGGCAACGAGTACATAGATTACCTGATGGGTTCGGGGCCGCTGGTCCTGGGCCATGCCCACCCCGCGGTGGTGGAGGCTGCCGTCGAGGCCATCAGGAAGGGCAGCACCTTCTTCGCCACCAACGAAAGCGCGGTGCTGCTGGCTGAGGAGATAGTGAACGCCTCTCGCTGCGCCGAGCAGGTGAGATTCACTACGAGCGGCACCGACGCCTGTTTTCAGTGTCTGAGGATTGCCCGGAGCTTCCGCAGGCGGGAGAAGATCCTGCGTTTCGAGGGGGGCTACCACGGCATGAGCGACTACGCCGTGATGAGCGTGAACCCAGCCCGCCATGAGCTCAGGGAGTTCCCCGAGCCGGTGCCCAACTCCGCGGGGGTGCCCCTGGGTGTCCAGCAGACCGTGCTGGTCGCACCCTACAACGACGTGGAGACGGCCACCGCCATCATCGAGAAGTACCACGACGAGATGGCAGCGGTGATAGTGGAGCCCATGCAGAAGGTTCTGACGCCCAAGCCGGGTTTCCTTCAGGCGCTGCGGGAGGCCACGGCCCACTACCAGATTCCCCTCATCTTCGATGAGGTGGTTACAGGTTTCCGGCTGGCCTACGGCGGCGCCCAGGAGTTCTACGGTGTTACCCCCGACCTGGTGGCCCTGGGTAAGATCGTCGGCGGCGGCTATCCCCTGGCGGCGATAGCGGGTAAGGAAGAGATCATGTCGGTATACGATCCGTCCCTGGCCGACCCCGAGGGCTACGTACGCCAGGTGGGCACGCTCAACGGCAGCCCCGTCGCCTGTGCCGCCGGGCTTGCGACCCTGGCCGAGCTTCGCAAGGAGGGCGCCTATGAGCGCCTCCACTCCACGGGACGGCGCCTCAGGGATGGGCTGGAGCGCCTGTTCCGCGAGGCGGAGATTCCCGTCCAATTCTCCGGGGAAGACCCCAACTTCGGCTTCTCCTTCACGGACCAGCCCCTGACCGATTACCGGTCCACCCTCCAGGCCGACCTGGCGTTGGCGGAGCGCTTTGATAACATGTTGCTGGAAGAGGGGATAGTGAAGAGCTGGCGGGACAGGATGTTCCCCTCGCTGGCCCACACCTCCCAGGACCTGGACCAGACCATGGAGGCCGTGGGCAAGGTCATCGACCGGCTGAGGGGCTAGCCGGCCAGGACATAAGGGCTGCGCGGCGGCTGATCCCGGCTCCCTGAGGGAGACAACCCGGGCGGCAAGCCGTGTCCCGGTTCCAGTGGCCTACGGCCAGCTGTTGGGGCAGGAACTTGACGCGGGTGTGCCCATGGCCTGGCTACATATCAGGAACGCCGTGGTCTCGTCCCCTCTGACCATAGACAGCCGGTAAGGAGGAATACCGGAGGGCGGATTGTTGACCGCTATCTTTCTGTCAGGGTCCACGATCACCAGGTTCAGCTCCTCCGGTCCCGGCAACCCAGACACGTCCCAACTAAACCTCAACTCCAGGTCTCCCGGATACTCCACCTCCACCACCCAGGACTGGACCGCGGCGTCTGGGGACAGGCGGCTGAACAAAAAGCGTGGCCACGGCCTTCCGTCGGGTAGGGTTCTCTCAATGCACGGCGGCGGGTAGCCAGGGGGATGACACAGGTACACTTTGACTACCTCCAGGCCGCTGGTGGGGAAGGGGACGAAGGAGCCGCGGCATTCAACGGGCGACGCCGGGCACTCCTCGGCGAGCCCCAGGAAGAGGTTCCCAATACCCGGCACTCCAAGTGGCTCCCATTCCATCTTGAGCTCCAATGTCCATTCGGGCTGCGCAACGCCTGGTATTGAGGAGGGTGAGCGGGTCACGGTAGGTGTTGAGCCTGGCCTGGTCGCGGTGGGAGTCGCCGTTGGGAGTATCAAGGGAGTGGCCGTGGGCGTGTCTGGCCCAGGGGGTGTCTGAGTAGCTCCGGCGGGAGCTGTAGGGGTGGGGGTAGGGGACACGGTCGCCTGGGCTGTCGTAGGGGACGGGGTGGACTCCGGAGTGGCGGTCTCACGAATTGGCGGCGTGGCAGTTGGTGTGGCTATGTCGCCCGGCGTCGGTGTGGCGGCTGGGACCGGGATGGTGACGGGCGAAGTTGTGGTGGGCGTGGGCGTGCCTGGTTGCCTGGCGGTAGGTGTGGCCATGGGGGTAGCGCGGGGAAGAGGGGTGCTCACGAGCTGGGTGGTAGGAGTGGGACCAAGAGATCTCTCCGGCATTGGGGTTGGTGTAGCAGCCGCACCCCCGGGTGGGTCTAGGGACGCTACAGGAGTCGCAAGGGGGAGGACCGAGACGTCGGGCACGGGAGCTTCCACCCGAAGTGTCGGGGTAGGCTCCTGGCCCTTGCAGGCGATGACCAGGGCGAGGAGCAGAGGTAGAGCTATGCCTATGGCTCTCATGGTCCAGACTGGGGCGGCGCCCTCGGTGATTCTACCCCGGAAAGGTAGGCTCCTCAGGCGCACTATTCCTCGTACTCGGCCGCCGTGCCGCCCGTCTGGCCCGACGTCCGCCGGGGCAGGCAGCGACGGAGTGCTTCAGATAACGTCTGTGCGTACACCGCCTCGACTCCGTTCGCGCCTCCGGCTTCCTCTTCCGCCGATGCGGGGACAAGGCACTGCCGGAACCCGAGTCTGGCGGCCTCGGTCAGCCGGCGTTGGAGCTGGGATACAGGCCGCAGCTCTCCGCTCAGCCCGACCTCGCCCAGGGCCGCCATCTGTCGGTCCACGGCCGTGTTACGCTGGCTGGAGGCGATGGCCATGGCTACGGCCAGGTCGGTGGCCGGTTCCCGAATGGTAAGTCCCCCTGCGACGTTCACGATAATGTCCTGGTTCGACAGGCTCAGCCCGGCGCGGCGGCTCAGGACTGCGGCCAGCATGAGAAGCCGGTTGTAGTCCACGCCGTTGGCAATGCGTCTGGGGACAGCCAGCGCTGAGGGTGATGTCAATGCCTGTACCTCCACCAGCAGTGGCCGGCTTCCCTCCAGAACGGGCACCACGACAGAGCCCACCGCCTCGGTCCGGCGTTGGGACAGGAGTACCCTGGAGGGGTCGGCTATCTCTTCCAGCCCTTTCACGCCCATTTGGAATATCCCGACTTCGTTGGTGGAGCCGAAGCGGTTCTTGGTACCCCGCAGGATACGGTATGCGTTGAGACTATCCCCTTCAAGGTAAAGAACTACGTCGACCATGTGCTCCAGCACCCGGGGTCCGGCTATGGAGCCGTCCTTGGTCACGTGTCCTGACATCAGCACGGGAACGGCCCTGGCCTTGGCCCAGTGCATGAGCCTCAGGGCGCATTCCCGGACCTGAGCGACGCTGCCGGCCCCCGAGGGCGCCTCGGGGGCGTAAAGGGTCTGGATAGAGTCGACCACCACCAGACCAGGCCGAAACTGCTCTAGCTGACGGACGATTTCGTCGATGTCCGTCTCTACCAGAAGGTGAATGCCCTGTCCCGAAACCCCTAGCCGCTGGGAACGTAGCTTGATCTGCTGGGCAGACTCCTCTCCAGTCACGTAGAGGACCGCCTTGCCGCCGGCTGCCACCACCTGGATGGTCTGAAGCAATAGAGTCGACTTCCCGATGCCAGGCTCCCCTGCTATGAGCACCAGGGAGCCTGGGACCACTCCGCCTCCCAGTACGCGGTTCAGCTCGGAGAAACCCAGTGGTATGCGTTCCTCGCCGTTGTGGGGGACCTGGGAAAGCTCCTGTACCGCGGGGGCCGGCAGGTCGAGCCAGCGCTGAGTGTGGGGCTGGGCTCTGTGAGAGACCTCTACGAGGGGAGAATGGGCGCGGCACGAAGGGCAGAAGCCCATCCACTTGGGGCTCTCCTGGCCGCACTCCTGGCATACGAAAATCGCTCTTGCTTTGTCTCTGGGCATCCGGCGCCGCCTCGGCGGGGACAGGCCCACGTCCCCTGAACGACTGGCTGACTGTAGCAGAAGGAGGCTCCGATGGCCCGGAGCCTCCTTCCAGCACGTATCCTTCGATCCACCTCTATGCCAAAGGCAAGGCTGCTATCTCTTTTGTGCGGATGACCGCCTCCCCGTCCTGTATGTCCAGCACCGCCGTATCCCCGCTATTCAACCGGCCACCAAGTAGCTCCTCTGAGAGCTTGTCCTCAACGACGTTCTGGATTAGCCTCCTGAGGGGCCGGGCCCCGAAGTTGGGATCGTAGCCCTTTTCCGACAGGTACTCTTTGGCGGCGTCGGTAACCTCAAGCTGGATGTTCTTCTCCGCCAGCTCCTTCCTTACCTGGTCCATCATCAGGTCCACGATCGACAGTATATCCTCTTGGGAAAGGGCGTGGAACACCATCGTCGAGTCTATCCGGTTAAGGAACTCTGGCCGGAAGAACTTCTTGACCTCGTTCAGTACCTTATCCTTCATCTGGTTGTAAGCGTGGCTCTCCGACTGCGCGTCGTCGGTCTTGATAGAGAAGCCCAGGACCGTCTCCCGCTTGATCAGGTCAGAGCCTAGGTTGCTGGTCATGACCACGATGCAGTTGCGGAAGTCTACTCTTCGGCCTTTGGCGTCACTGAGGTGGCCGTCGTCGAAGATCTGGAGGAGGATGTTAAAAACCTCTGGATGCGCCTTTTCGATCTCGTCCAGGAGGATCGTGCAGTAGCCCTTGCGCCGCACCGTCTCGGTGAGCTGGCCTCCCTCCTCGTATCCGATGTAACCCGGGGGCGCTCCAATCAGCCTGGCTACGGTGTGTCTCTCCTGGAACTCGGACATATCGAGCCGGATCAAGTTGTCCTCGCTGCCAAACATGAACTCGGCGAGGGCCCGCACCAGCTCTGTCTTGCCCACACCCGTGGGGCCCAGGAACAGGAAGGCGCCAATGGGGCGCCTGGGATCTTTGAGGCCGGCCCGGGCACGACGCACCGCCTTGGATATGCCCACTATCGCATCATCCTGGCCCACGATGCGCTTGTGTATCTCCTGCTCCATGTGCAGAAGCCGCTCCGTCTCTTCCATGGCCAACCGGGTCACCGGTATACCGGTCCACATGCTGACAACTTCAGCTATGTCCTCGCTGGTGACCACAACCTGTTCCTGGCCCTGTTCGTGGTGCCACTCCTTTTCCAGATTTTCCATATTCTCGATGAGCCTGAGCTCCCGCTCCCTGAGCTCGGCGGCATACTCGTACCCCTGGGACGCGATGGCTTCTTCCTTCTCCTTCCGCACGTTCTCCAGCACCTTCATCACCTCTTTGACCGAGAGGGGTGTGGTGCTGTTGCGGAGCCGCACCCGGGAGGCTGCCTCGTCCATGAGATCGATGGCCTTATCGGGGAGAAACCGGTCCGAGATGAAGCGCGCCGATAGGGTCGCCGCCGCCTTGACCGCATCGTCAGAGATGCCCAGCTTGTGGTGCTCCTCGTACCGGCTCTTGATCCCCAGAAGTATCTGGGTGGTCTCTTCTGTAGTGGGCTCGGCCACCTGGACGGGCTGGAAGCGGCGCTCCAGGGCCGGGTCTCGCTCCACGTGCTTACGGTAATCGTCAAGGGTGGTGGCGCCGATACATTGAAGCTCACCCCGCGCCAGGGAGGGCTTGAGGATATTGGCGGCGTCAACCGCGCCTTCGGCTGCCCCGGCACCCACGATGGTGTGCATCTCGTCTATGAAGAGGACACAGTTGCCTGAGCTCTTGATCTCCTCGATTACCTTCTTCAGCCGCTCCTCGAACTCGCCTCGGTATTTGGTGCCGGCGACCAGGGCGCCCATATCCAGGGTGACGAGCCGCTTACCTTGCAGAGTCTCGGGGATGTCCCCCGACGCGATCCGCTGAGCCAGAGCCTCCACTATGGCCGTCTTGCCCACTCCCGGCTCGCCCATTAGCACCGGGTTGTTCTTTGTGCGACGGCTTAGGATCTGTATGACCCGCTGGATCTCCTGGCTGCGCCCGATGACGGGGTCCAGTTTGTTGGCTCTGGCTGCGGCCGTCAGGTCGATGCCCAGTTGGTCCAGAGTCGGGGTGCGCGTGGCTCGGGCCCCCTGGCCCGTGGCAGTAGGAGAAGTCTGGCTAAGCAGCCGATGGGTCTCGGCGCGCACCTTGTCCAAGGTAACTCCCAGGCTTTCCAGTACCCCGGCCGCCACACCTTCTCCTTCCCGCAAGAGCCCAATGAGCAGATGTTCGGTGCCAATATAGGTGTGGTTCATGCGGCGGGCCTCATCCACCGCCAGCTCCACCACCTTCTTGGCCCTGGGCGTGAGGCCGATCTCTCCCTGAGAGGGTCTCTCGCCCCGGCCGATGATAAACTCAACGGCGGAGCGCACCTTATTCAGGTCTACGCCCAGATTGGCGAGCACACGGGCTGCTACTCCCTCGGTCTCTCTTACGAGACCCAGAAGGATATGCTCCGTCCCGATGTAGTTGTGGTTAAATCGTTGGGCCTCTTCCTGGGCAAGGGATAGCACCCTCCTCGCCCGCTCCGAGAACTTTTCGAATCTGCTGCCCATCTCTAGCACCCCCTTGCTCAGTCGAGGTCAGTGGGGCCTTGAAATCTGCCCGTCCCCCCGACCCTTCACTGCCTTCACCCGGATGGAGAAGCCTCGGGACGCTGGCTTAGCCGACCACAGTCCCCAGGCTCTGATCAACCCACGCCTGGCCGCACTGACTCTCCGGGAGTTCTCTCTGGGGAACCATTAAATTATAGGCCGAGACTTTAAACAAAGTAAAGGTACTTTTGGGCTATCTGTAGCGCTTTTCCACGTACCGGTGTGTGAATATTTTAACAAACTAGTCTCAGCTATCACTGTAGCACACTTGAGGTGGAAAGAAAAGGCTGTAGCGTGCTGGCGGGAGCCCCCGGGCCTTACGCCCCAGTCCGGTAGTATGGTAGGATATACCACGCCTTTGGGCACTGGCCATATCTGTGGACGGAGGTGCCTAGCGGGCGCCGCCGAGAGCCGCCCAGAAGGGGGAACGCCGATGTTCTTCGACTCCCGTCGCTCCACCGTTCACGCTCGTCGCGGCATGGTGGCCACGAGCCAGCCGCTGGCCGCCGTAGCTGGGCTGCGTATGCTCATGGAAGGTGGCAACGCGGTGGATGGCGCGGTGGCCGCGGCGGCCGCGCTGAACGTGGTGGAGCCCGTTTACACGGGCGTCGGTGGAGACCTTTTCGCCCTGGTATGGATGAATGGGGAGAAGCGGGTGAGGGCGCTGAACGCCAGCGGGCGGGCAGCCTCGGCCGCCTCGCTGGACCGTTTGCGGAAGCTGGGACTGACCGAGATGCCCCTCTTCAGCCCCTACGCTATCACGGTACCCGGGGCCGTGGACGGCTGGGAAACGCTGCTTCGTGAGCACGGTTCTATGCCCCTGTCCCAGGTCCTCCGGCCTGCCGTCGAGTATGCCGAGGAGGGTGCCCCCGTTTCCGATATCATCTCTTACCTCTGGCAGCGGGCCACGCCGCTCCTCTCCAGGTTCCGGGCGCCGAGCTCATGCTGGAGGGACGGGCACCACGGCACGGCGAGGTGGTGCGTCTCCCAGAGCTGGCCGGGACCCTGCGGACCATCGCCGAGGGTGGAGCGGAGGCCTTCTACAGGGGGGAGCTGGCCCAGAAGATCGCCGGGTACGTGCAAGAGCGAGGCGGCTGGCTCACGGCCCAGGACCTGGCCGCCCACACCTCCACGTGGGACGAGCCCATCTCCACCGACTACCGGGGAGTAACCTGTTGGGAGTGCCCTCCAAACAGCCACGGCCTCGCCGCCCTCCTGGCGTTGAACATCGCCGAGGGCTTCGATATCAAGGCGATGGGGTTCCAGACACCCGATACCTACCATCACCTCATTGAGGCCATGAGGCTGTCCTTTGCCGACGCCCT
Source organism: Dehalococcoidia bacterium (assembly GCA_965247055.1). Taxonomy (GTDB): domain Bacteria; phylum Chloroflexota; class Dehalococcoidia; order Lucifugimonadales; family JAGWBF01; genus CBDFGE01. The sequence continues at coordinate 229,972 of CBDFGE010000006.1, forward strand.
CCGCTACGTCGCCGACCCCCGCAAAGCCCAGGTCCCCACCGAGGAGCTGCTTAGCAAGGGCTACGCCGCAACGCGTCGCTCCCAGGTCAGGAGAGACCGTGCTCTCTCCCAGGTCCTCTCCGGCGACGTGAAGGTCGGGGGCGACACAATCTACGTGACCTGCGTCGACGGGCAGGGAAACGCCTGCTCACTGATCAGCAGCCTCTACGAGATATTCGGCTCGGGGCTGGTCGTGCCCGGTACAGGCATAGCGCTTCATAACCGGGGGGCCATGTTTTCCCTTGACCCGGACCATCCCAACGCCCTGGAGCCGGGCAAGCGGCCCTACCATACCATCATTCCGGCCATGGCTACGCGGGGAGGCGAGCTGTGGCTCACCTACGGCATGATGGGGGTGTTCCAGCAGCCCCAGGGCCACCTGCAGCTCCTGGTGAACATGATCGACCTCGGCCTGGACCCCCAGGCCGCCCTCAACGCCCTGCGGTTCAGCGTGCAGCTTGGCGGCGAAATCCTGCTGGAGGAGGGCCTTCCCCAGAGCACCGTCCAGGAGCTCAAAGACAGGGGCCACGACGTGTACGTCCTCAGCGGCTACGACCGGTACGTCATGGGTGGGGGCCAGATTATAGAGCGGGACCCGGAGACGGGGTCCTTGCGGGGCGGCTCGGAGCCCCGCAAGGACGGCTGCGCCATCGGCTGGTAGGCCCCCCACCGAGCCCGACGGTGGCTTGACCGTTCTCCAGCCATGCCCTACATAAAACCTACTTCCCTTTCATTCCATGGGTGGTGAGATGGCCGCGACGGTCCAGGGATCAGAACTGACGAAGGTGTACCAGCTGGGCAACGAGCTGGTTTACGCCCTGAACAGGGCTTCCCTGGAGGTTTACCCGGGGGAGCTGTTGGCTGTAGTCGGCCGGGCCGGATCGGGCAAGTCCACCCTGCTGCACGTGCTCGGCTGTCTCCAAAGGCCCGATGCCGGAAGCGTGCGGGTCGAGGGGCAGGATGTGACGGAGCTGGCGGAGGTCCGGACTCGCAAGGTGGGATTCGTGTTTCAGGCATACAACCTGCTTCCCAACGAGACGGTGCTCGGTAACGTGCTGGTCTCCCTGAGGCATGGGGACCTGGACTCCTATGATCGCCGCGAGAAGGCCGTGGAGGCCCTCAGCTACGTGGGTCTGGAGAACCGGCTGAACCACAGTCCGGGGCAGCTATCGGCGATACAACGCCAGTGCGTGACCATCGCCAGGGCGATGGCCCACGACCCGGCCGTGATCTTCGCCGACGAGCCTACCAGAGCGCTGGACAGCACCTCCCGAGAGGAGGTAATGGGTCTGCTCCAGAGGCTCAACTCCGAGGGACGGACTATTGTAGTCTCCACCGACGACTCGGGGGTGGCCGGTTACTGCCAGAGGATGGTGCGGATCTACGGCGGGAGGACCACGGAGGCGGAGGCGGTCGGCAAAAGGCGGGTTATCTCGCCTTCCCGGGTGCCCGGACGGGCGTCCTCCTTCTCAACCAGAGAGGTGACGGTCTGTCCCAGGTGTAACTACGGCAACTTCAAGGACGACGAGCTATGCCAGCGATGCGAGTCTCCCCTTCATCTTACAAAAGAGGAGGAGGAGTCCATCGAGGGGCGCCTGAGTGGCAGGGGAAGCCGATACCTGGGGGCGGAAAGCGCGTCGGATGAGGGTGAGGTACCCGGTCAGGGGCAGACGGACGAGCTCAAGGAGGTCCCCATGCTGGCGGGGCTGGGTACTAAGAGCCTGGCCAGGATAGTGGCCGCCCTCGAGCCCAGATCCTTTCAACCGGGGTCTACCATAGTGAAGCAGGGAGAGCCCGGCGACTCTTTCTACATCGTTAGAAGCGGCAGCGTGCAGGTCATGTTGGAGAGGGAGGGCACCCCGGCAATCACGGTGGCCGAGCTGGGGCCCAGGGAAGGCTTCGGGGAGATGGCCCTTCTTACCGACCAGCCTCGGTCGGCCTCCGTGGTGGCCGTCACCGACGTCGAGACCTGGTGTCTTTCCAAGGTGGCCTTCCAGGAGCTTGTCTCGCAGAACCTGTCCCTGGCCCTGTACTTTAACCGGATTCTGAGCCAGCGGCTGAGTGCCCTCTAGGAGAGAATCCTGCCCTAGGTCAGCCGGCGGTTGCTCCTGCGGAGGGGCTCAATCTCAGGCTGGGGCCATCTTCTCCAGACCTGTCAGGTTGGTGATGGTGATCTTGCGGTGAGATGTGGTCAGTAGGCCCATCCTCCTGTAGGTGGTCCTGCGTGACGCCCAGGAGCTCCTGGCCCAGGGTGTCGGAGACGGAGGACTTGCTGCCGTCCCTAGCGTACTCAAAGACCAGGGTCCTCCCCTCCGACGGGGCTTTGGCCTTGAACGTGATGGTGGCGAAGGTGAAGGGTGCCTGGTCCTGGGCCAGCCGCTCACCACCTCGACCACTGTAGGGTCGAACCTCATGAAGAGCTGAGCACCCACCAACAGGTTGCCTATCCCGTTGGGGTCCAGCAAGACCTTGAAGTCCATGTTCTCCCCCAAAGAGATGGCCACGGGCCCGGCCATGGAGCCGGCCGGCACTATTAGCATATGCACCCCCGAGGCCGGAGGCGAAAGAGTGGGGGGGTAGCTGTGGGCTGGGGTATCGGGGCCAGGGTCGGAGTAGGGGTAGGGGTCGGCGTCAGCGTTGGAGTATCCGTAGGCGTTGGGGCTACTGGAGTGTTCGTGGGCGTCGGACTGGGCTGAGGGGTCGCAGTGGGCAAGACCTCCGTGGGAGTAGCTGTGGGGGCCTCCTCTGTTGCCAGGGTGGGCGGTGGGGGTGTTGGCGTCGCCGTGGCTACAGGCTCTGGGGTGGCAACGGGCAGGACCGAAGGGGTGGGTGTAGGTCCCGCTGGTGGGGTGGCCACCGGCGTACCGGGGGTGGGGGTCGGTGCCGGCGTAGGACCGCTTTTAGCCGAGGCGGGTGTTGGACCGGGGCCGAAGGTGGGCGCAGCAATAGGAGTCTCCCCCGGTAAGGCGGTCGCGGTCGCGACGGGAGTAGGGGTACGGGCATCGGTGGTGGGGGTCGGTGCCGGCGTAGGACCGCCTCTAGCCGAAGCGGGTGTTGGACCGGGGCCGAAGGTGGGCGCAGTAATAGGAGTCTCTCCTGGCACCGGCGCGAGAGTCGGGGTCGCTCCTGTGCAGTAGAGGGACCCGGCCGCCATTGGCGTGGCCATCGCGATTAGCAGGAGGTGCCTTCGTCCAAGGAGGAATGCCAGCGCCGCCCGCCTCATTGCCGTGTGCTGGCCCGCCAGGCTACTTCGTAGAGATGCTCTTCCTCGGCAAAGCCCTTGAGCTGCTTCCAGCCATACTCTACGTACTCGAAGCTGGATGCGCTGCCCGCCAGCTTGCGGAAAAGATCGGAGACCAGTATCTGCTCACCCGAGGCCAGGGCCATTATCCTTGCGGCTAGTACAACCGCGGTCCCGAAGAAGTCCTCGTCTTCCTTGATGGTCTCGCCCACGTTGATCCCTATGCGCACCTTAAGCTGGTCGGCGTTCTCCAGGTTGAACTCGTCCAGGCTCCGCTGAATTTCTGCGGCACAGGTGACGGCCTTCCTTGCGCTGGAGAAGACCACCATGAACCCGTCGCCCATGGCTTTGACCTCCAGGCCGCCGTTGTTAGCCACATGCTGCCGGATGATGCTGTTATGGCTCCGTAGCAGGGTCTGGTTCGCCTCATCCCCCAGGGAGGTGAGGGGCTTCGTGGAGTCCTCAAGGTCGGTGAACATTATGCTAACGGTGCCCTCTATGGCGGCCAGCTGTGCCTGCGCCCGTTCAGTGTCGGTCAACTCCGCGATTATTCGCTCAGCTGCGGGGTGAGTCTCACCCCGCAGCTCCTGGAAGGGCATCTTGGCGGCGGTGAGGAGCTCGAGGGCGCTTTCCGAGGCCCTGGCATCGGAAAGCGCCCTGGTGAACAGGCCCCTGTACTTTGTGTTGGTCTTTCTCAGCCACTGGCTGGCCGGGCCAGCAGCTTCTTGGGATAGGGAGGCGGTTAGTAGGCTTTCCAGCCGTTGCTCCTCCTCCGGGCTGTCGGCATCGCCGGCGGGGGCCGTGAGTTCACCGGCAATCCAATGGAGTATGGTGGTGGAGCCGAGGGCATACCGGTCTCCCTCCCTGATCACCAGGCCTCTGTTCGACAGTGTGCTCAACGCGAGGCCGGTGTGAACGAACCACCGCTCCAGCTCCGCCGGGCGCCAGTAGTTCAGCTGGTGGTCCTGCTCGTATGCCTGGAGCGCCAGCAGGGCCATGGCAGTCTTCTCCGTTTGTGAAGAGTTCGCCCAATAGTTATCCAGGTGGGGGGCGGCGGCTTGCTGTAGCCTCTCTTCGGTGTGGGCCAGCGAGCTGGACTCATCCAGGCCCTGGTGGGCGGCCTCGAACATGAAGTGCAGCGCCATCTGTACGAAGAAGGGCACCCTGCCCGACAGGGTGAGGACATGCTCCACCGCCGCGTCGCTGAAGGAGACCTCCTTGTCCGCCAGATAGGAGCTCACCATATCCCGTACGTCGGCCTGAGAAAAGGGGCGGAGGCTGATGGTGGCGAAGATGTTGAAGAAGGGGGAGCTGCGGACGGCGTCGGAGTGGGAGATCTCCACCAGGTCAACGCGGGTCGAGGTTATCAGGGCCAGATCGTGGTGGATCGCCAGTGAGCGTAGCGCGTAGTAGAAGTCTGGTCCGAAGTTCTCGTTGCCGCCCACATTTTCAAACTCGTCGATGAGCAGGACTATATGTAGTCCCTGGTCTTCCATGCTGTCCAGCAGCTCGGCCAGATCGTAGGTGTCGATGCTCTCGTGCTGGGCAACGTCCCTGATCTCCTTTTTCAGGCCTTCGTCCTGCACCTTAGAGGCGATCCGCCTAAGCATGTACTGATACAGACGGGTGGGGGTGCTGGTGGACGTGATCATCTCCAGGTCGAGGTAAACGAACAAGTACGTCGCGGAGTCCAGCCCGTAGGCGCGGACAGTGTCGGGGTGAGCTATGAAATTCAGAAGCGACGTCTTGCCGGACCGTCGCTCCCCTACCAGGGAGCTGCTCTCGAACTCCGGGTTGCGCAGGCGCATGAAGATCTGCTCCACCTCGCGCTGTCTGCCCACGAAGCGGCTGGGGTCGGATATGGGGTTTCCATACGTGAAAGGATTAAGCGTTACCACAGATAACCCCCCCGTGAATCACGCGCGATCCCCGACACCGGCCTTCCGAATGGTCGCTGCACCGCGAGGGACCCCAGCTTGGGCAATCTCTTCCCGCCCACATGCATATTCTACTCCAGGGCGGCGCTTTCACCAAGGTCTTGGTTCGGGGCGCCCTGTTCGCCCTGCCTCGGATGTTGTCTCCCGAGGCAGGGCCTTCACCCCTGCGCCTCGCGATCCTTTCTATGCATTCTAACATAAACGGGCGCCGCTGCTGCATCCCATAGCCGCCGTGGAGGGCCGGACGTTTGGTTTGACGCCGCTGTGGGGCGCTGATAGAATGATGCCACCCCGCAGCCACCGTCTGCATAGCTATCTGAGCCAGTAAGGGAGCACGCCCCCGGTCCGGGCTTGCGGCCCGGCGCGGGCACCCGTCCCCCGCTCAGTTGGGGGGCGCTGCACGTGGACCTTGCCCCCCGGCCGGACTCGTCTAGCATAAGGAGGGTGCCATGGCCTGGGACTTTGAGCTGATCTGGGGGCCTCACGACAACCTGACCGAGGGTCCCGCCTGGGACGGCCAGGCCTTGCTGTTTACCCACATCCCCCACAGCCGGATCATGCGCTACGACCCGCGGACCGGCGACACCACCGAGTTCCGCACCGGCACCAACCGCACCAACGGCCTGATATTCGACGCCAACGGCCGTCTGTACGGCTGCTGCTCCGGCGGCCGGTCCATCGTCCGGTTCGAGCCCGATGGAGGAACCACCGTAGTCGCCGACCGGCTGGATGGGAAGCGCCTCAACACCCCCAACGACCTGGGCGCGGACCGCCAGGGCAGGGTCTGGTTCACCAACCCGTGGAACGAGGGCAACACCGACCCCACCCAGCGTACGGAGCTGGACCATCTGGACCATGAAGAGGTGTTGCGGACGGACCCCCAGCCCGACGGGACTTGGCAGGTGAAGCGGATGACCCACGACCTCACCAGGCCCAACGGCATCCTGGTATCCCCAGACGACCGCACCCTCTATGTGGCCCAGACCGACAACCGCCCGGGGATGGTCAGGGAGCTAAGGGCGTATCCTATCGAGGATGATGGGTCGCTGGGCCGGTACATCGTGCTGCATCAGTTCGGCATCGACCAGCGCGGATACCAGAGGGGTGTCGACGGCATGTGCTTCGACTCCGAAGGCAACATCGTCGCCACCGCCGGGCGCCAAGAGAGCGGGCCCGGCCCCATGATCTACGTCTTCGCCCCCTCGGGCCGGGTCCTGGAAACCCATCCGATGCCGGTGGATATGCCCACCAACTGCACCTTCGGGGACCCCGACCTGAGCACCCTCTACATCACCACCCTTGCGGGCCACCTGTACCGGGTACGGAACACGGGACGCAAGGGCTGGCTGCTGTGGCCCCCGGCCGGGTAGGGGGAGGCCCGCTGCCCGCTATATCTGATACTGCTTCAGGAGCAGGCGGGCGATCAGCAGCCGCTGGATCTCGTTGCTCCCCTCGCCGATGATCATGAGGGGCGCTTCCCGGTAGTAGCGCTCCAGCGGGTACTCCTTGATGTAGCCGTATCCCCCGTGGATGCGCATGGCGTCCAGGGTCACCTCGGCGCATATCTCGCTGGCGAAAAGCTTGGCCATCCCCGCCTCCAGGTCCACCCGCTCCCCCCGGTCCTTCTTGGCGGCGGCCTCGTAGGTAAGCAGCCGGGCGGCCTGGATCTTGGTCGCCATGTCGGCCAGCTTGAGCTGGATGGCCTGGTGCTGGGCGATGGGGACGCCGAAGGTCCTCCGCTGCTGGGAGTACTTGATGGCGGCCTCGAAGGCGGCGGCGGACACCCCAACGGCCCTGGCGGCGACGTTGATGCGCCCTGTCTCCAGGCCGGACATCACCTGCTGGAACCCTCGCCCCTCGGTCCCACCCACCAGGTTATCCGCCGGGACCCGGAAGTCCTCGAAGATCAGCTCGCAGGTGTCCAGACCCCTGTATCCCAGCTTGTCCAGGTCCCTGCCCACCTCGAATCCCGGGCCACCCTTCTCCACGATGAAACAGCTCATACCACGATGGGGAGGCACAGCGTTCCGGTCCGTCTTCGTAAGGAGGGCGAAGGTGTTTCCGTGCCGGCCGTTGGTGATGAACATCTTGGTGCCGTTGACGACGTACTCCTCGCCGTCCCGCACCGCGGAAAGCTCGATGGCCTGCACGTCGCTGCCGGCGTTGGGCTCGGTGAGAGCGAGGCCGCCCCGCTTCTCACCCCGCGCCATGGCGGGCAGGAACCGCCTCTTCTGCTCGTCGGTGCCGAAGCTGGCTACCACGTATGCCATGATGTGGTGGGTGCCGATGACGCCGCTTATGCTCATCCAGCACTTGGACAGCTCCTCGAAAATCATGGCAAAGGTGGTGTAGTCAAGCTCCATACCGCCGTACTCTTCCGGGAGGGTGATACCGAAGAGCCCCATCTCCTTCATCTTCTCGATGACGTCGAGGGGGACTATGTCCTCTCGCTCATACTCGCTTACGATGGGCTCCAGCTCTCGCCGCACGAACTCCCGCACCGCGTTCACGATCTGGGTGCGGGCCTCTTCGGGTGTCCGGGTGGTCATGGGTCACTCCTTACGTCAGTTGGCGCTGGTAGATCGTATCCGGGATGAGCTCATTGTACTAGTGGGCGTTGGGGCTTTCAACCGAGCGTTGCTCTGGGGTAGGCGGTAACTTATAATTGTGCAGAGGGCACGGCGAAATGCTGCTGGCTATAGACATAGGCAACACCAATGTGAGTCTGGGCGTCTTCGATGGCGAGACCCTGAAGGCCACGTGGCGTATCGCCACCGATGCCCGCCGCCTGGCCGATGAGTACGCCTTGCTGGTCTCCAACATCCTCTCGCTTAAAGGAGTCCATGGGGAGGACATCACCGACGCCTGTCTGTGCAGCGCGGCTCCCACCCTCACCCCCACCTTTGAAGAGGTGTGCAGGGGCTACTTCAAGGTGACTCCCCTGACCGTAACGGCCGGGGTGAAGACGGGGGTCCGGATTCTCTACGATAACCCGAGGGACGTTGGGGCGGACCGGATCGTGGACGCCGTGGCCGCGTACCGGCTGTACGGCGGCCCGGTGATAATTGTGGACTTCGGCACCGCCACCGTGTTCGACGCGGTGTCCAGCGATGGGGACTATCTGGGCGGGGCCATCGCCCCTGGGATCAACGTCGCGGCCGAAGCCCTTTTTCTGAGCACCTCCCAGCTGCGGAGGGTGGAGCTGACCCCTCCCAAGTCGCCTATAGGCCGGAATACGGTGGCCAGCCTGCAGTCGGGCCTACTCTTGGGCCATGTCGGCCTCGTGGAGGGGATGGTGGCCCGGTTCAAGGCGGAGATGGGAGAGGGCACCAAGGTGGTCGCCACCGGCGGGCTGGCGGGGGTCATCGCAAAGGAGACCAAGGCCTTTGACGCCATCAACCCCGACCTGGCGCTGTTGGGGCTACGCATGATCTACGACCTCAACCGGGCCTCGTTGCCGGCCCCGGAGGGAGACGGGAGCTGAGACCGTGCCAGGGATGATGGAAGGCAAGAACGTAGTCTTGGGTGTGACCGGGAGCATCGCCTGCTACAAGACCCTGGACCTGGCAAGCAAGCTTGTCCAGGCAGGGGCCCTGGTGGACGTCATTATGAGCTATGGCGCCACCCGGTTCCTCTCCCCCCTGGCCTTTCGCAGCCTTACCCACAGGCCGGTGGTGACCGATACCTTCGACCCCACCTCGGAGCTCAGCGTGGAGCATGTGGCCCTGGCGCAGCGGGCGGCGATCGTCGTGGTCGCTCCCGCCACGGCCCATCTTATCGCGAAGGTCGCCGCGGGGCTGGCCGACGACCCCCTCACCACTACGATTCTGGCAACAGCGGCGCCCGTGCTGGTGGCGCCCGCCATGGACGGCCACATGTACGACAACCCGGCCACTCAGGAGAACCTGTCCCGTATTCGGGACAGGGGTGTTACCGTCGTGGGGCCTGCCAGAGGCCGGCTGGCCTCTGGCCAGGTGGGTACGGGCAGGCTGGTGGAGCCCTCAGAGCTGATGGGCCACATAAGCGCCGTCCTCGGCCGCAAGGGTGACCTGGCGGGACGCACCATCGTGGTAAGCGCCGGAGGGACCCAGGAGCCCATAGACCCGGTGCGGGTTATTACCAACCGGTCCTCGGGCAAGATGGGCTACGCCATTGCCGAGGCGGCCAGGGACAGGGGCGCCCGGGTGGTCCTCGTCGCCGCACCCACCCACCTGCCGGAACCGGCCGCCGTGCAGGTCGTCGGTGTCGCCACGGCCCTGGAGATGCGGGACGCCGTGCTGAACGCGGTGAAGGGAGCCGACGCCCTGATCATGGCCGCGGCGGTGGCCGACTATACCCCCGTCCATGTGGCTCACCAGAAAGTAAAGAAGGGCGCGCAGACCTGGTCCATCGAGCTGGGGAGGACCCCCGACATCCTTGAGGAGACCAGGGGTGGCCTGGTGAGGGTGGGGTTCGCCGCCGAGACCGAGGGGCTGGTGGAAAACGCCCGGGACAAGCTGCGAAGCAAGTCCCTCGATCTAATCGTGGCCAACGACGTAACCGCCCAGGACGGCGGCTTCGGCGCCGATACCAACAAGGTCCTCCTGGTAGACCGGGAGGGCGGCGTGGAGGACCTGCCCCTCATGTCCAAGCACGACGTTGCCCACCGTCTTCTGGACCGGTTGCGAGGCTTGCTGCCGCCCCTGCCGTAGGCAATGCCTCCATGCAGTTGAAGTTGCCGGGCCCGGCCGGTGGGGCTCTACAGGTTGAACTGGGCGTCTACGAAGTTGCGCTCCTTGACGTATATCTGGATTCGGCCCCGGTTGGACTCCAGCACCATGATCCTGCCGTCGTCATCCAAGTTGACCGCGACCGGCTTGTAAAAACGTCGCTCCGGGGTCAGGTCGGCCCTCTGGCGTGCCCTCTGATAGTCGGGATTTGCGTCCACCAGGTTCTGGGACCAGCGGGAGAGGCCGTCGGCGTCGCCATCGAACTGGGTGATGAAGGCCCCGTCCGAGGCGTAGATATTCAGACGGCTGTTGCCCCAGTCGGCGACGTACACATCCCCCTCGGCGTCTATCGCCGCGCCCGTGGGACGCTGGAGCTCTCCTTCACCGGTGCCCGGAGTGCCAAAGGAGGCCACATGTTCACCCTCGGGCGTGAGCTTCTGTATCCGGTCGTTCTTCCAGTCGGCCACGTACACGTAGCCGTCCCGGCCGACGGCGATGCCCCACGGCATGTTGAACTTGCCCGGGGCGCTTCCGTGCCCGCCCCAGCCGCGCAGGAACCTGCCTTCGCGGGTGAACACCTGGACACGATGGTTCAGGCTGTCCACGACGTACAGGTTGTCCTCCCTGTCGAAGGCGAGGCCGGAGGGCCGGCTGAGCTCTCCTTGGCCGGAGCCGCTCTCGCCCCAGCTACCCAGGAGTCTCCCGTCCTTGCGATAGATAAAGACACGGTTCACGTACTCGTCGCAAACGTATACGTTCTCCTCCCGGTCTAGGTCCAGCGACGAGGGCCAGGGCGACTCGCCGCCGGCGTAGCCCAGGCCCCGGTCTTCCCATACCAGATCCTGATCCAGGGTGCACTTGGTTATCCCCTGGCCGGGCCTGAACTCCTGGCCCCGGTTAACCACGTAGATGCTTCTGTCCGAGCCCAGGGCGAAGTCCAGCGGCATCCGAAAGGAGGTCCCGGCGTCGGAGGCCCTCCCGATACAGTAATCATAGTTGTATATCCGGCCGGCTACACGTCGTGTAAGCATTTCTTCCTCCTGGAGCTCTGGATCGAAGGCGCCTGTCTTTGGAGATGCCGCGCCTCAGCGGCCTGCGAACCTTCTTCCTATATCGAGGGTGTCGGAGACTTGCCTGGGGGGTGCCATGATGATGCGACCCCCCCGCTCCAGGAGGTCGATCACCTTGTTCAGCCTCACTCTGGTATCCACCGTTCCGCCATTCTGACATGATCTTCCCCGCGGTCAACCTGGCGGTGCACGCGATAAAGGCTAGGGCCTCTCCATCGAGTGGTGGTATCGCCCTGTGGACGAACAGGTCCGTTTGGAAGGGGGCGCGGCCTACAGGGACTGGGCAGCAGGGCCGGCGATGGCCGGACGGCGCGAGGAGTGAGATGCGTTGGGCACGCTGCCTTAGTCCTCACTGAAGGACAATGTCCTTGATGGTCAGCTCCTGCTCGGTGTTGACGTCTTTGTCAATCAAATTGACCGTTGTAACACCTTCGGCCACGGGAGGGAAGAGGAACGACCCCTCGACGTTGTCCCCTTCCTTTAGGAAGAAGGGTGCAGTGGCGGCCCCGTCAACTGCGCTGAAATTATATACGTTGCCAAGCTCGTCCACCAGGAATGGCAGGGTGTCTCCCACCAGGGACTTTCCTCTGGCGATCGCGTTGACCGTTAGGGTGCGAGGGACGTTGGCATGCCACTTCACATTGAACCGGAGGGTCCTATCTGACATCCTGTCCACCGTGTTTACACAGAAGGCCAGGATAGCCCCGCTCTCCTGGACCTGAAAGTCACATTTGTCCTGGTCAACGAAGTCGAAGGTCTCCGAGACCCTTACCTCCTCTGTCACGGTAGAGGCGCTGAAGACCCGAGCGGGGGAGCCTGGTACGAAGAGGAGAAGGGCAACGGCGGTGGCGACGGCGCCCACTATCGTGCCCCACCGGATCCTTCTATGGGCCTTCCGCCTCTCGATGGCCGCAAGCTCGGCCTGGTGCCTCGTTCTAAGCTCTTCGATCTCCTCGGACAGCTCCTCCTTCACCCACTCGAGCCTCTGGTACTGGCGTACCCAGAGGCGCAGGAAATCGATGGCGAACCTCATCTCGTCGGCGCCGAAGACCAACTCCTTGCTTATCAGGCTCCGCTGGGAGGAGACCAGCTCCCCCTGGGGGGCCAGCACGTCGTAGCGTCTGAGGGTCTCGTCCACGTCTCTGAGGGTGACGGAGGCAGCCCCTCCTTCCATCGCCTCGGCCATAGCCCCCAGGAACAGCTTCTCCGCCGGTGGCGACTCGTCCCAGTCGAATTTGAGGTTAGCCGCGCCCCGCTCCACCACCTCGCTCATGACGGCGTTGACGTCCTCTGCGGAAAGCTGAGACTTGTTGTCCCTCTGCCACCGGGCAAACAGGCTGTGGCACAGGAGCTGGATAAAGTAGGCGTGGCCGGAGGTGATCTCGATGATGCGGTCTATCGCCTCGTGGTCGTAGGAGTAGAGGCCGGCGGTAGGCCGCAAGATAAGGGACTCGGCCGACTTGCGGTCCAGGAAGCTGATCTCCTTGTAGAGGCCCACGTTGAACAGCATCGCATACTGGCTCTGCATCCGCTCCAGGCGTTCTCCAACGCAGAACATGAAGTTCAAGCCGGTGTTATGCTGCATCAGGCTTCGTATGTAGCCGAAAACGTCGGGGGTGAGCTTCCCGGCCTGCACCTGTTCGTCCAGGCGGGCGGCCTCGTCGATCATAAGCAGGAGGCGGCGGTCTCCGATGGCCTCCGTTACCGATGCCAGGAAAGCGTCCTGGAATCCCTGGACCGGGTCGGTCTCGAACTCCTGGCGCTCGGGCCTCGGCACATCGATCTGGTACTCCCTTTGCAGGGCGCGGCGAATGGTGGAGGCGAACTCCCAGAACAGCCCTCCAGGGCTGTCCATGGTCAGGGACTGCAGGTCGATGAGGATGGGCAAATACCGCGGGTCCAGGTTGCGGTGCATCTGGTACAGCACCGAGGTTTTGCCCGTACGTCGCTTTCCATAGAGGACGATGACGTTGTCCTGGTGCTGGCCTACCAGGGCAGTCCTGATGAACTGGAACACGTCATCCCGGCCAAAGAACATCTCAGGCCGGGATATCGGGCTTCCCGCGACGTAGGGGTTGCTTAGGGCCTCGGCCTGCGTCATGACTCAGCCTCGCCTCTTGTCCCGCGGAGCCGATTCCCTTGCACCTCGGCCCGATGGGCGCAGTCCGATCGTCCGCTTATGCCATCTGGCCGGCGGCGCCCCACTGAACTTGGGAGTATTCCTATCATTTTACTACACGATGTCCATAGGAATACACGGCCGCGACGATGATAGGGGTTTCCCGGTGGGGCCTATCCCCGGAGGGTGGGCTGCCGCGCCGCTCTGACCTCGTCCAGCCGGGACACGGGTGTGGTGTGGGGAGCGCTCTTCACCAGGTCAGGGTCCTCCGAGACCTCCCGGTCTATGGCCTTGAGCGCGGCAACGAAGGCGTCCAGGGTCTCCTTGCTCTCGGTCTCCGTGGGCTCTATCATCAGGGCCTCGTCCACTATCAGAGGGAAGTACATCGTGGGGGCGTGGATACCGTAGTCCAGCAGCCGTTTGGCGATCTCCAACCCGCGGACCCCCCGGGCCTTCTGGTGCCGTGCCGAGAGCACGACCTCGTGCATGCACCGCCGGTCGTAGGGGAGGTGATAGGTGTCTTTGAGGGATTGGAGCAGGTAGTTGGCGTTCAGCACCGCGTCGGCGCTGACCTGGGACAGGCCTGTGTTGCCCATGGTGCGGATATAGGTGTAGGCCCGCACCAGTACCCCGAAGTTGCCGTGGAAGCCGCATACCGTTCCAATGCTTTTCTCGGGTGTGGCCAGCGAGAAAGCCTCTCCACCCTGGGATGCCTGCCGCACCACCACCGGCGCCGGCAGGTACGGCAGCAGCATGTCGTTGACGCACACGGGGCCGGCACCGGGGCCTCCTCCACCGTGGGGGGTCGTAAAGGTCTTGTGCAGGTTCAGGTGGGCCACGTCGAAGCCAAGCTGGGCCAGCTTCACCCGCCCCAGCAGAGCGTTCATGTTTGCTCCGTCACCGTACACCAGCGCTCCCGCCCGGTGGACCGTCTCGCATATCTCCACGATGTTGGTGTCGAAGAGTCCCAGGGTGTTGGGCTGGGTAATCATGACGCCGGCGAGCTCCGAGTCGGCTACGTCCCTCAGCGCGTCCAGGTCTATGTTGCCTCTTGAGTCCGAGGCCACGGTAACGACCTGAAAGCCGGCCATCGCCGCAGAGGCAGGGTTGGTGCCGTGGGCGCTGTCGGGTATGGCGACCTTGGTGCGCTGCGTTTCACCTCTCTCGTGGTGATAGGCCCGTATCATGAGCATGCCGCAAAACTCCCCCTGGGCCCCCGCCAGAGACGCGAGGCTGGTGCCACTCATGCCGGTCATCTCCGCCAGGTACCCCTGTAGCCTGTACAGGAGCTTCAACGCTCCCTGGGCGCTGCGCTGCGTCTGAAGGGGGTGGAGCGCCGCGAACCCCGGCAGAGAGGCCATCTCGTCGTTGACCTTGGGGTTGTACTTCATGGTGCAGCTTCCCAGGGGATAGAAGTTGGTGTCGATGGAGAAGTTGAGCCGGCTGAGCAGGGTGAAGTAGCGTACCACCTCCGGCTCCGACAGCTCCGGCAGCTTCAGCTCACGCCGCAGCACCCCATCAGGGGGAAGGGGCTGGGCGGGAACGTCCAGGCCCGGCAGCGCCGCTCCGATCCTTCCAGGAACGCTCCGCTCCATCAGCCCGCGGCGGTCAATCGCCTCTCCGTCTCTCATCTTCCCCACCTGTGGTTCGTCTACTCATGCGCTCCCGCTCTTCGCCGCCCATGGTTCTCATGGCCGTGCGACCCGTTATTGCTTAAGCAAACTCCCTGAGTGCCGACGCCAGGGCGTCGATCTCGTCTCGGAAATTCATCTCAGTGACGCAAAGCAGCATCCCGTTGGGAGTCACGTCGCTTACGTCCAGCCCGCCGATGATGCCCTTCTCCAGGAGCCTGCGGTTCACCTCCCCGGGCAACGTGGGACAGCTCACGGTGAACTCGTTGAAGAAGGTCCCCTTGAAGGGGAGGGAAAATCCGGGTATCTCCGCGATGAGGGAGGCGGCGTAGTGGGCCTTGTGATAGCAAAGCTCGGCCACCTGTCTTAGCCCACGCTTGCCCAGCGCGGCCATGTAGACGGTGGCCGCCACGCACATCAGGGCCTGGTTGGTGCAGATATTGCTGGTAGCCCTCTCCCGCCTAATGTGCTGCTCTCTGGTGGTGAGGGTAAGCACATATCCTGTCCGTCCCCGGCTGTCCACCGTCTTTCCGGCGAGCCTGCCGGGCATCTGGCGGACGTATGCCTGGCGAGTGGCGAAAAGGCCCACGTAGGGTCCTCCGAAGCTCACCGGGATGCCGAGGGGCTGGCCCTCCGCCGTCACGATATCGGCCCCGTATTCCCCCGGCGGCCGGAACATACCCATGGCCATGGGATTGACCGAGACCACCAGAAGGGCGCCCTCTTCGTGGGCCACATGCCCCAGGGAGTCCAGGTCTGCCAGGTAGCCGAAGAAGTTGGGGTGCTGGACTACGAGACACGCCGCCCCATCGGGCAGTTTGGGGTCTGCAGCGTCCAGGTAGATTGTGTCGATGCCCTGGGGCCGGGTGTAGGTTTCAACCACCTTCCGGTAAGCGGGGGAGACGGTGTCGAGGATGGCCGCGCGGCCCCTTCCCGTGACACGGCAGGCCATGAGGACCGCCTCGGCCAGGGCGGAGGCCCCGTCGTACATGCCGGCGTCAGCGACCTCCATGCCCAGCAGGTTGCAGACCAGCGTCTGGAAATCGTAGGTGGCCTGGAGGGTGCCCTGGCTCACCTCGGGCTGATAGGGCGTATAGGCGGTGAGAAACTCTCCCCTGCTGATAATGGAGCGGACTATGCTGGGAATGAAGTGGCGGTAGGCGCCGGCTCCCAGGAAGCAAGCGCGGCCATCCGTATGCGTATTCTGGGCCGACAGCGCCGCAAGCTCCCGCCGTAGCTCCAGCTCCGGCATGGGTGGTGGAATCGCCAAGGGTGGATTACGCAACTCTTCAGGGATGTCGGCGAAGAGCTCCTCCACTGAGCCGATGCCCAGGACGCGCAGCATCTGGCTGCGGTCCTCTTCGGTGTTGGGTATGTAGTGGAAGCTACCTGGCACCGCCGCTCCCGGGTCCCGTCTCATCGGCTCCCCTTCGCTCCGGATCTCGCGTTCCCTCGCCACTCACCGTGCTGCTCTAACCCGGCGCCGGACGCTTCAGAAACAGTGTGTAGCGCTCCGTCGTGCCCCAAGTGAGGGTCGGCACGATATGAACGAGCTCCCAGCCATCGGCACCCAGGCGGTCGAGCTGGGCGCCGACTTCTTTGTCGGGGAATCTCTTCGAGAGAAAGCCCTTGGTGTTGACCTGGAGCACCCGGTATTCCTGACTGGCCATCTCCGCCTTCTTTCTCCTCCGACGGGGCCGGCGAACCCGTTGGGCAGACGCGGCAACCCTTGGAGGCCGGCTCCCGGCGGTGATATAGTGGCCCGGCGCCCTCTGGGTGGCGCGCCACCATGATGGGCTCTAGTGGGAGGACTCGCTCAGGAAAGCCTCGTACTCTGTCGCGGTGAGCAAGCTGTCCAGCTCCGAAGGGTCCTGAATCTCCACCCGCAGAAGCCAGCCCCGCCCGTAGGGGTCCTCGTTCACCACCTCTGGATGGTCGATGATATCCTGATTGACCTCCACCACCTGGCCGCCCACGGGAGCGTAGAGGTCGGATACCGCCTTGACGGATTCCACCTCTCCCAGCTTGGCGAACTGGCCAAGGTGGGTCCCCACCTTTGGAAGATCGACGTAGACCACGTCCCCGAGCTGGTTCTGCGCGTAATCGGTTATGCCCACCAGCGCACTGGAGCCCTCCCCCGGCTTCACCCACTCATGCTCTCGGGAGTACTTCCTGTCGGTGGGGTTCATCTGGTGATATCCCTTGAGTAGAAGGGTAGGGGAACGACCTCGGCCTCGGTGAGCCTGCCCCGGATGTCGACTCGTACCTTCCGGCCCGGATTGGCGAATTCCAACGTAACATAGCCCATGGCGATAGTCCTGTCAAGGGTGGGAGAGTGGGTCCCGCTGGTCACCCTCCCTATCTGAGCTCCTTCATCGAGGACCTGATAGCCCGCCCTTGCTATGCTCCGGCCCTGGACTGCCAGGCCCACGAGGCGGACCTTTGGTCCCGTCTCTTTCTGTCTGCGCAGCGGCTCCACGCCCACGAACTCTTTGTCCAGCCGGACAAAACGCTCCAGGCCCGCTTCCAGTGGGGTGGTGGAGCCATCGATGTCGTTGCCGTGGAGCGCCAGCCCGGCCTCCAGGCGCAACATGTCCCTTGCGCCCAGGCCGCAGGATACGGCGCCCCGGGCCATGAGGGCCTCCCACAGGCCCGGCGCGTCCGCCGCCGCCACGATCAACTCGAAGCCGTCCTCACCCGTATACCCCGTCCGGCCGATAAGAGCGGGGAAAGAAGAGGCTTCCACTTCCATGGCGGAGAAGGGACGCATCCCCGAGGGACTGGGCTCGCACAGGGTCTCCAGGATCTTGGCGGAGGCCGGTCCCTGGGCCGCTATCATGGCCGTCGACTCGGTCCTGTCCTCGATGGTTGTCTGGGGGAAGCGTTCCCCGGCCCAGTGGTGCAGCCAGGAGAGGACGCGCTGCCGGTTGGAGGCGTTGCACACGAAGAGATACCGGTCCTCTCCCTGCCGGTAAAACACCGTGTCGTCGATTATTCCCCCCTGTTCGTTGCAGACCATGGCGTAGCGGGCCCGCCCGAGTCTGAGGTCGATGGCGCTGGCGGTAACGACCCAGTCCATGAGCTGGGGCGCCTGGGGACCCCTGATGTCGAACCTGGCCATGTGGGACACGTCGAATATCCCGGCCCCAGCGCGCACGGCCTTCGCCTCCGCCACGATGCCCTTATACTGGACGGGCATCTCCCATCCGGCGAAGGGGACCATCCTCGCACCAAGGGAGAGATGAGTCTCGTAAAGCGGTGTGTGCTTGAGCGCCTCCGCCACGTTGCGTCCTCCTTTCCGTTCCCGTCGCCAGGACCCCTGGACCCTCAGGCTGAGCCGAATATCATGCGCCATACCGCCTCGGATGGCCGCACCCGCGGGCCAACCATCCCACTGGGCTGAGGGGAGACGGGCGCGTCTGAGCGCGTGGGGCTAGCCCCCGTCGACCTTGGTGTGGGCACCGTCCCCCTGGGGGACCGGGGACTCCAGGCCGTAGTTTATCGCGTGGAGCCTGGAGTAGGTACCGCCCCCATCCAGGAGCTCCTGGTGCGTGCCCACCTCCATGACCCGGCCGCGGTCCAGCACGACGATCTTATCGGCGTTCCGAATAGTGGACAGGCGGTGGGCGATGACGATGGAGGTGCGCCCTTCGAGGATCCGGCTCAGGGCCCTCTGGATGACGATTTCGCTCTGAGTATCGATGTTGGCGGTGGCCTCGTCCAGGATAAGGATGCGGGGGTTGCCGACGATGGCCCGGGCGAAGCTGACGAGCTGGCGCTGTCCCATGCTTAGGTTGGTGCCCCGCTCCGCCAGCACGGCGTCGTATCCGTTTTCCAGGGCCATGATGAAGTCGTGGGCGCCCACCGCCTTGGCGGCGGCTATCATGTCCTCGTCGGGGGCTTCCTCGTGGCTGTAGATGATGTTCTCTCTGACCGTGCCCGAGAACAGGTAGGGCTCCTGGAGCACCATGCTCATCTGACTTACCAGGGACCTGCGGGTCACGTGCCTGATGTCGTAGCCGTCCAGCGTTATCCTGCCGCTGGTGACGTCTGCGAAGCGGGTGAGGAGGGTAACGAAGGTGGACTTCCCGGCCCCCGTCGGCCCGACCACGGCGACGGATTCCCCGGGGCTGAAATGCAGGTTGACCTCTGTCAGGACGTCGACGCCGGGAACGTAGTGGAAGCTGACGTTCTCGAAGCGGATCTCCCCCCGTATGGGTGGCATTTTCACGGCGTCGGGAGCATCCTCGACCTCGGGTTTCAGGTCGATCACCTCGAATATCCGGACGCCGGAGGCCATCGCCCTCTGGAGCTGGCTGTATTGCATCGTCAGGTTGCGTATGGGCTCGAAGAACCGCTGGATCCACATGGCGAACGCCAGGAGGACCCCCCACTCCAGCTCGCCGTCCAGGACCAGAGAACCCCCCATGACTATCACGACCCCCAGGGCGAAGCCGGTCAATAGCTCTACCGCGGGCATCAGGCCTCCGGAGAACCTGCTGGCCTGAAGGTTGGCATCCAGGTGCTCGTAGTTCAGCTCACCGAAGTGCCTCAGGTTCTCGTCCTGGCGGTTGAGGGCCTCCACCACGCGGACGCCGCTTATGTTCTGGTTGTACTCCCCGTTGACCATGGCGATGGCCCGCCTGATCCGCATAAAGGAGCGCCTGGCGAACCGCTGCCAGAACATGAGCATTATGAACAGGATGGGAATGACGCTCAGGCTCAACAGGGCGAGGCGCCAGTCTATGATAAGCATCGCTATCACTATGCCCAGGAGGCTGAAGATGTCGGCGATGCTCTGGACAAACAGCTCGAAGGTCTCTTGTAGCTGAAGCACGTCGCTCTGGCTACGGGACATTATCCGGCCCACCGGCGTACGGTGGAAGAAAGAGGGAGACAGGCTCTGGAGGTGGTCAAACATCTGGGTCCGGAGGGAGTAGAGGATGCTCTGGCCGACTTTTGGAATGTACACGAACTGTATGAAGTTGGCCAGGAAGTGCACCAGGGTCACTCCGAGGAAGGCGAGGGCCAGCAGGTGAAGACCTGTGAGGTTGTTCTTGTTGACGAACTCGTTTATGCCCAGCATTAGAAGCAGGGGTATGGCCACGTTGGCGGCTGTGTAGATGAGCACCGCCGTGACCGCAACGATGGCGTCGGACCTGCAGGGGCGTAGATAGGAGGCGAGGCGCATCACCACCTTGTGGTCGTAAACGCTGCCCCCGATCCCCTCGTCGGTCAGGCTGTCTTCGGTGGGCGAGTTGACGCCTCCGGTGGTGATGCCGCGCATCCCGCCCATGACGCCCCCGAACCCGCCTCCGAAGCCTCCCCTCATCTAGCCATCACCTCCGTCGTCCCCGGCAAAGGTCTGGTGCCGTAAAGCCTGGGAGCTGAGGTCCGCGTCCAGCAGCATCTCCTCCCGGGGGCTTAGCTGAAGCTCGTATATCTCCTGGTATATCCCACCGCGGCCAGCGAGCTCGCTGTGGGCGCCCTGCTCCACGACCACCCCGTCTTTCAAGACCAGGATAAGATTCGCTTCCCGGACGGTGCTCAGTCGGTGGGCGATGACGAAGGTGGCGCGACCCTTCATCACCTGGGTCATGGCCCTGTGAATCAGTCGCTCCGTCTCGACGTCCACGCTGGAGGTGGAGTCATCCAGGATCAGCACCGGGGGGTCGAGCAGGATCGTCCGCGCTATGGAGAGGCGCTGCTTCTGGCCTCCCGACAGGGTAACTCCCCGCTCCCCAACCCAGGTGTCGTAGCCGTCTGGGAGGCTCATTATGTGGTCATGGAGCTGTGCCACCTTGGCCGCGTGGACGACCTCCTCGAAGCTGGCCTCTTTCCTCCCGTAGGCGATGTTGCCCCGGAGGGTGTCGCCGAACAGGTAGACCTCCTGCTGCACGATCCCAACGTTTCGCCTTAGTGAGGCCAGGGTAAGCTCCCGAATGTCCTTTCCGTCGATGGTGATCCGTCCGTCGGTAACGTCGTAAAAGCGGGGAATGAGATTGACGATGGTGCTTTTCCCGCTGCCCGGTGCCCCCAGCAAGGCCACCGCCGTGCCAGGCGATACGGACAGGTTCACGCTCTTCAGGGCCGACACCTGACCGTCGTAGGAGAAGGAGACGTTGTGGAATTCCACATGGCCCCGGGACCTGCCGATGTCAGTGGCGCCCGCCATGTCTCCCACCGGCGATCTGGCGTCCAGTATGTCGAAGATGCGTTGACCGGAGGAGACGGCCCGGGAAAATACGTTAATGATAAAGGCGCTCACCCGGATGGGGAAGGTGAGCTGGCCCAGGTAGAGGACGAACTTGGTGAGGCCTCCGGCTGTAAGGTCTCCCCTGATGACCTCCCAGCCTCCGTACCACAGGATAAGGCCCAGGGCTAGTGTGAAGTAGAAGGTCATCCACGCGCTGTTGGTGCCCTGCATCCGCTCCGACAGGAAATGCTCGTGGCGCAGCTCCTGGGCCTTGCGGGCGAACTTCTTGCTCTCGTGCTCCTCGGCGGCGAAGGCCTTGACCACGTGGATGCCCGAGAGGTTCTCCTGGAGTATGGTCACCAGCTCCCCCATGATCTCCTGAACGTGCATCCACAGCCTGCGCATCCTGCCCACCACCACCGCGGACCGCAACACCATGAAAGGCACGAAGGCGAGGCTGATGAGGGCCAGCTCCCAGTTGAGGAAGACCAGCAGACACGTTATTGCCGTCACCCTCACCACTATCTCCACCGAGCGGACCAGCCCCATGCTGATGTAACGCCGCACTGCCTCCACGTCGGCGGTAACCTTGGACATCAGGTTGCCGGTGTGCTCCTTGTCGTGGTAGGCGAAGCTCAGGTGGTGCAGCTTGTCGTAGATGCCGTTTCGCAGGTCGTAGGCCACCTTCTGGGAGAGGGAGTCCATGGCGTAGGTGCGTCCGAAGTCGAAGACTCCTCTCATCACGCTGGCGCCGAGGAGGCCTAGGGCCGTTATGACGAGGGCCATGCGCTCCACATTCCCGAGGGAGAGTATGGCCCCGTCGCCCGATCTGTCGATCAGCTTGTCGATGGCTTCCCCCATCAGCTGGGGGATGAGCATGGAGAAGGAGATGGCGGCGGCGAGACAGAAGTAGGCGAAGATGAGGCGCCATTGGTAGCGCCAGGCCATGGCGGTTAGTCGTTGCAGTATCCGCATCTATCTGTACACGACCCTATACGGGCGATGAGAAGGGTCACCTCCGGGCCGGGGTGCCGCCCGGTCCATCTGGGGGTAATCCTAGCGACCAAACCGTATCATTATAATACACAGGGCTCCCAAATCCAAATCCCCAGGGCGGCAACGGGCGGCAACGAGGTGCCCGTGGAGATGACGGAGCTGAAGAGGGTGGCCTTTTTCTAAGGCCCCCCGTCCTGATGGCCGCTATCCCTGCGAACGTCGGCGCGGCCTCTCCGGAGTCTGTACGTGAAGAGAGCCCCCAGGAAGAAGATGCCCCACCGGAGGCTTTGCGCCAGCCCCAGCTTGCTGTCGCCCTCCGCCCTTCCGGCGAAGATTATGGGCACCTCCACTATTCGGCGGCCGTGTTTCATGGCTATCAGAGTGGACTCCGGCTGGAACTCGAAGTCCCTCCCCCGGCCCTCCTCCACGATCAGCCGGGTACAGTCCCTGCGGTAGACTCTGAAGTTGGTGGTGGCCTCGCGGGGCGTGCCCAGAAGCCACCGGCAAAGGGAGTTGGCCAGCCCGCTCATGAGGCGTCGCCGCCGGCCCATTCCCACGATTCCGCCTCCCTGAGCGTAACGGCTGGCCTGGGCCACGTCGGCGCCTCCGGTGAGCGCCTCCAGAAGCCTCGGCACGTCCTGGGGGTCGTGGGAGAGGTCGGCGTCCATCGTCAGCACGTAGTCGCAGCCGTCCGCCAGAGCCGCGCTCATCCCCTCGCGGATGGCCGATCCCAGCCCCATCTTGGCCGGCCTGGTCAGCAGAGAGATGTTGCCGTACAGGGAAGCCAGCCCTGCTGCCACGTCGGAGGTGCCGTCCGGGCTACTGTCGTCCACCACGAATATGCGCAGCCCCAGGGGTAATGTGAGTCCTTCCAGACGCTCCACGAGCTGACGCAGGTTAGCGGCCTCGTTGTAAGTGGCCAGCACTATCCCCAGTTTCTCCACCCTCTTATTCTACTAGACGGCGGCAATGGGGTGGCGGAGGACCGGGCGCCGAGACCGGCGCGCCGGTGGTCTATTGGAGGGGTGCCAGCGCTAAGTGGGATACCGCCACACGGGGCCCTGGGGAGCCTCGGAGGAGAGGATGAACTGGGGGAGGGTGAGCCCGCTATCCAAGTGCATGAACACGACCTCCACCCGCTTGCCAATGGCCACTTCCTCCTCTTTTTCGGGGGCCATGCTCCCGTCAAGGAGGTTTGAGATGATCCGGAGCCCGTCGTCGGCCGTTGGCTGCCCCCTCTGCTCGTCCAGCTCCACCAGCACGATTGGGAAGGGTGCCCACTCTCGGTACCCGCGAAGGACCGTATGAGCGACGATCTGGTAGCTGTAGATACTTCCCTTGCCCGTAACCTGCTGCCACTCCCAGCGCTGGGAGGAGCACCAGGGGCAACCGGGCCCCGGCTCGGCGCGCAGCAGGCCGCAGTCCAGGCACTTGCGTACCACCAGCCGGCCCTCGTGGGCCGCCTCGAAATACCCCTTGTACTCACTGTCGTTGTCCGGGATGAGGATCTGCTGTCCCCGGTACTCGTACATGGCCATCGGCTCATCTCCTGAGGATGAGGGCGCTCCCTGTGGCGGGGTTGCCCCATCCCATGTTGAGGCTGATCTCCGCGTCCCTGACCTGGCGGCAGCGCCCCTCGGAGTAATCGTAGGTGTGTACCCCCTCCCTCCAACCGGGGCAGAAGTCGTCCACCGTTCCTCGGAGCTGCCGCACGTTCTCGATGACCAGGCTCATCCCGTGGGTGTACCCCTCGCACAGGAGGCCTCCGCTGGTGTTGTTGGGCCGTTTGCCCCCGGGGTAGGTGATGCCGCTGGACACGTAGTCCTTGCCCTCCCCCTTTTTGCAAAAGCCGTAGTCCTCTATCTGAAGGAGCGCCGTGTAGGTGAAAGCGTCGTAGCAGCCGGTGACGTCGATGTCGTCGGGGGTAAGCCCCGCCATCTGGAACAGCCTGGGGGCGATGTAGTGGCCGGCCACCATGCTCATGGGGCC
The DNA here is from genome assembly GCA_965247055.1 of Dehalococcoidia bacterium. Taxonomy (GTDB): domain Bacteria; phylum Chloroflexota; class Dehalococcoidia; order Lucifugimonadales; family JAGWBF01; genus CBDFGE01. Next base: position 253,899 of record CBDFGE010000006.1, read on the forward strand.
GTGCTGGTACTGGAAGTCCCCGCCCGGCTTGGTCCCTCTCCCCTGGACCGCCCGGACGTATACCGGCTTATGCTTGAGGTCCCCTGCCCGCTCCGCGGAGGTAACGATGATGCAGGTGGCGTTGTCGGTCTCCAGGCAGCAGTCCAGGAGGTGGGCGCAGGGTCGCACGATCCAGCGGGAGCTTAGGACGTCCTCCACCGTGACCCGGTGTTTCATGAGGGCCTTGGGGTTGTTGCTGGCGTGGTGGCTCTGGGAAACCTTGATGTGGGCCAGGTGCTCATTCTTCACCCCGTACTCCATCATGTGGCGGGTGAAGGCAAAGGCGAACCGCTGCACGGGGCTCACGATGCCGTAGGGCCGCCACATCACGTCCAGGCCCGCCACTGGGGTGGCCGCCCGCGCCCCGGTGCTGCCCATGCGGAAGTGGGAGTAGCCGTTCATCGAGCGGTAGATGGCAATAGTGTCGCACATCCCCGCCTCGATGGCCCCCGAGGCGAGCCCCACCAGGGCCTCGGTGCTGGAGCCGCCCCCGGTAGTGTCCATGTAGAAGTTGGGCCGGATGCCCAGGTCCCACATCACCGACGTCGAGGGGGTGGAGTCCCCGCTGTGGTAGCTCATCAGGCCGTCGACATCCTTGGGCTTGAGGCCGGCGTCTTCTATGGCCCTATTTATGGCCTCCACCGCCATGGGCCGCGTGCTTCGCCCCGATCCCTTGCTGTACTCCGTTTCCCCCACACCCACGATGCAGTACTTGTCCCTGAGATTGCTGGTCAACTCAAACTCCTCCTCCCCCACGGCCATGGCTGCCGGTGCGCCGGTTTACCGAGCGCCCCGTACACCTGGGAACATTATAAAGAAAAGTAATTATCCCGTAGCGTCAAGTAGCACTGCGGGCTTTGTCACAGTGCGGCATCCGTTTCGTATCTAGCCAGACAACATAGCAGGGAAGTCCGCGTCCCGCCAAAGGACCTTCAACTTTCGTGATGGTGTCTAAGTCAATAGGTCCACCCACGTTCGGCGGCTCCCATCGGGTACCTTCCCCCGCTTTATCAGTGTGAACGCCCATTCGCAGACCGCAGTGCTGACAGTAGGTAACTATCTGGGCAACTGGTCGGTCAGCCATTAGTATCTCCGTTTCACGTCATTCGAATCTGGGTGCCCAGAGGTATGGTTGGTGGCCTAATTACCAACGGCGGGTTGCCGATCTGCCCATCATAGCGCAAGAGATCCTTGGTTCTACGTCTCCCATGTTCATGCGATCCATCCAAGGTCAAGAGCGCATCAACCCTTTCTGAGAGAGCCGTCGCAACATGCACCGCATCCGCTGGAGTTAGCCCATGCTCCGCCCCTATGGTGCTTGCCACATCAGCCAATCTGGGCGTCAATGTCACAACACGGACATACGAGCGGTTCCTGTAGAAAATGTCACGGATGATTCGATAGCGAGCTTCATCATACACGGGACGTCTCTGAAGCTCAGCCTGTACCATTGTTGAGACCACAATCAACCTATCAGTGGATTGTGCACTTCTAATCAAAGCGTCAACCGCCTCGACAGCTGGCTGTTCATCGGCGCTATCTTTGAGATAGGCGATGAACAAGCAAGTATCCCAATACTCGCTACTCATCCTCGACTTCACGCATCTGGCGAACATACTCGTAGGAGGACAAACCGCCTGTGATTCCAGGCATTGTTCCCCTATAAGCAGTGATGTCCGCCTGTTGAGGGTCAGGGACTGGTTCCAGCGACGTCGGATTGGTCAATGTCATAGGTATTCCGTCGCTTCGATAGCGAACAAACCCCGCAGCTACTACTCGACGACCAAGGTAGTTTTTCACGTGCTCAAGGAAGCCATCAGGAAACAGACACCGCACCCTATGCTCAGTCACATGCTCAAAGATGACGAAATAGGGAACTCGTCTCACGGAAATGACATCGAGTTTGCCATCTATAGAAGACCACGCCGCATACTGTTCACGGGACCCTTCCCTTTCGGCTCGGGGCTGTGGCTCGATATAGAGGGTGTCGTGACCTTCAGCCTCAAGCCGAGCAGCTGCCGTTCGCTTCACCCTAGTTACGATACGTTTGATGATTTGCTGAGCTTCACTGACCAGAGCGGGGGGCCACTCGTTCCCTTGTTGGTCTCCAACCCTGAAGCCTTCGTAGGTATCAGAGACAATATCCTGCATTTCCTCTGCAGAGACACCATTGACCAATGCCGTGATCTGAATATGGTCTGTATCCACAGACCATTGAGCATGGGGCCGTTCCCCGCTCCGACTTTCCTCGATTATGCGGAGAAGGGTGCGGAGATCATTGGCAGTGTGGGTGAAGAACTCTAGTGGCAACCCAAGGCGTTCCAGCTGAAGCCGGAGACTGAACCTCTCTTGCCCAGTAGCCATCATTGTCTCCCTGCGGAAACTCCTCCACGGGTGCTACGCTAGATTCTCAGATGCCATCTAGCAAGTCACCCCGATCAAGGAAGAGCGGTAGCAGGAAGAGGCAAGCCAAGTCAACGGTGTTATCACCACCACTGACAAAGGCGAAGTTCGAACAATTCCTCTGTACTACTACCCGCCCTGTCTCACAACCTGAGCAGGAAAAGCCTGAAACATAGGCTCTCGGCGATTATACCTGAAGGCGTACTCATCAAGCTACTTGGCGCTGACAGCAGACCTTGCTGGCGTGATGGATGCGCTTGTGTGATACCCCATCCGGCTGAGCCGATTATACGACGGAAGCTCGTCGGTGTATACGATGCTCCGGTCCGGCACATTCTCTTTCAGTACGGGCAACCGTGGGCCGGTCCGCGTGGTGGGGCTCAATGGGAAGGCTGTGGCGCCTGGCGCTGCCACACCAGGGCGGCAGCGCCCAACAGCCCGATATCGTCCCCCAGGGAGCTGACCAGCAGCTTGAAGCCCAGCTTCCGGACGTGTGCCATGGCGTGGGTCTCGATATAGAGCTCGACCCCCGGCCGCAAGGATTCCCACTCGTTGGAAACCCCACCGCCCATCACTATGACGTCGGGGTTGAAGATGTGCAGGAGGTTCACCAGGCCGGCCCCCAGGGCCCTGGATACGTCGTCCAGGACGCCCCTGGCCGGGGCATCTCCCTGGGCGGCCGCTTGAAACACCGTCTCCGCGGAGACCCGGTCGGCGTGTCCATCCACGAGAGAGCTGAGGGCGTTGCTCCCCTGGCCCTCCACCAACCTCTTGCCCCGCTCGGCGATGGCGGTGCCTGAGGCAAGGGTCTCCAGGCATCCCACGTGTCCACATTTACACCTGGGGCCGTTGGTGTCCACGGTCATGTGGCCCAGCTCTCCGGCCATGCCGTTGGCTCCCATGAGAGGGCGGCCTTCGATGACGACTCCACCGCCTATCCCGGTGCTTACGGTCATGTACACCAGGGTGCGGGCCCCATCCCCATCCCCATAGCTGTACTCGCCCAGGGCTGCCAGGGTGGCGTCGTTGCCCACCGCGACGGGATACTCCATCCTCTTTTCCAGGACCGACTTGAGGGAGACGCCGTCAAGGGCCGGTAGGTTGGGCGGGTCGTACATGACGCCCGTCTCGGGATCTATCGGGCCGGCCAGCCCCATCCCGATTCCCGCCACACGGCCGTCCCTGGCCTGGTATATGGCCCGGTCCACCAACGCCAGCACACGGGCAATGATGGCCTCCGTGCCATCCTTTGCTTCGGTGGGGGTCCGCTCTTTCCACAGGATCTCGCCTGACGGGGTGGCGAGGGCGGCCCTTGTCCAGTTGCCTCCCATGTCCAGCACCACCGCCAGAGGTCCCCCAGACGGAGGTGCACGCCTCGGGTCCGCGCCGCTTCTCATCCTCCTTTTCCTCCGGACAGGCTTGGGGTCTGGGAAGCGAGAAGCCCATCCAGCGCCTCTGTGAGGTCCCCTGGCGACATGGGGCCCACGAACTTCCGTACGAGGTTCCCACCGGGGTCGATGAATAACTTCTCTGGAATCCCCGAGACCCCGTAGCTGATGGCGATCCTGCCCTTCTCGTCCACCAGATTGGGGTATGACACGTTGAACTCCTCCACGTGGCCGGACACCTTCTCGTGGTCGTCCCAGATGGCCACTCCGATGAACTCGATATTCTTGTCCCGGTACTCGCGATAGACCTGGTTGAGGGCGGGCGCCTCTCGACGGCAGGGGGGACACCAGGATGACCAGAAGTCCAGCATGACCACCTTGCCCCTAAGTCCCAATAGGCTTATCGGTTCCCCGTCGAGGCCCTCCTTGGCGAACAGGGGGGCAGGACGTTGGTCGATGCCGACCTCCCCGAACTTATTGTTTATGCCGAACCCCCCGGGATTGCCGCCGGACTGGGCCACGGCCCAGCCCAGGAGGGCAAACAGGGCGGCGACGGGTACCACGGAAGCGACGATTATAACATAGCGCTTCCGCATCCCTGCCGTGGCCTCCGAGGGGTGCTTTAGGGCTCGGTCGCGGTTCAAAGGTTACCTCCCGGGCCTGATGTTGCATTTACCCCGGCGTAGGGGGCGGATGCCGCAGCCGGGCCTTCAGCTCGTGCCTACGCTGGACATAGGCCTGCTCCTCCATCTCCCCCTGCTGGAACCCGTCGTCCAGCCGGGCTATCTCCTCGATCAGAGAGCGCCGCTCCTGCCCGGACGACTCGCCAGGTCTATAGGTGGCCCCGTGACGGGGGACGCCGCTGGCGAGCCCCGTCGCCGGTGACTCGGGTCCGCCTATCGCAACGGTGGGTTTCCCGGCTTTCCAGAAGGCCAGCCCGTAGAGCAGGAGGGCCCCGAGGACCAGCCCCACAGCGGAGGGGATGCCCACTTTCAGGTAGGGCCCGTCCGCCAGGGCGTCGCTGACCCTCTCCATCAGGGGCGGCTGGGGAAGGCCCCGTATCTCCACGTCCACCCGGGCGCCCGAAGCTAGCTGCCCGGTGGTCCAGGGCCGGTAGGACCTACCCTCCAAGTCCACCGGGGGCAGGGCCGTCAGGGCTCCGGGGTCGCCGACGTGGCCCAGCCCGTCGGGGAGGAGCACTTGGAAGCTCCCCGCACCCATGGGGAAGGAACGGGAGAAATTCAGGTGGGTTCCTTCGTAAGGCAGGCTGTAGACGTAGGTCACCTGGTGGGAGCCGGGGGGTACCGGCGCGGTGATGGCGAAGCCGGTGCCGACGGATAGGATATCCCCACCAGGGAGGTCGGAGGCTACGTCCAGACCCTCAGCCCCCGAGGGCAGGGAGAAGCGCACGAAGCTCATGCTCGCGGGCTCCCCAAGGTCGGGCACGAAGGTCCGGTCCGCATCGTTTACCAGGCTGGCCACCTGGAAGACCGACAGTCGCCGCTCATCTCCATCGGCTCCCACAACCACCAGCAGGTCCTTCTCGATGCGTAGCAGGGCCAGGTCGCTGGATGTCTCATATATCGTTAGCTCCACGGCCTCCCCCTGCTCCAGCCTGCTGCTGTAGAGGACGTCGTGGTAGCTGGTGGTCAAGGCATAAAGGGTGTCTCCCGCGATCGTCACATCTTGAAATTCGAACCGGCCGTCGCCGTCCGTCAAAGCGGTGTACACCTCTGCTTCTCCACTTTCAAGGAACCGGTGCAGGGTTACCTCGAGACCGGCCGGAGCCGCTTGGTCCGAGGTGCCGTTGACCACCCGGCCGGACACGCTCGTGTCCTCCACGTCGCCGTTTACCGGCATCGGCGCCATGAGTAGGAGCGCGAAAGCCAGGCCCGCGCCCGTGATCACCAGCCGGCTCACCCTGGCGACGTGCCGTTCAGGGTAGGGGCTCTTCATCCCCCCTCCCCATGAGAGACCTCGCGCTTCGTATCTCCTCTTCCAGCGAGTGGTCCAGGTCCCGCTCCAGCGATTCCGCGTCCCTCATGGCTGCGGCAGCCTGGAGACGGTAGGCGCTCAACGTCTCCAGGTACTCCGCCTCATCTATGGTCCCCAGCTCGTGCTCCAGCTGTAGGGTCTTGATCTCCTCGTAGATGGCCTCACGCGTTCCGGTGTCCCGCCAGCCTTCCGGTCTCCCGGCTCCCCTGGGGAGGTGCGGCTCCTGGAAGTGGAAACGCCCTTTGACGAAGGGGTATACAACCATCCCAATGACGAGGACGGCGAGCAGGCCGCCGATCAGGAATGCCAAATTTCACCTGAAAGCGCCTCGGGGTCGGCCGGGGACATATGCCCCGGGCGGCGCGTTACCTACATTATACCCGACGGCTCGAGGCCCTGCCGGGCTGGGCAGCCGGAGGCCCTCGGCACCACTGGACCTCAGTCGCTGCCCGCCTGCTCGGGAGTGCCGGGCACGGGAAAGGCCCTCACCGGGGGGCGCTGTGGAGCCCATGCCGGGCTCACCACCCGTTTTCGTTGGGGCCACAGGGCTATGAGGGTGCCCAGCATGAAGACCGGGCCGGCTACCCACATCCACCAGACCAGGGGGTTGACCAATATCCGGAACCCGGCGCTACCGTCTTCCATGGTCTCGCTGGGGACTATGTACAGGTCCTCTACGGGTGTGGAGCGGATGGCCGCCCGGGTCGCGGCCATCTGGAAGTCGGGATAGAAGGTCCGCGTGGGGACCATCGTCCCCAGGCTTGAGCCGTCTTTATAGGCGTTCACTCTGGAGACAAACTCGGTCCGGTCCCCCTTGTCCGTGGCGTCGGTGCCCAGGTACTCCAGCTCGTAGTCGCCTACCACCACCCTTTCCCCGGGCACCAGGATTACATCCCTCTGTACGCTGTAGAAGGTGGAGCCCACGATCCCCAGGGCCAGAAACACGACGGCCAGGTGGACGACGTAGCCGCCGTAGCGGGGCCTGTTGGCTGCGATGAGCCGGGCGAATCCAAGGACGTAGTTGTCCCCGTGCCGGTGTCTCAACAGCGTGCCCCGCACCCATTCTGACAGAATGCCCACGGCCACAACGGCGCAGAGGGAGAAGGCGGCCAACGCATAGGGCTTATTGACTCCCAGCGCCGCCAGCACCACCGCAACCGCCAGCCCGCCGGCCACCGGGACGACGAGGGTCCTTCCGAGGGTCCTCCACGAGGCACGACGCCAGGGCAGGAGTGGGCCCACCCCCATTAGGAACACCAGGGCGAGCATCAGGGGGCCGTTGACCTGGTTATAGAAGGGCTGGCCCACGGTGATCGTCATGCCCCGGGTCGCTTCCGAGATGAGGGGGTACACCACCCCCCACAGGGTCACGAAGGCGATGGCGAGGAGGAGGAGGTTGTTTACCAGGAATGCGGCCTCCCTGGACAGACTGGACTCCAGGTTGCGGGCGCTCTTCAGGCTGCCGTACCGGAGGAAGAAGAGGGTAAAGGGTAGCACGATCCCTATGCCGGTGAACATGAGGAAGACCCACCCCAGGGAGGAAGCCCCAAAGGAGTGGACGGAAGGCACAGGCCCGCCCCGGTTCATGAACATGCCGTAGAGGGCCAGCCCGAAGGCCACGTTGATGAGGACGATGTTCCACATCCGGAACATGCCTCGGCGTTTCTGGACCATGATGGAGTGGATAAACGCGGTAAGCCCCACGAAGGGCATGAACCCGGCGTTCTCCACCGGGTCCCACGCCCAGTAGCCGCCCCATCCCAGGATGGTATAGGCCCACCAGCCGCCCAGAAGGAGCCCCGAGCCCAGGAGGGCCCAGGCGACTATGCCCCAGGTGCGGCCTGGGTCCACCCATTCGTCGCCCGTCTTGTGTGCCAGGAGCGAGCCCATGGCGAAGGCGAGGGGCAGGGTCACCGCTATAAGACCGGCCATCATAACCGGCGGGTGGATGAACATACCTGGGTGGGTGAGCAGCGGGTTGATCCCCTGGCCGTCCGCGGGAGTGAAGGGCAGCCGGGTGAAAGGGTTAGCCATGAACTCCGTCACCGCCAGGAAGAAGGTGAGAACCAGCATCAGGACGGCGGTGGTGTAGGGCAGGCTGTCCCGGACCCGCGCTGGTGCCAGGAGAATGGCCAGCGCCGACATGGCGGAGAGGGCGAAGGCGATGTAGAGCAAGGAGCCCTCGTTGCCTGAATAAAAGGCGACCCACGTGTAGACGCGGGGCATGGCCAGGTTGCTGTGCTGGGCGACGTAGCTTACCTGGAAGTCGTGTTCGAGAAAGGCACCCACCAGGCTCGCCACCGCTATGCCCAGGACCAGCACCAGCAGGTAGGTAGCGTACCGGGCGCTCTCCACCAGCGCGGGAATGTGCCTCAGCCGGCCCAGGACCGAACCCACGGTAGAGTAGGCCGCGAGGGCGAGGGCAATGGACAGGGTCATGGAGCCGAGGTCGGCCATGTTCTAACCGTCCCTTTCGCCGCCGGGTAGCTCCTCGTGGGAAAGCCCGATCTCCCGGTCTACCCGGGAGAGATAGGGCTCAAGCTCCTGCTCCACGGGGTGGGTATCTTCCCTGCCCCCTCGGCCGACCGTCCCCATGGCCCTGACGACGAAGAAAAGGAGGATGATGCCCCCCGCTATAACGCCTGGGGGCACGACCCAGGCGACTATGCTGACCCCCGATTTTCTCGGCGCCGCCAGCACCTTCTCGCCGTATGAGTCCACGAAGAGCTGGAGTATCTGCTCCCGGGTCCACCCCTCCGCCAGCTTCTCCCGCACCAGGCCACGCATCTGGGTGGCGAGCTCCACCTGGGCCTGGTCGATGGTCTCGCTTGGGCAGATGGGGCATATGAGGCTCTTGTCGATGGACTGGGCCCGCTCCTCCAGCGACTTGGGCTCGCCGCTGCCGCACGCCACCGTGACGAGGGCCAACACGGCCACAGCCGGCAGCGACAGCGTCCGGAGGTATCGCCCCCAGAGGTCCCGGTTGGCTACCAACGTTTCCTACCTTGCTGGTGGATGTGTGCGTACCTACTCTTGCAGGGCACGTATATAGTTTACCAGCATCCACCGCTCGTCGTCGGTAAGCAGCCTGCGAAACTGGGGCATGACCCAGCCTTCGATCCCCGAGAATACCAGGTCGCGGTCGGATATGATGCCGAACAGCGTGGCGTCGGTCGTAGACCCGAGGGTCGTGAGGTCGGGGTCCAGCTTCACCTGGTAGCCGTAGTCCTGGCGCATGATCTCCAGCACCTTACCGTCCCCCTCGCCCAGGGAGCCGTGACACATGGCGCAGTTGACCTGGAAAAGCCTCTTACCCGTCTCGAGGCCCTGCCTGGTCCCGTCCGGTCCGACGCGCGGATTCTCAAGCGCGAGCAGCTCCTCCCTGGTGAGTGTCAGTAGGGAGAGGTCCTTGCCGGTTACGGGCACGGCCGCCGACGGAGGGGAGAGCCTGGGGGGCTCGTGGGACTGGTACGACTGCTGGTAGTGCATCTCGTAGAAGAAGTCCAGAGGATAAGTCCCGTTGGCGCAGCCCGCCGCTACTGCCAGCAGGGCGACCAGTGCCAGCAGGGGGACCGTGCTCGCACGCCACCCCCGGTGCCGGTGGCTGGGTGAGGGAGGCTTCCCGAGGAGCATGCTCACGCCTCCCCACGCTTTACGTCCACGGCTCCCGCCTGGGTCAGGGCCCGCTCTACCCCGTCCACCTGCTCCTCCTCACACGTGACCAGCACACCGATGTACCCGTCGGTGATGCGGTCGTCGTACAGCCCGAGACGGGCCGTAGGAAGCCGGGACTCGAAGATGATGCCCAGGACCGTGAAGATGATAGCGCCCAGCATGGTGGCTTCGTAGGTGACTATCGCCATGGGGGGCAGGGACAGGATGGGCTTCCCGCCGGTCACCAGAGGGTATGCCATCTGGGTCATGGAGGTGAGCAGGATGCCCGCCGTTAACCCGCACAGGGCCCCTACGAAGGGGAACACATAGAGACGGTGGCTGGTGTGACGCTCCCCGAAGGCGCCCTCTGGATAGGGGGCGCCGGTCAGGAAGTCGTAGTCCTCGTTGGTCAGGCCCTGCCTCTGGAGCGCGTCGCCCGCCTCCGCCGCGTAGTTGGCGTCGCCGTACAGGCCAAGGACTGCTTGCTTAGCCATCTTCCTATTCCCCCTCTATGATGCCTGAAACTGCATTCGATATTGAACCCCGTCCTCGGGCAGGCCCACCGCAGGCGGGCGCCCACCGCCGGGAGCCAGGCCACGAAGGCCAGGATTCTTCTGGTATTGGCAACCCGTGGCCGCTCAGCTCAGTCCTCCCGTATCACTGCCGGCACCGTCCTCCGGCCTATCTGAATCTCCGACTTGATTATCTCGCCTTCCTTGATGTCGTAGATGGGTATCAGGGGGAGGACCTTGGCGAACAGTAGCATGAGCATGGATACCAGGGCGAAGGTACCGATGAGAATGACGATCTCCACAGGACTGGGAGCATAGGTGTACCAGACGAAGGTGAAGGTCTGCTTCTGGGCCAGGCCGGGCACGATAATCAGGAACCGCTCCAGCCACATCCCGATGTTCACCGATACGCAGGCTACCACCATCAGCGCAGGGTTCCGCCTGATGCCCTTGAAGAGCCACATGCTCACGGGAATGAAGTAGGTGGTGCCCACGAACGTGAGGAACAACCAGTTCCAGGGAGGTTGGCTGGTCAGGAAGTCCTTCACCCCTATCTCGTCGCCCTCAAGACCGTAGAGGCCGAAGATGAACTCCATGACGAAGAAGAAGAACCAGGCCGTGGCCACGACGATGAGGAGGCGCCCCAGGGCATCGAAGTGCTCGGGGCGTATGTAGTCGTACCAGCGGAAGAACCAGCGCATGAGGGCCATCACGATGACCACCGCGGCGACCCCGGAGTGGACCGCTCCTATCACGAAGTAGGGCGGGAATATGGTGGAGTGCCAGCTCTTCGGCGCGATGGCCATGCTGAAGTCGAAGGAGACTATGCTGTGCACCGACACGAACACGGGGAGGATGAGGGCGGAGAGGAGTATGCCGGCGATGAGCTGCAGCTTCCACTGCCTCGGCGTCCCCCGCCACCCCAGGCATAGAGCGCCATATATCTGGCGTCGCAGGCCGGTGGACCTGTCGCGTATAACGGCCAGGTCGGGCAGGAGGGCTACATACACGAAGAGGATGCTGGAGGTGAGGTAGGTGAACACGGCGCTGGGGTCCCATATCAGGGCGGAGCGCACGTTGGGGTACACCCCTCGGGCCCAGTCGTAGGGGAAGACCCAATAGATGACCCTCCAGGGACGGCCCGCGTGGATCAGGGGCATGAGCATGGCCGTCATGAGGGAGAATACCGTTAGCACCTCGGCGGCCCTGGTGGCGGGCCTTCGCCACTCGGCCTTCGAGAGGCGCAGGATCGCCGAGAGCATCACCCCGGCGTGGCTGATGCCTATCCAGAACACGAAGTTGGTGATGAAGAACCCCCACATCACCGGGCGGTTGAGTCCGGTAACCCCCAGGCCGCGGTTGAACATGTAGCCGGCGGCACCCATGGCCGCCAGCACGAAAATGGCCAGGAACGCCACCAGGCCCCAGTACCACAGGGGGTTCTCGTTGAGGGTATTCAGCAGCCCCCGGTTTATCTCCCTGTCGGTTAGGCGTCTACCTTCCTGCATGCCCTCTCCTAAGTCCGTTACCCGGCCCTGACGCAGGGCCGGGACACTCCACGCTATTCTGGCTTACCAAGTACCATGTACCGGCCTTTCATGAACGGCCGGTACACCATGTAGAGCAGACCCTCCTTGGTCTCCCACATGGACATCACGGGCAGGAGCTTGGTGCCCAGCAGGTATATGAACGCGATGGCGCCCAGTCCCCCCAGGATGATGAACACGTCCCACACGTCGGGAGTCACCGGAAGCAGCTGGGGGGCGATCTCGCCCGCCGCGGCCGGGAAGTCCGATAGGCTGTGAGCCCCCATGTCGCTCTGGGGGATATTGAAGGCGGGCACATAGAGGCGGACCATCATGAAAAAGGCCCCGAGCACGACCGATGCTCCGGCGATGGTGGGGCCGATGATGCTTTTGCGCACTCCGTTCCATAAAAGCAGGCCGAAGGGGATGATGAAGCTGAAGAAGAAGTTGAGGAGGAAGGCCGTCCGGTATGACTCCATCATCACCAGCTTGATGACGCTCTGCTCCGCCGGCAGCCGGCCGTACCAGAAGGTCATGAACTCGGAGAACCAGAAGTAGGCCCAGAGCAGGGTCAGGCCCAGGAGCACCTTGCTGAAGGACCAGAAGGGGTCCACGCCGATGTACTGCCTGTACCCGCCTACTGTGCGCATCAGGAACAGGGTGACCAGCACGGTCCCCGAGGCGGCCTGGAGGCCTGTGAGGGCGTGGTAGGGAGCGAAGATGGAGTCCTTCCAGCCGGGCACCAGGCTCAAGGCGAAGTCGATGCTGATCATGGTGTGGACGAAGATCAGAAGCATGAAGTAGAAAGCGCCCAGAACGGCGAGGGACGCCTGCTGGAGCTTCCAGTCGTGCTCCTTCCCCTGCCAGCGCATGGACAGCCTGGACAGCAGGCCGGCCCGCCATCCCGTGCCCCTCTTGGCAACCGCCGCCATGTCCGGGCGAGCGGAGACCCAGAGGATTGCCAGCCCGCATATCACAAGGCCGATCACGGCCAGGGTGTCCCACCACAGAGGGGCCCCGATGGGGACCTCGAACCAGATGGTCTTCCGGTCCACTCCCACTTCCAGGGTCTTGCTGGCATCCAGGTCTATAGGTGGCAGCAGGAAGATCAGGGGGATGTACCACAACACACTGAGCACGCCCACCAGAGCGTAGAGCTCCGAGGCCCTGGAGAGGGGCCTCCTCCAGTGATTCTTGGTCCAACGAAAGGCGATGGCGGCCACCGGCGCCGACCCGGCGGTGACCAGAAGGAAGCCGAACATAGCCGCGTAGTATCCCCACTCGGGGCGGGCCTCGGGGGAGAAGCCATCGCCCACGGCGCGCACCACAAAGCCGATAATGCCCAGGATGATGAGCACCCCCAGGCCGGCCAGGGCGAGCCGCAGCCGGCCGTCTATGGAGAACACGCGACTGCTCAGGTGCTCGGTGATACCCTGGGGCGTGAGCTCGGGCTCCGGCAGGGGAGTATGTCCGCTGCCGTTATGCATGGCCTCCGCCGTCCTCGTGGCTGGGGTCTATCTTCTTCAGGTAGATCACGTTGGGCTCCGTGCCCATCTCCTCCAGCAGCCTGTAGTGGCGCTTGTCCTCCTTCAGATGGGAGACCTGGCTATCGGGGTCACCCAGGTCCCCGAAAACCAGGGTGTTGGTGGGGCAGGCCTGGACGCAGGCGGGCATGAAGTTGCCTTCCGCCAGGGACTTGTCGGAGATTTCGCCCTCTTCCTGGCCCTCTATTGTCCGCTCGGCCCTGCGAATCTTCTGGATGCAGAAGGTGCATTTCTCCATGATGCCCCTGCTGCGTACAGTGACGTTGGGGTTGAGCTGGTTCCTGAGACGCTTGGGCCAGACGGGCTCCCAGAAGTTGAAGAAACGCACCTGGTAGGGGCAGTTGTTGGCGCAGTACCGGGTGCCTACACAGCGGTTATAGACCTGCACGTTGAGGCCCTCGTCGTTGTGGTAGGTGGCAAACACGGGGCATACCGGCTCGCAGGGCGCATTCTCGCAGTGCTGGCAGAGGATGGGGATGAACCGGGCCTTCACGTCCTGGAAGGGAGCCTCCTCGGGCTTATCCCGGTACTCCTTGGGCACCTCCCAGTAGCGCTCTATCCGTATCCACTCCATGGCGCGGCGCTGGTGAAAACGGTCCTCGGTGTTGAGCGGGATGTTGTTTTCCGACTGGCACGCGACGACGCATGCCTGGCAGCCTATGCACCGGTCTATGTCGACCACCATTCCCCACTTGTGTTTCTTGCGTTGCGCCAACGCCACACCTACCTTTCTATGCCTCCAGTCTATGCCTCCAGCATCTTCCCTAGGGAGGCTCCCCGGGCCGCGCTCGGGGTTAGCCCTGGGTCACCTGGACGATGTCCTCCGCTTCGGAACCTATGGGAAAGGCGGGCACGATGCCCTCGAACTTGGAGACGCGCACGTTCCGCCCCGTGGGCCGGACCTGGACACGGGTCGCCGCCCAAGCCAGGCCCCCGGCTTCATCAGCGGCGGTCTCCAGTATGGAGATGGGGTTGTGGCCCCTCTTCTCCCCGTCTCTGGTGGCGTACTCCAGCCCCGGGGTGTGATGGCCCAACCCCACCGGTATGCCCACCACACCGGGAGGGGCCGCCGGGTGGGGATATACGATCGCTTCTATGGGTCGCTCTCCGTCCTGGCCGGTGGCGACGGTGACCACGTCCCCTTCCTTCAGCCCCATCCTCTTGGCGTCGCCGGCGTTGATCTCGATCCAGGTCTGCCATGTGATGGTGGTCATGGGGTCGGGAGCCGCCTGCAGCCAGGGCAGGTGGGCTCCCCGGCCGTCCAGCAACGAGTTGGACAGGAAGGGGATCAGGTGGAAGGTGTCTTCGCCGGCGAGCCCTCGGAACGAGGGTCTTGCCTGTGCCCTGGCAAGCTCGGCCAGCTTGGGTGGTGGTGGGGGCAGGTCCCTTGAGACCGCCCCTGCGTCCCACCAGCCTCCCTGCTGGAGCATCACGTTCCAGAACTCCTCGAAGGTGGCGGCCTCGACGGAACCCCGGGAGAGCTGGTACAGGCTGCGGGCCCCCTCGCGTAGCACGTCGATGAAACGATCGGGGAGGCCGTCCCCCAGGCCCAGCTCCTGGGACACGCTGAGGAGCAGGTCCGGGAAGCTCCTGGGGTCCAGCTCAGGCAGGGGGTTTACCACCGGCTGCTGCATCCCCACCACCTCGTAGCCGGGGCCCGGCGCGGGGACGTCGTCGCCCCACTCCTCGAGGTAGATGCGCTCAGGCAGGACCAGGTCGGCCATCTGGGTGGTGTCGTCCAGAAAGCTGGAGAAGCTTACTGTAAAGGGGTCGCCGGCGTCTATGGCCTCCCTGAAGCCGACGGCGTCCGGAAGGCCGTGGACCGGATTAGCTCCTTGCACCATTAGCAGCTTTATCCGCCCGTCTCGCAGCTCCTCGGCGGCCTGGCTCCAGTCCTCCAGCGGGGCCCCGGAGGACGCTTCCGCTGGCAGAGCCCTCAGGGCCTCTATGGGTGGGGGCGGGTTGAACACTATTCCACCCTCCCCGGGCCTCTTCCCGACGCCGTTCACCAGGAAGTTCAGGGAGTAGATGGCCGACAGGTTGAACCGGCCGTTGGTGTGGGCGCCCGCCTCGCCGCCTCCGATGGCCAGGCTCGGGCGCCGGGTCGCGAACTCCCTCGCAACCCTCCTGATGATGTCGGCCGCGGGCTCGCCGCGGATGCTTTCGGGGATGCCCACGTACAGGGGGTCCTCTGGGCGGACCACCTTGTCGGGCCGGTAGTCGTCCAGGCCGGCGGCCCCGCCCATGGCGGCGGCCATACCCTGGTCCCCGAGCCCCTCGCCTATGATGACCGAGCATATGCTCGTCGCAAGGATGCCCTCGCGCCCCGGGAGAACCGGAATCCACAGATCGGAGTTGGCGGCGGTCACGGAGTACCTGGGGTCGACGTGGACGAAGGTGCCCCGTTCTTTGCCGTCCCTGTTTCCTCGGAAATCGCCGTACCCGCGGGCGAACCGCACCGGGGAGACCCATGTGGAGAGCCAGTCGGCCCCGAAGGAGAGCAGGTAGCGGCTGTTCTCGATGTCGAAGTTGGGCAAGGTGCTCTGGCCGAAGATCCCACCCAGGGTGGACCTCAGCGTCCTCTCGCCCAGGGACTCGAAGGCCATATGCCTGCCCCCGTACGCCTCCACGAACCGGCGTACGACGAGCCCCAGGTGGCCTCGAAGGGGTTCGGTTATCATGAGCATGGCGTTGGGGTCATTATTGTCCCGCAGGCCGTTCAAGCTCCCCCGCAGCAGGTCCCCGGCCTCGGTCCACCCGATGGGCCGGAAGGCCCCCGAGCCCCGCGGCCCCGAGCGAAGCATGGGGCCGGACAGGCGGTTGGGATGGTAGAGTGCCTGGAGACCGGCCTCGCAGCGAGCGCTCTGCTTCCCCAGGTTGGTGGGGTAGAGGGGGTTGCCCCGGACCTTTTTGGCCCGCCCCTCCATTACTCGGACCAGTATGCCCTCTTTCTCCGGACACTGGCAACAGAGGGTAGCGTACCAGTTGTCCTGGCCGGTGACCAGGTCCTCCGGCAGGTCCGTCGGGCTCTGGATGTTCATCTCCCGCTCGGGGAAGACGTTGCATGCCACGGCCCCCACAGCCGAGAGGCTGGCCCATTTCAGGAAGTCACGCCGGCTTACTTTCATCGGACCTCTAATAGTGACAGGTGGTGCAGTCGGTGGGGGCGTCGTTGTCCCTGTGGCAGTCCACACAGTCGCCCATCTTCAAGCTGCGCTCCTGCTTTACTTTTTCCATGGAGCGAATTTCACCGTGGCATATCGCACACGTAGCCTCCACGAACTCCGTCGCCTTGGGCGGGCTGGAGAGCGGCAAACCCAGGTCTTCCGCCTTCCTGATCGCCTGGGCCCTCCCCTCGTCAGTCTCAGTAAAGAACCGGATGTGGGGCTCGTGGGCGAACTGCACGTGGTCGGGCACCCGGTGTACCCGCTCCCAGTCAATGGCAAAGGGTACGTAGGCGGGAGTGGCCAGGGGATTCAGCCCGCCATGTTCCAGCAGCTTGACCAGCTCGAGGTTTTCGGGGTCCGCGATGGTCGTGTGGCAGAAAAGGCATTGCTCCACTGCGGGAACGGTAGCCGCATCTCCCATGGTCACGTTACGGTGGCAGAACTCGCACTGGATGCCAGCGGTCTGAACGTGGATCGCGTGGGAGAAGGCGATGGGCTGGTCCGGACCTCCTGCGCCAAAGCCGAAGATGGGGGTGGCCCACCAGGCGTGAAGGATGTAAAGGAGCACCAGCACGACCACTGCCGTCGTGACGAGCCCGCCCAGTGCCAGCGGAAGTATTCCGAGCCTCAACCGTACTGGCATTAAGCCTGGCCCGTACGGGGATCGGTTTCAACCGCGGCTCCCCCTATGGGGTGGAGCATAGCATTGTCCTCCACCGAAGCGTCCTTCAAGTATCCATGCCGGACCCGCTCCGTCCCGCCATCGCCCTCGGTGGGACTCCCGTCCAGCCGGCGGGTGGGGCCGGCCCGGGCTGGGAGAGCGTTGGTCTCATATCCAGAAGCGGTTGTACAGGTCCTCAAGCAGGTAGGAGTTGTCTACCGTCCAGGCCATAAAAAGGCCGGCCAGCCCGATGAACACCGCCACCCCCAGGTACATGGGGCGCCTCAGCTTCAGGAACGTTGCCGGCAGGTGTCCCGAAGATACGAGGGAGGGGATTATGGCGTGGGCAGATAGGAAGGTGAACGCAAGGATCACAATACAGAAGAAGTAAGCCCATAACCAGTGGAGCCAGTTACCTATGTCGGACCAGGCAGCGGCACTGACGGGTAGGGGGTCTACTTCAGGTGGCATGCGAGCTACCTCCGGCGTCCACCCATCGTTATCTACGCGTACGAGGACAGGTGAAAATTATCACAGAAGGAAATCCGGTGTCAAGGGGGACCCAGGCACCCCTTGACCCGGTGAGGTACCGAAAGTAGAATACTGGGGGCTAGAGAAATGGGTTGCGACCCTCGGTGGAGGAGGAGTGTATGCCGGCAGACGGAGGGCAGGAACAACGATCCGGCTACTCGCGGCGTGGCCTCCTGGGCAGCCTCTTCCTGGGGCTGGCCGCGGTAGCGGGGGGCGGGCTCTTGATCAAGAGCCTGCTGCTTCCCGGTGGGAAAAGGGCAGAGGACTCATCCGCAGAGTTCCCGGGGCCGGACTCCATATTCCATCCCCGGAGCGACCCCAAGCGGGAAGCCATCGAGAGGCGCTGGAAAACGTAGGGCGCCAGGGCAGGTTATTGGAACGCCACCGGGGTGACTGACGGCCTTTACCTTCGGCCGAACTCCCGCTCCAGGTGGTGGGAGCTCAGGTGAATCAGGGTGGGCCGGCCGTGGGGGCAGGTGTGGGGGGTCTGGCAGGCACCCAGCTGGCGGAGTAGCTCCTCCATCTCCGGATGGCTGAGGCTCATGCCGGCGCGCACGGCGCCGTGGCAGGCGATGGAAGCGGCCAGCGCCTCCTCCCGCTCCTTCAGGAGACCCTCGAAGGCCATGAGGTCCAGCACCTCCTGCAGCGCCTTCGCCGGGTTGGGGTCCGCGAGCACGGCGGGAAGCCCCCGGACCAGATAGGTCCTCTCGCCGAAGGGCTCCAGAACGAACCCGTACCGCTCCAGAAGGGGCGTGGTGGTCTGGACCAGTTCCTCGTGACTGGGGGAGAGCTCCACAGCCGCCGGCTCCAGGAGTGCCTGGGCCTGGGTAGTGCGGTCCCCCGCCTCCCAAAGCAGCCTCTCGAACAGCACTCGCTCGTGGGCGGCGTGCTGGTCAATCAGGTAGAGCCCATCGGGCCCTTCGGCGGCGAGGTAGGTATTCCTTACCTGGCCGAGCACCCGGAGATAAGGCATCGCCTCGACCGGTGTGGGGGAGGAGGGATGGGGTATGAGATCGGCCGCCGGTCCTCCCTGGCGTTGGTCCCCTGTAGGAATCGGGAGGGCGAAGCCGCGGCCCCCCGGCCCTGGCCACGATGGAGGAGCCGCGGCAAAACGGACCTGTGGGACGGGCGAGGTGGCGATCAGGGCCGACCTCACCCCCCGCTGAAGCGTCGAAAAGACCCTGTCTTCCTGTCGGAACCGCACCTCGCGCTTGGCCGGATGCACGTTCACGTCCAGCTGGTCCCGGGGCACGGTGAGGTTCAGCACGGCTATGGGGTGGCGTCTCTCGGGCAGGAACCCGTGGTAGGACTCGGCCAGGGCGAAGGAGAGGAGGGGGCTCTGTATCCATCGGCGGTTTACCAGCAAGGTGATGTAGCTCCGGTTAGCACGGTGCAGGGACGGCGAGCTCACGAACCCCTGTACCCCGTAGCCATCCCCTGGGTCGTCCCAGCCGGCCTCCAGCAGAGAGCCGGCGGTCTCTGGGCCGTACACCGAGATGAGGGCGTCGCCCAGGCTGCCGTTGCCGGGGGAGTCCAGGGCGTTCCGGCCGTCCACCAGCGACCGGAAGCGTACTTCCGGGTAAGACAGGGCGTAGCGGGAGACCAGGTCGCCGATACGGGAGGCCTCCGCGGATGGGGACTTGAGGAACTTGCGCCGCGCGGGGAGGTCCTCGAAGAGCCCCTCTACCGTGACGGAGGTGCCCGCGGGGCAACCAGTGGGACGAGCGGCCATCACCACCCCACCCCTCAGCTGTATGTACCAGCCGGCGGGAAGGTCATGGGCCCGGGTGACCAGGGACACCCAGGCCACGGCGGCGATACTGGGCAAAGCCTCGCCCCTGAAGCCCAGGGTGGCGACGGAGTCCAGGTCCGAGGCGCGGGCGATCTTGCTGGTGGCGTGGCGCCGGAAAGCTATCTCCACTTCGCTCGTGGGGATGCCGCAGCCGTTGTCGGTCACCCTCAGGAGGTCGATCCCGCCACCCTTGACCTCCACGGTGATCTGGGTGGCCCCCGCGTCCAGGGAGTTCTCTACCAGCTCCTTGGCCACCGACGCGGGACGCTCCACGACCTCGCCCGCGGCGATCTTGGCTGCGACATCGGGGCCCAGGACCGTTATGGACATCGGACCCTTCTCCTGGCCGGGGGCAGGCCCCTTCGACGGGCAACGGGGCACTAGAAGAGGGGGACGGTAGTGCCCTTGGCGCGGTACTGCCTGTCGCCGGAGTAGCCCTCTTTCGCGTATTCGGTGATGATGTCGTAGACCCGCTGCATCTGTTCGTCCCCGGAGCGCTTGAAGTAGTAGCCAGGGACCCAGGCTCCGCCGAAGGCCGCCACCACCTCCGGATAGTCGTCGATCACGAAATCGGGCATCACAGGCACGCCTAGCTCCGGCAGCCGCTCAAGGAAGTGGTGGAGGGGCTTCTCGTAAACCCCACTGGTGAGCTTCTCCAGCTTGTGCTGGCGCACGACCTCCCAGCGCGGACCCAGCCCGGACCATACGTATATCTTGTGACCGTCGTCAACCAGCCGCTGGAAAGTCTCCCTGGTGCCGGGGCGAAGGCTGTTGTCCAGCCCCAGGATCGTGTAGTCCACGTCGAAGAAGATGTTCAACTGGCACTCCTGCCTGCGGCCGATTGGGTCTGCGGGCTCCAGGGAGCGGGTTCGCCAATTATACCCGCCCCACTCCGTATCTCGCAACCCGCACGCACCCTCTCGACGCCTGGGGTGGTCATCTTGTCCACAAGCCACCACCCCAACGTGGGACGGGCGGCCCCCCTAGCGGGAGCGTCGGCCCTCGAGGGTCTAGAGTGCCTCTAGCGCCCTCTCCAGCCAACCTTTACCTGTGCCGATCACGAGCTCGTCCCCGACCCTGACCAGCGGGCGGCGGATGAGGCGGGGCTCCTTGAGCATGAGGCGGACCAGGTCGTCGTCGTTAAGGGTCCCGGCGTCCAGGCCCAGCGCCTTGAAGCTGGGGCTCCTCCAGGAGAAGATATCCGACGGGGCCCGGCCGCCCAAAAGGCCCCGGAGCTCGGCCTCGGTGAAGGGCTCCTTGAAGAAGTCCCGCTCCTCCAGGGACACCCCCTTTTGCGAGAGCAACTCCCTCGCTGTGCGGCAGGCGGATCACCGGCTCCACCAGTAGAGCACAACCTTACCCGGCCTCATCGTCTCTTGACCTCCCACATCGCGCTCGGTCTCTCAGTGGCCCGCCAGGGTCAGGCTGTACCGCGTGCCCTGGGAGCCCTATTATAAAGCACTCCTTGCTATGCCCTGCCGTCGAGCTCCTTCGAACTCTGCTGGAGCCGGTAGAGGGCGTTGATGGCCTCCAGGGGCGTCATGTTGGATACGTCCAACCGGAGCAGCTCTTCCACCAGGGGCGACGTCTCCTGGAAGAGGGCCATCTGGACGGCTGCCGCCTTCCGGCGCCGGGAGGGACCAGCGTGACTATCCCCCTCCATCTCTCCCAGCACCTCCCAGGCGCGGTTGATAACGGCCCGGGGCAGGCCGGCAAGCTGTGCCACGTGGATGCCGTAGCTCTTGTCCGCGCCGCCGGGCACGATGTGATGGAGGAAGATCACCTCCCCCGCCTCTTCCGAGACCGCCACGCTGAAGTTGCGCACTTTAGGAAGGGTTTTGGCCAGCTGGGTCAGCTCGTGGTAGTGGGTGGCGAAGAGGGTCTTGCAGCCAAGGCGAGGGTTGTTGTGGATGTACTCCACCACGGACCGGGCTATGGACAGGCCGTCGTAGGTGCTGGTGCCCCTGCCTATCTCGTCCAGGACTACCAGGGAGCGAGGCGTGGCCTGGTTCAGGATGGAGGCGGTCTCCACCATCTCCACCATGAAGGTGGACTGGCCCGTCGCCAGGTCGTCCTGGAGCCCTACCCGGGTGAAGATCCGGTCGACCAGGCCCATTGTGGCCGACTCCGCGGGCACAAAACTGCCCATCTGGGCCATGAGCACGATGAGGGCCACCTGGCGGATGTAGGTACTCTTGCCTGCCATGTTGGGGCCGGTGAGGACCATCAGCCGGGTATCGCCGGTGGACATATGGGTGTCGTTGGGAACGAAGCTGCCCGGCGGCAGCACCCGCTCCACCATGGGATGCCTGCCCCCCTTTATGTGGAGGTCTTCACCGTCGGTAAGCCGGGGCCGAACGTACCCGTAGCGGGCTGCCGCCTCGGCGAGGGCGGCCAGCGCGTCCACGTGGCCGACCCCCTCGGCCAGGGCCGTGATGGCACTGGCCCGCTCACTTATCTGGCCACACATCTGCTTGTAGGCGGCCCGCTCCACCTCCGCGATACGCTCCTGCGCATTCAGAATCAGGGACTCGTACTCCTTGAGCTCGGGGGTGATGAACCGCTCCCCTCCAACCAGGGTCTGGCGCCGGACGTAGTCACCGGGGACCTGGGCGAGGTTGGTGTTGCTGACTTCGATGTAGTAGCCGAAGACCTTGTTGAAACCCACTTTGAGGCCCTTGATCCCAGAGCGCTGCCGCTCCTTCAGCTCCAGCCCGGCGATGTACTCCCGGGCGTTCCGGGAAGCGTTCCTCAGCTCGTCCAGCTCCGGGGAGAACCCCTCTCGGATGACGTTGCCCTCTCCCGGGTCCCCGGACGGCTCGGGGGCCAGCGCCGCCTCGATAAGGCCGGCCACGTCGTCGCAGGGACGCATCCCCTTGGTCAGCCAGGATATGGCACCGGTGTCCCCTTCCTGGAGTAGTCCCAGGAGGGCCGACGAGGCCTCCAGGCTTCCCTTCAGGCCCACCAGGTCCCGGGGGGCCGCCACTCCCAGGCGTACCCGGTTGAGGACCCGCTCCATGTCGGTGATCCGGGATAGGAGGGCCAGCATCCTCTCCCGGGTGAGCAGGTTATCGTGAAAGAAGGCAACTCCCTCCTGGCGCAGGTTGAGCTCTCCCAGGTCCAGGAGGGGCTGTCCCAGCCAGCGCCTGAGCAGGCGCCCTCCCATGGGAGTACGCGTCACGTCCAGGGTGGAGTGCAGGGAGAGGCGGGCGTCGCCCCAGCGCCCCCCCTGGAAGAGCTCCAGGTTGCGTCGGGTCTGGGCGTCGAGGGCCATGTACTCGCTGGTGGAGTAGGTGTTGAGGGTGACGAGATCCTGGAGGGATCCGCGCTGGGTCCGGTAGAGGTATTCCAGAATCGCCCCCGCCGCCCTCACCGCCAGGGGAAGGTCGGCGCAGCCGAAGGGCTCGAGTGTGGCCACCCGGAAGTGATCGAGGAGGCGCTGGCGTGCGCCGTCGTAGGCGAATGCCGGCGTGGGGAGGGGAGTCACCGGGTAGCCGTTGGCTGCGGCCGGAGCCTCCTGGCCCTGGGCTACCAGGAGCTCGGCGGGGGAGATGCGGTGCAGCTCCGGGGCAAGCTGCACCGTGGGTAGCTGGGTGGCCCGGTACTCCCCTGTGGTTATGTCCACGTAGGCCAGCCCCGCGTCTTCGCCCTCCACCGCCACCGCTGCGAGGTAGTTGTTGGCCTTCTGGTCCAGCAGAGAGGGCTCCACCACCGTGCCGGGTGTGACCACGCGGACCACGTCTCGCTCCAGCAGGCCCTTGGAGGTGGCGGGATCGCTGAGCTGCTCGCAGATGGCGACCTTGTGCCCCTTCTTGATCAGCCGGGCGAGGTATGACTCCAGGGAGTGGGCGGGGATCCCCGCCAGGGGGACCTTGATGCCCTTGCCCATGGGCTTTGACGTGAGGACGATGTCCAGCTCCCGGGAGGCCAGGCGGGCATCCTCGTCGAAGGTCTCGTAGAAGTCCCCAAGGCGGAACAGGACGATGGCGTCTGGGTACCCCTGCTTGATCCTCAGGTACTGGTCTCGGATGGGGGTCATGGGTCCCTCGCTGCCCAGGCAGTTAGGGCCATTTTACCCCCATGGGACCCTATCAGGGAATGGGTCAAATGTCCCTCTCACCCGTGTTGACATTTGAAGTGCGATTAATTACCGTAACACCTTGATAGAGGCGGCTGACCCCGGCGGGCCTTGCCTGGCCCCAGTTGAGCCCTTGGGGTGCTGTCGCGGCCTCACTTGAGCATGGATGCGACCCGGTCGGGGGTATTGGCGGTATGGACGTAGCGTTTCTGATGGTGTTGCCCGGACTACTGTGGGTCCAGTCATGGTACCTGCTGGGCCACTACCCCAATCCCCGGGCCCTGGGGATGGTCGCCGCTGGGGTGGCCATAACCCTCCTGGCCATCGTCCTGTTTCAGGACAGGCTGGGTATGGCCGTCCTGACCCCGGAGGGGGCGCTACTGGATGTTACGACGCCCTTGTCGGCCTTCGTGCTCGTGTGGGCGGTGTACGCTGCCATGGTGGCCGGAGTACACCTGTGGGGGCTGGACTCGCGTAGTCTGGGCTTCTACAGTTTCTTCGTGTGGATCATATCCGCCCTGTTTGCCGCCTATTTCTTCCTGGGGGGCGAGCTGCTGGACACCGGAGAGATCAATAACGTTAGCTGGCTCCTGGGAGTGGTGGCCGTGCTGCTGGCGGTGCTGTCGGCCTTCCAGTTCTTCTACCTGGCCCTGCTGCCTGCCGGCCAAGTAGAGCCTCCCTCCTCGGCCTTGAGAACGGTGACGGCCTGGTTCTATCTGGTCTTCTCGGTAGCCGTGGCGGTCCTCGGTGGCTTGCTGGTGCTGGGCCTTAACCCTACCCTTTAAGCGCCGGCGAGGCCTACTGCTTCCAGAACCGCTCCTCTATGACGGTGAACCCTCTGCTGCTGAGCCTTCCCTTCACGTCCTCTATCATGTCGGGGTGCCCGCAGGCGTAAACGAGGGTGCTTTCTGGCTCCAGGTGGAGCTTCTCCAGATGTTCCTCCACTATGTTGTTGACCCGGCCTGTGACGCCGGCCCAGCCGTCGTTCCTCTTCTCGGAGGGGCGGCTCACCGTGGGGACGTACACCAGGGTCTCGGGATGCTCTGTGGCCATGTCCTCGAGCTCGTGCTTGTAGGTGAACTCGTCCTGGTAGCTGGCCCCCATGAGCACGTAGAACCTGTGGCCCGTTCCACCGTGGTGGAAGTAGCTGCGGAGCATACTAACAAAGGGCGCTATGCCCGTCACCGTGGCCACCATAAGGTGCTGGCGGTACTCCTCGTCCATGGTGAAGATACCTTTGGCCCGGGGGCGTATGCTCATGGAGTCGCCGGCCCTTAGCTCCCACATCGGCGGTGTGAGTACGCCATCCGGGAGGGGGACCAGCTCGACGAATATCTCCAGCTCGGGCTCGTGGGGGGCGGAGACGATGGAGTAGGCCCTCTCCACGCTGCCGAGGCCCAGAGTGCAGTACTGGCCGGGTTTGAAGCTGAACTCCACCTCCGGCTGGAGCCGGATGACCATGAGGTCGTGGGTCACGTCTGCCCTGGATACGATTTTGGCCTTGGGGAGCTTAGCTATCGCCTGCCTCAGCCGCTCCTCACGCTCCATAAGCCTGGTATCCCCCTGCTCCACTTGGATCCGCCGCCTCTCCTGCTCCATGTCGCACTGCCGGCTGGGTAGGCCCTCAGGAGGTCACTCTGGCCAGGGCGGCCGCTGCTATGACCAGGCCTGGCACCTTGGACATGGGATCGGGCTCCTCGCTGGCCTGCAGCTCCACTGCTAGCTGGCCGAAGAGGCCCGTGGTCGAGACAACACCACTGTGGGACCCCTCCCTGATGGTGGCCCTGCCCTGAAAGCGGTGGCGGAGGGAGCGCACCTCTACCCTGTCCCCTTCGGTTATTCCCAGGTCCGCCGCGTCCTGGGGGCTTATCTCCACCAGCTCGTCTCTCCTGATCTGGTTTGCCTCCCCTTCGACCACCTCCATCTCTCGCTCCGACTGGAGCAGCACCCGTCCGGGCACGAACAGGAACGGGTACCCCTCGCGGGATGGGGCGGCTGCCAGCCTGAAGTCGGGTGCCGAGAGCCTTGCCTTGCCCGCGGGGAAGCCGTCGGTGTAGAGCACCGGCGTGCCCGCGTGGTCGGGCGAGGGGCAGGGCCACTGGAGCCCCCGGACCTCTTCGTCCGAGTAGAGCAGCTGAATGGGCAGGGGATTGGCCGGGTCGGGCCTGGCGACGAGAATGGCCTCGGCCTCCAACCTGCTGAGGGAAACGCCCCCATAGGCCGGCACCAGGGACGCGATCTCGTCCATGACCTCCGACGGGGCGGCGAAATCGAAGCCGCCGGCATTCATCCTCCGGGCTATCTGGCAGATGGCCCACCACTCCGGGCGGGCCTCACTGTTCTTGACTGCGATGGCGGGCCGGAGCGGCTGTATGCGTCGCTCCAGGTTGGTGTAGGACCCGTCCTTCTCGGCGAAGGTGGAGCGAGGCAACACCACGTGGGCTCTCTGGGCGGCGGCGCTGAGGAAATGGTCGTGCACCACCAGCAGGTCCAGGTTTTCCAGGGCGGATAGGAACTCCGCATCCCACAGGTCGGTGTCCGACCAGTCGGCCAGCCCGCCTCGGGCGAAGTTGGCGCTATCCCCCACGATGTACATGGCCTTGATCTCGCCCTGGTTCAAGGAGTCCAGCATCCCCCGCAGGTCCAAGCCCGGTTCGATGGGCACCGTCACGCCGGTTCGCTCCTCGACGGCGTGGCGCCCCTGGGCATCGTCCACGTAGCGATATCCGGGCAATACGTGGGGGGCGCACCCCATATCCCAGGCCCCCTGCTCGTTGGCCCCCTGCCTCAGGGGAAAGATACCCGCCGAGGGCTTGCCGAGGTTGCCGCAGAGGATGGCCAGGTCTGCCAGGGCGACCACGCAGTCCCTGTGCAGGTCCCGGGGTATGTTGTCCAGGGCGTACAGTATAGCCGACGGGCCGGAGGAGGCGTAGAGGCGGGCGGCCTCGCGGATGGCCTCCGCCGCCACGCCCGTCTCCAGGGCAACGGAGTCCATATCGAGGGACGCTGCCGGGGCGGACAGGGCTTCGGCGTTTTCGCAGTAGTTTTGGAGCCACTCCGCCTGCTGAAGGCCCTCCTCCAGGACGGTCTTCAGCAGTCCTCCCAGAAGAAGAAGCTCCGTCCCCGGCCGGGGCCTGAGCCAGAGGTGGGAGTAGCGGGTAAGCTCCACCTCCCTGGGATCGATGACGATGAGCTTGGCGCCGGCCTTGACCGCCTTCTTGACGGGCACCGCCGCGACGTTATGCTCCTCGGTGATGTTGCTGTTAAAGGTGAGGATGCATCCGGACCCCTCCAGCTCCCAGATGGAGTTGGTGGCGGCAGCATAGCCCAGGGTCTCCTCCAGCCCCCCTACCAGGTCGGGCCGGGTGTCGGAGGTCTGGTCCACGTTGTTGGTCACCATGACGGCCCTGGCGAACTTTTGGGCCAGGTAGTGCTCCTCGTTGGTGCTGTTGGGAGAGGTGAGGATGCCGAAACGACTGCCCTTGTACTGAGGCAGTCGCTGGGCTATAAAGTCCAGGGCCTCTTCCCAGGTGGTCTCTTCGAAGCTGTCGCTTCCTTCACGCCTTATGAGGGGCACCTTGAGACGCTCCTTGCGGTTCACGAAGTCGAGGCCGAATTTACCCTTGAAGCAGGCCTGTCCCCGGTTGGCGGGGGAGTTGAGCTCTGGTATGACCCGGACCACTTTGTCGAAGCGGTTGACCTCCAGGTTCAACTGGCATCCCACGGGGCAGTGGGGACAGATGGTCCGCTCCACCCGGCTTGCCTTCTCCCATTTGTAGTCGCTCTCTACCAGGGCCCCCACGGGGCAGACGTCCAGACACGCCCCACAGAACTCGCACCCCGACTCCAGCAGGGAGGTACCGTGGGAGGTACCCACCAGGGCCCGCCCGGCACGCTCGGTAAAGGTGATGGCGCTGTCTCCCCTGACCTCCTCGCAGACCCTCACGCACCTGCCGCACACGATGCATAGGTTGTAGTCCCGGTCGTAGAAGGGGTCGCCCGTATCGATGGGCAGGTTGCGATACTTGTAGCTGAGGGGGGACTCCAGCTCCATGTTCAGGTAGCGGGTGGTGTCCTTGAGCTCGCACCGCTCGTTCTTGGGGCAAGTCACGCACCGGTCGTTAACGGATACGTGGCGCAGGCATACGTCCTGGGGGCCGCAAAGGTCTACGCGGTGGCAGGTTAGGCACCCGTGGGGGTGCTCGGAGATGAGCATCTCCATCGTGGAGCGTCTAAGCTGGTAGACCTCGTGGGTGTTGTTCCTCACCACCATGCCGTCCTGCACGGGCAAGGTACAGGAGGCGGGGTAGCCCCTTCCGCCCTCCACCTCCACTACGCAGAGCCGGCAGGCGCCGAAGGGCTTCATCCCCGGGTGGTAGCAGAGGTAGGGCACGTAGATGCCCGCCTCTATCGCCGCCTCCAGGACCATCTTTCCGGGCTTGGTATTGAACTGAACACCGTCGATCGTGATGCTGATCTCGTCGGTCATGATTCCTTTCCCGTCAAGAGCTTGTGGGGAGAGTGCATGGCTGCTACCGCCGGGTGGCCTGGGGAGAGTAGGTTGGGCCAAGGCAGCTGCCCGTGGGGCAGCGCTTCTCGACGATGTGGGTCTGGAACTCCTCGGCGAAGTAGCGCAGGGCCGATGCCACTGGGTTGAAACCCAGCTGTCCGTGGCCACAGAGGGACCCCGCCTGCATGTTGCGGCCCACATCCCGCATCATGTCCAGGTCGCTGGGCTGGCCCTCGAATCGGCATATGCGCTCCAGCATCTCCAGGATGTGGGTCATGCCCAGGCGGCACGGGAAGCATTTGCCGCAGGACTCGAACTGGCAGAAGGCGATGAGGGAGCGGGTCAGGTCGACCGCGCAGGTGTCCTCATCGGCGGCGATGATTCCCCCCGACCCCAGGATGGCCCCGGCCTGGGCCATGGCCTCGAAGTCCAGGGGTATGTCCAGCTGGTCGGCGCTGAGCACTCCGCCCAGGGGCCCGCCCGTCTGAAGGAGCTTCAGCTTCTTGCCCGATGGCACGCCACCCGCCACGTCGTAGATCACCTGACGGAGTGTCATGTTCAGGGGCACCTCCACCATGCCGGTGTACTGCAGGTTACCCGAGAGGCACAAGATGGCGGTGCCCTTGCTCCTCTCCTGGCCGATACTGGCGAACCA
Source organism: Dehalococcoidia bacterium (assembly GCA_965247055.1). Lineage (GTDB taxonomy): Bacteria > Chloroflexota > Dehalococcoidia > Lucifugimonadales > JAGWBF01 > CBDFGE01. Next base: position 282,354 of record CBDFGE010000006.1, read on the forward strand.
TTCTCCGCCCCGTTCGATGATCTGGGGCACGTATGCCAGGGTCTTGACGTTGTTTATGTTGCTAGGCTTACCGAACAGCCCGACCTGTGCCGGGAAGGGAGGGCGAAAGCGGGGCATTGCCCGGCGCCCCTCTATCGACTCCATGAGGGCCGTCTCTTCGCCGGAAACGTAGGAGTCGCCGGTGAGGGATACCTCTATGTTGAAGTCGAACCCCGACCCGAAGATGTCGTCTCCCACTAAGCCCAGCTCCCTGGCCTGGCGGATGGCCTGCCAGGTCCGCTGGATGGGTCCCTCGTGGCCGTGCCGGATGAAGATGTAACCGTAGCTGGCGCCGGTGGCGTAGCCCGCCAGCAGCATTCCTTCCAGCACGGTATGGGGGTCGCTGTCCAGGATCCCCTTGTCGTTGAAGGCCCCTGGGTCGCCCTCTTCGCAGTTGCACAGGATGTACTTGACGGGGTCCTGTGACCGGGCCAGGAAGCTCCACTTCGTTCCTGTCGAAAAGGCGGCGCCTCCGCGCCCCCGGAGGCCCGATTTGTTGACCTCATCGAGGGCCTCCTGGGGGGTCATTTGGGTTAAAGCCTTGTGTAGAGCCGTGTAGCCCCCATTGGCCACGTACTGGTAGATGTCCCAGGGGTCGATGTTGCCGGCGTTGCGGAGGGCGATGCGTAGCTGGCTTTTCATCATGGGGTGTTCCATCACGTCCCGGGCGCCTTCCAGACCGCCCTCTCCGATATATCCCAGGGCCAGGTCGGCCACGGGACCCTGCCGCACCAGGTGGGAGTATATGATGGCGGCTACCTCGCTCGTATTGACGGTTTCGTAAAAGAGCCTAGAGCCGTTGGGCATCGTTATGTCCATAAGGGGCTCCGCATAGCACATCCCGAGGCAGCCAACCTCGCTGACGGCGGCCTCAATGTTATGATGCTGGAGTTCGGCCTTTATGGCGGCGACCACCTGGTCGGCCCCCGCCGCTTTGCCACAGAGGGCGGTGCCCACCCGTATCCAGGGTACCCCGCCGCCCACAAAGGACTGCCAGCGGCGTCCGGCCTCCAGGCGTATCTCTTCAAAGCTTGTGGACATTCTGCCAGCCTGACCTGAGGAACGGCTCTATGCTACTGATGCGACCTACTTCTCGTCCCGGGCGAAGGCCACGGCTCCGGTGGCGGAGTCCGGTGTAAGTCCACCGATCAGCCGATGGTCTACGCTTATCACCGGGCCCTGGGAGCAGGCGCCTAGGCACGTGTTGAAGCGCACGCTCACCCGGCCCTCCTCGTCGTCTCCCTCCCCCTCAAGCCCGAGGGCGTCCAGAACGGCCTTTATCACGGGCATGGCCCCCTGGACGTGGCAGGAGGAGCCCCAGCAAAGCTCCACCGTATGGGCGCCGGGAGGGTTGAATCGGAAGTTGGTATAGAAAGAAGCCACGCCCCACACGTCGTTGATGGTGGCCCCGGTGAAGCCCGCTACCGCTTCTATGCCTTCCTCGGGGATGTAGCCGAACTCGTCCTGGACGGCCAGAAGGGACGACAGGGTGGTAACCGTTACTTGCTCCTGGGACCTGATGACGTTCCTCACCCTCGCCCTGAGCCCTTCCGTATCGGTGGTCATCGTTGCTCCGTGGTGGGGTTTCGGCTACGCGTCCACTAGTGGCGGCTGGGCTTTGGCCGGCACAGTCCGGGGGGGGGGCCGGTCGTGAAATCTGTAACTAACTGCCACGCCAATGGTAGCATAACGTGCGGGGGCTTTCAACAGGAGGCGTGGCCCCTTGCAGGCAGCGCCGTCTCCCGCCTGCTACGGGTGAAGGTCCTTGAGTAAAAGGTCCACCACCTCTTTGCCGAGCCGGACGCTGTAGTTGGTGCCCCGGTCTTCCGGGTATATCTGGGTGGTGTTGGCCAGGTAGAGACCCCTGATTGGTGTGCGCGGGTCGGGTATCCGCCGGCTGTAGTCTACCCCGATGATTGGTTGGGCGGCGTCCACCTTATGGTGGTGGTACTCTTCGATCCAGGAGGGCTCGAACTCGGGGTTGATTTTGCGAAGATGGGGCAGGAAATGTTCCAGCAGCTCCTCGCCGCTCATCTGGTATAGGGGGTTCTCCCGGCTGGGATAGTTGGAGAAGTAAACGATGTGCTTGCCACCGTAAAGCGAGGGGTCTACGAAGTTGGTCTGCTCGATGATCCCCACGAAGGGCATGGTGCGGTCGGCGATGTTGAGCCAGTACCACTGGGTCAGGGGCCGGTCCAGGACCAGGATCATCAGCACCGCCGCCAGGTAGGTCGCGCCGGTCAGCTTCTCTGCGTACTCCTGGGGCAGGGGAGGCACCAGCCTGGTGAACACGTAGGAGGGGGTAGTGGCGATAACGGCGTCGTACGGCCGGATCTCGGCATCCGCGCCCGGCATCTCCACCTCAAGTCCGGTGGCGCGACCGTCTTCCACCACCACCCTCTTCACCCCGGCCGAGGTACGGACCTCTCCCCCCATCCTGCGTATGCGCTCTCCCAGTGTATCGAACACCTCTCCGAAACTGCCCAGGGGATAGCCCAGCTTTTCCTTCTCCCAGGGTTTGCCCCGGGAGGCCACCCTGAGATAGATCTTCCCCCATATCCATGTCATGCTGATCTCGTCATGGTGCTCACCGAACTTGCCTCGGAGCAGGGGCTCCCAGACCACCTCGTAAGCCCGCCTGCCCACTCGCCTCTGCAGCCATTCGGCGGCCGTCACTCCCTCGAACTTGATGCCGTCCCTGGTCTTCTGGAGGTAGAAGGTGACGAGGCCCAGCCTCAGCCGGTCAAAGAGGCTCAAGGGCGTGAATTTGAGCAGGTCTACCGGAGAGGTGAACTTCCAGATCTTGCCCCCGTGGTAAAACCCGACCCGGGACTCGATCCAGGCCAGCTTGTGTCCCAGTCCCAGCTCGTGGATAAGGTCTACCATGTGGGTGTCGCTCATGAACAGGTGATGGTAGCCCCGCTCCAGACGGCCTCCGCCGACCTCGAAGGTGGACGCCTGGCCCGCTAGGAAAGGGGCTTGCTCGTATACGTGGGCCTGGTGCCCCGCCTTTGAGAGATGGAAGGCGGCCGCCAGGCCGGCCGCACCACCGCCGATGATACCTACCCTCATTCTGTGTCCAGGGACTCCTCCCCTCCCGTTGCGGCGGCGCCCGCTGTGCCGGGAGGGGAGGCGAGGTGCGGTAGGCCTGCCGCACCGCTGGCCGGAAGGCCGATGCCCTTGCCCTGGGCAAGCTGCACGAGGGACAGGTTCTGTTTCCAAAGGAACAGCATACCCAGCAGGTTGATGGGCAGCCACAGGGTGACGATGTGGACGAAGAAGGCGTAGGCGGTTGCCGCCTCTGCTGTGACCCCGAAGGCGACCAGGGTGCTCTTGGCGACCACCTCAAAGGGGCCTATTCCCCCCATGCTGGAAGGGATGGCGGTGACCAGGTTGGAGGTGGCGGTGACCAGGACTATCACCTCAAAGGGCTGGTCCAGCCCAAAGGACCTGGCGATGATGTAGTAGGTCAGGGCCTCAAGGAGCCATACGGGCAGCGAGATGGCCGAGACCAGCAGCAACTTGCGCCAGCTCATGAGCGCGCCCAGGCCTTCTAGCAGCAGGTAGAGGAGGTCCTCCACCTTTGCTCGAAGTCCGGGGGCCAAGGGAGAGGCCAGCAGGTGGGCCAGTCTCCGCCCCCTCTCCGGCGAGATGGCCAGCACTAGCAGCACCGTGAAGGCGAAGGAGAAGGCCAACGTGACGCCGATGCTGGCGCTTAACCAGAGGGTGTTTAGCCCTCCGTCGTCGTTCCTCAGGACATCGGTCCACGGGAGGAAGGGCCAGATGGCCACTACGAGGAGCATCAGCGTGAGGCCGTCCAGGACCCTTTCCACCATGATGGTGGCCAGGGCCGATGCCTTGCTTATCCCCTCCTTCTCGCCGAGGAAATGGGCCCTTACCAACTCTCCCAAACGCGCCGGCAAGATGTTGTTGGCCAGGTAGCCGATGCACACCACCGGATAGAGCCGCGTGGCGGGCACGGTTTTCAGATGTAACAGGAGGAAGCGCCATCGCAGGGAGCGTAACCCGAGGGACGCGAAATAGACCAGAACGGCGGGAGTTAGGTAGGCGTAGTTGGCGTCCCTCAACTCCCGCCCTGTCTGCTCGAAGTCAACCTTCCACAGGAAGAGGAAGAGGAAGCCGACAGTTACCAGGATTCCCAGCCAGAAGCGGGGGGTCAACAGCAACTATAATGTCTCCCATGTCTTTGCACGGCGTTAACGTCTCCGACTGGCGACCGGTCGCTACCCAGTATACATTCCCCTCTCATAAGTGTACAAGGAAGAAGAGGGCACGGATTCGTCATAACCGTCAGCGTCGTACCGCCCCATGCCAAGTGTAGCCGCCCGGTTTCGCGGTTACGCCGGCGTATCTCCCTTCTTCGCAACGAAGAGCCAGTAGCCGATGGCCCCCTCCCTCACCAGGGCCTTGACCTTCTCGATAATCGCCAGCGCCCGGGAGATGGGGTCCGCGGCTGAGGTGCCGGCCGCCCCGCCGCCGGCCGACAGCAGCAGGCGGAACGCGGCCAGCTTGGCCTCCACGTCCCCGACCAGGTTCAGGACCGAGTCTGAGGCCTCCTCCTGGTGGACCAGAGTGAGCCCGCCGCCGCTGAGGAGCGCCCGGTAGCCGTCTACCGGTGGGGCGTCGGCCAGGCACAGCATCTGGCCCAGGCTTCCGCGCAGCTCCTCGGGAAGGCACCCAGGCTCCACCGTAACGTCGCTCACCCCCAGGTTCCCGCCGGAGCGGAGCAGCCGCGTCATCTCCATCACGCCCCTCTCTTTGTCTGGGAAGAGGCTCATGGAGCACTCGCACAGGGCCGCGTCGAAGGTCTCGTCCCGCAAGGGAAGGCTCTCGGCGTCGCCCCGGACGAAGGACGCCCGCCCGGACATGCCGCTCTCCCGCGCCACGCGGGCCGCCTCGGAAACGGCGGAGCCGAGGTCCGTTCCCACCACCTTGCAGTGGAAAGACCGGGACAATGCCAGGGCGCTGGCGCCCCGGCCGCAGGCCACGTCCAGCACCAGGTCATCCCGCCGGACGCCCATCAGCTTGCCCAGGCGGTGGGTGAGCGCCAGTCCGCCGGGGTGCAGGGTTTCGCCCAGCAGAAGGCGTACCGGCTCCAGCTCGTACATGGCGGCGCAGCAGGTCTTTCTGCCGGGGGAGTCCTTCGGCGCCGGTGGCAACTCGGGCAGTCCAGGGATGCCCATCATGGGAGCCTTCCGCCGTGTTGTCCGGTCAGGGTGTCGCGGACCTGCTCCCGGTAGCCGATGGTGTTGTAGGCGCAGAAGGGAATTGCCCGGCCATCGGGCACCAGCACCGCCACGCAGCACTTCATGACCTGCTTGACGCTGAACGTATAGGCATCCAGGAAGTCCTTGATGGCTATCTGGAACACGTAGTTCTTCAGCATGTTAGCCCCGGAGACGAGGGGTATGTCGCAGCCCTCGCCGCCACAGGCGCCCTGGAACAGCCGCGCCGTTCTCTCCGCTCCCGCCACCGCCGAAGCGGACCAGAGCCCCTCCAGGGCGCTCTGTATGTCGGCCGCCGAGGGCGGCGAAGGAAAGGCCCGGTTGGTGATGTAGTCCAGGTACTCCAGCCCGTCGAACTGGAAGTAGATGGCCGGCTTGAGCCTGGCCAGCCCTTCCAGGAAGCGGTCGTCGCGGGCGATACGCACACCGTTGGTGTTGATCATGACGTGGCCGATTCCCCGGTCCTGGGCCGCCTGGACCATGTCCAGTATGCGGGGATGGAGGGTGGGCTCGCCGCCACTGAACTGGACCACCTCCGGGTTGCCCTCGGTCCCCACGAACCGGTCCAGCATGGACTCCACCTGCTTCATGGTAAGGCTGTAGCCGGGCCCGGCGTTGGCGAAGCAGATGGGGCAGTTGAGGTTGCAGCCGGTGTTGACCTCGATGATGGCCAGGCAGATGTGCTGCTTATGCTCGGGGCAGAGGCCGCAGTCCATGGGGCAGCCGTCCACCACCTCGGTAGTGTGCTGAAGGGGCAGGGTACCCGGCTTGTTGAACTTGATCGAGTCTACGTACATCTCGGCGTCGGAGCTGATCAGCCCCTCGAACCAGCCGTGCTGGGGGCAGCGCTTCCTCATGTACACTTTGTTGGCGCGGATGATGATCTGGGCGTCGATCAGGGTTTTGCACTCGGGGCAGATGCTCCGGGTGAGCTCGTGAAAGATGTAGTCCGCGTCCTGCTTTACCCGGCTGTCACTGGCAACGGCTCCTCCAATCCCTTGTACGTGGTCTACGCCCAGAATAGCATATAGGATGCGCTACCATGCCGGGCGGTGCAATAGGGCGGGTGTGGTGCTGGTATAATATAGCAATGGCAGGGCCGTTCTGTACCCTGCTGCTGGCTGATATGGGCGCCGATGTCGTCAAGGTGGAGAATCCCGATGGCGGCGACTACAGCCGCAAGATGGGCCCCCCGTTCGTCAAGGGCCGCTCGGCTGCCTTCCCTGGCCATCAACCGGAACAAGCGGAGCCTGGCTCTAAATCTCAGGAGCGAGGACGGGCGGCGGGTGTTCAAGGCGCTGGCCGAGCGTGCGGACGTGGTGGTGGAGAATTTCCGGCCGGGCACCCTGGAGAGACTGGGGTTGGGGTATCCCCAGCTCAGCGAGATAAACCCCGCCCTTATCTACTGTTCCATCTCTGGGTTCGGGCAGACGGGGGCCCTACCGGGATAGGGGAGGGTTCGACCTGGTGGCCCAGGGCATGAGCGGCCTGATGAGCGTGACCGGCACCCCCGGGGGACCGCCGGTGAAGGTGGGTGTCCCCATCACGGACCTGACCGCGGGCATGTACGCGGCCTACGGTATCCTGATCGCCTACCTACACCGGCTGCGTACCGGCGAGGGCCAGCTGGTGGATACGTCGTTGTTGGAGGCTGGCATAGCCTACACTATACCCATTTCTCAATCGACGACAAAAACTGAGGTACTCTTGGGCGGTGGACTTGGATGCCGCTGGGAGTGGTGGAACTGAAGGTGGTGGCTAATCCCCTGAATAGGCAGAGTCGCTTCTCTAAGGCTTAGCTTCAGACTCCGGTCGTTGCGGATACCTCTGCGCCACCTTACTCGTCTTTGTAGGTGTCGCCGTCCGCGTATGCGCTCACGCGGAACTCATAAGACGTGTTGCACACCAGTTCGTCTACGGCGTGGGTAGCGCTGGTAATCGTGTCCGCTCGGGTCGCCCTGTGAGCCCACGAAATCAAGGGTGTAGTACGAGCCGCTGAACAGACCCGAGGTCTTCTGCCAGACGTGGAGGTCCCGCCTTTCCAGTGTGTTCCGAGACTCCACACCAACGTAGGAGTCTTCAAGATTCAGTTCCTCGCAGAACCTCGTCGTCAGCCTCTCCTCCCAGGTGCTGGGCGTCAGGATCAGAACGGTGTCGCGGCGGCGCGTGTAGTCGTACTCGGCGATGGCCCTCAGCCGGTCCTATAGTGACCGGCGCCCCAGGGCCAGACCTTGGCGCACCACGCCGAAACTGCGGCCGTCGTGGAGGGTGATGGTGGCGTCGAAGCGGCCCCGGCGGTGGAACTCCACGTGGGAACGGAGCCCGTCAATGCCGGGGGAGAGTGAAGAGGCGAGGCGGTAGACGGCGGCCACCGCGTCCATCCGGCGGATGAGCAGCGTGAGCCACTCGCTGGAAACCGGATAGGCGCGCACGAAATCCGAGGGCGTTGCGAAGCCGAGGACTCCTGCGGCCTGGCCGATGCCACTGGCCGTCAGGTAGTATCTCTGGCTCGAAGGCAGTTGGGCGGTGCCGTCGCTCACCCTCCCGACGATGCTGTCCGTAAGCAGGCCGGTCAGTGCGCGGTGAACCGTCGCGTGAGCCTCGCCAAGAACGCCCGCCAGTTCTGCCGTGTCGATGAACGGCATCCAGTGGGGCTGGGCACTGGCGTGGAAGGCGTCCGTGTGGGGGAGGCCGGCGTCTCCGTTGGGGTGGACGCGGTCCGGTCGGGGCCTATCACGCCGTGCTCCCGCAGGAGCTGAGCTAGCCGGTCTATCAAAAGAGCATCTCCTTATCCGGATGCGGCCTGGCAGCGACACCATCGCGAATTGTGGCACGCGCAGGGAGTCACAGTCGGCCGTTCGGACGGCTCATCAGAGCCGCAGGCCGCGAGGCCGCCGTAAGGGCCAGCGCAAGGATAACGCTCACCAGGGTCACGTATCTTGTCGTGCATGTACGGGTAATTTTCTTTCTCTCCCGGTCTTGACCGAGTAGAGTCCCAGGAAGTGGTGTAACAAGAGGAGAGGGTCTGGATGAAGAGAGACCACCACGTCATCCTTAGCGGGCAAAGACGAGCCTGAGAAAGGAGGACAACGGTGGTCAAGGAAAGGATGGACCTGCTTGAGCTAATGCGCAAGAGGGGAGTCGACGGTGACGTGGACTTTCTACGAGAGGCACTGAGAGTGCTGGTCGAGGAGATCATGGAGGCTGATGTGTCATCGAGGACCGGTGCTGGGTATGGAGAACGCAACCCTGAGCGGGTGACCCAGCGCAACGGGTACCGGTCTCGAGCATGGGACACTCGCGTAGGGACCATGGAGTTGCAGATACCCAAGCTCAGAGAGGGAAGCTACTTTCCGAGCGTGCTGGAGCCACGGCGTCGCAGCGAGCGAGCTCTGCTGGCGGTGATCCAGCAGGCGTATGTGGAGGGTGTATTGGACGAGGCGAGTGGATGATCTGGTCAAGGCTCTTGGGTGCGAGGGTATCTCAAAGAGCCAAGTGTCGCGTATCTGCCAGGAGCTGGACGGGGTGGTGGAGAGCTTCCTGGGTCGGCCGCTGGACGGCGGATCATATCCCTACCTGTGGCTGGACGCACTAACCCAGAAGGTCAGAGAGGCCGGTAGGATAGTCAACGTCAGCGTGGTGGTGGCGACGGCGGTCAATAGCGAGGGCAAGCGTGAGATCGTTGGGATGGACGTGGGTACCAGTGAAGACGGCGCCTTCTGGCTGGCCTTCCTGCGCTCACTGGTCGCCAGGGGCCTGGGCGGGGTGGAACTGGTGGTATCGGACGCTCATCAGGGACTCAGGGATGCCATCGCAACTGTCTTCGGTGGGGCCAGTTGGCAGCGGTGCCGCACCCACTTCATGACCAACCTGCTCACTCGGGTCCCCAGGAGCGCTCAGCCCTGGGTGGCCACCATGGTACGCACCATCTACCAGCAGCCGTCCCCTCAGGAGGTGCATGCCCAACTCGAGCGGGTGATTGCTCAGCTCCAGGACCCGTTCCCACAGGGCGCCTCTCGACTGGACGAGGCTGGACCCGACGTCCTGGCCTTCTCCAGCTTCCCCGTCGCCCACTGGAAGAAGATCTGGTCCAACAACCCCCTGGAGCGTCTCAACAAGGAGATACGGCGCCGCACCGATGTGGTGGGCATCTTCCCTAACCGCCCCGCTGTCCGTCGGCTGGTCGGCGCCGTCCTAGCTGAGCAGCACGACGAGTGGGCCGTCGGCCGTCGATACATGACACAGGAGGTAACCACCTCCAACGAAGCTCTACCCAGAGCCGAACTCGCAGAGGCAGCGGCCTAGACGATATCAACAGGATGACGTACTCTTACACCACTCTATGGGACGGGACCCCTGTGGCACCCGCCGGGCGCAAGAGACGAGACCCCCCTGGTGGAGCGGTCGGGAGCACGGGTGCTCCTCCCCTCGGCCAGAGGCACAAGGGGCGGCGCTCTGGTGGGCCAGACCACGGCGGGCAATCCCCGGGAGATCAGCTTCCCCGACGACCTGCTGCACCGCCACCATCTCTACGTGTCCCGCACCCGCATGGGGAAAAGCACCCTCATGCACCACATCGTCTCCCACAAGCTGAAACCGAAGGCCGAGGGCAAGGACCCCGACGCCATCGTCGTCGTCGATCCCCACGCCGACCTGGTGAGCGGGCTGCTGGGGCAGGTGCCCGAGTCCCTCGTCGACCGGGTGCGCCTCATCGACCTGGCCGACGATGCGGGGGCTCCCGGCATCAACCTGCTCGACACCAGAATATTTGCCGATAGAGACCGCACCGCCGACTCGGTGGTGCGGGTCGCCAAGGGCCTCTGGGACCAGTGGGGACCGAGGATGCAGTCCATCCTGGAACAGACCGTCAAGACCCTCCACGAGGCCAATGAGAGGATGGACGCCGATCAGCAGTACACCATCCTGGACGGGCTCAGGCTCCTCTCCGACGACAAGTTCCAGGCCAAGGTGCTGGCCAAGGTGAGCGACCCCTACCTGCTTGAGTGGTGGAGCAGGGACTTCAGTAACTGGCACCGAGCTCAGGTTCGCGATGACGGCATCGCTCAAGAACTCGTCTACCCGGTCAAGGGCTTCCTCCACCCGCACGCCCCTAAGGTCCAGCTCCGGTTTGGCTGGCCCCTTCTTGGAGGCCCTGGTGTAGTACACCGCGTCGCCCGAGGAGGTGGTGTGGGCCCGCGCCGGCCCCTCTATCTGGTAGGCGGGCAGCCGCGCCCTCATGGTCCCGAGCAGGACCTCCACGGTGCCGCCATCGTCTGGCGGAACGATAACCTCCACGGGCCGGGGTATCCCCTTGACGAGCACCCGGTCCCCCGGGCGGAGGCTAGCCATCCAGTCTTCCCGCCTGCTGCGAGGCTTCCACTCTGGGGCGCCCAGGTCTCGCCGGACCTCGGCCACCTCGGCCCGCGCCTCTTCTATTGTGGGACTAGGGATGGGCTGGTCAGGCTCTTCCGTTGGGGGTACTTGCTCTCTAAGGGGTGGGGCTGGGGAGCGCCCCAGCGCTCGCTCCGCCCCCTGGAGGCGCCTCGCGAGCTCTTCGGCCCTGCGTTGGACGAGATGACGTGCCTCCTCTATCATTCGCGCTTTGCTATTCTCTATAGCGGCAAGCCGCTCCTCGAGCTCCGCGCTCCTCCGATCCGCCTCGGCCAGGGCCTCCTCCGCCCGCAGCCGCAGCTGCGCCGCCAGGTGCCGCTCCTCCTGAAGCTCCGCCAGGAGCCCTTCTGACTTCTGGTGGGAGGGGGAGAGCAGCGCCCCGGCGTGCTCGACGACCTCCCGGTCCAGGCCCAGACGCGCCGCGATGGTGAGGGCGTAGCTTCTGCCGGGCAGCCCCGGTGTCAGCCGGTAGGTGGGAGCCAGCGTGGCCGGGTCCAGCTCGACGCTGGCGTTCACCATCCCTGGCTGCTCCTGCACGAAGGCGGCCACCTCCCGCTGATGGGTGGTGGCCATCAGGAAGGATCCCTGCTGAAGGAAGTGGTGGAGAACGGCCTTGGCCAGGGCGGCACCCTCCTCGGGGTCGGTGCTGGTGCCCAGCTCGTCGATCAGCACCAGGGAGCTGCCGGTGGCCTGCCCCATGATGTCCCTCAGGTTCGCGACGTGAGAGCTGAAGGTAGAGAGGGAGCGCTCGATGCTCTGCTGGTCCCCGATGTCGGCGTAGACCCCGTCGAAGAGGCTGAGGACGGCCTCCTTGGCCGGAAGCTGAAGCCCGGCCTGGGCCATCAGCGCGAGGAGGCCAGCGGTCTTCAGCGCCACCGTCTTGCCTCCGGCGTTGGGGCCGGTGACCAAGAGGACCGGACAACCGTCGGCTATCGTGAGTGAGATGGGGACTGCCTCCTCACCCAGCAACGGATGGCGCGCGTCCACCAGGCGCATGCACTGGCTCCCACCGGCGATCAGGCTGGGAGGGGTGGCGCCGCCGCCCAGGGCGTACCGCGCCTTGGCCATGGCCAGGTCGAGTCTGGCGAGGGAGTCCATCCCTCTAAGGAGCTCTTGGCTGTGGGATTCCACCACTCCGGAGAGGCTCCGGAGCACCCTCTCCTCTTCCCGTCCCACCGCCAGGCGCAGCTCTCGCCACCGGTTCCCCAGCCGCACCGTGGGCATGGGCTCCATGAATACGGTGGCGCCGCTATCCGAGACGTCGTGGACGATTCCGGGAAGGCGGTGCTTCATCTCATCCTTTACCAGTAGCACCATCCTGCCGTTGCGCTGGGTGATGATGGGTTCCTGGCGGATGTTTTGCCGCTGCAGGCGGTGCACCGTGCGTTCCAGGGAGTCGGCTAGCTGCTGGTAGGCGGAGAGGGCCTCCTCTCGCAGCTCCCCGAGGGTGGGCGTGGCGGTGTCCAGCACCTCGCCCGAGCTGCCGATGGCGGACGCGATCTCCGCCTCCAGCTCTCTGAGGACGGGAAGGTCCCGGGCCATGGCCGCGAGGGCCGGCGTGTCCCTATGCCGCAATACGGCGTCGCGCGCCCCTCGGGCGGCCTTCAAGGTGGCGCCCACATCCCGCAGCTCCTCGCCGGTGAGGGCTCCTCCCAGGGCGGCGCGCTGAAGGGCCTGGCGGACGTCCGTTGCCCCGCCCAGATCTATCCCGCCCACGCTCTCCAAGATCCGCCGGGCCTCGGCCGTCTCCTCCTGCCATCGTGCCACCTGGGCATACTCGTAGGAGGGAGTCAGCCCGAGGGCCAGCTCCATGGCCGGGGCGAAGGTAGTACGGGCCGCCAGCCGCTCCCTCACCATGTGGAACTCCAGCAGGCCTAGCGACGCCTCCCGCAAGCCGGGGGGCTGAGGAGCGGCTGCAGGGTGTTCCGGCGGGTCCGTCGGACTCATCGTTGAGATTACCTTACCTGATACGGGCTTTCGACCTTGCCCTGGTTGCTGGCCGGTAGGGCCGGGTCGTTACCGTCTATTATACCGTCGGCCACCGGTGCGGGCCCCGGCCTGCCGAAGCTGATAGCCACCGCTGCCAGGTCTCTTGCGTCTACCATTCCATCTCCGTCGACATCGGCCCTGGGGTCGTCAGGTGGTCTGGTGCCGAGATTGGCTGCGATCAGACGCAGGTCTTCAGAATTCACCTTACCGTCGCCGTTGACATCGCCTGGGCTGGCTTCCGTGACCTGCACGCACAGGGAGAACTCCGAGGTGTTGCCGGCGGGGTCCGTTGCCGTCGCGGTGATGAAACGGCCCACGGGGACGGCGACCGGGAAGGTAGACATGAACGCCAGGTTGCCGTTGCCGTCGGTGGCCTCCGTAATCTGGCCGATAAAGCTCTCCCCTTCGCCGTGCCCCGAGGCGTCGCAGGCGTTACTGGAGAAGAACTCGATCCGGAAGTCGGTGCCGGGCGTGCTGTCCAGGGTCCCAGCGACAGTCGTGCTACTGCCGTTGGTGGCTGAGGTCAGCGTCGGGAAATTTTGAAGGTCGTTGGCACCGGCGTCGGCGTCCTCTGAGTCGTTGGGCGTTACTGCGTCGGGAATAAGGTCGATTCCCAGGCCGCCGTTGGAGAAGATGGAGTTGCCGAGGATCGCGTTATCCTTGCCGGAGAAGACCGCCACACCATCACCACCGTTAAAGGCGATGGTATTGCCCGCGCCGGCGAGGGTCCCGCCGGTGGTGTTGCCGCTCGCGTTCCGGAACTCAATTCCATCGCCAATGTTGCCCACAGGCGCGGTGCCGGTGACGTCGGTGCCGATGAAGTTGCCCTGGACCAGGTTCCCCGTGGTCCCGGCATCAGACAGGAAGACACCGTGCAGAGCATTGCCTGAGATGACGTTAGTCGCCCCTGCCGTGGCTCCCCCGATAGTGTTGTTCGACGCCCCGACGGTAATGGACACGCCAAAGGAAGAGTTCCCCAGGGCAGCAGTACCCGTGGCATTCGTGCCGATGAAGTTGCCATGCACCAGGTTCCCCGTCGTCCCGATGCTGACAAATTCGACGCCGATAAAGTCGTTGCCTGAGATAACGTTGCGTGCCCCAGCTGCAGTCCCGCCGATCTGGTTGCTGGACGCCCCCAGATTGACTAGTACGCCGTCGCGTGAGTTGCCCAGCGCCAGGGTGCCGGTGACGTCTGTGCCGAGGAAGTTCCCCTGGACCGTGTTGCCCGACGCGCGCTCACCTCCAATAGGATACCGCTGCCGCTGAAGCGATTGATCACCAGCCCCCGCACCGTGCTATTGCCAGCGCTGATGCGCAGCCCGTTTGCGTCCTGCCTCGCGTTACTCCCGTCCAGCTCGATCAACAAGAAGGCGTTGGACCCCAGGCCGGGGCCGTTGGTGTTGGGGCTGGCCCCCGGCTGGGTGTAGCCGTCGATGACCACCGGGTCGGTGATGGTGGGCAGGGCGGAGCCCGGCCGGATTGTATGGGGACCCGCGCCCGGAATGGCGAAGACGACACCGTCCAGGCCCGAATTGGCGTTGGCTTCCTCGATGGCCGCCCGCAGGGTGCAGCTACCCGTGCCGTCGTCGCAGGCGCCGTCGCCGGGGTTAGTGTCCCCGCCGTCGGCAATCGAGGTAACGGTGAGGGTGGCGTCGGCCACAGCGCCCGGGAACCCAACGACATCCACGGGCGTGCTGCGGTCAGTGGTCGTCCCGTCCCCCAGCTGACCGTAGAAGTTGTCTCCCCAGCACTTGAGGCCGCTCGCCGTGGTCAGGGCGCAGGCGTTCCTGAATCCTGCGGAGACGGCGGCTACACGACTGGTCAGCCCAATCACGTCTACCGGTGTGGCGCTGAAGTTGTTAGGGCCGCTCGTCCCGTCCCCCAGTTCGCCGGAGCCGTTGAATCCCCAGCACTTGAGGCCGCCGGCTGTGGTCAGGGCGCAGGTATGGCCGAAACCGGCGGAGACGGCGGCCACGCCCCTGGTCAGCCCCGTCACGTCTACGGGTGTGCGGCGGGGCGTGTCAGTCCCGTCCCCCAGCGAGCCGGCGACGTTGTAGCCCCAGCACTTGAGGCCGCCCACGGTCGTGAGGGCGCAGGTGTGCCTGTCGTCCCCGGACACGGCGGGCCACCCCACTGGTCAGCCCGACCACGTCCACGGGCGTGGCCCGGTCCGTGGTCGTCCCATCCCCCAGCTGGCCATCGTAGTTGAATCCCCAGCACTTGAGGCCGCCGGCCGTCGTCAAGGCGCAGGTGTAGCCGTTCTCCGCCGAGACGGCGGCCACGCCGCTGGTCAGCCCGCTTACGTCCACGGGCGTGGCGCGGTCCGTGGTCGTCCCGTCCCCCAGCTGACCGTAGAAGTTGTCTCCCCAGCACTTGAGGCCGCCGGCTGTGGTCAGGGCGCAGGTGTGGACGTTCCCCACGGAGATGGCGGCCACGCCGCTGGTCAGCCCAATCACGTCTACCGGTGTGGTGCTGAAGTTGTTAGGGCCGCTCGTCCCGTCCCCCAGTTCGCCGGAGCCGTTGCGTCCCCAGCACTTGACGCCGCCCACGGTCGTCAGGGCGCAGGTGTGGCGGTTCCCCGCGGAGACGCTGGCCACGCCACTGGTTAACGCCACCACGTCCACTGGCGTGGTGCTGAAGTTAGGGCCGCCCGTCCCGTCCTCCAGTTGGAAGTTGTCGTTGCGCCCCCAGCACTTGACCCCTCCCGGCGCGGTCAGGGCGCAGGTGTGGAAGTATCCCGTGGAGACGGCGGTGGCGGCCCCGGGACCGGCAGCGGTGGACGTGCCACCCTGGACCATGCCCGCCGGCGCTTGTCCCGGCGCCAGGGCCAGCGCGAGGCCCGCGAGCAGCAGGGCCAGAGCGACCGGGTACAGTGTCCGGCGTGGGGACAGCGTTAGCTTCCGCATTCATCTCCTCCGTCGAGAGGTCCAGTTCGTGGGGGGCTCCACCACCGAACTAAGGGGTATGTGCCTGCATTATACTATGCGGCGAGCTTTTGGCCGCGAAAGCCGTCAGCGCATCACCGCCCCGCGCTCAGCACCCGGCTCTCCCATACGGCCTCGATGGCGCCCTCCAGGGCCCGGAGCCGGGGCTCCCTCACGTTCAGCACCCTCCCGTGGATCTTGGGCGATAGCCGCCGTAGGTAGTCGCACGCCTTCACGAGCCCCTGGAGGGTGAACTTCTCCCCGCCCAGGAAGATGTAGTCCAGGTCGGCCTCGAAGGGCCCCAGCCGTGCCTGCGTCACCTCACAGGTCTTCCGGTACATCTCCTGTATCTGCTTCTCCCGGATGCGCGCGAACCGCTTCTGGGACGTCCCCCCGGCGCTGTGCCTGCCCTTGACGTAGCGGGTGTCCGTCTTGGAGGTCAGCAGGGTGTTCCCCCGGAACACGCCCACGGCGAACCTGCCCAGCCGCAGCAGCACCACCCCCAGCAGGTACTCCCTGGCCACCAGCTCCCTCAGCGGTGAGGCGTCCCAGCCCGCGAGGGTACGGTCGTGCTCCACCGGGAAGGGAGGCAGGACGGCCAGCACCCGGTCTTCGCTCCAGAAAGCGATGGCCCCCGTCTCCGAGCGCTCCGCCGCGGCGGCAAGTCGCTCCAGCGCGTCGCCACCGGCTCCCGCAGGGGGTCCCTGCACCTGGAAGCCACCCTGCCTGCTGTATACGGTGGTGGCTCCGTCCGGGAACCTGCCTTCCAGGTCGTCCAGCAGCTTGATCAGGCCGGGCCGGCCGATCCGCCGCTCCTCCATCTCCCCCGGTCCTGTGCCGGTCCCTTCCATCGCTCAGTCCATCCCCAGGCTTCCACCAGCCTAGGACGGGTATGGGGACGTGTCAAGGAAGGGGGCCGGGTACCCGCGACGCGATGCCGCCCTGTATAATGGCCTGCAAGCATCCCCTTGAAGGAGGATTGCCATGGCGACCTCTCTGATCCGAGGCAAGTACGTGGTGTCCAGGGCCGGGTCGGACGCGGACTCCAGCGTGGTGATAGGCGACGGCGCCGTCTTCCAGAGGGACGGTGTCATCGAGGAGGTGGGCCCATACGACGACCTCCGCTCCCGGTACGCGGCAGGCGAGGAGATCGGCGGGCCCAGGTACGTTGTCCTGCCGGGCCTGGTGAACGCCCACCACCACGGGAGGGGCGTCACCGGGCTCCAGATGGGCGCCTGTGACGACTCCCTGGAGACGTGGATCCTGGCGGGCTGGACGCGCCGGCCCACGACCATTACCTGATGACCCTGTACACCGCGCTCCAGATGGTCGAGTCGGGCACGACCACCGTCATGTACAACCACGCCCAGACCCCCGTCGCCACTCTGGAGCGGGACATCGACGAGATTCTGAGGGGCTTCATGGACGTCGGGATGAGGGTGGCCGTCTCCACCTACTACCGCAGCCAGAACCGGGTGGTCTACGGCGACGATGAGGTGTTCCTGGCGGGCTTGCCCTCTGACCTGGCGGCCGGCGTGAGGGGTTTTCTGGCCGCCAGCGACCTGTCGCCTGACGACTACTTCTCCCTCTTCGAGGGGACTTACCGAAAGTACGGGACTGACCCCACCGGCAGGGTGAGGGTGCTCCTGAGTCCCAGCAACGTGCAGTGGAACTCCGACGACTTCCTCCAGCGCACCAAGGAGTATGCGGCCAGGTACAACACGGGCATCCACATGCACCTGTCGGAGGCGGCCTACCAGAAGGAGTACGCCCTCAGGACCTGGGGCAAGACGCCGGTGGCCCACCTGGATGAGCTGGGGTTTCTGGGCCCGGAGGTCTCCTTCGCCCACGCCGTCTGGCTGACCGAAGCCGACATAGACCTCCTGGCCGGGCGCGGCTCGACGGTGTGCCACAACGCCAGCTCCAAACTGCGCCTGAAGAGCGGGGTGGCGCCCGTGAACGCCATGCTCGCCCGGGGAGTTAACGTGGCCATGGGCACCGACAGCACCTCCATCAATGACGACGACGACCTGCTCCAGGAGATGCGGCTGGTGGCCAAGCTGCACCGCCAGCCGGGGATAGACGCCCCCGCCGTGAACTCCCATCGGCATGGGCTCCATTAACGCCGCGGCACCCACCACCTTCCACGATCAGATCGGCGCCCTGGAGACGGGGCGGAGGGCCGACATGGTCCTCGTGGACATGACCTCCATCCAGGAGCCCTACCTGGACCCGGATGTCCACGTCGTGGATGCTTTGCTCTACAGGGGGAAGGCCCAGCACGTGGACACGGTCATCGTAGATGGCGAGGTGGTCTTGCGGGATGGTAGGTCCACCCGGGCAAGCAGGGAGGACGTGGTGAGGGAGCTCAGGGACCGCTTCTCGAGGCCGCTGGAGCCCTCGGTGCTGGAGACCCGCCGCATGGTGGAGAGGCTGACTCCCCACGTCAGGCGGTTCTACGAGGGGTGGGACGTGGGGCAGGGGGCTCCCCATTACCGTTACAACAGCCGTGCGTAAGGGGAGACGAGCGTCTCGGCCTAGGGTAACAGACTGGAAAGTCTCCGGTTGTGTCTGTCAGCCCAAAAGCCACCCACTATGATGCCCGAAATATCACCCCAAGCGTGCCGTAATAGGAATCACAGGCCACTGATCGTTACTCGCTACACCAACGGCAGTCTCGTGGGAGTATTTGACAGCCTTCGGCAGTGTCCGTATCATCACCGTCATCAGAGATAATCCCTTCTTTGTAAGTGCCCAGTTCGAGATGGGAAATGTCGGACTACACATTCTTATTCAGCGACATCCAAGGCAGCACATGGCTGTGGGAGGCGTTCCCATCTGTAATGGACCGTGTAGTTTCACGTCACGATGAGCTGGTACATGGGGCCGTGAGAGAGTGTGGCGGCGAGGTGTACAAGCATACCGGCGACGGTATGGGAGCCGCTTTCTCGATGCCCACTGCTGCGGTCGAGGCTGCTCTGCAGGCCCAGCAGGCACTGTTCAGGGAGGACTGGGGTGCCATCGGACCGCTGAGAGTGCGGATGGGTGTGCACACCGGCGAAGCCGATAAGCGCGACGGGTACTATTTCGGCTCCTGCCTTAACCACGTAGCCCGGCTGATGTCAGCCGCCCACGGCGGACAGATCCTGGTATCCAAAACGGCGGCTCTTGCGTGTTCCGAGCTGCCCTTTCAGGCGAGCCTGGTTGACTTGGGCGTTCACCGGCTCCGTGACTTGTCCCGGGGCGACAATATTTACCACCTTCGCCACCCGGCTCTGCCGAGCGACTTTCCTCCCATCAAGTCCGAAAAAACAGGCAACCTTCCGGACGCGCCCGACAGCTTGTTAGGGCGGCAGACCGAGCTCGAACAGGTGTCTGAGTGTCTCCAGGATGCTCGCTTGATCACTCTAACGGGCTTCGGTGGCGCAGGTAAAACTCGCCTGGCCCTGGAGCTTGGCCGGCTCTCTGCCAGACAGTTCCAGGACGGAGTGTGGTTCCAAGAGCTGGCGCCTATCACAGACGCGAAGGTTCTCACCAGGGAAGCCGCCTCGCTCTTCGGCATCGGCGAGGACAGTCTCGCCGGTTACCTCTCCGACAAGAAGTTGCTGTTCATCGTTGACAACTGCGAGCACATCCTTGCTGGAGCCGCCTCCCTCGTTCGGCAGCTGCTTTCCTCGCCAGGCGTCACCGTGATCGCCACCAGCCGGGAGGCGCTGAATCTGGCGGGTGAGCGGACGTTTCAGGTGCTTCCACTGCCCGTCCCCGAGGACAAAACCGACAGCAGCACCTTAGCTGAGTTCGCCACGGTGCAACTCTTTCTGCGACGGGCTCGAGCTGTGGAGCCCGCGTTCCAGCTGACGGCAGATAACGGGGCTTCCGTTTGCCAGATTGTGCGAAGACTCGCCGGGATCCCTCTGGCTATAGAGCTGGCAGCGTCCCGGGCGAAGCTGCTGCAACCGGCCGAGATCGCCAGCCGGCTCGATGAGTGCTTTAAGTTGCTCAAGGGCGGACCGGCTGACGCCTTGCCGCATCACCGGACTCTTGAGCGTGCCATCGACTGGAGCTACGACATGCTGGACTCGGGACAGCAGTCGCTATTTCGCCAGATATCGGTGTTCCGGGGTGGTTTCACCGTCGCTTCGGCTGTCGCCGTCAGTGGGACCGATGACGAGTATGAGCTCCTGGAATCGCTCGGCCAACTGGTGGATAAGTCGCTTGTGCAGACGCTGCGCACCGCCGGAGAGGAGACTCGATACTACCTGCTGGAGCCGCTGCTCCAGTACGCTGCCGCACGGATCACTTCGGAAGAGGCGGCAGAGGCGAAGAATCGCCATGCCCGGTACTTCCAGGATGTCGCCGAGCAGGCCGCGCCGGAGCTGCGTGGCCCGAGGCAGCTTGAATGGCTGGCAAGGCTCGAGATAGAGCACGACAACCTCCGCGCCGCGCTGGCGTGGGGTCTGAAGGCTGGCGATGTAGATCTCGCACAGCGTACTGCGGCCGCCTTGACCTGGTTCTGGATAATACCCCGACACGTGGCTGAGGCTACGGAATGGTTCGACCGGGTGCTGGCCACCGACGGGAATTCTCCTCAGGCCCGTGCCTCTGCCCTTATCCATGGTGGATTTATGGGAACGATGGTCCAATATGAGGACCTGGAGGGATGCCTGGCACGGATCCGTGAAGGATTGTCGCTGTTCGTACAGCAGGGAGACGGGCAAGGGGCAAGTACAGCCCAGACATACGAGGCCATGGCCCTGTGGTTCCAGCGGGACCTCGAAGCCTCGAGCCGTAGGTTCGCAGATATCCAGACGGCCATGCGCGCCGGCGGGTTTCAGTGGGGGGATGCGTTTTGCAGCTACTTCCTGGGTTCCGCCGCGTGGTACCTTGGCGACCTGACCCGGGCACGCGAGCGTTACACGCAAGGGCTCGAGATTTTCCAGCGTGTGGGCGACCTGGCTTTGATCGCCTGGTCGCTCCTCCCTCTGGCTAACATCTCACTAGAATCCGGCGAGTTGGACCAGGCTGCGGCGCTCTACGATGAGTGCCTCCCAATGATGGATGACCTGGGGGACCGACACGGCGTGGGTGTAGTATTGTTGGGACTCGGGATGGCAGCTCACCTCCGAGGTGAGACGGACGAGTCCCAGCGACTCATTGCGGAGGCGCAGACGAACCTACGGGAGGGGGGCGGTGGCCAGGGGCTATCCTGGCCGATTTCGAACGCTCTGGTCGACACGCGCACCCACGATCTGCTCGTCGATGCTACGCGCCGGTATCAGGCGGGGCTCGACCTGCCGGCCGATGAGTGGACACTGATGGTGTTGGCCGATGGCGACGTCTGGCGGGGACGTGCCAGGTCAAAGCCGTGACCTACCCCTAAAGGACAGGTCCAGATACGACCTTACCTCTTACGAGTTGCAATGTTGACGTCAGGACCCGGATATTCACTGGGCGACCGCAGCGCCGTCCTAGCAACTAAATTTACTCCAGGAGGAGATGAGTTGACATGGTAACGCCGCTTGATGCAGTAAATTCCATTCACCAGGCTTTGCGCAACGACATGCGAGCGATCGACGATGTGTCATATAAGGCTGCGGCGGGGGACGGTAATTTATCAGCCGCCGTAGAGCGACTTCGCTTTTTCAGCGAGGTCTTGAAGTGGCATGCGGATGGCGAGGAGGAGATGGTGTTTCCGGCCATGGATAGAGTGGCGCCGCTGGTGGCGAAGGCTTACTTCTTGGACCACCGTGAGTTCGACATCATGACCGACGGCTTGGCGAAGATCGAGGCCGCATCAAGCGCTCTTATCGCAACCCGGGCGACGGCGGAGCTGACAGCAGTCCTAAGGATCCACCTCGACAAAGAAGACGTGCATCTCTATCCCATCTTACGTGACCGTACGTCTGGGGAAGACCAGGCGTCGATAGTCGGCGGCATGGCTCGACACGTACCACCAGAGCGCACGCCGGAGTTTATCCGCGACGACCGGGAGACGTGGACCAGGGTCGTGATGGGATTAATGCCCGAGCAGGTGGTTGCCGGCGTCAAGCATCTCATCCGCGACACTATTACCCATGATTGGGCCGAGTTGACGCGGCGAATCCCCGAGTTAGACGCGTAGCCTGACGGGCGAGACCAACTACGCTTGCTGGTCGTGGGAGCGTCGGGAGCAGGATACTCACGCGGCCTAGGCCTGGCCCGACCGCTGGTCCAGCGAGGCCACCAGGGTCTCAATGAAGTTGCGCGCCGCCCTGCTGAGGAACTTGCCCTTGAGGGTGATGAGGCCCACCTGGGTGGGAGGGAAGAGGCCCGACAGGTTCCGGACCCCCAGCCTCCCGCTGTCCTCGGGCTGGACCGTGTACTCGGGGGAGAAGGCGATGCCCATCCCGATCTCGACGTACTTCTTCGCCATCTCCATGACCTCCATCTCGAGGGCGATGTTGTACTGTAAGCCTGCCCTCTTCAGTGTCTGCTCCAGCACTCGCCGGCTGTGGCTGGAGGGCCCCAGGAGGATCAGGGGCCACCGGACAATGTCCTACAGGTCTATCGTTGGGGGGTTGAGAAGCTCGTGCTCCAGAGGAGTGGCGATCACGTAATCGGAGGCAAACAATGGCCGGAACTCCAGGGCCGGATTCTCTGGCTCCGGCCGGTTGCCCAGCGCCATGTCCAGCTCTCCCGCCGCCACCATCTCCATCAGCGTCAGGTATGAACGGGCCATCAGTCTGATCTGTACCTGGGGGTAGCGGGTTCTGAACTGCTTCACCACCGGGGGGAGGTGGTGGAACACAAGGTCGGGGTAGGCGCCGATCACGAAGGAGCCCCTATGCTCCGGATAGTCCATCCGCATCTTGAGCAGCTCGATGCCCTCCGACAGCCCCTCCACAATGGGCCTGGCCAGGTTGTAAAAGATGGTGCCCTCGGAGGTTATCTGTATGGGCCTCTTTATCCGGTCGAACAGCACTACGCCGAACTCGCGCTCGATCTTCTGTAGGTGGGTACTGACCGTCGGCTGGCCGATCTCCAGGTGCTTGGCGGCCCTGGAAACGCTGCGTAGCCGGGCGACATGATAGAAGCTGATGAGCTCTCGTATCTCCATGCGCGCCCTTCAGGCCCCTCCCGGACAGTATGGATAGATATAGTATATTACACAGTATCGCTTGACAGTATGGAAGGCCCTGATCAGAATAGACTTATAGCCTGGCAATGCGTTGGAGTGAGCCGGTGGGAGCGCCTCTTGTCGCCCGAAGGGTAAAAGGGATTCCCGTCACGTTCCTGGCCGTCGTGGTTGTGACGGTATTGCTGACCGTATACCTCGGCGCCTGGGCCGTCTCCGCCGATGTCGAGGCTCAGAACCGGAGCCTCGCCTCTGCAGTGGGAGGCGGAGCCGGCTTCGGTGTGCTAGGGCCCTCCTCCGAAGGGGGTGAAGCCGTCCCATCGAAAGAGGGGGATTCCACCGCGTCCGACGCCTGGTGGGGTAAGGCCTTGCTGACAGCCTGTCCCCTCCACTGACCTCGTTGTCCTGGATGCTTCGGCCGGCTGCGCTCCCGCATTCCCCCAAAATAATGATAGAATTCATTAAACAACATCTCTTGACGGGTTGATTATTGCGCATCAAAATAGAGGATGCACCGCGGGAAGGGAGTCGGGCTGGCGATGACCTACGTGATCACGGAGCCCTGTGTCGGCGTTAAGGACGCCGCGTGTACCGATGTCTGCCCCGTAGACTGTATCCACGCCACCGACGCCGACGACATGTACTATATAGACCCCATCGAGTGTATCGATTGCGCCGCCTGCGAGCCGGTATGTCCGGTTAGCGCCATCTTCCACGAGTACACGGTGCCCCCCCAGTGGCACCCCTACATAGCGAAGAACGCCAACTACTTCAAGTAGCCCCCCCCTGAACCGTGCTCCAAAGCGAGCCCTTGGGATACCCACGCACCGCCTTCCCTTGTTCGGGGGACCGACCCTCGCGTAGCCCGCGCTACTGCGATGCCCATCGCCCCCAAGCTTGACCCGGACCCCTGGCTCTACTACACTGCGAGTCGAGGCATCAATACGGCCCGGAGCAGCCGGGCCTGATGCCGAGTCCGGCCGGCCCGAGGGGACACGATGGACTTGCAACCGTACATCAGGGCGATACCCGACTTTCCCACTCCCGGTATCTTGTTCCGGGACATCACCCCGTTGCTGGGCGACGCGACCGCCTTCAAATACGTGATCGACCAGTTTTCGGAGCGGTACACCGGTAACGCCATTGATACCATAGTGGCGATAGAAGCCCGGGGATTCCTCTTTGGGGCGCCTCTCGCCTACAGGCTCAACAAACCGCTGGTACCGGCACGCAAAGAGGGGAAGCTGCCTGCCCGGTCCCTGAGGGCGGAGTACTCTCTGGAGTACGGCACCAATGCGGTGGAGATACATGCCGACGGTATCAAAGCCGGGCAGAGAGCACTGATAGTGGACGACCTGCTGGCGACGGGGGGTACTCTGGCCGCTGCCGCCGAGCTGGTGGAGCGGGCCGGGGGACGGGTGCAGGGCATGGCAGTGGTCATCGAGCTCACCGACCTCGGGGGGAGGGCGCGCCTCCCCGGCAACGACATCTTCACCCTGTTGAAATACTGAGCGGGCGGAGCCGGAATCAGAAATAGACCAGGAGGGAGACTATGGCAGAGCCCATCACCATCGGTGCTGTGGAGGTGCTGGCGTTTATGGATACGGTGCCGCCTCCCTCCCAGCCCACGGAGTTCTTTCCCCAGGTACCCCTGGATGCCTGGGAGCCCTATAGGTCCGACCACCTGGAGAACGGCCGGCTCCAGCTCTACTACGGCTGCTTCGCCCTCCGCTCCCGGGGCCAGCTGGTGCTGGTGGACACGGGTATGGGTCCGGGGCCCGACCCGACCCGGGGAAACCTTCGTGGCGATCTGCCGAACCAGCTCAGGCTTCAGGGGGTTGAGGTTGGGGACGTGACGGTAGTCGTCCACACCCACCTCCACTTCGACCACGTGGGATGGAACGTGACCTGGCGGGACGGCCGGCCAGAGCTCACGTTTCCTAAGGCCAGGTACCTGGTGCCCAGGGCAGACTGGGAGCACTTCACCGCGCCGGAGGTGCTGGAGACGGCCCCCTGCGTGAGGGACTACGTCGTCCCCCTGGAGGGGCTGGGTGCCATGGAGCTGGTCGAGGGGGAGCATACCATCACGGAGGAGATCACTACCGTGCCCACCCCGGGCCACACCCCGGGCCACCTCAACGTGATCATCAGCTCCCAGGGAGAAAAGGGGGTGGTGGTGGGCGACCTGCTCCACAGCAAGGTGCAGGTCCAGGAGCCGGGGTGGTGCTCCCGGGCGGACGTAGACAAAGAGCAGGGGCTCAGGAGCCGGGAGGCCATGCTGGAGCGGTTCGAGCGGGAGGGGTTCACCGTGGCGGCGGGCCACTTCAAGCCCGAGGAGCATTTCGGGAAGATCATCAGGGTGCAGGGCCGCCGCTACTGGCAGGTGTTGTAGCGAAGATCTACTACGAGCGAATCCTCCCTCCATCGACACCACTATGACCGGCCTCACCAGGAGTGTAAAGTTTGCGGTCAGGGAAAGAGAGCCGAACTATCGCCAGGCCCGACTGGTAGGCCACGTAGGCCAGGTCCCCATGCAGGACGATGCCACCCGTGGATTCCAGGTTCTCCAGGGAGCCCACCTCCCTTGGGAAGGCCGGGTTGGAGATATCGATCACCCGGAGGACTCGCTCCCCACTCCCTACAAACACATGGTCTCCCCCCGCAGTGATGCTCCGGCCGCCGCGACCAGGCAGGGCTATGAAGCCCAAGGGCTTCGGCGACGAAGGATTAGAGGTATCTACGACCCGCAGGCCGGCGCTGTCGCTTAAGAAAGCCAGATCGCCCAGGACATGTACACCTTCGGTGGAGCGCAAGCTTTTCAGGGATCCAGCGTTCTTCGGGGAAGTGGGATCTGAGATATCTATCACCCGCAAACCTTCATCTCCATCAGCCACGTAAGCATGATTGCCCTGGATGAACAGGTCTACAGCAGAGCCAGGGGTGTCCCTGGAACCCACCTCTCGCAGCGAAGCAGGGTTGGATATATCG
Source organism: Dehalococcoidia bacterium (assembly GCA_965247055.1). Lineage (GTDB taxonomy): Bacteria > Chloroflexota > Dehalococcoidia > Lucifugimonadales > JAGWBF01 > CBDFGE01. Next base: position 308,045 of record CBDFGE010000006.1, read on the forward strand.
ATGACCCGAAGGCCTTCTGTGCCATCGGCCACGAAGGCCAGGCCTTCTCGGACAAAGATGCTTCTGGCTTCACCTGGAGTGGCCAGGCGATCCACCTCCCTGGGTGAAGCAGGGTCGGAGATATCGATCACCCGGAGCCCTTGCTTGGCGGATGTAGGACCGGGGAACTCATCTCCTTCTACGATGAAAGCATGCTGCCCACTGACGACCACATCCACCACAGAGTTTTCGGCGTCCAGGTGACCTACCTCCGTGGGCGATGACGGGTTGGAAATATGTACAACCCTGAGGCCCGCCTGCCCGGCAGCCACGAAAGCATGGTCCCCCCGGATACCGACGCCGAATATGCGGTCCGGTGTCCTCAGGGTTCTGATGCTCCTGGGTGAAGCAGGTTCGGAAACATCTATCACCCGAAGACCGTCGGCATCAGCTACCAGAGCCAGTGCACCTTCAATGAAGATATCCCGGATGAAATGGGGATTGGTACTCAGGAAGCCCACCTCCACGGGGGCAGCGAGGTTGGATATATCGATCACACGCAAGTCCCATGAACCAACCAAGAAGGCGAGGGTACCGTGAACAAACACCCGCTCGCCCGATCGGCTGCTGGGTATCTCCAGGGAGCCGACTGCACGAGGATCGGTGGGCACGGATATGTTCAGCACCTGGACGTCGCCACCGGCGACCACGAAGGCATGGTCGCCCTGCACGAACACATCCTGGGTAAACTGCCGGATAGCAAAGGCCCCGATCTCCTTGGGTGCGGCACTGTCGGAGATATCGATGATCCGGAGCCCCGCCCTTTCATCGGCCAGCAAGGCCAGGTCGCCCTGTAAAAACACGGTTTCTGTGGAATCGACTGGACCACCATTGGGGCCGGGGGTCTCCAGGTTTCCGACCAGCCTGGGGTTGGCAGGATCGGCCACATCTACTATATAAGCGCCGGAGCTTCCCGCAGCCATCAGCGCCATGTCGCCGTCGACGGAGATACGAAGGACTGAATGCTGGGCCTCTAGGAATTCCAGGGATCCCAAGACCTTCGGCAGCTTCGGGGTGGAAACATCCACGATATGAAGCCCTGTTGCGTCGGCTACGTACAGAAGATTTTCCGCCAAGAACAGGTCGCTTCCCCGCCGGGTTATTGGCCCCCGCCTGGGGATTAGCATCTCTCCCACCTGGGTGGGGTTGACGGGGGCGCTGATGTCGACGATAAGGATTCCCGTTTCAGAGCTGCCAACGCCAAGAAAAGCATAAGGGGTGCCGTCGATCTTGCCCGCCGTGACAGCAAAGGGGAAGCCAAAGAAGGGCCAACGCCCTGCGACCTCTAGGTTGACCGGCGGGACGGGATCGGGGATGTGGGTTGGGCGGCTGGTATCTGATTCCCTGATCTCTCCGTAGGCTGCAGGAATGAAGACCACCATGATACCCAAGCTCAAGGCGCCTCCCAGTATCAGGGCTTTGGTTTTCAGGGAGGGGCGTCTGGTCCACGGGGACGTGATGCGGCCACGAGATCGCTGCTGTACCAGCGTTGCCAAAGCGTACCCAACCCAGATGCTGGATATGGCGAATAAGGCTACGATGCCCATCGCTTCGGCGGTCATACTGAAGGCTTGTCGTACAGAATGTTCGTCGGTGTGGAGACCCAGGTCTCGAAGATAATCCGAAGGGTCGTAGCAATCTCCTCGATTGCCCAGCACCTGGCCTAATTCGACGATTTGATCGCTCCCGAAGTCGAACTGGCAGTCGGGGTTGGATATGTAAGCATCCCAGCCCAAAAACGCCAGATATGCGATGACTATCAGGCCGCTGAGGATTAAAGGCCTGGCCACATAAAGGGCTTTGATCAGGACTGTGGATAATCCAGTGGCAGCGCCGGCCAGGACTACCGGCGCTATGAGGTGGCGAAAGGACTCATGAAGGGGGAATATGTAATCATCATAGCCGTCAAAGCGCGTCGCCTGGGGTACCCGAAACTGCTCCACCGGGAAGGGCAAACCCAACTCGGTCCATGCAGCAAGGACCAGGTAGATGATAGCTGGCAGCCCAAAGAGCCAAGGCAGGCCAACGTGCACCAACCTCCTGCCCCTCGATGCGTTCATCACCTGGACCTGCCCTCTGACTCAGACATGATGGATGTAAGTGGTCGCACCTACACCGGCGGCCTCTGGAGGTGCCACTCGGTGGCCTGCTCATAGGCGTGGGCCGCCCTTAGCACTGTCTCCTCATCGAAGGGCCTCCCCGCAAGCTGGAGTCCTATGGGCAGCCCGTCGCCGGAGAAACCACAGGGCACCGTGATGGCGGGAAAGCCGTTGAGGTTGAAGGGCCGGGTGTACTGGGTAAGGGCCGCGATGGCGCCCACGACGGTGTCGCCGATCTGCACCCTGGCATCGCCAATGGTGGGCGCGGTGATGGGCTCGGTGGGCCCCACCAGCAGGTCCACCCCTTCCAACAGCTCACGGCTCTCGCGAATGAAGAGAGAGCGCGCCCGCTGCGCCTGGACGTAGTCGGCGGCGGAGATGAAGGCCCCGGCTTCCAGCCTGATTCGCACCATCGGGTCGAGCTGGGGGCCGCTGGCGCGGATGACCTTGCTGTGGTAGGCGGTGGCCTCGGCCATCAGGATGGTGTTGGAGATGGCCATGGCGTACCTGTACATGGGCCAGGAGACCTCGGTGACGGAAGCGCCCAGCTCTCTCAGAGTATCGATGGCCTTGCGGGTGGCCGCCTCCACCTGGGGGTCCAGCGGGTACTCGAAATACTCCCTGGGCACGCCGACCCGCAAGCCGACGATGTCTCGGGTCAGGGCCGCAGCGTAGTCGGGCACCGGGACGTCGGCCGAGGCGGGGTCTTTGGGGTCGTATCCCGCGACGGCGTTCATGACGAGGGCGCAGTCTTCAACGGTGCGGGTCATGGGCCCCGGATGGTCCAGGCACCACGAGAGGGGGGTGAGTCCGTAGCGGCTCAGCCGGCCGTAGGTGGGCTTTAGCCCCGCCAGGCCGCACAGGGCGGCGGGGATACGGACAGAGCCTCCGGTGTCGCTTCCCATGGTCAGGGTGCACTGGCCCGAGGCGGCGGCCGAGCCAGAGCCGCCACTGGAGCCGCCGGCCATCCGCTCGGGGTTCCAAGGGTTGTGCATGTGGCCGTAGTCCGGGTTCTCCCCCGTGGGACCGTAGGCGAACTGGTGCAGGTTCAGCTTCCCAAGCAGTATGGCCCCCGCCTCCCTGAACCTGGCGGCGATGGTGCAGTCGTAGTCGGGGACGAAGTCGTCGTATAGTCTGGAGCCGGAGGTGTTGCGGATCCCCTTGACGTAATAGAGGTCCTTCAGCGCCAGAGGTACGCCGTGAAGGGGGCCGCGGTATCTGCCCGACCCTATCTCCTGCTCCGCCTGTCGGGCAGCCGCCAATGCCCGCTCCGGGACCAGAGTGATGAAGGAGTTAAGCTGAGGCTCCAGGGCATCGATGCGGGCAAGATGCGCCTCCACCACCTCCACAGGGGACACCTTCCGGTCTCGAATGAGCCGCGAGAGCTGTCCAGCGCTCAGGTAGTATAGCTCTGAGTCCATGGGTGCTACTCCTTGGCGAGTATGAAGACCGAGGCCGGCTCCACGCCGGTCAGATCCAGCTCATCGATGACCTCGAGGCCCGGCAGGACCGATTGCACGTACCCGTAGAGGTCCTCCATGTGGGAGTCGTTGACGTCCAGACCCGCTGCCTCCGCGATGCAAAGGAAAGTCTCCTTGCTCATGGGACTACGCTCAGTCATTCTAACACCACCTCCTCGGATGTGTGCGACCCACCGTCCGTGTCTGCTCCGGAAGGGCCGCCCGCCCCGACGGCCCCGCAGAGTTTGCTACCTGGGGAAGGCGTCCCTCAGGCCCCCGTCCACCGGAATCATCGCCCCCGTGGTCTTGGCGGAGCGGTCGCCGGCCAGGAACAGCACCGTCTCAGCCACGTCCTCTGCGGTAATGGGCTCCTTGAGCAGGTTCCGCTCCCGGTAGAACGCCTCCAGCTCGTCCACGGAGATCCCGTGGGCCCGTGCCCTCTGCTGCCGTACCTCCTGGGACCAGAGGCCGGAGCCCTGGAAGACGGCGTCGGGGTTTACGATGTTGCAGCGAACGCCTACCTCGCCGTTCTCTATCGCCAGTACCCGGGCAAGCTGGACCTCGGCCGCCTTGGAGGCGCTGTAGGCGCCGAAATCCTTGCCCGGCGAGGGGACGTTCTTGGTGCCGATGAATACCAGGCTTCCCCCGAGGGCCTGTTCCCGCATCAGCCTCACCGCCTCCCGAGCGACCAGGAAGTGGCCGGTGGCGTTGATGTCCAGCGCCCGCTGCCACTGGGACAGGGGCAGCTCGTGCATGGCCCCAACTGGTGCGATGCCGGCGTTGGACACCAGAATGTCGAGGCCCCCGTAGGCGAGGCGCACCCGCCTGAACGCGGCTTCCACGTCGGCCTCGGAGGTCACGTCCAGGGAGCAGGCCACGGACCTGCCCTGACCCCAGGCGGCGTTCAGCTGCTCCGAGAGCGCCAGGGCGCCCTCATGGTCGATGTCGGTCACCACGACGTGGGCCCCTTCGGAGGCCAGGCGCTGGGATATCGCCTTGCCTATGCCGTGGGCCGCGCCGGTCACCAGGGCCACGCGCCGCGCCAGCTCCCTCTCGGGGGGAAGAAGGGTCAGCTTGTACAGCTCCAGCCGCCAGTACTCGGCCTCGAAGGCGTCTTTGGGCGACAGGGAGGTGTACCCGCCCACCGCCTCGGCCATCCGTATGACGTCGATGGTGTGGTGATAGATGTCGCTGGCGATGAGGGCGGCCAGGTGGTCCCGGCCCGTGGCCCACATGCCGACGCCGGGGATCAGCACCACCCGGGGGTATGGGTCCAGCATGGGCTCCTGGCCTGTGCCGTGCTCCCGGTACCACCCCTCATACTCCTGGGCGTAACGCTCCACCCCCTGTCGAAGGGACTCCAGGAGCGCTGGAGCATCTTCCGGGTCATCGGCGCTCACCCAGAGGGGCCTGCGCTTGGTGTGCAGGAGGTGGTCGGGGGTGGCGGGCCCCGTGGCGCTCAGCTCCTCGCCCCTGTCGGTGCCCATAAACCCGATCACGTCTGGGGAGTCGTCGTAGCGGAGCACCGCCCGGCTGCGCCGGCTCACGAGTCCTCTGAGAAGGGGAGCGACGGCTGCGGCCACCCGGTGGCGCTCCTCCGTGTCCAGAAGGGGCTGCTTCACCCCGCCGTTCCCCCCCTTGGTTCCCGCCTTCCGCCGGGAGTAGTCCTCCGCCAGAGTCACCAGCTCCACGTGGGCGTCGTAGGCTGCCCTGGCCGCATCGCCCCATGTGAACAGGCCGTGATTGGCCAGCACAACCCCCTTGACTCGAGGAACTCCCCTTACCGCCTGCCCGACTTTCCTGGAGAGGTGGAAGCCTGGCCGCATGTACTCTATCACCGCTACATCGTCGCCGTACACGGCCCGGAGCACCTGGTCCGAGTGCCGGTTATTGGTCAGGGCGACGACGGCGTCCGCGTGGGAGTGGGCGACGCTCCTGTAGGGGAGGAAGGCGTGGAGCAGGGTCTCGATGGAGGGCCGGGGAGCGTTGGGGTCCAGCATGCATTTGCCCAGGTAGTCCACCACTTCTTCGTCGGACATGGAGTCGCGGTCGAAAAGGGGAAGGACATCCTCCAGCCGCAGGCACGGGAAGTCCTTCCGCTCGATGGTCTTGAGGTCCGATCCGGATCCCTTGATGACCATCGTCTCGGTCTCACGTCCTCTGAAGTCCGTCTGGACCAGCTTTAGCGACGTGTTGCCGCCACCCCACAGCACCAGTGACGGCTCCGCCCCGATGAGGCGGCTCTGGTATACGAGGAGGTCGACCTCGTCCATGCCTGCGGTGTCGGCGTCGTTCCAGAGGTTACGCATGGCTTCCTCGTTGCGGGATGGCCCCGGGGCCGGTACCGCCGTGGCGTGGCAGGGTCGACAAGCCCAGCGCCCGTGCTTGGGACATTATCTCCGAGGGGTAAGGGTTTTGCAAACGGCGGCGGTGGCGGACATGCAAGCTGCCGGGCCTGGTAAGGCCCGGCAGCTTATTAGCACCTTAACTGCTGAATAGTGGAAGGAAGATATTGCGCTTAATATGAGGCGGCGGGCTTTCTCAGGGGACTGGCCTCAAAGGCCGGGGAGCTAAAGCTCAACCATCTGGCCTACGAGGACAGAACACCCACCGAACGACCTAGGAGTGGACCCGGCCCTTCCCGATGCTTATGCCTTTTGGGTATGGACCGTGCCATTACTCCCTAGAAAGGAGGTGATCCAGCCGCACCTTCCGGTACAGCTACCTTGTTACGACTTCGTCCCAGTCACCAGGCCCACCCTCGGCACCTGCCTCCCTTGCGGGTTAGCTCAGTGACTTCGGGTGTTCTCGGCTCCCATGACGTGACGGGCGGTGTGTACAAGGCCCGGGAACGTATTCACCGCAGTATGCTGACCTGCAGTTACTAGCGATTCCACGTTCACGCAGGCGAGTTGCAGCCTGCGATTCCAACTGAGGCCGGCTTTGGTGGGATTGGCTCCAGCTTGCGCTTTAGCGACCCATTGTACCGACCATTGTAGCGTGTGTGTAGCCCAGGACATAAGGGCCATGCTGACTTGACGTCATCCCCACCTTCCTCCCCCTTGTGGGGGGCTGTTCCGCTAGAGAGTGTAACTAACGGCAGGGGTTGCGCTCGTTGCGGGACTTAACCCAACACCTCACGGCACGAGCTGACGACAGCCATGCAGCACCTGTGCCGGCTCCCCGAGTTTCCCCGGAGTCGTTACCCTTTCAGGCTTCTACCACCGGCATGTCAAGCCCTGGTAAGGTTCTTCGCTTAGCATCGAATTAAACCACACGCTCCACCGCTTGTGCGGGCCCCCGTCAATTCTTTTGAGTTTTAGCCTTGCGGCCGTACTCCCCAGGCGGGACGCTTATCGCGTTAGCTTCGGCACGGAGGGGGTCGATACCCCCCATACCTAGCGTCCATTGTTTAGGGCGTGGACTACCCGGGTATCTAATCCGGTTTGCTACCCACGCTTTCGCGCCTCAGTGTCAGGAGCAGCCCAGAGGGCCGCCTTCGCCACTGGTGTTCCTCCCGATATCTACGCATTTCACCGCTACACCGGGAATTCCACCCTCCTCTACTGTCCTCAAGCCAGCCAGTATCCCCTGACCTCTCCCAGTTAAGCCGGGAGCTTTCACAGAAGACTTGGTTAGCCACCTACGCGCTCTTTACGCCCAGTGAATCCGGGTAACGCTTGCCTCCTACGTATTACCGCGGCTGCTGGCACGTAGTTAGCCGGGGCTTATTCCCGAGGTACCGTCCTATCTCTTCCCTCGGAAAAGGGGTTTACAGTCCTTAGACCTTCATCCCCCACGCGGTGTCGCTGGGTCAGGCTTTCGCCCATTGCCCAAGATTCCCTGCTGCTGCCTCCCGTAGGAGTGGGGGCCGTGTCTCAGTCCCCCTCTGGCTGGCCATCCTCTCAGACCAGCTACCCGTCATCGGCTTGGTAGGCCATTACCCCACCAACTACCTGATAGGACGTGAGCCCCTCCTCTGGCATCCGAAGACTTTCTTCCAATAGCCATTGCTAAAGGACCTTATGCGGTATTAGCCCCGATTTCCCGGAGTTTTACCCCACCAAAGGACAGGTTACTCGCGTGTTACTCAGCCGTCCGCCGCTTTCCTGCCCTGACGAATCAGGACAGGCTCGCTCGACTTGCATGCATTAAGCGCACCGCCAGCGTTCACCCTGAGCCAAGATCAAACTCTCAATCAGAAACCTTACCTTCCTTCCACTATTCAACTGTTAAGGTGCTGGCGGCGCTATCGCCGCATTGGATATCATACCCGAACCCACTAGCCCTGTCAAGCGCCGGTCGGCCCGCCTGGGACGGCCCTATGGCCTCCCGTCCCATTCCTCCTCCGTCAGCCCATCCCCCTCCTCCTCCTCCACGGCCCTTTTCCTTATCCTGCGCAGGGCAAAGTTGCCTACCATCAAGGCCACGACCACCATGGCCAGCAAAGCGATGAGCAGACTGTCGAGACCGGTCAAGGGGAAGGAGAAGGAGCCCCCGTCTCCATCGGGTTCCGCCTCGCCCAGGGCCGACCCCCATCTTTCGTCCAGCCCGTCCAGCCCAAAGCCGTAGGCAGTCCTCAGGGCGCTGTCGTGGCCATTGCCCTGGTCCAGCAGGCGGATGAAGGTCCGGAACGTTTCGCCGCCGTGGGTCTCCAGCAGGTAGCCTACAACGCTCTGGGCCTTCCGGTAGAAGTAGCGGATCTCCTCCGGCCTGCCGGGAATGGAGTACATCTGCCTGAGGGGCATTAGCCCGGCGTTGGCGCCGCGGGAGAAACCGTCTTTATAGCCCCCGGCGCCTGGCTCCACGTGGCTGGCGAACCCCTCGTTGACCCAGGCGGGTAGCCTGGCGCCGGGAGAGCCCGCGGCGCTATCCAGGAGGATATGGGCCGACTCGTGGACCAGCAGGTTGGGCTCAAGCCCTATCCCAACGAATATTCCCCTCTCCGTGTAGGCAAAGCCCTGGAACAACCCCTGCTCCGTGGTGGTGCGGCTCTGGTAGGGAAAGGCCTCTCTGGCTTCGGACCTGGAGTTGTAGATAACGCCCCGCATGGGTACGTCCGAGCTGACCCCCAGGCCCTCGCTGACGTCGGACAGGGACCGCTCCACCTTGGCAGCCACCTCCTCCACACGGGCCTCGGACAGGTCGTGCCAGTATATGGTGAGGGATCCCGCTTTTGTCGTGCGCCACTGGAACCGTCCGTCGACGTACACGAAGGTCTCGGGCTTGGTCTTGAGGACGTTACCCCGGGAGTCCCGGATGGCATAGTAGTATTGTAGCTCCGAGCCGGGAGGGACGTAGTGGACCCCCGAGACGCTGAGGCCGAAGCTGCTCTCCACCCGTGGTGAGGGGGTGAAATCTACGTAGGTGTATGTCCATATCCCAGAGGGATGGAGCCTGTAATACAGCGCGACCTCGACTATGTCTGACTCCGCTTCAACCTCTAGATTGAACACCACGTCTTGGGGAAATCGCACCTCCCGCTCATCGGACAGGACCCGGATCTCCCCCCCGGCGCCGAACGCGGTCGGAACGAGGAGGAGGAGGGTCAGCAGGAACACGCCCGCCAGCACTCCCGGCCGTATGAGGCGCGCGAGTGGGCGCTTCGTCCGGGAATTTTTCGAGATCACCATGCTTTAATTATACTCTAGTGGTCCCGTGGTCGGAGACAGATAGGACCGTCAGGGGCCCAGAGTTGCAAAGGGGGGTGCCACGGGTTAAGTTATATCTAGCACACATCGGGGGAGGAGACGCCGTGCTTCGACTAGAGAAGCGGCTTCACGACGAGATGACAGCCCACGCCCTGGAGGACGACTCCATCGAGTGCTGCGGCGTTTTGGCGGGCACCAATGGCACGTTCCTCAAGCTGTTCCGCATGACCAACGTGGAGAACAGCCCCTATCGCTTCAGCTGGGACTCCAGGGAGCTGATCAGCGTCTGGAATGAGATGGAGGATAACGGGTGGGAGCACAGGGGCGTATACCATTCCCACACCCACTCCGAGGCCTACCCCTCGTCCACCGACATCCGTCTGGCCGCCTGGCCCGAAGCCTACTACATTATCATCTCCCTTACCAACAAAGAGAGCCCCGTGACGCGTGCCTTCCGGATCGTCGATGGGGTCATCTCAGAAGAGGAGCTGGTGGTTACTGACTCCTGACCAGGGGTGTATCGCGAGATGGCAGCAGATGTGGGCGATAAGCTGAAGGGCAGTTTCGATGGGTCTGTAGCCTGGTACGTAGAGGTGGTGAAGCTGGACCTGGAGGCGCGGAAGGTGATCGAGCGGGTTCCCGGAACAAGGCCGCAACAAATCCGGCTGGTCAGTGACTAACCGCACTCTATTTGCTCTCACACTGCTACTGGTCGCAGGCGCCGCCTGCTCCAGTGGGTCTGCGTCCCCAACGGCCGTACGCGGCACCCCGTCTCCCACCGGCGCCGTAGGGGTGGAGCCGGCGGCCCCGGAGATGGCAGCTACCCCTACCCCGGCCCCCTCATCATCGCCGACTCCCACCGCCCAACCCCGGACTGGGGTGTTGCCGCTGGCCACACCGGCGCCCGTCCCGGGACCGGCGGACCTCTCCCCCGAGGAGGCGTGGGTGAGGGACCGGCTTAGCGCAGTGGTGGCGTTGTACGACATCACCCCCGGGGGAGAAGCTGCGGTGCGGGGTCTGGACGTACGTTGGATGCAAGACCAGCCGGGCTTTTTTGGCAGCTTCGGGTACAAGAGCTGGGCGGGTGTGGGGGAGGCGAGGCCCACCGGCGTTATGCACGAGCTGAGTCATTCTTATTGGGGCCTCTTCCCGGTCACCGGCCTGCCGGGCCTCTCCTGGGATGCTCCCGAAGGAAAGGCCGTCTCCCCCGCTATCGACAGGTACCACCGGGATATACTCACCTTTATGACGCAGCCCCCCGATCATTTCGAGCGTCTTCGGGCCCGGCTGCGCAACCTGCCCAAGGTGTCTGCCCAGAACCCGGAGCCCCTGTTTCATCACGCCGAGGCCGATGCCATCTACAGCACGGGAGGCGACCTCGACCTGGTCCCACCCATTCTCAGGAAGTACTGGGACAGTTTTCTGACGCCGGGGCCCTTCCACTCCTGGTACGAGGCTTTCCGATGGTACCAGGGTCTACTCGTTGACCAAAGGAGGCTGGCCGACAAGTACCTGGGATTCGAGCACTTCGACCTGAGGAACGAAGCGAGTCCTGTGGACCTGGATGGGACCTCCCTTGCCCAGGGAGTCGAGGAGGTTCTGGAGCGGGAGGAGACGCGGCGTCTCCGGGACTTCGTGGGGTTGTTCGACCTGCTGGTGGGGGTGCCGGAGCACCAGGAGGACTTCAAGTTCTGGCGGAGGTACCTGCGGGACAAGATAGACCTGCACCAGCGGCACCCCGAGCTGGTGGTGTCGCTGAATCTTCCCAGGTCTCGGGAGTTGGACCGGGCCCTCGACCTTCTGGTAGGCATAGAGGACAGGAGCCCGGAGGAGAAGGTCGATGTGGTCCTTCGGGGGCTCGACCAGGAGCCATTCCTGGCCCACTTCCTGCCGGCCCTGGACAACCGCACCCTCCTGGCCCTGTTCACCTCGGAGGCCAGGCTCCATGCGGGCGCTACCCTCAAGGGGACGGCGGCTTTCGTGGAGTCACTGGAGAGGTTCATCCCCCACGTCAAACGCATCCTCGAAGCGGCCCGCCGCGACCTATCCCAGGGTGCCGGGGAGCTAACCTCCTACCTCGACCGGGTGGATTTCGGGGAGAAGGAGGGGTTGGAGCTCTTCTTCGAGATACTTCAGGGGTCCGATGGCGACGTCGCCAGGGGGGTGGTATCCGCCCTGGACGACTCGATGCTGCGCCGGCTGTTGGTACCCGTCCCCACCACACTGCGGGTCCTCCTCCAGCCCGACAGGTACCTCAGGTTTCTGGCCATAACCCTCGATTCGCCACCCCAAGCGCTGGCCCGGGGCTTAGAGGACATGGTGAGATACCCGTCGGGTAACTTCCTCATCGACGAGCCCTTCTTGGATGAGATGTACCGGGTGGTGGTGGCCCGGGGCAGGATAGCGCCCCTGGAAACCCTTAATGCTGTTGCCGTCGGGCTCTTCCCTATGGAGCGGTTCATACGTCTGCACCCTAGGGCAGCGGTGGACATACTGGCCGGCGACCTGGACGTCACATCGAAGATGGTCATAGTCAGCGACCCGATAATCTTCCCTCCTGCCCGGTTTGTGTACCGCTTGATCTACGCCGACCCCGAGTTCGCGGGCCGTGTGCTGGTGTCCCTGGACGAGCTGGGTGAGACAGGCCTGGTAGTAGAGGCGCTGGCCCAGATCGCCTACGACGCCGACAGGCTTGCCGCCGTCCCGACCTTAACGATCTCTCTCTTGAGGGACGGCCGTTTCCTGGAGGGCCTTCTGGACGGTAAGGGGGAGGAGTGGTTGGAGAAGAGGTTGGGGGAGGCGGTCTCGCTCTACGGCCGCCGCGTCGAGAATGGGGAGGTTGGCGAAGAGTTCCTCGTGGCCTACCAGCGCACTCTACGGGCAGCGGCTTTGAGTCTAGAAGAGCCCCGTGCTCGCCGGACCTTGGAAGGCATCGTCGACCGGGTGTTCCGATAACTCCAGGGACTAAAGGGCCTCTGCGACCCTGTCGCCCATCTCCTTCGTTCCCACCTTCTTCACCCTGGGGCCTGAGTCTTCTCCCGAGGGCCCCTGTCCGGCCTCGGACGGGAAGATGTCGGGAGTGCGGTAACCGTCCTTGATGGACTGCTCCACGGCGCGCTCCACGGCGGCGGCCTCCTCGGTCAGACCCAGTGAGTAGCGCATCATCAGGGCGACGGTGAGGATGGTCCCGATGGGATTGGCCACCCCCTTTCCGGTGATGTCGGGGGCCGAGCCATGGATGGGCTCGTAGAACCCCAGGGTCCTCCTCCCCTCTACCGGTACCTGTGCCAGGCTAGCCGAGGGGAGGAGCCCCATGGAGGCCGCCAGGACCGAAGCTTCGTCCGTCAAGATGTCGCCGAAGGTGTTCTCCGCGACGATGACGTCGAACCTGGACGGCTGCTGGACGAGCTGCATGGCGCAGGTGTCCACGAGCACGTGGTCCAGCTTTACGTCGGGGTATTCCGAGGCCATCTCGGTGGCCAGCTGCCGCCACAGGCGTGAGGTGTCCAGCACGTTGGCCTTGTCCACCGATGAGAGTATCCTCCTGCGCCGCCGGGCGAGCTCAAAACCTACGCGCAGCACCCTCTCAATCTCGCCCTGGCTATAGCGCAGGGTGTCCACCGCAGTCCAACCTCTCCGGGTCTGGCGGCGTCCCTTGGGCTTGGCGTAGTACAACCCGCCGGTGAGCTCCCGGATTACGACTATATCCACCCCTGCCAGCACGGCGGGCTTCAGTACGCTATGCCCGGCAAGCTCCGGGAACACCTTCACCGGCCGGATGTTGGCAAAGACCCCCAGCCCTTTGCGGAGCGTCAAGAGGCCGTCCTCGGGACGCACGGAGGCTTGGGGGTTGTCCCATGTTGGACCTCCCACGGCTCCGAACAGTACCGCGTCCGAGCGCTGGGCCGTCTCCAGGGTCTCTGGGCGCAAAGGGACGCCGAACCTGTCTATGGCCGCGCCGCCCACGTGGTCGTAGGTGAGGTTGAAGCGATGGCCGAACCTTCTGCCCGAGGCCTCCAGGACCTTCACCCCCTCGGCGATCACCTCCGGGCCTATGCCATCTCCGGGCAATACCGCTATATTGAACTCCACGTCCGACCTCCCTGCTTAACTCTATGTGACCCCGGCCTGAACGCCATACGCCCCCCTTACCCCAGCCCTGGAAAGGGTGGCAGCAGTCCCATTATACGGTCATCGGTGGCCCGAAGCATCCGGCGAGGGTGCCCACGGGTCGAACGGGCCTGGTAAGCTGTGCCTGGAAGCGGTTGACAGGCGGTTGAATTCCCCATACAATCTGTGCGACTCCAGCGTGAGCCCTTGGGGGTGGGATGAGACCGACCCGGGTCCGCCAAATTCTGGGTATCGAATACCCCATCTTGCAGGCGGGGATGCCCTGGGTGTCCAACCCAGAGCTGGTGGCCGCCGTGTCGGACGCGGGCGGCCTGGGGATACTCCACCCCTCGGCAGGTATGAGCCGCGGTGGAGACATGGTCGATAACCTCCGGGAGAACATTCGGAAGGTTCGCAGGCTGACCACAAGCCCCTTCGGCGTAAGTTTTTACCTGGCCAACCCTCTGGTCTCCAGCCTGATCGACGTGGCCATCGAGGAGGGGCTGAGGGTAGCAGTAACCTACAGCGGGAGCCCGGCCCTGTACACCGGCGTGCTCAAGACTAGCGACGTCGTAGTACTCCATCAGGTATCCACCGTAAGACATGCACGGGGAGCGGAGGCCCAGGGTGTGGACCTGATCATAGCCGAAGGCTACGAAGGCGGTGGGATCAGGGGCCCGGACGAGACCCCTAACCTGGCGCTGATCCCTCAGGTCGTGGACGTCGTCTCGATCCCCGTCATCGCCTCCGGCGGCATCATGGACGGCCGGGGCTACGTGGCCGCCCTGGTGCTGGGAGCCCAGGGGATACAGATGGGGACCAGGTTTGTGGCCACCCACGAGTGCATCGCCCACCCGAAGTACAAGGCGGCCTTGCTCGGGGCCATCGACACGGGCACGGTGGTCGCCGGCAGGTATTACAGGCCCACCAGGGTGCTACGCAGCGAAGTGGCCCTCAGGCTGAAGGAGAGCTCACCGCCGGCCGGCACCGACCCGTTGGGCCGCTGGGAGGCGGAGCTGGGCCCGGCGCAGGTCAGGGAGGCCCTGCTCGAAGGAGACCTGGGGGGTGTGGCATACTGCGGCGCCGGTGTGGGCCTGGTCTCTGAGATAATGGGTGCCGGGGCTGTGGTGCAGGGGCTGGTGGAGGAGGCTGACGCTATCCGAGCGAGCTTGCACTGAGGCTCCGGGCGTGCCGGCCGCACGGTGCCAGATGCCCGGTATCAGCCCTTGCCGGCAGCCTCGGCCGAGATCAGCTCCTCCGCGTACCGCATCATCCGATCCCGGCGTTTCCCTTCAACATTCCGGCTCTCCAGATAGATGCGAAGCGCCTGCACGGGGCTCAGGCCCTCGGCAACCCCGGAGGCTAACCTCGGCCTTCGCTCTTGCTCCACCTCGCGGGTGATGGCAGCCACGTAATGGGCACCGCGAAGGGCCTCCTGCACGTCGGATTCCCTTATCTGTAGTTCGAGGCCGGCGGGTAACGAGATCCTCAGCCGCACCACCGCGTCTGCGACGCTCCGACGCATGATGGCTCTTATCACTGTCCCCGTTGGGTCCTCGTCCCCCGGGGGCACCGTCACCTCTATGGTGAGGAAGGCGCGGGCGTTGACCGGTTCGAATCGGAAGTCCCGTAGCCGCCGGCCCTGGGGCGCCGAAGGGTCCAGGTCCACCACGCAGAACCCCTTGGTATCCGCCTCTTCGCTGAAGTCCACCCTCTGGAGGCTCCCCGCGTAGACCACCATTGGGTCGTGGGCCAGCACCTGGTGCCTGTGCACGTGACCCAGGGCCACGTAATCCAGCGCTGGCTTGCGAACGGCGCTGGGGAAAAGGGCATGGTCTTGACCCAGCATCATGGACCGCTCAGTGCCGATCTGGGCGCCGTTGATAGTCACGTGGCCCGCCAGGATCGCGGGAAGGGATGGGTCCAGTCCCTCGACGCAGCTTTCGATCCGGCTGGTAAAGAGCTCCTCGATTCTCTCTCGTACCTGGTCGATGGTCAGGCCCCGGGACTCCTCCCGGGTGAGGAGGCCGCTGCGCCGGGGCCAGGGGACCGCCACGATCTGGAGGGGACCATCCCGGGTCGGCACCGTGTAGGTCTCGAGGCTGTCTCCAACGTAGAGGTTGGGTACATGGAGGGTGCGGAAGATCTCTATGGCGGTGGCCCTGCCAACCGCATAGGGTAGGTCGTGATTGCCCACCAGCAGGAACACCGGGATGCCCTCCGACGACAGACGCGCCAGCCGCTTGGCCAGCTCCCGCTGCTGGGTCTGGGAAGGGTCCCGGCCCTTGTAGGCGTCCCCGGCGAGGAGTACGAGGTCCACATCCTGGCTGGTGGCGTACTCCACCACCTCGTCCAGGCTAGAAAGGAAGTCCAGCAGCCGCGTCGAGAGGCCTGTCTCGGGGTCGGTCCGGCCGTAGTTCTCCACGCCGATATGCAGGTCGGCGAAGTGAAGAATGCGCATCACACACCAATCCCAACACGCCGCATCTCTTCCCTTGCCCCCCTGCCGGTAGCGCTCTCAGCCTGGACGTGCCTGTGAGAACGCCCGCGGCGCCGATGGCGTTTACCAGTGCCAGATGCTGTCGTGGGAGTCGAAGAGGCCGGCTATTTCCCTCCGCCCTATCAGCTTTACGCCCTGGGCGATCTCTTGCTGGCTGATTCCCCGGTCCTCCAGGTCCTCCCGGACGACGTAAGTGGGGATTCCGGCCTTGACGATCTCCGCCAGGTCCCGGTCGATTTTTGGGCCCACCTCCATCTTGACGCCGCCGAAGCTCAGCCCGCTGGCGTCCTGCCCCCGGACTGAGTAGTTGACCGCGTTGCCCCGCAGGAGCAGCGAGATATCGGCGCCCCCCTTCTTCAGGATGTGGGTCATCCAGAGAATCGTGTCGTCCTGCTCTTCAATGGTGCCGTGATATGCCCGTTCCGCGATGGAAAGGATCTTCGCCATTATGCCTCCTACTTGGTAGCCATGACCAGGGTGTTGGAGCTCTCGTTGGACCACTTCAGGAAGTCGGCGGGAGCGCCTCGCCGCGCGCCCTCGATCCAGTTCCCGGAGCCCCGCTCGTCTACGCAGAGGCCGCAGTTGATCCAGTCCACCAGCTCGGTCTTGAACAGGCCCGCGATGAAGCTGGCGGTGGTGGGGTGCTGCTCCTCCTCCACGGTGGTGCCGTGGACCGGGTTGGGGTGGGCCTTCTGCTCAGCCATCGTGAGGTTTACGGCCCCTTCGTAGGCGAACACGTTGACCTTGTGCCCCTTGCGGACCGCGGCGTCAATAATGCGCAGGGCCGTGGTTGTTGTTTCCGATTCGTAGGGTGGGTCCATCAGTGCGATAGTCAGAGTTGCCATGTCGCCTCCTTCTCTACTAATGCCACACGATCTTGGTGCCTTCCTGCACCAGCAGGTCCACCAGGTTGTCCACGCTGGAGACCGTCACGCCGTCCAGGGTACCCGATTGGGGGATACCCCGCTCCCGCAGGGAGAAGTCATCGGCAGCCAGCTTGACCGAGGGCGACCGCTGCCTGAGCCCCCCCAGTGGGTTGTTCTTTACGCCCTTTCGGGTCGTCAGGACGCCGTTCTGGATGAGGAACAGGGTAACCTTGTTGCCTGCGCTCGCCAGGTCCCCGGCCAGGTCGTACATATACGTTGGGTCTCCATATTCGAAGGGGTCCCGGGACTCGATCAGTACGTATCGCGACACGCATTACCTCCTCTGGTGATTTCGCCGGTAGGGTAGTGTTGCCGGAAACTTGCATTCATATGCTAAGGGCATCGGGCGGGGCTGTCAACTGCCTGTCCTGGAGCTGGGTGGGGACCGCCTCCAGCGCCGGGCCTCCCTTACTACGCAGACCGGTTCCGGGCCCATCCCTCGTCGAAGGGGGTCCAGAAGAAGGAAGTGATGGTCAGTCTTCTGAACTTCCACTCCCCGTCGACCCTCACGTACTCCTCGTCGTAGCGGCCCGAGCCCCAAACCGCCCGGTCTCCCGCGGCGTAGGTACAGGCCATGAACATGTACCATGACCCCCGGGCCGCGTCTCCGTCTACCTCTATGGCCGGGTTCAGCACCATGTGGACGGTAAAGGGCAGTCTCTGGGACGCCTTCACGAAGAAGTCCCGTATCGCCTCCCGGCCTTCAGCCCCTCCCCTCATCCCACCGTCCCACACCGCGTCCTCCACGAACAGCTCCAAGATGTTGTCGGCGTCGTGGTTGTCGTCGCGGTAGTAGCAGTAGCGGGCCTTGAGCCTCCTGATCGCCTCTATGTCCTCCAGAGTCCCGACTCTTCTCTCCAGGTCCTCCAGGCTCATGCTTTGCCTCCTTGCCGCCGGTCGGCCGGCAGTGTGGTGGTCTCCCCCTTCGCCCCTCCACTATACCGCGTTGCAGTAGCGGAGCTCGTCTCGTCTCCCTACTATGGCGTAAATTCATCGGCTCCAATGTCCACAGTCCCATTGAATGGCCTGGAGTCTCCATCGAAGTCGGAGCTCGGGGCGTTGGAGTTTGTTCCGGCATCGATGGCGGGAGAACCCGGTGCCAAGTGGTAGTTGCCGGCGGCTGAGTTCACGAACCCGGGTGGGGTCGCGTTGGTAAACACGTCTCCGGCGCCCAGGGCTACACCGCCATTGGTATGGTTATACATGTAGTTATGTTGGTGTAGCGGATCCGTGTTGTTGGCCACCCTTATCGCATCCTGATCGGTACCGTCCCCTACCAGGATGTTGTTGACGATGTTTGCCCGGCCTCCGAAGGAGCCGATGCTGAAGGAAAAGGCGCCGTTGTCCTTGTTTACGACGGTGTTATTGCGGATGAGAGGTTCACCGCTATTCACTAATATGCCGTAGGAGTTGAAGGGGACGGACTCTAAGGTGGACTCACTGTAGATAACGTTGTTCTGTATTATGGGGCTACCTTCCATGGTTACGCTGATGCCTCGACTCTGTAACTTGGCGAAGGCTTCGATCGTAAAGCCATCCAGGACTGCAGCATTGCTCACACGACGGAACTCCACCGCAGTGGCACCGCCTTCATCTGAGTGAGGTGGACCCCAAAATTCGGACAGGTGGCTAAGAGAGAGTCCCGCTCCTAAAATAGGACGGAAACAAGGAGCAGGACATGAAGCAAACACGTAAGAAGCACAGCCCAGTCTTCAAGGCGAAAGTGGCTTTGGCCGCGCTCCAGGGGGAGCACACCATTGCAGAGCTGGCCAGCCGGTTTGAAGTCCACCCGAGCCAGATCCATGCCTGGAAGAAGGCCTTGACTCAGGGGGCGCCGCACCTCTTTGAAAATGGTGGTGGACGCCAGGAGAAGGACCAAGAGGTCCTCACTGCCCAGCTCTACCAACAGATTGGGCAGCTCAAGGTGGAACGGGATTTTTTGTCACGGAGCTTCGGGTTGTGAGCCGGTCCCAACGCCGGGCCATTGATTGACCGAGAAGAACCGAAGCTGTCTCTGGTGCGCCAGTGCGCCTTGCTGGGTATCAGCCGCTCCTCGTTGTACTACCTGCCAACCGAGGCCGGCGCCGAGGACTTGGAGTTGATGGCCCTCATAGACCAACAGTACCTGAAGACACCTTTCTACGGCTCCAGAAGGATGACTGCCTGGCTCAGCAATCACGGACACCAGGTCAACCGCAAGCGGGTCCGCCGGCTGATGCAGCTGATAGGCCTGGAGGCCATCTACCGGCGTCCCAACACCAGCAAGCCAAACCCAGGGCATAAGGTCTATCCGTACTTGCTCAGGGGGCTGGAGATCAACCGGGTCAACCAGGTGTGGGCCACCGACATCACCTACATACCCATGGCTCGGGGTTTCCTCTACTTGGTGGCCATCATGGACTGGCACAGCCGCTACGTGCTGGCCTGGCGGCTGTCCAACACCCTGGAGGTAGACTTCTGTGTTGCGGCTCTGGAAGAGGCCTTGAGCAAGGGTCGGCCACAGATCTTCAACACCGACCAGGGCAGCCAGTTCACCAGCGAGGCCTTCACCAGCATGCTGCTGGCGCAAGGCGTTCAAGTGAGCATGGACGGCAGGGGCCGGTGCATGGACAACGTCTTCGTGGAACGGCTGTGGCGCAGCATCAAGTACGAGGAGGTGTACCTGAAGGCATACCAAAATGGGACTGAGGCCAGAAAGGGGATTGGGACTTATCTGGCCTTCTACAACCAAGAGCGGCCCCATCAAGCCCTGGGCTATCGGTCACCGGGTCAGGTGTTCCATGCAGTGAGCCCACAAAGGTGTTTACTGGAACATCCACGAGCCTTACCATCGGATGAAGGTTTACAAGACACCCCAGCGGTAGACTCTCTTATTTTAGCCTCACCGCTGTCCTGATCATGGGGTCCACTTGAGAGGTCTGCCTGATTATGGTCTCCGCCGCGGCACCATCGCTCAAGATTTTGACATCCTTCCAGACGGTAACTCGCTCGTCGTATGTACCCGGTGCGACACGAATGGTGCCGTTCCAGGCCACCACTTCGATGGCCGACTGGATTGTCTTGAAATGGGTCTCGTCTGTACTGTTGAAGTCGTCGTCAACCATGACCTCTGAGATAGGATGGGAAAAACGGACACCAAAGTCGGATAAGATAGAGCGACGGAGGTGTCAGTATGAAAGGTGTCCCTCAAGGAAGATACACGAGGGAATTCCGCCAGGAAGCAGTGAAGCTGGTAACGGAAGAGAGGCTATCATTGCCGGAGGCAGCCCGCCGGTTGTCCCTGGCGCCATCGACGTTAGGGTACTGGGTGAAGGCACAAAGGGCTGGCAAACTGGGAGATGTCGGCAAGACGTACAGGCCCTTGACTGAAGTAGAGATGGATTTGGCCCGGACTAAGAAGGAACTGGCGGAAGTGAAGATGGAGCGGGACATACTAAAAAAAGCGGCCGCGTACTTTGCCAAGGAGTCGCTGCCCGGTACGCGGCGATGAATGAGTTGCGGCTCAAGTATCCAGTCCGGATGATGCGACGGATTATGAATGTATCGGCCAGCGGCTACTATGCGTGGGTGGACCGGCCGCTGTCCAAGCGGGCACAGGAGGAAGTGCGGCTGGAGCTGGAGATAATGGCGGCCCACCAGCGGAATAGACAGACCTATGGCCCGGAACGGTTACAGCGCGATCTGGCGGAGCATGGCGTTCGGGTGGGTGTTTGCCGGATCAAGCGGATCCGGCAAAAGCTCGGCATACGCTGTAAACAGAAGAGGAGATTCAAGACTACCACTAACTCCGCGCACAGACTGCCAGTTGCGGATAACTTGTTGGGCCAGCAGTTCAAGGTCAGTCAGCCCAACGCCGTGTGGGTGAGTGACATCACCTATATACCGACTGATGAAGGCTGGCTATACCTGGCGGGCCACAAGGACCTGTTCACCGGAGAGCTCGTGGGCTATGCCATGGGAGAGCGGATGACCAGGAATCTGGTTAGTCAGTCCCTATTCCGGGCGCTGAGAGCCAAACGCCCCGCGAGGGGACTGATGCATCACTCTGACCGGGGCTCTCAGTATTGCTCCCAGGAGTACAGAAATCTTATGGAGCGCTCTGGCCTGAGATCATCCATGAGCGGGAAAGGGAACTGTTTTGATAATGCGCCGATGGAGAGCTTCTGGGGAACACTCAAGCAGGAGCTAGTCCATCACCGTCATTATCGAAGTAGACAGGAAGCAATTCGAGATATTACAGAATATATCGAGATCTTCTATAACAGGCAGCGCCGCCAGGCCAGGCTGGGATTCCTGTCACCTGCGGCCTTTCAACAAAGATTCTTTGCAGGATTACTCGCAGCTTGAAAGGTTTGGTGTCCACTATTGCCATCCGACCCCACTCTGATGGGGCGTTGGGCGGAGTTGGGTCTATCAGGGTGAATATAATCGTCTTGGAGTAGTCTTCCTGGGCAGACGCATATGTTGGGTTAGTGAGGATAACGCCTGCCCAATAGCTGCCGGGCTTGGCAAAACTGCCATCTTCATTTATCTGGTTCCAACCGGTCCCGCGGCCCCATCCGCCGCCAAAACCTTCGCCGACACGGTCCCCTAGGGACCTGCTGAAGACGATCGTCCCGTCGGGCTTCGATACCTGAATGGTTACGTCATCAGCGATGGCCGGGAAAGACCCGCTGCGTAGCCAGGTGCCATTGAGGTTAATGGACACCGGCTCTTGACCGATTAGATATGTGTCTTTGGGCTGGCCAAACGACTCGCCTAAACGGAGCTCCACCTGTGTCTCACCGGGCTCCAGGAACAAGATGCTTGGGTTGTCGGTCTCGGGGAGCAGGTCTCCTTCGCCTCCACCGATGAAGGTTGCCTCAAAGTCGTAGGACCCCGACACCGGGCTGCCGGAGAGGATAAGAGCTACACGGGCCGGCAGCACCTCGGAGGGGCTAAGGAAGCTTTCACCGGCAGTTATAGGACGGTCCTCGGAAGCGTGCCACAGCTCTAGATGACCGTGCTCGAACCCTCCTTCAATACGGACGAAGAAATTCTGGTTCGAGGTCTTATTCTGAATCAAGTGGACCCCATGATCAGGACAGGGGTGAGGCTAAAATAAGAGAGTCTACCGCTGGGGTGTCTCGTAAACCTTCATCCGATGGTAAGGCTCGTGGATGTTCCAGTAAACACCTTTGTGGGCTCACTGCATGGAACACCTGACCCGGTGACCGATAGCCCAGGGCTTGATGGGGCCGCTCTTGGTTGTAGAAGGCCAGATAAGTCCCAATCCCCTTTCTGGCCTCAGTCCCATTTTGGTATGCCTTCAGGTACACCTCCTCGTACTTGATGCTGCGCCACAGCCGTTCCACGAAGACGTTGTCCATGCACCGGCCCCTGCCGTCCATGCTCACTTGAACGCCTTGCGCCAGCAGCATGCTGGTGAAGGCCTCGCTGGTGAACTGGCTGCCCTGGTCGGTGTTGAAGATCTGTGGCCGACCCTTGCTCAAGGCCTCTTCCAGAGCCGCAACACAGAAGTCTACCTCCAGGGTGTTGGACAGCCGCCAGGCCAGCACGTAGCGGCTGTGCCAGTCCATGATGGCCACCAAGTAGAGGAAACCCCGAGCCATGGGTATGTAGGTGATGTCGGTGGCCCACACCTGGTTGACCCGGTTGATCTCCAGCCCCCTGAGCAAGTACGGATAGACCTTATGCCCTGGGTTTGGCTTGCTGGTGTTGGGACGCCGGTAGATGGCCTCCAGGCCTATCAGCTGCATCAGCCGGCGGACCCGCTTGCGGTTGACCTGGTGTCCGTGATTGCTGAGCCAGGCAGTCATCCTTCTGGAGCCGTAGAAAGGTGTCTTCAGGTACTGTTGGTCTATGAGGGCCATCAACTCCAAGTCCTCGGCGCCGGCCTCGGTTGGCAGGTAGTACAACGAGGAGCGGCTGATACCCAGCAAGGCGCACTGGCGCACCAGAGACAGCTTCGGTTCTTCTCGGTCAATCATGGCCCGGCGTTGGGACCGGCTCACAACCCGAAGCTCCGTGACAAAAAATCCCGTTCCACCTTGAGCTGCCCAATCTGTTGGTAGAGCTGGGCAGTGAGGACCTCTTGGTCCTTCTCCTGGCGTCCACCACCATTTTCAAAGAGGTGCGGCGCCCCCTGAGTCAAGGCCTTCTTCCAGGCATGGATCTGGCTCGGGTGGACTTCAAACCGGCTGGCCAGCTCTGCAATGGTGTGCTCCCCCTGGAGCGCGGCCAAAGCCACTTTGGCCTTGAAGACTGGGCTGTGCTTCTTACGTGTTTGCTTCATGTCCTGCTCCTTGTTTCCGTCCTATTTTAGGAGCGGGACTCTCTCTTAGCCACCTGTCCGAATTTTGGGGTCCACCTCAGAATCCACACAGGAACGCTGGCCGGCCCGATGAATGGGCTCGTTACCACGGGAACGTCAGGAAACTCCAGCTGTGCCAGGGGAGGCTGCGTCAAATCTTCACTCGAATAAACTTCGAGAGCCCCTTCTGACAGCACCGATACGTCCGTAAGGGTTACGGACACTGGTACAGACTTTGTCGCCTCAAACAGTACGGCCGATGCTATGCCCGTTATGACGAGGAAAGCCCCTATACCCACGAGCATACCTTTCCAGAAGCTACTCAATCGCAACGCCATCCTTTGCCTCCTTGCCGAAATCAAGCCCCACTAATGTCAGGTCTAACACATCGATGAATCCGTCTCTGTTAACGTCCGCCTCCTCATCGAGGGGGGGACTCTGACCCAAGCTAATCGCGACCCTAAGCAGGTCCATATGATCCACGATCCCGTCGGCATTAACATCTGACAACACCGCCTACACCTAAGTCGAAAAGAGGCGGGCTATGAAAAGGTCCGCGGTGCCGGACGGATAACACCCGCGAGGCCCGTGACAGTTCTCTTTCGGGGAACGCCGTCAGCGCGGGCGCTACTCAGGAGTTGGCGGGCAGAGGCTCGCGCTTGCGGGCGAAAATCATAGACCTATTTGTTCTGTACGCGCCTTTTACGCTCCTCTATCTCCTGGGGTACGTGTTAGGAGAAGCCCCTCGGCAGGTCCCCCGCTGCGGCCCTCCCTACTCCAGGAACCGGAATATGGCCGTCTGGTCGTCCTCGTGGAAGGTACCGTAGGAGTCGTTCCGGCCCTGGTGGCGACGGCGTTTCTCGGCCACGAGGACTTGAATGGCCAGGACGGCGTCTTGGGGAGTGGCAGCCGCCGCCACAATCTGGGCGACCTCTTCGGGAAACACGTTGTTGATCAGGCCGTCGGTGGCCAGGACCAGCCCGTCGCCGGGCCGGAGGGTCACGGACTTGTGCTCGTAGGCGAAGGTCTCCCCGAGCCCAACCGCCGTACTCATCGCGCCCAGGAGCAGGGCTGAGCTGACGATACTTGTTAGCTCCGTCGCCTTCCCATCGCGCACCAGGTACACGGGGCTATCCCCCACGTTTATAACGTGCAGATGGTCTCCCAGCTTCAAGGCCAGGGAGGCAGTGGTCAGCAGGTTACGCCCCCTGCCACTCTGGAAAAGGCTGCTGTTCGCCTGGGAGAGGGCACCCACCGCGTCGTCGACGGACCGGATCGGAGTGTCCCGGAGGAGCTGGGCGGTAAAGTTACTGGCGTACGCACCCTCACACCGGCTGACCCCATCCAGGACAGCGTCCAGGCTCGACGTGTCGCCCAGGTCCCGGATCACGAAGGTGTCCTCCCCGTGGGCGGAGTTGTCCTGGTAATAAGCCACAGTTCCGTTGCCGATGGCCGATGTCATCTACCCCGCCCCCTGTAGCTGGCCAGGTCCGAATCTGGATCGAAGAGGAACCTGTGCCAGTAGTCGTCGGAAAGCATCTCCAGGGCCTGGGCCCAGACCCCAGCGGCGCTATCGTAGCCGGGGAGACGGTCGTAGCTGCCTTCCAGGGCCGCCAGATAGACCTCGAAGTCCTCTCGGAATCCCTCGCAGGACGCATAGCCACGGTCCCGGACCCTCTGCAAGCATGTGACAGCAGCTTCCTTGACCTCCCGGTCCGCTACTGATGAGTAGCTACGCAGCATAGCGTCGATCTGCTCTTCGAAGAGGGGGACGGCCTCCATGCCGGCGGGCTCCCCGTACCCTGCGGCCTCGGAAGGGGGGCCCTGGGGGCTGGAATAGAACCTGAACACCTCGGCGAAGAAGTCATGGATATCCTCCGACGTGCCCCTCCTGCTGGCCCTCCCCTGGGATGCCGGGCCCCGCGTGGGCATGGTCCCGATGTCGATGACCGTTATTCTCCCCCGGCCCGGCTCGAAGTAGACGTTCTGAGGCCGCAGGTCCAGCAGGAGGTGCCCTGCCCGGTGAAAGGCCTCCTCCACCTCGATGAGCTGCCGGTGGACCGGGAAGCGGCCTTCGGCGGGATGGGGCAGCAGAGGATACAGGGCGAACAGCTTTTGGCCCAGACCTATGGGGACCCCTTTGAATTTGTCCCGGATGTCGCTTACCAGGGGTAGCCCCCGGGCCCGCTGCTCTACCAGTACCCGGTAGCACTCGGTCAGGGAGTCCCCGAAGTAGCCATCGTGCTGGGCTATCTCGGTGTAACCTATCAGGTGGGCTATGTGGGGAATAGAGGGGCCAAGGGTCTCGTGGACCTCAATCAGCTGCTCGGAGGTACGGTCCACGCTGTGGTGTAGTTTCCGGGCGATATAGTCGGGGTTGGGACGCTTGATGACCACCTGCTCTCCAGTGGACAGGTCCGTCGCTGCCCGGGCCTCGTAGTCCGCCCCCGAACCAAGATACCCGGTGATCTTGAACCTCTCTAACTGGACAGCTTCCAAGCCAGCCCACCTCGACAAACTCCGCGTGGAGCCGCCCCGCTGGCATCTGCCCACCCTGCGGACGGCCTCAATTTGCGGGTGCGAGGGCCTCCAGGGTACGAAGGACGGGGCCCAGAGGGCAGCCGTGGGGAAAGCCCACGACGGGCATGTCGGCGCCCCCCGCCCTGTATCGCCCCAGCTTCTCCCGGCACTCCTCCGCCTCTCCGAAAATGGCAACCTTGTCAAGTATATCGTCGGAGACCAGCGAGGCCGCCCTCTCTCGCTCGTTCCTTTTCCAGGCGTCCTTAATGAGCCGGGCCTCCTCCTGGTAGCCGTAGCGCCCGAACAGGTCCTGGTAGTAGGTGCCCATGCCGCCCACGTAGTAGGACAGGTGGGCGCCAAGGAGCCGCCGCCCCTCCTCCCTCTCCTCCGAGTTTCGGGAGACATAGCACATCACCTGGGGGGCCACCGTTACGTCATTCATGCTCCGGCCTGCCCGGGCCGCGCCCTCCTCCACCTGCCGCCTCATGGCGGGCAGGTGATCGACGTGCACCCAAGTGGGTAGCCATCCATCGGCAAGCTCCCCGGTAAGGGCCAGGTTCTTGGGCCCCAGTGAGGCCACAAATATGGGGATCTTCTCCTGCACCGGAGAGAAGGCGAGGCGGAACCGGGCCAGCCGGAAGTTACGTCCGTGGTAGTCGACCCTCTGTCCGGCCAGGGCCATCCGGATGATCTCGATGTATTCCCGGGTCCGCTCCAGGGGCCTCTCGTACTTTTGCCCATGCCAGTCCTCCACCACCACCCGTCCGCTGGTCCCCAGTCCCAGGACGGCCCTACCCCGGGAGATGACGTCCAGGGAGGCGACGGTCTGGGCTAGGAGGGTCGGCGTCCGGCTGTAGATGGCGACGATCCCTGTGCCCAGACGTATCCTACCGGTGTTGCAGGCGATCATGGTCAGAATAGTGAAGGCGTCCCTGCCCCAGGATTCCGCCGTCCACAGGGTGTGGTATCCGAGCTCGTCAGCCCTGCGGGCAATGGCGAGGATCTCCGCGTCGTCGTCATCCCTGCGGGTGCCGATACTGACTCCGGTAAGCTCCATGGTCCCTTCTCTTTTCTCAGGTAGCCGCTCTATGGGCCGGGTATATGGTACGCCCGAAGGTCAGACCTTTGCCCAGCGGTGGGAGACCCACTGCGCCGGGCCCGGGCGCACCCCCTAGCAGGCTGCTGAAGAAAGGGTTCTATGGTCGCGAAACGACCTGGTAATAGCTCATATCGTTGCTCGATGAGTGCTTTGGGAAGGTCTGAAGCCACTTTCCTGGGTTGCAGGAGTTCCCTTTTCGCCCCTGTCAGGGCGTTGAGGGCAGACTCCGTCCTTGGGAAGTCATGCTGCCTGCAGGACCGGAGCCTCCTGTAGCTGGGTCATGAGCAGCTTGGCCATCCGCACCAGGTTATACGCAGTGGCCACCAGGTAGCCTGCTAGTCCCGTCTTGTCCACCCCTCGATACCGGGTCTTCCGAAACCCACCGACCGTCTTCATCCACCCGAAGATCTCCTCCACCCGCTTTCGTATTCGCTGGCTCACCCGGTAGCCCGGATGCCGGGTTGTCCGCCCGTCGATGGCGCTGCGCCGGCCACTGGTGTTCTGGGCCACGTGAGGCGTGACCCTTCGGTTGCGCATCGCTTCCACACAATCCCGCGTGTCGTAGTTCTTGTCCCCACCCAGGGTCCTGGGGTGGAAGCCCCGCTCCTTCGCCCCCTCCAGGAGCTTCGGGACCGCATCTCGCTCCGCCGTCCCGCTCGCCTCGCTCACCTGGAAGTCCGTCAGCAGCCCGTTCCGGTTCTCCATCAGGGCGTGGGCCATGAACACCAGCTTGGCTTCCTTCCCTTTGCCTTTCCGAAACAATCGGGCTTCCGGGTCCGTGGTGCTTTGGTGGGTCTTATTGCGCCGTTTCTCCCCGTGAAAGTCCACCGACGGGTTGCCGGGGTCCCCGTCGTCCGAGGCCGGCTCTCCCCCTTTGGACTTGAAGCTTTTCAGACTGGCCGCCGCCTCAATCAGCGTCCCGTCCACGGTGAAGTGCTCGTCCGAGAGTAAGCCGTGCCGGTCGGCCCCCACCAGGACCGTGGCAAACAGCTGTTGCCCCACTGCGTGCTCCAGCAGCCGCTGCCGGTTCTTGGTGAACACCGTCGGGTCAAAGCTGGACTCCAGGAGGGTCATATCCAGGAACCAACGATACAGCATGTTGTAGTCCAACTCCTCGCAGAACGCCCGCTCGCTGCGCACAGAAAACAGGGCGATGAGCAGCGAGGCCTTGAGTAGGCGCTCCGGTGGGATGGAGGGCCGCCCTACCTCGGCATACATCCGGTCAAACTCGGAGGACAGCTCCCGGAGGGCCTCATCCGCCAGCGCCTTGATAGTCCGCAAGGGATGGTCCGGCGGCACCCGCCCGTCCATATCCACGAAGGTCAACATGGGGACCTGGGGCTCCTGGCATCCGCGCATTGGGGCACCTCCAAAGATGGTCTGCCCCTATTTTATCCCAGAAGAGCCTCGGATACACCGTGAACAAGAGTTTTTCCGCAGCCTGCTAGAGCAGAGCGATGGGGTTGACGGGAGAGCCGGTGCCTCCCTCGACCTTCAGGGGTGCGACCATGAGCATGAACTCACAGCGGCCCTCCTGCTCACAGGCCTCGGCCAGGGGCTGCAGGAGGGCGTTGTCCAAGATCGCCACCCCGTAGGCAAAGAGCACGCCGTGGACTGTCCAGGGGAGGTCGTACCCGCTGGGAAGGAGGTCCTGCATATCCCAGACCAGCACCGACACGTCGTTGTCCCGAATAAAAGGGAGGCAGGATGCGTGGAGTCCGGGGGCGGTGCGGCTGGGGCCGTAGGCGGTACCGGGATGGGCCTCCTGCCACGCCTCCCGGCCGCAGTGCACCACCAGGGCGTCCCCCGGCTCCAGCTCGACCCCCTGGGCCGCGGCTGCGTCCTCGAGCTCCCATCCGTGGACCGGACGTTCCTGGGTGACGTAGGGCTCTCCTCTGTGTTTGGGTATGTCCAGGAGCACACCCCGGGTGACGATTCCGTCACCCCACCGGTGAACAGACCCAAAGGTGGCACCCTCGAAGGTAATCTCCCGGTCGGGGTCCCGGCCGTTCCACATGCCGTCGCTGCCCCAGGCGTGGCACAGGGCGTCCAGGTGGGTTGCGGTGTATCCGTGGTAGCGTATACCGTAGTAGTCTATGGCTCCCCCTCCGCCCCGCCGCTTTATCGTTCGCAGCCAGTGGTCGGCGGGATACAAGTTTCCCGGCCCCGGCGCCTTGGGAAAGTACCTGCTGAGGGATAGGCAGCTGCCGCTGCGTACCAGCCGCGCGGCGGAGAGCCGTTTCTCGGCAGTGATGAGGTTTATCGCACCCAACTCGTCGTCACCTCCCCACCGGCCCCAGTTGCGCCGGTCCCTCAGGTACGACTCCACCTCCTCCTGGGTGGGCAGCCTGCGCTCCTGCACCAAGCCCTCCTGTCCTATCGCGTGGGATCCGCACCCTCTTCCACCGGGCGCCCGGTCAATCCGGGGGCTCCTACCCAGGCCTGCCCCTATTCTATGGCCACCCCCGCCTTTGTCAAGCTGCCGTACCCGTCTGGTAGATGCCGTACACTTTCAGCCTAATCGTGCAGGGTGATCATTCGCCCTCGCGGCCAACTCCCCCAACCCGCTTGTATCGGGCACTGGGAATGGATGTGTGGGCGGCCCCGGGAAGTCCAGGGGGCTAGAAGGCATCCTGCTCGGCGGCGATCCTCTCCAGGTCAGCCCGCGTGTAGGAGCCCAGGCTCCTGTAGTCGAACTCGGTGTAGTTTCTGATCCACCTCATGGCGATC
This sequence comes from Dehalococcoidia bacterium, assembly GCA_965247055.1. Lineage (GTDB taxonomy): Bacteria > Chloroflexota > Dehalococcoidia > Lucifugimonadales > JAGWBF01 > CBDFGE01. The sequence continues at coordinate 337,492 of CBDFGE010000006.1, forward strand.
TTGACCGACTTGCGGTACCTCTGCTCGGCCTGGGAGTAGGCCCTCTGGCTCCTCTCATCCCCCTCCATGACCGCAGCCCGCCTGCGGGCCAGGATGTCCTCCAGCTCCTTGCGGAGGAGCTCTTTGACGTTTGCGAAATCGTGGCCCTGCCCTGTGATGGAGTCCCTGGCTTGGTGCAGGACCCTCTGGGCGACCTGTGCCACGGACATGCGGCCGGTCGCCAGGTCCTCCATCAGGGCCGGGTGCACGCCGGGCTTGCCTTCCAGGCTATCTATGCTCTTGGCGCCCCTCCCGTTTAGCCAACCCTCGACGTACTCGATGAGCATCCGCGCGTTGCGGCGGGTCCCCTCCATGGTGATGGGGCCTTCGGGGACCTTGATTTCGACGGGGTAGTTGTCGGGAACGTGCATCTCGGGACTGGGCTTCCAGCCAGAGCCTATAAGCTCCTTGAAGGGGTCCGCGGCCGTCTTCATGTGGAAGATGTGGGCGACCCATGCCCTGATGAACCCCTGGTTGGCTTCCCACACTTTGTCGATCCTTATGGCCTCGGCCGCCGCCTTGTTGACCTCGTCGTCGGGGTTGGGTAGGGCAGTAGCCATGCCGCCGATGGGGGCAGCCCCTCTTTTGAGGCATATGGCCACCAGCCGCCGGAAGATGTTGGCCAAAAAGTCGGTGGTCTTGATGTCCACACCAAAGCGATCGGGCCAAACGGACTTGGGGTCCGCCATGATGAACTCGAATATGCTGGCTTTGAGGTCCCAGCGAGCGGCGTTCAATCCCGCGGCATAGGGGCCCAGCTCGTAAAGCATCTCCTCCATCTGGTAGACGGCGGGGAGGGACTCGACCAGGTGGACCGCCCTGATAACCGCGCTGTCCGGGAAGCCCAGGTGCTCCACGCTGATGTCGAAGAAATCCCTCCAGAAACGCGCCTCTTCGGCCGATTCCAGCTTCGGCAGGTAGAAATATACGCCCTGGCCTCGCTCGACCTGGGCCCTTCCTGAGTAGGCGAGGGTCAGGGCCGTGCCGAGGATGGCGGCGGGTATGGGGGAGCCATCGATGGTTACTTCCGGCTCGTCCAGATGAAGTCCCCGCTCCCGGTGCATGAAGAACGGGATCTCCCCCGGCTCTATGCGGTACTCCCTCTCCCTTTCCGGGTTGTAGTAGGTGAGGGTGCGCTCTACGGCCTTGAGCCGGTTGTGGGTTACCGTCACGCTGTCGATGAAGCGGTGCCCGGCCGAATCTTCGTCATCGTCCAGGTCGCCCTCTGCCCTTTGCCCCCCGGGCCCGGGATTGAGGGCGTTAATGAACATACTGGTGATGGAGGCGGGACCGGAGATCTCGATTCCCGGCCTTTTCAGGTCATCGGGCACAGGAGGTACCTTCCAGTCGCCGGTGTTTATCTGGGAGACGGGCAGAAAAGCCGGCAGGGCGCGCTCCTCGAGCGCACGCCGCAACACCTCAGCCCGCTTGGCCAGCAGCTCGCGGACCCTGGGGGTGAAGCGGTCATGCAGGAGCACCAGATATTCGATGAACTGGGGTGTGAAGAGTTCTGCAGCCCCTTCAACCGGCGCAAAGGTTAGCCTGTCGGTCGCTGCTACCATGGGGTACACCTCCTTGGGGTCCGGACTGCACCGTGGCTGCTGCGGGACATGACCATGGCAGCCTTAAGTAACGGCGGGTGTGGGGTGGCGAGCCATTCCGCCTCGCCGTATTTTGCCGAGGAGTGGCGGCCAGGTGGCCGGGCTTGGACTGCGATGGCGCCTGGGAGGATGCTTTTACAGGACGCCCTTGGCTTTGAAGTCGCGGGCCCCGAAGCCCTTGGTAGTGGTGTAGCGCTCCTCCACCATCTCCTTGGGTAGGTACTTCTCCTCCAGTTTCTGGAAGTGCTCGAACCGGCCCATGATATGATGGTTCTCCGTGGGGTGGCCGCTTTTGAGCTCCTGGAGCCTGAGCTGGGCCTGCTCCTGGTTCTCGCACAGGTCTTTCATGAAATTCCACTCACCGTACATCGCCGCGTGGATGGCCCCCAGCGTGATGAATATGAACTTGTATCCCATCTGGCCAAGCTCTTTGAAGGTGAGGGGATTCTCCACCTGGGTCCACTTGAACGAGGAGGAGTAGTTGAACCCAAGTGGCATGCCGGAGTAGCCGTTCTGCATCGCCTCGGCGTAGATTTCGGCGTCACGGCGGTCGGGCGTCGGAAACTCGGGCCAGACCAGGTCGGCGCCCGCGTCGAAGTACCGCTTCCCCCGCTCGATTGCCTCCTCCATGCTGCCTCCGACGGCGTTGACCGCATCGGTGCGGGCTATGATGAAGAAGTCCGGGTCGGACCGGGCGTCGATGGCGGCCTGGATCTTCTTCACCGACTCTTCCATTGGCAGGCAGTACTTCCCGGCCAGGTGCCCGCACCGCTTGGGGAACCTCTGGTCCTCTAGGTGAATACCGGCCACTCCCGTCTTCTCGAACTCCTCCACGGTGCGGGTAATGATAAGGGCGTTGCCGTAGCCGTCGTCTGCGTCGGCTATTACCGGGATGTCAACCACGGTGGCGATCGACTTCGCCCAGCCGGACATCTCCGTCATGGTGGGGAAGCCGAGGTCGGCCCGCGCCAGATATCCCACCGCGCAGGAGTATCCGCTCATGTACACCCACTTGAGCCCCACGGATTCGGCGATCTTCGCCTCGATGGGCGTGTAGACCCCGCTGGAATAGATGTAAGGCTCGGATGCGAGGAGTTTTCGGAACTCTGCGCTTTTACTCATATTTACCTGTCCTCCTGTTTGTTGCGAGGCCCGTCAGAAATGATAGGCGAATCTAAACGGTGTGTCAATCATATCTGTGGTTAGTCAATAATAATGTCAGGGGTTAACAAATGTTCAGTATATGAAGGAGCTGACGTTGAACCAGAAGGAACAGGCGTACCGTCGCGCCGGCTGGTGTTAAGATTTTGTTAAAAAGGTCACAATCGTGGTCCGCGACCGGGCGTGCTAAACCACCTCGTCCCGCTCCATGAGCGCCCTTATCTGCTGCTCCCGTGCCTGGTCCAGGGTCTGGTTCTGGACCTGTTCGAGCACCTCGATCAGGTCTTCGGCGGCCGCTATCCTGGGCAGGAATACGTAGTCGGCTCCCGATCTGTACATCTCCAGGGCCGAGGGAACGCTCTCAGCCGTGCAGACGATGCTGGCGTTTGGGGCCAGCCCTCTTACCTGTTTTATCAGCCTGAGGTTGTCGGTGCCCTTCAGGATGCCGTCGGGCACCGTGGAGAGGACCACCCTGGCGTTCTCGATTCCCGCCTCCCGCAGGGTCGCCATGTGGCTTATGTCCCCGTAGATACACTTCACGCCCCGTCTGCTCAGCTCCCGGTACACGTCCGGGTTGAAGTCGATCACCGGTACCTCTTTGACGAGGCCGGAGTTGGTGCTTTGCATCTTCTGGAGCAGGGAGCTGGTCACCCGGAAGAAACCCAGCATGACAATGCCCTTGGCCTCCCCGGCCTCCAGGGCGGGCGCCACCCCTGCCCTGTCCTGCCCGTCTATTTCCCGCAGGCCGACCCTTTTCATAGCAGGATTGACGAACGTATAGATATGATGGCTGTAGTTCACCAGATAGGTTGAGAGCGCGGAGGCGAACACCATGGTAACGATGATGACGGCGAAAGTGTCTCCCTGAATATGTCCAGAGGATACGCCTAGGGCTGCGAAGACCAGGGAGAACTCGCTTATCTGGGACAGGTTCAGGGAAGAGAGGAGACTGACCCGGTTGCCCTGCTTGAGCAGGTAATGGACAGGCATGACGGTTACCAGCCGGGAGAGGAGGACGAACCCGGTAGCCGCCAGGGCGGTGGCGATCACCATGCCGTCCGGGAGGGGCATGGTCATTCCCAGGGCTACGAAGAACAGGGTGACGAAGAAATCGCGGATGCTGATGACCCTCTCGATCACCTCCTGGTTGTAGGGGAAGGTGGAGATGGACACCCCCGCCAGCAGCGCCCCCATCGCCCGGGAGAGACCGGCCAGGTCCGCCAGGCCGCTGATCACAAAAACCCAGGCGAGGGACGCCAGCAGTACCAGCTCGGGCGTCCTCGCGATATACCGGAACAGGATGGGGAGGACGTATCTACTGGTGGCGAAGCTGAAGCCCACCAGGGCCGCTCCCTGGACCACCGATAGCAGGAAGTCCAGTACCTGGGGGTCGCGCAGGTTGGGCTGAAACGCCACGAACAGGATGGCCCACAGGTACTGGAATATAAGGACACCCACGGTGATGCGGCCGGCCAGGGTGTCGAGCTCCTGCTTGTCGTAGAGGAGCTTGACCACGATCATGGTGCTGCTCAGGGACGTGGCGGCGGCGAGGTAGACTACGTCCAGGCTTCCCCGGGAGAAGGGGAAGCCCGCGATGGCAAGGAGGGTGAAGAAACCCAGCCCCAACGCCAGGCACACTGGGACCTGCAGGAGGCCGGTGAACATAACAGGCCGGCCTGCCGCTACCAGCTTCTTCACGTCGATCTCCAGGCCGATGATGAAGAGTAGCAGGATCAGCCCGATCTCCGAGATCGTCTTGATGGCCTCATCGTCGTCGATGACCCCGAATCCGATTTGGGATCCCAGGACCACACCGGCGGCGATATAGGCCAGGATAAGGGGCTGCCTGAGCCCACGGGCGACGAAGGCCAGTCCTGTGGCCACGGCGATGGAAAGGCCGATATCTCCCAGCAGGTCGTGGGGCATCTCGCGTCCCCTTTTAGCCTGGTCCCTTGGGCGGCCGGACTGGTGCTCAACTGCTATGATACCAGCCTGCTGTGGAGCGTGCCAGCGAGACTAAGCCGGGAGAGGTACGCCCCCACTCTGAGGCTTCCGGGATACACCCACGGCATCCGGCCTTCGTTGGTCGAAGATGGTCCGGGTACCTGGGGATGCGGGCTGGCCCTGCGACTCCTCAGATGGTAGTATGGTCGCGCCGGTCAGCCGTGGGCCAGCGGGCCCCGGCACGTCAGGACTGGCTGGCAGAGGGTCTCATATGCCGCTCCCCTATGAGTATGGCGACTGGGTGAAGATGGGGCGCCACGTCCAGTTGGGCGATGGCAAGGTGTTCTACGTCCAGATGGGCGCCGGGTTCCCTGTCATCATGACCGGTGCCTACGGAGGCAACTCCTGGTTTTACTCTCGGGTGGTGGACGCCTTCGCCCGGCAGTACAGCGTCTATGCCGTGGACATCCCCGGCTGCGCCCGCTCGGACACGCCGGCGGTGCCCTACGGTCCCGCGGAGTACGCGGATTCGCTGAGGGAGCTGATGGACGGGCTGGGGATCGAGCGGGCGCATCTGCTGGCCAACCACGGTAGCGCCATCAACGCGGTCCACCTGGCAGCGACCTCGCCGCTCCGGGTGGACAGGCTGGTGATAGAGGGCGCGCCCCCTTGGAACATCGAGGAGGCCGAGAGGTTCTGGCGGGAGCGATTTGTGGGGAGCTATCTGGACGAAAACGAGCTTCCCAGGCCCTACGACCAGTGGTCCGGCCACATGTACCCTGGTGTGGAGCCGGCCGAACGTGAGGAGGCCGTCCAGGTAGCCCGCCAGGATGTCGAGGAGCACGGCGGGTGGTGGGTGGCGACGATGAAGCAGCTCATTCGGTACGACCTCCACCCTCGGCTGGGGTTGGTCGAGTGCCCCACACTGGTGCTCGCCGGGGAGCACGATTGGATGTCGAAACCGGAGCTGGGTTACGGGTCGGTGGACAGGCTTGCCAGGGGCATAGGTGACGCTCGTCTGGTGATAATTCCTGGAGCAGAGGGCAGGCCCCACTTCGAGCAGCCCGACGCGTATGTCAGAGAAGTCCTGGGGTTCCTCCAGGGAACCGCGTAGCCCGCGCCCCGCCGTCGCTTTTTGCCGCTGTCCAGACCCTAATGTACAATACTATATAGCCTCGGTGGCACACCGGGGCTAGTTAAGACGGGCACTGAAATCTGGAGCCACTCCAGGAGGTAGGACCATGGCCGAGCAGTTCAAACTTCTGTTCTCACCCCTGAAAATCGGTCCCATGACCATCCGCAACCGGATAGTCTCCCCTGCCCACGGCGTGATCTTCGAGCCGGGGCACGGCGAGATGAACGACAGAATAATCAGCTACATGGTGGAGCGGGCAAAGGGTGGCGTGGGGATGATGATCAAGTCCAACTACGTCACTCCCAGTTCCTGGGACAGCAAGGGGAGCTGGGGCGGGGAGGTACCCGTGACCGGAAACGGGACGTTCAGCAGGTGCAACGACGATTCGCTGATTTCCGAGTTCGCGAGGCTGGCCACGGAGGTCCACCGCCACGGAGCCAAGATCCTGTCCCAGCTGAACGCCGCTGGCCGCCAGGGTGCCATGGACCCCTCTTACAGGATGCCCCTGTGGGCCCCCTCGGCCCTGCCGTGCCCGGTGAACCGCCATATACCGAAGGAGATGGAGGTCGAGGACATCCAGGACTACGTGGAGGCCTTCGCCCACGGCGCCAGAAACATGCGGGAGGCGGGATGGGATGGGGTCGAGCTGTTCTCCGCCCAGGGATACCTTCTGAGCGAGTTCCTCTCTCCTCACGTTAACAGGCGCACCGATGAGTATGGGGGCAGCCTGGAGAACCGGATGCGCTTCTTGCTGGAGTCCCTGGAGGCAATTCGCAGGGATGTGGGCAGGGATTTCGTGGTGGGCGTGAGGATGAACGGCGACGACTACGCCCCCGACGGCGTGACCAGCGAGATGGCCCAGCAGGTCGCGGTGAGGTTGGCCGATTCCGGCCTGGTGGACTACCTCAATGTGAGCGGCATGACCTACCTTTCCTGGCCGGGATGGATCGCGGACATGACGGCTCCGCCCGGGATGTTTACCCACCTCGCGGAGATTATCAAGAGGTCTGCGCCCCACATGCCTGTGTGCGTCGTAAGCCGCATCGGGGACCCGGTACAGGCGGAGAAGGTCCTCGCCGACGGCCAGGCCGACATGGTCGGCATGGTTAGGCCCCTCATCTCCGACCCGGAGCTGCCGAAAAAGGCGCAGCAGGGGGACCTGGAGGGTATCCGCTACTGCACCTTCTGTAACCAGTCTTGTATTCAGAGGCTGATGACGGGACGCGGTGTGTCCTGTATCCATAATCCTGCCGTGGGACACGAGGCCGAGCTGGGGGTGGGGACCCTTAGACCCGCGTCGACCAGTAAGCGGGTGGTAGTGGTCGGCGGCGGGCCTGCCGGCATGGCCGCCGCCCGAGTGGCGGCCCAGCGGGGGCACGACGTGACCCTCTACGAGCGGGACACGGTATTGGGCGGTCAGAACAACCTGACGGCCAAGATCGAGAGCCGGCGGAATTTCGCTGAGACCACCCGGTGGCAGGAGTACCAGATGTATAAGGCAGGGGTAAAGGTACGGCTCGGGCGCGAGGCCTCCGCCGATACGGTCCTGGCGGATAACCCCGACGCCGTTGTAATGGCTACGGGCTCCACACCCCTGCGCAGCGGCTACAGCAGCCACCGCCCCGACGTGATGGCCCTTCCGGGGGTGGGGCAGGAGAACGTGCTGACGGTTTGGGGTGCGCTGAAGGACCCGGAGAGCGTAGGGCCCAACGTGGTGCTGGTCGACGAAGACCCTCACTTCGCGGGGCTGTACACCGCGGAGTACCTTGCGGACCAGGGGCGCAAAGTGGAAGTCATCTGCCCCGGAGTCCACCCGGGCCGTGACATCCCCCTCGATTTCGTTACCTCCGTGTACCAGAGGATCCTGCCGAAGGGAATCCAGATCACCCCAAACACGCTGGTCAAGGAGATAAGGGGTAGCGAGGTGGTCTGCTACAATAAGTACACCCAGGAGGAGAGGCGTATCGGGGGGGTAGATACCGTAGTCATTGCGATGGGCAACAAAGCGGACAATGAACTCTACTTCGCCCTCAAGGGTAAGACCGGGGAGTTGCATGCCATCGGCGACTGTCTGGCGCCGCGAAACCTGGAGGCCGCCATTTACGACGGCGAGCGGGTTGGGAGGATGCTGTAGGACTCGATCCGGCATGATAGATCGAAAACGCGGTTGGGGACGTAGACTTGGTTGAGGGCCCGAATAATTTCTACGGAGGATCCTAGGCAGAAAATGCAGACCAATCCAGCCCAGGCACAACAGCCAGGACAGCTTCAGGTGGCAGGAGAGACGCATATAGGCAACGAGGTCATTGCGTCGATCGTGGGCATGGCTGCCCGTGATGTAGAGGGTGTCGCCTCGTTGGGGAAGAGCTCAGTCGGCACGGCTATCGGAGGGCGGGTGGGAAGCCGGGAGACAAGGGCACGAGGTGTGGCCGTCGAGGCCGGGCGCAAGGAGGCGATCCTGGCAATCGAGCTCCGCGTCGTGTACGGCTTCAGCATACCTCAGGTCGTGGAAAAGGTACGTGAGAGCGTCGCCCAGAGGATACTGGCGTTGTGCGGGCTTGTGGCGAAAGAGATCAGGGTCAATATCGTTGGTATCGAGTTTCCCGATAAGCTGCCGGGCCGACTGGGGTAGGCACCCAGCGACCGCGCATCGTGGCCCATGTACGACGCCCCTCGGAAGCCTCTTCCAAGGGGCGTCACCACGTCTCCTGACGGCCCACGCTAGTAGACGGTGGGCATTTCGTCCATTCGTTGGATGAGCTCCTCTATGCGAGTGACGAGCAGAGGCTATGAATGAGGGTCGTCTCGGTGAGCTTAAGGTGGCGGACCCGACCGGATTCGAACCGGCGATCTCGGCCTTGACAGGGCCGCATGTTAGGCCACTACACCACGGGTCCGTCGAGGGGTGTGCTCGGTAAAGGCGCGATGGCCTCTCAGCAAGTAGATTTTACGCCTGGTTGACGGTCAGTGTCAACGAAAGGGCCGCTGCGTGTGGGGCCGACCGCCCCAGCTATTCGAAGCTTCAACCCACGCCGTGGTAGCCCACGGTCACGGTGTCGCCCTCCAGTATCACTGGGGTAATCCGCTCCCCACCGGTGAGGCGCTCCAGCTCCGGGACCGCCTCGGGGTGGCGACTGACGTCGATCTCGTGAAACTTGACGCCCTGGTTTCGGTAGTCCTCCTTGGCTGCCGTGGAGTAGGAGCAGTCCGGATGGGTGTAGATGGTGATGGTGGCGGTCGTCTCTTGAGCCAACGGGTTTCACCTCGCGGAAGTTTCTGGTGCTGCTACCATTTTAAGACACAGCGAGGCCCTTTTCAACCGGAAGCCGCAACCACCGGCTCCGAGGGCGAGCGGGCCTAGCTGCCGAGGTACTTCTCGGGGTTCCTCTCGAAGACCCGCCTGCATCCGGGAGCGCAGAAGTAGTAGGTCTGGCCCTCGTGCTCGGTCGTGCCCCCGGGGGGACCGCCCTCATCTACGTCCATCTTGCATACCGGGTCTATAGCTATCGCGTTTACCTCCCCGATTCGAGATGATCCGGCGTCAGGAGCCATCCAGCTTCAGCCTCCGCAGTCTCAAGGAGTTGCTCACCACCGTCACCGAGCTGAAGGCCATGGCTAGGGCGGCGAGGATGGGGTTGAGGAAGCCCAGGTCGCCGAAGAAGAAGTGTAGCCCGGAGGGGACTCCTCCCAGGTGGTCGAAGAGGGGATAGAGGGCCCCCGCCGCCACGGGAATCAGGGCCGCGTTGTAGAAGAAGGCCCAGAAGAGGTTCTGCTTGATGGTGCGCATGGTGCTGCGGCTGAGCTGGAACGCCGCCAGCAGGCCCGTAAGCTCGCCCCGCATAAGGGTGATTTGGGCCGACTCCATGGCGACGCCGGTGCCTGTGCCCATGGCTATGCCCACGTCCGCCTGGGCGAGGGCCGGGGCGTCGTTGATGCCGTCGCCCACCATGGCCACCAGCTTGCCCTCCCGCTGGAGTCCCCTGATCACCTCGGCCTTTTCCTGAGGTAGGACCCGGGCGATCACCCGGTCCACTCCCAACGTTCCCGCCACCGCTTCGGCGGTAGCCTGGTTGTCGCCGGTGAGCATGATGACTTCGAGGCCGAGGTCCCGGAGCCGCGAGACCACCTCCGCGGCCTCGGGCTTCAGGGTGTCGGCGAGGGCGATGGCGCCCTGCATCTTTCCGTCGGAGGCAACGAACATGACGCTCTTGCCCTGTGCCGAGAGCTCGGCCTCCCCGGTCGCCAGGCCGTCAAGCGGCAGTCCCTGGGTCTCCATGAAGGAGCTGCTTCCCATCACCACCGTGCTTCCGTTGACCCGGGCCCGGACGCCCTGGCCGGGTATCGCCTCGAAACCCTGCGCGTCCTCCAGCGCTACTCCCCGGTCCCGGGCCGCTCTCACGATGGCTTCCCCCAGGGGATGCTCGGAGCCATTCTCGACGGAGGCCGCCAGCCCCAGTAGCTCCTGATCACTGCCCGACAGGGCGATCAGGTCGGTCACCGACGGCCGGCCTGAGGTCAGGGTGCCCGTTTTGTCCAGGACCACGACCCTCACCTTGTGGGCTATCTCGAGGGCTTCTGCGCCGCGAATGAGCACTCCTCGCTGGGCTCCTTTGCCGGTCCCCACCATGATGGCCGTGGGTGTGGCCAGACCGAGGGCGCATGGGCAGGCGATAATGAGCACCGCGACCATGACGAGGAGGCCGTAGGTCAGGGAGGGAGAGGGTCCCAGGAGGAGCCAGAAGAGGAAGGCGGCCAACGACAACCCCAGCACGGTGGGCACGAAATAGGCAGATACAACGTCGGCCAGACGCTGGATGGGCGCCCTGGAGCCCTGGGCTTCCTCTACCAGAGCGATGATCTGAGAAAGGAGGGTATCTCTGCCCACCTTGCTGGCGCGGAACCGGAAGGTCCCGGTCCTGTTGATGGTTGCCCCGTAGACAGGGGAGCCCTCGGCCTTCTCCACGGGCATGCTCTCCCCGGTCAGCATGGACTCGTCCAAGGTGGAATACCCCTGTACTACCTCGCCGTCCACGGGCAACTTCTCACCGGGCCGCACCACGATGACGTCGCCGGGAACCACCAGGTCCACCGGCAGGTCCACCTCCCGGCCGTCCCGGACTACCCTTGCCGTGGCTGGCCTGAGCTCCATGAGGTGGCGTATGGCCTCGGAGGTCTGCCCCCTGGCCCGGGCCTCCAGGAAGCGCCCCAGGAGGATGAGGGCGATGATGATGGCGGCCGTGTCGAAGTAGACCTGTGCCTCCACTCCGCGGATGGACAGGGTGTCGGGCGATAAGGTGCGGACGAATACGACGGCGACACTGTACAGGTAAGCGGTGCTGGTGCCAAGGGCAATGAGGGTATGCATGTTGGCTGTCCGATGGCGCAGGGCCCCCAGGCCCGAGGTGTAGAATTTCCAGCCCGCCCAGAACTGGACGGGGGTAGCCAGGGCCCACAGGAGGAAGGGATAGTAGGTACGGTCCATCAGGCCTGAGACCCAGGGCAACGGGTCGGAGCTTCCCAGGAAAAGGACGGCACCCAGGGTGGCGGAGAGTGCGAACCTGTTGCGCAGGGCCCTGGTCTCTTCGCGCCTGGCCAGGCGGTCCAGCTCTCCTAGCCCGCCCTGTGCCTCCTCGCTGGGCGCCTCGACGGTATATCCCGCGTCGTTTACGGCGCGACTGAACGCCTCAAGAGAAGCCACGCCGGGCACGTACTCCAGCGTCGCCCGCTCGGTGGCCAGGTTCACGCTTGCCGACACGACACCCTCTACTCCTTTCAAGGCCCCTTCTACGTGGGCCACGCAGGAGGCGCAGGTCATTCCCCCGATGTTCAGGCCGGCCCGGTCTAGCGGTACGGAGTACCCCGCCTCGTCCACGGCCTTGAGTAGTTCTCCCAGGGGCACCCTCTCCTCGCCCAGCTCAATGGTGGCGCGCTCGGTGGCCAGGTTAACCCGCACCGATGACACCCCCGCTACCTGCTTCAGCGCTCCTTCCACGTGGGCCACGCAGGAGGCGCAGGTCATCCCCCCCACCGGGAGTCGTATTTGGGTAACCTCTCTACTGGTCGCGTCACTCATCTCGTCTCGTTTTCCTTGGGGCGCCGCACACAGGACTGCACCGTGGCCCTACCTGCCTGCCAGGTTGTAGAGCTGCACGAGCTCTCCCAGTACCTCCCGGTCCCGTCCCTCGCGTATCCCCTCTACGACGCAGGTATCCAGGTGGCCCTCCAGGAGGAGGGACTCCACCTTCTCTATGGCGCGTCGCACCGCGTAGGTCTGCTTCAGGATGTCCACACAGTACTGGTCCTCCTCCACCATGCGCTTCACGCCCGAGAGGTGGCCCTCGATGTAGTTGAGCCTTTTAAGGGCCTCCGCCTTAGTCTGGGGTACCATCTTTGTCCTCCTGCGCTTTGGGACCCATACCCCCTGGGTAGGGATACTACTCGTAGTATACGCGACCCTTCAGGGCGTGTCAACCTGGCGTTCATGAGGCGGCCCGGGGGCAGGCCGCCTCAGAAGCCCGTCGTCTGGCACCCCTGTTGATCAGGCACGAGCGCGTCCCCGAACAGTATGGGCCATATACCGCCGACTGTCCTGTGTGCCGGCGGGGGATCAGGCTGGGAGCTACCGGTAGGTCAAGTGGCTCGTGATAAGGAGTATAATCCATCGGTCCGAACTTCGGCCTTGACAGCCTTTAGCACAGGAGGACGCCATGTCAAAGAAGGTCATACTCCCCACCGTTTCCATACTGGTGGTCATCCCCCTGCTGGCTCTGTTCCTGGTGGCTCGCCTCTCCTCCGGCAGCGCCCTGGCAGATCAGCCGCCACCTCCCGAAGAAAAGTCATCCTCTCCCTGGCCGTCCGACCGGGAAGACTTGCTCGACTTCTACCTTTCCCTTTCGTCCGGGAAGGCGGCGGTATCGGAGACAGCCGCAAACGGGGACCTGGAGCTGGAACTGGTGGGCCGCTGGCCCTACGGCCCCTCCTACGCTATCGCCGTGGCTGAGGTGAACGGGACTCCCTACGCCTTCCTGGGCTCAGGGGGTGTAGTCCTCGTTTTAGACATGACCGACCCCTCTACACCCACCAAGGTAAGCGAGGTGGTGACGCCAGGAGTAGTGAGAGGACTCACTGTCTCTGGCAGCCTGGCCCTGGTGGCTGACGGGGGTTCTGGGCTGAGGGTAATAGACATGACCGACCCGTCCAGTCCTGCCGAGGTGGGCTCCCTGGACACCCCGGGCTTTGCCCGCGGCGTGGCCGTCTCCGGCAGCCTGGCCCTGGTTGCTGATGGCGATGCAGGGCTGGCAATTATGCGGCTGCCTGTCACCGCTCCTGGGCCTGGGACTGTAGAAGGCAATGTTACCCTCCAGCTCCAGGCAGACCACTCGGGCACCACAATCACCGTTGAGGGGCCTGAGTCCGTGAGCGTCACTACAGGGCCGGAAGGCAGCTTCTCGGTAACCCTTCCGCCAGGCACTTACACTGTGCGGGCCGAGCACCCATACCACCTGCCCGCGGAGGCTACCATCGAGCTGGGGGAAGGGGAGACGTTGAATCTGGAGTTGGAGCTTCTGTGCTGCGACCTGGACCAGGACGGGGACATTGACGCCAATGATCTTGCCCAGCTGGCTGTTAACATAGGCCGGACGGGGAGCGCGTGGCGCTGAGGTCCGGCTAGTACAGCAGCATCCCCAGAGTCCTGGTGGACCCTCGGAGTAAGAAACGCGTAACGCGCTGCGGCCCGCGCTAGATTCCGACGATCTTTATCATCGAGTGGCACTTGTATATGCGGTTGATGTTGAGGAGGAGGGCCGTTAGCTCCTCCACGTACCTGGCGTTCTCGAGGCCGTCGCCGTCCACCGGCCTCAGGTCACGGATCTTCGTCACCATCTCCATCACCCGCTCCTTGGGCTCCCGGTGGTCGGAGCACACCACCACGTCGCCTTCCATGGTCCTGTCGGGGACGACGAGGTCTGCGGCGCTTATGTTCTGGAAGGCGGCCACTACGTAGGAGGCGGACAGTACGTGCTGGGCCTGCAAGGCGGCCGACCCCTCCTCGACGGCCACGGCCCTCGCCCTTCCCCTGGTAACGGCCAGCGGGGCGACCACATTCACCACGACCTTGCCGGCGAGCAGCCCCGACACCTGCTCCAGGAGGGGTCTCTGGGCCTCGTAGGGCACGGTGACGAACGCTATGTCTCCCCGCTGGGCGGCCACCGCGTTGACCTCCCCCGAAATAGCGGCCCCCGGTGCAATCTCCTTCAGGGCTTCGGCGGTTTCCCGGGCCCGGTCACCGTCTCGAGAGCCTATGATGACCTCCTCCCCCGCGAGGGCCAACCGTAGAGCGAGCCCCCGGCCTTCAGGCCCCGTTCCCCCAAGAAAGGCCAGCATGTCCACCTCCTTCTCCTTCGTGCAGTGCGGTGTATTCATCGGCCCTACCGCGTGGTAGGGTGTGCCCAGCAACCGGTCCCCCTAGAATATACCGGTGTCTACTGGACGAGTACAATCCCTTGATGCCGCCCTTGGGATGGGAGTATTCTGGGGGAGACCATGTTTCAAAGCGCCCGGGCGGCGTCCTCGCTGCCCATCTTTAGCAACGGCCTGCTCATCGCCCTCAAGCTGGGCGTGGGGATAGCCATCGGCAGTATCAGCGTCATCTCCGACGGCATGGATACCGGCATCGATATGTTCTCCGCCTTCGTCGCCTTCGTCAGCATACGCATAGCGTCCCGCCCACCGGACCCGGCCCATTCCTACGGCCACGGCAAGGCCGAGAACCTGGGCGGCGTGGTGGAGTCCTTCTTCATAATCGCCGGCGGCTCTTTCGTGACCTACGAGGCGCTGCATCGCATTTTTGACTCCTCCGACCTGCGCCTGGTGGAGATTGGTATAGCCGCAATGGCGGTCTCCGTGGTGGTCAACGTGCTTGTCGCCTGGCATCTCGCCAGGGTGGCCCGGCGGACTGGCTCTCCGGCCCTGTCCGCCGCAGCAAAACACCGGGCCACGGATGTGTTCACGTCCCTGGGCGTGCTGGTCGGACTGGCCCTGGTGCGAATCACCGGCATCACCGTCCTGGACCCTATACTGGCCCTGGGTGTGGCGGCCTTGATCTTCTGGGCGGCGATACAGATACTTCGCTCCTCCTTCAGCGCCCTCATGGACTCCAGTCTCCCCGATGCCGACCAGGCGAGGGTCTACGACATCATGGAGCGGTACGCCGACCGAGTGCGGTTGGACCATATGCATACCCGAAAAGCGGGGCGCCAACCCCATTTCGACCTCACCACAACCACCTGCCAGCACCTTACCGTCGGCACGCTCCACCAGCTCACCGAGTCCCTCAAGCGTGAGATCTTGCAACTGTTCCCGGAGGGCCGGGTCACGGTACATGCCCAGCCATGCACGGGGGAGGAGAAGACGGTCTGCCCCCCCACGTGTCCCGTCAACGGGTCTGCCTCAAGGGCGTCGTTGGAGTAAAAGCGGTACCATCCTGAGGGAGTTCAGCCGAGCTACACCATCGGATCAGGCTGCTTGCACCGGGCCCGTTGCTTGCGCGCTGTCTGTCCCCCCACGGGCACGCCGGCGGTGCATACCCGGCGCCACGCCGACATCTCGCTTGAAGGCTCTCTTGAAGGGGTCCTCCGACTGATATCCCAAGCGCTCGGCGATCTCTCCAAGGCTCATGTCGGTGTCTCGTAGCCAGCTGGCGGCAAGGCGCATCCGCCAGTGGCTAAGGTACCGAAGCGGCGGCTCGCCGACTACCGAGCTGAACCGTGCCGAGAAGGCGGAACGCGACATTCCTACCTGGGCCGAAAGGGCCCCGATGGTCCATCGCTCCTCGGGCGCCCCGTGCATGTGACCCAGGGCCGGGCCGATCTGAGGGTCGCCGAGAGCAGTAAGCCATCCTCCCGTGCCCCCGGTATACCTCTCCAGCCAGGCGCGGACAACGTTGACGAACAGGATGTCCGTCAGCCGGTTCACGATGGTGTGCGCCCCCGGGCGAGTCGATTCGGCCTCGGCGCACATGAACTTGAGGGTGGTATCCAGCCAGTGTGCACCGCGTCCCTGGTCTCCTTTGATATGGATGATTGGCGGTAGCTGAGAGAACAACCCGTGGTCCGCAGCTCCCTCGCGATGGAACACGCCGCAGAGCAAGGTTGTCGGTGATCCGCCTCTCCCATGGTGGACGACCAGGTTGTCCGGACCCCGGGTGCAGACCAGGTCGGCTAGGGGAAGAGGCAACGAGGATGGCACGTCCACGACATCGTGAGCGCGTGCCTTTGGGAAGACCACCAGATCCCCGCTTGCGAGGGGAACGGGTCTCTCCTCGTCCGGGAATCGAAGCCAGCAGCTGCCCCGGTCAATGTAGTGGAACACCGCGCCCTCCACGGACGGGATGGATATCCCCCACGGTGCCGTGAGCTCAAAGCGGCAGACCACCTCGCCCCACAGGTGGATCGAGTTCAGCACGTTCGTTAACACATCCATCCTGATTCATACTCCTGTTCTGGACGATCGGTCACCAAAAGAACAGTATCGGTGATTGATCTCCCTGGTTTCAAGGACTATAAAATATATGACCCGGTCGCGGAAGACCAAGAAATACAGGAGGTGAGTTATGGGAGACCTTAATCCAAAGGCCACGGCCCTGGTGATCATCGACCCGCAGAACGACTTTTTGTCAGAGGGAGGTGTGGTTTGGGACCTGGTGGGGGAACTGGTGGTCAAGAACAAAGTCGTGGACAGGCTCAAGGCGCTGATAGCCAAGGCAAAGGGCGCCGGCATCCCTGTCGTTTACGTGCCCCACTACTATGACAAAGAGTACCAGGCCTGGGGCAATAACAACTTCATAGACCGGGTCATGTTCGAGCGGAGGATGTTCGAGAGGGGGAAATGGGGGTCGGAGTTCCATCCAGACCTGGTCCCCGACGATGGGGTCGTCCTGTGTGCCCCCCACAAGAACCTGAGCGGGTTCCACACCAGCGACATCGATATACAGCTGCGCAAGCGGGGGATCGACACGATCGTGCTGTGCGGTATGTCCGCCAACCTGTGTGTCGAGTCGCACCTGAGAGACGCCGAGGAGAAAGGCTACGAGGTGTTGGTGGTCAACGACGCCACGGCCGCCGCGGGCGAGGACGCGTACAAAGCGGCCCTGACCAACTATGGGTTCATTGCCCACGAGTCCATCACCACGGACCAGGCCCTCCAGCGTATTGGGGAAGCCCGAGGGTAGTCCCGGCGCTCGCCCCGTACCCAGGAGATGGGTCGGCGGAACTTCGACGAAGCTAGCTCCCCTATGGAACCCTGGCTCCCCAGGCGGCGAAAGCTACGGGCTTTTGCTCCCCTCCCCACGATCGGGACCCTCAGTAACCAAAGCCCTTTTTGGCGCGCCCCCTAAACCACTCTGATTGTAACCCTCCCCTGGCAGGTGGTAAATTGAACCTCGATTTCAATAACCTGAAGGCTAACCGTGACCGGCAGATCGCCCCCTCGCTGTAAGGCCGCGTCCTCCAGAACTTATGGCCCTGCGGCTCCAGGGGCGATCTGTGTGCCGTTGACGCTGGACCGGGTGGCGGTTACATTGGAACCACGTTGAAAGGGAAAGGTGATGTCATGAAAATAGTTGCGGTTCTCTATCCAGGCGGTCCTTCCGCGAAAGATACCCCCGAGCTTCTGGGATGCGCGGAAAATGCCCTGGGGCTCCGGGATATGATCGAAGCCGAGGGCCACTCACTCATCGCCTTGACGGACGCCGACACGGAGCTTGAGCGGCACCTGCCCACGTCGGATGTTGTGATCGCCACACCCTTCTGGCCCGCTTACATCACCAGGGAGAGGATCGATATGGCGCCCAACCTGCGACTCATCCTGACAGCCGGCGTTGGGTCCGACCACATCGACCTCGCCGCGGCTGCGGCACGAAACATCACGGTGGCGGAGATCACGGGAAGCAATGTGGTCAGTGTGGCCGAGCACGTGGTCATGCAGATTCTGGCCCTCGTCCGCAACTACATACCGTCGTACCGGCAGGTGTTGGAGGGTCGGTGGGACATCGGGGACATCGCTGCGAGGTGTCACGATTTGGAAAACAAAGTGGTGGGTATCGTCGGCATGGGGCGGATAGGACAGCGGACGGCGGCTCGGCTTAAGCCCTTCGACGTCGTCACGTGGTACTACGATCTCCGGCGTCTGAGCACGGCAGAGGAGCAGGTGGTTGGTGCTCGATATGCTCCTTTCAGTTCTCTTATCTCCCAGTGCGACGTCATCAGTATCAACGTCCCCCTCACGCCGGAAACCGACGGGTTATTTAACCGAGAGCGTCTCTACAGCATGAAAAAGGGCGCCTATCTGGTCAACACGGCCCGAGGACGAATCGTTGACAGGGATGCCCTGGTCGAAGTGATGGAGAACGGGCACCTGGCGGGCTATGCAGGAGATGTGTGGTACCCGCAGCCTGCCCCCGCCGACCATCCGTGGCGGACTATGCCCAATCACGCGATGACACCCCATGTATCCGGAACGAGCCTGGAAGCACAAAAGCGCTATGCGGACGGCATCCGCGGTTGCCTGAGGCGCTTCTTTGCAGGTCATCCCCTGGAGCGCGACCTCATAATTGTCGACGGCGGCAAGGTCACCAGCCCAAGCTACAGCTATGCTTATGAGTAGTGGACTCAGAGGCCAGTAAGCCCACTAGTATCTACTATCAATGCCCTGGCTTGGACCGATCGGCCTCCAAGCCGGCCAGCGGACCTGTGTTGAGTAAAAGGAGGCTTAGAGGTGATCTGGGCAGCCCTCGTTGTTTTTCTGGTGCTGGCCGGCTTGGCCCTCCTGGTAGGCGGCGCCGTCGTGGTGTTTCTCCGGCTTCGGAGCGGAGTCACCGTGGACATTCCCATGCGGCTCTTGCTCCGCCTGTATCTCTACGTCGTCATAATAGTAGGGCTTATCCTGTTCACCCAGGGCACGTCCCACCTGCTGCGCGCTGGATTCGCCGCGGCCTGGGGAGACGACTTCAGCTATAACCCGGTGTACGTCCCATACCCCGCCAGGGCGGAGTCGCCAAGGGCGATCGAGCCGCTGGAGCTCAAAGAGCGGGCCGCCCTCACCGACCAGGAGCGCGAGGAGCTGAGCAGGCTCCTGGCCGACCGGGAACGGCAGGACCTGGAGCTGCGGCGGGAGCAGCGTAAGGACGGCCTGGAGCGGGCCCGGGAGGAGGGCCTGATCCAAGGGGTGAGTTTCGTCCTGATCGGGGGAATCATCTGGCTGGTGCACGTGCTGGGCCGGCGCTGGCTGGAGACCGAAGAGGAGCTGCGGAGCCCCTTGAACCGGGTCTACCTCATCATCATAGTGGTGATCTTCGCGGTGATCACCATCGTGAACCTGCCCCAGGCGGTCTTCGAAGGCCTGCGGTTCGCCTTCCTGGACCCCCTGGACGAGTTCGACGGCCGGTACCAGCCGGGCAGCAAGCTGGCCCTCTCCATCGCCTCCCTCCCCATCTGGATAACTTACCTGGCCGAAGCCATCCGCGCCGTGAGGAGGGGTGGTTGAGGGCCGGAGAGAGCTAGTCAGGGATACGAAACACCGTGCCCTACGGGAGCATGACATCAGGGCGCAGCTCCTCGATCTCCCGCAGCCCTTCCTTGCCGTCCCCGGTGCGTCCCACCACATCCATATCCGGAAGGGCCCCAGCCGGAGTGCCAGACCGGCTCCTGGCAGCCTAAGAGGGCCTCTCCAAGGTGGACGGGTGGGCGTCTTGGGGGGGATTGCGGCTGCGGGAGGGGTGTCAGGGACGATGAATCGTGCTGGTACAGGCTGGGAAAGGCCGAAATCGTACCTCAGGGCCTAGGAGATGATGGTTGACCGGCTTCCACGAGCGGGCGTATACTCCCCGTGAGGAAAGGACCTTCAGATGCCAAGCCGGTGGGCAACGATTCAGCTTCAGCGGACATCCGTAGGGTCAAGCTGGTAAAGCGGATAGTATGATCATGGAGGGGGCGATCGTCACCCCCCTTCGTACCAATCGCCGGTGGTCAGCTACCGCCTACCAAGCCAGTCAATATGTAGGAGAGGAAAAGGAATTGAGGATATACGTAGGTAACTTTGGGTTTGAAACGAGCGAGCAGGAGCTACGGGACGCTTTCGAAGCGTATGGCCAGGTGCAAGAGGTTTCAATGATTCAGGATCGCGACACAGGCCGCCCGAAGGGGTTCGCCTTCGTTGAAATGCCGGCCAGTGCAGAAGCTGAGGCTGCAATCGGCGCACTCAACGGCAAGGAATTCGCCGGACGCGCCATAACGGTCAACGAGGCCCGGCCTCGACGGGAGCGGAACTGAGGTAGTCTACCCAATGCGCGTAAGGGCGGAGATCGAGGCCTGCGCCGCAACGACTCACCTCGTGCAGGGTGGCCTGGGCGCTGGCGCCTGCACGCTCTAGACCAGCCATTGGTAACGTTTAGGGTAGTAGGCCCGTCTCGCGATGGGATGTCTTGATTGACTAGAGGTTCTACTATGTCAGATCAGCCCAATGTCTAGGTATTCAAGGTTGGTGCCTGCATGAAGAAGTCTGGACCGGGCGGACATGCTGCGATACCCAAGTACGAAGACAACGAAGAAGAACTCACTCACGCGTTATTAAGTGTCGGCCCAGGAGGCGGTCTTCGAGAGCTGGTACCGAACGCGTTCTCAAATGGAGAAGGTGAAGCCGAGACGTTGGTCATTGGCTCCGGGTCATCACCTTCTACCGATGTGGGGTCGGAACTAGAGGAGAATCCATGGGCTGGGGGCGATTCTCCCCCAGATACGAATGACGACGCGGTAACACCTGCGAAGGCCAACCATTCAGCCGATGCCCTGGATACCACCGAGATGGTAGATGATCCGGTGCGCATGTATTTGCGCGAGATAGGCGGGGTATCACTGCTTACCG
The DNA here is from genome assembly GCA_965247055.1 of Dehalococcoidia bacterium. Lineage (GTDB taxonomy): Bacteria > Chloroflexota > Dehalococcoidia > Lucifugimonadales > JAGWBF01 > CBDFGE01. The sequence continues at coordinate 358,291 of CBDFGE010000006.1, forward strand.
CAAAGGACGAGCGGCGGCTGGCGCGGGAGATAGAAAATGGGAAGTACATACTCCAACTGGAGAAAGAACTTGCTTCTCTCCAGGCCCTGCCACCCAAGACCTGCGAGATCATACTCAGGTTGCTTACCGAATGCTCCGGTCTGGGATTCGTGGCGGAGAGTGTGACTTGGAAGCATGAGTTGCCATCCCCAATACCGTTGCAGGAGATCGTCTCCAATCCGCAGTTCCGTGCGGCTGTGGACTCGCCTATCGACCACGACCAGATGCAGACCATGGCGGACCACGTGGGCAAAAGCCTGGAGGAAACTGAAGCCGGCATTATTGCTCTATCACTCAACAGCCGGCTTCTGCCGCTTGAAGCATTGGACATTGTGGGCGAGGGTTGCACGCTTGACCAGTTGGATGCGCTGTTGGATGAAGGAGTCATCGGCGAGCAACTTGAGCCCTACGAGCTCCTGTTCCACATGCACCTGGATAAGGTTAAGGCTGAAGGCCAGGCGGCAAAGCAACACCTGATCGAGGCAAACCTGCGACTAGTGGTTAGCGTGGCTAAGAAGTACATCGCCCGACGCATGGATTTCCTGGATCTTGTGCAGGAAGGGAACACCGGCCTCATGAGGGCCGTGGAGAAGTTCGAATTTCGCAGAGGGTACAAGTTTTCTACCTACGCCACATGGTGGATACGTCAGGCCATCACTCGCGCTATCGCTGACCAGTCAAGGACCATCCGAATCCCGGTCCATATGGACGACACCGTCAACAAACTGTTTCGCGCCAGTCGTGAGCTGGTCCAGAAGCACGGGAGGGAGCCCACAGATGAGGAAATTGCCTGGGAAATGGATCTGCCACCGGCTAGAATCCAGGAGATCCGGAAGATATCTCAGGTTCCCGTCTCCCTGGAAACGCCTATCGGCGAGGAGGGCCACAGCAATCTGGGTGATTTCATTGAAGACCGGGAATCCAAGCCCACGGTGGACGCTGCCATCAACCAGCTTCTCAAAGAGCAAGTAGACCAGACTCTTGACAACCTAAACGAGCGGGAAAAGCGTATCCTACAACTCAGGTTTGGGTTGGAGGATGGTCGCGGCCGTACCTTGGAGGAGGTGGGCCAGGAGTTTTGTGTGACCCGGGAGCGGATACGTCAGATAGAGGCCAAGGCCCTGGGCAAACTCCGGAACCCCAAGCATTCCGAGAAGCTGTGGGACTTCTGGGAGTAACGAGGCCAATACTCACCCCTTTCTATCACCACTGCTTTCTGCTTTCACCATCACTTCACCTTCAATGGTGGGGCCACGTCAGTATGGCATTCACAAAACTGGTGTCACCCGACGGGCTGGAGCACCGGCCCCTATCACCAAGTATCGCTGGCTTGCGGGAGCGGCCAGGTCGAGCAGGGTGTCGAGCCATGTGCACAGGTGGCTGAGCGCACACCCAATGCCGCCCATCGACGGCATCTCGCCGTGCGTCTGGCGGAATCCGTGGCGTTTGACGCCGGCGACCCTGGCCAGCGCCGGCTCGTACACCAAGGCCCGAGCATGACCGCCGCAGCAGCTCTAAGGCGGTTAGATCGCTGCTGTCGAACTGCTGCAGCAACGACTGCAGGCGAGCTTGGTAACGGTCGGGATAGTGCGTGGTGGGCAGTAGAGGACTCGAACCTCTGACCCCCTGCGTGTAAAGCAGGTGCTCTAACCAACTGAGCTAACCGCCCCCTGGTGGGTAGACACAAGGGCCTGGTGTTGGGGATGGTGCGCTTGGCGGGACTCGAACCCACGGCCTCATCCTCCGCAGGGATGCGCTCTATCCAACTGAGCTACAAGCGCTTTCTTTGGACCTCTGTTTTGGTTGGTGCCGAGGGTGGGATTCGAACCCACACGCCCGTGCGGGCACTACGCCCTGAACGTAGCGCGTCTGCCGTTCCGCCACCTCGGCTCTTTTACCTTGAGTAGCCCGACGGCTGGCCCCTTCACCGTGCTCGGCGCCACCTATCGCTAGGACGATGTGGTGGGCGATAGAGGATTTGAACCTCTGACCTCCTCGGTGTGAACGAGGCGCTCTAACCGCTGAGCTAACCGCCCCGCTGTCTGTGCGGCCACCCTCCATTATATGTATCCCGGTGGGTCGATGCAAGCCTGGGTGGAGGAGCTGCCCGACCGTCCCTCTACCTGTAATCGGCGGCACCGTAGGCGGTGGTGAAGCCGCAGAAGGGGCACTCGTGGACCCGGACCGGCGGGTCCACGCCCTCGGAGGGACGGCGGTCCCTGACTAAGCCCGACGGGAATGCCCGCCCGCACACGGCACATTCCAGGCGCAGCTCCGGTGGAGAGGCATCGCGTTCGTCTCCATCCGGTCGGTCCCCCTTCTCAGTCACCGACCCTGCGACCCGCCTTGAATACGGCCACGACGTCGCTCAGGGCGCCAATATCCTCGTCGGGATTACCCGCCACGACCAGCAGGTCGGCCTCTTTTCCGGGCTCTACCGTGCCCACCTGGTCGAGGATGCCCAGGGCGTCGGCGCCGCTCCGGGTGCCCGCCAGGATGGCCTTCATGGGGGTCAGGCCAGCCTCCACCAGGGCACCTATCTCGTGGGCGAACTGGCCAAAGGGGTAGGCGCCCCATCCGCAGTCGGAGCCCGCGAGCAGCTTTGCTCCCATGCGGATGAGCTGGCCACACTCCTCCAGGCTGCTCCTGTAGCCCTCCCTGGCCCTGGCGAGAAGCTGCTCCTCCTCTGGGGTGAGCTCCTCCTCTTGCTTCTTCGCCTCAAGCTGCCATATGCGGCACCTGCCTATGTGGAGGGTGGGATTTACCCATACACCCTGCCGCACGATCTGCTCCGCCACCACGGGGTCGAAGCGCCTGACGCCGTCCTCCCCGGCAAAGAATCCGTGGATCACCATGTCGAAACCCGCCTCGAGGACGTTGCTCATGCCCCGGATGCAACGACAGTGGGCGGTGGCGGCCCGGTTCCGTCGATGGGCTTCGTCGGCGATGGTCCTCAGTTCGTCCACCGTGTAGGAGGGCCGGTATGGGTCGCTCGTGAGGGTGCTGCCGCCCGTGGCCATCACCTTGATGAAATCGGCGCCCTCTTTTATGAGCTGGCGGGTCGCTTCCCGCACCCCGTCGGTCCCATCGGCCTCGGAGCCCATGAACCAGCAGTGGCCGCCGGTGGTCGTGATGGGACGTCCGCAGACAAGGACCCGGGGCCCTTCGATCAGTCCCTCCTGTATCCCCGCCTTCAGGGAGAAAGCCGTGCCGTTCCAGGCGCCGTTGTCGCACAGGGTCGTCACGCCCGACCTGAGGGCGATCCGGACGTTGTGGGCCGACCGCAGTAGGCGAATGTCGTCTCCATCGGCAATAACGTCTTCGCCACGCCGGCCGTTGGCCGGCATGTTGGTGTGGGTATGGCAATCGACCAGGCCGGGAAGGAGGGTGGCTCCCGGGAACTCCTGTGGCTCGTAGGACGCGCCTTCGGGGATGACGAGCTGCTGCCTCGGAAGGACCTCTTTGATTCGCCCCTCGGCCACCACTACGGCCGTGTCTCTCACGGCGGGCCCGCCACGGCAGTCGATGAGCCGCTCGGGGCAAAGCACCTTGACCGATGCCCTACTGTCGACCATTTCCTGCTCCTCCCGACCGTCTTAATGGACAGTGGCGTCCTGCCCACAGCGCGTTACTCCGCGCCGGCCTCTGCAATTATAGCGCATGCTGCGGCCCGGTGGATGCTCCTCTGAGGACGGGATGAAGGATGACGCTAGGAGGGGCCTCGCCGAAGGGCAACACCCCCACACCCGTGGGGTCTGGGGACCACCATGAGAGCCTGGTGTACCGTTGGCGGGGGGATCAGCTTCGCCCTAGCTGGCCGGCTGCGTAGACGCGGCGCTGAGGGCTGACCAGGCGATACCCCATGCCCCTCTCGGTCAAGAGGTATCTGGGACTGTGGGACTCGGGCTCCAGCTTCTTCCTCAACCGGGTTACATAGGTCCGGACGTAATCGCCTTCGTCACCGTATTCGGGTCCCCACACCTGCTGGAGCAACATACGCTGGGAGACCACCTTGCCCACGTACTTGATGAAGGTCCGCAGCACGGCCCACTCCCGGGCGCTAAGCTTCACCGGCTCCCCCGACCGCACGACCTCCGACCTGTCGAGGTCCACGTCCAGATCCCCGCACCGGTAGCTGACTGCCATCTCCAGAGGCGCTCCGTCCACGGACCGCCTCAAGATGCACCGTGCTCTGGCCAGCAACTCCTCGATACTGAAGGGCTTGGTAACGTAGTCGTCGGCGCCCATGTCCAACGCCTCTAGCTTGGTGTCAACCGCCTCCTTCGCGCTGACCATCGTTATCGGCATTCCGGAAATGGAGCGAATGCGGCGCACCAGCTCGATCCCGTCAACCCCGGGCAGCAGAATGTCGAGGATCACCAGGTCTGGCTCCAGGTAGTCGAGCTGCCCCAGGGCCATAGTGCCGCTGTTGAAAACGAAGGCCTTATATCCCCGGGCTTCCAGGTTGATAGAGATAAACCTCAAGATGCCCGGATCATCATCCACCACAAAAATCCTCTTACCTTTCAATGCCCAGCCTCCCTCAGCGCAACCTCTATGGCGAGAAGCAGATCTTCGACTCCAAAAGGCTTGACCAGCGTGCCGACGGCCCCCAGGCGGCGGGCACGCCGCTGGGCCGCCTCGTCCGCCCACCCGGTCAAGACGATTACCGGAGGGTGGACCCGAGGACTCTCCTCCCTGAGAGCCTCCAGTACGGCCCAGCCCGAGAGCACCGGCATTCCCAGGTCCAACAGGATGATATCAGGATTCTCCTCTTCTATCATCCGCAGGCACTCACGGCCGTCGGCCGCCTCGACCACCTGATAGCTTCTCGCCGAGAGATTGACGGCCCACAATCTCCGGATCTCCGCAAGGTCCTCGGCGATGAGCACCTTCGCCATCCCGCGCCCCTACTTCGCCGCCGGAAAGCTGAAAGATAGGGTAGACCCCTTGCCCAGATCGCTCTCCACCCACATCTCGCCACCGTGAGCTTCGACTAACCGGCGGCATATAGACAGGCCCAGTCCGCTACCGGAGCTGGTCGCCGTGGAAGAGCCCTCTACCCGGTAGAAGGGCTCGAAGATCTGGTCCAGATGGTCCTGGGCGATCCCACGGCCCTCATCGGCGACGCTGACGATGAGGCGGTCGTCGCTCCGGCGGGCCGCGATGGTTATCCTGGTCCCTGGGTCGGAGAGCTTGGCCGCGTTACTCACCAAGTTGCTGATAACCTGGAGCACACGGTGCGTGTCGGCGAATACCGGCGGCAAGCTGCCGGGGAAGCCCATCTCCAGCCTGTGTTTCGCCACCAGCGGGGTCAGGTGAGGGCCCAGGTCTTTCACGATGTCAGCCAGGTCCACCATCTCTCTCTCCAGGGCCAGTACGCCGGCCTCCAGCTGAGACATGGTCAATAGATCGCCCACCAGCCGGTTCAGCCGGTCCGCCTCCTGGTTAGCGACCGTGAGGAACTCCCTCGTTGGTATCCTCGTACCCGGCGAGACGGCTGTACACGGCGTGACGGAGCAGTGGCACCAATGGGTGCTGCACGTTGCGTCCGGTGCGACTCTCCTTCAGGTGGTCTCTCGCCATCTCCGTGAGTTCCAGGGCTTCATCCAACTCACGGGCTGCCAGCAACCCGGCGTCCGAGGTGATGGTGGCGCCTCGGAACTCCAACCGCACCCGGCTGTCAAATTGCACTTTCAGGGGAGGTTTTGTGCTTTCACCCATCAGGTGCCTCCAGTTGCGTTACGACTTTTATGCCAAAACTTTGTTTATTACTGCGATTATACTACCTAATGGCCCTTCGATATCTCTAAACACTGATGCCTATGGCCATATTACCATCGCTGATCTGGGGAATAGGGGATTAACGCTGATAGTATATTGCCCGCCTTCGGAACGCCGATCCCTATCGAAGTCTCAGTTGCCCAGGATGGCGAAGTAGTGGGCGTACAGGGTGAGAAAGTGGGACAGCTATCAGCGTGCCATCAATCGTCTCCGTCGTAGGGGCTAGGCGGCCCGCTCCTTCGGCGGAGCGCTTATACCGGCGCTCTGGGTCCCTCCCTCGCCGCATCCTGCGGCTGGCGCAACCGTTGACGGCATTGGAGGGAGAGGTGCTACAATGGCACGACTCCCAGGAGAAGTGCCGATGCCCGATATAAAGTGCCCCCGTTGTGAAAGGCTGGATATAGGCGACGTTATCCGTGTCGAAGGTACCGAGCGGGCCCAGCTTACTGGGACCCTGACGTGCCTTATCGATGGAACGGAGTGGTCGGTGGTGGTGAGGAGGGACAGGCTTGAGAGCTCGGCTGCCCTGTCCCTCGGAGCCGCTTCCCAGAGGCTCAACAAGACCGTGCCATCGGACATCGCCGCCGACATGAAGGAGGCCGAGCGGGCCCACTTTTCCCAGTGCGACAGGGCGAGCGTGGCCCTATGCCGCCACGCGTTAAGGCTGGGGCTGCTGGAGCGCGGGATTACCGACGGGCCCCTGGGATCGATGCTGGGCCGGGCGAGCACTCTCGGGCTCCTGACGGACTCCACCCATGAGCTCTCCCTCTCGCTCAAGGGCTACGCCGAGACCGGACCCTACCGGTGGGAGCAGCCCCCCCACCCAGAGATGGAGATGATGATCTACTCGACGGTCCTGATGCTGAACGAACTTTTCCCGCCTGCATAGGCCGTGCATAGGAGGTGGCTTCCATGCCCACTGGAAAGGTCGCGGCTTTCGTCGAGCCGTACCACTTTGAGCTGACGGAGCTTCCCACGCCGGAGGTCGAGCCGGGAGGGATCCTGGTGGAGATCAGGTCAGCTGGGATCTGCGGCTCGGACCTTCACTACTGGCGGGGCGAAATGAAGCCCATGCTCAGGGGCAAACCAGGGCCCGTCATACTGGGCCACGAGATGACGGGGGTGGTGCATACCCTGGGCCAGGGAGTGGCGACGGATTCCCTGGGGCAGCCCTTGAGGGAAGGGGAGAGGGTGGCGTATACCTACTTCTTCCCCTGCCGGCGCTGCTACGTCTGCATGAGGGGCGAGCTGAACCACTGCCCCGACCGTTTTCGCTTCCGCGCCTCCATAGAGGAGTACCCCTACTGTAGCGGCGGCTATGCCGACTACTTCTACCTTCACCCGGGACACTTCGTCTTCAAGGTGCCCGATGAGCTATCCGATGAGGCGGTGGTGCCGGCTAACTGCGCGGTGTCCCAGGTTATCTACGCACTTCGCCAGACCGGGCTCCACATTGGGGACAGCGTGGTGGTGCAGGGTGCCGGCGGCCTGGGCATCTACGCCGCGGCGGCCGCCCGGGAGATGGGCGCCGGGCGGGTCATCTCGATAGACGGCATCGTCAAGAGGCTGGAGCTTGCCGGACAGTGCGGCGCCGATCATACCATAAATATCAACGAGTACTCCACTCCGGCATCCAGGGTCGAGCGGGTCAGGGAGCTGACCCAGGGGCGAGGCGCCGACGTGGTGCTGGAAGTGGTGGGATACCCAGAAGTGGTGCCCGAGGGCCTGGAGATGCTCAGGCGCGGAGGGACCTTCGTGGAGATTGGTAACATCGGGGCCAACAGCTTCGTGAACCTGGATATGTCCAAGATACTTTGGGGCGTTACCAGGATCATCCCTACCGTCCACTACGACCCCTATATCCTGCCCGTGGCCCTGGACTTCCTGGTGCGTACCAGAGACAGGTACCCCTTGAGCGAGGTCATGTCCCACCAGTTTCCCATGGAAAGGATACGTGAGGCCTTTGAGCAGGCGGAGTGGGGAGGCAAGGCCGAGGGGACGCCCATCAACAGGGCGTTCCTCACTCCGCGGTAGCCATTGGGCAGGGCAGAGCACGCCCTACGCCGGCGACGGTGGCCCCTGGTAGCCAAGGGTACTCCGGCGGGGAGGGTTCCACGTCATGGGTAACACTGTGAAGAGCAACTTTGTGTCCACCTCAGTCAGGCCTGTGGCTTCGACACGGGGCCATTGGCTGGTCGAGTCGTTGACCCACTACCGACAAAAAACTTCTGCATAAGGGGGACGGCTAATGCCATTATTCGGCCCACGGTTGACTGAGGAACAGAAAGCGGAGCTCAACCTCGCTGTCGAAGGGATGAACCAGCTTGGTGCGGTCCACATTAACTCGTTTCAGACGATGGGTGAACAATTGTCGGAACTCGGGTCGGCTTGCCGGTCCGCTCAGCAGGCTGGGCTAGGCAGCCTCACGACCGCGGATGAGTCTATTCTCAACGAGGCCAGAGCCAGCCTCGCGCAACGGCAATCACAGATCGACCAAATGGGTGCCGAACTACGAGGAATTCAGATACGAGATTGGTTTCCAAAGAAGCTTAGGAAGGAACACGAGGTGTGGTTGGGGTTCCTTGAAACCGAGCGGGAGTCCTTGGACATGGCTATCGAAGCCGTTACCCCGCCAGATCCGCTTGTAAATCGACCTGGCAAAGCCAAGTTGAACATGTTCTTGGCCGGGCTGAACATGGCTGCAATCATGGCACAACCCCTGAGGAGCCGAGTCAAACCCTAGGATCGTTGTTCTACCGACCCACTGCGCGGCCCCCTGGTGCAGACCCAGACCACGCTGACCACTGTCCTCTCCCCGTACCAGCACCCCATGCAAAGGGGCTTTACCTAGCGTACATTCAGCCGGTCCCCGGGGCTCAGCTTCTTGTGGGCCTTTATCGCCCGCTCGCCGGCGCTGGCCTTGGCGTACCTGCTCACCATCGCGTAGTCAGCCCAGCCGGCCAATTCTTTCAAGTCCCCTTCCTGCCGGCAGCCTCCAGGTATTGCATTGCGAACCCCCGGCGGAACGCGTGAGCTCCCCGGAACTGCACGGCCGCTTCAGCAAAACGACGTTGAAGCATCATCCGCAACCCGTTATCCGTGAAAGGTCGGCGGCCGGCGGTTAGCCACAGGTAGTCGCTCTTAACCGGGCGTTTCCTCAGGTATCTTTCAATCGCGGTCGCGGTCTTGTGGCCAAAGCTCACCCGGCGTTGTTTTCCAGCCTTCGCGGTCACCAGAATAGAGAGGTCCTTCCAGTCAACGTCTTTGGCGGGCATGCCACATAACTCCGCGGCCCGAACCCTCGTGTCGAATAGGGTGAGGACGACAGCTGCGTCTCGTAGCCCGTACACTGTCCCTCTACCCGTGGCCTTCAGGACCTTCTCGACCTCGTGGGGCTGGTAATAGGGCTGAATTACATCCGGGAGGCGTGGTGGGCTTATGTGGTCCATGGGGTTGTCGGGGCGCTCCCCTTCGGTTACACTCCAGCCGAAGAACCGGTTGACGGCTCTGTACCTTACGTGTACACCGCCGGGCTTGTTGCCGGCCTGATAAATGGAGGTCAACCAGTGGCGCACGTGGTCCTTGCCCATCTCTGCCAAGGGAGGGAAGCCCATCTTGTGGGCAAACGCCGACAGGCGTCGGATGGAATCACCATAGATTTCCCCTGTCCTCTTGGTGCGGCCAGACGCCCCGAGGTCGAGGAGGAACCCGCGGATCAGGTCCTCGTCAGATAAGATCTCCCGGTACGAATTAGCCGTATGAACATCCGAGTTAGACGCTTGCTTGACCATGATGGTGGCAACGGCTGGGTTCGAACCAGCGACCTAGCGCTTATGAAGCGCCCGCTCTGCCACTGAGCTACGTTGCCACGTTGCAGATTACGCGGGCCTATCTGTGCCCGCTCCATGTAGTAATATAACCAGGCCCAATTTCGGTGTCAATGGAAGGGCGTGCAGGCGGCGGGCCCTGGTGGCCTGTAGCATCGAGGGAAAGGGAGGCACAGGGGGAAGATGGCTGTCTCTCGGAAGATAAAGGGGTACGTGGACCAGGGCGGATGGATACGCCGCATGTTCGAGGCTGGCATAGAGCTCAAGCGGCAGTATGGCGAGGACGCGGTCTTCGACCTCTCTCTGGGAAACCCGGTGGTCGAGCCTCCGCCCGAGTTCCACCGGGAGCTGCGCAGGCTGGCAGAGCACCCCGAGAGGGGCATGCACCGCTACATGCCCAACGCGGGCTATCCCGAGACCCGGGAAGCGGTGGCGGGTGGGCTGAGGGAGGAGACGGGCGTACCCTTTACCGCAGGCGAGATCGTGATGACGTGCGGCGCCGCCGCCGCCCTGAACGTGGTGCTGAAGACGGTACTCAATCCGGGAGAGGAGGTGGTACTCTTCGCCCCCTACTTCGTGGAGTACGTATACTACACCGATAATCACGGGGGGGTCCCCGTGATCGTCCCCACCGGCGACGGATTCCAACCCGACCTGGCGGCGCTGGAAGGGCTCATCACCCCCAGGACCAGGGTGGTGCTGGTCAACTCCCCTAACAACCCCTCGGGGGCCGTCTACGGCGCAGACCTGCTCAAGGACCTCGGCGACCTGCTAAGCCGCAGCGCGGAACGGTTCGGGACGGAGATATTCCTGGTGAGTGATGAGCCTTACCGGCGGATTATCTACGACGGACTCACCTATCCCCACGTGTTCCCCCACTACGAGGCTTCCATAGTGGTCCACTCCCACGCCAAGGACCTGGCCCTTCCCGGGGAACGCATCGGATACATCGCGACGAACCCCCTGTACGAGGGCCGGGAGGAGTTGGTGGACGGCCTCACCTTCTCCAACCGTATCCTGGGGTTCGTCAACGCCCCGGCCCTGATGCAGCACGTGGTCCGGGCCCTCCAGGGGGTAAGCGTGGACGTGGGGGACTACCAGCGGAAGCGGGATTACCTCTACGGGCGGCTCACGGAGATGGGGTACTCGACCTTCAAGCCCCAGGGCGCCTTCTACATGTTCCCCAGGGCGCCCATCGAGGACGACGCGGCCTTCGTAGACGAGCTCCAGCGTTGGAACGTGCTCACCGTTCCCGGCCGGGGGTTCGGCTCGCCGGGCTACTTCCGCATCTCCTACTGCGTCGAGGACCGGGTCCTGGAGGGGGCCATGGAGGGCTTCGCCGAGGTGGCGAAAAAGTATGGGCTCTAGGCGCTACAACCCCCTGAGAGCCAGCGTGGTGACCTCCCCGGTGTTCAGATCCGCCACCCGGATGGCGTGGTTGTTGGTGTCCGCCACGTAGAGCTTCCCACCGGCCACGCTCAGGCCACAGGGCTCGTGGAAGATCGCCTGCCCCCCCTCCCCGTCGCGGTGGCCAGCCTCGCCGGTGCCCAGGAATGTGACGACGGTCCTGGTACGGGGATAGAGCCGCTTTATCTTGTTGTTGTAGGAGTCGGCTATGTACACGACGCCGTCGTGGAAGTGGATGCCCAGGGGGTGCTGGAGCCGCACCTCGTCTCCCGAGCCATCGACGTCGCCGAAGACGAACAGGTCCAGCCCCACGATGCTGGTGACCCTTCCGTCCTCCGTAAGGTCCGCCGTACGAATGGCGCTGGCCTCGCTGTCGGCGAAGTAGAGCACCTCTCCGTCGGTGGTGATCCCGCTGGGCTGGTCCAGGGACGCCGAGAGGAGGGGCCCGTCGACGGGGGCTTCCCGGCCGTTGCCGGCGTAGGGCCGGACCTGGCTGCCCTTGAGGTCCAGCTTCCACAGCTGATGGATGCCTGCCATGGCTATGTAGAGGGCGCCGTCGTGGAGGGCCAGGTCCCAGGGTGAGCTCAGGTCCGAGGAAAGCGCGTCCCCCACCCGGCTGTGGCCCCGCGCCTGCCGACCCGTGCCCGCCACCGTTTCCACCGTGCCGCCGGACATGTCTACCCGGCGGATAGCGTGGTTCTCGGTATCGGCCACATACAGCACGTCCCCGTCCAGGGCCATGCCCTGGGGGTGGTCGAACTGCGCCGTCCCCAGGTCGCCGTCCTTCAGGCCCGGTTCGCCGCTGCCCGCCACCCTGACCACCTCGCCCCCCGTGGTGGCCACGACGATGCGGTTATGGTTGGAGTCAGAAACGTACAGCATCCCCGAGGCCTCGTCGGCCAGAATCTTGCCTGGGAAGGAGAGCCCGGACGCCGCTTCCCTCTCGGCGATAAGGCCGAGGGGAGTCCGGTCGATGAGTCCCTGGGCGTCGAACTCCTGCACCATCTGCCGGATAATGGGGTCGAACTGCTCGAAGGTGATCTCCCCCTCGTGCCTGCCGATGATCCTGGCCTCGGGGTCCAAGAATACGATCGTGGGCCAGGCGCGGCAGGAGTATTGCTGCCATACGGCGAACTCAGCGTCGTTGATGACGGGGTGCTCCAGCTCGTAGCGAAGCACGGCCTTTCGGATGTTCTCGGTGTCTCTTTCCGAGGTGAATTTGGCCGAGTGGACCCCGATTACGGCCAGCTCATCCCCGTACTTGTGCTCCAGTTTCCGCAACTGCGGAAATACGTGTATGCAGTTGATTCAGCAGTACGTCCAGAAGTCTAGGATGACGATCTTCCCGCGCAGGTCCCGCAGACTAAGGGGTCGCTCAGTGTTCAGCCAGTCCAGTCCCAACGGGAAGTCGGGCGCTCTCGTGCTTCCGATGAAGGATCTACTCGCCATAGGGGCCCTCCTCTCTGCGGGTCTGCTCTCTATTTCCCCCTATTTTGCGCCCTTGGCGGGGCTGAATGCTAGCCCCGGCCCGCTCGCCGGTGGGCATGTTCAAGGACATTATGATAATATGAACTTGGCCGCTGGTTATGGGCAAGTCCGGGCCCGTTAGGCGGGCGATGGTGGGACGTAGCTGCGGGAAGGGCTGCCTCGGAGGACGGGGCGGTGTAGCGCACATGGCGGCGGCAATCCGGTCCAGGAAGGACAGATGGTAAGGAGTCAGGGATCGGTAAGGGGACTTCCCTTGCTGGAAGGAGAGCAAGTAGAGGAGAGGTTTGTTCCCTACGACGGGCTGGTGGCGGACACCCCCTGGAAGGGCCCCCTGCTCGTCTTGACCAACAAGAGGGTCGTCTCCTTCGACCAGAGCAATGGGCAGAAGGAGACGCTGGTGGCCCCCCTCGAGGAGCTCAGGGGGGTGTCGGTGAAGGCGGACACCCGGGGGCTCAAGGACCTGATGCGGGGCCTCATACTGATGCCGGTAGGGGTGTTTGGCTACCTGGTCCTGGGGTATATCATGGACAGCGTGCCGATCGGCCTGGCCCTCGGGGCGGCCATCGTATTCGTAGGCCTCCTTTTCATTGCCCGGCACCTCTTGTGGGAAGAGGAGGGTAGCATCACCTTTGAGGGAGGCCGCTGGGAACACTCCTTCCCTAATCGGGACAGCAAGGCGGGCACATACGTGTATAAGTGGGAGTTGTCCTTTCCCTACAAGAGCAACATGGCCAGCGGGATGGTATACAGCCTGGTGAACCGGTTCTTCCAGCTTAAACGGGACTCCAACAGCCCCCACCCGCCCGAAGAGAAGGCGCCGGAACAGGGTGCATCGGAACCTCCTTCGCCGCCGGCCTATGCGGACACGTCCTACGACATCTAGCGGGCCTGCGAGAGGCGCCCCCCCGCCTAACCCTCCGTGTCTCCCAGAGTCAGGCCGGGGTCCACGTCCACGTCTAGCCGGTCCTTATGGCCAAGCAGGTGGTGGCGGTAGGCACAGGCGGCGATCATCGCGCCGTTGTCGGTGCACAGGACGGGAGGGGGTATCAGGGTGGGTAACCTGGCTCCCTGGGACATCCTCTCCCGCAGCAGGGTGTTCGCGGCCACCCCTCCGCCGAGGATAATGCCCCTGGCGCCCCACCTCTTCGCCGCTTCCAGGGTCTTGGAGACCATGACGTCCACCACCGAGTCCTGGAAGGCGGCGGCGATCTCCCTTAGGGCGGCCTCCATATCCTCCGGCGTCAGGTCCCCTGGCGGAGGATATACGCCCCTGGCCTGTGCCATGTGCAGCACCGCGGTCTTGATACCGCTGAAACTGAAGTCAAGGCTGCCCTTCAGCCAGGCGCGGGGCAGGTGCTCGCCGCCCGCAGCGCCGGCGGACACCCGCTGGATCTCGGGCCCGCCGGGGAACCCGAGGCCCAGGATGCGCGCCGCTTTGTCGAAGGCCTCTCCTGCGGCATCGTCCCTTGTCCGCCCCAGCAGCCGGTAGCTGCCGTGCCCTTCCATAAGGATCAGGTCTGTGTGGCCCCCAGAAGCGATAAGGCAGACGTAGGGGAACCCTGGGTCCGTATCCGGGTCCACGGGTTCGTGGTGCGGACTACCCGCCAGCCAGGCGGCATAGACATGGCCCTCCAGATGATTAACCCCCAGGAATGGTACCCCAAGGGAGAGGGCGAGGGACTTGGCGAAATTCAGCCCGACCAGAAGGGAGCCTGCGAGGCCGGGGCCGCGGGTCGCCGCCACCGCGTCCAGCTCCCCGAACCCTACGCCCGCCTCCTCCATGGCCCGTCCAACGGTGGGGACGATCTCCAGGACGTGCTGGCGTGAGGCCACCTCTGGCACCACACCACCGTAGCGTGCGTGAATGTCCACCTGGGAGGCTATAATATTCGAGAGGACATGCCGGCCGTCTTCTACCACGGCGGCAGCAGTCTCGTCGCAGGAGGTCTCGATGCCCAGGACCTTGATACCCATGCACTTGAATATAGGGGCGGCGTCCCGTTTGGTCAATGGTGCCACCGGCGGGTGCGGGGCCTATCGGGCCGGGCTTCTTAACATTTTCTTAAATGCCGCCGGGTTACAATATACATAGGCTCGTTCGTGGCACGGGGTGTCTCATGGCTGGCTCGAAGCGCCGTATCCTTGTAATTGAAGACGACCGGAAGACAGCCGACTTGGTGCGGCTTTACCTGGAGAGCGAGGGCTTCCAGGTTCTGAGTGCCTTTGACGGTACCCAGGGGCTGGACTTGGCCCAAAAGGGAAAGCCGGACCTGGTGGTGCTGGACCTGCTGCTTCCAGGCATTACCGGTGTGGAGATATGCCGGACCCTCAGAAGGGAGTCCGACGTGCCCATTATAATGCTCACCGCGTTGAGCTCCGAGAAGGACAAACTTGAAGGGCTGGAGCTGGGAGCAGATGACTATGTGACCAAACCATTCAGTTCCCGGGAGTTGGTGGCCAGAGTGCGGGCGGTACTTCGACGCACAGTCGACGAGGTGCTCGACCGGGGGCCTGCGGAGCTTCTGCGGGGGGACCTGGAGATGAACGTCCCGCAGCGCATCGCAAAGTTAAGGGGAGAGGATGTGCATCTAACGCCCACCGAGTTCCGCATACTCGCCACCTTGGCCCACGAGCCGGGCAGAGTGTTCAGCCGCGGCCAGCTGGTGGACCGGGCGCTGGGATACGATTTTGACGGCCTTGACAGGACCGTGGACGTCCATATCCTGAATTTGCGGCGAAAGCTAGAGACGGACTCCAACAGCCCTCGCTACGTAAAGACCGTCTACGGGGTGGGCTACAGGTTCGGAGGTTAGGCGTGCTTCACAGCATCCGCTGGCGGCTGCTCCTCAGCTTCGCCCTGGTTATCGCCGTGGCCCTTGGGGGGGTGGCCCTGTTCGCCAGCCGTGCCGCCAGCAACGAGATAGAACGTTTTCAGGACCGGACGGAGACCGAGACCTCGGAGCGGCTCAGGACGATGCTGGCACAGAACTATTCCCAGTTCCAGGGCTGGCACGAAGCCCAGAGCATGTTGGAGCAGGTGGGAGAGCTCTACTTCCAAAGGGTGGTGGTGGTCAACCCGGGAGGCAGGGTGGTGGCTGACTCCCGCCGTTCCTTGTTGGGACGGTCCATGGCCGGCCGGTCCAAGAGTGACCGCGAGCTGGTGGTTGTGGGTCCGGGTGGGACCGTCGGGACCATGATCATAAATCCAGAGCCCCTGCCCGATGAGCCCGCGGCTGCACCGGCTGACACCAACCTGCCCTCCATCAACGGGTTCCTGGTCTGGGGTGGGGTCCTCGCTGGAGTCGTGGCCATAGCCCTCACCTTCTTCTTCTCCCGGCGTATTCTGGCTCCGGTGGAGGCCCTTGCCGCCTCGGCAAGGGCCCTGGCCAGGGGAGACTTCAGCCAGAGGGTGGAGGTCCGGTCCAGGGACGAGGTGGCGGAGCTGGCCCGCACCTTCAACTCCATGGCCCAGGAGCTTGCTGCCACGGAGGAGATACGCCGCAGCCTCGTGGCCGACGTGGCCCACGAGCTGCGCACCCCCCTGTCCAACATCAGGGGGTATCTAGAGGCGATACGGGATGGCCTGGTAAATGCCGACCCGCCCACCCTCGATTCCATACACGAGGAAGTGATCCTCCTTACCCGCCTCATCGACGATCTCCAAGAGCTGGCCCTCGCCGAATCGGGGCAGCTGACCCTGCACGTCCGGCCCTGCGACTTATCCGACCTGGCGAGGAAGGCCATGTCCGCCCTACAGCCCCAGGCCGAGGCCAAGGGAATTGACCTGGTCCTCCGGGCCGACGCCGCCGTGACGGCCCAGGCGGACCCGGAGCGGATAGGCCAGGTGCTCCGGAACCTGCTGGCAAACGCGCTCAACTACACCCAGCCCGGTGGAAGCATCCGCGTAGCCGTGGCCGAGAGAGGGGACCAGGCGGAGGTCAGGGTGGAGGACAGTGGCTTAGGCATTCCCGAGGAGGAGCTGCCCTACGTGTTCGAGCGCTTCTACAGGGTGGACAAGTCCCGTTCCCGGGTTACCGGGGGCGTGGGCCTGGGTCTTACCATAGCCAGGCGGCTGGTGGAGGCCCACGGCGGCAGCATTGCCGTGGAGAGCCAGGTGGGCAAGGGAAGCACCTTCACGTTCAGCCTGCCGGCCGCGTCGCCGGCGGATTCCGGGGCCTCTTCGGGATAGGCCGGGGCCCCGGACGCCCGGAGTGCCAGTGGGACGGGACCACCATCCCTTCGTGGGGACTGCCCGGCTGAGGCGTCACGACGTACCCAACCTCTAGCCCCTCGACGTAACCGGCCCGTGGGAGCGAGGCGCGTTTGGGGGAGCCGGCCCGAAGGGTCCGGAAACCGGGATACGTCCGTATCCCCCAGACGTTGACAGTGGGTCACCCTCGGACTACACTCCCTGTGGCCCACCAGACTGAGCAGGATTACGTTGCTCCCGCCGGAGACCTGGGATGATTTCGGCGGGCCCCCACGATTACCGTTGCCAACATCTGCGTGGATGCCCAGTCCCAGTCGACGTCGACCTCAGATAACACCGTGACAGAAGATGGCCACACCACCCTCCCCTGAGCTCAGGCCCCGTGCGCGAGTCCACTCATGGAAGCTTCTCCAAGAGAGGGACTACCAGTTGCTTTGGGGCTCTGGTGGGCTATTCTTCATCTGTCAGTTCATGGAGATCGTGGCGGCAGGGTTGCTGGTCTTGCATCTGACCCACTCCCCCTGGCAGGTGGCGGTGGTGGGGGTGGCGCGACTTACCCCCATGCTGGTCTTCGGCATGTTTTCGGGCCTGATAGCAGACCGCGCCAACCGGTGGCGCGTCATGGTGGCCGCGCGTAGCGGGAGTATCCTGGTGATCCTTACCCTGGCCCTGCTGATCATCTCGGGCTCTATTGAGGTGTGGCACGTGTTCCTGGGAACGATGGCGTTGGGCTGGACACAGGTCCTGGACTTCCCCTCCCGCCGCTCCTTCATCTACGACGTGGTCGGGCGCCAAAATGTGGCGGGAGCCATGTCCCTGGAGACGATCAGCACCACCCTTGGCAAGATTCTCGGCCCCCTGTCGGCCGGGCTTTTCATTCAGGTTACAGGTTTTACGGGGGCGTACGTGTGCCTGCTGTCGTTGTACGTCCTTGCCCTGCTGCTGGTAATCATGGTCAAGAGCAGGGTGGCCAGGCCGCCAGGCGCGTCTCAGCCCATTTGGGAGAGCCTGGTGACGGGCCTGCGGTACTCGATCAAGAGCCCTCCCATCCGCGCGGTGCTCGTCATCACCCTGATCATGAACGCGTTGGCCTTCAGCTCGGTGCAGCTCTATCCCGTGGTGGCCAGGGACCACCTGGGTGTTGGGGCAGCACTTACGGGGGTGCTGGTCTCCGCCGATGGGATGGGGACCCTCATCGGCGCCATCGTCATCACGTCCCTGGGCGCTATCACGTATCACGGGCGCTATTTTGTCCTGGGGAGCACGTTCCTACTGGTGGGCCTGATCCTATTCTCCTTCTCGTCCTGGTATCCCCTGTCCTTCCTGCTGTTGCTGCTGGCTGGGCTGGGCGGCTCGGGATTCAGCACCATGCAGACCACCATCCTACTCATGTCGTCGCCGCCTGAGATGAGGGGGAGGGCCCTCGGAGTTATGGGGCTGTGCATCGGCGCCGGGCCCATAGGCATGCTGGAGGCTGGGGCGATTGCGACGTTGCTCAACGTCCAGTCGGCCATAGGCATCAACGCCGTCGTCGCTGTTTCCCTGATGCTGCCGGTGATCTTCATTACGCCCCTTGTGTGGCGCCCCATAGCCATTCCCCCCGGGGTACCCGGCTGCCCCGGTGACGAGGCCGGCACCGTTTGAGGCCGAAGGCCCGGAGCGGCGGCTGGAAAGCAAGAGTTCCGCGCTGGACTCGGGATTAGAGGCGGGCTATACTGGGCTCACTCCTTAAATCCGGCCCGGCCAGGGAACAGCTCTGACGCGAGGCCGATACGCAGAGGGGAAAATGGCGGATGTCCGCCCCTTCAGGGGCTTGAGGTATAACACCGGGACCGTGGGAGACCTCTCCCCCATCGTCTGCCCTCCCTTCGACACCATCCCACCCCAGCTCCAGCAGTCCCTCTACCTCCGCAGCCCGTACAACGTCATACGGCTGGAAGCGGGGGAGGTCCAGCCCTCCGACTCCCCCAATGACAACCGGTATACCCGCTCCGCGGCTCTCCTCTCCCAGTGGATAGAGAGTGGAGTGCTCCTCCGAGAGGATGAGCCGTGTTTCTACCTGGTACAGCACGGATTCAGGGCCCAGGAGAGGGAGAGGAGGCGGACGGAGCTGATGGCGCGCGTCCGGCTCGAGGAGTACGCCCATCGGGTGGTGTTGCCCCACGAGTATACCCGAGACCGGGACAAGCGGGACCGTCTGGCGCTAATGGAGGCCTGCCACGCTAACTTCAGCCCGATAATGTGCCTCTACAAAGACCCTGGCGGACGCCTGGCCTCCCTGTCCCAGACGGCCATGGCCGTGGAGCCTCTTATGGAGTTCTCCGACGCAGGGGACCAGTCCTATCGCTTCTGGAAGATAGCTGAGCGAGGGCCTATCGACGAGATAAGCGAGATGCTCTCGTCCGGGCCCCTGTACATTGCGGACGGGCACCACAGGTACGAGACGGCCCTGGACTACCGTGCCCGTATGGCCTCCAGCTCTCCCGCGGGAGGCTCCGAGGACGAGGCCTTCGACTTCGTGATGATGGGGCTCATATCCTTCGATGACCCGGGCCTGATGGTGCTCCCCTACCATCGGGTCGTGGGCGGTCTGGACGAGGCCGGTCTGGCGCGGGTAGAGGAAGCGCTCCTGGATATTTTCGACGAGAGGCCGTTTCCAGTATCGCAGGAGGGCGGCGGCCTGGAGGATCTGCTGGAGGAGATCGAGGTCCGAGGGAGGAGCCAGCTGATGATGGGCCTGCTGGACCCCCGGCCAGGGAGGGGTTACCGGCTGCTGAGCCTGAAGAGAGGGTCCGAGGCGGAGGGCTCTGGCCCCCTGGCACGCTCAGAGGCGTGGGTCCTGGAGCAGCGGGTGTTGCGGCCGGTCCTGGGGGACTCGCTGTCCCCCGGCCTGGACTATCTACACGACGCCGATGAAGCCGAAAGAGATGTTCGACAGGGAAAGTTCCAGCTGGCCTTTTTTCTGAAGTCCTTCCCGCTGGACCTGTTCAAGACCATCGTGGACGCCGGCGAGCGGCTGCCCCCCAAGTCCACGT
This sequence comes from Dehalococcoidia bacterium, assembly GCA_965247055.1. Classification (GTDB taxonomy): domain Bacteria; phylum Chloroflexota; class Dehalococcoidia; order Lucifugimonadales; family JAGWBF01; genus CBDFGE01. The sequence goes on from CBDFGE010000006.1 coordinate 378,081, forward strand.
TCTTTTTCCCCAAGCTGCCCACTGGGGTGGTTATGAACCTTCTGGATGGGAAGATTTAGCTGGCGTCCTCCTGGAAGCTGGAGGTTATCGCCCTCTCCGCCCGCTTGCTATAATCTGCTATGAACTCCTCGAGGCGGCGTACCTCCGCGGCCACGGCCTCATCCATCCGGCCCGGCATAGCCGCCGAGGACTTGAGCTTTCCCAGGGTTTCTTTGGCCTCCTCCACCTGCCGAGTCAGCTCCAGGGCGCTCAGCTCATCGGCGGCCCTCCGCTTGATGGCCAGTAGGTGGTGCCTGACAGCCTGGGCGTGGCTCAATCGCTCTTCGACCTCAGCCATGGCGGATAGGGCCATGTCGATGGTAGTCTTGCCGTAGATGGCCTGCCGGGAAAGCCGGTCCAGCTGGGTGCGGAACTGGTGGATCATGGCGTCCAGTTCCTCCTCCCTTCCCCTGATCTCCGCCAGCATGAGGCGGAGATGGGTCGTGGCCTGCCCTAGCTGAGCCATCTCTCCTCCTTAAATGAAGGTGTGCGCTGCAAGAGGATTTTATGTAGAAACCCCGTACACCTGTGCAAGTTCATGGCCGCTAAGTGGAAGAAGGCAGTAGCGACGCAGTTCGGGGTTCAGTTCGCTGACTCGACTGGATTGCCGGCTTCTATCCAACCTGAGGTGCCTCCATCCAAGTTGGTGACACGGGTGTATCCGACGGCTTTCAGGAAGCCAGCCGAGCGCAAGGAACGATTCCCTGTTGCGCACACGACGAGTACGTCACGGTCCTTTGGCACCTCCGCGAGACGTAGTGCCAGGTCCGATTGAGGCACAGAAAGTGCGCCCGGAATCCGACCTTCGGCGTATTCCCACGGGTCCCGCACGTCAAGGACAAACGCTTGGCGCTCCTGTATCCAAGCTGCCGCTTCAACCGCTCCGACTCTAGGTACTGCCCCATCGTGCGCCACCTGCGACCAGGAAAAGTTGGCCTCACCACGGTTAGCTGCCATGATGGAGGTCATGTTGAGGGGCCGTGACGGGGGCAGGGACGCATATTCGAGGAACTCTCGCTCAGAAAGCTGCAACGCTAGGTTGAAGCGCCGCTCGAATCCGATGGTGCTGCTTGGCCGGCCACACATGCCTTTGCCGCACGACCCTTCGAAGTGGGTAGGAAAGACCTCGACGTAGTTCTCTAGCTGAAGTAGCTTCTGGATACTCTGATACTGCTGTCTGGCCCCTTCTGGTCCACCGAAGTCCGGGCGCCCCACATCGCCTACGAACAGTGAGTCCCCAGTGAGCACCATGGACGGCTCGGGGCTGCGCGGTGGATTGACCACGAGCAGCGATAACCCCTCGGGACGGTGCCCAGGAGTATGAACCACCCGGAGGTCAACCTGGCCGAGAGAAATCACGTTACCATCCTGTAACGGCTGGAACGGAAAGAGGGTGTCGGCCTCTTCGTGCAGGTAGAGCTGTGCGCCTGTCGCCTCAGCAAGGTCACGGTTACCCGAGACGTGGTCGGCGTGCAAATGGGTATCAATAACGGCGACGATGTTGTACCCTCGCTCGGCGGCTAGGTCGAGGTACTGCTGCACGTCCCGGTGAGGGTCGATCACCGCTGCCTCCCGCGAGTCCCGGGACGCGACGAGATAGGAGGAGCAGCCGAGGTCGTCGTGAAGGAACTGCTTGAAATACATGTCGTCTCCTTTCGTTCACTTTCCATGTTTGCTTGTCAGAAGCTAATGATCACAAGTTCGCCGCAGGGCGAGCTGGATGAGGACTCGCATCCCGTCGGAAGGAGATGCGTCCTGCTGTCAGGTTTCTTAGGATAATCCCCGAACCCAGTCCCGCCATTACAATTATGCCTAGCAGGCTGCTGAAGAAAGGGTTCTATGGTCGCGAAACGACCTGGTAATAGCTCATATCGTTGCTCGATGAGTGCTTTGGGAAGGTCTGAAGCCACTTTCCTGGGTTGCAGGAGTTCCCTTTTCGCCCCTGTCAGGGCGTTGAGGGCAGACTCCGTCCTTGGGAAGTCATGCTGCCTGCAGGACCGGAGCCTCCTGTAGCTGGGTCATGAGCAGCTTGGCCATCCGCACCAGGTTATACGCAGTGGCCACCAGGTAGCCTGCTAGTCCCGTCTTGTCCACCCCTCGATACCGGGTCTTCCGAAACCCACCGACCGTCTTCATCCACCCGAAGATCTCCTCCACCCGCTTTCGTATTCGCTGGCTCACCCGGTAGCCCGGATGCCGGGTTGTCCGCCCGTCGATGGCGCTGCGCCGGCCACTGGTGTTCTGGGCCACGTGAGGCGTGACCCTTCGGTTGCGCATCGCTTCCACACAATCCCGCGTGTCGTAGTTCTTGTCCCCACCCAGGGTCCTGGGGTGGAAGCCCCGCTCCTTCGCCCCCTCCAGGAGCTTCGGGACCGCATCTCGCTCCGCCGTCCCGCTCGCCTCGCTCACCTGGAAGTCCGTCAGCAGCCCGTTCCGGTTCTCCATCAGGGCGTGGGCCATGAACACCAGCTTGGCTTCCTTCCCTTTGCCTTTCCGAAACAATCGGGCTTCCGGGTCCGTGGTGCTTTGGTGGGTCTTATTGCGCCGTTTCTCCCCGTGAAAGTCCACCGACGGGTTGCCGGGGTCCCCGTCGTCCGAGGCCGGCTCTCCCCCTTTGGACTTGAAGCTTTTCAGACTGGCCGCCGCCTCAATCAGCGTCCCGTCCACGGTGAAGTGCTCGTCCGAGAGTAAGCCGTGCCGGTCGGCCCCCACCAGGACCGTGGCAAACAGCTGTTGCCCCACTGCGTGCTCCAGCAGCCGCTGCCGGTTCTTGGTGAACACCGTCGGGTCAAAGCTGGACTCCAGGAGGGTCATATCCAGGAACCAACGATACAGCATGTTGTAGTCCAACTCCTCGCAGAACGCCCGCTCGCTGCGCACAGAAAACAGGGCGATGAGCAGCGAGGCCTTGAGTAGGCGCTCCGGTGGGATGGAGGGCCGCCCTACCTCGGCATACATCCGGTCAAACTCGGAGGACAGCTCCCGGAGGGCCTCATCCGCCAGCGCCTTGATAGTCCGCAAGGGATGGTCCGGCGGCACCCGCCCGTCCATATCCACGAAGGTCAACATGGGGACCTGGGGCTCCTGGCATCCGCGCATTGGGGCACCTCCAAAGATGGTCTGCCCCTATTTTATCCCAGAAGAGCCTCGGATACACCGTGAACAAGAGTTTTTCCGCAGCCTGCTAGAAGGCCACCGCTGACTGTCATGCCAATTGCAGGACCCGGACAGGTGCCGGCAGTGGCCCAACCCGCCCCGAACAATGCTCCCCCGTAAACGTGTTTTCGTTCGATCTCGACGCGGTTAAGTCGCAGTTCACCTCCTATGGGTGTCTTCCAACGACGCCGCCGGAGTATCCACAGCAAGGGCATCGCGACGGCAAAAGAGGACCCCATAAGAAGAAACACATCGGGTTCACGGAGCAAAAGCATGTCGTGAATTACCGTGTAATCACTCAACCCTGTGAGGTGGACCCCAAAATTCGGACAGGTGGCTAAGAGAGAGTCCCGCTCCTAAAATAGGACGGAAACAAGGAGCAGGACATGAAGCAAACACGTAAGAAGCACAGCCCAGTCTTCAAGGCGAAAGTGGCTTTGGCCGCGCTCCAGGGGGAGCACACCATTGCAGAGCTGGCCAGCCGGTTTGAAGTCCACCCGAGCCAGATCCATGCCTGGAAGAAGGCCTTGACTCAGGGGGCGCCGCACCTCTTTGAAAATGGTGGTGGACGCCAGGAGAAGGACCAAGAGGTCCTCACTGCCCAGCTCTACCAACAGATTGGGCAGCTCAAGGTGGAACGGGATTTTTTGTCACGGAGCTTCGGGTTGTGAGCCGGTCCCAACGCCGGGCCAATGATTGACCGAGAAGAACCGAAGCTGTCTCTGGTGCGCCAGTGCGCCTTGCTGGGTATCAGCCGCTCCTCGTTGTACTACCTGCCAACCGAGGCCGGCGCCGAGGACTTGGAGTTGATGGCCCTCATAGACCAACAGTACCTGAAGACACCTTTCTACGGCTCCAGAAGGATGACTGCCTGGCTCAGCAATCACGGACACCAGGTCAACCGCAAGCGGGTCCGCCGGCTGATGCAGCTGATAGGCCTGGAGGCCATCTACCGGCGTCCCAACACCAGCAAGCCAAACCCAGGGCATAAGGTCTATCCGTACTTGCTCAGGGGGCTGGAGATCAACCGGGTCAACCAGGTGTGGGCCACCGACATCACCTACATACCCATGGCTCGGGGTTTCCTCTACTTGGTGGCCATCATGGACTGGCACAGCCGCTACGTGTTGGCCTGGCGGCTGTCCAACACCCTGGAGGTAGACTTCTGTGTTGCGGCTCTGGAAGAGGCCTTGAGCAAGGGTCGGCCACAGATCTTCAACACCGACCAGGGCAGCCAGTTCACCAGCGAGGCCTTCACCAGCATGCTGCTGGCGCAAGGCGTTCAAGTGAGCATGGACGGCAGGGGCCGGTGCATGGACAACGTCTTCGTGGAACGGCTGTGGCGCAGCATCAAGTACGAGGAGGTGTACCTGAAGGCATACCAAAATGGGACTGAGGCCAGAAAGGGGATTGGGGCTTATCTGGCCTTCTACAACCAAGAGCGGCCCCATCAAGCCCTGGGCTATCGGTCACCGGGTCAGGTGTTCCATGCAGTGAGCCCACAAAGGTGTTTACTGGAACATCCACGAGCCTTACCATCGGATGAAGGTTTACAAGACACCCCAGCGGTAGACTCTCTTATTTTAGCCTCACCGCTGTCCTGATCATGGGGTCCACTTGACTGTAGCCACGATCAGAAACCCAAATACCCCTCCGATCAGAAACGTAAAAAGGTTCACAGGTCCCCTCCTGTAATCAGGTGCATGATCAAAGTCAATCCAATGGCGGCTCCCATGATTGTGACGATTCCAACCAACGCACCACGCGATAAGATGGCCGCACCGCCAATCCCGTGCCCCGAGGTGCAGCCGCCGCCCCACCGTGCTCCGAATCCCATGAGCAAACCGGCCACAAAGAGGACCGGAACGATGGCCGCTATCGGTAGCAGATCACCTAGCGCACCGTAGTTGAAATTTGACGACGGGCCACCTCGAAGGAAGATCGCTACGAGTGAGCCGACGACGAGACCGCCGAAGAACCAGACTCGCCACATCTCCGCCATTCGGGGGCTGCGCACGAAGGTCATAACCTGCAGGTAGGAGGTGGTAACGCCCAGGTGCTTGTTCGCTACGGCGTACAGTGCAACCGTCAGCAGGCCTATGATGGGTCCACCAATAAACCAGGCAAGGCGATCCGGCAAGATGTCCACGTTTCGTGCCTCCTTAGTTTTGGCTTGTGAACAAGGATACTCCAGGTACACACCCGGGTACAGCGTCTTTGCGGTCCATGGCTCGACTTCCGAGCCTACTTGGACACTGGGGCCGACATCCCGTCTCCTCTGGCGCCCTGGACTCGATCGTTGGAACGTATCCTTAACGCCACAGGCCTACCTCCAATGAAGGTGTGCGCTGCAAGAGAATTCTATTCAACCCCGACAAGCCTACCTGTTTGCCAAGTAGAGTCCCAGGAAGTGGTGTAACAAGAGGAGAGGGTCTGGATGAAGAGAGACCACCACGTCATCCTTAGCGGGCAAAGACGAGCCTGAGAAAGGAGGACAACGGTGGTCAAGGAAAGGATGGACCTGCTTGAGCTAATGCGCAAGAGGGGAGTCGACGGTGACGTGGACTTTCTACGAGAGGCACTGAGAGTGCTGGTCGAGGAGATCATGGAGGCTGATGTGTCATCGAGGACCGGTGCTGGGTATGGAGAACGCAACCCTGAGCGGGTGACCCAGCGCAACGGGTACCGGTCTCGAGCATGGGACACTCGCGTAGGGACCATGGAGTTGCAGATACCCAAGCTCAGAGAGGGAAGCTACTTTCCGAGCGTGCTGGAGCCACGGCGTCGCAGCGAGCGAGCTCTGCTGGCGGTGATCCAGCAGGCGTATGTGGAGGGTGTATCGGACGAGGCGAGTGGATGATCTGGTCAAGGCTCTTGGGTGCGAGGGTATCTCAAAGAGCCAAGTGTCGCGTATCTGCCAGGAGCTGGACGGGGTGGTGGAGAGCTTCCTGGGTCGGCCGCTGGACGGCGGATCATATCCCTACCTGTGGCTGGACGCACTAACCCAGAAGGTCAGAGAGGCCGGTAGGATAGTCAACGTCAGCGTGGTGGTGGCGACGGCGGTCAATAGCGAGGGCAAGCGTGAGATCGTTGGGATGGACGTGGGTACCAGTGAAGACGGCGCCTTCTGGCTGGCCTTCCTGCGCTCACTGGTCGCCAGGGGCCTCGGCGGGGTGGAACTGGTGGTATCGGACGCTCATCAGGGACTCAGGGATGCCATCGCAACTGTCTTCGGTGGGGCCAGTTGGCAGCGGTGCCGCACCCACTTCATGACCAACCTGCTCACTCGGGTCCCCAGGAGCGCTCAGCCCTGGGTGGCCACCATGGTACGCACCATCTACCAGCAGCCGTCCCCTCAGGAGGTGCATGTCCAACTCGAGCGGGTGATTGCTCAGCTCCAGGACCCGTTCCCACAGGGCGCCTCTCGACTGGACGAGGCTGGACCCGACGTCCTGGCCTTCTCCAGCTTCCCCGTCGCCCACTGGAAGAAGATCTGGTCCAACAACCCCCTGGAGCGTCTCAACAAGGAGATACGGCGCCGCACCGATGTGGTGGGCATCTTCCCTAACCGCCCAGCTGTCCGTCGCCTGGTCGGCGCCGTCTCAAGTGGACCCCATGATCAGGACAGCGGTGAGGCTAAAATAAGAGAGTCTACCGCTGGGGTGTCTCGTAAACCTTCATCCGATGGTAAGGCTCGTGGATGTTCCAGTAAACACCTTTGTGGGCTCACTGCATGGAACACCTGACCCGGTGACCGATAGCCCAGGGCTTGATGGGGCCGCTCTTGGTTGTAGAAGGCCAGATAAGTCCCAATCCCCTTTCTGGCCTCAGTCCCATTTTGGTATGCCTTCAGGTACACCTCCTCGTACTTGATGCTGCGCCACAGCCGTTCCACGAAGACGTTGTCCATGCACCGGCCCCTGCCGTCCATGCTCACTTGAACGCCTTGCGCCAGCAGCATGCTGGTGAAGGCCTCGCTGGTGAACTGGCTGCCCTGGTCGGTGTTGAAGATCTGTGGCCGACCCTTGCTCAAGGCCTCTTCCAGAGCCGCAACACAGAAGTCTACCTCCAGGGTGTTGGACAGTCGCCAGGCCAGCACGTAGCGGCTGTGCCAGTCCATGATGGCCACCAAGTAGAGGAAACCCCGAGCCATGGGTATGTAGGTGATGTCGGTGGCCCACACCTGGTTGACCCGGTTGATCTCCAGCCCCCTGAGCAAGTACGGATAGACCTTATGCCCTGGGTTTGGCTTGCTGGTGTTGGGACGCCGGTAGATGGCCTCCAGGCCTATCAGCTGCATCAGCCGGCGGACCCGCTTGCGGTTGACCTGGTGTCCGTGATTGCTGAGCCAGGCAGTCATCCTTCTGGAGCCGTAGAAAGGTGTCTTCAGGTACTGTTGGTCTATGAGGGCCATCAACTCCAAGTCCTCGGCGCCGGCCTCGGTTGGCAGGTAGTACAACGAGGAGCGGCTGATACCCAGCAAGGCGCACTGGCGTACCAGAGACAGCTTCGGTTCTTCTCGGTCAATCAATGGCCCGGCGTTGGGACCGGCTCACAACCCGAAGCTCCGTGACAAAAAATCCCGTTCCACCTTGAGCTGCCCAATCTGTTGGTAGAGCTGGGCAGTGAGGACCTCTTGGTCCTTCTCCTGGCGTCCACCACCATTTTCAAAGAGGTGCGGCGCCCCCTGAGTCAAGGCCTTCTTCCAGGCATGGATCTGGCTCGGGTGGACTTCAAACCGGCTGGCCAGCTCTGCAATGGTGTGCTCCCCCTGGAGCGCGGCCAAAGCCACTTTGGCCTTGAAGACTGGGCTGTGCTTCTTACGTGTTTGCTTCATGTCCTGCTCCTTGTTTCCGTCCTATTTTAGGAGCGGGACTCTCTCTTAGCCACCTGTCCGAATTTTGGGGTCCACCTCAGTCCTAGCTGAGCAGCACGACGAGTGGGCCGTCGGCCGTCGATACATGACACAGGAGGTAACCACCTCCAACGAAGCTCTACCCAGAGCCGAACTCGCAGAGGCAGCGGCCTAGACGATATCAACAGGATGACGTACTCTTACACCACTCTATGGGACGTGACCGCGGCGTTCAGCGATCTCACTGATGGGCAATTTCTGCAAGACCAGCCTCTTCGTCTCTTCGTGAGTAGACCCTGAACGTTGTGTTGCGCGGTCTCTCCTTATTCGGTTCTGGGGAATGTTTCGTTCCGTCAGCCCGTTTTCGCGTGTATGTTGGCAGATTACTGCCAAAAACTCTTCGCTAAATCGCTCCAGTTTCTCTGCACCTACTCCGTTGATGAGAGCAAAACTTTCGCGGTTCCGGGGGCAATAGTACGCCATCTGCTGAAGCGACGCATCGCTGAAGATTATATAAGGTGGAACAGCGCTATCATCCGCAAGCCTCTTCCTCAAGGCGCGTAGTTTCTCGAAGAGCCCTCGGTCATACTCAGAAGCCGAATCATGACTGGCTGGGACGACCTCGGGGCTGCGCTTCGGTCTCATCAGAGTCATATTCTCATGATGAGTGAGAAATGTTCGTCCAGCTTCGGTGATAGCAAGGGTTGGATACTTGTCACCATTTTTCACCAGGAGTCCTTTTGCCAGCAGAAGGCTTACCATCTGCTTCAGTTCATCGTCGGTGAAATCGTGCACGATGTTAAACACCGTCAGTCGGTCGTGCCCGAGATCGCGGACTCTTTTGGTTCTCGCTCCTCGCAGGACTTCGGTGACATGATTCACACCGAACCTCTCTCCCGTGCGTATCACGGCTGAAAGGACCTTTTGGGCGATTTCGGTGGCGTCAAACTCCTCTCTGGGCGTGAGACAGACATCGCATCCGCCGCAGGCCTCCTCCTCCCACCTCTCCCCAAAATACTCTAGCAGGTACTCCCGCCGGCACGTCTGGAGCTGACAGAACTCAATCACCTGCGCGAGCTTTTGCTCAGCGTTTTCCCGCTCTGTGTCGTCCTCGATCTTGTCAATCAGAAAGTCTTGCTTTATCTTGTCGCCATAAGAATAAAAAAGAACACACTCGCTAGGAAGGTCGTCGCGTCCGGCGCGCCCCGTCTCCTGGTAATATCCTTCCAACGATTTTGGCAGATCGTAGTGGACCACAAGGCGGATGTCGGGCTTGTCAATGCCCATTCCAAAAGCGATGGTGGCGACAATTATCGGTACTTCGTCACGGATAAACTTTTCCTGTGTCTCCTTGCGCACAGAGTTATCGAGCCCTGCATGGTACGGCAGCGCCTTCAGACCATTTGCGGATAGGTCTGCTGCTAACCCCTCGGTGTCTTTCCGGGAGAAGCGGTATATGATCGCAGGTTTGTGTTCGGGCTTTCGCAGAAGCGCGAGGAGGGCGCTTAAGGCGCCTGTTTTAGGTTGGACCAGGTAAGTGAGGTTGGCGCGGTTGAAGCTGAAGAGAAAAGTCCGTGCTCTGTTGAGATCGAGCTGGGCGATAATATCCTCGCGCACTGTTTCCGTAGCCGTTGCGGTGAGAGCGATCACCGGTGTAGCAGGGAAATTACGCCGCAGAGCGTTCAGATTACGATAGTCCGGGCGGAAGTCATGGCCCCACTCTGAAATGCAGTGTGCCTCGTCAATGGCAATGAGGCTAATGTCGAGTGTGTGCAAGAAATCTCGGAACCCCGCCATTGCAAACCGCTCCGGCGCGAGGTAAAGAATCTTGAGCTGACCTTTTTTCGCCTGGGTCTGTATGCGGGAGATTTCGGTGTATGGAAGGGTGCTGTTAATAAACTCCCCCGCGATGCCATTGGGCTTTGAGGGCGTCGACCTGGTCTTTCATTAGCGCGATCAACGGGGAGACTACCAGTGTGAGCCCCTCAAAACACAGGGACGGCAACTGGTAGCAGAGCGACTTGCCTCCGCCCGTGGGCATCAGCACCAAAGTGTCGTTTCCGGCAAGCACATTGGTGATGATCTCTTCTTGCCCCGGACGAAAATGGTCGTAGCCGAAACGGGATTTGAGAAGGGCAAGGATTGAGCCGTTATGCGTCATTAGACGCTATCCACCGGCAACCTAGAGCCGTACCAGCTTGGCCGACGCGAGGTGGGGGATAGCCCTTATCTCCTCGAGGACCCGGAGGGGTACGGGGTCGTCAAGGCCGATGATCATCGTCGCGCGGCCCCTGGGGCTGAGACGGCCCACCTCCATGAAGCTTATGTTTATGTCGTTCTGGCCGGTGATGGTGCCCACCGTCCCGATGGAGCCGGGCATGTCTTCGTGCTCTATGAACAGGAGGTATGGCACCGAGGGCACCATATCCAGCCAGTAGTCGTTTACCCGCACGATGTGGACTTCGTTCCGCATGGAGGTGCCGGCGAGAGTAGTCTTACCGGCGGAGGTCTGGAGGGTAGCGGTCAGCAGGTTTCCGTACTCCTCGGCCACCACGCTCTTCTGCTCCGTCACGTTCAAGCCCCGCTGGCGGGCCATGATGGGCGCGTTTATCAGATTTACCCTCTCGCTGGTCACCGGGGCCAGCAACCCCAACAACACCGCCGATTTCAGTACACTTGTGTCGTGCTGGGCGATGTCGCCTTGATAGCCGATGCTCAGCCCGACGAACTGCCCGTCCCCCAGAAGGGTAAGGAGCTTGCCCACCTGGGACGCCACCGGTATGTACGGGGCCAACACTGCGTGGACCTCGGGGGGGAGGAAGGGGGCGTTGACGGTGTTACGAGCGGGCTCCCCACTCAGGACCGCCAGCACCTGCTCCGCCACCTCGATCGCCACGTCCCTTTGGGCCTCCTGGGTGGACGCCCCCAGATGGGGCGTCGCCACCACCCTGGGGTGCTTCACCAGCGGGCTGTCCCCGGGCGGCTCCCTGGAGAAAACGTCCAGCGCCGCACCGGCCAGCTTCCCCTCTTCCAGGGCCAGTAGCAGGGCGTCCTCATCCACCAGCTCACCTCGGGCCACGTTGATCACGTAGGAGCCGGGCTTCATCGTCCCCAGCTCCCTCTCCCCAATGAGATGGTGGGTGGTATCGGTGAGGGCAGTGTGGACTGTCACGAAGTCAGATTGGGCCAGCAGCGTCTCCAGCGGCATCAGCTCCACTCCCAGGAGATGGGCGTAGTCCGGTGAGACGAAGGGGTCGTGGGCTATCACCCGCATGGCAAAACTCAGGGCGCGCCTCGCCACTTCCGAGCCTACCCTGCCAAGGCCGATGATGCCCAGGGTCTTGTTGCGGACCTCGACCCCCATGAATGCACTGCGGTTCCATTGGCCCTGCTTCAGCGACTGGTGGGCCTGGGGCACGTTGCGGGCCAGGGCGAGCATGAGGGCCATGGTATGCTCCACCGCCGCCACCGTATTTCCGGTAGGCGCGTTGACCACCGCGATGCCCTGGCCGGTGGCAGCCTCGAGGTCTATGTTGTCCACGCCGATGCCGGCCCTGGCGATGACCTGAAGTCGTTTGCCTGCCCCGATCACCTCGGCGGTGACTTTGGTCTCGCTTCGGACCACCAGGGCGTCGTACTCTCCCATGATCTCCACGAGCTCGCTGGGTTTCAAGCCCCGCTTGACGTCGACGTCGGCCTGGGCTTTGAGGAGCTCCACACCTTCGGGGGCTATGGGGTCTGAAATCAGTATTCTGCTCATATCTTTAGCCTGTGGCGGCGGGGGTAGGTCTGAATCCTACCCGGGGCAGAGTCGCCTCCAGCCCTCGGAACACTTCCTGGATGTCGGCTTCCGTTACCTGGCCCATGTGGCCGATACGGAATATCTTCCCTTGCAACGGCCCCTGACCGCCTGCCAGGACCACGGAGTGCTCTGTGCGCATAATCTCGGAGAGCTTTCCACCGTCGACCCCTTCGGGGAGCTTTACCGCCGTCACGGTGTTCGAGGCGTGGGCCTCGTCGGCCAGCAACTCGAGGCCCATAGCCTTGACACCCCGCCGGGTGAAGTCAGCGATGCGGGCGTGGCGTCTGAAGACCGCCTCCATGCCCTCCTCCAGCATCATGTCCAGGGCGACATCCAGGCCGTAGCAGAGAGACAAGTTCGGGGTCCAGGGGTTCTGCCCCCGCTCGAGAGACCGCTGGGCCGCCGCCAGGCCGAAGTAGAACCTGGGCATCCTAGACGTCTCCATCGCCCTCCAACCCTCCTCGCTCTGACTGATGAAGGAGAGTCCCGGGGGGACCATGAGCCCCTTCTGGGATGCGGTCGCAACTACGTCGCAGCGCCAGCCGTCCACTGGGACTGGGATACAGCCCAGGCTGCTCACGGCGTCGACCAGGAGCAGAGCGCCGGACTCGCCCTTGACGATCTTCGATATATTCTCGAGGTCGTTGGTGACGCCGGTGGACGTCTCGTTATGGGTTACCAGCACCGCCTTTATCTCCGGGTCCTCTTTCAGGGCCCGCCGGATGGCGTCGGGGTCCGCTGCGGTGCCCCACTCGAACTCCAGCTTCTTCACCTGGGCGCCGTAGGCCCTCGCGAGCTCGGTAAATCGGTCGCCGAAGTAACCCACGCTCACGGCCAGGACCTTGTCTCCGGGGGAGAGGGTGTTCACCACCGCTGCCTCCAGGGCGCCGGTGCCCGAGGCGGTGAGGATGTAGAGGCGGTTTTTCGTCATGAAGACCCGCTTGAGCTTGTCCGTGAGGCGGAGTATGAGCTCCTGGAACTCGGGCCCCCGGTGGTTGATCATGGAGCCGCTCATGGCCTCCAGCACCTCTATGGGGCAGGGGGTCGGGCCGGGGGTTCTCAGGTTCTGCCTGGAAATTTTCACGCTACCTCCTTAATTTACCGACGGGCCCTCAACTGTCTTGATAAACTGGTGCCTGCCAGCCTTTATCGTGCGTTCCGGACCCACCTTTACGTTTTGATTGATCTTTTGGCCGTCAACTTCCACTGCCCCTTGATTAATCAGACGTTTGGCCTCGCTTTGGCTTCTCACGACACCAGCCTTGACCAGCACCTCTGACGTGGTTGTGTCTCCTGGGACTATGACGTACAAGTATTGTTGATCGTGCTCCGGAGCCTCTCTTCCCTGTACCACCCGCTCGAAGTACTGCTCCGCCCTCCTCGACTCCTCCGGCCCGTGGAACTGCCGTGTTATATGCTGGGCCAGGCGTTTCTTGAGCTCCATCGGGTTGACCGTCATCTCATCCAGGGCCCGGCGCATCTCCTCCAGCTCCCGGTCGGGGATGTCGGTAAGGTACTCGAAGTAGTCCATCATCAGGCCGTCGGGCAGGGACATGGTCTTGCCGAACATGTCGTTGGGGGGCTCCTCGACGCCGATGTAGTTCTCCAGGCTCTTGCTCATCTTCTGGACACCGTCGGTGCCCACCAGGATGGGGATGAGGAAGCACTGCTGGGGGCGGTGTCCCATCATCTCCTGAAGCTCCCGCCCCACCAGGACGTTAAACTTCTGGTCGGTGCCTCCAAACTCGACGTCGGACCTGACGGCCACCGAATCGTAGGCCTGGAGCAGGGGGTATAGGAGCTCGGTGATGGCGATGGGCCGGTGGGCCTTGAACCGCCGGGAGAAATCGTCCCGCTCCAGGAACTGGGCCACGGTGAACCGGCTGGTGAGCCGTATAACTTCGGCCAGGCTGAAGGTGCCGAACCACTCGCTCTGCCACACCACCTCGGTGCGGCTCCGGTCGATCACCTTGAAGAACTGGCGCATGTAGGACTCAGCGTTGGCCGATACCTCCGCGTGGCTGAGCATCGGCCGGGTGGCCGACTGCCCGCTGGGGTCGCCGATCTGCGCTGTCCAGTCGCCGACGATGAGGACGACCTGGTGGCCCAGCTCCTGGAGCTGTCGGAGCTTGCGCAGCCCCACCGCGTGGCCCAGATGGATGTCCGGCCTGCTGGGGTCGAAGCCCATCTTCAGCCTCAACGGGGTGCCGGCGTTGAGGAGCTCTACGAATTCCCTTTCAACGATTATCTCGCTCACACCACGGCGGGTGATCTTCTGGAGCATCCCCGGGTCCGGCCCGGTCATCCCTGCCTCGTCCACCCTCAGGCTCACCGGGGGCCGTCGCCGGTCGCCCGGGCGAGCACGGCCCGGGCCTGCTCCACGTCCAGCTTCATCTGCTCGATGAGGGACTCGGAGTTGGGGAAGGCCCTCTCCTCCCTGAGACGCGCCGCGAACTCCAAGGCCAGGGGTTTGCCGTATATATCCCCCTCGAAGTCCATGATGAATGCCTCCACCGTTCGACGGCTCTGCCCGAAGGTAGGGCGGACCCCTATGCTGGTGGCCGCCTCGTGTCGGCACCCGTCTACCGTCGCCCAGGTAGCATAGATGCCATCCTCGGGGGTGACGAGGCCGGGCTCCAGCGAGAGATTAGCCGTGGGAAAGCCCAACAGGTGGCCACGGTGGTCCCCCTCCACTACCCGCCCGGTCAGGGAGTACCAGCGCCCCAGCATCCGTCCCGCGCCGCCGACGTCTCCACCAGCTATCAGGCCGCGTATCACGCTACTTCTGATGACCATCTTGTCCGAGAGGACCGGTTCAACCGGCTCTACCCAGAATCCCAACTCCGCTCCCAAGCGCCTCAGGGTTGGTATGTCGCCTTCCCTGTGGTGTCCCAGTGCGAAACCGGGCCCCACCACCATACCCTTCATCCTGAGGTAGCGGGACAGGAGGGACACGAACTCCGACGCCTCTAGAAGGGACAACTCCCGTGTGAAATCGATGCATACTACCTGCCCAATTCCCTGGCCCTGGAGGGTGGCTATCCGGTCCTCCAGGGAGGTGATGTAGTCGAGCTCTGCCCCGGGATTCAGGACCAGCCTGGGGTGATTACGGAAGGTCAGCACCATCGACTGGAGGCCCTGGCTGGCAGCCATCGCGTTGAGGTGTCTTAGCAGCCTCTGATGGCCCAGGTGGACGCCATCGAAGGTGCCGATGGTGAGGGCCGTCTCTCTCGACGGCGCCGCTTTGGCCAGTTCTTGATGTACAGTCATCCCTGCTACGGTCGCTAGACGGAGCATCCCTCCAGTCCCCGCTCCCCGGGAGCCCTGCCGCCTGCCGGGCTGGCTGATACCGGTCCGGTCCAAGGGGGATGGTAACACAGCCCTTGGTAGGGGTCAACGAGATCGGGGTACGTGTGGGCCTATCCCGTCGCGCCTGCGGGCACCTTGCCCAAGGCTTGGGCCACGGCCCTCACCTGGGCCATCATCTTTTCGAAGCTCTCGAAGGTGAGGGCCTGGGCGCCGTCGCACTTTGCCATAGAGGGGTTGGGATGCACATCGACGATGATCCCGTGGGCGCCGGCGGCCACGGCGGCCAGGGTTATTGGCGGCACCAGCTGGGACCTTCCCGTGCTGTGGCTGGGGTCCGCGATGATCGGCAGGTGGCTCATGCTCTTGATCATGGGAATGGCGGCCAGGTCAAGGGTAAAACGGGTTGCCGTCTCAAAGGTCCTTATCCCCCGCTCGCAGAGGATCACCTGGCTGTTGCCCCCGGACAGCACGTACTCCGCCGCCAGAAGCCACTCCTCGTAGGAAGCGGCGAACCCCCGCTTGAGCAGCACCGGCTTCTTGACCTTCCCCACGGCATCGAGGAGGTTGAAATTCTGGGAGTTGCGAGTCCCTACCTGCAGGATGTCGGCGTACTCCGCAACCATCCCCACGTCCTCGCTGGACATAACCTCGGTGACGATGGGAAGCCCCGTCTCCTTCCCGGCCTTTGCGAGGAGCTGCAGACCCTGTACTCCCATGCCGCGGAAACTGTAGGGAGAGGTCCGGGGCTTGAAGGCGCCTCCACGCAGTATCTTGGCGCCGGCGGCTTTGACTGCCCTCGCCGTGGAGAGGACCTGCTCCTCGTCTTCCACCGCGCAGGGACCCGCTATGACTACGACCTCGCTTCCGCCAATGGCGACGTCCCCCACCTTGACGACGGTGTCGGAGCTCTTGAACTCCCTGCTGGAGAGTTTGTACGGCTTGGAGATGATTACCACCTCCATGACGCCGGGCAGCACCTCCAGCTCGTCCTTGAGCTCTCGGTAGGTCTGCCCCAACACCCCCACCACAGTGCGCTCCACCCCTTCGGACAGATGTGCCGTCAGGCCGTGGCCCTCTATCCGCTTCCGGACCCCCTCAAGTTGTTCCTCGGTGCTGTCCTTTCGCATCACTACGATCATGGGCTGTGATCCCCTCTCAACCTTCATTACACTGTACTAAACTGTCGCGGGTGGATACCCGTGGGTCCGAGGTGGAAGCTCCTCCCCATCTCGAGTCGCCCCAGCCGTGGGGGCCCGGCTATCCGGCGTGGCCTTGCGCCAGAGGCCCTCACCCACCCGAGCCCTGGGACCGCAGGTTTACGGCTCCCCTCAAATATACGTTGACCAGCTCTCCCGGTTCCTTGTCCGTGTTAACCAGCAAAAGGACGCGGATGCACCTGGGTAGCCCGTCGGGCACCGCCATCTCGTGGCTGCACAGGAGGGCGGTGTTGTCCCAGCCCTTCTCCCTCACGGCCGTGGCTGGAAAGGCTGAGTTCAGGTCCTGGGTCGTGGTGAAGAAGGCCGCCGCCACCTGGGGCTCCTGAATGTGGTTCTCGTCCACCAGCTTCTCGAAAAGCTCCACGGTGGCCTCGAAAATGGCTTCCTTCGTGTTCGCGCCGGCCGTGGTCGCACCCCTGATGCCGCGACACGAACTCATTCTCCCGCCTCTCCTCTGAGAGATGGGACAGCGCCGCACAACTCCCCCACGTATCGCCTCGTCCTCGCTACCAGCTCTCCACGGGGCGAGTCCATCATTATCCTGATCAGCGCGCTGCCCACAACCGCGGCCTGGGCATGCCTGCCGATGGCGTTGACGTGCTCCCTCTGGGATATGCCAAAGCCCACGGCGAGGGGCAGGTCGGTGTAGCGGCGGACGCGTTCCAGCAGTGGGAATACCCCTGGAGGCAGGTCCTCCCTGGCGCCGGTAACGCCGGCCAGACTCACGCAGTATACGAAGCCCGACGCCACCCGGCACGCCCTCTCGATGCGGCTATCGGTACTGGTGGGGGCCAGGAGCGGTATCACGTGGACGCCGCGGGGCGCGCATTCGCCGATTAGAGGGCCCGATTCCTCTGGAGGCAGGTCGGCCACGATTACACCGTCCACTCCGGCGGCCTGAGCGTCCCGGCCGAACCGCGCCAGGCCGTAGCTCAGGATAGGGTTATAGTAGCCCATCAGGATGAGGGGTGTATCGGGGACACGGTTACGTACGTCCTTCACCAGCTGGATACATCCCGCCAGGGTCACATTGTTCTGGAGGGCTTGGAAGCTGGACGCCTGGATGGTGACGCCATCCGCCAGGGGGTCGCTGAAGGGCACACCCAGCTCTATACAGTCTGCCCCGGCCCTGACGAGCTCGGGCACCAGTTCCAGGGTGGCCTCCGGGTCGGGGTAGCCTGCGGTAAGGAAAAACACGAGGCCGGTCCTTCCCTCCCTCGCCATCCGACCGAATTTTCTGGCAACCCTGTCCTGATTCACCCTGTTTAGCCCCTTGAAGCCGCCAGGGGCGCCTGCGGCGCCTGGGCCGGATCCTTCGTAAGAGTATATCACATGTGCCTGGCGGCTAGGCCCACAGGCCAAGGGAAAAGGCCAGGGCGTTCTGCGCAGCGTGGGCGACGAAACAGCTCCATAGGCAGCCCGTCTTCTGGTACAGCCAGGCGAGAAGCATTCCTGTCACGAATATCGGCAGCAGCACCCGTGGGTCCACATGGAACAGGGCGAAGAGCAGGGAGGTCGCCACCGCGCCCCAGGTGAGGCCGATCCGGCCGGCCAGCCCCGGGAAGACGAACCCCCGGAAGAACACCTCCTCGGCCAGGGGACCCCACAGAATCACCACCAGGCCCAGCGCCGCGAGCACCCCGGGCCCCGCCAGGTCGAACTCTTCGGGCAGTGACTCGGGCAGGTCCCAGCCCAGGAGACTCAGGAGCCCGCCGTACACTCCGGTAATGGTTAGACTGACTACCAGCACGCCCAGGGGCAGCACCAGCAGATGCAGAGCTCGTGTTGAGGAGGGAAGTCTCAGCCCCAAACTGCCCAGGTACGCTCCGTGCCTGCGCGGACCCGCAGCCCAGGACGCGAGGACCAGAATGCATCCGGACAACCCACCGATTACCGCGAGACCCGGCGCTGATAGCCGGCCGTCGCTGATGGCCCCGTAGGCGACAACCAGTATTACCAGACCAACCACCGCCGCGGATATACCCAAGGCGACGTCGGAAGCTCTCCAGGGGACGGAGCGTGCCTCGCTCTTCCAGATGATACTCACGAGACGCACCTGCGGATCGGGCTAACGCTGAATGATAGCACGCCCCGTCAGGCCCCGGCAACGGGCGCAAGGTGGGGAGGTGGGGGAATGCAGGACATGCCCGGGAAGCTGGCGTTACCGTCCCGTGAGGTGTAAACTGTCGCTACACGGGGGATGTCGCCATGGAGCTTTTCGAGCATGGGCGTAAGGCCCGCCAGGAGTCGGAGGCGCCCCTGGCGGCCAGGATGAGGCCCAGGACCTTCGATGATTTCCTGGGCCAGGACCACATCGTGGGCGCCGACAAGGTACTGAGGAGGGCCATTGAGGCCGACCAGATGCCCTCCCTGGTCCTCTGGGGCCCTCCCGGCAGCGGCAAGACGACACTGGCCCACATCATCGCCGGGGTGACCCGGTCCCACTTCGAGCCGATAAGCGCCGTCACTGCGGGTGTGGCCGACCTGAGACGCATCGTGGACGAGGCCCAGGAGCGCCGGGCCCTCTATGGGCAGCGCACCATCCTCTTCATCGACGAGATCCACCGCTTCAACAAGGCCCAGCAGGATGTGGCCCTTCCCCATGTGGAGAATGGCACATTCACCCTCATCGGGGCCACCACCGAGAACCCCTCCTTCGAGGTCATAGCGCCCTTGCTATCACGCTGCCGCGTGTTCACCCTCCGCCAGCTCACAGAAGACCAGATTCAGGGAATCGTCCTCCGCGCCAATGGCGACGAAGAGAGGGGCCTGGGAAAGCTCAGAGTGGAGCTGGAGGCTGGGGCGATGGCCCATCTGGTCGGCGTGTCCAACGGGGATGCGCGGGTCGCCTTGAACGGGCTGGAGACCGCCGCCTTTGCCACCGCCCCCACGGAGGACGGGGTCAGACGTATAGACCTGCCCACCATCGAGGACGCTCTCCAACGGCGGGCCATCCTTTACGACAAGGCGGGCGACCAACACTACGACACCATCTCCGCCTTCATCAAGTCTGTGCGGGGCTCCTCCCCCGATGCCGCCCTCTACTGGCTGGGGAGGATGGTCGAGGCGGGGGAGGACCCCATGTTCATAGCCAGAAGGCTGGTGATACTGGCGGCCGAGGACATCGGCCTCGCGGAGCCAATGGCCCTGACCCTGGCGGTGGCGGCCCAGCAGGCGGTCCACTTCGTTGGAATGCCCGAGGGCGCCATACCTCTGGCGGAAGCTACGGTGTTCCTGGCCACGGCGCCCAAGAGCAACTCGGCATATGCCGCGCTGAACCGGGCGATGGAGGACAGTCGCAAAAGCCGGAACGAGCCGGTGCCCTTGCACCTGCGGAACGCGGTCACCGGGCTCATGCGTCAGCTGGGTTATGGCAAGGAATACACCTACGCCCACGATCGCCCGGGCCATTTCGTGGTGCAGGACTATCTGCCTCCGTCGCTAAAGGGCCGGAGATACTACCATCCCTCGGAGGAGGGCCACGAGAAGGAGGTATCGGAGAGGATGCGGGCCTGGTGGGGAGGGGGTTAGCACCCTTCCCTCGGTTGTCCGTTTTGGTGTATAGTTAAGCGTATAATGGTGGTCGCCGTCCCTACCTTATCTAGCATGGCGCGCTGAACGTCCCCGTCGCATTGGGGTCCCGCTAATCCGAGCACATCTTGGGTTGTGTCCGGCGTCGATCCTGAACATTGAGTCCCGGGTTCCGGCGGGAGGGGCCATGTCAGAGAAATACAGAAAAGAGATCGAGGAGATCCTCAAGCAGGCCGAAGAGGTACTGCCGAAGGGCAAGGGCGGCTCACCCAAGAGGCAGCGAGGCTCCCCGGGAGGTTCCTCTGACCCCCAGGGTCGCCTCTCGTTGGGCCGGGGAATGAGGATCTCGGCGGGCAAGATTATGCTGGCCAGCATCGTCCTGCTGCTCCTGGCGCTGGTCCTTGGGGCTGCCGGGGTGGTCAACGTAGTGTTTTTCGTCGTGGCAGGGCTGGTGCTCTTCGTTATCGCCTACGCGATGTTCTTCGTCAGGCCGGGGGCAACCTACGAGAAGCGCTGGCGGGGCCGGCTGATCGAAGAGCAGCCCTCCGTCTGGCAGAGGGTCAGGCGTTGGCTAAAGAGCTGAGGTCTCGCGACGGGCTTCCCAGAGGTGGGCAACATGGGGCTAGGTGCTGTCGCTGCCCGAGCCCCGCTGCATGTTAGACTCCTCCAACAGCCTCTCCAGTATGGGCCACGACTGCTCCTTACGGAAGTCCAGGCAGGAGATCGAGACGGCGCGCCAGAGGACGCCGGTGGACACGCTGGTCTCCACGGAGCTCCCGAGGGGCGGTACCTTCAGGCCCAAGGCCTCCGCCATGTAGTGGGCACCCCTTATTCCCGAGCGGTTCAGGTAGCACCTGGTCAGCGCCTTGCCGCCATGGAGAAGGGTCACTCCGCCCCGTCCCTGGCGCAGGGTGACCCTGACGTGGGCCTTGGGTACGGATACGACCTCGTCGGCGTGGTCCAAAGCCCGCTTGCGGCTTACGGACATCATCACCGCCTAGACCGCGCACTCCCCCTCGCCGCGTTCCAGCTTGTACACGTCTGTCCCCCGCCAGTCCGTATACAGGTCCTGGGTTTGGGGGCCGAGGGGCCCGACGTCCCTGTACTGGGCGGCGATCTCCTCAAAAGGCTTGGTGCCCACCCGGTCTATGAACTGGTTGAACTCCTCGCCCTCCTGACGGTTCTCCCGGTAGAAGCCGACTATGTGCCTTATCATCTGGGGCACCCGTTTGGACGGGACCTTCACCCCCGGCAGACGCTGGCCGAACCTGGTATCCTCGTGACTCTCGCCACCGTAGTTTCCACCCACGAACAGCTCGTAGGCGGGAAGCTGTACCCCCGAAGGCCCCTTCATGGCGGCGCCATGGAAGCCGATGTTGGCGATGTGGTGCAGGCCGCAACCGTTGGGGCACCCACTCATCTTGATGTGCAGCTTGTTGACCAGGGGGTCGTCCAGTGCGCCGTTCCAGGTGGCCAGCTCCTCCATTATGGCGGCTCCCAGGCCCATGGACGAGGTAATGCCCAGCTTGCAGCTATCCGTACCAGGGCACGAGACCACGTCGGTGATCGAGTCGGCCCCGGCGTCCATCAGGCCTATACCCCTGAGGGCCTCCCACACGTCATACAGATAGCCTTCCGGTATCCAGCGCAGCGCCAGGTTCTGCTCCTGGGTGGTACGGGCCCTCCCTCCCGTGTACCTTCGGACGATGTCCGCCAGCACGGGAAACTGGTGGACGTAGATGTCCCCTTGGGGCAGCTTGACTTGGGCGACATAGTACCCTGCCTGCTTCTGCTCCGCCGTATTGGCCCGTTTCCAACGAAGGAACTCCGCGGGCGGCTCGTGGCCGTTTGCCCCCGCCAGCGGGGGGGCCGGCGGAGTCTCATTGTGGAGCTCTTCCAGGTGCATTAGGGGTGTGGGATCGATGGGCCCTATCCCCTTCAGCTCCTCCTCCACAAGCTCCTTGAAGGCTTCGAAACCGATGCGCTCGATGAGGACCTTGATGCGGGCCATCATCCGGTTCTTGCGAAGCATCTCAGCCTTGTCGAACACCCTCCAGATCGCCTCGGCCACCCGGAGGTAGTCCTCCTCTGGCACAAAGTCGTAGAGCACCTTGCCCAGCCGGGGCATGATGGAGGTTGCGCCGCCCACCAACACCTTGAACCCCCGCGTGGTCAGGCCGTTGTCTTGCCTGACCTGGGCTATGTAGGACAGGTCGTGGATGGCGGAGGCCACGGTGTCGTGCTCCACGCACCCCGTGAAAGAGGTCTTGAACTTCCTGGGGAAGTTCTGAGTAACCGGGTGCCGGACGGCGAAGCGCACGTAAGCTGCCAGGTAGGGGGTGATGTCGAAGAGCTCGTCGGCGCAGACCCCTGCCGTGGGAGATCCCACCACATTGCGCACCGTGTTGCCGCAGGCCTCCCGAGAGCTAAGTCCCACCTCACCTATGAGGCGTATGGTGTCGGGACAGTCCTCCAGCTTGATGTGGTGGAACTGCATGTTCTCCCTGGTGGTGACGTGGCCTTTCATCAGCGGCGCGTACCTGTCGGCCAGCTGTCCAAGGGCCTCTATCGCCTCGGGGGTAAGGATGCCGCCGGGTATCTTCACCCGCAGCATCTGGGCGTCGGCCTGGCGCTGGCCGTAGACCCCCTGCCGGAGCCTGAAGGGCATGAACTGGGTGCTGGGACGCTCCCCCGCCCTGAAGGCCCTGATCTCCTCCTCCAGGCTAACCACCTCTTGTTCCATGTAGGGGATGACACCCCTGGACTTCCCAGCCAGCACCATGCTCTCGGCATGGATCTCTTTCTGAGAGACGGCCTTGGCGGTTCCTGCTCGGGAGTTCACGTGACCCTCCTGGACTTCCACAAAAATAAACCGCACCCGTCTGTGGACACACCGTTGACGGGCGCAGATTGGCGCGCTGGTGACCTTACCTGCCCCCTAGTTCAGGGCCGGGTACACAGGTGAAACAGGTCGTCTTCGAACCTCATTCTCAGAGTAGTTTATCGGCTGGGTAGACAACTGTCAAGTTAGCGGTCCCCTTATGACAGAGCCGGGCGGCTGGCCGGTGGTATAATGCTGTCATCCGGCGGCCGGCCCCCGAGGAGGTGCCCTTGGCCCAGGACCCGGCGCGACAGTTCGTCAAGTACAGCTTCTTCAAGGTCGATCCCCGGTGGCGGCGGTTGCCCCAGGGGGACCGGGAGAGGAGCAAAGGGGAGTTCGCCGCCGTTCTGGACGAGTTCGCCTCTCAGATGAGCGTCAGCAGCTACAGCCTCCTGGGGACGAGGGGAGACGTTGACTTCATGCTGTGGAAGCTCAGCCCGACCCTGGAGCTCCTGGACGGGCTGGCGGCCCAGATCAACCGGACGGACCTGGGCCGGTATCTGGCCGTACCCCACTCGTATCTGGCCATGGCCCGCCGCTCCCCCTACGTCGATAGCCACACGCACGTGGGCCAGGAAGGCACCGGCGAGAGCGTAAGGGCCATTGGGCGCCGGTACCTGTTCGTGTATCCCTTCGTGAAGACCCACGATTGGTACCAGCTGCCCAGGGAAGAGAGACAACGGGTCATGAGCGAGCATTTCCAGGTGGGTCACCGCTTCCCGTCGGTGAAGATAAGCACCAGCTACTCCTTCGGGCTGGACGACCAGGAGTTCGTGCTGGGGTTCGAGACCGACAGCCCTTCCGACTTCCTGGAGCTGGTCATGGCCCTGAGGGAGTCCGAGGCCCGTCCCTACACCCTCCGGGACACTCCCATCTTTACCTGCATCCACAAGCCGTTGAAGGAGTGCCTGGACGGGTTGGGTTGAGGAGGGTTCTCCTCACTCCTCCCGGTACCGGTCGACGAAGCTCTGGTCTATCCGGATGCCGAGGCCGGGTGCGTCGGGAGGCCTGATCTTCCCGTCCTTCACCTCGGGATGTCCCAGATACATGTTGTGCCAGAAGGGGTCGCGTTCCGGGTCCTGGAAGAACTCGGCGCAGAAGGTGTGGGGCAGCGCGGACAGGAGGTGGACCGATATCTGGGGCTCCTTGTGGTGGACCATTCGCACCCCGAACAGCTGGGCGGCGGCGGCGATACGGCGCCACTCGGTAATGCCCCCGGCCTTACACGACTCCACGTTAAGGTAGTCCACGGCACCGCCCCGCATCAGCTTCAGGCACCCGAAGCCGTTTAGCTCGCTCTGTCCGGCAGTCACCGGTATGGTGGTGGCCTCCCTGACCCTGCGCATGCCCTCCACGTCGTCGTAGCGCACCGGCTCCTCGAACCAGGCTATGTCGTACTCCTCCACGCCCTTGGCGAACTTTATCGCCTCCTCCGGCGTCCACGCCTGTCCCGCGTCGCAGGCCAGGAGAAAATCGTCGCCTGTAGCCCTTCTTATGGCCTCTATGCGCTTGATCCCGGCCTCCACCGGCGCCTTGCCCACGTTGAATTTCGTCCCGGCGTAGCCCATCTCTTTCTGCCGGACCATGAACTCGGTCATTGACTCCGGGTCCCGCTCCTCCCAGTTTGCCCCCCCGTCGCCCATGGCCGGGAGCTCCTCCTTGTACCCGCCCAGCAGCTTGTGGAGGGGCATGTTCGACACTTTGCCGATGACGTCCCACAGGGCTATGTCCACCGCCGAGATGGCCCGCATGGCGGCCTCTTTGTTTTCAGTACGGGCGCTGACCTGGGAGAGCCGCTCCCAGACGCGCTCGATGGCGAAGGGGTCCTCGCCCACCGCGAGCTCCTTGCAGGCGCCGACAACGAGCTGGCGCATCTCACGGAAGGGGATAGACATGCCGTTGGCGGAGTTACAGGTGTAGACCTCCCCCGTGACGCCCTCGTCGGTCTCTACCTTGACCACGAGGGTCCGCAGTCTGTCCTGCGGTCCCGGGCTTCTCACGGAGGTCAGGTCACTCTTTAGTGGGACTGAGACCACCGTCGCCTTCAGGTCTTGTATCTTCATGTCCGTCCAGCCTTGCGGAGAAGTGGAAAGGGAAGTCGGCCCAGGATCCGCGCTACGCCGCCGTCTGCTGCTCGCGCAGCAAGTTCAAGGCGGCCCCGGCCCTGAACCACTCTATCTGGGGGGCGTTCAGGGTATGGCGGAGCTGTATGGTCTCCCGGGAGCCGTCGGCGTGGTGGAGGTGGCAGGAGACCGGCCTGCCCGGGGCCAGGTCCTTGAGGCCCACCAGGCTTATGCGGTCCCTCTCCTGTACCCGGTCGTAGTCCGCCGGGTCCGAGAAAGAGAGGGCCAGGAGTCCCTGCTTTTTCAGGTTAGTCTCGGCGATCCGGGCGAAGCTGCGGGCGATGATGGCCGCCGCACCCAGGAACCGTGGGGACATGGCGGCGTGCTCCCGGCTGCTCCCCTCGCCATAGTTGTGGTCGCCGACGACGAGCCACCTGACCCCCAGGGACTTGTAGTGTCTGGCGGTCTGGTGAAAGGGCTGTGCGGCCTCTCCGTTGAGCTGATTGAGGCCCTTACCCGGCTCGCCGGTATAGGCGTTGACAGCCCCGAGGAACATGTTATCGCTGAGGTTGTTCAGGTGACCCCGGTACCGCAGCCAGGGTCCCGCGGGGGAGATGTGGTCGGTGGTGCACTTGCCCCTGGCCTTCAGCAGGAGGGGCAGCTCCACGAAGTCCTCCCCGTCCCAGGGGAGGAAGGGGTCCAGCACCTGAAGGCGGTTGCTGTCCGGGGAGACCCGCACCTCCACAGCGGCCCCGTCCTCGGCGGGGGGAACGTACACGTCCTCGGCTCGCAGGAAGCCGTTGGAGGGGACCTCCGGCGCGGGCTTTGGGGGCTCCAGGCTGAACAGAGACCCGTCGGCGGCCTCGAGGGAGTCGGTCAGGGGGTTGAAGGACAGGCGTCCGGCCAGGGCGTAGGCGATGACAGTCTCGGGGCTGGCGATGAAACTCATAGTCTCGGCCCGGCCGTCATTGCGGCGTGGGAAATTGCGGTTGAAAGAGGTGACGATGGTATTGGGCTGGCCCTCGGGGACATCCTGGCGGCGCCACTGGCCGATACAAGGTCCGCAGGCATTGGCCAGGACCGTGGCGCCGATGGCCTGGAGAGACGCCATCTGGCCGTCCCGCTCGATGGTGGCCCGGACCTGCTCCGACCCGGGGGTGACCAGCAGGGGGACCCTGACCTTGATACCCCGCTCCCGGGCCTGCTCCGCCACCTCCGCCGCGCGGCACATGTCCTCGTAGGAGGAGTTAGTGCAGCTTCCGATGAGGGAGTCGGAGATCTGGTCTATGTAGCCCCTCTCCTCGATCTCCATGGCCAGGGCCGAGATGGGACGTGCCAGGTCGGGGGTGTGGGGGCCCACCACCTGGGGCTCCAGGCTGGAAAGGTCAATCTCGACCAGCCGGTCGAAGTGGCGTTGGGGGTCCGCTTCCACCTCTGGGTCCCCCCGCAGGAGGTGGACGTTGGCGTGGGCCAGGTCCGCGAGCTCCCCCCGGCGGGTGGCCCGGAGATAAGTATCCATCCTGCGGTCGAAGGGGAACACGGAGCAGGTGGCCCCGAGCTCGGCCCCCATATTGGTGATAGTCGCCTTGCCCGTGCAGCTTATGGACTCGGTCCCGGGTCCGAAATACTCGATGATGGCGTTGGTGGCCCCCGAGACGGTGAGCACACCCGCGAGGAAGAGGATCACGTCCTTGGGTGCGGTCCAGCCGCCCATCTCACCGGTGAGGTAGACCCCTATGCGCTTGGGATACCTGAGCTCCCAGGGGAGACCCAGCATCACATCGGCGGCGTCGGCGCCGCCGACGCCTATGGCCAGCATACCCAGGCCGCCGGCGTTGGGCGTGTGGGAGTCAGTGCCCAGCATAAGCCCGCCGGGGAAAGCGTAGTTCTCCAGGACCACCTGGTGGATGATGCCGGCCCCCGGCTTCCAGAACCCCATGCCATACTTGCTCGCGGCCGACTGAAGGAAGTCGTAGACCTCCTTGTTCTCGGCGATGGCCGCGTCGGTGTCCGACCTACCCTCCACCCTGGCCTGGATAAGGTGGTCGCAGTGGACGGTAGTGGGAACGGCCACCCGGTCCCGGCCCGCCTGCATGAACTGGAGGATGGCCATCTGCCCCGTGACGTCTTGGTGGCCTACCCGGTCGGGACGCAGCATCAGGTAGCTTTCCCCCGGCTCCAGCTCCTGGCCCTTTGGGTCGTCCAGGTGGGCTAGGAGGACCTTCTCGGCCAGCGACAGGGGCCGCCCCAGGCGGCCGCGGACGGCGGCCAGACGGCGCTCCATGCCGGCGTAGGTGCCGGCGACGAATTTCGGTGTGGAGTCTATCGTGTCCATGGGCTGGCCATCCTGCTTCGACGGCCGGGACAGCAGACCTCTCCGGTCACGCCGGAAGACATCTACGCGGCATCCCGGCTATGGGTGAGGCAATGCCCCGTATCGGGGAGCGGCTACAAGACCAGGCCGTAGGTGCGCTTCTTGATGGCGAGGTTGACGAAAGTCTCCGTGCGCCGGACGCCGGGGATCGTCCCCACACTGTTCCTGAGGAAGGTCCCCAACCTTTCGGGAGACTCGAGGCCTACCCAGGCAAACACGTCGTGGGCTCCGGTGGTTATGGCGACGTAATGAGCCTCCTCGAGGCCAGCGATGGTATCGGCGACTTCATCCACTCTGCCGGGGTCTGTCTGAATACCTATGAGGGCGGCGGTGCCGTAACCCATTTGCTCCAGGTTAGGCACGGCTATGACGTTTATCACGCGCCCTTGAATCAGGTGGCGGAGCCTTCGCCGGACCGTTCCCTCGCTCACGCCCACCTCTCGGGCTATTCTGGCGTTAGAGGCACGGCCGTCGACCTGAAGTAGCTTGATTATCCTGGCGTCAAGTTCGTCCATACTTATCGCCCCTCCTGAGACTTTCTAGAAAATATGATAGGACATGGTACGAATCAAGTCAACAGTCGGCCTCCTTCTGCAGATGGCGTTATTGGTTTTTACTTCGTGGCCGAAAGCGACCTTGGTATATTGTTGACCAAGTGGGTCAACTTTTGTACAATATCGGGAATCGCCCCGTGGGTTATTTCACAGGACGGCTCATCCTCCCGTGGATGACGGACTCCCGCCTTCCAAAGGCGGGAAGGGACCTCACGGGAACCGGAGGCAGAGGGGGCTAGGCGGGCGACATCTTGTCGCCGGGACGGCCTTTCTGATATATTGGAAGGGAGGGCGGAGGGATCGCATAGTGGCCGAGTGCGGGCGCCTGCTAAGCGCTTAGTCCGAGTAATTGGACTCATGGGTTCGAATCCCATTCCCTCCGCCATCTTTTATCAGCGATAAATGCCCAGCAGAAGACCATGAACAGTTACTACATCTGGACAATAGGCTGCCAGATGAACGTGGCCGACTCGGAGAGGCTGGCCGGAGCCCTCGAACAGGTTGGCCTTCAGCCAGTCGACGGACCCGGTGAGGCCGATGTCGTGGTGCTTAACTCCTGCGTGGTCCGCCAGAGTGCCGAGGACAAGGTAGTGGGCACCCTGGGGATGGTGAAACGCCTCAAGGAGCTCAACCCGGACCGAGTCCTCGCCCTGATGGGGTGTATGGTGGGTCCCAGGACGGACGATCTGAAGGCGCGCTTCCCCTACGTAGATACATTCATGCGACCCCAGGAGTACGGCCCGTTGCTTGACCTGCTGGGCGAGCGCCTGGACCTGGACTGGCAGGGGTGCGTGGGCAACCTTGCCCCGCCGAGGCCCTCGGTGTGCTGCTACGTTCCCGTCATCCACGGCTGCGACCTCATGTGCGCCTTCTGCATCATCCCCTATCGCCGGGGCCGCCAGGTAAGCCGCCCTGTGGCCGACATCGTGCGGGAAGTGGAGCACCTGGTAGCGAGGGGCGTGAAGGAGGTAACCCTCCTGGGTCAGACGGTGGACGCCTACGGGCACGATCTCCCGGACCGGCCGGACCTGGCAGGCCTTCTCCACGCCCTGAACGCCGTCGACGGGCTATTCCGCATACGGTTCCTGACCTCCCACCCCATCTTCATGGGCCAGCGCATCCTCGAGGCCGTGGCTGAGCTCGACAAGGTGTGCGAGCACATCAACCTGCCCGTTCAGGCCGGAGACGATCATGTGCTGAGCCGTATGGGCAGGCGCTATACGCAGAGGGAATACCGCGACCTTATAGCGAGGATACGCTCCGCCATTCCCCATGTGTCTCTCAGCACCGACGTGATCGTGGGCTTTCCCGGCGAGACCCGAGACCAGTACCTGCGTACCGTGGAGCTCATTGAGGGCGTCCGGTTCGATAAGGTCCACGTGGCCGCCTACTCCAACAGGCCGGGCACACTGGCCAGCCGCCGTATGCCGGACGACGTGCCTCAGGAGGAGAAAGCATACCGCGTGAAGCACGTGGACGCGGTCCAGGAACGAATCCTCACCGAGAAGAACTTCCGGCTCCTCGGAGAGACTGTGCAGGTCCTGGTGGACGGCGTCAAGCGCGGCAGGTGGCAGGGCCGTACCCGCAACGACAAGCTGGTGTTTTCCGAGGACGTCGCGGGGCACTTGGGAGAGATGATCGACGTCAGAGTGACCGGGACGAGTCCCTGGTCACTCCAAGGGGTAGCTGCCGGTGCGTAAGCGCCGGCCCAATAAGGAGTGATAGCCAATGGTCACCAGGTTCAAGGAGCCTGTTATACCCATAACCGAGATAGAGCACTCGGCTTTCTGCCGCACCGAAGATGAGCTCAAGTCCAGGTCCCTGGCGGAGGAGTTCAAGGTCAACGTCCGCTGGCAGCGAATTCCCGTAGAGTACTTGCACCTGAGCGCTGAGGAGCTGGACGCGCGCATCGGCGAGGCCAGGAGAGCGCTCGGGGAGAAGGTTACCATTCTGGGCCACCATTACCAGCGGGAAGAGGTGATAAGGTACGCCGACTACCAGGGGGACTCCTACAAGCTATCCCAGCGCGCGGCCTCCCATCCCGAGTCCGACTACATCGTCTTCTGCGGAGTCCACTTTATGGCGGAGACGGCGTGTATCCTCTGCGGCCCCCACCAGAAGGTGATCCTGCCCAACATCACAGCCGGATGCTCCATGGCCGATATGGCCCCCATGGACGACGTGCTGGACGCCTGGGACGACCTGGCGGAGGTTCTGGGCGGCCACGGCGGGATCGTGCCCGTGGCCTACATGAACACCATCGCAGGCCTCAAGGCCCTGTGCGGCCGCCACGGTGGCATAGTGTGCACCTCCTCCAACGCAGCGGCGGCGCTAAGGTGGGCCTACGAGCGGGGGGACAGGGTCCTCTTCCTGCCGGACCAGCACCTGGGCCGCAACACGGGGCTCAAGCTGGGACTGAGTTTGGACGACATGGTCGTGTGGAACCCTTTCAAGCCCCTGGGGGGGAATACCCCGGAGAGGCTCCGGAAGGCCAGGCTGGTGCTCTGGCAGGGGCACTGCTCCGTCCACACCCGGTTTACTGTAGGACAGATCGAGGCGGCCAGGGCCCGCTACCCAGACATCAAGGTCATTGCCCACCCCGAGTGCGTCATGGAGGTGGTGCAGGCGGCGGACATGGACGGCTCAACCGAGTTCATACGGAAGACGATCACCGAGGCTCCCCCGGGCAGCCAGTGGGCCGTGGGCACGGAGATAAGCCTGGTCAGCCGGCTGGCCAGGGAGAACCCCGACAAGGTAGTCTTCTGCCTCGACTCAATAACATGCCCATGCTCCACCATGTATCGCATCCACCCCGCCTACCTCTACTGGGTGCTGGACGGGCTGCTCCACGGGGAGATGGTCAACCAGGTGACGGTGGATGAAGAGACCCGCCGCTTCTCTCGCATCGCCCTCGAGCGGATGCTGGAGGTGGCGTAGCGCAGCGGGTAATGATCGTGCCGCTTGCCTCTTTGGCCGAGCTCGCGGTTGATCTTGGGGGCCCGAGGGCAGGGGTAACCGGGGGCGCGAACCGTGAGGTAGCTCTATCGTAGGAGGGTCCGAGATGGCTAACAAACCGAGGCGGCTGGGACACGTAAACCTGTACGTGCGGGACATTGAGAAGGCCGAGAAGTTCTACGGGGATTTGCTGGGCCTCCATACCTACGAGCGCAGGCCCGGCCAGGCGGTCTTCATGTCGGCCGACCTGGAGCAGGCCCACGAGCTGGCGCTGATGCAGCTGGGACCGGATGCCGGCGGCCCCGGGTAGAACCAGGTAGGACTTAATCACATCGCGTGGCAGATGGACTCCTTCGAAGACCTGAAGGCCTTCTACGGTAGGCTTAAGGAGAAGGGAGTCGCGATCAAGGGAATAGGCGACCACGGCGTCGCCCTGGGTATCTACATCCAGGACCCCGACGGCAACGGCAACGAGGTGTACTACGAGCTTCCCAGGTCTCAGTGGCCCAAGGAAGGTCCCCTTTTCAAAGGCACCTTCCCGATGAGCCTGGAGGACGAGCCCGCGAAGGCGACGGCTACCCCATAGGCCGGCCCCGGGGGAACCCTGCTCCGAAAGGAGTGCAGGCGCGGCCTACATTCGCAGGCCGGGGGGACCGCCGCCATTCCTGGATGACCCCTTCGGGCCAGGAGATATTACTCCCCGTTTGTACCGGAGGAATGGATTGATCCATCTGGTCCCCGAAGTGCAGGACCTCATAGACCGGGCGCTGGCCGAGGACCAGACCTTCAACGACCCCACCACCGGCAGCATCGTCCCGGCCGACATCAAGGGAATCGGCGCCCTCAGGTCCAAGGCGGAGGGGGTTCTGGCCGGTGTGGATGTGGCGCTGGCGGTTTTTCGACGGGTGGACCCGGAGCTTCGGACTCGGGTGCTCATTCAGGATGGGTCCACCCTCTCTCCGAGGGACACCATCGCTCGTGTCGAGGGGAGCGCCGCGGGTATTCTGCGGGCCGAGCGCCCGGCCCTCAACTTCCTGCAACGCATGAGCGGTATCGCCACCGACACCTCGCGATACGTGAAGGCGGTGGAGGGGTCCAGGGCGAAGATCGTGGACACCCGCAAGACCGCCCCAGGACTGAGAACCCTGGACAAGTACGCCGTCAGGGCCGGCGGGGGAGCGAACCACCGGCTCAACCTGGCCGATGGGGTCCTCATCAAGGATAATCATATTGCCGCCCTGCGGTCCCTGGGTCTCAGCCTGAAAGACACTGTGAAGATGGCCCTGGAACGGGCATCCCACACACTGAAGGTAGAGGTGGAGGTCACCAGCCTGGTGGAGCTGGAAGAGGCCCTGCAGGCCGGCGCCCACATCGTCATGCTGGACAACATGTCCCTGGGCGAGATGCGCCGCGCGGTGGAGATAGCGAAGGGGAGGGCCATCCTGGAGGCTTCGGGCGGCATAAACCTGGAGACGGTCAGGGCTGTTGCCGAGACGGGCGTTGACCTGATATCCATCGGCGGTCTCACCCACTCGGTGAAGGCCCTGGACATAAACCTGGACCTGGAGTTCTAGGGGACGCTGGGGTTGGCCGCTAACTCCGGCGTGGCCGGTGCCTGTCGGCGCTGTCGATCATCAGGGTCACCGGACCGTCGTTCTGGATGTCCACCAGCATGTGCTCCCTGAAACGCCCCGTCTCCACTCGCAGGCCCGAGGCTCTGAAATGGTCCACGGCCTTCAGATACAGGGCCTCGGCCTCCTCCGGCTGGGCGGCTGCGGTGAAGTCGGGACGCCTGCCTCTGCGGGTGTCCGCGTACAGGGTGAACTGACTAATAACAAGAAGCTCCGCCCCTAAATCCAGGGCGGAGCGATCGAACCTGTTGTCATTGCCGGGAAAAATCCTGAGGTTTACTACCCGCTCTACCAGGTACCGGGCATCTTCTTCACTATCCTCTCGGTTCACCCCGAGGAGAATGACCAGCCCTTGTCCCGTCCTGCCGACCTCCACCCCCTCCACGACCACGGAAGCCCTTGCTACCCGCTGGACGAGCGCCCGCAAACCCGCTTATGCCTCCTTGACGGCCTCCTTCTTCGGCTCTTTCTTGTCCTCCGCGTGGTCTGAGGCCGGCTTGACGGCCTCCTTCTTGTCCTTCTTCTCCTTAGCTCCCTCAGCCCCCTCTTCCTCTTTGCCGTTGGTGGAGGTCCCACTATAGCTAGTGTGCTTGTAGTCGGTGGTATAGAAGCCGGACCCCTTGTATATTATGGGGACGGCGTGGAACCTGCGTTTCGTCCTGCCTTCACAGATGGGGCAGACGCCCAACGGCTCCGCGTCGAAGCTTTGCCGTAGCTCATATACATGCCCGCAACTGTGGCATTCGTAATCGTAAAGTGGCAACTCGGGCCTCCTGGGGTCTCGCAACTCGACTTAGCAGTCCCCTGATGGGACTGCTAGACCCTAGTTAAATGTAGCATCTGGAAGCGGCTCTGTCAACAATTCAGGCGCTCTGCCCCCCCACATCTCTGCCACGTCGATCATTCTCTTGAAGGCCACGTTGGGGAAGGAGTGGATATGGTTGATCAGCCGCTCCAGCATGAGGAGCCTCCCCGGCCTACCCACGTGCTGGGGGTGCATGGTGAGTGTATAGGCCCTCCCGTAGCGGTAAAGGCCCTCGAACTCGGAGGCCCAGATGTCGTAGAGCTCGCTGGGCGTCTTAAGAGGGCTGGTCCGCCCTGGGACCCGCGAGTACATGACGTGGTTAGCGTCGTCCAGGACCTAGTTTCCCGGGATCTCCACCAGCCTTCCCCGGGGGGTGTCCACCACGTAGGGTGCATCGTCGTCCAGCATGCTGGTATCTTAGGTAAATCCGAAGGAGGCCAGAAGCTCCAGAGACCCTTCGCTCAGGTCGAATCGGGGCGCCCCCGGTATCCCCTGGGTCTCTGGCCCGTCAGCCCTTCCAGGATGTCGATACCCTTCTGTAGCACTCGCGCCTCTTCTTCGGGACTCAGGGAGGACGGGGGCTCATGCATGTAGCCGTGGTGGCCCACCTCGTGGCCACGCCCGGCAATCTCCTTGACCAGGTCGGGATGGGTCTCCGCCACGTATCCGGGGATATAGAAGCTCGCTTTTATCCCGTAGCCATCGAGGATGTCAAGGATACGCCAGGCCGCGACCTTGGGCCCGTACTCGGCGTTTGACATGACGCTGGGAGAGGTCACGTCCCGTCAAGTGGTGTAAGAGAGCGTCATCCTGTTGATCGCGGTCTATGCCGCCGCCTTCGCTAGATCCGCCTCGGGTAGAGCTTCGTCGATGCTGTAGACCGCGGGTGTCATGTAACGAGGGCCGATGGCCCATTCGTCGTGCTGTTCGGCCAGGACAGCCCCAACGAGGCGACGCGCGGCCGGCCGGTTGGGAAAGATACCCACCACGTTGGTGCGGCGCCGTATCTCCTTGTTGAGACGCTCCAGGGGGTTGTTAGACCAGATCTTCTTCCAGTGGGCGAGTGGGAAGCTGGAGAAGGCCAGGACGTCCGCACCAGCCGCGTCCAGTAGAGAGGCCACCTGAGGGAACGGGTCCTGTAGCTGGGCGATCACCCGCTCGAGCTGTGCGTGGACCTCCTGAGGGGACGGCTGCTGGTAGATGGTGCGTACCATGGTGGCCACCCAGGGCTGAGCGCGCCTGGGGACCCGAGTGAGCAGGTTGGTCATGAAGTGTGTGCGGCACCGTTGCCAACTGGCCCCACCGAAGACAGTCGCGATGGCATCCCTGAGTCCCTGATGCGCATCCGATACCACCAGATCCACCCCGCTCAGACCCCTGGCCGACAGTGAGCGCAGAAAGGCCAGCCAGAAGGCGCCGTCTTCACTGGTACCCACGTCCATCCCAATGATCTCCCGCTTGCCCTCGCCATTGACCGCCGTCGCCACCACCACGCTGACGTTGACGATCCTACCGGCCTCTCTGACCTTCTGGGTTAGTGCATCCAGCCACAGGTAGGGGTATGATCCGCCGTCCAGCGGCCGACCCAGGAAGTCCTCCACCACCTCGTCCAGCTCGGAGCAGATACGGGACACCTGGCTCTTGGAGATACCCTCGCACCCCAGGGCCTTGACCAGGTCGTCCACCCGCCTTGTCGATACACCTTCCACATAGGCCTGCTGGATCACAGCCAGCAGAGCTCGCTCGCTGCGACGCCGTGGCTCCAGCAGGCTCGGGAAGTAGCTCCCC
This sequence comes from Dehalococcoidia bacterium, assembly GCA_965247055.1. Lineage (GTDB taxonomy): Bacteria > Chloroflexota > Dehalococcoidia > Lucifugimonadales > JAGWBF01 > CBDFGE01. The sequence goes on from CBDFGE010000006.1 coordinate 413,041, forward strand.
TCTCGAAGCTTCGGGATGTGCAGTTCCATAGTCCCTACCCGGGTATCCCACGCCCGGGACCGATACCCGTTGCGCTGGGTCACCCGCTCAGGGCTGCGTTCTCCATACTCAGCACCGGTCCTCGCAGACACCTCCGCATCCATGATCCCCTCTACCAGCACTCTCAGAGCCTCCCGTAGGAAGTCCACGTCACCGTCCATTCCCCCCTTGCGCAACAACTCCAGCAGGTCCATCCTTTCCTTGACCACCGTTGTCCTCCTTTCTCGAGCTTTCTTCTTTGCCCGCTAAGGATGACGCGGTGGTCTCTCTTACTCCAGACCCCCTCCTCTTCTTACACCACTTCCTGGGACTCTACTCTGGGAGACCTGGCCAGGTCGGGATCGAAGTTCAGCCACGATGACACTCCATCCACATCGAAGGTAAGGTTGGCAACGCACTGGATGTCTCCCGGCCAGATACCCGACATATCCCGCCTCCTACATGATTCCGCCGGATGCCGAGGTGGTGCTAGGTGCCACTCCCCCTGAAGTGGGGGACGATCTGACTGGCCACCGTCTCGATGTGGCGCGCCCGGTCCTCCGGGGGGCACGCCCAGCTAAAGAGGAAATGCCGTGCCCCGGCCTCCACGTACTCTTCGATGCGCCGTATGCACTCTTCCACGGGGCCGAGGACGCAATAGGAGCCCACGATCTCCTTGAAGTCGCCGCCGTACAGGTACTGCATGCCCAGGGAGCGGGCCGCGACCTGGACCGCCTCGTCCCGGGTGTCGTATGTGGCGATGAACTGGAAATTGGCCCACTGGAAACCGGAGAGATCCCGCCCTTCCTTTTCGGCGAGGGAGGTGATCTTCCCCACGCTGGCCCGGTACCTGTCAGGGCTGTACAGGTAGGGAAGCCAGCCGTCTCCATATCGGGCGGCGCGGGCCATGGCTGCGTCTCGGCGTCCAGCCACCCAGATGGGGGGATGGGGGCGCTGGGTGGCACGGGGCACGATGCTCACGCCATCGAGGGTGTAGTAGCGGCCCCGATAGCTGACCTGCTCCCCGGTCCACAGCCTTATGAGGGCCTCCAGGCACTCGTTGGCCCGGCCGCCCCGCTGCCCGGCCGATATCCCCGCGGCCTGGAACTCAACGGGAAACTCTCCCCCGACCCCCACTCCCAGGGTGAGCCGCCCCCCGGAGGCGATGTCCAGGGTGGAGGCGAGCTTGGCCAGGACGGTGGGGTGATAGAAGGGGATGAGGGCGACCGAGGAGACGAGGCGTATCCTGCTGGTGGCCCCGGCGGCCACTGCCAGGACAGGCAGAGCGGCGCTGGATGGACCGGGTGGGTCCCCGCGCATGAAGTGCTCCCCGCATCCAACGTACTCGTATCCAAGGTCCTCGAGCCAGCGGGCCTCCGCTGCCGTTTCCTCGACACCAAGCCCCAGGACGGCCCCGAAGTGGAGCTCCGGCCAGGCCATTATCTACCCACCTCGATTCTGCTGCGCTGGGCGCGCGTCCCGCGCCTCTGGTCCCGCCGTAGAGACACGGGGACGGGCCCACCTCCCGAGATCAATATATACCGTCCCCAGTGCCACGGGTCAAGGCGCGGTCCGGCGCCGCCTATGACCCCAACTCCAAAATTCCCGAGTACAGGGTCTGCGCAGTGAGCATCGAGAGGGTACACTCGGAGGGTGTGACGGCGTCCCCCGAGAGCCTGAGGAACGGCAACGGACGGGTGATATAGGGGGGGCCTCACCGTCGACAGGTCCCCCGCAGGCCGGGGGGATCAAACCGGGGAATGGCTCCGGCGCCGCCTTGCCTGGTCCACCGCCCGCAGGAGGGCCTCCCTGTCTGTGCCCAGATCCAGGGCTTGTGCGACGTCCGCCTGGGCCTCCGCGTCCATGCTGAGTAGGGTATAGGTCAGGGAGCGGCTGACGTAGGCGTCGGCGAACCCCGGGCTGACCCTGATGGCGTCGTCGAAGTCCTCCAGCGCCCGGCGTGGCTGGAGCAGCGCACTGTAGGCGGTCCCCCGGCTAAAATATGCCTCGGCAAAGCGGGGGTTAAGCCTGATAGCCTCGTCGTAATTCTCGATGGCGTTTCGGGCCTGCCCCAGGCTGTTGTAGGCCATGCCTCGCGCGTAGTAGGCGTTGTCGTGGTCCGGGTCCAGGCGGATAGCCTCGTCGAAGTCTTCGATAGCCCGTTCCGCCTGGCCCAGGTTTGAGTAGGCGATGCCCCGGTTATAGTAAGTCATGACATATTGGGGGTCTAGCCGCATGCCGTGGTCGAAGTCTTGGATGGCCCGGCGTGGGTGGCCCAGAGCCATGTGGGCGCTGGCCCGGTTGACGTAGGCCTGGGCGAAGTCGGGGTCCAGCCGGATCGCCTCGTCCAGGTCCTCCATTGCCCGCTGGGGTTGCCCCAGCTGGACGTAGGAGAACCCCCGGTTGTTGTAGCCCCTGGCGTCCCGGCCTTTGAACCGTATCGCCTCATTGAAGTCCTTGATAGCCACCTCGTCCCGCCCAAGGGCGCTGTAAGCTACGCCCCGGCTGTTGTAAGCCTGGGCGTGGCGTCCCGTCGAGCTCGATGGCCTTGCGGTAGTCCTCGATGGCTTTCCGGAGCTGGTTCACCCCCCTGTAGGCGTTACCTCTGTGGTAGTAGGCGCCGCTCAACTGGGGGTTCAGCCGGATGGCCCCCTGGTCGCAGTCCTCGATGGCTCGATCGGGCTGATTCAGGTCGTTGTAGGCTCCGGCGCGCCCCACATAGGCCTAGGCGAACTGGGGGTTGAGCTGAATGGCCTGGGCGTAGTCATCGATGGCCCGGTGGGGCTCCCCCAAACGATGGTTCGCTATGGCGCGGTTCACATAGGCCTCGGCGAACTGGGGGTTCAGGAGTATTGCCCCCTCGCCGTAGTCCTGGATAGCGTGGTGCGGGTTCCCCCAGTCGTCATAGGCCCTGCCTCGATCGTTGTGGGCCTCGGCGCTCCGTGGGTCGAGCTGGATGGCCTGGTTATAGTCCTCGATGGCCCGCTGGGGCTGGCCTATCTCCCGGTACATGTTGCCCCGATGGTAGTAGGCGTCTCCGTCGGTGGGGTCGAGCCGGATGGCCTGGGTGTAGTTCTCTATAGCGCTCTGGGGTGACCGGCTGATCAAGGAATAGGCCTTCCCCCGCACCTGATAGATCTGCTCCAGGTGGGGGTTCAGCCGGATGGCCTGGTCGAAGTCCCCCACGGCCTCCTCCGGCTGCCCCAGCGCCACGTAGGCGTTGCCCCTGCTGTAGTAACCCTGAGCGTTCTCCGGATTCAGCTCGATAACCCGGGCGTAGTCCTCGATGGCCCGGTCTTGCTGTCCCAGCTGGCGGTACACGTCCCCCCGGGCGTAATAAGCGTCCGCGTACGCGGGGTCAAGGGATATCGCTTGAGTGTAGTCTTCGATGGCCCGCTCGTACTCGCCCAGGTCGCTATTGCTTTTGCCACGGCCGTAGTAGGCTGGGGCAAGGGCGAAGTCCCTCTGGATAGCCTCCTCGTAGTCCTCCAGAGCGTGCTGCACGTCGCCCATCGCATGGTAGGACAGGCCCCTGTCCACGTAAGCGTGGGCTAAATCAGGGCTCAGTATGATGACCTCGTCCAGGTCCTCGATGGCTCGGTTATGCTGGCCCAGAACACGGTAGGCCATGGCCCTGCTGTAGCGGGCGTCGACGAATCGGGAGTCGAGGCGGATTGCTTCGTCGAAATCCTCGATGGACCGTTGGTGCTGGTCGATCTTCCGATACGCGCTGCCCCTACTGAAGAAGGCTGCCGCGTCCTGGGCATCGAGCCTGATCGCCCGGGCGAAGTCGTCGATTCCCTGGCGGACCCTACCTACCTGCTGGTAGGCGATGCCCCTGAGGTAGTAGGCACGCTGGAGGGTTGGGCTGAGCCGGATACACTGGGTATAGTCCTCCACGGCCATCTCAGCCTGTCCCAGCTTCATCAGGTCCTGGGCACGGCCATAGTACGCTTCGTGCATAGTGGGGTTACGGCGGATGGCCTGGCTGTAGTCTTCGATGGCCGGATCCAGCTCACCCAGCGACCCGTGGATACCGGCCCGCCTGTAGTAGGTATAGGCGTACTCGGGGTCGAGGGCTATGGCCTGGTCACACTCGGTAATCGCCTCGGCCATCTGGCCGGCCGCCAGGAAGGCCTCGGCTTTCTCCATGTGCTTCCTGGCACCCCTGTGCCGGGACCGCTGCCGCGATGCTTCGTAGAAGCTGGCCACCCCGTTGGCGGTGGTCCGGGTCAGGCGGTAGCTGATACGGAAGGCACGCCCCACTCCCGCGAGGACCGATTTCCCCTGCTGGTTACTGGTATCAGAGCGGCGCGACCGTCGGGCCCGGGAGAACATGGCCCTCTCCTTTTTCTGCGGTTACCCTCCGGGTGGGATTCCCCAGTAGCAAGGCGAAGGGCCGGCTTGGAGGCCCTGGGCAGCCAGGCGATGCCTCCGGCCCCTCGTGGACCGGACCCACAAAGGGTACAACCAACCCGGACCGCGCCTTCGCAGAAAATTATATCACAGGTTCTTGCCTGTGGGACCGCCGCCGGGTGCCCGGCCAGCCCCAGCCGCCTCCACGGAGCGGAAATGGGGCATCACCTCCCGGGCGAATATCTGGAGCTGCTCCCTGTACTCCTGCCATGACAACCCTTCTGGCCAGAGGAGTAGGATGTGCTCAAGCCCCGGGTATTTCTCCTCGGTCTCTTTCAGGAAGCTGACCATCTGGTCCGGGGGTCCGCAAAGCCAGGCCCTCTGGGATACGCCGTCCTCCAGGCTTGGGATACGGGCGGGTGCGCCGGGAGTGCCCCAGGATCGGCCCTGCTCATCGGTGTACCTCACGAATCCGAAGGGAGCGAACCATTTGTAACGCTCGTCGTGGCTGGGCCTGATTCGGCGTATCGCCTCTTCCTGGGTGTCGGCCAGGTAGAAACCCACGCCCAGGGCCATGTCCTCGCCCAGCTTGAGAGCGCGCCCATACCGGGCGGCCTGCTCCTGAAAGGTGCGGAACAGGCTTTCCACCAGCTTCTCTCCGGTGGTGGAGACCATCCCCTTGAATCCCATGCGGGCCACGTATTCCAGCGTCCGGCCACTGGCTATGGGCTGCCAGACCTCCACCGGGCGGTGGATGGGCCGTGGCACCAGGGTGATCTCCTTTAGCTCGTAGCCTCGGTAGGGCACCTGGGCTGGGATGGTGTAGTGCTTGCCCTGGTGGGAGAAGGACTCCTCGTTGAACGCCTTGAGGATGATCTCCATCTGCTCCTCGAACAGCTCCTTGTTGGCGTCGTTGTCGATGACGGGAGCGCCGAAGGTCTCTACCTCACGGCTATGGTATCCTCGGCCCACGCCAAAGATGACCCTGCCCCCGGTCAGGATGTCCGCCATGGCGTAGTCTTCGGCCAGGCGGAGGGGGTGCCACATGGGGACGATGTTGAAGGCGCATCCGAGCTTGAGCTGTGAGGTCTGGGTGGCCAGGTAGGTGCTCAGCAGGATCAGGTTGGGCAGACATTCGTAGCCCTCCCGCTGGAAGTGGTGCTCGGCAGTCCACAGTGCGTAAAACCCGAGCTCGTCCAGAAGTCTGGCCAGGCGGGTGGAGTGGTCGAGGGCCTCTATCAGGCGCTCGTTGGGGTAGCGGCGCTCATCGGCCGGGGTCCCGTCCTTGCCGATGTTGTCCAGCTCAATCTGGCCCACGTAGATCACTGAAAACTTGTCGATCACGCCGGTCCCTCTTTCCGTGTCGAAGTTGGCTAATTGTACCACAGGCCCTGGTAAATCCTTACACCTTCGTTCTGGTACACGATCCAGGCCAGGCCCGTCGAGGCCATGGTGTCGAACTTCCGTAGGCCTTGGGATGGGTAGTAGGCCCCTTCCAGCTCGCCTACCACCACGTATTCGACTTCGTACAGCCGGAGCAGCTCCAGTGCCCTCTGGACGTCCCTGGTGGAGTATATCTCCTTTACCACCGCGCTACGCCCCCTCACTGCGTAGTCATACTTCATACGCTGCTGGATCTGGTGCCAGGGCCAACCGAGCACCGTGGGCAGCCCGGTGTAGTTCGATATCCTCGAGCTCCAGCTGTACTGCTCGTTGTGGGCCTCCAGCACCACCGGAGAGCCACGCACGTTGTCCTGTAGCCAGCGTATCGCACCGTAGTCCCACTTGAGCTCCATGGCCGGGCCCTCCTTGGAGTAGACGGCCCGGTCCATATATTCGGCCCCGTCCAGGCTCGCGAACTGGGTATCGAACCGGTCGGCAAGCCTTGCCCTGGTGCCCAGGATGGTGTAGATGAAGCTGGAGGCCAGCAAAAGGGCCAGCGCGGCGAGCCACCCACCCCGGAGCAGGGACATTGCCCTGGGCCGGAAGGCGCCCCGGGACCCCAGGTACCACAGCATGCAGGCCGAAGACAGGCCGAAGAGTACCCACACCTCCAGGTAGTACTTGAACAGCGTGTTCATCCTCCCTATGTCGTCCTCCGCCCTCACGAACTCCACCCCTATGCCGATGAGGAGGGCCAGGGCCAGCAGCCCCAGGGGGAACAGCACAAAGGATGAGCGCTCTCCTCTGCTGGACAGGACGTCTTTCCCGGCCCAGAAGGTGAGTCCCAGGACCAGTGTGAGTGCCGCCGCCGTCCAGTAGCCCGTTATGGCCATATACAGGACCGCCCCGACTCCGATGGCGACGGCCGCCGACGTCCAGGCCGGGGCACCCAGCCTCATCCCGCTTAGCGTGGAGGCGGGGGCATCCCAGAAGCGCGATAGGCCGTGGCCGATTAGCGGGGGCCGCATGAAGTAAGCCCTCAGCCCTGCACGGCGGTCCCAGGCCAGATACCCCAGAAAGCTCAACGTCACAAAGAAGAACACGCCGTGTATGGCGAGGTAGTGGTGGAGGGGTGTCTGCCACCTGCTGACGACCAGGCCCGTGGGGTACGGGTGATAGTCCAGGTGGAACGGCAGAAAGGCCAGGATGCTCATGACCACCGTACCCGCCGCCAGGGCCAGAAAGAGGGCCAGCCTGGCCAGGGGCTTTCCCCGGGCCAGGTAGGCTCCCGCCCCTATTCCGGCCACCGAGAGGAGCACGTAGGTAGGATAGTCCCAGCTGTTGATGGCCCACAGAGCGCCTAGGGCCAGGGCCAGCGCCGTGGCGGCGGCAGCCAGCCACCAGCGGCCGGCGGCCCTCATCCCCACCAGGATGTTTAAAGCCAGCCCTATGGCCAGGAGGGTGAAGGGTATGGCGATCATGTGGGCGTGAAGGTCCGCGAAGAGGAAGCTGAAGAAGGGAAACTCGGTAATGTGGAACCCGATCTCAGGGTTGGGAAAGACCCTGTCGGGCAGCCAGAAGGTCAGGGCCGAGGGGGTCACCTCCTCCAGTTGGGGAAGCATCCTGCTGCTACGCCAGAAGTCGAAGGCTGGGAAGACCTTATCCCCCACGACGCTCTTCCACGATCCCTGCGCAAGCTGCACGATACCGTCCAGGTTCCCCATAACCGCCACGAAAAGGCCCGCCACGAGTCCGGCGATGACTGGCCCCCAGGCTACGTCCCGGAACAGCAGCCTCCACCGCCCCGGCGGCGCGGGTCCGCCCGGGTATCTCAGGTCTCCGGCGATGGGCTCCGAACCGTCCCCAACGGAAGGCGGCCCCTCGCCTCCTGGGGCGAAGCTCAGCCTGCGGATACCCGCCGTGACGTTGTAGACCAGGCTGTAGGCGCCGGTCACCGTCAGAGCGAAAAATAAGGGGACGGCCAGGTTATAGGCCACCGAGGGGAGGATGCCTGTTGCCTTTATCAGCGTGGCGACTATGAACTGGCCCCAGTAGTAGTAGTTAAGGTACCCTCCCGCGAACCAGGGGTCGTAGGGCGGCATGGAGGTCGAACGGAGGACGGCGTTCAGGTAGGCGAAATCCATGGGCTTCTCTCCGCCCCGGTAAGGATGCCATAGGTCGGGATTGGCCATCCGGATCGCGACGAAGGAGAGGAAGGCCGCCAGGAATAGGACCTCCCCAATGGCCAGAAGCCGCCAGTTCCTGGTCAGGAACTCCTTGAACTCCCGCCAACGGGTCGCCAGCACCACAGACGAGAGGGACGCTATTACGAGTATGCCCACCAGCACCGAGGTGCGGGAGAAGCCCATCCAGCCGGCGCTGGCCAGGAGCCAGGCGACGTAGGAAACGCCCAGTATTCCCAGTATCCTGGCCAGGATGATCCCCCGGTCTGGCAGGGGACGAAAGAGGAAGGTGGCCAGGGGGAGGGCCGAGAGGTAGATGAGCTCCACCAAAAGCAGCCAGGCAAGCACGGGAGCGGTGTTGGTCCAGCTCCCGCGCTTTATGATCTCGGACCAGGTGCCGCCCTGTCGTTGGGATGCCTTCTCCTCGGGGCTGAGCATCAGACCCAGCTGGGGCGACTCCTCCGGCAGCCGCTCCGTCAGAAGGTCTCGGAGGTCGGACCATGGCAGGTGTTTGACGTTCCTGAAGAGGAGCACCTTGGGATGGTCGTAGCCTATCACGTTCTCGTCGGCATACCCCAGGTTCAAGGACACGGGAGCCTGGTCGAGACCTTTCAAGAATGAGGGCTCCGGGATTCCCGCTCGGGAGAAGGTGTCATCGACGAAGGCGACCCCAAAGAGCTGGGGGTAGGACGTGAAGGCCCGCTCCAGTCTATAACCCAGCTTTTCGGCAAACAGCAGCTGGTAGTACCGGGCGCTCATCGGGTAGCGGTCCGGAACCCTGGCGACGCTCCCGTAGGTCCGGTTGCTGTAGAAGACCAGGTAGTCTCCCCGGGAGAGATAGTCCGCGATGGTGCGCATCTTCTGCTGGGTGTCCGGCTCGTAGATGGGTATCTGGCATGGTGGCCGAGCCGGGCAGGCGGCGGTGACCGTATACCTGTAGATATCGGGTATCCCCTCGTCCCAGTGGTTATCGGTGACGATGGTGGAGCCGGGGGGCACGTTGGCGTTGATCCATCGGGAGGCCTCTATGGCCGGATGGGTCTTCGCGTAGACCCTCTCGAAGGCGAGGGCGTAGAAAGCGGTGGCCGCTATCACGAAGGCTATAGTGCCCACTACGACACGGGGTGCATACCGGGCCGCCAGTACCTTGAGCCTGTCCGTGGCGTCTCCGACCGGCATTGGCGGCAGGGAGACCCCTCTGGCCCGTTCCAGCATCCACACGAGCATCCCCGAGCCCATGAGCACCAGGAAGGGGATGATGGGGAAGATGTAGCGCAGGAACTTGACCTCGAAAAAACCCAGCAAGAGGAAATTGGGCAGGACCCACGCGAGGACCAGCAGCTCCCACCTGGGCAACCAGCGAGTTTTCACCAGCCTGTACAGAGCGACGGAGATGGTGAACAGGAGTCCTCCCCAGGCTACGATGCCCAGCGGGAGGCCCAGGGCCCATATTGTGGTCTGCTTCAGCTCGTAGAGAAAGGGGGTGGAGCCTATGTACTGGACGGTGAAGGGGACGGTCCCCGCGGTCCGTGCCATGTTCGCCTGAAAGGTGGTCTGGTCGACGAAGTCTCCGAAGTCCAGAAGGGCGTATGGCATCGTGAAAAAGAACACACCCAGGGCGATGGCGCCCGCCAGGAGGGCGTGGCCCGCCACTACCGAGGCGTCCCGGGACGAGGCTAAGGACCACCTCCCTTCGGGGGTGGTCAGCAGGCGGGAGCCGTAGGCCACGGCCAGTGGCAGCACCAGCGGCAGTACGCTCACCTTGGGGGCCACCGCCAGCCCCACGAATAGTCCCAACAGAACCGAGTCCCTGAGTCTCCGCCGCTCCATAACCTGGAGCATGAACCAGAAGGACACCATCAGGAAAAAGACTAGCAGGGGCTCCGGCCGGTAGAAGTGGCTGTGCTGGATATGGACGACCGCCAGTGCCACCAGTGCCGCCGCCAGCAGACCTGCCCGGCTGCCGTATATCTTCTTGCCCAGGAGGTACACCATGAACACCGTGCCCACGTCGGCCAGCGCCATGATGCTCCTGCCCACGTAGCTCATCCTTTCCAGTGAGCCAAGGTCGGTGAACGGCTCCAGGACGAACCTGATGGCGACGATCAGGTATATGAGGATGCTGCCCAGGGGAAACCAGTGGGGGTTCAGGGGGCTTTTATCGGCGTCCAGGAAGGTGTGCGGGCCGGGAATACCGGGCTCCGTATGTATCTTATCGGGGTCCGTGAGGCAATCGACGTAGCCGGGCGACTCGGTGAGCACCCGGTACATGCAGTCCGACTGCATGTAGATGGACCTTTCGTCGGGATGGAAGCCGTGTCCCTGGTCCCAGTCGATCCCGTAAAGGCGCAGTCCCAGGGCCACCAGCAGGATGATGGGGAGCAGTAACCGGGGGGAGACCGCCTTCAAGCCGGCCTTGAGTCTCGGCCAGTCCATTCATACCTCAGCCGGGATTGAACACCCAGTATTCTAGCAACCTCCTATACGATGGTAAACCTGTACCGGTTTGACAAATGGCGGGGGAAGGCACGGGACCTTCCCGCTTGGACCAGGACGGATGGACTCGAGCGGCTAAAGGCCCTTTTCGGCCATGAAGGCGCACAGGTCGGCGGTCCGGCAGGAGTAGCCCCACTCGTTGTCGTACCAACCCAGCACCTTCACCATGTTCTCCTGCATGACCAGGGTGGAGGGGGCATCGATGATACAGCTATGGGGGTTACCCTTGAAGTCGGAGCTCACCAGGGGCTCCTCGCAGTACTGGAGGATGCCCTTGAGAGGTCCCGAGGCGGCCTCCCTGAAGGCACCGTTCACCTCCGCCACGGTCACCCCCCTAGACAGGGTGGCCACGAAGTCGGTCACCGAGACGGTGGCGGTGGGCACGCGAAAGGCCATGCCGTCGAGCTTCCCCTTCAGCTCGGGCAGGACAAGTCCCACCGCCCTGGCGGCGCCGGTTGTGGTGGGGATGATGTTCAATGCGGCGGCCCTGCTGCGGCGCAGGTCGCCGTGCACCTGGTCCAGTATCTTCTGGTCGTTGGTGTAGGCATGCACGGTGGTCATCAGCCCATGCTCCACGCCGAAGGAGTCGTGAAGCACCTTGACCATGGGAGCAAAGCAGTTGGTGGTGCAGGACGCGTTGGACACGATATTGTGCTGCCTTGGATCGTACCGCCCTTCGTTCACCCCCAGCACCAGGGTCATGTCCTCCCCCCGGGCGGGGGCGGATATGATCACCTTCTTGGCGCCTCCCTTGGTATGGGCCGCCGCCTTTTCAGCATCGGTGAATATCCCGGTGGACTCCACCACCAGCTCCACTCCCATCTCCGACCAGGGTATCTTTCCGGGGTCCCGCTCGGCGAAGACCCTGATCTCCCTGGAATCGATGACCAGGCTGCCGTCCCTGGTCCCGACCGAGCCCTGGTAGATGCCGTAGTTGGTGTCGTACTTGAAAAGGTGTGCGTTGGTCTTGGCGTCGGCCAGGTCGTTGACCGCCGCCACCTCCAGCTTGTCCGGATAACGCTCGATTATGGCCCGGGTCACCTGGCGGCCTATCCTCCCAAATCCGTTGATGCCCACTCGTGTCGCCATGGCCCGCCTCCTCTCTCATCCCGGCCCTCAGGCCCGTCTGAGCCTTATTATATTACGGATTTCAAGGATGAGGTTCTCCCCATCCTTGACGGCCTCCTTGGCCTGCTCCTCCCCAATCAGCTCGAAGGGAGTATTCCCACCGGGTCCTTCCAGGTACCGGCAGGCGGCGTAGTGCCGGTCCAAAGTGGAGGCCATGTCCTGATACCGGTTCAAGCCGGGATACACATCGGCGCAGCGGGGAAGCAGCTCCGATAGGGTGGTCTGACTGACGAAGCGTGCCCCACGGAGATAGAGCAGCGCCTTGAGGGCCTTCTCTGCAGACTGGTGGACCATATAGCAGCTCTGGGAGTAAAATCCGCCGATCTCGAGGCCCAGCCTGGCGAATCCCAGGTCCCGCTCGGCGTGAAGAAGCCAGCGCTCCGATTCCTCCCTGGGGGTGGAGATCATCTTGTCATCGTCCCATCTCTGGGCCGGGGTTGATCAGCTCGCACCGGTACCAGTCGACGCAAAGGTAGGCGCGAGGCTCGACTCACCCCATGGCCAGGTGTTGGTAGGCTTCCCGTGCAACGTAGCGGGCGCCGGCGCCCAGCTCATCTTCTATCCTCAGGAGGCGGTTGTATTTGGCCAGCCGCTCGGAGCGGCAGGGGGCGCCGGCCTTTATCTGACCGGCGTCCCAGGCCACCGACAGGTCGGCGATTGTGGTGTCCTCCGTCTCCCCCGAGCGGTGGCTCATCACAGTCCCCCAGTCCGCCGCCTTCGCTGCGGAAACGGCTTCGAGGGTCTCGGTGAGGGTGCCTATCTGGTTGGGTTTGATCAGCACCGCGTTGCTCGCCCCAAGCTGAAGGCCCTTGTTTATGCGTTCGACGTTGGTGGTATAAAGATCGTCGCCCACCAGCTGAACTCTGTCTCCCAGCCGTCGCACCAGGGCCTGCCACCCCTCCCAATCATCCTCTGCCAGGGCGTCCTCCACACTGATAATGGGGTACTTGCCGGCCCAACCGGCATAGTATTCGACCAGCTCCTGGGCGCTGAAGGCTACGCCCTCTCGGTCGAGCACGTAGGAGCCGTCCCGGTAGAACTCCGAGGCCGCCGCGTCCAGGGCCACGAAGCAGTCATCGCCAGGCCGGTAGCCCGCCGCCTCTATCGCAGCCAGGACCATCTCCAGGGCCGCCGCGTTAGATGGCAGAGATGGAGCGAACCCTCCCTCGTCTCCCACCGTGGAGCCGAGCCCCCTGTCCTCCAGAAGCCTCCCCAGCGAGTGGTATATTTCTGCCCCGGCGCGGAGGGCCTCCGCGAAGGATGACGCCCCCACCGGCACTACCATGAACTCCTGGAAGTCGGTGGAGTTACGGGCGTGTCTCCCGCCGTTGAGAATGTTGAACATTGGGACGGGCAGGGTGTGGCCCTGGCCTGAGGACAGGTACCGGTAGAGGGACTCGCCCCGGGAGGTAGACGCTGCCCTGGCCACCGCCATCGAGACGGCAAGGATAGCGTTGGCGCCGAGCCGGGACTTGTCGGGAGTCCCGTCCAACTCCACAAGCATGCGGTCCACTCGCTGCTGGTCGTAGGGGGAGGTCCCCGCCAGAGCGCGGGCGATGTCTCCCCGGACGTTGGCTACCGCTGTCAGGACACCCTTGCCCCCGAATCTGGCTTCGCTCCGGTCCCTCAGCTCGACCGCTTCATAGCTTCCGGTGCTGGCGCCGGAAGGGACCATCGCCAGCCCGGTGGCGCCGTCGGAGAGGCGCACTTCGGCCTCCACCGTGGGGTTGCCACGGGAATCGAGCACTTCCCTCGCACGAACGCTTGCTATCGTAGTAGCCATGTGTTCTCAACCCCGCTGTGGCAGGGCTCCCGGGGCCGCGGGTCCGGCCCGCCGCCCTTCAGACGCCACCGGCGGCCGGCGATGGTGTCTTGCGGCTCGCCGCCTCCAGCGCCTTCTCCACCGCATCGACGGCGTCGTGGGCAATGATCATCTTGCCGTCTGGAGTGCCGTTCCTGGAGAATGACCAGGTGTCGAGGCCGATCACCGGTATGTCGCTGGACAGGGCGTGGCCGATCTCCGACATGGTGCCGTAGGCGCCGTTTATCGCGATGACAGCCCTGCCGGTATAGACCACTATGGCGTTTCGCGCGTAGCCCATGCCGGTGCAGATTGGTATGTCCACCCAGGGATTAGCATCCCTGGGGTCCAGGCCGGGCAGCACGCCGATGGTGGTGCCCGAGGCGGATTTGGCGCCTCGACAAACCGCCGCCATCACCCCGGTGAGCCCTCCGCACACGACGGTGACGCCCTTTCGGGCGAGCTCCCGCCCCACATCCTCGGCCAGGGCTTCGGCTTCGGGGGGGGGCTGGCTGGCGCCGATGACGGAGATGATCATGTGATCCGCCTTACCTTTCGCTGTGGGATGACTACTATCGGGGTCGGATACCCTTGCAACCCGGCCGTTGTGGCTTACCTGGTAGCTGGCGAAGGCACGGTTATTATATCAGATCGCCCTCCCCGCAACTAACCGTTGACTCCGGCGCGTGCCCCCGGGGCCCGGACTTCAGGTCATCCCTCCGACTCTCTGTGGGTATCGGCGATGGTCTCCCGCAGAGGTATTTCCTTAAGGAAAAAGGTCACCCCCACCGCTAGAAGCGTTATCCCGAGGCCCAGAAGAAACACGTCATGCATTGCGGAGGCCAGAGCAACCCGAAGGGTCCCTTCCACTGTTTCCAGGGCCTGGCCGCTGTCCGTCTGGGCAGCCAGCTCCCGGAGACGCGACATGGCGCCGGGGTTCAACAGGGAGTTAGGGTCCCTCAACCCTTCCACCACCTGAGGAGGCAGCGATTCCGCGGCCTCCGAGGGTCCGGCAGCCCACTCTCCCAGCCGGATAGCCATAAAGGACCCAAGGACGGCGGTACCCAGGGCGCCACCGATGGTGCGGAAGAACTGAAGGGAGGCGGTCACAACCCCAAGCATGTGATGGGGAAAGGCGTTTTGTGTCGAGATCATGAAGGTGGGCAGGGTAACCCCGAGACCTGCCCCCGCTACTACCATGGCGAGGAGGGCATCGGTGCTGGACGAGTCCACGTCCAGCCTGGTGAACAGGTAAGCCCCAACCGCCATGGTCGACACCCCACCTATGGCAAGGAGACGATAGCGGCCCGTGCGGGAGATTAGCTGCCCACCCACTACTGCTGATGCCACGAGGCTCAACATGGCAGGCATCAACGTCATGCCTGCGTTGGTGGCCGAAGAGCCCGTCACCCCCTGAACGAACAGTGGGATGAACATTATACCGGCGAACATCACCATCGCGGTGAGGAAGGTTGCTACGACCGCTACGCTGAAGACGCGGCTGGAGAAGAGGGCTCCAGGGATCAGCGGGTCCTCGGCCCGGGACTCGACCAAAAGGAAAAGCCCACCCATGAGGCCCGCAAACACCAACAGTCCCACCACCTGGGGAGAGTCCGAGGCGAACTCCCTGCCTGCCCAGGTGAGGGCCAGGAGCAGCGGGACCACGCAGGCCACCAGGACGACCACACCCCTGTAGTCCATGGACGGCCGCGCCCCTCTGCTGCGCACGTTGACCATACCTGTCAGGATCACCAGAAGGGCCACGCCTCCCACCGGCAGGTTAACGTAAAATATCCAGCGCCAGCTAAGATTGTCGGTCAGGAATCCCCCTGCCAGGGGGCCCAACACCATGGCGACGGCGAAGACTGCCCCAACGACCCCTGTCCACTTGCCCCGCTGGGCCGGCGGGAACATATCGCCCATCACCGCATAGGAGTTGGCCACTATGCTGCCGGCCCCCAGGCCCTGGACCGCGCGGAACAGAATGAGCTGGAGCATGTTCTGGGCGGCACCGCAAAGGGCAGAGCCTGCGAGGAACACCACCACGCCGCCCACCAGCACCCACTTCCTGCCGTAGACGTCCGAGAGCTTCCCCATTATGGGGATGCTGGTGGTCGAGGCCAACATGTAAGCGGTGAACACCCAGGCGAACTGGTCGAATCCTCCCAGGTCCGCCACAACCCTGGGCAGGGCGGTCGCCACGATGGTCTGGTCCAGGGCCGCCAGTAGCATCGCCAGGAGGGTCCCCGCTACGCTTACGAAGATCTTGATGCGGGGTAGCGGGACTAGGCCGACCACCTCACGGGCTCCCTCATGGCCCCCGGGCATATCTTCGTCGGATGGCTGCAACCGTCCCCCTGTCTCCCAGAAGTCCCGACGTCACCTCGCTTTGGCTGCCGCGGCGCAGGCGCGGGCACCGACGTCCAACGTCCAGGTCCCAGTTTCCTACTTCTGGTTTGATGGGTCAAGGCAACCCCAATAGCAATTTCCTAAGGCCCTCATGAAGCGGAAAGCCCCGGGAGGCCCCGGGGGTGCCGGAGGCTTTCTTACCAGGCCGGTTCCATGCTATTCTGGCCACAGGACCGCTGGACCCGGGGGTTCTGGTCCCGCGGCCCTGCCTCAGAGGAGCCAAAGGGCATGCCCAGATGCGAGGTGCCTACCGGCGCTCCGGCGCCGGGGCACGGGGGTTGGACCATGGCGATGAAGCGCTACGGCTTCACTAGGAGGGAGATACGTGGGGGGTCGGGCTCCGGCGACGGTGTCGCCAGCGAGCACTTCGAGGAGATGCTGGGCAGTACCGAGTTTCATATCTACAGACACCATGGCAGGAAGATAAAGGGCTACGAGGCCCTGAAGGAGTACCTGGAGTCCCAGGGCTGCGAGTTCCTTCACCTGCTCGACAGCCCTGCTCCCGTTGGGCAGGGCTACGAGACCATGCGCATCACAAGCCGGGGGAACCAGATACCGGCCGCCCTCTTGAAACGTGCCCATAACTGGGCCCACCAGCGGAACCTACTCCACATGTTCCACAAGAAGAGGTAATACCGTCTGCCGGGGTGTGCCTGCCCCAGCCCGTGATTACCGCGGTAAACACCTAATACTTGGAGACGTTGATCTCCTCCATCTTGCCGGTGACCATGTACACCACCCGCTCGGCGATGTTGGTAGCCCTGTCGGCGATCCGCTCCAGGTCGTGGGCCACCCAGAGGAGATAGGTCGCCCTCTGAATGGAGGAGGGGTCCTGGACCATGTACAGCAGCAGCTCCCGGTAAACCTGGTCGTAGAGCGCGTCGACGTCGTCGTCGTCTTTGGAGACCTGGACCGCGGCCACCGTGTCCCTGTTGGTGAGGGCTTCAAGGCTCCGCCGCAGCATGGCGGTGGCCTTCTCCGCCATCTTGGGGATGTCTATTAGGGGCTTGAGCAGGGGCTCATCCCCCATTAGCAGGTTGATCCTGGCTATGCCCTCGGCGTAGTCTCCCATCCGCTCCAGCTCGACGGTGATGTGCAGCATCGCTATCAGAATGCGCAGGTCCCTGGCCATGGGTTGCTGGGTCGCGATCAGGTCGATGCACTGTTCCTCGATCTGGTACCGCTTGTTATCGATGAAGTCGTCTTCCCTTATCACCTGCTCCGACGCCTCCAGGTCACGCCGTAACAGGGAGTCCAGGCCCCTGGCGATGGACTTCTCGACCATGCCGCCGAGGACCACCACCTCGTCCTGAAGCCTCCGAAGCTGCAGGTCCAGTCCAGATCGCACTCTCAAGGTAGCCCCCTTTCTAACCAGGCCTCACCGCATCCTTCTTCACTTCCCCGGGCGTTCGCCAATCGGGAGTTCAGGCTAGCTCCGGGGACGGTATGGGCGAACTATCAGCCGAACCGCCCTGTGATATAGGCCTCGGTCCGCTCATCCGTGGGGTTGGTGAAAATCTGCCTGGTGTTGCCGTGTTCCACCAGATATCCGGCCCCGTCGGGCCCCGCGGTCAGGAAAGCCGTCTCATCCGAGACGCGGGCGGCCTGCTGCATGTTGTGGGTTACTATTATAATCGTATACTGTGCCGAAAGCGAGCGAATGAGGTCCTCGATGGCCAGGGTGGCGATGGGATCCAATGAGGAGCAGGGCTCGTCCATGAGGACCACCTCGGGATTCACCGCCAGTGCCCTCGCGATGCACAGCCTCTGCTGCTGCCCCCCGGACAGGGTGAGGGCGTTATGCTTGAGCCGGTCTTTTACCTCGTCCCACAGGGCGGCCCGGCGTAGCGAGCGCTCGACCAGCTCGCCCATGTCTTCGTCGTAGCCATTAAGCCGGGGCCCGAAGGCGGTGTTGCCATACACCGACTTGGGA
Organism: Dehalococcoidia bacterium; assembly: GCA_965247055.1. Classification (GTDB taxonomy): domain Bacteria; phylum Chloroflexota; class Dehalococcoidia; order Lucifugimonadales; family JAGWBF01; genus CBDFGE01. Next base: position 430,748 of record CBDFGE010000006.1, read on the forward strand.
AAAGGGTTGGGCCGCTGGAAGACCATGCCGATGCGGTACCGGATATCGGTGGCGTCAACCTCGGGCGCGTACAGGTCCATCTCGTTGAACAGCACTTTCCCCAACACCCGGGCGCTGGGGATCAGGTCGTTCATGCGGTTGAAACACCGCAGTAAAGTGCTCTTCCCGCATCCCGACGGGCCGATGATGGCCGTCACCCGGTTCGCCGGGATGGTCAGATCGATGTCCTTCAGCACCAGGCTTTCGCCATATCTTACACCGAGCCCGATGGTCCTCAGCTTGGCGGGCTCGCCACCGGTCTGAGGGAGAGGACTGTGTGGTGGCTCCTCCCGGTCTACCACGATCTTGATTCTCTCGACGCTCTCGCTCACCCGTACCTCAAAGTCGGGGGTGGCCGGGAACCCTTAGGCCTCCGGCCTCCTTTGGAATTTGTTGCGCATGTAAATGGCCAGGCCGTTCATGGCCAGAAGAATCACCAACAGGACAATAATAGCAGCAGCGGCGATGTCGCGAAACTCATCCTGAGGCCTCGCCGTCCAGTTGAATATCTGGATGGGCAGGGCGGTGAAGGGATCGAGGGGCCCTGAGGGAGTGAAGGTGATGAAGGTGAGGGCTCCCACCATAAGGAGCGGCGCCGTCTCTCCGATGCCACGGGACAGGGCCAGTATCGTGCCGGTAAGGATGCCGGGAAAGGCCTGAGGCAGTATCACGTGCCAGATGGTCTGCCAGCGGGTGGCGCCCAGAGCGTAGGACGCCTGTCTCATGGTAGACGGAACGGCACGCAGGCCTTCTTGGGTGGTGATTATGACTATCGGCATGATGAGTAGGCTCATGGTGAGGGCCCCGGACAGGACGCTCCGGTCCAGTGCTAGGGCCCGTACGAACAGGGCCAGTCCTAGAATGCCGTACACTATGGAGGGCACTCCGGCCAGGTTGGTGATGTTGATCTGGATCAGGCGGGTCACCCAGTGCCGTGGTGCGTACTCCTCCAGGTAGATGGCGGCCCCAACTCCTATCGGGAAGGAGAACAAGGCGGTGAACGCCATCAACCAGATCGTCCCGAGGAACGCCACTTTTATCCCGGACTGATGGGCGAACCGGGAGGGGGTGCTGGTGAAGAAGTCGGGAAAGTCCCGGAACAGGGCACCTCCGCCTTCCGCAATCACGGTACCCAGCAGTACGAAGAGCACCACGATGCCCAACATCGTCGCGCCCAACGAGAGGCCGTAGAAGGCGCCGGCCCGGTACCGGCGCCGGGCGAGGTGGCGGCCCCGTCCCTGTCCTCTTCCCGCCGGGTAGCCTGTCTGCCCGCCCTGCATCAGTAGGCCCACCTGAACCGGCGCACCGCGTAGTGGGCAAGGAACGTCATGGCGAAGGTGATGACAAAGAGCGTCATGGCCACTGCGAATATGCTCCGGTACTCGGTGGTGCCCTGGGGGGTGTCTCCGAGGCTCACCTGTACGATGTAGGCTGTCATGGTCTGGATGCTCTCGAAGGGGTTTGCCGTAAGCTTGGGTGTAGCCCCCGCCGCCAGGGTCACGATCATAGTCTCCCCGATGGCCCGTGAGACCGCCAGAATGAAGGAGGCGACGATGCCCGACAGGGCCGCGGGCACCACCACCCTGGTCGCGGTCTCGAAGCGGGTGGCGCCCAGGGCGTAAGCTCCCTCCCGCAGCGAACGGGGGACGGCGATCATGGCGTCTTCGCTCAGGGAGGAGACCATGGGGATAATCATTATCGCCATGACGACGGAGGCGCTGGCGGCGTTGAACACGTCTGCCGTGGGTATCAAAAGCTGGATGATGGGCGTCACAAAGGTCAGGGCAAAGTAGCCGTAGACCACCGTGGGGATGCCTGCCAGCACCTCCAGCATGGGCTTGACCACGCGGCGCAGCCGGTCGGGGGCGTACTCGCTGAGGAATATGGCTGTGGCCAGCCCCACTGGGAGGGCTATCGCGCAGGCGCCGGCGGTCACCAGCAGGGTCCCAGCCAGCAGTGGAAGGATGCCGAAATGCTGGGGAACGAACAGAGGAGTCCACCTGGTGCCGCTGAAAAAGTCATCGACGGGTACGTCCCGGAAGAAATTTACCGTCTCGGTGGAGAGGATGACGATAATTCCCAGTGTGGTCCCAAGGGAGATTAGGCCGCAGGCCAGAAGCATGCCGTGGATGGCCCCCTCACTAATCCTCCGCCTTCGGTGGCCCGGGGGCCGCATTGGGCTGCCGCCGTAGGTCAAGGGTGCTCCTTCGCTTCCCATAGGCTACTCTCTTCCCAGCAGGTCCTCTATGGAGAGGCCCACCTGGGAGCCTTTGCCGCCGAATACGGACCCTGTAACCCGGTCCTCGAACCTCTTTTGCACGATGCTGTAGAGGCGCTCGGGGAACGGCACGTACCCCACCTCCCGAATGAGAGCCTCATTCTCGCTATCGAGATAAAAGCGAACGAAATCCTGCACCTCGGGCCTCTGGGCGGCGCGACTGTTGACGTAGATGAGCAGGGGACGGCTCAAGGGTGAGTAGGACCCGTCCATGATAGTTTCCGACGTGGGGGTTACCCATCCTGTGCCCGGGTCCACCGGGACTGCAGTTAGCTTGGTGGCGTTCTCCGCGAAGTAGGCGAAGCCGAGGTATCCCAGGGCGCGCTTCTCCCTTGCCACGGCCTGGACCAGCACGTTGTCATCGGCCGAGGCGGTATAGTCGGGGCGAGACGCCCCCTCTTCCCCTACTATAGCCTTGGTGAAATAGTCGAAGGTGCCCGAGTCGGTATCGGCCCCAACGAGTACCAGGTCCCGTGCGGGCCAGCCTGGCCGTATGTCGGACCACTTCTTGATGGTGGAGCCGGGCTTCCACATCTCTCTCAGCTCCTCGACGGTGAGGAAGTCCACCCAGTCGTTGTCCTGGTTAACTATGACGGTGAGGCCGTCGTATGCGACTGGTATCTCGATATAGCTGATGCCGGACCTGGCGCAGGCGTCCACCTCCACGGGTTTGATGGGTCGGGAGGCGCCAGCGATGTCGATTTCGCCATTACAGAACTTCCTGAACCCACCGCCTGTACCGGATATGCCCACGGTGACCCGGAACTCGCGGTGCTGCTTCTGGAACTCCTCGGCCATGGCTTCGCTGACGGGGAACACGGTGCTGGACCCGTCGAGCTTGAGGATCGTACCGCGGGTACATCCCCAGGCTATTATGACGAGGAGGATACCGACGAGTCCGAGCGCGACCTTTTGTGCGGTGCCAAGGTGGCTTGGTGAGGTCCGGCCCATCTCCACTGCTTCGTTCATACGACTAGACCGGCCGTCCGTGCCGCCGGCTTTTTGGGCCGTGGCCTCCACGGGGGCCATTACAAAAAACCGCCCTCCGCTGTGGGGAGGGCCGGGCATCCAAGGCATAAAGGGGATGTGCCAGGAGAGGTAGCAGCTTGACGTTACCCCGCATATGTCCTCCCTGGCTCGTGCCAGCAACGTAAGGAGCCCTCCACTGGTTGGAGGGTTGTGGGCACGGAGGCATTGGCTGGTGGGGAGGGGCCACGAGCGAGCTTCCGTTCTTCCTGCGCGAAGGCCCGCAGGCACGGGCGATACCCTGGTTTCAGCGTGGCGGCTACAGGCATATAAGTTCCACGGGGGATTATATCATGGGCCGTCGGGGGGTAGTAGAGGGGCTGCACTGGTTAATATAGCGGGGTTTGGTTGGGCCGGGCCCGGTTGCCCTGCTGAACGTACCGGGCCGGGGGTGGACCGGTGCCAGCACCGTGAGACACCTCTGAGCGGCCCGGTATGTTCCTTAACCGCCATTGACACTCCTCCGGGGTGCTGCTACACTCCGTCATGTCCAAAATGGGTGGCGTCGTTGAAGGAAGCGGGAGGCTGGCAAGGTGGCGCCACCGCCGCCGCGACCTGGGGAAAGGAGAGCGATGAGACTGGGCCTATTCGACATGCCCCTACACTCCCCCGGCAAAGTCCACGCCCAGATGTACGATGACAACCTGGAGATGGTGAAGTACACGGATAAGCTGGGCTACGACGAGGCCTGGATAGGGGAGCACTTCACCGCGGTCTGGGAGCCCATGCCCACGCCCGAGCTGTTCATCGCCAGGGCCCTGGGAGAGACGGAACGGATCGTTTTGAGCACTGGGGTCATCTGCCTTCCCTTCCACGACCCCGTGATGGTGGCCCACCGGATAGCCATGCTCGACCACCTGGCCAAAGGTAGGTTCTACTTCGGAATAGGGGTCGGCGGGGTGCCCACCGACTTCGACATGTTCGGCCTCAACCAGAAATCGGCGGTTCCCCGGCAGATGATGCGGGAGTCCATGGAGGTCATCATCAAGCTGTGGACCGAGGACGACCCCTTTGAGTACAAGGGGCAGTTCTTCGAGGCCAGGTCGCCGGTGCCCCCATCACCCATAGGACTCCGCTACCACATGAAGCCCTACCAGAAACCCCACCCGCCGATAGCCGTTGCCGGAGGCAGCCCGAACTCCGAGACCCTCGAGTACGCTGGTGAGATGGGGTGGTGGCCGATGACCGGCACCGGCCTCCATTTCAACGACATGCCGAAGAACTGGGCTGCGGTGGAGAGGGGAGCCGCGAAGACGGGAAAGAAGCCTTCCAAGGCCGACTGGCGGATCGCCCGACAGATACATGTGGGCGAGAACTCCCAAAAGGCAAAGGAGGAGGCCCTCAACGGCCCCCTGGGACGCTCATTCCTGGAGTGGTTCCGGCCTTTGATGGGGCTGAGCGGAAACTATGACGCCCTGAAGGCGGGGGCCGAGATCCCGGACGAAGCTCTCACTCCCGAGTACATGCTGGAGAACTTCTGGATCGTGGGCGACCCCGACGAGTGCACGGAGAAGATAAGGGAGCTGTACCACCATGTGGGCGGTTTCGGTACCCTCCTTCTGGTATGCCACGACTGGGGCAGGGACCAAAAGAAGTGGTACCGTGCTCTCGAGCTGATGGCCAAGGAGGTGCTGCCCGCTCTGCAGGACCTTCCCCCGCCGTCCGACGGGGCCCGATAGCTAGCTCATGGCGATGCTCCGGCGATTCAGGGCGTCTCCGGGCTGACTAGACATGGAACACCAAGAATTGGCCGCGTCCAGCCTCAGCTTCGGCACGTACATAAGCGTCGAACCGGACTTTACTGGGGTGCCGGAGTTCGCCCGCGAGGCGGAGGACCTGGGGTACCAGCGTCTCAGCTTGGGCGAGCACCTGATGGACGGCAACCCACCCCGGCCGACGGTGCTGAGCATCCCCGCCCTGGCCGCCGCCGGGGGTGCCACGAGCCGCATCCGCCTCCTCGCCGGCGTCGTGCTCATTCCCCTGTATGAGCCCGTGATGCTGGCCAAGCTGGCCTCCACACTGGATATCGTCACCGGTGGACGGCTTGAGTTCGGGATCGGGATCGGCGGCCAGCGGGATACCTACGCCGAGTACGACGCCGTCGGCATACCCGTGGGAGAGCGAGGGAGGCGCGCCGACGAGATTCTCCGGCTCATCATGCGCCTCTGGACCGAGGCCCACGTCTCCTTCGAGGGCCGCTACTACCGCTGTCGGGACGTCACCCTGGTGCCTCCTCCACTCCAGAAGCCCCATCCCCCGATATGGGTCGCTGGCCGGGAGGAAGCGGCCATGCGCCGCGCCGCACGCTACGGAGATGGATGGTACCCCTATCTCTTCACCCCGCGCCGCTTCCGGGAAAGCGTCGGTCACGTCCGGAAGTACGCTGCCGAGTACGGGCGGGACCTCTCCAACTTTCGCTGGGGGCTCCTTCAGCCGACCTGCATAGCCGACACCAAGGAGGAAGCTCTAGAGCTAGCCGCCACCATACTGGGACGGAGGTACGCCACTGCTCAGCGTACCCCCCGGGACATCGCCCAGGCCCTCTGCATTACGGGCACTGCCCAGGACTGCATTGAGGAGCTGGAGAAAAGAGTGGAGGCTGGTGCCCGGGACATAGTTTTCATGTGGGTTGCCAACGACGCCGGCGCAGCCCGGGAGCAGATGCGGGAAGCGGCCCGCAACATTCTGCCCCACTTCCGGAGTAGGGTTGTCGGGCAGGCCACCCGGGGCACCAGTTTCTAGTGGCCCTTCCTTTCGAGGAACTCTTTGAATGCCTGCTCCACCCCCGGCACCCTCATCTCCGTGTGGAGGTAGTCCCATTCCCTCTGCCACATCTCCTGCCAGCCCGACCCCACGCCGTCCATAAGTAGACGCTTGACTCCTCGGACCGGGTCGGGATGGTTCTTGGCGATGGCGGAGGCCAGCTCCATTGTCTTCTCCATGAGCTGGGCTCTGGGCACCAGGTGGTTGAGGAGTCCGATGCGGTACGCCTCTTCGGCCTCGACAACCCTTGCGGTGAAGAGGAGCTCCTTCGCGATGGGCCAGCCGACCTGGAGGGGGAGGTTCCAAGTGCTGTTGATCCTGCCGTAGGAGGCCGCCAGAAACCGGAAGCTAGTCCCCTCGCAACCTATCCTGATGTCCAGGCAGGAAGCGAGGGCGGCCCCTCCTCCGTAGGCCAGGCCGTTGATCGCCCCCAGGGTCGGCTTGGTGCAGGCCGCCAGGTGCCACATGCAACGGGCCCTTTCGGCCCTGCGTCCGTCCTCCTCCTCGGGGGAGAGCTCCCTGGCGTCCCGCCTCTGCTCGTGTATGTCCCCCCCGGCGGAGAAGGCCCGCTCCCCTGCCCCGGTCAGGACTATCGCTCTTATGTCGTCGTCCTCCTCCGCCTCGGTGACCGCCCGATCCAGCTCCGTGACCAGCTGGTAACTCATGGCGTTCAGCACCTCGGGGCGGTTGAGGGTGATGGCGGCCACGCCATCTGATTTTGACGCCAGGACAGTCTCGTAAACCACCGCACCACCTTCTGGGAAGATTCTGGGCGCTGCCAGGGCTACTCCTGCCAGCTCAAGTCGAATAGCTGGTCGTAGGCCAGGGCCCAAGGAGGCCTCAGGTAGCCCAAGGCCCGGACGTCCTCGAACCAGGCCCCCAGGGGGGAGTATGTGGTGTAGGCGCTGCCCCCAACTATCTTGCAGAGGCGTGTCAGTACAGACTCCGCTAGCTGGGCGATGGTCTCTTTGCCCAGCAGCGCCACTCGCCGGTCCTGGGTCCCCTGGTCGAAAGTCCTCAGCACACCTTCGAAAGCCTGCTCGATCAGCCACTCCTCCTGCTCGGCCTGGGTCCACTCCACCTTCTGGAACGACCGCAGGCTGCTTCCCTGGGGCGTACTCCCCCGCAAACGCCGGCGGGCATACTCCATTGCGGCGTCCACCACGCCCACGGCCACCGCTGTGAAGGCCAGGCTGCCCAGCGCGCCGCTCCTCTCCATTAACTCCCGCTGGTGTCCGGGCCAGGCCACCCGCGTGGCAGGGAAATCCTTGAACTCGAAGGCGTGGCTGTTGGTGGACCTCATCCCGTGGCCTTCCCAGGGGGCCACCAGTTTCATACCCGTGCTGCCGTCCCAGGGGACGCCGCCTACCTCCAGATAAAACTGGTCTGGCTCGGCCTCTCCCTCCGGCAGCGCCCTGGTGGTCATGAAGGAGGTGATTCCCGAGCCGCTTCCGAAGTGCTTCTGCCCGGTGATCCGGTATTTGTGGGGTGAGGGTTCGGGCCGGGCAACGGTCGTGGTCAGTGATATGTCGCCACCGCTGCCGGGCTCGGAGACGATGGTACCCCACCAGGCCCCGCCCAGCACCGTCTCGAACATCTCGCGCCGCTGCCTGTTCCACTCCTGGGCGTATACTGGGGGTACCTCCGGTACCCTCCAGGCAGAGAGCACCAGGGGGTGCATGGCGCTGACCAGGGACACCGACGGGTCCCCACGGGCAATGACCCGGAGCACGGTACAGATGGGCCGCGCCGATTGGGCCAGGCTCTCCCATGTCCCGCCGAACTCCACGGGCACCGCCATAAGGTGAAATCCCAGGTCCTGGAGGCGCTGGAAGTCTGCTGGGTCGGCCTCCTTGCGGCGTTGCCGAGCGTCCCAGTCGCAGGCGAAATCCCGGGCCAGCTCAGCGGCTTTCGTCATGACCGTATCGGTGTTCACGGATGCTCCAGTGGGGCGAGCCACCGCGGCAAACGCCCCCGCATCTTCAGCCTGATTGGATCAGGATGTCACCAGGCGGCTGCATAGGTTATGCGGCGCGGGTCGGTACCGGCGCTCATCGTCCCGCTACGTGGGTCGCGCCGTATCACGATGGCACCAAGCCCGGCCGAACTGGACAGCTCGGAGCCGTACACCACGACCCTGTGTCCCAGTGCGCTGAGCTGGTCCCTGACCTGCTGGGGGGTGGCTGGCTCCAGGTTCAGTTGCCCTGGCAGGTAAGTGTGGGGGTAGAAGGAGCCTATTATGCTCAGCGTGATAAAACGGGGCACTTCGACCGCCTCTTGCGGCTCCATGCCGAAGAGCAGCATGTTGAGGATGACCTGCAAGTCGGCCTGGGCCTGCCTGTCCCCGCCGGGGCAGCCCGCCGTCAGTACGGGCGTCCCGTCCTTGCATACGATATAGTTAACCAGTGTGGTGCGGGGCCGTTTGCCGGGCCGCAGCGCGTTGGGGTGTTCCTCGTCCAGGAAGAATACCTCGCAGCGTGTGCTGAATGCACACCCCAGCTCGGGGATGAACACCGTCTTGGGGAAAAATCCGCCGCTGGGCGTGGCGCACACCACGTTCCCGTCCCGGTCCATGGTTGCAAGGTAGGTGGTGTCCCCGTCGGCCTCGCCTGCGCCGTCCGCCTGTGTAGGCGCCGGGTAAGCCAGCTCGGCCGGGCGCGCCGGTGATGGTCCGAGGCAATACCGCCACGGGTCTCCCGGCGGGGGCAGCCCCGGACTGGCGCGGTCCGCTTGGATGAGTCCGGCCCGTGCGGCGGCGTACTCCTTCGATAGCAGGCCCTCGATGGGCACCCTCACGTAGTCGGGATCACCGTAGTGCGCCTCCCGGTCCGCGAAGGCCAGCTTCAGGGCTTCCGCGACGGTGTGTATGTATTGGGTGGAGTTATGGCCCATGCCCCTGAGGTCGAAATGCTCCAGGATGTTCAGGGTCTGGAGCACCACCGCACCCTGAGTCCAGGTGGACTGGGTATAGACCTCGTACCCCATGTAGCTGGTCTTGAGGGGCTCCTCGAAGGACGCACTATAGGATGCCAGGTCTTCCATGCTCAGAAGCCCGCCCACTCTGTCGGAGCATGCCACCATGGCCCGGGCGATGTCCCCGCTATAGAACTCCTCCCGCGCCGCTCGCAGGCCGGCCATGCGGTGGCCGTTCCCCCGGGTCTCCGCCTGCACCAGCTTTTCCAGGGTCGCGGCCAACTGTTTCTGGACTACGAGCTGCCCGACCTCGTGGGGCTCTCCCCCGGGATAAAACACCTCCAGGGCGGCCGGAGCATAGTGGCGGAACTGCTCCATGGTGTTGCACCAGGGCCGGTTTGGGGCGAGAAAGCTCTCCCGGAGGTACTCGTACATGGGGAAGCCCCGGTGGGCGTAGTCGATGGCCGGGGCCAGCACTTCGCCCAGGGTCTTGGTGCCGTAGGTCTCCAGCATCAGCAGCAGGGCATCCATGATGCCGGGCACGGCGAAGGACAGTTCGGAGTTCGGCCCCGGGCCGACGGGGACCTTGTCCAATCCCCTTTGCCTGAAGGCGTCGATGGTCGCCCTTTTGGGAGCGACCCCCTGCCCGCTCAACGCGCGAACCCGGCCGCTGGCTGCGTCGTACAGGGTGAAGGCGCCTTCGGAGGCCAGGGAGAAGGGAGCTGAAGGCTCTACCACGGCAGCGGTGAACCCGGCGGCCACCGCAGCATCGAAGGCATTGCCTCCGGAGAGGAGCATCCGCATACCGGACATCGCCGTCAGGTAATGGCCCCCGGCCACTATACCCTGGGTGCCCCACACCACCGGACGCCCGGTGGCGGGCGGAGTCACACTCGAATGCTCCGGCTGGAGGGGATGACTTGGCTCTGACAAGGTTGCCTCTCCGCCACGCTGAACACCTCAGCCATTCTAATGGCAAGGCGATGAACAGTCAAACTCGAAGGCTCCGGGGCCCTCGGATCGATGGAAGAGAGATGAAGGCTGAGGAGCAGTCCCATGCTATGAGCCCACTGAGCAGTGGCGGGCGGGCCGGCGCTTGACGCGGACTCGGGGCGTCACTAAAATCGTTCCAGTCGAGGACGTTGATACCTTGAGCAACTGCCGGTGTGGCGGCGGACCTGGAACAGGTAAGGAGGGTCCATGACCATAATTCATCGCAGGGTGTTTTTCGCCAAGGTAGGCATGGCGGACCATCTCGTCGGGCACCTCCAGGAGGGCGAGGGGGAGTTCCGCCGGCGCGGAGTGGACTTCAAGGTGCGGATACTGACGGACTACATGAGCGGGCGCAGCGACCGGGTGGTGGCAGAGTGGGAGGTCAACGATTTGGCGGAGATAGATGTCTCCCTTAACAGGGTCATGGGAGATCCGGCGGCTCAGGAATTCTTCGGCACGTGGCTTGAGGACTTAACGACCTGATCCACTACGCGGAAGCGGAGAACTGGACGGTCCATTAGGGCCGTAGCATGGGTTGGGGTGGAGGGGGAGGTTCCCGTCCACTACTGGTGAGTCTCTGTCCAACCTTAACCAGGGGGTAGCGAATGCAAGAGGGGAAGGGGCGGCGTCTGCTGGTGGTGCTTGCCCATCCCGACGACGAGACCTTCGGATGTGGGGGTGTGCTGGCCAGGTATGCCGCGGAAGGGGTACGGGTCTCCCTCATCTGTGCCACCCGCGGTGAGGCGGGGGAGATAAGAGACCCATCCCTTGCCACGCGTGGCAACCTGGCCCAGGTCCGGGAGCGGGAGCTTCGGGCCGCCTGCGAAGTTCTGGGCGTTGAGGACCTGTACGTCTTCGGCTACCGGGACTCCGGGATGAAGGGCGCACCCGACAACCAGCACCCCGAGGCACTATGTCAGGCGAGACCCAGCGAGGTGGCAGGGAAGATCGTGGAGATCATCCGCAGCCTAGGTCCCCAGGTTGTGGTCACCTTCGATCCCAACGGCGGCTATGGGCATCCGGACCACATAGCCATCCACAACGCCGCGGTGGAGGCCTTCGGCGCCGCTGGCGATGCCTCCAGGTTTCCGGAGCAGCTTGGCGACGGCCTGGAGCCTCACCGGCCCCGCAAGCTTTACTACGCGGCGTTCCCCCGTAGTCTGGCCAGGGAGTTTCGGGACGCCGTCAGGGCCGCCGGCATCGACTCCGACTTTGGTGACATGGACCCAGAGCAGATGGGGGTACCCGATGAGCAGATCACCACTGTGGTGGACGTCGGTAAATACGGAGGACGGAAGGAGCAGGCTGCACGGTGCCACCGGACCCAGGTCCAGGGAGACGACCCCTTCTCCTGGGTCCCCGGGGGCCTGCGAGAGAGGTTCATGACGACCGAGCACCTGGTCAGGGCCGCACCCGCCTTCGTGGGGAGCGGCGGTACGTTGGAAGAGGACCTCTTCGGGGATATCACTGATTAGAGAGCGCCGGCCGGGCCCAGTATCGCACATTTCGAGACGGGCCTTATATCATGGGAAGGCGCCGGAATATGGCGGCAAGGAGGGCGTAAGATGGCACAGCGGGAGAAGGTAGTCTACCTCAACGGCCACATAATCCCCGAGCGGGAGGCGGCCATTTCCATAGTGGACAGGGGGTTCACGCGGGGAGATGCTGTATTCGACGCGGCCCGCACTTTCAATGGCACCGGGTTCAAGCTGAAGGAGCACATCGACAGACTGTACGACTCGTGCAAATACCTGCGACTGGACCCGGGCATGAGCAAGGAGCGGATGCTGGAGCTTACGGTGGAAGTGGTGGAGCGCAACGTCCCCCTCCTGGGCCCCACCGAGGACTACTGGGTGACCCAGCGGGTCACCCGTGGTGTGGAGCCCTCCGACCCCGCCGAAGAGTCCTCGCCTACTGTGCTCATCGACTGCCGCCTACTGCCCCTAGCGAAGCGCGCCGCGTACTATAAGAGTGGGATTCCTTTTATGACCCCCTCGGTGCCGCGCACGCCTCCCCAGTTCCTGAGTCCCAGGGCGAAGACACACAACTACCTGAACATGGTCCTCGGGGACCTGGAGATACACGATAAGAACCCCGATGGCTGGGCTCTTCTCCTGGACGAGAAGGGCAACCTCACCGAAGGTCGGGGCGCTAACGTGTTCATCGTGAAAAACGGTGTAGTGGCGACTCCCAGGGAGCAGTTCGTGTTGGCGGGAATAACCAGAGGGGAGGTAATGAGGCTGGCGACGAGCCTGCGGATACCGATGGAAGAGCGCGATATCGACCTTTATGACGCCTACACCGCCGACGAAGCCTTTGTTACCTCCACCAGCCTGTGCATCTGCCCGGCATCTTCCTTCAACAGCGTGGTCACAGGTGACGGGACCGTCCCCGGCCCGGTAACCGCGCGGCTTATGGGTGCCTTCACCGACCTGGTGGGAATGGACTATGTGGGCCAGTACCTGGCCCACATACAATAGGCCACCCGGGTGGTGGTAAGGGATAACGCCGGCGGCCGGCAACAACAGGTTTGGATCGAAGCACGTATGCCCGGAGGGTCGTCAGGAGAGCACGCCCGAGGGCACCTCCGCTCTGGGGAGCAGCAACGTCCCGGGAGAGTAGAGGTCCTGTGGAGCCTTGAGCGGTCAGAGCCTGGTCTGGGCTGGTGGCGGGGTTAGTTTGGCTCGCTGGACCGCATCGCACTGAAGCAATCGTTGCAGTACACCGGCCGTCCCCCGCGGGGTACAAATGGCACCAAGGCCTCACCACCGCACTGTGCGCACACCGTCTGGTGCATCTCCCGCGGAGCCTCGCCGTAGCCGCGCTGCTGGGCCCTACGGGCGCCACGGCACTCGGGACAACGCTTGGGCTCGTTAACGTATCCCCTGGACGCGAAGAACTCCTGCTCACCTGCGGTGAACGTAAACGGCGTTCCACACTCCATGCAAGTGAGGGTCTTGTCTTCGAGGGTCACCGAACGACCTCCTCGCGGGACTTGAATTTGGCTAAGTCGAGGTCATTCGGCGCTAGAACGGGCGTAAGTGGGGACTGCCAACGCGTAACCTTAACTTGTGCCGCGTGAATTATAACCGATAATTAGCAGCGGCGCAACCTGCTGTACTCGTCCAGTAGATTAGTGACCTTCGACCTCCTTCAGCTAAAATGTTGCCGAGGTTGGTAGGGTTCCCTCAAGGAGACGGCGAACACCGTTCGGTAACATTCTTGTCTGAGTTGACAAGAGCTGCCCCCGCCCGGGGGAGGGTAATTCAGCGCCCTCGCCGCCACCCCGAAGCGGAGTTAGGGGCCGAGCCACGCTTATGGCGGGCCACTCGCCAGAAGGTGTAAACTCTGAAATGACTGACGCTTCCGCCTACACCGTGGGGTGGGCGGTGGGAGGTACCTGATGGGCGAAGAGATCCTTTTCGATCAGCGAGATGGCATCGCAACGGTCACGATCAATCGTCCGGGCCAACGCAACGCCATCAGCTATGCCATGTGGCTGGAGCTTCAGAAAATCGCCCAGGAGCTCGAGGCCTCTCCCTCGGTGAGGGCAGTGGTCTTTCGTGGCGCGGGCGACGAGGCATTCTCCGCCGGAGCGGACATCAAGGACTTCGACCTCCACCGGAACAGCTCGGCCCAGGCCCGGTTGTACGCCTCGGCGGTGGAGGGCGCCATGGATGCCGTCGAGTGCCTTTCGAGGCCCACTATCAGCCTTATCAGAGGCTACTGTGTAGGTGGAGGCTTCGAGCTGACCCATGCCTGCGACCTGAGGATCGCCGCCGACAACTCCCGCATGGGAATCACCGCCGCCCGGCTGGGGATCGCCATCGGCTACCGGGAGATGAGGCGGCTGGTCCAGCTGGCGGGCCGGGGAGGAGCCCTCCATATCCTGCTAACCGCCGGGATCTTTGGCGCCGACGAGGCGTTGCGGCTGGGCCTGGTGCACCGGATCGTACCGGCAGAGGAGGTCGAGGAGTACACCTACGACCTCGCCCGCCGGGTGGCCGGCCTGGCCCCCCTTTCCCATAAGGCCCACAAGCGGATACTGCGCACCGTGCTGGAGGACCCCAGCTTGACAGGCCACTCACCCGAGGAGGACGAACTTCCCTTCATCCACTTCAATACTCGCGACTTCCAGGAAGGGCGGAGGGCCTTCCTGGAGAAACGCCTGCCCCAATTCGAGGGCCGGTAGCGGGGAGGATGGTGGGTCCCGCTGCGCCCATCAAGCGCCCAGGGCACGGCGGGGCCTAGCACATCGGTTGCGCCAGGACTCCCGGCGACACCTTCCTGCCCAGCCACCTGCCGTCCGACGAGCTGCCCACCAGCCTGCCATCCTCCACTATCACCTTCCCCCGCAGCATGGTCAACACGGGATAGGCGTGACACTCGAACCCTTCCCAGATGGAGTAGTCTGCGTCGGAGTGGAGGTCGCCCAGGGTCAGCCTCTTCCTCAGATTGGGGTCGAAGAGCACGATATCGGCATCACTCCCAACGGCTATGGCACCCTTCTGGGGATACATGCCCAGTATTTTGGCGGCGTTGGTAGAGGTTATGGCGGCGAACCGGTCCAGGGAGATGCGGCCGGTGGACACCAGCTTGGCGTAGGTGACCATCATGCGGGTCTCGATGCCGTTGTGCCCTCCACAGACGGTGGTTATGGTGTTGCCCGACAGCTTCACGTCCTTGTGGGTGGTGTACTCGTCGGTGGCGGTGGTACACAGGGAGCCGTCCACCAACCCTCCCTGCAACGCGTCCCGGTCCTCGGGGAACTTGATGGCAGGGTAGGTGTGGATTGCCGTCCCGCCGGGCTTCTTGTAGTCCTCGCAGGTGAACTCCAGGTAGTTGTGCAGGGCCTCCCCGTACACCGGTAGGCCCTGGCCGCGGGCCTCGGCTATGGCCGCCACCCCCTCCTTTGCCGTGGTGTGCACGAAGTACACCGCCACGCCCGTGTGCTTGGCCAGACGGATGACCTTGCGGAAGGCCACGTCCTCCGACAAGTTATTGTGGACCAGGTGGAGGTTGTATCCCTGGTCGTTCCCTTCCCGTATGAGCCTGCCGGTCATGTAGGTTACGATATCGTCCTCTTCGGCATGGACGGCCATGATGCCCCCCTTCCGGGCCACCTCCTCGAAGATGGCCCACAGGTGGCCCGAGGGGACCCGGGCGGCGTGGAAGGTGGTGAATATCTTGAAGCTGGCGGCTCCCGACTGGATGGCTTCGCCGATCTCACCGATGGTGCTGGGTGGGACCTCACCGGCCAGAATATAGTGGAAGGCATGATCGATGTAACAGTGCCCCTTGAAGACGTCCCTGCGATCCTCAATCTGGCGCATGATGGGCGCCAGGGACGGGGTCAGGCCGGGGGCGATGGGGAGGTCGCCGGCGAAGTCGACCAGGGTGGTAACTCCCCCGAATGCGGCGGCACGGCTGGCCGCCTCGGGCGGCTGCGTGTACACGTCGGGGCGGCCGGCCCACACCTCGGGCACTGGAATCCCGATGTGGGCGTGGGGCTCGATCCCCCCGGGCAGCACGATCTTGCCCGTGGCGTCGATGGTCCGGCCTGCACCCACCTCCAGGGATCCGGGCAGGGCGAGGGCCGCGATCCTCTCCCCCTGGATGCCGACGTCCAGCTCTCCGACACCTTCGGGGGTTACTACCCGGCCTCCTCGAATAATGGTGTCCAGCATCCGTCACCTCCCGTCATGCTTTCTTTTGGGGGTTGAAGGGCTACCACAGCATTGGCCAGCCGTTCAGTTCGCCCCTCATCCCGAAGACATCGCCATTCTACTCTGCCCCGCTGGACCGGGCAAGCGCTCCCAGGGACCCTGATTCGAACCCTCATGGGCAGGAACCAGGAAACGGGCCACCGAGGGGCTTTTGCTATGGTGGTGGACCGCGAAGCCCTGGAGCAGGAGATAGAGCAGGAGATAGAGCAGGAGATAGAGGAGATAAAGAGGCTACGCGAGAAGGGGCCGGGTAGCGCGGATCAGGGGGACCCGCCCACGTAGACTAGCTCGCGGATGGCCTCGTAGATACCGCTGCCGATTGCATGAGCTCCTCGGTGGACCCGAAGGGTCCGTTGCTTTCCCGGTAGTCCACGATGGCCCGGGCCCTGATCTCCCCTATACCCGGCAGCGCCTCCAGCTGCTCCTCCGTGGCGGTGTTCAGGTCGGTCCTCCCATCTTCTCTGGCAGATGTGGAGGCAAGGCCGGGCTGGCAGGGCTCATCCGGACCGGGCACGTGGTAATGGGCCTCGTCCCTGACCCTCAGGGCCAGATTGACGCAGGGGAGCCGGGCGCCGGCCGAGGCCCCTCCCGCGGCCGGTATGGCGTCCAACACCCGGTCACCCTCCTTCATGGCGTAGACGCCCGGACGGGATACCGCTCCGCTCACGTTCACCTTCAGCTCGGGAGGGGTCGTGGGGGTGGGCATGAACACCTCCACCCCCGGCCCCCCCGGCTTGCCGTCGATCACTAGGAGGGCTATCCCCGCTGATACAGCGGCGATGAGCAGGCCCACCAGCACGTATGACGCCACAACTCTTGGGGAGAACATGGAGACTGTATTGCCTAATAGCTTACTGCTGATTATAATTACCGCAGCGCCCAGGTTAAAGTGGAGGTGAGTAGTGAGCCCGACACCCCTTGCCCTCTTCCGAGGTGGGTTCGTGCCCCTGAGCGAGGCGAAGGTGAGCATAATGACTCACGCGCTCCACTACGGCACGGGTGTGTTTGAGGGCATCCGTGGGAACTGGAACCAGGAGAAGCATACCATATACATCTTCCGGCTGAGGGAGCACTACGAGAGGCTCCTCAGAGGGTGCCGCCTCCTCATGATAGACGTAGGCTACTCGCTGGATGAGCTGTGCGACCTGACTGTGGAGCTGGTGGAGCGGAGTGGGTTCACCGAGGACCTCTACATACGGCCTCTGGCCTTCAAGAGCGCTGAAAAGGTGGCCAATCTGAAGCTGCAGGAGCTGGAAAACGACTTCTGCCTCATGGCTGTGCCCTTCGGCAGCTACCTGGGTACGGACGTGCTCCGCTGCTGTACGTCCTCGTGGCGGCGAGTGGACGATTCCATGATCCCTGCCAGGTTCAAGATCTCGGGGATATACGTCAACAGCATCCTGGCCAAGACTGAAGCTACTCTGGCAGGGTTCGACGAGGCCATCATCCTGAACCAGGACGGCCATGTGTGCGAGGGCTCGGGGGAGAACCTCTTCCTGGTGCTGGACGGGAAGCTGTTCACCCCGCCCATCGAGGACAACGTTCTGCCCGGCGTCACCCGCGATACGGTGATCCGGGTGGCCGGGAACGAGATGGGCCTGGACGTGGTGGAGTGCCACATCGACCGAAGCCAGATCTACGTGGCAGACGAGTGTTTCCTCACCGGCACGGCCGCCCACGTTACCCCGGTGGTGGAGGTGGACAACCGCAAGATCGGCGATGGCGCCGTTGGCCCGGTCTCGGCCGGGTTGCAGAAGCTTTACTTCGAGATCGTGTTCGGCAGGAACCCCAAGTACATTCACTGGTGTACGGCCGCCACACCAAGGCTGGTGAGCGTCTAAGGCCACGACAGTCCGCCCCCCAGGGAGGGTGACGCAATCAAGGGTGCGGGGACACCGAGGAGAGCAGAAGCAAGGTGGTCTGGACTGCCGTCTCCTGGACCGGCGCTTTGGTCTTGGGCTACCTGTTGGGTTCGATTCCGGCAGCCTACATAGCGGGTCGCGCGCTCACGGGTAGAGACATCCGGGAGGAAGGAGACCACAACCCCGGAGCAGGGAACACCTATCGCACCATCGGCCCCGTAGCGGGAGTCCTTGTGGGAGTGGTGGACCTGGGGAAAGGGGCCGTGGCTGTACTCCTCGCCAAGGTGATAACGGGGAGCACCGAGGCCGCGATGGTGGCGGGGGTGGCGGTCGTGGTGGGCCACAGCTGGCCGGTCTTCCTACGGCTGCGCGGCGGGCGCGGAGCAGCCAGCACCGTGGGGGTGTTCATCGCCCTGGTACCCATCCCTGGCATCCCCCTGAGCCTTCTCTCCCTGGCGCTTCTCCCCATCATCAGGAGCGCCACCCTCGCCCTTACGCTGATCATGGTACCCCTTCCCTTCCTGGCCTGGCTTACCGGGGCATCCAGCTCGGTGGTCGTCTACTCCGTGTGTCTTCCAGTGGGGGTGGGCATACGCCACTACCTTACCTCGCGCAAGCTGCGGCCCCCGGAGCAGGACCAGGCGGGCGGGCAGGTGTTGCCTCAAGAGCCCTAGCCATGGCGATCCCCTTTGCCCTTGACTACGTTATTTTCGTCTTTGTAGCCGCCCTCGGAGTGCTCCAGATGGCCGCAGCATATAACGCGCTCCGGGGACTCCTGTTCATCAGGAACAAGCCCTTGGCCTTCGTTGCCGGCCTCGCGGCCGCGACACTGTCCTTCCTCTGGTTCTTCCTTTCCGAGCCACGCAGCATATCGGACACCGAGGGAGGACTCGATGGCAACCAGATGGCGGGGCTCTTTGCCCTGGCATGGGGCTCCGCCCTGGTGCTGACCTTGCTGCTGTCCTCTCTCAGGAACCGCGGCATGGGCGCCAGCGGACAGCGGCCCGGTCCCGGACTGGATGCCCTCAGGGAAACCACCTATCTCAAAGCTCTACAAAGCACCCTCAAGGACCTGTGGAAACGCTACTGAGGGTCGACGAGGAGATTGTGCTGTGGCTGAACCAGTGGGCGGGCCGCTTCGGACCCCTGGACGCGCTGGACAAGCTGGTGGCATCCGACTACCTCGTGCCCGTATCCATCTCGCTCTTGTTGCTGGCAGTGTGGTTCGCGGGAAAAGACCCCCACAGCAGGGACGCATACCAGCGGGCGGTGTTACGCTCCCTCATCGCCGTGGGATTCGCCAATCTCGTGGTCCTCATCTTCAACCAGCACTATTTCAGGGCCAGGCCTTTCGAAGAGCACGAGATCATCCTCCTGTTTTACCAGCCCACAGACTCATCGTTTCCTTCCAACCCCGCCGCCGTCGCCTTCGCCATGGCCTCGGGTATGTGGCAGGGAAGCCGGAAGCTGGGTCTCCTTCTATACGGCCTGGCCGCCCTGTGGGGACTTTCCCGGATATTCGCGGGGGTTTTCTACCCCTCCGACGTGGTCGCGGGTGCCCTGATAGGGGTCAGCATCAGCTACCTGGTAGGCGTCGCCCTCAGGCTGATCGAGCCCATACCGACCCTCGTCCTGAGGGTATCCAGGACTCTGCACCTGGCCTGAGCCACATCTACCCCCAAGCGGGCGTGGCTCCGGTGGGGCCGTGGCCGGCGCCCCCTCCCGTCCTAGGAAGAGCAGGCTTGCTCATTAAGGCAAGCAAAAAACCGGTCCAGCATCATCTTGTTCACGCTGCTCAAAAGGCGCTGTCCCACCCTGGCTATGGTGCCCCCCACCTGGGCCTCACCCTCTACTCTCACCAGCGTACCCTGCCCTTGCGGCTCCAGGGATATCCGGCCCTGGCCCCGGACGAAGCCGGGCGAGCCCTTCCCTTCAACGGCCAGCGTGTAACTGCGCATCGGCACCTGGTCTGCTAGGGTTATCGTGACCTTGAAGGTCCCCCTTACAGCCCCGACTCCTACGCTCAGCGTAGCCTCGTACTCCTGGCCTCCCAGGGGAACGAGCTCCTCGCACCCCGGCATACAGTGGGCGAGACTGGCCGGGTCCAGGAGTACCTGCCACACCCGTTCGATCGGAGCATCGAAAACGTACTCGGCTTTAACGTCCATGTCATCCCCTTGGCTCGGCGGAGTGGGGCATCGTTTTGGGGGCAAGAATCCGTGCATGGCTGGTTGCCCCTGGGCTGCCCGCCCCCTAACATTATAGTAAAATGGTAGACTGTGGATAGTGGCTGGGATATCAGAACGAGGCTAACGCCTTCTGGGCACCCTCTCAAGGCTGGAGTAACCTGCCGCATTCGGTGAGGCCGATGGTAGAGATACAGAGGCTTCTGGACGACGCCAACAGGGACTGGGATGCCCTAGTATGGGAGGGCACCTTCGAAGACTATCTTAGCATAGTCGTCGCCAACCCCGAGCTGGCCCGCCACTCCCACGCCCGGATATACGACATGCTCCAGTGGGCCGGGAAAACACTCGGGCCCGGCGGCATCCCCCGGTACGACCTGTTCGAAGGCGAGATCTTCGGGATGGACGGGCCCCTCGACCGGCTGGTCGAGTATTTCCACGCCGCCTCCAGAAGCCCTGAGGTCCGAAAGCGCATCCTCCTCCTCATCGGCCCCCCGGCCAGCGGCAAGTCGTCCATAGTAAACCTGATAAAGGCCGGGCTGGAGAGGTACACTCGGACCGCCCAGGGGGCCGTCTACGCCATCACGGGCTGCCCCATGCAGGAAGACCCCCTCCACCTCATACCAGACGAGCGACGCTCCTATATAGCGCGAGACCACGGCATAAAGACCGAGGGGGATCTTTGCCCCCGCTGCCGTTACAACCTCCGCCACGAGTACGGCGGCGATATAGGCATGGTAAGGGTGCAGCGGGTCGTTTTCAGCCAGTCGGCCGGGGTAGGTATGGGGTCCTTCGTCGCCACATCCCCCCATTCCCAGGATATATCCCGGCTGGTGGGCAGCGTGGACCTCGCGGACATCACCGAGGACCGGGCGCACGGAGTGAGCAAGGGCGTCAGGCTGGATGGCGAGTTGCAGGCCGCCAACAGGGGCATAATGGACTTTGTCGAGATTTTCAAGTCCGACGAGCGGTTCCTGACGGTAATGCTGGGGGTGACCCAGGAGCAGGTCATCAAGCTGGGCAGCCTTGGCTCCGTCCACGCCGACGAGGTTATCGTCGCCCACAGCAACGAGGAGGAGTACAACTCCTTCATCAGCAATAAGGAGACGGCGGCCCTCCTCGACCGGCTCATCCTGGTGAGGGTGCCCTACAACCTGCGGGTATCGGAGGAGGAGAAGGTCTACTCCAAGCTGCTGGTGGCGGGCCAGTCCCGCGTCGGTCCAGACCGTCGCGGAGACCACCTGGGTATCGCTCCCCTCACCCTTCGGATGGCCGCGGTCCTGGCGGTATTGTCCCGCATGGAGGCCCCCGGACGGGCCGGCAGCTTCCCGAGGCTATCTCTCCTGGAAAGGATGAGGCTGTACGATGACTTGGTATTACCCCCGTATTCCAGGGAGGACGTGGAGCGTCTCAAGGACGAGGGCACGAGGGAGGGTATGTTCGGCCTGTCTCCCCGGTACGTCATAAACCGGCTGGCCGACGCCATGACCAGGGAGCGGGCCTGTCTGACGCCACCAAACGCTCTTAAAAGCCTGGGAGAGGGACTGGTCGAGCGCGCCGGCACCGCGAAAGGGGAGCGGGACACCCTGATCGCACTGGTACAGGACGCGGTAAGGGAGTACCAGCAGCTGGCCGTCCGGGAGGTGCAGCGGGCGGCTGCCGAGGAGCTGGACGAGCGGGCCGATGAGCTCTTCCGCTCCTACATGGAGAACGCCTTGCGCTACTGCGGCGGAGCGCCTTCGAGCGCATCCCAGCCGGCGCCGGTAGACGAGCGGCTGTTACGCCGGCTTGAGGGCGCACTGAACCTCAGGGACGGCGAGCGGCCCCGCTTCCGGCGCGACGTGTGTGAAGCCTACGGATACCTTCAGCAGCGGCCGGGCGACGGGCCGGGCTTCGGTGGTATCCCGGTACTGAAGCTGGCCATCGAGAACCTGCTTCTCCCAGGACGGGACGAGGTGAAACTGACGATAGACCCCAAGACCCAGGACCCCGACAGGCAGCGCCGCCGCGAAGCTATCTTCCAGCGCCTCATATCGGAACGCGGCTATTGCGAGGTGTGCTCCGTGGACCTGGTGTACTTCGCCTGGAGGACCCTCCAGGGCAAAGAGGTCATTTCGGTCAAAGGCGGCAAGGTGACCTTCGACTAAGGGCCCTACTGGCCCGTCAGGTCTGGAATTGAGGTAACATGCGCCAGGTGGAAATGCGGTACAACCCCCGGGAGATCGACCGGAAGTGGCAGGATCGCTGGGCCACGGACGGGACCTACCGGGTGCGGGACGATGACCCCAGGCCCAAGTGGTACGAGCTCACCATGTACCCGTATCCCTCGGGGGACCTGCACATCGGCCACTGGTACGCCATGGCCCCCGCGGACTGCCACGCCCGCTTCCGCCGGATGCAGGGCTACAACGTGCTCCATCCCATGGGCTTCGACGCCTTCGGCCTCCCCGCTGAAAACGCCGCCATCCGGAGGGGGGTCCACCCCTTCAGCTGGACCATGGCCAACATCGAGAATATGCGCGCTCAGCTGTCCAGCATGGGGGCGATATACGACTGGGACCGGGAGATAATCTGCTGCCTCCCCGAGTTCTACAGGTGGAACCAGTGGCTCTTCCTCAGGTTCTACGAGAAGGGCCTTGCTTACCGGGCAAAGGCCCCGGTGGTCTGGTGCCCGTCGTGCCAGACGGTGCTGGCTAATGAGCAGGCGGTGAACGGCAGGTGCGAGCGGTGCGATACACCCATAACACGACGCGACCTGGAGCAGTGGTTCCTGCGCATAACCGGCTACGCGGACCAGCTTCTGGACTTTAGCGGCTTCGAGGACTGGCCTGAGAAGATCATCACCATGCAGCGCAACTGGGTGGGCCGTAGCGAAGGCGTGGAGATCGGTTTCGATATCCCCCGAGACGGGCTGGAAGAAAGGGAGATACGCACCTTCACCACCCGCATCGACACTATCTTCGGCGTAACCTTCATGGTGCTGGCTCCCGAGCACCCCCTGGTGCAGAGGCTGACGACGCCGGAGAGGCGCGACGAAGTGGAGCGGTACGTGGACCAGGCGCGCCGCCAGATGGAGATAGAGCGGCTGGGCACCGAGAAGGAGAAGACCGGCGTCTTCCTTGGCAGCTACGTCATCAACCGGCTCAACGGGGAGCAGGTGCCCATCTTCACCGCCGACTACGCCCTCATGGGCTACGGAACGGGAGCCGTCATGGGGGTCGCTGCCCACGACCAGCGGGACTTCGAGTTCGCCCGGAGGTCCGGGCTGCCGGTGAGGGTCGTAATCGCGCCTCCCGGATGGGACGGTGGCGAGCTCGCGGAGGCGTACCTGGGAGAGGGCACCATGGTCAACTCGGGGCGGTTCGATGGGCTGCCCAGCTCCCAGGGAATTGCCGGCATAGCCGACTACGTCGAGGCCCAAAGTTGGGGGAGCCGGGCCGTCTCCTACCGGCTGCGGGACTGGCTCATCTCCCGCCAGCGCTACTGGGGCACGCCGATTCCCATAGTGTACTGCGGCGGGTGCGGCGCCGTGCCCGTTCCCGAGGACGATCTGCCCGTCCTCCTTCCCCCCGACGCAGAGTTCAAGCCCACTGGGGAGTCTCCCCTGGCGCTGCACGAGGGCTTCGTGAACACCACCTGCCCCAGATGCGGGAGGCCGGCAAGGCGGGAGACGGACACCATGGACACCTTCGTCGACTCCTCCTGGTACATGGAGCGGTTCACGAGTCCCAAATATAGCCAGGGGCCCTTCGACCCCGCCGCCCTCAAGGAGTGGATGCCCGTGGACCAGTACACGGGGGGGGCCGAGCACGCCGTCATGCACCTCCTCTACGCCCGTTTCTTCACCAAGGCGCTGCGGGACATGGGCCTCGTGGATTTCGGTGAGCCCTTCCTCCGCCTTTACAACCAGGGGATCATCCTGGGGGAGGACCACGAGAAGATGAGCAAGAGCCGGGGCAACGTGGTCAACCCTGATGAGTACGTCCAGAGCCTGGGCGCCGACTCCGTCCGCTGCTTTCTGATGTTCCTGGGCCCATGGGACCAGGGTGGCCCCTGGAGCACCTCGGGGATCAACGGAGCGGCCCGCTGGCTGAATCGGGTGTGGGAGCTGTGTCAGCACGATTTCTCCCAGCTGGACCGGACACCCACCGAAGAGGCCGCCGTGCGGGAAACCCTCAGGGGTCTCCACCAGACCATAAAGAAGTGCCACAACGACCTGGACAGGTTCAAGTTCAACACGGCCATCGCGGCCCTGATGGAGTTCTCCAACGTGTTGAACAGGGTGTGGAGCGAGGGTACGGTGGACTCCAGCACGTGGCGAGAGTGCACCGAAGCTCTGCTTTTGATGCTGGCTCCCATTGCACCTCATCTTGCCGAAGAGCTGTGGGAGCGTGCCGGCCGCCCCTACAGCATCCACGACCGACCCTTCCCTGAGTGGGACGAAGCGATGGCCGCGCGGCAGGAGATCACCCTGGTGGTGCAGGTCAACGGCCGTGTGCGGGACCGGCTCCAGGTGCCGGCGAACATCTCCGAGGAGGAGGCCCGGCGCCTGGCCCTGGGCAGCCCCAGGGTCCAGCCCCACATCGACGGGAAGCGAGTGGACAGGACAGTGTACGTCCCAGGACGCCTGGTGAACGTGGTGGTTAGCTAGCACGATGGCGGGGCGGTGTTAGGGCCGGCCCTAACACCACGGGCGGGCCTTCCGGCGGGGCCATGGCAGCAACTGCGTCCCCCCCCCAGAGATGTGTGGTGACGCCTGAGCCTTTATGGTATACTCCAAGGCGATGTGCCGGGCGGCAGGTGCAATCGGTAAAGAGAGGGCGTGTCCATGGCGGCGGAGATAACGTTCGTGGACGGGGGCACGGTGACCACACCCCGGGGGTTCTCGGCGGGTGCTGCCTACGCCGGACTCAAGACGTACGCCGAGGATAAGCTGGACCTGGGCCTGCTCCTCTCCTACGAGCCCAGCTCCGTCGCAGGCATGTTCACCACCAGCGCCGTGAAGTCTCCTTCGGTGAGTCTCACCCAGGAACGGGTCGTCCGGAGGAAGGCCAGGGGCCTGGTGGTCAATAGCGGCATCGCCAACGCGTGCGTCGGGGACCAGGGCTACCAGGATGCCCTGGAGGTAACTGCCGAGGCAGCGAGGTATCTGGGCCTGAGTCCCGAGGAAGTGCTCATCGGAAGCACAGGGATTATCGGGGTAGAGCTGCCCATGGCCCTGATACGCACCGGTATCGGGAAGATAAAGCTCACAGAGGACGGGGGCCACGACCTGGCCAGGGCCATCGTTACCACCGACACCCGGCCCAAGGAAGGAGCGGTCTCCTTCGAGGTCCAGGGCAAGGCGGTAACCATCGGGGGTATCGTCAAGGGCTCGGGGATGATTCATCCCAACATGGCCACCATGCTCTGCTTCCTTACCACCGACGGGGATGTGAACGATACGTTCCTTCACAGCACCCTCAAGTCTGTGGTGGACTCCTCCTTCAACATGCTGTCGGTGGACGGCGATACCAGCACCAACGACACGGTGCTTATCTTCGCCAACGGCGCCGCCGGTGCAGGGGCAATCGAGGAGGGCTCGGCTTCGGGGGAGCTTTTCCGGGAAGCCCTCCACCAGCTCTGCGTGTACCTGACGAAGGAGCTGGCCAGGGACGGGGAGGGGGCTACTCGGATCATCGAGGTCAGCGTTGAAGGGGCGGCCAGCCTCTCATCCGCCCGCCGAGCGGCCAGGACCGTCGTCTCCTCGAACCTGGTGAAATCGGCCGTCCACGGTGCCGACCCCAACTGGGGGCGGATCATAGCGGCCCTGGGCAGAAGCGGGGCGGAGGTGGCGGAGGACAAGATCGCCCTCTACGTCAACGACGTCTGCCTTATGGAAGATGGGCGCCCCATCCCCTTCCACAGGGACGGAGTGGTGGCCCTTATGCAGGGGCCAGAGGTCTTCGTCCGCATCAAGCTCAACCTGGGAGAAGGTCGGGCCACGGCCTGGGGCTGTAACCTGAGCGAGGAATACGTTACCTTCAACAGCGCGTACTCCACCTAACGAAGCTGTCGCGAACTCGTGGATTTAGCTCTAGTGCCAGCTTTCTCCGTTTCTCCCCGGCATCAGCCGGCGCCGTCCACACCCTGCGCGGGATGGCGGGGGAGCTAGAAAGGACATTGCACAGACCTTCCTGCGCATATCCTCGTCTCAACGGCCGTGGGATGGCCCAACCATGGAGTCTTGAGTGGCAGATAGGCCCATTGTGGTAAAAATCGGCGGCAGCACTCTGGGCAGCCACGACACTACCCTGAAGGACCTGGTCGCCTTACACAGGGACGGGATGAGCATCATAGTCGTCCACGGCGGAGGCAACGTTGTCTCCCAGTGGATGGAGCGCCAGGGGGCCATCCCCCGGTTCGTGCGTGGTTTGAGGGTCACCGACGCCCAGAGCCTCGAGATCGTCACCGCGGTGCTCACGGGCCTGGTAAACAAGCAGCTGGTGGCGGCGCTTCTGGCGCTGGGCGGTAAGGCCCTGGGTCTCAGCGGGGTCGACGGCGGCCTCCTGGAGGCGCAGGTCCTCGACAAGGATCTGGGCTATGTGGGCGATGTGACCGGCGTGAACCCCCAACCGCTGCTCCAGGCCCTGGATGGGGGATACATCCCCCTGGTGGCCCCCGTCGGGGTCCACTGCATGGACGGGTCCGCCTACGCCGGGTCCCTCCTCAACATAAATGGCGATACGGTGGCGGGGGAGCTGGCCCGTGCCATGGACGCGGAGAGGCTGATCTTTCTTACGGACGTGGAGGGTGTGATGGATGGCTCGGGCCGCGTCATTCCATGGCTTAACGTCAGAAGCGCCAGGGTGCTTCTGGCCTCGGGCGTGGTGAAGGGGGGGATGATACCCAAGGTAGAGGCGTGCCTGCGGGCGCTGGAAAAGGTGCCAGCTACCGATATCGTCGACGGCAGAAAGCCAGAGGCGCTGATGGGCTGTTTCCGGGGCGCCCGGGGGGGAACCAGGGTCCTGGCTAGATAGGGGCTGGGCACCGGTCCCTCTCTGCGGGCGGACCACCATGGGCGGCGATGGCGCCGCGGGGCCGGGTGTGCCGGCTAGTGGGCCACAAGTAGAAGATGTAGCGAGGTTCAACTTGAGAAACGATGGAGAGACGCCTCCCCAGTGGGATGACCGGGAGGCCCGGGAAGCAAGGGCCCGCCAGCTGAGGCTCATCACCAGGGCCAGCGTTGCCATCATCGGCCTCGTACTGGCCTTCGTAACCCTGTCCGCGGCCAAGAGCATATACACCGACTGGCTGTGGTTCGACAGCCTGGGTTACGTCGGTGTCTACAAAACGGTCCTTGGTATCCGTATCTGGCTTTTCTTCGGCGGCTTCTTATTGGTCGCCGCTCTCCTCCTCGGCAACCTGTACCTGGCCTACCGGTTCGCCCGGGGGGAGTCCATCCTACCCGTGCCGCCGGATATCTTTAGGCTGGCACGCATAGGGGTCATCTCCGGCGCCCTCCTTACCGTCCTGATAATGAGCATCGTGTTCGGGGTCGTAGCCCAGGGACGCTGGGAGACGTTCCTCCTCTACTTCAATCGGGTCCCCTTCGGGGTAGAGGACCCCCAGTTCCACAAGGATATGTCCTTCCACGTGGCTGTGATGCCTATGCTCCACTTCATCCAGGGCTGGTTCATGGGTGTAGTAATCGCGATCCTTGTGGCGGTAGTGGCGTTATACTTCGCCATTTTCGCCATAAGGGGGATCAAGTTCGTCCTCACGCCCAGGATCAGGGCCCACATGGCCATTCTGGGAGCTTTCCTGATGGTCACCATAGCTGCCGCCCACTACCTGGACATTTTCGAGCTGGTCTTCTCGGGAAGGGGAGCGGCGCCGGGGGCCGGTTACACCGATGTCAACGCCAGGCTCCCCGTGCTCTGGCTTCTGGTCGCCATCGCGATGGTGTCCGCAGCGGGCTTTGTGGCGAGCCTGTACTACGGAGGCGTGAGGATGATGATCGCCTCCTTTTCTCTATGGGCCGTCCTGGCGGTCCTGGCCGGTGGCATATACCCGGTGAGCTTTCAGCGGCTCAGGGTTAATCCCAGCGAGTTCGACAGAGAGGACAAGTACGTCCAGCGGGCCATTGACGCCACCAGGGCAGCCTACAATTTAACCCTGGTCGATGAGCGGATCGTCGAAGAGTACAGTCCGAACGTAGCCCTCCAGACGATCGAAGACAACCCCGAGACCATAAAGAATATCCCTCTGTGGGACCGCAGACCCCTGCGAGACGTCTACAACCAGATCCAGGCGTTCGAGCTGTTTTATAATTTCGTGGGGGTGGACGTGGACCGGTACCGGTTCGCCGACGGCGAGTACCGCCAGGTCATGCTGGCGGCCCGTGAGCTCTCCCCCGAAGCCCTGGAACCCGAAGCCCAGAACTGGGTAAACCGGAAGCTCTCTTTTACCCACGGATACGGGATGGCCATGAGCCCGGTGACCGAGTACAACGAAGAGGGTAAGCCCTTGTTTTTCCTGAAGGACCTGCCCGCCGTGGGAAGGCTGGAGGTCGAGAAGCCGGAGATTTACTACGGAGAGAACACCAAGAGCTTTGTGATTGTGAACACCGACACAGCGGAGTTTAACTTCCCCGACCCGGAGGGGAGCCCGGTCTATCAGAACTACGAAGGTACGGGCGGCGTCGAGCTCGGCTCTTTTCTGAGGAGGGTCGCTTATGCCTGGCAGCTGCTGGACCTCAACCTCCTCATCAGCGGAGAGATCTCCTCCGACAGCAGAGTCCAGTACCGGCGGCAAATCCAGGAGCGGGTCGCGGAGATAGCTCCCTTCCTGCGCCTGGACAGCGATCCCTACCTGGTAGTCGGCGATACCGGGAAGCTGTGGTGGATCCAGGACGCCTACGCCGTCACCGACCGGTACGCCTACTCCGCCCGTCTCATGGAAGACTTCAACTACATCCGGAACAGCGTCAAAGTGGTGATAGATGCCAATAACGGCACGGTAGATTTCTTCGTCATCGAGCCTGATGAGCCCCTGACCCAAATCTACAGGAGCGCTTTCCCTGACCTGTTCAAGGACTTCAGTGAGATAGACGATCTGGACCCCGCCCTCAGGGACCACATCAGGTATCCGATGGACCTCTTCTCGGCCCAGGCGGAGATATACCTGCGGTACCATATGACAAACTCCAGACAGTTCTTCGAGAAGGGGGATCTCTGGGCCCGCGCTCGAGAGGTGTTCGAGACGGCCATCAATACTCAGGACGTCGATCCCTATTATGTTATTATGAAGCTGCCCGGGGAGGAGAAGGAGGAGTTTGTCCTGCTCCTGCCCTTTACCCCCGCGAGTGAGGCTCGTCAGAACATGGTGGCATGGATGGCAGCCCGCAGCGACAACGACCGTGGCCAATACGGCCAACTCGTGACCCTGATCTTCCCCACGGGACAGGTAGATGGCCCGGAGCAGATTGAGAACCGGATCACCAACGATGAGGACATAGGCCGGGAGCTCACGTTGCTGTGCGGGGAGGGCAAACAGTGCATCCGGGGGAACCTGCTGGCGATTCCCATGGTGCGCGAAGGGTTGTCCGGCCCTCTCCAGTCTATCCTATATGTGGAGCCTCTCTATATTCAGGCCCAGACGCAGACGGGACGCCGCCTCCCGGAGCTCAAGAAGGTCATCGTGGCGGACGAGCATAGGGTTGTGATGGCGGATACCCTCACCGAGAGCCTGAACCTGCTGCTAGGCACCACGTCCCTGGTCGGGCCACCCACCCGCGGGCCGGGACCGTCCGAGGGCACCCCCAGCCCAGAGCTGGAGCGGGTCCGGGTCGAGGTCGGCAGGATAGAGGATGTCGTTCAGGGGTTGAGGGAGAGCCTGACGGAACTGGAAGAGTCCCTGGCCACGATAGACCAGGCGCTGGGAGGTGAAACGGAATGAGCACGGCCATGGATTGGATGGAGATGGAAAAGCGGTACTACATGTACACCGTCCGGCGCCAGCCCGTGGTGATCGTAAGGGGAGAGGGCACCAGGGCCTGGGACGTCGACGGCAAGGAGTACCTGGACTTTTGCGCAGGCTGGGCGGTGAACAACCTGGGACACTGCCACCCCGCCATCACCGAGGCTATAGTGGAGCAGGCGTCCACCCTCCTCCAGACGTCAAACCAGTTCTATACCACTCCCCAGCTGAAGCTGGCGCAGCTCCTGGTGGAGAACAGCGCCCTGGACAAGGTGTTCTTCGGAAACAGCGGAGCCGAGGCGCTGGAAGGCGCGGTAAAGCTGGCCCGTAAGTATGGCAGGCGGAACCGGGACGGCGCCTACGAAATCATAACCGCCTACAACTCTTTTCACGGCCGCACTCTGACCATGCTGGCGGCCACCGGCCAACCCCACTACCAGGAGCCCTTCCAGCCCATGACCCCTGGCTTCGTCCACGTCGATTACGACAACGTGGAAGCCATTATGGAGGCAACCACCGAGCGCACCGCTGCCATCCTGCTTGAGCCGGTACAGGGTGAGGGCGGAGTGAACGTACCCGCGGACGACTACCTGGAGCGTGTCAGGGAGTGGTGCGATCGGGAAGGGTTGCTACTGGTCCTGGACGAGGTCCAGACGGGTATGGGACGCCTGGGTACCCTGTTCGGCTATCAGCAGTTCGGGGCGGAGCCCGACGTCATGGCCCTGGCCAAGGGCCTGGGCGGAGGGGTGCCCATCGGGGCTTTCATGTCCAAGGATGGATGCATGGCCCTGGAGCCCGGGGACCATGGCTCCACCTTCGGCGGCAACGCCCTCACCTGTGCCGCCTCGTACGCCTCCTCCAGGTACATCATCGAGAACGACCTCCCCTCCAACGCTCGGGCGATGGGTGAAAGACTGATGGCGGGGCTTAACGAGCTTAAGTCCCGCTTCGACATCCTCACCGACGTTAGGGGCAGAGGGCTGCTGGTAGCGTTGGAGTTCGCTGAAGAGATATCGAGTAAGATGGTCTCCCTCTGCAACGGCGAGGGTCTACTACTGAACGCGGTAAGGCCCAACGCCGTCAGGTTCATGCCCCCCCTCAACGTTACCTCTCAAGAGGTGGACGGTGCCATATCCCGCGTGGAAGGTGCGCTGAATAAGCTGTAAACCGGATGCCTGGAGGGCAGCTTGCAGGGCCGGTGGAGGCCGCCACCCGGCCCCGGGAGGCGGGCCCGCTGTGCCGAGCATCCTCGAGAGGGCCCGGGATAGAACAGGACGCAAAGGAGACAGCCCTTGGCGGAGGATAAGATCATCCTTGGCTACAGTGGAGGCCTGGACACCTCGGTTGCGGTCCACTGGCTCCGGGAGAGGTTCCAGGCCCAGGTGGTCACCCTTACCGTAGACCTGGGGATGGTCAATCTGGACGAGATACGCCAGCGTGCCCTTCAGACAGGAGCGGTGGCCGCGCTGGGGGTGGATGGCAAAGAGGATTTCTACCGGGACTACATCTCCTGCGCCCTTCGGGCAGGCGCTATATACGAAGGCCAGTACCCCCTGGCCACCGCCCTGGGCCGCCCCCTGATAGCCCGCTACCTGATAGATGCCGCCCGTAGAGAGAAGGCATACGCCGTGGCCCACGGCTGCACCGGAAAGGGCAACGACCAGGTCCGGTTCGACGTAAGCGTCGCAGCCCTCGCGCCGGACCTGAGAGTCATCGCGCCCATCCGAGAGTGGGGAATGAGCCGCGAAGAGGAGATGGACTACGCCCGTAGCAACGGCATTCCCGTGCCCGAGGGCAAGGGCCCCTACTCCGTGGACGAGAACCTGTGGGGGAGGAGCGTGGAG
The DNA here is from genome assembly GCA_965247055.1 of Dehalococcoidia bacterium. Lineage (GTDB taxonomy): Bacteria > Chloroflexota > Dehalococcoidia > Lucifugimonadales > JAGWBF01 > CBDFGE01. The sequence goes on from CBDFGE010000006.1 coordinate 462,338, forward strand.
GCCGGAGACCTGGAGGACCCCTGGATGGAGCCCCCGGAAGGCGCCTTTGCCTGGACCAGGTCCATCCCCGAAGCCCCTGCGGACCCCCAGTACTTGGAGCTGGGTTTCGAGGAGGGCCTTCCCATCACCCTGGACGGGGAGGAGATGCCGGGCGTAGACCTCATCCGCGACCTTAACCGCCTGGCCGGGGACCACGGCGTGGGCAGGATCGACCATGTGGAGAACCGCTTGGTGGGGATAAAGTCCAGGGAGGTCTACGAGGCTCCGGCCGCCGTGGTGCTCCACGCCGCCCACAACGCCCTGGAAGCGATGACCCTCAGCAAAGAGCAGCTCCGTCTCAAGGCGCTTATAGCTAGAGAGTACGCCGACGTGGTCTACAACGGCCTGTGGTACACGCACCACCGGCGCGACCTCGATGCTTACGTACGCAGTACCCAGGCCAAGGTAAGCGGGACGGTGCGGATAAAGCTGCACAAGGGGAGCTGCATCGTCGTGGGGAGAAGCTCTCCCCACGCCCTGTATCGCCACGAGCTGGCCACCTACAACCGGGAAGACAAATTCGACCACCGGGCGTCAGAGGGGTTCATCTCCATTTACGGCCTTCCAGTCCGGACCCAGGCCCAGGTCCAGGGCGACGAGGGGTGATGGTGAACGCGGGACCAGGGATGGGGACCTTCAGCGGCATCCCGGACAGGCAGACCACCGATGGGTGAGAGTAGCTACGTCGCCTCCATCCACTACGATCGCAGGCTGTACCGCCAGGACATCACCGGCTCAATAGCCCACGCGCGGATGCTGTCCAAGCAGGGGATCATCTCCAACAAAGACGGCGAGCTAATTATCATGGGGCTAGTGTCCATCCGGGAGGAGATCGAAAAGGGCGACTTTCCGTGGGAAGAGGTGCTGGAGGACATCCACATGAATGTGGAGGCACGGCTCCACGAGAAGATCGGAGGCGAGACGGCGGGGAAGCTCCACACGGGACGCTCCCGCAACGACCAGGTTGCACTGGACATGCGCATGTACGTCAAAGAAGCTATGCTCGATACCATCCGGGGCCTCCGGGGCCTCCAGTGCGCCCTCCTGGACGTGGCCGAAGCCCAAAGGGATGTCGTGGCCCCCGGGTACACCCACCTCCAGAGGGCCCAGCCGGTACTACTGGCCCACCACCTGCTGGCCTACTTCCAGATGTTGGAGCGCGACCTGGACCGTTTCCGGGACTGTTACCGGCGGGCCGACGTCCTTCCCCTGGGCAGCGGCGCCCTGGCCGGGGTGCCCTATCCCATCGACAGAGAGTTCCTGGCTAAAGAGCTTGGGTTCGCGGAGATAAGCCCGAACAGCATGGATGCCGTGTCCGATCGGGACTACCTGGCCGAGTACCACTCCGCCGCGGCGATCTGCATGATGCACCTGTCCCGTCTCGCGGAGGAGCTGGTCCTCTGGTCCTCTCAGGAGTTCGGCTACATAAAGCTGGCGGATGAGTACCTTACCGGCAGCAGCATTATGCCCCAGAAACGCAACCCGGACTTCGCGGAGCTGGCCCGCGGCAAGACGGGACGGGTTTACGGCCACCTCATGGGCATCCTGACGGTGATGAAGGGCCTGCCCTTGACCTATAACCGGGATATGCAGGAGGACAAGGAAGGCACCTTCGACACCGTGGATACCATGCTGGCCACCCTCAAGGTGTTCACAGGCATGATAGCCAGCCTGGAGGTAAACGCCCGGCGCCTGACCGAAGCGGCCGGCGAAGGCCAAATGCTGGCCACGGACCTGGCCGACTATCTGGTTGCTAGGAAGGGAGTGCCCTTTCGCGAGGCCCACGGCGTCGTGAGCAGAGTGTGCAGCTACGCCCTCTCCCGAAAAAAAGGACTTCACGAGCTTGACATCGAGGAGTACCGGGGGTTTTCGCCCCATTTCGCGGAGGATGTGTATGCTATAACCCCGGACACGTCGGTGGCCGCCCGTGACCACGCCGGGGGGACCGCGCCTCGGCAGGTGGCTAGTGCCCTCTCCCGGGCGAGGGCGGTGATCAGCGAGGACCCGGACCTCACCCTCGTGGAGCAAGGAGGGGAACGATGACGGAACAGATGTTTACGTCCGGCTCCGGACCAGTCTCCAGGGTGAAGATCGCCCCATCGATCCTCTCGGCGGATTTCGGCCGTCTCGGGGAGCAGGTGGAAGAGGCCACCCGGGCTGGGGCCGACTACATACACATCGACGTGATGGACGGCCATTTTGTCCCCAACATCAGCATGGGCGCCGTGGTAGTAGAAGGGATTCGCCCCCATACGCATCTACCTCTGAACGTACACCTGATGATTGAGAACCCGGGCCAATTCCTACCGGACTTCGTGAGGGCGGGCGCCGACCACATCATCGTACACAGTGAGTCCTGCCTGCACCTGCACCGGCTGATCCACCAGATCAAGGACGAGGGGCTGCAAGCCGGAGTGGCCATAAACCCCTCCACGTCCTTGCCGGCCATAGAGGAGGTGCTCTCCTACGTGGACATAGCGCTGGTGGGGACAGTGAACCCCGGGTTTTCCGGGCAGAAGCTGATACCGGAGGCGCTGGCCAAGGTAGCCAGGCTGTACAGGATGCTGCGGGAGGCCGGGCACGGTGCCGAGATTCAGGTGGACGGGGGCATAAATGCTGAGACGGCACCAGCAGCGGTCAGGGCGGGCGCCACGATTCTGGTGGCAGGCTCCGCGGTGTACAGCGGGGCAGAGCCAGTTGCAACGACGATGAAAAGACTTCGCGACAGTATCAGGGACGTGGCCGGCCCCTAGGCCCTGGGGAGCTTGTGGCGGGTCCTCAGGCAGCGGGTGCAGATCTTCACTCGCTTGCTGTTAGGCTGGATGCTCACCCTATGCACGTTGGGCATGAACTTGGTCTTGGTCCGCCTCTTGGAGTGGCTCACGTTGTTGCCCGACATCGGGACCTTGCCACAAATCTCGCACTTCATGATTCCATCCCGTGTTGAATCCTACGTCTCTCTGTGGGGAGGCCGCAGCCGCCTCACGTTTTGACTGCCCTACGCACTTTATATACAATTCCAGGTAACCAAGATACCATAGTGAAGATACGCTGGCAAGGAGGGTCACCAACCACGGCGGGAGGGGCATCCATGCGGCAGAAAGCGGGTAGGGGCAGGGCGCCCGGCGGTGCCTCGGCCCAGGCCCTCGGGGGCGACGAGTTACGGGGAGCGTTCCAGGCCGCTACCCTCCTGCTGGAGCGGTACAGGGACGCCATTAACGCCCTCAACGTCTTCCCGGTGCCCGATGGAGACACCGGCACAAACATGCTCTTGACCATGCGCTCCGTTAACGAGGAGTCCGCCCGGGTGCCCGGGTCTTCGGCGGGGCCAGTTATGGTTGCCATGGCCCATGGGGCGCTTCTTGGTGCCAGGGGTAACAGCGGAGTCATCCTGTCCCAGTTTTTCCACGGCCTGGCCCAGGGTCTCCAGGGAAAGGACACGATTAAGGGAGAGGACCTGGCCCAGGCATTGGCGCTGGCCTCCACGGCATCCTACAGCTCGGTGAGCAAGCCCGTGGACGGCACGATGCTCACGGTAATTCGTGAGCTATCTCTGGCGGCATCCCGACACGTCGGGAGCCGAGGGGGCAACGGGGACGTGCTATCCCTCTGGTGGGTTGCCCTGGAGGCTGCCAAACACGCCCTGTCCAGAACGCCCATGCAACTGCCGGTGCTCCGGGAAGCCGGGGTGGTGGATGCCGGGGGCCAGGGGCTCGTGACACTGCTCGAGGGCGCCTGGTACCACCTTGCTGGGCAGGAGTTGGATGGGGCAGGGCCAGGTCTCTGTGATCCCGTTTTCGCCGATGGTTCCGCCGGCGAAGCCAGTCCTTCCGGACCGCTGGGCCGGCATAGAGTCCAGCAGGAGTACCTCGCAGCCACCGAAGGCGAGCTCTATGGCTACTGCACCCAACTCCTTATCCAGGGCCACGGGCTACAGGTAGACGGGATACGGGAGCACCTATCGGCAATGGCCGATTCCACGGTGGTGGTAGGGAGCGAGGCCCTGGTAAAGGTCCACCTCCACACCCACGACCCGGGTCCGACGATAAGCTACGCCGTCTCCCTGGGCACTGTCACCCAGGTGAGCATGGACAACATAGACCAGCAGCACCAGGAGTTCCTCTCCCTCCACCGCGACACTGCAGAGGCTATGCCTCTTGCCGCAACGGCGGATTCCCACAAGAAGGGGCCGGCGCCGCAGGAGGGCCGTAAAGCGGTCGTGGCGGTGGCCTGGGGAGAGGGGTTGGTCCACCTGTTCGAGGGGCTGGGCTGTGCCAAGGTGGTAGAGGCGGGACAGACGATGAACCCAAGCACCCGGGAGCTGCTGGATGCGGCCAGGTCCACAGGGGCGGCGGAGGTCATCCTCCTGCCGAACAACCCCAACATAATACCCGCCGCCAGGCAGGCGGCCGCTCTGGCCCCAGAGGTGGCCGCCGGGCCAACGGGGCAGCCCGCCCAGGCGATGGCGCTGCACGTTATACCTTCTCGATCCATACCCCAGGGCGTAGCCGGCCTCCTTGCCTTCAACCCCGAGGAAGAGGTCACGAAGAACCTGGAGTCTATGGAGAGCTCCCTCTCCACCGTGAGGACCATGGAGGTGACCAGGGCGGTCCGCGCCGCCTCCCTGGGAGGGCTGCCGGTCAAGGAGGGCCAGTACATCGGGCTCCTGGAGGGCGAACTGGTGTCGGCAGGGGACACTGTCCTTTCGGTCCTTGAGGAGACTCTGAGTTTGGCTGGCCCCGCCAGAGGCCAGCTGGTCACACTGTACTGGGGTGCCGATCTGGGGGAGCAGCAGGCCCGGGAAGCAGCGGCACGCATACAGGAGACCATGCTCGGCGTGGACGTGGAGGTCTTGTACGGAGGGCAGCCATACTACCAGTTCATCGCCTCTCTGGAGTAGGCGGGCGGCCAGGCCCGCGAAGTCATCCCCGAAACCGAGGTGGGGCCCATGGCGGTTAAGCTGGTTACCGACAGCACGTGTGATCTGCCGAAGGAGCTGGCGCAGCGGTGGCAGATCACGGTGGTCCCCTGCAACGTGCACTTCGGCGACGAGGTGTACAAGGACGGGGTGGATATGGGCCCCGATGAGTTCTACTCCCGTCTGGTGGCGAGCCCCCGGCTCCCCACCACGGCCCAGCCCTCTGTCAACGACTTTTATCAGATATACGGCCCCCTGACCGATGCAGGACACGACGTGGTCTCCATCCACCTCTCGGCCAAGTTCAGTGGAACGCTGAACTCGGCAACCCAGGCCAGGGAAGCCCTTCAGACGACAAGGGGCGGGTCAGGCCGGATCGAAATCATCGACTCCCGGACGGCTTCAACCGGCCTGGGGCTGGTCGTTCTCGCGGCCGCCCAGATGGTCAAGGAGGGCGCTACCTCCGACGAGGTCGTGGAAAGGGTCCGTGTCCTCCTGCCCCAGACCCACTGCTACTTCCTGGTGGACACCCTTGAGTACCTAAAAAGGGGAGGCCGCATCGGGAAGGCCAGCGCTTTCCTGGGCTCTATACTGAGCATCAAGCCCATTCTCATGATCAGGGACGGAGAGGCCCATCCGGTGGAGAGGCCCCGCTCCAGGGATCGGGGCCTTACGAGGCTCGTGGAGATCGCAAGGGGCCTGGCACCGGCAAAGTATCTGTCCATCGTATACAGCACCACGCCCGGCGAGGCGGAATCCCTCAGGGCGAGCCTTAGCGATCTCGTCCCCGAGGACCGGACCGTCGTGAGCCGGTTCGGGCCGGTGGTTGGTACCTACCTCGGGCCCGGAGCGGTCGGGGTAGGCGTGCTGTCCGACAGCTAGCCCGCCGTCTACCACGCGTGATAAACTTGCCGTTGAGATGACCTCCAGTGACACCTCAGCCCGGCTGCAGATGGACTCCTTCAGGAAGATACTGGTTCTCGAGGAGAGCAAGGGGTTCCAGGACACCGCCGTGATCGGCGGCCTGGACCGCTTCCTGAAGCTGAACGGGGCCGCGTTCAACGCCATCCTGGGCGACCCAGGCGCAGCCGGTGCTGCTGGGGCCCCCTATACCCGCCTGACCCCTTCGCAGCGCCAGGAGCGGGTGAAGGTCTGGCTCGCAAGACTGGAAGCCGCTCCTCTGAAAGGCGGCCACTCCGGCCCCGATGCGACGGCAGGGGATAACCTTGCTTCGCCCGCTTCTTACGTCCCCCCACCCGCCGCCACACCTCGACGGTCCCCTTCGGCCGGCGGGCTTACCCCGGCCGAGGTCCCATCTCCGGGGCGCAGCAGCGTGCCATCGGTGGCGCCCCTGGAGTCGCCCGTGAACAGGCTGCGTGGTGTGGACACCAAGCTTTCCGCCCGGCTGAAACGTCTGGGGGTCTCCACGATCAGGGACCTTCTCTACCTGTTTCCCAGGCGCCACAGCGACTTCTCCACCCTGGCAAAGGTAAGGGACCTGGTGCCCGGGGAGGAGCGGACCCTGGTGGCTACTGTCTGGGAGGCCAGGGAGACCAGCCTGGGGAAGGGCAGGCTCAAGGCCACCGAAGCGGTGGTCAGCGACGAGACAGGGAACGTCAAGGTAGTCTGGTTCGGCCAGCCCTACCTGGCCCGGCTGCTGAAGCCCAACTCGAGGGTGGCCATAAGCGGTCGGGTAGATGTCTACAAAGGCCAGATACAGTTTCAGTCGCCCGAGTTCGAGCTGCTCGACCGTCAGGAGAGCCTCATACACACGGGCCGGCTCGTCCCGGTGTATGCCCTGACCGAGGGCCTGACCCCCCGGAAGCTGAGGAGCATTGTGTGGCAGGCCCTGGAGGACTGGGCGCCCAGGCTGGAGGATTTCCTGCCCGACGAGCTAAGGGAGAGAGCGGCGCTGGCCCCACTGCGGGAGGCCATCATGCAGGCCCACTACCCCGTTGACGCCTCGTCCCTGGAGGCGGCCAGGCGAAGGCTGGCCTTCGACGAGCTCTTCCTTATTCAGATCGCGGTGCTCATGCGCCGCAGAACCTGGCAGGAGCAGTCGGATGGAGTCGCCCTGAAGCCCGATCCGGGGGTGGTAGAGGCCTTCCGTGCATCTCTGCCCTTCACCCTTACCGACGCCCAGGACCGCTGCCTCGGAGAGGTCTTGGGCGATATGATGCGCGGCGCACCTCCCATGAACCGTATCCTGCAGGGCGAGGTCGGCAGCGGCAAAACGGCGATAGCCCTGGCAGCCCTCCTGGCCACCGTGGCCAGCGGCTACCAGGGCTCCATAATGGTCCCCACGGAGGTGCTGGCCGAGCAACACTTTGCTACCGTGTCCCAGCTGCTCGGCGGCCAGTCCTGCCCCGTCCAGGAGGAGGCCCTGGTTGACATCTACCTGGACCCGCTGCCCAGGCCCATATCGGTAGGGCTGCTCATGGGCAGCACGAGGGGAGCCCTTAAGCGCGAGCTACAGCGCCGGGTGTCGGAAGGTACCGTGGATATCGTCATCGGCACCCACGCCCTTATTCAGGAGAGGGTGGAGATGCCGCGGCTGGCCTTCGCCGTGGTGGACGAGCAGCAGCGCTTCGGCGTCATGCAGCGGGCGGCCCTGCGACAGAAGGGGGGCGTCACCCCCCACGTGCTGGTAATGTCCGCGACGCCGATACCCAGGACTCTGGCCCTCACCCTATACGGCGACCTGGACATATCCACCATCGACCAGCTCCCTCCAGGCCGTCAGCGAGTGCTGACACGGATCGTCCCGCCTGGGCGCCGCGCCGCGGCCTACGGTTTTGTCCGAAAGCAGGTGGCCGATGGCCGGCAGGCCTTCGTCATCTGTCCCCTCATTGACGAGTCCGAGGCCATCGAGGCGCGGGCCGCCACCGAAGAGTACCAGCGCCTATCGCGGGACGTCTTCCCGGACCTGCGCCTCGGCCTGCTCCACGGAAGGATGGGGCCGAAGGAGAAGGACGACGCCATGCGGAGGTTCCGCGACGGAGAGGTAGACATCCTGGTATCCACCCCGGTGGTGGAGGTGGGCATAGACGTGCCCAACGCGACCGTCATGCTGGTGGAGGGTGCCCATCGCTTCGGGCTGTCCCAGCTCCACCAGTTCCGAGGCCGGGTGGGCCGGGGCCCGCACAAGAGCTACTGCCTCCTCCTGTCCGAGCATCCCTCCGCCGAGGCCGGCGAGCGCCTCTCGGCGCTGGAGCGCATCCACGACGGCTTCGAGCTTGCAGAGGTTGACCTGGGGCTCAGGGGACCTGGGGACTACTTCGGCACCCGCCAGAGCGGCCTTCCAAGCCTGCGGATGGCGCGCCTCTCGGACCGGGACCTCCTGGGGTCCGCCAGGGAGGAGGCGGCGAGGACCATTCGAGACGACCCCGACCTCAAAGCACCCTGGCACACCCTCCTGGCGGGGGAAGCGTCCCGGCTCCTGGACAGGGTCCGGGACGAGGTGAGCTAGATACCTTACAGGGCCTCCAGCGCCTTCACGACCTCGTCAGTGGTCTGGATAGCCGCGTCCTTGTAGCTCATGCTGAGTATAGAGTGGCCGTGAAGCTGGGGCGCGTTGGCGGCGGTGCAGTCCTCCACCACGATGACGCCGTAGTCCAGCTCGGCGGCGCTTCTCGCCGTCGACTCCACGCAGCCGTTGGTCTTGACGCCCGTGACGATCAGGTTGCTGATCCCCATGTTGCCCAGCAGCCGGTCGATGTTGGTGGAGTTGAAGGCGCTGGAGGTGACCTTGCTTATCACCAGCTCGTCCCCCTCGGGCCCGACCTCGGGGAGGATCTGGGCCTCTTTGGTGTCCCGGGGGGTCCGCAGCCCCAGGATCTTGTAGCGGAGGGTACTGTCCCGCCCGTCCCGGGTGGTGGAAGCAACCCGGACGTGGACCACCTCCACCCCCGCCTTCCGGGCCGCAGCCTGGAGCCGCCGCATGTTGGGGATGACAACCTCGTCCACCCGGCCCATGTAGTACTCCAGGAAGTCGGCCATGCCCAGGCTCTTCGCTTTGGCCCCCTGGCCGTAGTCCCGGTGGGCGTCCACGTACTGCATGTCGATGCACAGGAGGGCGGTGTTCTCCCTGGTCAGCTCCGGCACCCGGACCTTCCCATAGAGGACCCACAGCTTCTGCTGGAGCTCCTCGTTGGACATGGCCTCCATCATCTGCTTGGTCCCCAGTGTGGCCATCTCTTTCCCCTCCCTGGCAGGACTTTGCGGCGACTATAGCACCACGCGTGCTCCCGTGCAAGGGAACGGCAGGCTCGGGGCGACTGCCCGGAGGCCGGGGAAGGGGGCGACTCATGGTAGAATGCGGTTACGAAATGGACTAACAAGGAGGGCGACGATGGCTGGGAAAGCATGGCTGGCAATAGCTTCTTCTCTGGGAATAGCGGCCCTGGTGGCCATAAGCCTGCTCCTGACGCTGTCCGCAGGGGCCGTTCACAACGCTCCCGTAACGGGAACATTGACGGCAACCCCTGCGGTGGTGTCCCACGACAGCGCCGTCTCCACCGGCGGCCGCACTATCACCATCACTCTTAAGGACATCAACCTGATTGGGCCCCTCTTCGTAGGGACCGGGCCAAACAACGAACTAGCCAACCTCGACCAGATCGACAATGCCACGGGAGCGATCAATTTTGCCATCATCGGAGGCAACGGTGAGCGGGTGCTGATACCGCCCGGCCAGCTCCTGGGCTCCACCCTGACGGTGGTCCTGGCCGCCAACCCCATCGGCGCCGCGGGCGCTACCCCCTTGGCCGACCGCAACGACGATGGTTTTGTCAACGTGGCCGACGTGGTCATCGTGAATACCGACGTAAACGGGGACGGCGTAGGAGGGGACATCCGTATCGCCAGCATCTTCAATGCCGACAGAGGTATCATCTAGGTCAACATATTCCAGGATGGCCTGGGCGGGCGCACCTTCGATGTGCGATACGCCACTCCGGGCCAGAAGCTGACCAGGGCTGTCAAGCTGTTCGCCTTGTCACACACCGTTCCCACCGAGTCACTAATCGCGCCCACAGACCTGCTGGGTGGCGAAGCTTTCACCCTGGACCTGAACATCGACTGGCTGCCGTTGCAGGATACCAACGGCGATCGCGTGATCTCCGGCGCCGACATAAACGTCACTGTACCCGGCCGGACCACAGCCAACACGCCGGTGGTCACGGACATCGGAGGGACTGCCACGCTGGCCAACGCGGCCAACGGCCTGGCCGTCGGGCGCACCATCACCTTGGTCCACCAGGGGGAACCACTCCCGACGGGTAGCACCATAAACCTTAGCTACCTGGGGGCTGGCCGACCTGGTGACGATGACGGGCACCAACGGCGTAGAGGTACCCCTGCGCCTGCGAGAGACGAGTCGCGACAGCGGAGTGTTCGCGGCCACCGTAATCGCCGTTGACGGCAGTGCTGGGCAGCTCGACCGGCCCAACAGCAACCTGGACCCCACCCTTACAGGAGACGTCCAACGCCCCCATATCGCGGTAGTCGACGGCGGGACGATAACCTTTACCTACAGGGACCGGTCCCCCGCAGAGGATGTCTTGGCGCGCGTCCTCATGGAGTCGGGGCCGCCCATCTTCTCAAATGTCAGCCCTCCCAACGGGGCCGTCACCAGCGACCTGAACACCGTCCTCATGGTGGAGGTAACTGACACAATCGCGGGGGTGGACCCCACTATCGATAGCTCCATCAACCTGGACATCTCCCAAGATGGAATCCCCCAGGCCATCTCCAACCGGGACTTCATGGTAACGGAGACCTCCCCCGGCTCGGGTGTTTACAGGGTGGAATACGCCATCAGCAACCTACCCACAATCGCCGAGGCCCTGGCCTCAGGAAACCCCATAGTGACGCGGATTACTTGGGAGGTCCGGGCCAAGGACAACGCGGGCAACCCGGGGACAACGGGCCCGCTGGTCCTTGACGTAGACGGGCGGCCGCCGTCGGTGTCTGACGCCTTCACCGGCGATACCTACGACCCGACCCAGGCCCCGGGTGAGCGACTGCGTGGAGACCGCCCCGGACTCCCCGGCGGCGCCGACCGCGGCAGCATTCGCCTCGTCTTCAACAGGGCCATGGACGGCGCCAGCTTCCAGACCAGCGATTTCCGCGTCGATGGCATCGAGCCCACCGCCGTGGCGCATTTCACGGACCTCCCAGACAGCGCCTTTCTCACGATCCCGCAGCTACCTCCCACCGTGACGCCCAGAGTGGAGATAGTGAGCGAAGTCTCCGACCTCGGAGGCAACTCCATAGCCGCCGCTGCCATAGACGCCGCCGACGGCATCGCCCCGGCCCTGGCAGTAACCCTGGATACTCGCCTCAGCAGGGGCGACATCCGCCGCATGGACGTATCTTCCGACGAGGCCATTGCCGGTGTCCTGCCCATTAGAGACGTCCGCGGCTGCCGCGAGGGAGCGGATGGGTCGCCGGTGTGTGACGTGGCAGCAACCAATACGGTCACCAGCAGGATCATCATCGCACAAGTGCAGTGGGAGTTCGACATGAGCGGCTTCTCCGTGGGGCTGTACAATGTGCTGGTGCAGGCGGAGGATGCCGCGGGTAACGTGGGCGCGGCGGGAAATATCGCCCCGACGGACCCGGGAGCCATCAGCTTCGAGATAGATAGGGCTTTGCCGGGCCCGGATGGCACGATCCCGCCAGAGGGGGCGGTAGTCCAGGCCGTCGACCCCTTCGTCATCGAGATCAACTGGTCCACCGAGGGCCAGGAGTACCCTGGGGACACCCACGGCGAGGTCACCCTCACCAAGGCGGTGCTGGACGCCGGGACGGCCAACGAGCGGGACTTGCTTCCCGATGCCTTCAGTCCCAACGGGCGCAACTTCGGCATCACCATCCCTGGTATCACCCTGGGCGAGCACACCCTGACCTTCAACGGGGTGGACGACCTGGGTCACAGCCTGGCTGCCGATGCCAGGGCTACCTTCACCGTCGCGTCGTCTCCCGGTGTCCTGGGCACCGTTACCCTGGAGGGGCGGGCCGACCATAGTGGAGCCCTGATCACCTTTGTTGACCAGGGCGGGGGCTCCGGAGGTACGGCCACCTCCTCGCCCGACGGCAGCTTCTCCCTGTCACCGCCGGCGGGTACATACACGGTTACCGTGGGGAGGGAGGGGTTCCTCACCGCGGTGAAAGGGGCCGTAGTGGTGGAAGCGGGCCGGGTGCTGCGGCTGCCCGCGGTGACCCTCCTGGGAGGAGACACGGACGGCAACGGCGTCATCGATCTACCGGACGTGACGTCGCCGGCCAAGAACCTGGGAAGGGACGCCAGCCCCTGGGACTGAGTGCCTGAGAATGGTAGCTACCATCCGGAGGTTCGTCCGGCTCAATCTGTTTTCAGCCTGGGCGGTCTGCTAAACTGGGCTGGAGATGGACCACAAAAATGCCCACGCCCGCCGGCTCTTCGACGGGATAGCCGGCTTTTACGACCCACCGGCCGGGCTGTTCTCCTTCGGCCAGTATGGGAGGTGGAGGCGCTACCTGGTCTCCCGCCTGGAGATGGGTCCCGGGGATACGGTGCTGGACCTGTGCACCGGCACCGCGGGGGTCGCCATCGACACCGCCCGGACCTTCGGGTGCCGGGTGGTAGGGGTCGACCTGAGCGATGCCATGCTGCGCTCGGCCCGGGAAAAGGTACGCCGGGGGCGCGTCCGGGATAACATCGACCTGGTCAGAGGGCGGGCCGAGGGCCTGCCCTTTCCCGACGCCTGCTTCGACGCGGTCTGCTTCACCTTCCTGCTGCGCTATGTGGAAGACCCGGAAGCCACCATTGGGGAGATTGTACGGGTGCTCAAACCCGGCGGACGCCTGGCGTCCCTGGAGTTCGGAGTGCCGGGGAACATGATGGCGCGGGCCCTCTGGTATGCCTACACCCGGGGCGCACTCCCCCTCGGGACCAGGGTAGTCTCGAAGGGCTGGCGCGAGGTGGGAGCGTTCCTGGGTCCCAGCATCTGCCGGTTCTACCGCGCCTACACGGTCGAGCAGGTACGACAGATGTGGCTAAACCGGGGTATCCCCGACGCGCGCGCAAAGCGGCTGTCCCTGGGGGGCGCCGTGGTGATGTGGGGGACCAGGTCGGACTGCGAGGTAACCAGGAGCAGGGGAACCTGACGGGGGGTGGCAGATGAAAACCGAGATACCTCCGGCGTTTTACGCTCTCAGGCCCACCAGCGCCTGGAGAGAGTACGTGAACCTCCTCCACATACCCTATACCATGTGGCACCTCAGCTATCTCGTCCTGGGAGCGGCGCTGGCGCCCACCCTTCACCTGGACAGACTCCTGGCCAGCCTGGTGGCCTTCTCCCTAGCCATGGGTATCGGCGCCCACGCCCTCGATGAGCTCAACGGCCGGCCCCTTGGGACCCGGATAGCCGCATGGCAGCTTGGCGCCCTGGCCGCGGCCTCCCTGGGCGTGGCGATCGTGCTGGGGTTGGTGGCAGCCCTCACGGTTTCGATCTGGATGCTCCCCTTCGTGGCTTTCGGAGGGTTCATAGCTGTAGCCTATAACCTGGGCCTCTGGCACGGCAGGCTCCACTCGGACTTCTGGTTCGCCTTCGCCTGGGGGGCTTTCCCCGCCCTCGCGTCTTATTGGATAAATGCTACAAGCCTGAGCGTCGCCGCGGTCCTCCTGGCCTGCGGCTGCTTTACCCTCAGCCTGGCCCAACGGGTCCTCAGCACCCAGGTCCGAACCGTCCGCAGGCGTGCCCTCGACGTGCAGGGTAGAATGGAGATGGCCGACGGCAGCGTGGTGGCCCTAGATGCCGCGCTGCTGATTCTGGCTCCGGAGAAGGCGTTGCGTCTGATGTGCGTAACCATCGTCGTACTGTCCGCAAGTCTGCTGGCCTTCCGGCTGTAGCCGGGGAAGCTCACCATGGCATCCGAACCCCCCGAGCTCAACGTGGTGACGGGAGCCTTTGGCTATACGGGCAGGTACATCGCCAGGCGGCTCCTTTCCATGGGGGAGCAGGTCGCGACCCTCACGGGCCACCCCGAACGCCCAAACCCCTTTGGCGGCCAGGTCAGGGTCGCCAGGTTCCGCTTCGACGATGAGGGGGAGCTCGCCAGGAGCCTGGAGGGGGCCACAACCCTCTACAACACCTACTGGGTGCGTTTCCCCCGGGGCGAGGTTACATTCGACAAGGCCGTCGAGAATACGCTGGCCCTCATCCGCGCGGCCAGGCAGGCCGGGGTCCGAAGGCTGGTACACATCAGCATCACCAACGCGTCGGTGGACTCACCTCTTCCCTATTTCCGGGGTAAAGGGGTCCTGGAGAGGGCCATCGCCGGCGCCGGCCTCTCCTACGCCATCATCCGCCCAACGGTGGTCTTCGGCCCCGGGGACGTCCTTATCAACAACATCGCCTGGTTCCTCAGAAAGTTCCCCGTCTTCGCGGTCTTTGGAGCGGGCGATTATCCCATCCAGCCGGTACACATTGAGGACGTGGCCGAGCTGGCGGTCAGCGCGGCCCAGGCGGAGGGAAACGTGGCCCTGGACGCGGTGGGGCCGGAGACGTATACCTTCGACGAAATGGTCCGCCTCATCGCCGAGACGGTCGGCAGCAGGGCCAGGCTGGCTCACCTGCCTCCCCGGCTGGCCCACCTGCTCACCAGGGTGGCCGGCTGCCTGGTGAGAGACGTGGTGTTGACCAGCGACGAGGTAGCGGGGTTGATGGCGGGGCTACTGGTATCCCAGGACTCCGCAACTGGGAGCACCCGTTTGAGCGACTGGCTAGGCCAGAATGCCGGGGTAGTGGGGACCGGCTACGCCTCGGAGCTACGCCGCCACTACCGGCCGTCGTGAGCTGGCCAGCGCCGTGGAGGCCGTTCCCGGCCCGCGGGGGCCGGGCCTGCCGGGACGGAGTCAGCTCAGGAATATGTGGACGCCGGCATGGGGGAACACCACCTCGAGGGCGCCCCTTAGCTCGTCCTCCACCGTACGCCGGTACCCATCCGGCGCATCGGAGGCGGGCCTCTCCAGGTGGGGGCACTCCTGGCCGGACTGCAGCTGGGGGCATATGTGCCCGCCCGTTGGCACATCCCAGAAGCCTACACACCTCATGGGGTAGTACAGTATCTCCGCGGCGTTTCGCAGGTCCGCCACGATTTCGGTCGCCCGGAAGTCGCCGCCGGTGAGTATCTGTATAGTGACCTTTGTCATCCCATCCACCTCAGATTCGTGGAAGACTAGTACCTTGTCAACAGGATTTGGGTAGCGTGTCATTCTGAGGGAGAGCAGCGACCGAAGAATCTGGAAGGGAGGGGCTACCCCCGCCTACCCCAGATTCCTCGCTTCGCTCAGAATGACTTCTATCAATCTCAAGTTGACTGAGTACTAGCCCCCGCGGAACAGCTTGTTCCTGCTCCCATCCGGGCAACTAGAGTTGGTGCAGAACCAGAACACCTGGGGCATGGGCGGCACACGTAGGCCGTCCAGCTCCCTCCTCATGCCCTCGCCACAGGCTGGGCAGGCGGCGCGCTCCGGTCTCTCTGGCGTGGTCATCTGCAATCTCCCTCACACGGTATACTGGCGCAGCTCGCCTCCGATCTGCGTTTACAGTCCTCGCGCCCTCAGAAGCTGAATAGGCAGGAGGCCGGCCCACCTGCCCGCTGCTCAGAACCTGTCCCCTCGTTCAGCCCCGCGGGCCGCCGCTTCATAGCTAGAGATTATACCAGGAAAGCGCGCCGGGCTTTGAAACTGACGCGGATTTTTCACACGTTTGCGGCCTAGCTTCCCTACTATAGGGATGTGTACGCTGCCGCAGCGAAGTGCGGAATAGGAGGGTGCCAGAGGGATGCGAAAGTACCGGCTGACCCTCCTGTTTGCCATCACCGCTCTGGTGGCGATAGCCGTCGCCGCCCTGATAACAAACCGGGTGACTGGAGATCTGGCGGAGAACAACCTGATAAGGATCGCGGAGGAGAACACGGCTCGGGACGGGCTGCACATGGAGGCGATGATGAGGCGCGAGCATCACATGTCCGACATGCAGCAGCCCGTGGCGCTTACGCTGGACCAGCTGGTCGGCCCCGAGGGTCTGGACATCCGCTTTCCCACGCTAGTCGAGGGGCTGAACGTCGTGAAGTTTAACGTCTTCGACCTGAACGGCACGACGGTGTGGAGCACGGACGCCAATACCATAGGCATAACGAAAACAGAGAGTCCCCTGTTCGGAAAGGCTGCCGCCGGGGGCACGGCGTCCAAGTTCGCCGGCGACCGCGAGGTCGTGCACCTGGATGGGGTCACACGCCGGATCGACGTGGTGGAGACCTACCTGCCTTTGAGAGAGGCCCGCCAGGGCAACATCATCGGCGTAATGGAGATCTACAGGGACGTCGCCGACGACGTAGCCATCCAGGTCGATGACGCGAAGGCCGCCGTGCTATGGACCACTCTGGCGACCATGGGGGGCCTCTTCGCGGTGCTCCTGGGGTTCGTCGTCGTGGCCGATCTCAGGATATACCGTTCCAACAGGCGGGAGGTTGCGTTTGTCGAGGACGCCAACCATACCCTGGAAGTGCGAGTCCGGGACCGGACCCAGGAGCTAGAGGACTCGAGCCGGCAGCTTCTGGAAGCGCAGGAGCACCTGGTCCGCACCGAAAAGCTGTCCGCCATCGGCCAGCTGGCCGGGGGCGTGGCCCACGACCTCCGCAGCCCCCTGGGCGCCATCAACAATGCGGTGTACTACCTGAAGAAACGCCTGGGGTCCGAGGAGCTGGCCCAGTCGAACCCCAAGGTCCCCGAGTTCCTGAACATCATCCAGGGCGAGGTCCAGCACTCCAACGAGATAATCTCCGATCTCCTGACCTTTGCCCGGGTAAACACCCCCTCCCTCTCCCCCACCGACCTGGGGGCGACGATAAGAGGCGCCCTGTCCAGCCTGGAGCTCAAAGAGACCGTGCACCTGGTCGAGCGGCTCGATCCCGACCTGCCCAAGGTGATGGCCGATGGAGAGCAGCTACACCGGGTCTTCACCAACCTGGCTCTCAACGCCCAGGACGCCATGCCCGACGGAGGTGAACTCACCGTAAGCAACAGAACCGTGGACGGATGCGTCGAGGTGTCGTTTAGCGATACGGGGATAGGGATTGGCGAGGAGGACATGAAGCGGGTCTTTGAGCCCCTGTTCACCACCAAGGCCCGGGGCACGGGCCTCGGTCTTTCCGCATGCCAGCAGATAGTGTCCAAGCACGGCGGCTCCATCGCCGTGGTGAGCGTGCCCGGCGAGGGCGCCACCTTCAAGGTGAGGCTACCCCTGAACGGCGGCGCGGACTGAGGAGGGACGGAGATGGCACAGGACCGACCCCGGATCATGGTGGTGGACGACGATCCAGGAATGCGCATCACCCTGGAGGGGATACTGGAGGACGAAGGCTTTGAGGTCGTCGGCGTCGAGGACGGGCACCGGGCGATAGACCTGGCGAAGGATACTCGCTTCGCCCTCATCCTCATGGATATCAAGATGCCCGGGATAAACGGGGTGGACGCCTACAAGGAGATCAAGAAGGTTAGTCCGGAGTCAGTGGTGGTCATGCTGACCGGCTACTCGGTGGAAGGTCTCGTGAAGGAGGCACTGGCCGAGGGGGCCTATGCCGTGGTCTACAAGCCCTTCGCCGTTGAGCAGCTGATGGACATCGTACACACTATTCTAGATACGTCCTGCGTACTGGTGGTGGACGACCGTAGCCCACGATGGTGCCCAGGATCCCGCCCTCTTCCACCGGGTGCCCGTTGGGCCAGGGATGAACCGAGATGTCTTCGGGACGCACCAGGACCTCGAAGGCCGTGTTCTTGAACATCCTTCCGAGACCTCCCTGGGGTTCGGTAGAGAACACGTTGACCCTACCTATGAAACGGGCGACGAACTGGCTTGCAGGATGGTCGTAGATGTTCCTGGGGATGTCTATCTGCTCGAACCGGCCCTGGTTCATAATCGCCACCCTGTCACCCAGCTCCAGGGCCTCCCGCTGGTCGTGGGTTACCAGAATGGTTGGGACCCCCAGCTCCCGCTGCCACCTTCTGGTATCGGCCCTCAGCTTTTGGCGCACCTTCGCGTCCACGGCTCCGAAGGGCTCGTCCAGTAACAACAGCCTCGGCCTGGGAGCCAGCGCCCTGGCCAGGGCGACCCTCTGCTGCTGCCCACCGGAGAGCTGGCTGGGCTTTCTGTCCGCCAGGCCTTTCAGCCCCATAAGGGCGACCAGCTCCGCTACCCGCCGCCGTCGCTCCGGCGCCGGCAGCTTTCGTATCCTCAGCCCGAAGCCGATGTTATCGGCGACGGTCATGTGCTTGAACAGTGCATACCCCTGGAACATGAACCCTATGTTACGGGCCCGCGGTGGGAGCCTGTCCACCCTCCGGCCGCCCACGTAAACCTCCCCACCGGTGGGGTCCTCCAGGCCAGCTATCAGCCTGAGGATGGTCGACTTCCCGCAGCCGCTGGGCCCGACCATCGCCAGGAACTCGCTCTCGCCCACGTCTAGGTCCACCCCGTCAACCGCGACGCTCCGGTCACTGTGGTTGCCGGAGCTCGCGAACCACTTGCTGAGGTTCCTCAGAGATATTGCGCTTTCCACGGGTCTTCCCTCCTTTTTCCATCGCCCTAGTAATGAATTTGAACCCAACGAACAGGATGAAGGATATTATCACCAGCACGACCGACATCGAGTTGGCCGCCTCTATGTTGCCCTTGTTGAACTCGGAGAATATGTATAAGGGAGCCGTCTGGGTGCGCAGCGCCAGGTTGCCCGAGACCATGATGGTGGCGCCGAACTCGCCCAGGGACCGGGCGAAGGTAAACACGCAGCCGGAAATGAGGCCTCCCTTTATAGAGGGGAGGATGACGCTGGTGAATATCTGAAAGCCGTTGGCCCCCATCGTCTTCGCCGCCTCTTCCTGGCTCCTGTCCATCTCCTGGAGGATGGGCCCCACTGCCCGTACCACGTAGGGCAGGGTCATGAAAACGTGGGCGATGAGGATACCTGGGAAGGCAAACATGACGGTTATGCCCGACCCCTCGAACATCTTGCCCAGTATCCCCACGGGCCCGTAGAGCAGCAGCAGGGTAAATCCGGTTACCGAAGCGGGTATCGCTATCGGCAGGTCGATCAACGAGTCGAGGAAGCCCTTGAGGGGAAACTCGTGCCTTACCAGGATAAAGGCCACGACGATGCCCATCAGGCCGTTTATCACCGTCGTGGCCAGGGCGAGGAGGATGGTGAACCTGAGGGAGAACAGCGCCTCCGGGGAGGAGACGCTCTCCCAGAATACCCCAGGCCCTTTGCTCGAGGCGTACTGGAGCATAGAGGCTAATGGAAGAATGACCAGCAGGGCCAGGAAGCCCACGCCCATTCCTACGAACGCCAGTTTGCGGAAGTCGGGGAGCGGGGGCCTGAACCTTGTCCCTATCTCTGCGACGGGTCGACGTTGGGATTCCATGCTCATTTGATCTCTCTCTGGACCTGTCTCCAGGTACTCTCGATGATGGTTGAGGTGGCCTCCTGCCACCCCCCCAGGTAGTCCACGGTGAAGGGCATCTCCACTTCGGGGTACCTGTCAGCGTACCTCTCCATTATGCGGTCGTCCCATACCCGGAAGTTGTTCCTCGCCAGGGCTTCCTGGCTGTCCTCGGTCCAGAGGAAGTCCACCAGCGCCCGCACCACGTCCCGGTCTTCGTTGCCCACGTTCCTGTCCACGATCACCACCTTTGGCTCTATGTATATGGTGCTTTTAGGCACGATGATCTCGTACTCCTTGCCCCTGGAGATGTCCAGAAGCGCCTCGTTTTCATAGGTGAGAAGGGCGTCCCCGTACCCCAGCCCGAACTGGGTCAAGGCCCTTCTGGCGGACTCGGGCAGGCTTCCGGCGTTGAGGCTGACCGTCTTGATGAGCTCAAGGGCCCGTTCCCTGCCGGCGTCGCCACCTGTCTTGAGCGAGGAACCGTAGAGCGCCAGAATCGCCCACTGGGCGCCCCCGGAGGTAGTTGGATCGGGGTAGACCACGTCCACCCCCTCCCGGCCGGCATCCTCGAAGGAGTAGAGGCCCTTGGGGTTGTCCTTGCGGGTGACGATGCAGGCGATGGTGTAGGCGTACGTGCCCCGGTCCCTGAAGTCCCTCCAGTCGGTGCTGATCAGTCCCGCCTTCTCGATGTTCACGGCGTCCATCTCGGTGGCCAGCATGGCTATCTGGGCCGGAGCGCCGAAAGCGATCTGATTCGTGATGGTGCCCGAGCTTGCAAAGGAGGTAACAACCCGTACGTCCTGGCCGGTACTCTCGTTCCAGTGCCTCCCGAATGCCGGGATGATATCCGATTTCATGACCTCCTCCATCGTGCTGAACCCGTAGAGGACCACGGTCTTCTCCCCAGCATCACCGGAGCCGCATCCGGCGGCCGTCTCTAACGCCATCGCCGGGAGCAACGCCACGAACGATCTTGTGGCCATATCAGAAAGCCTCCAATGCCTGGTGTGTCCCGTACCAGGCTTGTTGGGCTACACCCTTGAGGTCCTGGCTATCCCGTATAGATCCCGCAGGTACTGGTAGAAGTTCCGGGCCGCGGTTGCTCGAACATGGACATAGCCGTCATCCCCGTAAACAACCAGGTCCGCCTCGCTCAGCTTGTCCACCGCCGAAATCCCCTCTATTATCCGGGGCAGAAACAGGCTCAAGCGTCCCATCTCCTCCGCGGTGTACTTGACGTGGAACTGGTCCCAAGTCCGGGCGGCCCTGTCCCCGTAGATCCGCAGGAAGAGCCGTATCGAGTTGGGGCCCAGAGAGGCCGAATATATTGTCTGGGCCGGCGCCCGGCCCACCCGACGCTCGAACTCCCGCACGGTGTTTATGGCCTGTTCGGCCAGGGGGGTACGCACGTACAGTGGCTCGTCGTCCTGCTGCATCCGTATCAACCCGTATCGCAGCAGCATGTGGAGGTGCCTGTGCCACTCGTTGACCCCCGACCGGACCCTCAGCTCCTCTATCGCTCCTTCGGTAAGAGCGACCTCCAGCGCCTGAAGGAGACGAAGCCTGAAGTAGTCGCCCCTTGGAGACGTCAGGCATGAGTGTAGCTCCGCGACCTGGTCAGCCTGCCTGAACACTTCTTTGATTGTCTGTCCCGCTAGCTCGTTGGGCACAGCTTCATGGGCTATCACGACGGCCTCCCTACGCTGCTGGCTACCTGGTGCTCCTCGCCCAGGAATCGTCTGACGTACGTCTCGTTCAAGATGATGGCGTAGAGATAGTTGTTGGTGGTGTTGCCCCCAGTCCTGAAGGAGTCGGGCACGCCTATCTGCAACCCCAGGTACAGGGTCAGGAACAATGGAAGGGCCTCGGGAGGTATGCCCAGGACTAGATCAAAGGGCCCGGCGAAGAGAAGTAGCTCTCCCGGGATACCGGGGATGCCGAAGCTGATTAGAAAGGCCACTGGGATACACAGCAACAGCTCTAGCAGGCTGCTGAAGAAAGGGTTCTATGGTCGCGAAACGACCTGGTAATAGCTCATATCGTTGCTCGATGAGTGCTTTGGGAAGGTCTGAAGCCACTTTCCTGGGTTGCAGGAGTTCCCTTTTCGCCCCTGTCAGGGCGTTGAGGGCAGACTCCGTCCTTGGGAAGTCATGCTGCCTGCAGGACCGGAGCCTCCTGTAGCTGGGTCATGAGCAGCTTGGCCATCCGCACCAGGTTATACGCAGTGGCCACCAGGTAGCCTGCTAGTCCCGTCTTGTCCACCCCTCGATACCTGGTCTTCCGAAACCCACCGACCGTCTTCATCCACCCGAAGATCTCCTCCACCCGCTTTCGTATTCGCTGGCTCACCCGGTAGCCCGGATGCCGGGTTGTCCGCCCGTCGATGGCGCTGCGCCGGCCACTGGTGTTCTGGGCCACGTGAGGCGTGACCCTTCGGTTGCGCATCGCTTCCACACAATCCCGCGTGTCGTAGTTCTTGTCCCCACCCAGGGTCCTGGGGTGGAAGCCCCGCTCCTTCGCCCCCTCCAGGAGCTTCGGGACCGCATCTCGCTCCGCCGTCCCGCTCGCCTCGCTCACCTGGAAGTCCGTCAGCAGCCCGTTCCGGTTCTCCATCAGGGCGTGGGCCATGAACACCAGCTTGGCTTCCTTCCCTTTGCCTTTCCGAAACAATCGGGCTTCCGGGTCCGTGGTGCTTTGGTGGGTCTTATTGCGCCGTTTCTCCCCGTGAAAGTCCACCGACGGGTTGCCGGGGTCCCCGTCGTCCGAGGCCGGCTCTCCCCCTTTGGACTTGAAGCTTTTCAGACTGGCCGCCGCCTCAATCAGCGTCCCGTCCACGGTGAAGTGCTCGTCCGAGAGTAAGCCGTGCCGGTCGGCCCCCACCAGGACCGTGGCAAACAGCTGTTGCCCCACTGCGTGCTCCAGCAGCCGCTGCCGGTTCTTGGTGAACACCGTCGGGTCAAAGCTGGACTCCAGGAGGGTCATATCCAGGAACCAACGATACAGCATGTTGTAGTCCAACTCCTCGCAGAACGCCCGCTCGCTGCGCACAGAAAACAGGGCGATGAGCAGCGAGGCCTTGAGTAGGCGCTCCGGTGGGATGGAGGGCCGCCCTACCTCGGCATACATCCGGTCAAACTCGGAGGACAGCTCCCGGAGGGCCTCATCCGCCAGCGCCTTGATAGTCCGCAAGGGATGGTCCGGCGGCACCCGCCCGTCCATATCCACGAAGGTCAACATGGGGACCTGGGGCTCCTGGCATCCGCGCATTGGGGCACCTCCAAAGATGGTCTGCCCCTATTTTATCCCAGAAGAGCCTCGGATACACCGTGAACAAGAGTTTTTCCGCAGCCTGCTAGAAGGGAGAAACGGAGTCCCAGGATGCTTCCGACCAGGCCCAGAAGGATGATGGCGCAGATCAGGGTGCCGTTGGTGCAGAGGACGTTTCCTGCGCCGACGACGATCCTCCTTACCGTCGGGCGGACCCAGGGAGCATGTGCTCAGGATATACAGGTTGAGGGGCGTCGCCAGGGTCTCGGAGCTCGTGGACCACAGGAGTGGGTAGGCCTTTACCCAGTAGTTCTTGAAGTAGCCACGCACCGAAAACAGGTTGGACTTGTATTTGGCTAGCGCCAGTATGGCGAAGTGCCAGATGAAACAGCCCACAGCGACCAGAAGGGAACCCGCTACGTAGGCGGTGACCATGCCGGCGGTGGTGTTGGGATCGATCTGGATCCCCAGTATGTCCAGTTTTGCGAAGCTGGTTATGGCCCCATCGAGCCCCAACTCGCCCTCCAGCCGCTCGGGTATGGACTGGATGTAGACCCCCACGGCGAACATCAAGAAAGGGATCAGCGGTTGCATATACTGGTCCGCGTACTCGATGGCTGTAACGCCCTTTTCAAGCAGGTTGGCGAGGGGTTTCACCCTGACAGCCACCAGGCCCGTGATTACCGCGGCGTAGATGGCCCAGAAGAACTGGCTGGCGATCAGCGTCGTGACCAGGGACCTGGAGGTCTGGAGCATGGCGTCTCCCACGGTGAACAGCACGGCCCAGAGAAGGGCGAGCACCTTGGTCCCGGCCAGCCAGCTTATGACGTAGAGGCCGAACTTACTCCTCCTGCGGGTCGAAAATATCCTGGAGAGCACCGGGGCCAGGACCAGGAAGATTAGAAATGGGGCCCCGTAGCTATAACCCTCGATAAAGGCGTCGGCGGAGGAGGTCACGACTCTGGTAAGGTGACCCGATGCGGCCCCCAGCAGAATACCGGCGGCCAAAGCGACGATAAAACTGAAGGGAAGGAGGATGGCCGTCTTGGTCTTGATGGCATGCCACACCGCAAGGGCGGGCGCCCAGGATATGACCGAGTCGGACAGATGCCTGGCTTTGTCGGGTACGTATGGCGTGCCGCCGGTGTTGTCGATTTTCATGGAAATGATTCCCTCCCTTCCGATCCTCGCCGCTGCCGAATTGGGGGGCCTGGCATAGCGAAAGGCCCCCCAATTCGTCTCTGGAACGCTGGTGTGGACGGTCTATAGCTGGACTCCCTACCGTCCGGCCGGCGGATTCCTTCCCTCCTATTGCAGTAGCCCGTGCCCCCATTTCATCCTCCGGGTCTCCCTGGCCGAGGCCTCTCCTCCCAAGCCCCCTTGTCAACCTGTCCTCCAGCGGTCCAGCACCCTCGGCGCTGGGCGGGCTACCCGAAGGCCCGGGCTACGCTTCGCCGGCCCGGAGTCCAGTCCTTCGGATCTGTCCTCGGGCCATCCGGGGACTAGCTCAACTCCTCCACGAGCTTGCTGACGATCTTCCTTTTAAAGTCTAGGCTCGCGATCGCGGATTCCACTATGCGTCTCCGCATTTCCGGGTCATCCTCCAGGGCGTCGGAGAGCTTGTCCGCGATGTCGTCAGCCAGGCTGGCCATGGTTTCTGGGTGCTCCACCATGGCCTTTGCCACGTCCTCCATCAAGCTCTTGTCCTGCAGCAGTCTCTCGACGTCAGTGTCCTGTATCAGTCCCATGGTTCTCACATCCTTTCTCCTAGGTTTGAGGCCGTCGAGCCGTTCGAATCCCTAATCTCGTCAAAACATTGACATCACCTCCCCTATGCAGCAACCGCTCTTGTGCCCGCCGCCGGCACGGACCCGGCCCCTATCGCAGTTTCTTCAGCAGTCGCGATATGACCAGCTTGCGGAAGGAGGGCGCGCCCATCCATCTTTCGATAAGGGTGCCCTCACGGGAAGGCGGGCCCGAAGGCGCGCCTTCCTCCTCGGCCGGGCGCGGCGTCTCCGGCCCCTTGAGCCCTTCCACTTCCCCTTGAGGCACCCTTCTCCTCCTCTTTGTCTGGCCCGGGGCGACCGATTTGGCCGAGGAAGTGGAAGAGGTCGAGGGACCGGCCTTGTCCTGTGCCTCGCCCGGCCCTAAAGCGTTGGCCCCCTTAGCCTTTTGCCCGTTGCCTTCCCTGGCCTCCGTCATTTGACTCGTCCCTCGATGGTTCAGCCTGCTCTATGCTCAAGGTGGCCCCTGCTTACGAGCTCGCCGATCGCCGGCCCCTACGGAGGCGGATGGCCGCAGCCCTCGGGACCAGGCTCGTCGCCACCGCGTCAGTCATTGAAATTCATGATGACTATCTTGAGTCCGCCTTGGCCCTCGGCACTCTCCACGAACTTGAGCACCGACTCCACGCCCTGGTATTTGGGCTTGGCATATTTGAGGTTGGGGAGCCTGGCTCCATCCCCGCCGGCCTCGTCCTCATCGCCATCTGCCGCCCCGTCTCCCAGGCTCCGCGGCAACGGAGGTGCTGGGTCGCGTCCCAGGAGGCCGTCATCCGAGGGGGACTCCCTTAGCTGCTTCACCACCTCCCCGGCCAGCCTCTGGAGCAGCAGGTCAACGACGTTTGCGGGCCCGGACGTTTCTATGGCCCGCTCTCTGCTCAACTCACGCGCCAGTTCCCGGCTTATCTCCCGGACCACATCCTGTAGTGCGTTGTTCAACTCTGCTGCCTCCCAGAGACTCAGGTGCCCGCCCCACCAGGACTGTCGTGCTGTGGCGGACTCCCGGCGACCATATAGTTCAACCCTTTTCCCGGGTCCTAAACATGGGGGCCGCCGGCAAAAACTAGGGGGAGGCGATCTGGGGGACGTGGACGCCTGGCGGGCCGGGGCCTAAGGCCCGCGCCGGGCATAATGAGGGCCCGGCAGCAGAGATACTGCCGGGCATGGGAAATGAGCTGCTTGTCTACCTGGAGGACCCTATGAGTAGCCCACGTTTAGGGCAGCTCGAAGGGATGAGCGCGGGGAAGAGGGCTCTCGTGCCTGGTCCCGTAGGGCCACCAGGGCCCGGGCTGAGTGAGGTACCTGACTACGCCCCGAAGTTGGACCTGAGCTTGGTGAGGGCGTTGCGCTGAAGCCTGGAGACGTGCATCTGGGAGATCCCCAAACGGCCTGCGATCTCCGTTTGGGAGAGGCCCCCGTAGAATTTCATGCTTATCACGGCCCTCTCCCGTTGGTCGAGGGACTGAAGGCTACGGGCCAAGTCTACCCGGTCCATCATCTGTTCGAATCCCGGGTCCTCGTTTCCAAGGAAGTCCAGGAGGCTGGAGGCCTCTGCCTTGCCGTTACCTTCGTATCGTGCGTCCAACGATAGAGGCCTGCCGCATTTGTCCACGTCAAAGCTGTCGTAGACCTCCTCCTCCGAGGAGCTTGTGAACTCCGCAATCTCGCGGATAGTCGGCGAGCGTCCCAGGGTCTGGCTGAGGCTCTCAACGGCCCTCTGCACCATGAGCCTCTGTTTCTGAAGCTTCCGTGGCACCTTGACCGCCCAGCCGTGGTCGCGGAAGTAGTTCTTGATCTCTCCGACTATTACGGGAACCGCGAAGGCTGTGAACTCACACCCCCTGGTGGGGTCGTATTTTTCCGTCGCCTTTAGTAGCCCCATCGTGCCTACCTGGACCAGGTCCTCCATGGGCTCCCCCGAATGGCGAAACCTTCGGCATAGCCTGCGCACCAGCGGCAAGTGCTCTGTCACCAGCCGGTCGCGGTCCGTCGGCTCCTCCTCTGGTAGCCTCTCCAGGTAGACGTAACCCCTCGCCTTTAAAGTTTCAGCCTCCGTACTCATGTTCCGGCTCCCCCAACATCGATGATCAGTACAGACGCGGTACTCCTGGCCGCGTGTTATCCCAGAGGGGCCGGAGTTCCCCGATCACGGCCGGTCAGCCGTACACTGGAGCCCGCCTGTCCCTGGCTCTTCCTTCTACCGACTCCGCTATCGGCCTCCCTCTCGCGCTGGAAACAGGGACCAACCCCGGTGACCGCCTCCGGTGGGTTCGCCTCACTGCTCCCCCGCCAGCCGATACTTCACCAGCCGGATGAGAGATCCACCATCGGCTGCCGTGCCGATCTCCAGTTCGTCGATCAAGCTTCTCAGAAGGGCCTGGCTCTCCATCTCTTCCTGGGTGTCCGGTGGAATCGCGTGTTCATCAGGTGCAGGTATGACAATCTCTAGCCTATCGGGCCCGATGAGGAAGCGGACGGCGATCTCGTCCACCTCCTGTGCCTGCTTCATACAGCTAATGGACCTAATAGCGATCTCAAAGGCTTCCGAAACAGCAACCCTGAGCTGGATTATCTGGTCGTAGTTAAAGGACAGCGCCCCCGCCACGACCCCTATGATGGCGCGCAGAACCGATATGTACTCGGGCTTGGGTGGGAGCCTTAGCTCCAGGACATCGTTGGCCAAGCTTCCTCCCTGGATCCTCTAGTCCCCAAGGTCCCCCTCTTTCTGACGCGATGTATACATATTAACCCGTTTCGGTACGACCCGGTGTGAACACTTCGTGACAATGCGGGGGACCAATCCCCGTGGAATCGCCTCTCTCCGCGACCCACGGCTCCGCATACTCCAGAGCGGCACTTCCGGCGTCGCCTCAGACCAGCCCGCTCAAACAGACTCCACCCCGTGGCCGTCGACCGCTCGGACTTCGCCGTGGCCGCCGGGCACAGGGTGGAGATCAGGCACTGATTCGTGCCGCACACAGACGCCCCGAATAGCGGATGGAGGGTATAGCGGGCTACGGGTGGGAGCGTCACCGGCCCGGACGATCCGGTGTCCGGGTCTGGTGGCCCTGCCCCGTCCCTATGCAGAATACGCTGCCCGTCCGGCAAGGCTCAAGGTACCCATACCCAACGACCCGGGCATGCGTTGCGCCCTCTCACGCGAGAATCGCCGGCGGGGGGGCAGGCTGCGACCCAGCAGCCTGGATTCGGGGACGGCCTAAGCCTTGCCTATCCTGAACATCTTGGTGCTGCAGGTTGGGCAGGTGCCCTGGGTCGCCGGCCTGCCGTTCTTCATGGTGATGGACTTACTATTGCTCATCTCCCGCTTTGCTCGGCACTTCACACAGTAGGCCTGCATTGACCACCTCCATATTCTGGTACGTTATATTCTAGAGGCACGGGAAGCTAGATTTCTACCCCCGCGGTGCCCAATTCCTTACTATTGCCTGGGATTCGTCCCTCGGGGCTCGCACCTCACTCCCGTTCTGGGATGACGTAACTCGTCGGGAAGCAGCAGTCAGAGACATACTAATGACACGCACATCTGAAAGATGCTGTCGAGCCGTCGCTTCCCCTTGACTTCCGTGCCAGGTAATCGGTAATCTCGACAGCGCGGGGTGCACACGTCAGGAAGCCTGGGGGCTCAAGGCGGCTGCACCGGCAGGAACCGTGTCCTGATGAGGGGAGAAGAGGGGTGACGACAGTGAGCAAGAGGGTGGGTAGGCTGGGTGTTCTCGTAGGAGGAGGGCCGGCGCCGGGTATCAACAGCACCATCAGCGCCGCCGTCATCGAAGCTGTCAACTCGGGTCTCGCGGTGGTAGGTATCTACGACGGATTCGAGCACCTCATGGAGGGGCGCAGCGATAATGTCCGTGAGCTGACCATCGCGGATGTCTCCCGGATTCACTCTCAGGGTGGTTCCGTCCTGCGAACATCCCGGGCCAACCCGACGCGGACGCCTCAGGACCTGGAGCGTACCGTGGAGGTGCTCAACGTGCTGGGTATTACCCATGCGGTGACCATCGGAGGAGACGATACGGCCTTCTCGGCCTTCGAGGTGGCCAAGGCCAGTGGGGGGGCGGTCAGAGTCGCCCATGCCCCCAAGACGATAGACAACGACCTTCCGTTGCCCGGAGGCATGCCGACCTTCGGCTTCGAGACCGCACGCCACGTTGGCACCCAGTCGGTGCTCAATTTGATGGAGGACTCCCGTACCACCAACCGCTGGTTCTTCGTCGTGGTGATGGGGCGCAAGGCGGGCCACCTGGCGCTGGGCATCGGTAAGGCCGCCGGGGCTACCCTTACCATCATCCCCGAAGAGTTTCCCGGCGAGCGGATCAGGCTGGACGATGTCTGCAGCGTCCTGGAAGGGGCCATTCTTAAGCGCAGGGTGATGGGAAGGAACTATGGGCTAGCCGTCATCGCCGAGGGCATCGCCGAAAAGCTGGACCCCGAGGAGTTGGCCAGCATCCCCGGAGTGGCGGTGGTGTTCGACGAGCACGGCCACATCCGCCTGGGAGAGGTCCCCCTCGCCACCACGCTAAGGCGGGAGGTCCAACGGCGGTTCGCGGAGCGGGGCGAGCAGATACCCATCGCGGATGTAGCGTTGGGGTACGAGTTACGTTGCGCCGCCCCCATACCCTTCGACACCGACTACACCCGGACCCTAGGCTACGGGGCGGTCCGATTTCTGCTGTCTGATGACATGGATGAGATGACCCGCTATGGCGGCCTTGTATGCCTCGAGAGCGGGCATCTGAGGGTTATTCCCTTTGAGGAGCTCCGGGACCCTGCCACCGGACGGACTCGAGTGCGACTGGTGGACATCCTATCGGACCACTACAAGGTAGCCCGGAAGTACATGATCCGCTTGGGGCGCGGCGACTTGGAGACGCCCGAGATGAAGGGGAAGCTGGCGGAGGCCGCGAAGATGGACCCGGACGAGTTCCATCGCAGGTTCGCCTCCGCCGCTGGAATCCAGGCCTAACCGGCCCGTCTGATATATAAACCCCACCGCGGGTCCAGACCGCCCATCAAAAGTGTTGACTGTAATCCGCGACGCACATATAATCGCTCTCGTGGAAGGGGGACGTGCCCACGAGGGGTCGGGCGTGCCAGCCTCTTGGACCACATATTGTTGCGTAGGAGGTGCTGAATGCAGGCCTATTGTGTGAAGTGCAGGGCAAAGCGGGAGATGAGCAATACTAATTCCATCACCATGAAGAACGGCAGGCCGGCGACCCAGGGGACCTGCCCAACCTGCAAGACCAAGATGTTCAGGATAGGCAAGGCTTAGAGTTCGCCCACCCCAAATTGGCGACCGGAGCCTCCGCCGGCCCCGCCAGATCGCCCTCGCTGGGGTAATCGGGCAGGGCGCAGGCCTCTGATCTGAACTGACTGCACAGGGCAGGTCCAACGGTCGAAGCCCAGGCCCAACCGAGGGGTGATGAGGCCGGTCGGGTAACGCTTCTCAGAGGAACGGCCCGGCAGGCTGCAATAACCGGCCTGTCGGCTGTCTGACGGCAGCTGGCTCCGGAGAATGCCCAGAGGGGCCCCGGCCCGGCACCGGGAGAGGTTCACGTTTGCAACAGGCCCAAAGCCAGGAGGAACGACAACCCCTTAGCGGTTTCCGGGTGCTGGACCTGTCGGGGCCTCCCGGGGTTTACTGCGGGAAGCTCATGGCCGACATGGGCGCTGACGTCATCAAAGTGGAAGCGCCCGGGGGCGACCCCATGCGGCGGCTCGGCCCCTTCGTCCACCACATTCCCCACCCGGAGCGCAGCCTCCACTGGCTGCATTTCAATACTAACAAACGCAGTATAACCCTGGACATCGCCACCCCCGAAGGCGCGGGCCTGCTACGCCGTCTGGCCCGGAACGCGGATGTGCTCCTGGAGACGTTCCAGCCTGGACACATGGACTCCCTGGGCCTCGGCTATAGCCAACTCAAAGAGGACAACTGGGGCCTTATCTACGTTTCGATTACGCCCTTCGGTCAGACCGGGCCCTATCGGGGCTACAGGGCCACCGACCTGGTTGGGTTCGCCACGGGTGGATACATGCACGTGACCGGGTGGCCCCATACCCCTCCCACCCGTCTCTGGGGCTCTCAAGCCTACCATACCGCCTCCAACCGGGCGTTCATCGCCACTCTGGTGGCCCTTTTCCACCGCCTTGGCACAGGCGACGGACAGCAGGTGGACGTCTCCATGCAGGACGCGGTGTTCGCCACCACCGAGCACGTCAACACTACCTACCACTACGACGGCACTCCAGCGGTGCGATGCGGCTTTCGCCATGGGGGCCAGTTCGTAGCCACCTGGAAGTGCAAGGACGGTTACGCCAGCATAACCACCAACACCCAGGCCGCCTGGGACGACTTGCGCGCGTGGATGGCCGAGGATGGGATGGCCGAGGACCTGGTGGACACGAAGTACGACGACCATTTCATCCTGCGGGGCGAGCACTCAGCCCATATCGAGAGGGTGGTCGGCAACTGGGCCTTGCTCCACACCCGCGGAGAGATCACCGAGGCAGGCCAGACCCGGCACCACCCCTGGGGTCCCGTCGCGACGCCCGAGGAGGTGGTGGAAAATCCCCAGCTCTGGGGTAGAGGGTTCTTCACCAGGGTAGAGCACCCGGAGTTCGGCGCCACCTTCACTTATCCCGGAGCACCCTACAGGTTGTCGGCCTCTCCCTGGAAGCTGAGGGCCACCGCCCCCAGGCCCGGCCAACACAACCTGGAGGTCTATCAGCACGAGCTGGGCCTCTCCCTTGAGGAGATGGAGGTCCTGGCCGGCGCAGGAGTGATCTAGCCAGATACTGGCTGGGGAGCAAGTATGAACGGTACCTCGGCTGAGCAGGACGGCCGCTACGCACTTCGGGGCATCCGGGTGGTGGATTTCACCTGGGTCCATGCTGGTCCTGCGGCAACGCGCGTCCTGGCAGACCAGGGGGCAGAGGTCATCAAGGTCGAGTCCGAGTTCGCGATGACCGTAACCGGTGGGCCCTCTCCCAGGACCCCCAGGGGATGGGGCCAGCGGCACAACTGGAACGCAGGCAAGCTTTCCGTTTCCCTCAACATGAGGACTCCTCAGGGCATCGCCATCGCCAAGCGCCTGGTGGCGGTATCGGACGTAGTCGCCGAGAACTTCAGCGGCAGGGTCATGCCTAAATGGGGGATGGACTACGAAAGCCTACGGCGGATCACGCCCGACCTAATCATGCTGAGCATGTCAGGACTCGGGCGCACCGGCCCCTGGAAGGAGTATGTCAGCTACGGCCAGACCCTCCAGGCATGGTCCGGCTTCTCTTACCTGACGGGCTTCCCGGACACCGACCCCTGCGGCCCCGCCAGCGCTTACAGCGATGCCGTCGCCGCCATGGCCGGTGCTCAGTCGGTCCTCCTCGCCCTCATTCACCGCGTACGCACAGGACAGGGCCAGTGGATAGACCTGTCCCAGTTCGAAGCCCTCTCTTCCTGCCTGGAGACCCTGGTCCTGGACCTGGACGTGAACGGTAACGGCCGGGAGGTGCAACGCGCCGGCAACCGGCCTACCCACGGTGTCGGCGCTCCCCATGGCGCCTACAGGTGCAAGGGGGACGATCGGTGGGTGGCTATAGCGGTCTCCACCAACGAAGAGTGGCAAGCCCTGGCCAGGTCCGTCGGGGACCAATCCTGGACCCATCACGAGCGGTTCGCCACGGTTTCCGGGCGGCACCTCCATGCCGATGAGCTGGACCGCCTGGTGGAGTCGTGGACCGTGGAGCACGGCGCCGAAGAGGTGATGCACCTGCTTCAAGCGGTGGGCGTCCCCGCCGGCGTGGTCCAGACGGGGGCCGACCTGGCCGAGAGAGACCCCCAGATCAAGGAGCGGGGCATGCTGGTCCGCGCGCCCGACCACCAGGGGAATCTGCGCACCATCGAAGGAGTGCCCTACAAGCTATCCCGCACTCCCGGTGGCCCGAAGAGGGTATCCCCCAGCTTCGGCGAACACCAGACCTACGTCCTTCAGGGCATCCTGGGGATGTCCGATGAGGAGCTTGCGGAGTGCGCCATAGCCGGAGCATTCGAGTAGGCCGGTTAATCGTGTCCCGCCGGCGCTTTGGTGATATAATGGTGCCTGATTCTTGGGAGGGTCCCTCCCCGGTGACGTACGCAAAAGGAGACGGCCATGTCTGGTAGCCCGAAGGACCCGGCCGACGTATACAGGCGGCTGGGGGTGAAGCCCATCATTCAGGCCGCTGGTCCGGCCACGGCTTATGGCGGGACGCGGACCCGCCCCGAGGTGTTGGCGGCGATGGTGGATGCGGCGGGGATCTTGGTGGACATGCGGGAGCTCAACGCGAAGGCCGGGGAGGTTATCGCCCGCCTGACCGGCGCCGAAGCGGGGTTCGTGTGCAATGGGGCAGCAGGAGGGCTGGTGCTTCAGGCCGCTGCCTGTATCGCCGGGAATGACCCGGCGAAGATGCACCGCCTGCCCGATACCGAGGGTATGAAGAACGAGATCATCATCCAGAACATGCACCGTTTCCCCTACGACCAGGCGTACCGTGCGGCGGGTGGGGTGCTCAGGGGGATCGGCACCGCCAACCGCTGCCAGTCCTGGGAGCTGGAAGGTGCCATGAACGAGCGAACGGCCGCGGTAGTTTACCTGTGTGCGCCCTACGCCAACCGCCGGGCGCTCCCCCTGTGGGAAGTCTGCGAAGTTGCCCACAGCTATCAGGTGCCCGTGATCGTGGACGCCGCCTCTATGTTGCCGCCGAGGGAGAATCTTCGCCGGTACGTTCAGCAGGGGGCCGACATGGTGGTGTTCAGTGGAGGCAAGGCCGTCCGAGGGCCTCAGGGTGCCGGCATCCTGTGCGGCCGCAAGGACCTTATTGAGGCGGCCGCGGCCGTGGCCAGTCCCAACCAGTTCTTGGGGCGGCCTATGAAGGTAGCGAAAGAGGAGATTGTGGGGTTGACAGTCGCGCTGGAGCTGTTTGTGGAGGAGGACGAGGAGGAGGAGATGCGGCGCTATGGTGCCAAGGTCCAGCGGGTGGTAGATGCCCTATCCGAGGTCCCCGGCCTGCAGATTAGCTACGAGCACGACGACTTCGACTACCTGATCCCCCACGCAGTGATGTGCTTTGGGAAGGGATGGAGTGGCCCATCGAGGGATAGCGTGTCGGCGGCCTTGAAGAAGGGCGATCCGCCGGTCCACCTTGTTGAGCTGGGCAACCCCGACGAGCTGGCGGTGTCCCCCCTTAATCTAACGGATGGTGAAGTGGAACAGGTGATAGCCCGTTTACGGGGCGAGTTAATGGGGCCGTAGCTCGATACACAATGTCTCCTAGGTATGGTGCAGTTGGATGGTGAAGGCGCTCTTTTTCGACTTCTACAACACTCTGGTCCGTTTTTGGCCGCCCCTGGACGAGATTCAACAGGCGGCTTGCTGGGAGTTGGGCTTGAGTGTGGACAAGAAGGGCATACGGGCGGGCTACGCCGTCGCAGACGAGTTCATGGGGGAGGAGAACGCGAAGGTGCCTCTAGCCCAAAGGACGCCCGAGGAGCGCGACCTCTTTTTCGCCGAATACGAGAGGCTAATCTTGAAGGGAGCAGGACTGAACGTCACCATGAGCCTGGCCGCCGAGGTATGGCAGATGGCCCTCCAGGTGCCCAAAGATTTCGCCCTGTTCGACGACGTTATTCCGGCGCTTGAGTCCCTTAAGGACCGTGGGATTATCCTGGGAGTGATCTCCAACCTGCACCAGGACATGAGCGACCTGTGCAAGCGGCTGGGCTTGGCTCCCTACCTCAGCTTATTCGTTACCTCCGGCGAGGCGGGGGCGGAGAAACCCCACGCCGCCATATTTCTTGCTGCCCTGAAGCAGGCCAGCGTGGAGCCGGGCGAGGCCGTGCATGTGGGGGACCAGTACCTGGTGGACGTCCAGGGCGCCAAGGGCGTCGGCATAACTCCCGTGCTGCTGGACCGGGAGGGGACGTACCGTCACGTAAACGACTGCCGCAAGATAGCCAGTTTGCCCGAGCTGGAACCGCTGCTTAACGAAGGGCTGTAACCCTCCAGCGGGGGTTTCCGCCGGGGTCGCCCCTGGCGGCTTGGTGTTAGAAGCCGGGGCTCACTGGGGTATCACCGCCGAAGATAGATGCTCCCTGAACGCTTTCAGCTTCTCCACCACCTCTAGCAGGACGTGCCTCCAGTGGTCGTCGGTACGGGATACTTTTACGTGGATCTGCTGGTGCCCCACACTGGCCAGAGGGCCCAGGGCTTTCTCCAGGGGCACCCTGGCTCCCCCCACCGGTTCGAGTAAGGCCAGGGTAATAGTAACCCCGGACTGGGTTGCACTCTCGATGCCTGCCTCTCCCGCCAGAAGCTTGAGCCTCACCAGGTAGAGCAGGTTGTCCACCACCTGGGGCAGGGGGCCAAAGCGGTCGCGAAGCTCATCGGCCATGTCCTCGACCTCCTGGCGATCCCTAACCCTGGTGAAGCGTTGGTAAACGGCCAGGCGGTTGGGCAGGTGGGTGATATAGTCCTCGGGTATATATGCAGAAAGCTTCAGGGTTACCCTTGCCTGGCTCGTGGGGACGGCCGCCGGTGGGGTAGAGCCGTCCCGGCTGCTCTTGATCTCGGCCACGGCCTGGTTCAGCAGCTGGGAATATAGATCAAATCCTACGGCGTGGATGTGTCCGCTCTGCTCGGGGCCCAGAATGTTCCCGGCCCCCCGTATCTCCAGGTCTCGCATGGCGATCCTGAATCCGGCCCCCAGCTCGGAAGCCTCCAGAATGGCCTTGAGCCGTCTTCCGGCGGCCTCGGTGATGCGCCGGCGGGGCGGTATCAGCAGGTAGGTATGCGCCCGATAACCTCCCCGGCCTACCCGGCCACGGAGCTGATAGAGCTGGGAGAGGCCGAACCGGTCGGCCCGGTCGATGATGAGGGTGTTGGCGTTGGGAATATCCAGGCCCGACTCTATAATGGTGGTGCACACCAGTACGTTCGCCTCTCCCTGGGCGAAGGCTATCATGACCTTTTCCAGGTCTGCCTCCCGCATCCTGCCGTGGCCGATGGCAATCCTTGCCTGGGGGACCAGTCGCCTCAGGTCATCTGCCACGCGGCCGATGGTCTGGACACGGTTGTGGAGGAAGAAGACCTGGCCTCCCCGCTCGATCTCCCTGAGGATGGCCTCCTTCACTACGTCGTCACTGTACTCGGAGACGTAGGTCTTCACCGGGAGACGCTCCTCGGGCGGGGTCTCCATGGTGCTCATGTCCCGTATCCCCGACAGGCCCATGTAGAGGGTGCGGGGGATGGGTGTGGCGCTCAACGCCAGTATATCCACCTGGCGGCGCATCTGCGTGAGGCGCTCTTTGTGGGCAACGCCGAAACGTTGCTCCTCATCCACGACCACGAGTCCCAGGTCCTTGAACTTGACGTCCTTTTGAAGGAGGCGGTGGGTGCCGATGGCTATGTCCACGGTACCGAGCTTGAGGCCCTCGGTAACGTCCGACTGTTCTTTGCGGGTTCTGAAGCGGCTGAGTACCTCTACCTTCACAGGGAAGGGGCTGAGACGCTCGGTGAAGGTGGCGTAATGCTGCTGGGCGAGCACGGTCGTGGGTACCAGGATCGCGACCTGCATGCCGTCGGTCACGGCCTTGAAGGCCGCCCGCAGTGCGACCTCCGTCTTGCCGTAACCCACGTCGCCACACACCAGGCGGTCCATGGGTCGCTCACGCTCCATCTCTTCTTTGACTTCGCGAATGGTCCTCCCCTGGTCCGCCGTTTCCTCGTAAGGGAAGGAGTCTTCCAGTTCTTGCTGCCAGGGCGAGTCGGGGGAGAAGGCGTGACCTTGGGCCAACTGGCGCTCTGCATACAGCTCCAGCAGCTCCTGGGCCAGCTCCTGGGCTGAGTGCTTGACGCGCTCCTTTACCCTGCTCCATTCCGGAGTACCCAGCCTCGTGAGGGAGGGGGGCCGGTCGTGGGGGGCCATGTATGGGGAGACCCGATCCAGGTGTTCCGTGGGCAGGTACAGCATGTCCCCCTGGGCGTACTCCAGGGCAAGGTACTCCTTCGACTCTCCGTCGGACTCCATGTGCACCGCGCCGGTGAACCGGGCAACGCCGTGGTCGACGTGGACGACATACTCGCCGGGAAGCAGGTCCGACAGGAAGTTCCCCCGCTTGACGGGTGTCCTGGCCCTGGGCCGCCGGACCTTGGCCGTCCCGAATATCTCCGCGTCGGTGAGCAGGGTGAGCCCGGCCCCATCCAGGGGCAGGTGCCAGCCCTCCCTCAGTATCCCGCTGAGGAGGCTGAGGCTGCCGGGCTGAGGTGGCGAGTCCAGTCCTGAACGCACCGTGGCACCCACCTCCGCCTCAGCCAGAAGCTCGGACAAGCGTCGAGCATGCTGGCTGATCACCACCACTCGCCTGCCTTCGCGCAGCATGTCCCGGATATCCGCGCCGAGCTGGGGTAGCCTGCCATAGTAGGAAGGAGCTGTCAGGAACTCGAAGCCCCCTTTGCCTGTCCAGCTTTTCACCAGCAGCCTGGGCCTCGTCTCCAGAGAGGAGCGGAACTCGTCCCAGGTCAGCTGGGGCGAGGGGAAGTTGGCGGGCAACTCCCCTCTCCTCTCCCTGGCGGCCCGAAGCTCCTCGGTGCGGTCGCCCAGGTCCAGGGCTGCCGACTCTATTTCTCCCTCCCTGTCCAGGATCAGAAGACCACGTTGGGGGAGGTGGTCGATGAGGCACCCCTGATTTATCAGGCCGTTGTAGAGGGGCAACTCCTCGCTGACTTGGAGGGAGAACAGGCCGTCAAGCTCCTCCTGAAAGCGTCGCCTGGCGGCTGGGGAGCAATGGGAGAGGTCCATCCTGGCTATGAGTCGGGAGATGCGGTCCTCGTCGGCAAGGGACGGTAGGAGCTCGCTGGCGGGGATGATGGTCACGCTGTCCACCAGACCCACGGACCGCTGAGAGGCGGGATCGAAGAGGCGGATGCTCTCGATCTCATCTCCCACGAGCTCGATCCTTGCGGGAAGCTGAGACGAGGGTGGGTAGACGTCCACGATCCCGCCCCGGTGGCTGAAGGTACCGGGCACCTCCACCCCCGCCTCCCTCTGATAGCCCAGGGCCACCCACCGGGAGAGGAGGTCCGCCAGGCGGACCCGCGCGCCAACCTGGAGGGTGTGCCACGCCCCCTTGAGGGTCTCTGGCAGGAGCGTCCGCCGGAGGGCGGCGGGCGGGGAGGCCACCACCAGGGGAGCCCGGATATTTTCCCCGGCTGCCGCCAGAGCCCCGTCCCCGGCCCGTGCGAAGGCGGCCAAGGCCAGCATTCGCTGATTGTTGGTTGCGACATCGGCTACGAGCCGTTCGAAGGGGAGCACCTCGGGCTCTGGGAAGAGGTGTACCGGAGCATCCTCTCCCAGGTACGTCAGGAGCTGGTCGTGGAGCCGGCGGGCGTCCTCGGGCTGAGGTACGATGGCCAGGACGGGAGCCTCTGTGTGGTGCCAGATGGCGGAGATGAGGTAGGGCCTGGCGGATTCGGGCGCCTCCAGAGGGACGGCCTTAAGGCGAGAGGTCACCTCCCGCACCAGGCGCCGGTAGGCGGGGTGCCCCTCCAGAAGCGCGAACATCCCCTCAAGACCCATCGTCACACACAACTAACCGGGGCACTGCCCGTGCAGCGCCTCGGTGTACATGAGACCTCTTTCCCATCGCCGACCGCCCCGAGTCATACCCCCTTATACACGGCTACCCCGTAGCGGTCAAAACTACGCGTCCAGCCACCCGGACTATCGAGGCCCGCCACCTCCTCCGATGGCTGGCACAAAGTGCACCTCGCTACCCTCGCTGACCTTCTCCAGCAGGCCCATGCGGGCTATTTCGCCGTCGATGGCGACGGAGACGTTGGGCCTGATTCGCCCATCTTCTACCAGCCTCTCCTTTATCCCCGGGTACAGCCTCTCTAGCTCCTCCACGATGCCGCGCACATTGCCGGCGTCGATGGTGACCTCCTTGACGCCGCCGGACAGGGGCTGAAGCATGGTGGGTATGAACACGGTAGCCACGAGCTAGCCTTTCTTGGCCCAAAGGGCCTCAAGAACCTTGGCGGGAGACATGGGGGTGGTGGTCATACGCACGCCGGTGGCGTGGTAGATGGCGTTGGCTATCGCCGGCAGTGGCGGCACGATGGGTACCTCCCCCACGCCCCGGGCCCCGTAGGGGTGCCCAGGGTTGGCCACCTCGACGATCACCGTGTCGATCATGGGGAGGTCCAGGCTGGTGGGCATCCGGTAGTCCAGGAAGCTGGAGTTGGCCATCTCGCCCTTCTCGTTGTAGAAGTACTCCTCGTTGAGCGCCCAGCCGATCCCTTGGACTGCCCCTCCCTGCATCTGCCCCTCCACATAGCTGGGATGCACGGCCTTGCCCGCGTCCTGCACCGTCGTGTACCGGAGGATATCCACCTTGCCCGTGTCCGGGTCCACCTCCACGTCCACGATGGCCGTGGCGAAGGCCACTCCCACCCCCCTGGGAGCCACGCTGGCGCTGGCGGAAATCGGCCCACCCGTCTCGATCAGCTTCCCCGCCAGCTCCTTGAGGCTCATGCGAAGCTCCGGGTCCGACTTATGGGAAAGGTCCCCCTTGGAGTACTCCACGTCATCCAGCGCAGCGTCCCATATCTTGGCTGCGCGCTCCATAAGCTTCTTCTTCACCTCCTGGGCGGCCTCGTAGGCTGCCCAGCCGGTGGCGAAGGCGGTCCGGCTACCTCCGGTGACCGCGGTATACCCCACCGAGTCGGTGTCGCCCACCGTGGGCTTGACGTGATCGGCAGGGATGCCCAGGACCTCCGCGGCCTGCATCGCCACCGCCGCCCGGGTCCCGCCGATGTCGGGGGAGCCCTCCACGAGGCTCACGGTCCCGTCCGGGTTTACACTGATGTTGCAGCTGGACTGGAGCCCCACGTTGAACCAGAAGCCGGCGGCCATGCCCCTTCCCCGGTTCGGGCCGTCCAGGGGGGCGGCGTAGTGGGGGTGGTTCCTGGTCGCCTCAAGCACGTCCACCAGGCCGATACGCTGGAACACTGGCCCATCGATCCGGCGGTCGCCCTCTTTGACGCCGTTGAGCAGGCGGAACTCGATGGGGTCCATTCCTATCTTCTCGCAGATCTCGTCTATGACCGTCTCCATGGCGAAGGCGGCCGTGGGAGCGCCGGGAGCGCGGTAGGCGGAGGTCTTGGGCTTGTTGGTCACGACGTCGTACCCGTTGATGAGGCCGTTCGCTATTTTGTACGCGCCGAACACACACATGGTGCCCGCCCCAACGGGGGAGCCCGGATATGCCCCCGCTTCGTAGGCCAGGTAGGCCTCGGCGGCGGTGATCCGACCGTCCTTGGTGGCTCCCATCTTCACCCTGTCGTAGGTGCCACACGTCGGTCCGGTCCCCTCGAACACCTCGGCGCGGCTCATCACCATCTTTACGGGCCGGGCCGTCTTGCGGGAAAGCAGGGCCGCCACTGGCTCCAGGTAGACGTTGATCTTGCCTCCGAACCCGCCCCCGATCTCCATGGGCACGACCTTGATCTTGGACACGGGGATGTCCAGGATCTCGGCCAGCACCGACCTTACGGAGAACGACCCCTGGGTGCTGCACCATATGGTCAGGTTCCCGTCGGCGTTCCACAGTGCGGTGGCGTTCTGGGGCTCAATGTACCCCTGGTGGACCGTCGCCGTGTTGAACTCCCGCTCCACGATCACGTCGGCCTCTTTGAACCCCTTCTCTAGGTCTCCCGCCTTGAACTGCACGTGGCTTGCTATGTTGCTAGGCTTGTCCGCTTTCTTTCCCATGGACTCGGTAAACAGGTTGTCGTGAAGGAGGGGAGCATCGGGCTTCATGGCGTCCCGCACGTTGACGACGGCCAGCAGTACCTGGTACTTCACGTCTATCAGGCCCAGGGCTTCCTCGGCGATGTGGGGGCTGATGGCGGCCACGCCGGCCACCGCATGGCCCTTATAGAGCGCCTTGTCCGACGCCAGCACGTTGTCGCTCAGGCTCTTGAGGCTGGCAGCCCCTTCGCCCAGGTCGGCCACCCTGTCCGATACGGCGGGCAGGTCCGCCGCCGTCACCACGGCCCTCACGCCGGGAAGGGCCAGCGCCTTGCTGATGTCGATCGACCTGATGCGGGCGTGGGCATGGGGGCTGCGCAATACCTTGCCGTAAAGGAGCCCCACCATCTCGAAGTCCGCTCCATAAGGGGCCCGCCCGGTGACCTTGTCGGTACCGTCATGGCGGATGGGCCTTGTCCCCACCACGTCGAACTCCTGGGTGGCCAGCACCACGTTTGATTGCGACAAGTCCATGGGGTGTATACCTCCACAAATCGATGTGACGGGGGCCCGTGCCAGGTAACGGCCCAATGCGAGCCCCCCATAGGACGCTGTTCCACGGCAATTATAACATCAGTACCAGGGGATTACATCTGGATGGGTGTCAACTGCCACGCAGGCCTAGAGCGGACGGCTCGCCACTTCTGACCCGCGCCCCGGGTCCATCGGGGCTGCTAGGGCTGGTCGGGCCAGGAACCCGAGCACCTCCCGCACCAGGTCGTCCACAGTCGGGCCACCGAGGAGGTGGGTCCGGATGCCGGGGAGCGTGTCCATGAGCAGGGTGTCTTTACCTTCGGCGACGGCCTCCTCCACCCCGGACAGGACTCCCCTCCAGGATTGGCCGCTGTCAGCGTCGTTCCGGCCGGGAAGGGGGAGAAGGTACACCGACGGGGCGTGCCTCCCCTGGTACAGCACCAGGATTGGAATAGACGCGGCCTCCAGCCCCAGCCCGGGAAGCAATGCCAGCACCGTACCGGAGACGGCGTGCTGGCCCAAGATGACCAGGTGGTGGAATCCGGCGCCCAGGGACTCAAACCGGGCGCGGAACTGCCGGAAGGCGTCGTGGGCGGCCTTATCCTCTGCGGAGACCAGGAAGAGAGCATGTATGGGGAACCGCGGGCCGTCGCAGGCCGACAGGGACTCGTGCCACCGAGCCAGCTTGTCCAGGTCGTGGCCGTCAGCGTGGCCGCTGGCCATCGCCGAGCCCAACACCGTACCGGTCCCAGGTTTCATCTAGGGGAGCCCGCCGCCGGGGACTTCCTCGGGGGTTACTTCCCGTCCCGTTTCTCCTTCTCCCACAGGGCGTCCAGTATGGCGCCGGGGGACATGGGCAGTCGCCGCATCCTCACGCCGGTGGCGTGGTAGATGGCGTTGGCGATGGCCGCCATGGGAGGTACGATGGGGATCTCCCCCACGCCCTTGACTCCGTAGGGATGCCCAGGGTTCGCCACCTCGACGATGACCGTGTCGATCATGGGCAGGTCCAGGCTGGTGGGCATCCGGTAGTCCAGGAAGCTGGCGTTGGTCATCTCGCCCTTGTCGTTGTAGAAGTACTCCTCGTTCAACGCCCAGCCTATGCCCTGGACCACTCCCCCCTGCATCTGTCCTTCCACGTAGCTGGGGTGGACGGCCTTTCCGGCGTCCTGTAAGGCTGTGTATCGCAGGATGTCCACCTTGCCCGTGTCCGGGTCCACCTCCACGTCCACGATGTGGACGGCGAAGGCGCTCCCCACGCCCCGGGGGTCCACGTTGGCCCGGCCCACGATGGGCCCGCCCGTGGCGTTTAGCATACCCGCGAGCTCCCCGAAGCTGAGGCGTAGCTCGGGGTCCGACTTGTGGGAGAGGGCCGCTTTGGAGTACTCGACGTCGTCCGGGGAGACGTCCCAAACCTTGGCCGCCCGCTCCACCATCTGTCTCTTGATGTCCTGGGCCGCCTCGTAGCACGCCCATCCGGTCTTGAAGGCGACTCCGCTTCCTCCGGTCAGCGACGTGTAGCCCACCGAGTCGGTGTCGGCCACCGTAGGCCGGACGTCCTCGGCGGCGATGCCCAGCACCTCGGCCACGTGCATGGCCGCCACCGCCCGAGAGCCTCCGATGTCAGGGGAGCCCTCCACCAGGCTTACGGTACCGTCGGGATTCACGCTGGCCGTGGCGCAGGAGGGACCGGCCCCGTTGAACCAGAAGCCGCTGGCCACCCCGCGGCCGCGGTTGGGCCCCTCCAGGGGGGCCGAATAGTGCTCGTGATCCTTGGCCGCCTGGACCGTCTCAAGATAGCCGATACGGGGGAACCGGGGCCCGCTAATTCTGCGGGTGCCCTCCTTCGCGCCGTTGAGAAGCCGGAAGTCCAGGGGGTCCATCCCGATCTTCTCGCATATCTCGTCGATGACCGTCTCGGCGGCAAAGGCGGCGGCGGGCGAGCCCGGTGCCCGGTAGGCTGCGGACTTGGGCCTATTCACCAGCACGTCGTACCCTTCCACGCGGCCGTTTTCGAGGTCGTAGGGAGCTAGGATACACTGGGTGCCCGAGCTTACCGGAGAGCCGGGATAGGCCCCGGCCTCGTAGGCCAGGGAAGCCTCAGCCGCGGTGATGCGGCCCTCTTTGGTGGCGCCCATCTTGACCCTCATGCGGCCACCGGAGGTGGGCCCCGTGCCCTCGAACACCTCCGTGCGGGTCATGGTAATCTTCACCGGGTGGCCCGTCTTTCTGGACAGGAGGGCTGCCACCGGCTCCAGGTAGGGGATTATCTTACCCCCGAACCCTCCGCCGATCTCCATGGGGATAACCCGGACGCTGGAGATGGGGAGGCCCAGCAGCTCGGTGGTATACTCCCTCACCGAGAAATGGCCCTGGGAGCTGCACCAGATGGTCAGCTTGCCGTCGGCGTTCCACAGGGCGGTGGCGGTGTGGGGCTCGATGTAGCCCTGGTGAACGGTGGACGTACTGTACTCCCGTTCTACGATGACGTCGGCCTCTTTGAACCCTTTCTCCAGGTCGCCCGCCTCGAAGACGAAATGGTTGGCGATGTTGGTGCCCTTACGTGTGTCGTCATCTGCCAGGAGGCCGCCCGGGCGGAGGTTAGGGTTGGCGAGGGTCTCCAGCCTCTCGTGGAGTATAGGGGCGTGCTCCTTCATGGCGTCCAGCACGTTCATGACCGGTGGGAGCACCTGGTACTTCACGTCGATCAGGGACAGTGCCTCCTCGGCGATGTGGGGGCTGGTGGCCGCCACCGCCGCCACGGCGTGCCCCCTGTACAGCACCTTGTCCCCTGCCAGACAGTTGTTGCTCATGAACTTGGTGTTCACCATCGCTCCCTCACCCAGGTCGGCCGCCTTGCCCGAGGGCTGGGCGAGCTCCGCCGAGGTGACCACCGCCTTAACCCCCGGCATCGCCAGGACGCGGCTGACGTCGATGGAGAGGATGCGGGCATGGGGGTGGGGGCTCCTCAGGATCTTGGCGTGGAGGAGTCCGGGCAGTTGGATGTCGGCTCCGTACTGGGCCCGGCCCGTGACCTTGTCTGTTCCGTCGTGGCGGATGGGCCTGGTGCCCACAACGTCGAATTCCTGGGTCGATAGCACGATGTTGGAAGTCATCGGTGCTTTACCTCCGTCTTGCTCGCTGCGTCCAGCACGGCCCTCACTATCTTGTCGTATCCCGTGCAGCGGCACAGGTTGCCCGCCAGCCAGTGACGGACACGGTACTCGGAGGGGTTCGGCTCCCGCTCCAGAAGGGCTTTCGACGCTACGATGAACCCCGGGGTACATATCCCGCACTGGAGGGCCGCGTTCTCCAGGAAGGCCTGCTGGATGGGGTGAAGGCCGTCGGCGGTGGCGACGCCCTCGATGGTGGTGATGGACTTGCCCTCGGCCTCAGCCCCAAGCACCAGGCAGGAGTCCACTATCCGGCCATCGAGCATAACCGTACAGGCGCCACAGTTGCCGTCGTTGCAGCCCTCTTTGGTCCCCGTGAGGGAGAGCACGTCCCTCAACACCTCAAGGAGGCTCTGCCGGGGTTCACACAGGAACTCGACCTCCTCACCGTTGATCCGGGTCTGTACGTGAACCTTCCTGGGCATATCTCTAGGCCTCCTTAGCTCTTTCTATAGCTCCCTTCAGGGTCCGGCGGGTTAACACCCCCACCAGATGGCTCCGGAAGGGTATGGTACCGCGCATATCGTTGATGGGCTTGGCCGCGGCCATGGCGGCCTGTGC
Source organism: Dehalococcoidia bacterium (assembly GCA_965247055.1). Taxonomy (GTDB): domain Bacteria; phylum Chloroflexota; class Dehalococcoidia; order Lucifugimonadales; family JAGWBF01; genus CBDFGE01. Next base: position 506,915 of record CBDFGE010000006.1, read on the forward strand.
CGCGGCCTCTATGGCCTCGTCGGATATCTCCCGGCCTCTCAGGGCATCGCCTGCTTCCTTTACGTACAGGGGCGTCGGGGCCACCGACGCCAGGGAGATGCGAGCGGACACGAAGGACCTGCCCCCTTGGTCCAGCACCACCGACGAGCCTACCCCAGCAACGGCGATGTCCATCTCGTTGCGCGGGATGAACCGGAGATAGTGGGCGCCCGAGTGGCTCACCGGCGCTGGGATGCGGAAGGATACCAGCAACTCATTATCCTGAAGCACGTTCTGACCGGGGCCCGTACAGAAGTCCTCCGCCGCCACTTCCCGGGTCCCGTTCGGCCCGGCGATCACGCAGGTGGTCCCAAGGGCGATCAGCGACGGGATGGCGTCGGCGCTGGGCGCCGAATTGCACATGTTCCCCCCTATCGATGCCCTTCCCTGTATCTGGATCCCACCGATCAGGGCCGCGGCGTCTATAAGGCCGGGGTACATCTTCGAGACGGTCCTGTCATCGTATATCCTGTAGCAGGGGACCGCGGCCCCTAGCTCCAGTCCCCTCCGGAGGTCGCAGGACAGGATGTTGGTTTCCGGAATATCCTTGACGTCCACAATGAGATCTGGTGAGCGGCGACCTCCCCTGAGCTGGACCAGGATGTCGGTCCCGCCGGCCAGGCACCTGGCCCGGTTGCCCTTCTCCGCAAGTAGAGAGACTGCCTCATCCACGGTCCGGGCAGCGACGTAGTCGATCTCTTTCAAGGATTCACCTCCTGGATTCGCGGATGGAGGGCCAGCCCCGAGAGGCTTCACTCCGTGCGCGGCTGCCCCAAATACCGGCGCACCGCGTTTTCTACTTTGGCATCATAAACGGTTACCACTTCCCTGTCAATTTGTGGCCTGGCCCGGCCCACGGACCGGCCCGGGCGGGCTATCCGCCGGCACAAGACGCCGTAGCCAAGACCGTGTCTGTGCTAGACTCTTAGTACGTTCACGGTGTCCGGACTCCGCCTGCCTTCTGGGCCCATGTGCCGGCGAAGTCCGGGGCAGCCTCACGCCCTGGAGACGATGGAGTAAACCCCCATTTCCCAGATCAACTTGAATGGCAGTGTTGAGAGAGCAAATGGACGGTATCGGGCCGCTGATCCGGGATCGGTGGAAATGGGAAATCCCGGACCAAGGCGATGGTCGCTAAGGCCGGCGTTTGACAGAAGTCGCACCCCATTGCTATCCTCTCGGGATAGGGCCTGAGAGCATGTACAAGGTGGCTGACGGTTGCGATTCGCGTTGTTCCTCGGCATTATACTTGCGGCGGGCATCGTAGCTGGGGCTGCAGTGGGCCGGACGGTGGCCGGCAGCACAGAGCCATCCGATACCCTGGTGCCGGCTGTCCACCAGGATGTTGCCTCCCCGGCGGGCGATCAGCTCCAGGAGCCTCGGACTCGCTCACCGGGTGCCGTTGGGCAACACCACCCACTGTTATCTCCGCGGATACCTGGTACCACCTGGCATGGCGGTACACAAAGGCTACAGGAGAGCAAGCGATTTTTGTTGACGGAGCCCTCGATACGAAGAGGACTGGACACGCGCCGTTTGAGGGAATCGGGACCGTTTATATAGGGCGGTCGGTTGGCAGTCAGCCTTTCACCGGCCTTATAGACGAAGTCAAGATCTTCAACCGCCCCCTCACCGACGCCGAGATTGCAGCCGACTTCGGCGGAGGGGTCAAGATAACAAAGACGCAAGACACCAACGACGGGACTTGCGACGCTGCTGATTGCTCACTCAGGGAGTCGATAGCGGCGGCCGACTCCGGCGACACGATCATTGTTCCGGCTGGGACTTATACCCTGACCCTGGGGGTGCTCTCCGTCGGGAAAAACCTGACCTTGGCCGGCGCGGGCCAGGACACCACGATTATCCAGGCATCAGCGGTCAACCCGGTCCTGCTCCCCGGTGACCCGGGGGTGGCCAACCACGGCGTTTTGAGCATTAGCGGTGAAAGGAACGTCGCCATCTCCGATGTGACCATCAGGCACGGGAACGGGGGCCAGGGCGGCGGCATCAACAACCATAGCGGCACGGTAACTCTGACCAACGTCACCGTCAGCGGTAACAATGGTCCCGGTGGTGGCGGTGGGATCTACAGCCATTTCGGCACCGTGAACCTTATTAACAGCACCGTCAGCGGCAATCTGAACGACTGCGGGGTCGGTGGAGGGGGCATAACCATCGGATTACCTCCCGGCTCGTTAACTCTGACAAACAGCACCGTCAGCGGCAACTCCTCGTCCTGCGCGGGCGGCGGTATCTATCACGGCCAGAACTGGCAGGGAGGAACTACCACCCTGACCATCACCAACAGCACTATTAGCGGTAACTCGGTTACCGACGGATCTATCGGCGGCATTTACGCCGGCGGCATGGTGACCATCACCAACAGCACCATCAGCGGCAATACCGCGTCCGTCGGCACGGGCGGCATCGTGGGAGTTGACGAAACTAACATCAGAAATACCATCATCGCTGGGAACAGTGCTGGCCTCCAGGCGCGTGACTGTGGGGGCACCCTCGCCTCTCAGGGCCACAATCTGGTCCAGGACACCACAGGCTGCACCATTACCGGGGATCCCACCGGCAACATCACCGGGGAGGACCCCCTCCTCGGCCCGCTGTCGGATAACGGCGGGTCGACCTTGACCCATGCACTCCAGGTGGGCAGCCCAGCCATCGACAAAGGAGATGACAGCGTGGCTCCTCCGACAGACCAGCGCGGCGTGGCACGAGTTGGTACCAGCGATATCGGTTCCTTCGAGTTCGTGCCCTGATATTCCGCGGTAAGACTAGTGGAGTCTCGTCCATAAAGGAACTACAGTCGGATCGCTGGCAACCGGCTGGGAACGACCAGTCTATCGAGCTGTATCAAAATATACTGGTCAGGTAACTCCAGGGTCAGGGCAATGGCCCGGGTGGGGCGAGGAACATAGCCCAATCACAGAGTGAGGGCCAGTATCCCTGGAGATGCTGGAGCGTCTGGCGAAGCTGAGGGACATGGGCGGCATCTCCGTTCATATAGTCTGTGCTATCTTAGGATGGCATGTTTATGGAAGCATTAGATGCCATCTGGGGAATTCAGGTTAGTACGTTCACGGTGTCCGGACGCCACCTGCCTTCTGGGCCCATGTGCCGGCGAAGTCTGGGGCAGCCTCACGCCCTGGAGACGATGGGTTAAAGGGGGACAGGGGCATCAGGTTCTGCGTCCATCTGGGTGCCAGGGGGCTACGCGACCAGCCGGTGGAGCGTCTGCTGGAGCAGGCCAGGGTGGCCGATGGTGCTGGAGTGGACTCCCTGTGGGTGCCCGAAGACCCCTTCCACTGGGACGCCTTTGCCATTCTCGGTAGTGTGGCAGGGGTGACGGAGCGGGTGCGGCTGGGGACGGGGGTTACCAGCCCCTACGTGCGCCCCCCTCACCTCCAGGCCATGTCCGTCGCTACCCTGGACCGTCTCTCCGGCGGCCGCGCCTTCCTGGGGCTGGGACGCAGCCTCCCCCGATGGTACGAGGTGCTGTTGGGGATGGAAGTGGGGGACCCGGTGGAGGTGGTGGAGCAGACGGTAGGGCTATTGCGGCAATGGTGGTCCGCACCCCACACGGCGTCGTCGAAGGGCCACTTTCGAGTGCGGGGACTCAAACGTTACACGACAGGGGTCCAGGCCCACCTCCCCGTGTACGTGGCGGCGGTAGGCCCCAGGATGCTGCGGGCTGCGGCCCGGGTGGCCGACGGCGTGATATTCCACTGGCCCGGGATAGAGTTCCTCCGGCGCACCATCGGGCGGATGACCTCCTGGGTGGCCGAGGCAGGCCGAGACCCGGGCCGCTTCGCCTTCATCGTATCCACGGGCCTTAAGGTGACCGGGGAACCAGAGACCGCCCTGGCCGGTTTCAAGAGGGAGATGGCCGTCTACCTCAGCGTTCCGGGGATGGAGCGGTCGCTGGGCGGCGCCGCGTACGACGTGCCGGGCATTGTGGCGGAGGTGCGGCGGGCCATGTGTTCTCGGGAGGTGATAGACATGGGTGGGTGGACGGAGGAGTTCCACCGCTTGTCCGACTTCGCCGCCGCGGCACGGGCCATCCCGGTAGACCTGGTGGACGAGGTGGCCATCGCCGGGGACACGGACGCGGTCAGGAGACGCCTGGGAGAGTACCAGAGCCTGGGGGTGACCCACGTTTTCGTGCCTGCCCCGGAGGGCATGGGACGGGAGGAGTACGCGGGACTGCTGGAGAGCATCCGGCCTGCCCCCTGAGCTTTCCGGCGTAGTCCCGCCGCCATTTTAGGGAGGTAGTCGCACGCCAGAGACCATGGAAATGGAAGATGTAAGAGAGGCATCGGGTAGGAAAGGCCGTTTGGAGGGGAAGGTGGCCTTGATCAGTGGGGGGGCCCGGGGAATGGGGGCCGCTACCGCGAGAATGTTCGCAAGGGAGGGGGCGAAGGTCGTGATTGGCGATATCCTCGAAGAGGAGGGGCGCAAGCTCGCCGAGGACATCTGCATGGCCGGGGGGATGGCCCTGTTCATTCCGCTGGATGTGACCCGTGCCGAAGACTGGAGCCGCTCTATAGAGGCTGCGGTGAACGCCTTTGGTAAGCTGGACGTGTTGGTCAACAACGCCGGAATCGGACAGCAGGTGAGCATAGAGGACACCACCGAGGAGCTTTGGGACCTGGTGATGGCAGTGAACGCGAAAGGGGTCTTCCTGGGGACCAGGCACGCCATCCCCGAGATGAGAAAGGCGGGAGGCGGCTCGATAATCAACATTTCGTCTATGTCCGGGCTGGTGGGAGGCGGGACCTCCGCTGTTTATCACGCCTCCAAGGGAGCGGTGCGCCTGTTTTCCAAGATAGCCGCCGTCCAGCACGCCCGGGACGGTATCCGGGTAAACTCGGTACACCCCGGCGTGATAGAGACTCCGATGAATGAGGCCTTCCTGGCCGTAGAGGTCTACCGACGGGACAGGATCGCCAAGACGCCCTTGGGGAGAATCGGCACCCCCGATGACGTGGCCGCAGGCCTTTTATACCTCGCTTCGGACGAGTCCTCCTATGTCACGGGGGCCGAGCTGGTCATCGATGGGGGCCGCACCGCCCAGTGATCCCCTTGGAGGTTCGGCACGGAATGGCAACTGAGTTCTCATCCGGTTCCTCCGAAGTGGACCTGCTTCAGCTGGGCCTGGGGTACTGGAGCTCCAAGGCCTTTCTGGCCGCATGCGACCTCAAGCTATTCAGCGTGGTGGAAGGGGGTGGCAACACCCTGGAGGAGGTCGCCAGCGCCCTCTCGCTGCCGCAGCGGGGTACCCGCTTCCTCCTGGACGGCATGACTGCCCTGGGCCTGCTGGCGAAGGAGGGTGGCAGGTACCGGACGACACGCCTCTCCTCTGAGTACCTGGTGGAAGGGAAGCCCGCGTACATGGGCGATCTGTTCGTTGCCGTCAACAGGCTCTTCTACGCACCCTTCGTGGAGTTCGAGCGCGCTCTGAGGCAGGACGGGCCCGTGTGGGGCGTAGACACAACAGAGGCGGGCAGACGTGTCCCTCTCGGGGGGGAGGCCTCGGAGATGTTCACCCGGGGCATGCACGGCCTCAGCGTTGGGACGGGGATGGCCTTCGGGCGGACGTGGGCCGGGAGGCTCGCCGGCAAAGGGCACCTCCTGGACGTGGGTGGCGGGTCCGGAGTGATGGCCATAGGGGCGGTCAGCAGTGTGCCGGGGCTGAGGGCGACGGTCCTGGATAGGCCGGAGGTGTGCGCCGTTGCCCGCGCCTACATCTCCCAGGCCGGCCTGTCCCACCGGATCGACACCCTGGAGGCGGACATGTTCACCGACGGTTACCCCCAGGATGCGGACGTTCACCTGTACAGCAACGTGTTCCACAACTACGACGCCGACAGGTGCATGGCCCTGGTCCGAAAGAGCTACATTGCCCTTCCGCCCCAGGGCGACATAGTCATCTGCGACTTCGTTCTGGAGGACAGCCGCACGGCGCCCGCCTTCGCCGCAGCCTTTAACTTCCTTGCCCTGGTGGTGATGGAAGGTGGAGAGGCCCACACCTATGGCGAGTACAAGGCCTGGCTGGAAGGCGCTGGGTACGTAGAGACCGGCCGTGCCGGCCTCCCCGGCCCCGCGACATTGGTGTACGGCAGGAAGCCCGCAGCCTGAGGGGGCGTCCGGCGGGTTGCCGGGGACGAGACCGGTTCTGATATACTGGGAACCGGGGGAATCTTCCCCTGCCGTCGTTAGGACATCCTGTAGAGCTACGGAGTGAAGGTGTAGTGGACGCATCTGATGTAAAGAGGGCCGACGGGCGTCGCTGGGACGAGCCCAGAAAGGTCAGTATCATACCCGGATACCAGGGCTTCGCCGAGGGGTCGGCCCTGATAGAGATGGGGCTGACCAGGGTGCTGTGTGCCGCCACCATAGAAGAGCGTGTCCCACCCTTCCTGAGGGGGGACGGCAGGGGCTGGGTGACTGCCGAGTACGCCATGTTGCCCCGGTCGACCAGCATGCGCACCGCCCGCGAGGGGGCAACCGGCCCGCCCAGGGGACGTTCGCTGGAGATACAGCGCTTCATCGGCAGGTGCCTACGGGCCGTGACGGACCGCACCGCTTTGGGAGAGCGCACGGTGCTGCTGGACTGTGACGTTATTCAGGCCGATGGAGGCACCAGGACCGCGGCCATAACGGGGGCGTACGTAGCCTTGTACCAGGCTCTGCTATGCCTGGTGCGCAACCGGGTGCTGCTGGCGGTCCCCCTGGAGTCCGCCGTGGCCGCCATGAGTGTGGGCGTGGTAGACGGCAAGACGCTGCTGGACCTGCCCTACGAGGAAGACTTCCGAGCGCAGGTGGACTTCAACGTTGCCATGACCGACAGGGGTGATCTGGTGGAGATACAGGGGGCCACAGAAGGGGCGCCCTTCGCCGTAGACATTGTGCCGGAGCTTCTAGCCGTGGCCCGGCGTGGGTTGGAGCCCCTGTTCCAGGCCCAGCGGGACGCCATTCGACAGCTCACGGGAGGGTAAGGAGCTTTGCCATGAGGCATGCTGTCGCCGTAGCCGTATTGAGGGCGCTCAGGAGAGTTCTGCCGGTGCTGGTGCTTGCGGTGGCGCTGGTTGTGGTGGCGTGCAGCGTCCCCACAGCCACCCCCGTTCCGTCCGCCAACTCCACGCCGGCGTCGGGTGCTTCGTCTCCCATCGCGGGCGAAGGCGATACGCTCCCCACCGGTACGCCCACTCCCCTCCCCTCACTGCAGGGCGGCACGGGCCGGCTGTCGTCCCCCACCCAGACGCCCGTCGCAGCCCTTGCTCCCGTCACGGCGTTGCTGGATATTCCCGGTGTCGTAGAGAAGGCGAGGCCGGCGGTAGTCTCCATCGTGGCTGAAGTGGTGCAACGGGACCTCTTCGGCAGAAGGTTCCGGGATTCCCAGAGCGGTTCCGGGGTGATATTCGATCCCAAGGGGTTGGTCCTTACCAACAACCATGTGGTAGAGGGTTCGGTCACCGTCACGGTGACCCTGGACGATGGACGGCAATTCGAAGGGGAAGTGCTCGGTGCGGACGGTCTTACCGACCTGGCGGTGCTCAGGATCCAGGGGGATAGGTTTCCGTTCGCCGCGCTGGCCGACCCGGCCGGAGTCAGGGTCGGGGACCCGGTAATCGCCATAGGCAATGTGCTGGCCTTGCCCGGGGGCCCTACGGTGACCTTCGGCGTAATCAGCGCCCTGGACCGCTCCTTCCAGGTAACGGCGGACGTTCAATTACACAGCCTCATCCAGACCGACGCCTCGATCAATCCAGGAAATAGCGGAGGCCCCTTGCTCAACCTTCAGGGGCAGGTGGTAGGCATAAATACGGCGGTAGCCCGTAGTGACCCCTCAGGGAGGGAGATAGAGGGTATAGGCTTCGCGGTGGGCATGGATACAGTGGGGCCCGTTGCCGCCGCACTGGTGAAAGACGGCCGGGTCCAGTGGGCCTGGCTGGGCGTGGCGCTGGAGGAGCTGGACCCCCAGATGGCCGCCGAGGTGGGCGTCCCCCTCAGGGAGGGTGTGCTGGTAGCGGGTGTGGTCCGGGACGGGCCCGCCTCGCAGGGAGGAGTGCGGAGGGGGGACGTGATCGTGTCCATCGGTGGCAGAGAGGTCTCCACGAGGCGGGACCTGGTAAGGCTCCTGAGGTTTGAACACGGTGTGGCTGAGAAGGTGGACCTGGAAGTCTTCCGAGACGAACGGCTCATGACCCTGGAGGTGACCCTGGGGGAAAGGCCCGGCCAGTGAGGCACCTGCACGTTACTTCGGGGCCACTTCCTGGACCCGTCTGAGACCCAGGACCGTTTCCAGTCCTTCCACCTTTTGGACCTCGGTGTGGGCTGCCTTCTCCGGGTCTCCCTCGACCAGTTCGTCGGAGAGGGTCTCCTGCTGGATGTACTGGGCGAACTTCCTCATCACGTCTCCTACCCGCTGGGAGCCCCGATAGTAGGTGACGATCCTGTCGGTGACCTCGAATCCGGCGCCGCGCCTCAGGTTCTGGATGCGGTGGACCAGCTCCCTCGCCAGCCCTTCCTCCGCCAGCTCGGGCGTTATGGAGGTGTCCACTGCCACCATGTACCCGCCCTCGAGGGACACCCAGTATTGGTCCAACGGTACCATAGCCTCGACGTGGCCGCCCGCCCCGGCGGGTGGGATGCTGGAGGAGCCTGTCCCGGATGCCGGGGACGCCCCCGCCGCTTCCAGGGCTCGCTGGTAGAGAGTTCCATGGCCGCCCTCACAGCCGGCTACTCCCTGGTGAGTCGCGGAGTCGGTCAGGAGCTCAAGCTCCTTGATGTTGAGCTCGTCCAGTATCTGGGAGCGGACCCTCAGGATGTGCCCGGCCTCATCGGGGACACGGGGCCTCACCAGGACCCGTGGTAGAGGCTGACGCACCTTCACCCCTGCCCGGGACCGGGCTCCCCTGCCCATGCTGGAGATCCTCATGGCCAGCCGGGTAGCGTCGATCAGGGGCGCCTCCACCAGCTCGGGGTTGGCCTGGGGGAAGGAGGCCAGGTGCACGCTCTCCGGCGCGCCCCCATCCACGGCACGGACCAGGTTCTGGTACATCTCCTCGGCAACGAAGGGCATGAAGGGGGCCAGCAGCTTGCACAGGGTGGTCAGGCAGGTATAGAGGGTCGCGTAGGCCGAGACCTTGTCCTCGTCGTTCTCGCTTTTCCAGAAGCGGCGCCGGCTGCGGCGCACATACCAGTTGGACAGGCGGTCCACGAACTCCTGGATACGCCTGCCGGCGTCGGTGGGATTGTAGGCCTCCAGGTATCCATCCACCTGGGACACGAGGCTGTTGAGCTCTGCCAGCAGCCACCGGTCAAGCTCGGAGACTGGCTTCCAGCCTGGCGGTACCTGGTCCGGTGTGTACCGGTCCACCGAAGCGTAGGTTGTGAAGAAGGAGTGCACATTCCAGAGGGTCAGGAGAAACCGGCGCACCACCTCGTTCACCAGCTCCTGGGAGAATCGTCGCGATTCGCCGGGCTGGGCCGCCGTAAATAGGTACCAGCGGGTGGCGTCGGCGCCCTGGGCGTCCAGCACGGCCCAGGGCCCTACCACGTTCCCCAGGTGCTTGCTCATCTTCTGCCCCTGGCCATCCAGGATGAGCCCCAGGCAGATAACGTTGCGATAGCTGGGCCGCCCGGTGAGCAGGATGGACAGCACGTGGAGGCTATAGAACCAGCCCCGGGTCTGGTCCACCGCCTCGCATATGTAGTCCGCGGGAAGGCAGCCCTCTCCTTGTAGCCGTTCCACGTCCTCCTTGGAGGTGACGGGGTACTGGGCGAAGGGCATGGCCCCGGAGTCGAACCAGGCGTCCATGACCTCGGGGATGCGCAGCATCCGCCCGTCGCACTTGGGGCAGCGGATCGCTATCGCGTCCACGTAGGGGCGGTGAAGGTCCAGGCCATCTTCCACGGGCTCGATGGCCATCTCCTTGAGCTCGGCCACGCTCCCCAGGCAGTGGTACTCGCCGCAGGAGTCGCACCGCCACAGGGGTATGGGAGTGCCCCAGTAGCGCTCTCTGGAGATAGCCCAGTCCACGTTATTGGCCAGCCACTCCCCGAAACGGCCCTCCTTGATGTAGTCGGGATACCAGTTTATCTCCCTGTTGCCGCTGGTAAGCCGGTCCTTCACCGCGGTAGTGCGGATGTACCAGGAGGTCTTCGCGTAGTAGAGAAGGGGCGTATCGCAACGCCAGCAGAAGGGGTAGGTGTGGTGGTAGACCCCCTGGCGATAGAGGCGGTCCCTGGACTTGAGGTCGGCGATGATCTCCTTGTCGGCATCCTTGACGAACTTGCCGGCAAAGGGATAATTGCCGACGACGTTACCCTGGAGGTCGACAGGCTGAACGAAGTCCAGGCCGTGCTCCCGCCCCGCGCCGAGGTCCTCGTCGCCGAAGGCGGGGGCGATGTGGACGATGCCCGTCCCTTCCTTCATAGAGACGAAATCGGCTGAGACAACATGGACGACGAAGGTGCTGGACGCGATGAGCTCATAAGAGCCGCTGCCCATGAAGCTGCGTACCTCAACGCCGTTCTCGAATGGGTGGTAGAGTGGCTCGTAGGCGTAGGTGGTCAGGTCATACCCCTTGACGGTGCCGACAATGGTATGTGGCTCTTCGATCACGGAATCCACCAGGGCCGACGCCATGACCAGTCGCTCCACAGCGCCGTCCCTCAAGACCTCCACCAGCGAATAGTCCTGCTGGGGGTGCACCGCCAGGGCGGTGTTGCCGGGGAGGGTCCAGGGGGTGGTGGTCCAGGCCAGGAAGTAGGTGGGTGGCCCGTTGGCCAGCGAACTCCCCGGATAGAAGCCATCTAGCGCGCCAGAGGGACCCGCTATGGGGAACTTGACGTAGACCGAGGGGTCGGGGGTGTTCTCCTTGTAGCCGAGGGCCACCTCGTGGGAGCTGAGGCTGGTAACGCAGCGGGGGCAGTGGGGGGTGCCCTTCATCGCCTGGTACAGGAGGCCCTGGTCCCAGAGCTGGCGGAGTATCCACCATCCCGTCTCGATGTAGTCGTTGTCCAGGGTGACGTAGGGGTGCTCCATGTCTACCCAGAAGCCGATGCGGTCCGTCAGGCTCTCCCACTCTTTTACGTACCGGAACACGCTCTCCCTGCACTTCCGGTTGAACCTCTCGATGCCGTACTCCTCTATCTCCCGCTTGTGCCTTAGTCCCAGTTCCTTCTCTACCTCCAGCTCCACGGGCAGCCCGTGGGTATCCCAGCCGCCCTTTCTCAGGCAGTGATACCCCTTCATGGTCTTGTATCGGCAGATGATGTCCTTGAACACCCTGGCCAGCACGTGGTGGACGCCGGGGCTACCGTTGGCCGTGGGAGGGCCTTCGTAGAGCATGAAGAGGGGCGCTCCCTCCCGCTCTCGTTCCGTACGGCGGAATATATCCCTGTCGGCCCAGAACTGGAGGATGGCCTTCTCCATCTCTGGGAAACTCACCTTGCTGGGCACCGGTGTGAACATGTCAACCTCGGATCGGCGTGGTCTCAGAGGGACGATGGTCGCGGCTTGGGGACCTCGGTGTCCTCCTCATGTGGCCCATCTGGGTGCCTCCAGAAGTCCCGAAACCTCTATGCTGGGACTGGCGGCACGGCCGGTGAAGAAGGCCGAGGCGAAGGGTCCCCCGTTCCGGTAATAGATTACCAGATATGCGGCGGCGAATACATCCCCAGCCCAGGTGGCCCCATCTGCTCGGCGGTTACGGGGGCGCCCAGGGCTGGATGCCCTTACGTCCCCTTCTGCAGCAGCAGGAAGAACTCCCTGTTGCCCGCGTCCCCCAGGATGGGCGAGGGGAGCAGGCCTCTCAGCCGGTAGCCTGCTCCCACCACCCTTGGGATCACTCTGGCGAGTACCCGGGCGTGGACCTGGGGGTCCTTTATCACGCCGCCCCGCCCCACCTCCTCGCGTCTGGCCTCATACTGGGGCTTTATCAGCGCGACCATCGAGCCCCCCGGTTTCACGTGCTCTGCGACCGGCGGAATCACCCTGGTGACAGATATGAAGGATACGTCGATGGTTGCCAGGTCCACGAGCCTGGCCCGGCCCGAATAGGCATCTTCAGGCGCCATCTCGGCGGTGTGCTGCGTGTCACCCGTGGGCCAGGGCAGACGGAAGGGGTATCGCGCGTTGACCCCTTCGAGTACGGTGACTCTGGGGTCCTGCCGTATGCGATAGTCCAGCTGGCCGTGGCCTACGTCCAGGGCGAACACCCTGCGGACGCCCCGCTGAAGCAGGCAATCGGTAAAGCCTCCTGTGGAGGCCCCCGCGTCCAGGGCCACCAGGCCGGAAACGTCCAGGTGGAAGCGGTCCAGAGCGTGGGCCAGCTTGACCCCGCCCCGGCTCACGTAGGGCAGCCCACCCCTGACTTCCAGCGGGGTGTCGGCGGCCACAAGGGAGCCTGCCTTCAGTACCCTGCCCGATGGGCTGTAGACCAGCCCTTCCATGATCAAGGCTTGGGCTCTCTCCTGGCTCTCCGCCAGACCTCTGTCTAGCAGGAGCAGGTCCGCCCGCTTTTTCGGAGACTTTCTCCCCAATAAGCCACCCACACCGAAATTGACACTTCTCTCGGACATGAATTATAATCCTTTCGCCAGGAGATTATTATGCCTAAGCGTACCTACCAACCAAAAAAGCGACGTCGGCAACGTGTCCATGGATTCCGCGCTCGTGCCAGCACCCCGGGAGGCCGGAACGTGCTGAGACGCCGTAGGTTCAAAGGACGACACCGGCTAGCGGTGTAGCCGGCCGGGTCCTCATGCAGAGGGAGCATCGCCTAACCGGTGGCAAACGTTTTTCGATCATACACCGGGAGGGGCGCGTACGCGCGAACCGGCTCCTGGTGCTGAAGATTCTGCCCAACGACCTGGACAGGAACCGGTTCGCGTTTCTGGTGGGTAAACGCATCGGGAATGCGGTGGTAAGAAACAAACTGAGGCGTCGTTTGAGGGAAGTGGTCCGTCTCACTCCTGTTAGCCCCGGGTGGGACATGGTATTTATAGCCAGGAGAGAGGCCGCCGGCGTGGACTACCATTCCCTCCAGTTGGCAGCCCAGGACCTCTTTTCCAAGACCAGACTTTTTTCTGCGGGAACCACCCATAGCCCCTGCTCCCAGGATGGCGGTGCACGGCCGTGGCCGCCTTGAGGGGAGCAGGCGAAGTGAGGGTGAGGGGCGGGCTTACTCTCAGCTTTCGCCGCGAAGGCGCCAGGGAGTGAAAGGACTGGCCCTCGCCTGTGTTACCGTATACCAGAGAGCAGTCTCACCCTATTTGCCGTCGTCCTGCCGGTATATCCCTAGCTGCTCCAACTACTGCCAGGAGGCGATACGAGGGCGCGGCTTCTTGACCGGAATCTGGCTCACGCTGAGGCGTCTGGCCCGGTGCCACCCTCTGGGGGGAAAAGGCTACGACCCTGTTCCTTAGCAAGATATCGATTATGACCTGGCTGTTGGGTAACCGCGCCCTGTCGCCGGCGGAGGTCCTATCAGGGGTCTCAAAGGTCACTCTCCTCGGGGAAGCTGGTGATGGGCGTCCGCTCGCCCGTGGAGATGCGTGTGGAGCTGACGTACCCGTGAATCGCAGGGTTCCGAGGACGAGCCACCCAAGGCCGCAGCTGGGCAGCGGGCTGCGGTGGCTGGTCCTATTGCTTATCGGGCTGCTGGTCCTGGCCGGCTGCACCGGACGCAGCCTTATCTCCTGGGGCTCCGGGTGGTCCGCGACTGCGGCCAGTGACGGTGTCTTGTTCGTGGGTAACAAACAGGGTGAGGTTCTGGCCTTCGAGGCGATTACCGGTGACTCTCCCAGGGAGAAGTGGCGTTTCCCACGCGAGGGTGAGGAGAAGCTGGGAGGCGTGTTCGGAATGCCTGCGGTGGGCGAGGAGCTGTTATTCATAGCGGACAAGGGGGATAGGGAAGGTAAAGGTGGAAGACTCTTCGCCATCGGCAAGGAGAGCGGCGCCAGGCAGTGGGTCAAGGGTATCGAGGGAGGCATAGTGGGCGGGCCGGCGCTCTCGGAGTCCCATGGCCTGGTGATGGTGGGCTCCGACGACGGGAGCTTGTACGCCTTCCACACCGCGGGGGATGCTCCGGGGCGTATGGCGTGGCGCTTCGCCAGCGAAGGCAGGATCTGGTCCACGCCTGTCGTTGGGGAAGGGGCGGTCTACTTCGGCTCCATGGACCGCCACATCTATGCCCTCTCCCTGGATGATACGTCGGGCGCGGCAGGCACATCTTTGTGGAAGTACAAGACCGGCGCCGCCGTGGTCTCCACACCTCTGCTACTGGACGGGATGGTGATAGTGGGCTCCTTCGACCAGAAGCTGTACGCCCTCGACTCGAAGACGGGGGCCCTCCTCTGGTCTTTCGCGGGGGACGGCTGGTTCTGGGCTGGGGCGGTTTCCGATGGGGAGCAGATCTACGCGGCGACGATGGGAGGGACAGTGTACGCCCTGGACAAGAAGGGTAGCCCTGTCTGGTCCAGCCCCTTCAGGGCTGATTCACCCATCGTTTCCACGCCCGCAGTGGTCGGGGACGCCATCGTAGTGGCCACGGACGCGGGCAGGCTGTACCTCCTCAGCGCCGACACCGGGACTGCCGTCGAAGTATTCAAGGACCTGGGTGCACGGGTAAAGGGTCCTCTAAGCCAGCAAGGCACCATGGTATTCGTGGGAGTAGACGACAGTACAGTGCGTGGTGTGGACGCGAAGCGGTGGGTCCAACGCTGGAACGTGTCCACCAAGAAGTAGGTCCAACGTGGGATTCATCTTTGACAACGTCCTAGTCAACCCGATGCTGAACGCGCTGGTTGTGCTGTACAGCATCCTCTTCAGCAACTTCGGGCTGTCCATAATCGTCTTTACCGTGCTCGTCCGCCTGGCGACCATGCCCCTTCACCTGAAGCAGATCAATCAGATGCGGAAGATGCAGGCCCTACAGCCCCGGATGAAGGAGATCCAGGCACGCAACGCCAAGGACCCCAAGAAAAGGTCCGCGGACATGATGGGCCTCTACAAGGAAGCCGGGGTGAACCCTCTGGGATGTCTGGGGCCCATGGTCATCCAACTACCCATCTGGATCGGGCTCTACCAGGCCCTTCTCAAGGCACTGGGCACCCATCCCGACGGGTTGGTGGGCCTTTCCCAGAGGCTGTACTCCTGGAACCCGGTGGCAGATACCATCGCGCCCCTCAACAGCGGCTTCCTCTGGCTGGACCTGGCCAACCCCGATCCCACTCCCATACTGCCGGTGTTGGTGGGGGTGTCCACCTGGGTCCAGCAAAAGATGACTATGATGCCGGCAACGGACGACAGGCAGCGGTCCACCAACAACATGATGCTGTGGATGATGCCCATGATGCTGGCCTTTTTTTCATTCACCTTCCCCAGCGGCCTCGCCCTATACTGGGTGGCCTCGAACGCAATCGGGGTAACCATTCAGTGCTTCATTACAGGATGGGGTCCCCTTTTCGCCAAAGCCACCCCTGCGGCCGCGCCCACCCCTCCAGCGGCCCAGGAGCCAGAATCTAAGGAGTTGGCAAGCGATGGAACAGCGAACGATGTCCGGAAGAACCGTCGAAGAGGCAATAGAGGTAGCGCTGAAAGAGCTCGACGCAGACCGGGACGAGGTAGAGGTAGAGATACTAAGCCGCGGTAAGCCCGGGTTCCTGGGTTTCGGTGCCGAGCCTGCCCGGGTTAGCGTAAGGAAGCTCACGTCCGTGGGCAATGCCGCCTCCCTGGCCCTGGATGTCCTGAACAAGATTCTGGCGAGGTCTGGGGTCCAGACGCTAACGATGCTCAGGAGTGCCCACGATCCCGATAGCGGCGGCCCCGTCATCGACATAACGGGCGAAGACGCGGGGCTCCTCATAGGTCGCAGGGGAGAGACCCTTCGTGCCCTCCAATACATCGTAAACCTGGCGGTGAAGAACACCCTCAAGGACGTGGACGTGAGGGTGAGCCTGGACGTAGAGCGGTACCGTGAGCGCCGGAACAACTCCCTGCATGAGATGGCGCTCCGGGTGGCCGAGAGGGTGGCCGGCACCGGACGGGCCATTCCTCTGGAGCCGATGCCGGCGGCAGAGCGCAGGATTATCCACATAGCCCTAGCGGACCACCCCAGAGTTACCACAGAGAGCAGCGGTGTCGGGGAGATCAGAAAGGTAACCATCTCGCCAAAAAGGCCCTGACCCCGGCGGCCTTCGGCTAACATGATGGGTTCGTGCCGGGCACCTGGGAGACCCTGGTGCGCAGGGAGGAGCTGGTGCTACAGGCGCTCTTCAACGTTACCAAGGCGTTCATAGGGGTAGTGCATCTCGTTCCGCTGCCCGGGTCCCCCCGGTGGCTGGGAGATATGGAGGTGGTGCTGGCCAGGGCAAGAGAGGACGCACTGGCTCTGGCCGAGGGTGGCGCCGACGGGATCGTCGTGGAGAACTTCGGCGACGCGCCCTTCGACACGGGCCCGGTGGGGCCCCACACGGTGGCAGCCCAGGCCCTGGCGGTGCGCGCAGTGAGGGACGCGGTGGGCCTCCCAGTGGGCGTGAACGTGCTTCGCAACGACCCCGCTGCGGCCCTTGCCATCGCCGTGGCCGGCGGGGCCTGCTTCATCCGCGTTAACGTGCACTACGGGGTAATGTTGGCCGACGAAGGGCTAATCCAGGGGAGGGCCCACGAGACTCTACGTTACCGGCGTTCCCTTGGGTCGGCGGACAGGGTGAAAATATTCGCGGATGTGCTGGTCAAGCACGCCGTCCCCCTTGGGCAGGCCGACATCGGCCGGGTGGCCAGGGAGACCGTGTCGCGGGGGCTGGCCGACGCCCTCGTGGTGACCGGTCCGGCAACGGGCGCTCAGGCCGAGCTTGACGACGTCCTGAAGGTAAGGGAGGCGGCGCCCGGTACGCCTGTTCTGGTCGGCAGCGGCTTGGACGAAGGTAACGCCGCCTCGTTCCTTGTGCTGGCCGACGGCGCAATAGTCGGGACCAGCCTGAAGGTGGGCGGAGATATTCGTAACCCGGTGGACCCGGCAAGGGTGAGGGCGCTGGCCCGGCACTTCAAGGCGTTCCGCCAGGTGACCCCGGATCGGGCCGGCTAACGGAGGTTGGTGGAGGAGACGTCCTCCCGAAACCAGTTCTCGGGGATAGCCTCGAAGAGGTCGGCGAACTTCTTGGGGATCGGCACGTCGGTGAGGGTGCGAAAGACGCCTTCGTGAAGCCGTCCGGCCACCAGGAACTTGCACCCTGCGTCGCGTATCTCTTCCAGGGCCTTCATCATGGCCCTTTTGCGACCCCCGTAGTACCGGGGATGCAGGAGCCGCTGCGCCGTGTCCCATCCTATGACGAAGGCGCATCCAGGGAACAGGGCCGCCTTCTCCCGGAAGATGGGCGCGCGGGTCAGGACCACGCGCCGCCTACCCTGGAACTGGCGCAGCCGGCGGCGCACCTCCTCCTCTTCCAGGGCTGGCTTGTCCACGTTCAGCACCGAGATTTCAAAGATGACCTGGCCCCGCACCATGTGGGAGGCCACCTGGGCCAGCCGCTCGTGGCCCTGGTGCAGCGGGCTGAAGGAGCCCGGCAGCACAGCAGCCGCGCGTATGGGCTCGTTGGCGGCCATGCTGCCGTCGGGATAGACCGTCACCGTGCGCACTCCCCCGCCCCACCCCCTATCGGATGTCTTGGCCAGCAACAGCTGGACCAGGTCGGCGTGGTCGCTACGCTGCACCTGGAGCCGCTCCCCCTCCAGCAGGGCAGGGGGCAGGTCATGCCCCAGCTTGCAGGCCTCCCCCAGAGCGTGCAGGATGAGCCGGCTCACCAGGTCCTCCTCTCCCGCCCGGTCCCGCTCTCCCTTCGCCAGCCCCAGGTCGTAAGTAGTGACCCCCACGTCGTCCCATGCGGCGACACAGCACCGGTGGTCCCCCCGCCTGGGCCTGTCCGTCGAGATGGCCGCGGTGCAAGCCAGCCCTAAGACCGGCTCCTGCATCTCCCTTAGCTGGAGGGCCCGGGTGTAGGCGGCCTCCGCCATCTCCCTTGCCACCCGCGGCGTAACGTACTGTTCCGGCTCCCGGCCCAGCAGCTCGGCGATGGACCGGCGGCTGTACGGGACGATGGCTTCCAGCACGGTCCTGGACGCCCCTGGGGCTCCCAGAAGCCAGGCCAGCGCCTGCCCACCGGCGCCGGCCACGGCGACGACCGCCATGTACGGAGAGCTGTGGACGCTCTCCACCAGGCTACGGGTGGCTTCCATGGCGAGGTGGCCCTTACCGTTTCCAGGGTGCGAGTTCAATGTCCCTCATACGCTCCCGGGAGTATTCGATTTCCAGCTTGATCTTCCGGTCCCACTCCTCCGCCCACTGAACGGGAATCGCCCTACGTGCATCGCTCCACCACAGGGGTCCGTCGTCGCTCAGGGTTTCCCCGGCCAGCACCTCCCCCAGAAAGCAGGTCATGTCGCCCCCGTCCATAGCGTTGACGACGCGGCAGTCCAGGTACCCCCAGCAGTCCTGAAGGAGCGGGCTGCCCGAGGGCCCCACACCCCATGGGACGTTCACCAGCTTGTCCACCTGCCGCCCAGAGACCAGGCCGAACTCGTTGATGTACCGGAGCTGGTCCGGGCGCAGGTAGTTCAGGGCGAAGGCCCCGCTGCCGTAAATCAGCTCGTGGCTGTAGTTGCGCTTGTATATCTGGACCACCACCCTGGGCATACTGGGCACGATGGACGCGGCGCCGATGGCCACGGCGATCTGGGCGTTGGCCACTCCCCGCCAGCGGCAGGTGACCGCGGCGATGGGCGACCAGAGCTGGCCCATGATGGGGGCGATCGCAGCGTATTCCATCGCGCCACCTCCCGGTGGCTGGCTCCTCCAGGCTCGCGGACGGTGCCCAGTTAGTCTACCACAGCGTCGGAGGGGCGCCAACAGCGCCCACCAACCCCCCCCGTTCCCATCAGGGCAGTGCGGCGATGGCCTCCACCTCAAGAAGGAACTCCTCCCTCACCAGCCGGTTGATGATGAGCAGGGTGTTCGGCGCGTAGTCGCCCTCGGGATAGGCCCGGGCGAACACCTCCCTCCGGGTGGCGATCAGGCCCTCGATGTCCTGGGCGCGCGTAAGGTAGGTAGTGAACTGGACCACGTTCTGGAAAGTGGCGCCGGCGCTGGCCAGCACCTGCTCCAGGTTGTGAAACACCTGCCGCACCTGGGCGGGGAAGTCCCCCTTTCCCACCATCTCCCCGTTCTCGTCGACGGCCACCTGCCCGGCGATGAACATAAGCCGATCCGGCCGGACGGTCACGGCGCTGCTGGAGGCCCCGATGGGGCGGGCCACCCCCCTGGTCTGCACGATAGTCCTCTCAATGTCGTTTGCCATCCTTCTCCTCCTTGATGCTTGCTCGATGGGTCGGCAATGGAAAGGATAGCATACAGCACCTTGGAGTGATGCTAAAAGGGCCCGCCGGGAATCTCTGCCCGTGAGTAGTGTTATGCTGAATCTGGTGATTAGGGTCGGCCTGGTGGTCACTCCAGAAGGTCGGGAAGCTGGACATACCCGTCCAGGGAGGCCAGATAGCCGGAATGGCGAAGCCGGCGGTGCTGGAGGTTTGGGCGGCCCGTGAGATTGACGCCCGAGGGAAAGTGGTGGTCCCGGGGGTATGGAGCCTCACGCCCACGTCGCAGCGCGCATGGCTCGACTCTGAATGTGGCGCCCAGGCGTCGAGACGCAGTCGCCGGAGGGGGCCAGCTGCGCGAGACGGTCCACGGAGAACACAACGGCATGGAGACCCGGCTAATGGTGGGCTATCGCGGCTTGAGTACTGAGGCCCCCACGCAGACTGCCCTATTCGGGCTGGGCCATGGCCAGTACGTCTTCTCGTTTGACTTCCTGGTTGTGTACTGTCTTGCCATGCTCTTGGACTAGCTGCACCAACTCATCGTCGGTATCCGCCCTGAGAGTCTGGCCGCAGGGACAGTTAACTACCTTGGCCATCACAAGCCCTCCTTCGATCCTTCGTACTCTATAATGGTAAGGGCCCCATTTGGCAATTCTTTGGTAAGGGGTTGACATCGGATGAGCATCAGAGTCTATCTCGCTGGACGGATGGCCGTGGAGGTGGATGGGCAGGTAATAATAGACGAGCGCCGGTTTCGCAGCAGACAAGCTCGATTGGCCTTTGCTTACCTGATCTGCGAGCGGACGAGGCCCGTGTCTAGGGAGGAGCTTGCACGCCTGATATGGCCCCAAGAGGTAGCTTCCTCGTGGGAGGTCGCTCTCAGCGCACTGATGAGTAGGCTGCGGAGCCTGCTTAGCTCCGACGGGCTTAGCTCACGGGGTGTGAGTTTTTCCCGGGGTTTCGGACAGTACCGCATTCTGTTCCCTTCCGATGCGTGGATAGACCTGGAAGCGGTTGCATCGGCCGTAGATAAGGCCGAAGGCGCGCTGAGGTCAGGTCGGCCCCACGAGGTGCTCGGCCCGGCGACGGTGGCCGCGGGCATCGCCAGGCGGCCGTTTGTGTCGGGCGCCGAAGGCGACTGGGTGTCGTCGCTGCGCGGCAAGCTGGAAAGGCAGCTGCTCCGGGCGTTGGAGTGTTTGGCCCGGATGTGGCTTGCGGCGGGAGAGCCCGAGCTCGCCATCGAGCCTGGCATGCAGGCGGTGGAGATCGACCACTACCGTGAGAGCAGCTACCAACTCTTGATGCGGGCTTATATCGACGGAGGAAACCCGCCGAAAGCCCTGGAGGTCTATCATCGCCTAGCAGGATGCTGAAAAACCTGTACCTGACGGGGTCGTTGTGTAGGTGGTATAGTCCGGGGTAGATAAACTTGGGGAGGGAGCGGGATGCGAGGAGATGTGGAAAGGCAGACCATGATTCTAAGTGCGGGGACTCCGGACCAGCTGATACCCGAAGACCACCCCATCCGGCTAATCAAACCCATGGTCGACCGGGCCTTGGCTGAGCTGTCTCCCACCTTCAGCCGCATGTACGCCAAGGTGGGACGCCCCTCCATTCCTCCCGAACACCTGCTAAAAGGATGCCTGCTGATGGGTCTCTACACCATCAGGAGCGAGCGCCAGTTCTGCGAGCGACTGCAATATGACCTGCTGTTCAAATGGTTTCTGGACCTGAACATCATGGACCCAGCCTTCGACTCCTCCACCTTTTCCAAGAACAAGACTCGGCTATTGGACCATGAGGTGTCTGGACAATTCTTCCAAGAGGTGTTGGCCGAAGCTCAGCGCCGGAATCTGCTGTCCGATGAGCACTTCACCGTGGATGGGACCTTGCTGGAATCTTGGGCGTCATTGAAGAGCTTCCGACCCAAAGATGGTAGAGGGCCCAGGGGAGGAGGACGCGACCCCGAGGTGGACTTTCGCGGGGAAGAAAGGAAGAACGACAGCCATGCCTCCACCACGGACCCAGAGGCTCGACTGGCGCGTAAGGGCCCTGGGAAGGAGGCCAAGCTGTGCTTTGCCGGACACGTGCTAATGGAGAACCGTAATGGCTTGGCGGTGGGGGTGTTGGTCACTGAGGCCAACGGACGGGCGGAGCGGCAGGCCGCAGTGGAACTGCTTTCCCGTTTACGAGGAGTAGGCCGGATAACGTTGGGTGGAGACAAGAACTACGACGCCAGAGCCTTCGTTGCTAGATGTGGGGAGATGAAAGTCACGCCCCACGTGGCCCAAAATACCAAAGGCCGGTCCAGCGCCATCGATGGCAGGACAACCCGTCACCCGGGGTATGCCATCAGCCAGCGGGTGAGGAAGCGGGTGGAGGAGATCTTCGGCTGGACCAAGACGGTGGGCGGCGGGCGCAAGTTGCGTTACATCGGGGTAGCCCGCAACCAGATGTGGGCGGACCTGACGGTGGCTGCCTACAACCTGGTCCGGATGGCCAAATTGGCTTTAAACCCGGGCTGAAGGTGGGACAAAGGCCTGATCCGGGGGTGGAGTGGCCTCCCCCGGTGGCTGAGACCTCTCCTCTATAGGGTGCATCCCTCCAAAACAACGGGAGTTAACGGTCTTTAGCCCACCTGCCGGCCTTATTTCAGCACCCTGCTAAGGGGGCTACTCGCAGGTGAGCTCGGCACCGAGCCCTCGCCGGCCACCGAGGAGCTATATCTTGAGGTGCTGGGGTAAGAGATAGGTCGGTCTAGGGCCCGTGCTATAATGGTGCTGGATACGCCTTGATAGGGGAGGACCATGCAACAGGGGGAGCAGATACGGCTCACGTCCCTGGCGCACTGCGCCGGTTGAGCCGCCAAGTTCAGTCTTGAGGACCTCGGAGAGGTCCTGAGCCATGTCCCCATGCTGAAGGACCTCAACCTCTTGGTAGGGATGGAGACGGGGGACGACGCCGGCGTATATCGCATCGACGATGATAAAGCCCTCGTGGTGACGGTGGACTTCTTCCCCCCCATCGTCGACGATCCCTACAGCTTCGGGTCCATAGCCGTGGCCAACTCCCTCAGCGACATATACGCCATGGGGGGCAGGCCCCTTTTGGCCGTGAACATCGTCGGCTTTCCCGTCGAGCTTCCCAAGGAGATCCTGGGGCGGATACTGGAGGGCGGCGCCGCCAAGGCCCATGAAGCGGGCTGTCTCATCGTCGGCGGGCATACGGTGGACGACCGAGAGCCCAAGTACGGCCTGGCGGCCGTGGGGCTGGTGGAGCCTGGTAAGCAGGTCACCAACGCCGGAGCCAGGCCGGGGGACGTGCTGGTGCTGACCAAACCCCTGGGGACGGGAATTATCACCACGGCGGGGAAGCAGGGGGTGGTGCCCCCGGAGGTCCTTGCCGGTGCCGTGTCCATAATGAACACCCTGAACCGGGCTGCCTCGGAGGCGATGGTCAAGGTGGGGGTCAACGCCGCCACCGACATCACAGGCTTCGGCCTCGTGGGCCACCTGAACAGCATGATGGAGGGGAGCGACACCGTGGCGAGACTCAAGCTCTCCAGCATACCGGCGATCCCCGGGACCTGGGAGCTAATAGAGAAGGGAATATCCCCCGGGGGGACTCACCGCAACCTGGACGGGGTTGGCCAGCGGGTGCGATGGCACAAGGGCATATCCCATGACGCGATGCTCCTGCTCTGCGACGCTCAGACCTCGGGGGGCCTCCTCATGTCGGTGCCGCCCGATAGGGTCGACCGGCTGGTGAAGGAGCTAGAGGCCGCCGGCGTCTCGGGCTCCGCTGTCATCGGCGAGGTCTACGCCGAGGGCCGGTCCAGGATAGAGGTAGTGCCCTAAGGGTGCTGGACGACGTGCGACGGGCCTCAAATTAGAAGGCCTCCACCCGAGGGTGGAGGCCTCTTACGTCGCTACTCTACCGGGACCTCGGCTCTAAACTAGGTCCACTTCACCAGCATGACCATCCATGGGGCAAGGATGGCGGCCATCGTTATCGCACCAACGGCGACGCACTTGCACCACTCAACCATTCCTTGCGCCATAGCCTCTCTGGCCTCTCCCCACCCACCTCGTGTGATTGCCATGTGAGGCGGGTGTGAAATGTGTGTGAACCGTATGTCATCCGCTTAACCCTATGCTAGGGAACCTCTGAACAACTCGGCGCAAGCGTGGATGGGCAGAGTGGTTCCGTTCTTTGGAGACGTTCAGGCATCTTTGTGACGTTCCAGGTCGTGGTTGAGGCGTTCAGACCGTGTCTGTTGTGGCCTCGAAGCGGCTTTTCGGAGCCATCGCGGCTCCCCGGCCGTGATTTGCGCACTGCGCCCCTCTCATGTCGCCAGACGGCGCTCTGCCGTCATCAAGTTGGCCAGCCCCAGTAGCAATGCCAGCCGTTGCGCGTTCTTAGCCAACCCTCGGTAGCGCACCTTGGCGTAGCCAAAGCGCCGCTTCACGTACAGGAACGGATGCTCCACTTTCGCTCTGACCGACGCTTTGCGCTTCTCCACCAACGCCTCGTAGCTGCCAGGCTCCAGGTGCCGTCGCCGGCCGGGCCTCATCGCCACTCGCCACTCCACATCCAACTCTCGATTCTCCAACCGCTTGTCCACTCCCTGATACCCCGCATCCCCCCACACTCGTTTCTCTCCACCGTGCAGCAATCGGTGCGCTTCTGTCACATCATGCACGTTAGCTGGCGTCGTAGTCATGCTGTGTACCACTCCCGTCTCAGCGTCAGCGCCTACGTGTACTTTCATTCCGAAGCGCCACTCGTTCCCCTTCTTCGTCTGGTGCATCTCAGGGTCTCGCTCACCCGCACGATTCTTCGTCGATGACGGCGCCTCTATGATGCTCGCGTCCACGATCGTCCCCTCCCGAAGCCGCAGTCCCTGGGACTCCAGATGACGGTTGATCTCCTCGAACAGACTCTGCCCCAACTCATGCTCTTCCAGCAGATGGCGGAAGTTCAGAATCGTCGTCTCGTCCGGCAGCGGGCCCGACAGCTTCAACCCTACGAACCGTCTCACCGACTCGACCTCGTAGAGCATGTCCTCCATACCAGGATCGCTCAAGTTGTAGAACAACTGCACGCAGTGTATCCGCACCATCGCCGACAACTCATATGGTCGACGGCCTCGGCCCGCCTTGGGATAGAACGGACGGATGCGCTCTTCCATCTGTTCCCACGGGATCAGAGCATCCATGCGCTCCAGGAATATCTCCCGGCGGGTCTTGCGCTTCTTGCTCTCGTATTCCAAGTCCGCAAATGTTGGCTGGTCCATCAATTATCTCCCCGAACACAGTGCTATTCTCTATGCTACTATGCCCAGACTTGTTCAGAATATCCCTAGCACCCACTTCACCTTGTGTCAACCCCCCGCCCTCGCAGGGGTGCAGGCACCCCCGGCCCGGCTCAGTCCCGGAAGGAGAAGGCTTCTCGCCACTGGAGGTATTCCATGAGGCCGGCCCTGATATCGTATTGAGTGGAGAAGCCCAAGTCTTCCCTGAGCCGGGTCACGTCCAGGGGGCCGTGGACCGATGCCGATGGATAATGGTCGATGTCCAGCTCCACGGCAAGGTCCTCCGCCACCTGCACCGACGGCCGTAGCTCCCGGAGGGCGTCTATCACCTCACCCAGGGTGGTCCAATGCCCGGGCGCGACGTTGTACACGTCGTGGGACAGTGACGGGGCGTCCAAAACGGTGGCGATGCCCGCCGCCATGTCCGCCAGATAGGTGTAGTCCCGGCCCGGAGTACGGCTGGCGAGCCTGATGGGCTCTCCCCTCACCACGTTACCGGTCCACTCATAGAGCACCGACATAACGGTCCGGTGCCCCGTAACCCGCTCCATTGGTCCGTAGCCGAAGGTCACCCTCACGCTCACGGCCCCGAACCCGTGGAGCTCGCCGTACCTGCGGGTGAGAAGCTCGCTGGCGTACTTGGTGATGTTGTACAGGTTGCGCAGGTCGAGCGGGTGGTCCTCCGTGACGGACACGTTGGAGTTGCTTCCTCCGTAGACGGAGGCCGAGCTCACGTACAGGAACCGGTCCAGGGAAAGATCTCGGGCCAAATCCAGGAGGTTCGCCGTCCCAGCCAGGTTGATATCCACGATGGAGCGGCTGTCTCCCAGCTCTATCTCGGGAAGCCGGGGGGTGTACACGGCGGCGTGAACGATCTTGGTGATGCCGTGCTGGGACGAGGCCCGCTGCAGGTCGGCCCGGCTAAGAATATCTCCTTGAACATAGGCCACCCGGCCCGCCCAGGGCTGCACATATCCTCTCATCAGGTCGTCGGGCGCCACCAGGTCGAAGCAGACCACGTCGTGCCCCCGCCGGGCCAGTTCCCTCACCACGTTGCTGCCCACGCAGCCGGTACCGCCGGTTACCAGCGTTGCCATGCTCCTTCCTCCTCAAAGCCGAAACGCTCGTGGAACTCATGGGCCCCCTCTTTCCGGAACGGCGAGGCGGGGCGCTACGTCCCCGTCCAGCGGGGCTGACGCTTCTCTGAGAAGGCCTGTATGGCCTCCGCGTGGTCGTTGGTCTCCACCAGGGTGAGGTACGCCAGCCTGACCTGCCGGGACGTCTCCTCGAAGGAGGTGTATTGCGCCTCGTTGGCCAGCCGCTTGAACATCTGTTGGGCCATCGGTGGGACGGTCTCGATGATCCTCTCCCCCAGCTTCAGACAGGTGGGCAACAGCTCCTCCGGAGAGACCACCTCGTCCAGGAAACCTATCTCCAGCGCCTGCTGGGCTGGGATGATCTCCCCGAGGATGCCCAGCTTATAGGTCGTTCTGTACCCCAGCATCTTGATGAGAAGGGCCAGGCTGCCATCGTCCGGCGGGAGGCCACGGCGCAGGAATAGCCAGCCTATGCGAGCAGCGTCGGAGGCTATACGAAAGTCGCAGGCGGAGGAGAGGCCAACACCCGTGGTGATGCAGGGCCCGTTGATGGCGGCGATGGTGGTCTTGGGGAGTTTCCAGAGCTGGTAGATAACTCCCCGGGCGTATTGCAGGTGGGGTGTGAGGTCCCGGACAGAGCCCGGCATCGCCTCCACCGCTTTTGCGCCCCCCAGGGCCGCCATATCCTTGATGTTGGCACCCGAGCAGAAGCCCCGCCCCTCTCCGGTAAGGACCAGGACCCGTATGTTGGGGTCGCCCTCGACCCGCTGCAACTCCTCGGCCATCTCGGCCATCATCTGGAAGCCAATGGCGTTCAGGGTCGCTGGGTCGTTGAGGCTCAGGACCTCTATCTGGCCCCGTTGCTCCACCCTGATGTACTGGTACTCCATGGGTGCGCTCCTCCTGTGCGGTGTGAGTCACTCCGGACCGTTCCGGACCCGCGTCATTATTTCGCCAAGTTTGCTACTCCTGGGGGCGGCTGCTAGAATGTAGCATCGATCCGTCCACCGAGGAGGCTGAGCTATGACAACCAGTTCCATGGACCCGAACCGGGTGCTCCTTACAGGGGAGAACCCCTATATCCGTCTTAGCGAGACGGACGGCGGCCCCGTAACCACCGATGCCAGCTTCTGGCGTATCCTGTTTTCCCCGGGCGGTCCGGGCCACGTACTGTTTTTGCAAAGCGAGCTGACCGGCGATGAGCCCAAGGTCTACACCGACAACATAAGCATGACCCGGTGGCTCCAACGGGAGATCCAAGGTAATCTCAATGCCAACTTCGGAAGCCTGGACCTTCCCGGAATCGACGCGTCCTTCAACAGCTCCGGCGACCTCCGCTCCTTCTGGACGGAGACCATCGAGAGCGGCGACGACGAGATCGCTCTGACCTGGTACGAGCTTGGAGATCCCTTGCTCATGCACAGCCTTCCCAACAGCACCCCGGGCCGTCCCCACGGCGTATGCACCGTCCTGATACCGGCCCTCGGGGCGCAGCTGACGGTCAACGGAGCTTTCGCCAGAGGGCGGCCTTTCCCTCGCCAGAGGGACGGCCGTCCCCACAGCACCTGCTCCCTGGCCTTCTCTGAATCGTGGCTGCTCCCTCACTGAGCCTAAAGTGCCCTTGCAAGGCATCACGGCGGGGCGTCTATCCTGCGGGCAGTCACGCCTGACTCGGCAAGAACGAGTGTAGTGGCGCCCCGGAGCGCTGTCAATCCCTGAGGAGGCAGCCCATAGGACGCCGGGTGCTTGGCCCAGGCCCTATCGGAATTCTCCCGGTCACAAGGTGTTTTCACCAGAGACGGCGGCCTGGAGACATGCCACCACTGGGGTGGTAGTCCCGTGTACCTCTGACCGTGCCTTGCCTAAACTAGGTATCAGAGGCTCAAGACCGCTCCGGATCGGCAGGAAGTCCCGGAGGGTCGGAAAGAGGACAGCCCAAGTCCAGCAGTAGCTAACAGGGAAGGCTCTAGACCTGTAATCTTCTGCGCTGCTGGCGCTCAACTAAGGGTCCCTCCTCTGCTGGCTCTGGGTCTGCCCCCCGTGCCCCGGCGGGCCAGACCCAGGGTTGGCAATATTGTACCCGGCCCGACAGGGCGAGAGTTCTGTCGGGAGCTTCGTTGTGCCCAAGGGCATGGCAGCGGACCCGTGCTCGTGCCCCTCCCCCCCGCCCACATTGTGAGCTGCCAGGGGCCCATATCGGATGGGACGGCCCCCCCAGTGTGGCATAATAACCCCTGCCAGAACTAGACGGGACGTAGCACGTCCGGGGAGGGGATCACCATGGAATTCGGCGTATCGCTGTCAGGTTTCGCCCAGGAGCCCCTTGGGGCCGACATGGGGCGGAGGCTTAAAGAGATACTGGAGTACGTAAGGATAGCCAGGGAGCTTGGCTTCCGGTACGTGTATCAGGGCCAGCACTACCTGACCTGGCCGTACCAGCAGCTCCAGACTATGCCTCTCCTGGCTCGGGTCGCCGCCGAGGCCGAGGGGATGGGCATTGTCGCAACCTTGCTGGTGCCGCTCCACCATCCGGTGGACCTGGCCGAACGGGTAGCCACCATGGACGTCATCACGGACGGAAGGTTCGTGCTGAGCGCCGCCCTCGGCTACCGGGACGAGGAGTATCGGGCTTTCGGGGTGCCCCGGGCGGAGAGGGTATCCAGGTGCGTTGAGTGCATCGAGGTGATGAAGCGGCTCTGGACGGAGGATGAGGTGACCTACCAAGGCAGGTACTTCCATCTGGAAGGCGCTCGAATGACCCTGAAGCCGGTCCAGAAGCCCCACCCTCCGGTGTGGGTGGCTGCCAACAGCGACGCGGCGGTCGAGAGGGCCGCAAGGCTGGGCTACGTCTGGTACGTCAACCCCCACGCGACCTACGCGACCATCGCACGGCAGGCCGGGATGTACCGCACGGCGACCGCGACAGCGGGGAGACAGGCTCCGGCCGGGCTGCCGATAGCAAGGGAGCTGTACGTCCATGAGGACCGGAGGGCCGCTTTTGCCGAGGTGGCCCCCTTCCTGGGAGGAAAGTACAAGGCCTATGCCCAGTGGGGCCAGGACAGGGCCCTCCCGGGAGGCGACTCTTTCGCGGGCGCCTTCGAGGAGCTGGCCCGGGACAGGTTCATAATCGGCACGCCCGAGGACTGCGTAGGGGAGCTGGAGAGGTACCGCTCTCTGGGAATGGTGTCCGCCAGCCTCCGGATGATGTGGCCGGGAATGGGACTCGAGGCCGGAGTGAGGAACATGCGGCTTTTCGCCGAGAAGGTGATGCCCCACCTTCGAGAATGATGCCCCCGTGCAGGTACCAGGCACAAGCGCCCGCGATTCAGGGCTGGCGCTGCTCTGATCTCAGGGCGGCCACATTCTCGGCGACCCACTCCAGGTTCGCCGAGACCTCCTCTTCCGACTGTGGGGCGCTGGGCCGTATCACGACCCGGTCGGCGCCGGCCTCGGCGAGGCCGTGCAGAGTCTCCCAGTCAGGGGGCCAGGGCGAGTGGTCCACGGTTATGGTGATGGAAGCGGGGTCCCGGCCTGCGTCCGCGGCCAGGTCGTCCAGCGCGGCCCTGCCCTCCCGGACCAGGGCCGGCGTCGCCATGTTGGGCAGCCATCCGTCACCCCACGCCGCCACACGCTTGAAAACGTTTTTGGCCATCCCTCCCAGCAACACGGGTGGGTGGGGCACCTGCGCCGGCTTCGGGAAGGACCTTACAGGTGGGAACCGATAGTACCGACCATAGTGTTCTGCCGCGTCCTTGGTCCATAGCTTCTTCATTACCAGCACCGCCTCACGCGCCTGGGTCCACCGGTGGTCGAAGTCCCCGCCCATCATCTCCGTCTCCTCCCTTAGCCAACCGACGCCGACCCCGAAGAGGAACCGCCCCCGGCTCACGAGGTCCAGCGTGGCTATCTCCTTGGCGAGAAGCAGCGGGTTGCGCTGGGGGACCAGGCAGATGGCCGTCCCCAGCTTGATGGAGCTCGTCGCCCCCGAGGCCCGCGCCAGGGCTACGAAGGGGTCCACGAAGTGGGCGAAGTGGGACAGGTCGGAGATGGACGCTCTGATGGGGTGTCGCGACTCGGACCGTACCGGGACCGCCGGGTGCTCAGCGTACCACAGCGACTCGAAGCCCAGCTCCTCAGCCTTCCGTGCGATGAAGGCGACGTCGACCCGGTAGGCAGGCGTGTTGACCCCGATTCCGATGTGCAAAGTCCACCTCCTTCGCCCCATTATACCCTACACCACGTCCCCTTCCGCCGCTCTCCGCGGGACGAGGTGGCCTCGGGACCGAGCGGGCTCTGGCCGGGCGTTGACATGGGACGAGACCACGATTACACTCCCACTAGCCTGGCCCGGCTGTCCCCGCGCACATTGCGCGCCGAGGAAGACCGACATGAGACTGGACCCGATAAACCTGTTCGACGTGGAAGCCCGCGCCAGGCAGGTCCTTCCAGGGGTCATTTGGGACTTCGTGGCCTCGGGCGCCTTCGACGAGATCACCA
This sequence comes from Dehalococcoidia bacterium, assembly GCA_965247055.1. Taxonomy (GTDB): domain Bacteria; phylum Chloroflexota; class Dehalococcoidia; order Lucifugimonadales; family JAGWBF01; genus CBDFGE01. Next base: position 537,258 of record CBDFGE010000006.1, read on the forward strand.
CCCGGAGGAACAGGGCCGCCCTGGATGCCGTGGCGCTGCGGCCCCGGTTCTTAGTGGACGTCCGAGGGCGGCAGCTCTCGACCACTGTCCTGGGCCAGAGGGTGAGCTTCCCGGTGATGATAGCACCCGCCGGGGACCAGGGAGTCGTACATCGCGAAGGGGAGCTGGCCACCGCCCGGGCCGCCGGGGCGGCCGGCACCCTGATGGCGTTGAGCACCTTCTCCAACTTCAGCATCGAAGACGTGGCCGCTGCCTCCACGGGCCCCCTCTGGTTCCAGCTCTTCTATTGCGGCAAGGAGCTGACGGAAATGTTGGTCCACAGGGCTGAGGACGCGGGCTACTCGGCCGTATGCCTCACGGTGGACATCCCCCTTCCGGGCGGACTCACCGAGCGGGACACACGGAACCGGTTCGTCCGTCCCACCGGCCTGAAGCTGGGGAACTTCCTGGGGGAGTACGCCGGGGTGAGTCGAGCCCACGGAATCGACGAAGTCAGCAACTACGACCAGCTGCCGTTTCTCCCGGTGGCCTGGTCCGACCTGGGATGGTTGCGCTCCCTCACCTCGCTGCCCCTGGTGATAAAGGGCATCCGCACCGCCGAGGACGCACGACTGTGTGTCGAGCATGGGGTGGACGGTATCGTCGTCTCCAACCACGGTGCCAAGCAGATCGACGGTACCCTGTCTTCCATCGAGACCCTCCCCGAGATAGTAGAGGCGGCAAATGGGAGGGCGGAGATTTACCTGGACTCGGGCATAAGGCGGGGCGCCGACGTCCTGAGGGCCCTGGCCCTGGGGGCCAGGGCCGTGCTGATCGGGCGTCCCCTGTTCTGGGGGCTGGCCGTCGATGGGGAGGCGGGCGTACGCATGGTACTCGAGCTGCTGCGTCAGGAGTTTGACCAGGCTATGGCGTATTGCGGGGTTACGAGTATAGATGGCATCGACAGGAGCACGGTGGCCCTGCCCGGCGAGGCCGGCTGGGTCCGCTCCTAGCGGTAGTTCGGGCAGGGGGTAAAACCGGATGACCATCGTGGGCGCTGGAAAATATACCTACAGGCTGGTCCAGGACTGGGCACGCGCGCCTGAGGGACAGGCGCTGGGGCCGGTCAGCGCCGTCGCCACCGACCCCCAGGACCGGGTGTACGCATCCCAGCTTCAAGACCCCCTCGTCATGGTGTTCGATCGGGAGGGGAACTACCTCAGCTCTTGGGGTCTCGGCGTGGTCGTCGACCCGCACGGCCTGTACATAGCCGGCGACGCCGTCTTCATCGCCGACCGGGGGGACTCGGTCTGCCTCAAGTTCACCCTGGACGGGCGGCCCCTTCAGATTATGGGTAACCGTGGAGTGCATTCCGACACCGGGACCGAGGAATACGGCGGCTTGGTGGTCCGGGCCGCCGGCCCATTTAACCATCCCACAGAGGTGGTCCCCGCTCCCTCCGGAGACCTGTACGTCTCCGACGGCGAGCGCAACTGCCGGGTCCACAGGTTCTCGCCCGAGGGCCGGCTTATCGCCTCGTGGGGAGAGCCGGGTAAGGCCGGACCCGGCCAGTTCCACATGCCCCATGGGATACTGGTGGGCCAGGACGGCCGGGTATACGTGTGCGACCGGGAGAACAGCCGCATCCAGGTCTTCTCGCCGGAGGGCGACTACCTGGCCATGTGGACGGACATCCAGCCACCCACGGATATCCACGTCGACGCGGATGGCATCTTCTACGTCTCCCAGCTGGCGTTCAACGCGGTCGACAGGTACCCCGGCTGGCCTTCTCCAGTGGGGATCGGGAGTGCCATCACCGACTCCGCCGGGCGGCGCACGATCCGGCCGGGCGCACCACCGAAGGTGAGTGTGCTCGACAGGGAAGGAAAGGTGCTGGCCAGCTGGGAGTCCCGCTCTGCCCACGGCATGTGTGTCGACTCCCGTGGCGACATCTACGTGGGCCTGCAGGATGCCAGGAGCGTGGACAAGTACGTCCGCCAGCCTTAGTGGCTGGCGGACGATGAAGGCCGGAGTCCGGCTAGGGGCGGGCCGCCATGCTTTCCCCGAGAAGCTCCCCGATCGTTCGCTCGGCCTCGTCAAAGGCCATCGAGCCGATGTGCTTGTAGCGAATCCGCCCGTCTTTGTCCACGAGATAGAAGGTAGGCCAGTACCTGTTACGGTAAGCGCGCCACGTCGCGGAGTCGTTGTCCACCGCCACCGCCCAGCCGATTTCGAACTGCCGTACGGCCTCCCGTACGTTCTCCAGGTCCTTTTCGAAGCTGAACTGAGGCGTGTGCACGCTCAGGATCACCAGCCCGCTGTCGGCGTACGTCTCATGCCAGTCCCTGAGATACGGAATGCTGCGGATGCAAAAAGGACAGGTGTAGGACCAGAACTCGACCAGCACCACCTTCCCTTTGTGGTCGCTTATCTTTGAGGGCTGGGAGTTGATCCACGCCCGTATCCCCACCAGCTCCGGGGCGACGGAGGCGTCGTCACCGAAGGCCTGGGTCTGGGATGTCTCTGCGGCCTTCTGGCCCTGGCTGCTGGTCGAAGCGGTGGCATCTTGCGGAGAGCCGCCGACTGCCGTTGTGCCCCCGGGCCCCTGCTCCCCCGCCTGCCCACCGTCCGCTGCGGGAGGCGCATCGAAGACTAGAGGTCCCTCTGCGTCTCCCGCCGCCGAGCCGCCGCCGAAGGGGTCCTCGATGACCACGATGGCGGTGGCGATGGCCAGCAAGGCCACGACCAAGGGCAGAACGCGCCTCAACCTCTTCATACCGTAGATTATACGCCGGATCGGGACCAATAGGTTCATGCCGGGGCGAGGGTGGCCAGAAGTGAGACTTCAGCGCCCAGCGCGACTGGACCCTAACGACGAGAGCAATGCCCCACGGAGCGTGGTCCTACGTCTGGCGCCCCATCATGCCGATCAGCTTGTCCAGCGTGCCGGCGCTGGCCGGTACCGGGACCGCCGGCCCAATGATATGTTTTCCGTCGCCACCGTCCACACTGCGCATCCCGTCCATCTGCGGCTCGAAGGCGGCGTAGCACACCCCTACCAGTCCACTGTCCAGGGTGGTGTTCTGACCTGTGCCCTTGGCCAGGTCCCACGTGTGCACCAGCAGGTCCAGGAAGGGGGCCATGAGGAACTCGCCGCGGGTCATGTGGCCGAAGGGCGTCTCTATGTGTTTCTCCGCGGACCCGGCGCTCTTTACCAGTTCCAACACCCGGGCCACGCCGGCATCCAGCGCAGCCACCGAACCCTCTGCCGGAAGGGGCACACCCACTACGTCCGTAGGGTTTACCGTGATGTTCTCCAGAAGTGCCCCGTGGACAAACCCCGTGACCTTGATGTTGTGGTTGATCAAGGCCTGGACGTTCCACTCGGTGCAGGGTGTGGGGTTGCTCATCTGGTCCGCCCGCACCCCAGAGAGGGCTTTGCGGAACCCCTGGGCCGCAGCTTCGTAGAGCTCGATAGGATTGGGCATCTGCTGGGCCATCGTTCGCTCCTCCTTACCAGGTTAATAGGGTCAGCATTTTACAACACTGGGTCAATGGGGGTAAACCTCGGACCCGCTCGATAGCCACTCGGTGGTGCCATCGGAGGTTCCGGCGTTGGGAGGTGTAGCAACCGGCGAACGCGAAAAACGAGGACCCTGGAATGTTCCAGGGTCCTCGTTTAGCTATGGTTTTGGTAGCGGGGGTTGGACTCGAACCAACGACCTTCGGGTTATGAGCCCGACGAGCTGCCACTGCTCCACCCCGCGACAGAACGGCCCCAAGCCGTAGCGAATTTCAGACGCCCGAGCGCTGATTAGCTCTGAACAGCGCCTTTGCCCCCACACGACTTGCACACTTGGGGGGCACCGGTACCGCCGCAGGCCTTGCAGCTGAAGACTCTACAGGTACCCGAGCCCCTACAGTGGTCGCATTTTGCCTGAGTCAACGTCATCCTCCATAGTAGATGTATGCGCCGACCAACAGGTCGGTGTGGGAGGGATCGATAGGGATTTTGGAGTTCTTAGCGTGGGTCAAGCCCTCGGCTGATTAGTACCGGTAGGCTGAACGGGTTGCCCCGCTTACACCCCCGGCCTATCAAGCAGATAGTCTCTCTGCAGCCTTACTTCCGACTCTCGTCGGAATGGGAGGCCTAATCTTGGGGAGCGCTTCGCGCTTAGATGCCTTCAGCGCTTATCGACACCGGACATGGCTACCCAGCGATGCTCCTGGCGGAACAACTGGCACACCATAGGTCCGTCCCTCCCGGTCCTCTCGTACTAGGGAGAGACACCCTCAAGCCTCCTGCGCCCGCGGCGGATAGAGACCGAACTGTCTCACGACGTTCTGAACCCAACTCACGTGCCCCTTTAACCGGCGAACAGCCGGACCCTTGGGACCTCCTTCAGCCCCAGGATGGGACGAGCCGACATCGAGGTGCCAAACCTCGCCGTCGATGTGAACTCTTGGGCGAGATAAGCCTGTTATCCCCGGGGTAGCTTTTATCCGTTAAGCCACGGCCTTTCCACAAAGAACCGTAGGATCACTTTGCCCGACTTTCGTCCCTGCTCGGCTTGTAGGCCTCACAGTCAAGCCCCCTTATGCCAATACATTCTACGGGCGATTTCCATCCGCCCTGAGGGGACCTTTGGGCGCCTCCGTTACCGTTTAGGAGGCAACCGCCCCAGTTAAACTGCCCGCCAAGCATTGTCTCCCGTTTGTACGGGGTTAGAACCAAGAACAGAGAAGGGTGGTATTTCAACGATGGCTCCTCCCCCACTAGCGTGGAGAACTCATAGCCTCCCACCTATCCTACACATCCCAGCTCCCAACCCAATGCCAGGTTGCAGTAAAGCTCCACGGGGTCTTTTTGTCCTGCCGCGGGTCGCCCGCGTCTTCACGGGCACCGCAATTTCACCGGGCCCTCCGCCGAGACAACGGCCAGGTCGTTGAGCCATTCATGCAGGTCGGAATTTACCCGACAAGGGACTTCGCTACCTTAGGACCGTTAGAGTTACGGCCGCCGTTCACCGGGGCTTCAGTTCGGGGCTTCTCCTTTGCAGGATAACTCCTCCCCTTAACCTTCCGGCACTGGGCAGGCATCAGCCCCTATACTTAGGATTTCTCCTTAGCAGAGACCTGTGTTTTTGATAAACAGTCGCCCGGCCTTATTCACTGCGACCCCAGAGAGCTCCACCCGCGAGGGGTCTCACTCCCCAGGGTGCCCCATATTCCGAAGTTACGGGGCCATTTTGTCGAGTTCCTTAGCGGAGGTTCGCCCGAACGCCTTGGGACTTTTATCCCAGCCCACCTGTGGCGGTTTGCGGTACGGACGCCAATATCCCATAGCTCGCGAGGCTTTTCTTGTCGGCATGGGCTCAACAGCTTCCCAAACCCGAAGGTTCAGTTACCCTCAACCCTCAGCTCGTAGCGCCGGAGCGGATTTGCCTACCCCGGCATGGCCTACAGAAGAGGACGCGCACAACCAACCGCGCGCTCTGCCTACCCTCCCGCACCCTCCCACGGCTTTAAAACGAGACACTGGCGGTGCAGGAATATTAACCTGCTGTCCATCGCCTTCGGCCTTCGCCTACGGCTTAGGACCGACTAACCCTACGCCGATAAACGTTGCGTAGGAAACCTTGGGCTTTCGGCGTCAGGGATTTTCACCCTGATTAACGCTACTCATTCCGGGATTCTCACTTCCCCGCGCTCCAGCGGGCCTCGCGACCCACCTTCCTCGCCCGAGGAACGCTCCCCTACCATGCTAGAGTCCTAGGGCACAGTTCATAGGCTGGGGGATTGCTCCCCGGCCCCTACTCCCTGACGCCCCGTCCTCTATCATCCACGGCTTCGGTGACAGGCTTGAGCCCCGTTAAATTTTCGGCGCAGAACCCCTCGACCAGTGAGCTGTTACGCACTCTTTAAAGGGTGGCTGCTTCTGAGCCAACCTCCTGGTTGTCTGGGGGACTCCACCACCTTTCCCACTTAGCCTGCTCTTCGGGACCTTAGCCGGTGGTCTGGGTTGTTTCCCTCTCGACCACCAAACTTATCTCCGGCAGTCTCACTCCCGGGAACCGGTAGGACGGCATTGGAGGTTTGGTTGAGTTTGGTAAGCTCACGCCCCCTAGCCCATCCAGAGCCCTACCTCCGTCCACCTATGCCCGAGGCTGCACCTAAATGCATTTCGGGGAGAACCAGCTATATCCGGGTTCGATTGGCATTTCACCTCTACCCACAGCTCATCCGAGGCTTTTGTACCAGCCACCGGTTCGGGCCTCCAGTCCGTGTTATCGGACCTTCACCCTGGCCATGGGTAGCTCACCCGGTTTCGGGTCTACTACATGGGACTAGACGCCCTATTCAGACTCGCTTTCGCTCCGGCTCCGGGACTCCAGTCCCTTAACCTTGCCCCACACAGTAAGTCCCCGGATCATTCTTCAATAGGCACGCCGTCACCCCGATTTCTCAGGGCTCCGACCTGCTGTAGGCCTACGGTTTCAGATCTATTTCACTCCCCTCCCGGGGTTCTTTTCACCTTTCCCTCACGGTACTGGTACACTATCGGTGGCCAAGGGTATTTAGCCTTGGAGGGTGGTCCCCCCAACTTCCCACAAGATTTCTCGTGTCCCATGGTACTCAGGTAGTACACCAGGAGCCTTATCCCTTTCGTCTACGGGGCTTTCACCCTCTGCGGCTGTCCTTTCCAGGTGCCTTCGACTAGAGATAAGGTTTGTGACTCCTTCCCCCGTACCGGGGTCGGGGTAGGTGTCCCCTATAACCCCCTCACGACATAGGCTCCCGGGCCACTAAGTCGTAAGAGTTTAGGCTCTTCCCCGTTCGTTCGCCACTACTAGGGGAATCTCGGTTGATTTCTCTTCCTCGGGGTACTTAGATGTTTCAGTTCCCCCGCTTACCCTCCCCCAGTCTCCTGGAGGATGTCCCGGCTCAACACCGAAACGGGTTTCCCCATTCAGGAATCCCCGACTATGCCTGCTAGACGGCTCATCGAGGCTTTTCGCAGCCTTGCCGCGCCTTTCATAGGCCCTTGGCCCCTAGGCATCCACCGTAGGCCCTTAGTAACTTGACCCACGCTAAGAACTCCAAATCAATCCCTATTCTATTTGTAACGTGCGTAGCAGCGGCTAGGGTTTCCCCGAACCGTCGCTCAGGCAATCCCAGCGCTTGCATGTTGTCAGGCGTGCGTCATACTCAGACCGCTGACTTAGGACATTATAGCCCCTCCATTTGACCCTCGTCAAGTGGTTCCGGCGCGTCGGCAGAAGGTCTCCTGTGGGCTGCCCATACGCCCATTTGAGTGCCCACTTGCTGCGTCCGGAGTGTCGACACGGCGCCGGACCAGGCCCCTGACGCCCGTCCCGGTATGCTTGCGTCTCCGAGCCAAAATTGCCATGCTATAATTGGAGCCACACCGGCCCGTATCCTCCTTGGGGGGGTGAGGCGGACGCCCCCGGGCCGGGCCCGAGATGGAGCGTGCCATGAGCAACCGAGAGCTGAAGGCCACCTGGGTTTACCACGACGGTACCAAACACTCGCTGTTCAGCATGCACAACGATCCCCACTATATGGACTTTGATAACCAGCCCCTTCCCTTCAAGATATACACCGACCTGGAGCCTACTCCCTTGCCCGGGGACTACGGAGCGTCCCAGGTCCCGGCCCTGGCGGCCATCTCCGATGGGGGTGCGCTTCCCGGCCGCGACTCTGTGCCCGACCTAAGGACCCTGGCCAGCATCTTCCACCACTCCGCCGATGTCACCAGAAGCCTGGCCTATCCCGGTGGAGACATGCTCTTTCGAGCGGCGTCCTGTACCGGGGCCCTTTATCATATCGAGGTGTACCTGGTCTGCACTGACCTGCCTGGATTGGAGGCGGGGGTGTACCATTTCGGTGCCCACGACTCCGCGCTGCGAAGGTTGCGGGAGGGAGACTACCGGGGGACGCTGGCGCATGCCACCGGAGGCGAGCCCGCCGTGGCCGGGGCGCCGGCGGTGGTAGTCTGCACCAGTACCTACTGGCGCAACGCCTGGAAGTACCGCTCCCGGGCCTACCGCCACTGTTTCTGGGACAACGGCACGATTCTGGCCAATCTGCTGGCGATGGCGGTGGCCCACGGGGTGCCGGCGAAGGTTGTGGCCGGCTTCGCGGACGAGCCGGTGAACCGCCTCCTGGGTCTCGACACGGAGCAGGAGGTGGCCATTAGCCTTGTTCCTCTGGGGCGCTCCTCCAGCTATGCTGGCAGCTCGGCCCGAGAGGTGTCTCCCCTTGACCTGAACGTTACCCCCCTCTCTAAAAGCCAGGTGGACTATCCGGCCATCGGGGCCATGCACCAGGCCTCGTCCCTGGAGACCGGGGATGAGGCGAGGGCCATGCACGGGCCCACGCCGGTGGCAGCTATGCCCGAGCCCTCGGGCCGGCTATTCCCGTTGAAGGCCATGGGAGATCGAGAGGTCGCCCTCGACTCCATCGAACGGGTCATCGTGCGCCGTGGGTCGACCCGGCAGTTTGTCAGGCGCCCAATCAGCTTCGAGCAGCTCTCGACCATCCTCCACCGGGTAACGAAGGGCGTCCCCGCGGATTTCCTGGAGCCTGCGGGGGCGACCCTCAACGACCTCTACCTCATCGTGAACGCGGTGGACGACCTTCCCCAAGGAGCTTACGTATTCCATCGGGACCGGGCCGCCTTGGAGCTTCTAAGGGAGGGGGACTTCCGGCAGGCGGGTGGGTACCTGGGATTACAGCAGGCGTTGCCGGCCGACGCCAGCGTGGATGTCTTTTTCCTGACCGACCTGGAGTCGGTCCTGGAGCGGTACGGCAACCGGGGCTACCGGGCGGCCCAGCTGGAATCCGGTATCCTAGGGGGAAAGCTGTACCTGGCGGCCTACGCCCAGAGGCTGGGCGCCACCGGCCTCACCTTCTTCGATGACGATGTGACCTCCTTCTTCTCTCCCCATGCGGCGGGCAAGAGCGTAATGTTCCTGGTGGCGGTGGGTGTGCCCCTGCGACGGAGTGTCACCCGCCGCTAGAGGAGCGCTGCGCCAGCTTGACAACCCGACTCGGGAAATGCTAAGGTCAGACCGTCCCCACGTGTGTTGTGGCGAGTACTATTCCTATTCGCCTGCCCGAGGGTGCTGAGGAGGGGTGGGGTTTATCGGGGGGCTCGGCAGTGGGCCAAGACCTAGCCCGGGGTGAATGGTCATGGCTGTGGATCTGGAGGAGCGGCGGTTTCGGCTGAGGGAACTGTGTAGCACCCTCCTGTCCGATCGACGTCTAATCCTCGCCAGCAACCGCGGCCCGGTGGAGCACCAGATTACCCCCGATGGTCGGACCGAGGCCAGGAGAGGGAGCGGGGGGGTGGTCACGGCACTCAGCTCTCTTGCCCAGATGGTCGAGTTCACCTGGGTCGCCAGCGCCATCGGGGAGGGGGACAGGAAGGTCTCGGAAAGCTCCGAGGGGGGGCGGGTCCGCTCCTCTTTACCCGGGCACCAGATCTACCTGCGTTATGTAGTCACACCCCGAAGGGTCTACCACAAGTACTACAATGTGTTCTGTAATCCCCTCCTGTGGTTCCTCCAGCACTACATGTGGAATTCCCCTTACAATCCCAACCTGGATGCCAATGTCCACGACGCCTGGCTCGATGGGTATGTGGGAGTCAACAAGGCCTTCGCCGAAGCCGTAATCTCCGAGTCGCGGGGAGACACCACCCCTCCCATAGTCATGGTCCACGACTATCATCTTTACCTGGCGCCGGAGTACATACGGGCCGCCCTGCCTGGATCCGTCATCCACCACTTCACCCACATCCCCTGGCCCAGCCCCAGATACTGGCAGCTCCTTCCGTCCCACATTATCAGGAGCATGTGCAGTGCGTTATGTGCGTCGGACATAGTCGGCTTCCAGACCATACACGACGTGCGCAACTTTCTGGACACCTGCGAGGCATTGCTGCCCCAAAGCGAGGTCGACCACTCCAAGAGGGAAGTGCACTATGGCGGCCGGCGCACCCTGGTTCGAGCCTATCCCATCTCTATCAACGTAGAGGAGATAAGACGCATCGCCACCTCCCCCAGGGCGCAGGACTACGCAACCAAGCTGCGGTCTCATTGCAACGAGCACACCATCATCCGGGTAGACCGGGCGGAGCCCAGCAAGAACGTGGTGAGGGGCTTTAAAGCTTTTGGCTCTCTCCTGTCCCGCTACCCCGAGTTCAAGAACCGGGTGAATTTCCTGGCTTTCCTGGTGCCCTCGCGGACCCACATCCGGCAATACCAGCGGTACATGGAAGAGATCCAGCAGGTGATCGGGGAGATAAACTCCACCTTCGGTAACGCCGAATGGCAACCCGTGACCCCTTTTATCGAGAACAACTACACCCAGGCCATAGCCGGCATGAGGCTGTACGACGTGATGCTGGTCAACTCGGTCTTCGATGGGATGAACCTGGTAGCCAAGGAGGGTCCCGTCGTCAACGGCCAAGACGGCGTGCTGATCCTGTCGGAGACCACCGGCGCCTACGAGCAACTCTCACCCGGCGCCCTATCGGTGTGCCCCTCGGATATCGAAGGCACCATGCAGGCCATGTACCAGGCTCTCACTATGAGCCCCGAGGAGAGGAAGCAGCGCGCCGCCACGCTGACCAGGATCATAGAGGAGGAAGATATCACCAACTGGATCTACTGCCAGATGGAGGATGTCAAAGGCCTTCTCTAGGCCGTCTCCCGCACCAGCCAGCCCAGGAAAGCCTGCACTTCGGACACGTCCCGGAGGACGAAATCCGCCTCCTCCGCCAGACCCGGGGGGGCTTCCCGGCCTATCACGGCCGCGGATACCTTCCCGAATCCCCCTGTGTCGTGGAGCTCCCTTGCGGCACGGAAGGAGTCTATGTCTGTCACGTCGTCCCCTATCACCACCGCTCCCGCCAAGCGGTATTCGCCCACGAGGGCCTTAACGGCCGTGCCCTTGGTCAGGTCCACCGGCGGGAGAACATTGACCACCCGCTTCCCCATGACCAGCTTCACCTGCCCCCCAGCAAGCTGCTGGATCGCTCTCAGCAGGTCGTCCCGGGCCCTTTCCGGGTCGCTAGCGTGGCGGTAGTGCACGGCAAAGGCCCACCCCTTCTCCTCGAAGCTGAGGCCTTCCGAAGGGAACAAGGACCTCAGGTCGCCCAGGAGTCTTGCAATGAGGGGGGCGAAACCTCGGGCCTCCTCGGCTGGGGACAGGACCCCCCGCTCCAAACGCTCCATGCCGTGATTTCCTACGTAGAGCAGGTCCGGTAGGCCCACGATATCCCTGGCCTCCGGGGCAGCCCGCCCCGTGATGATGGCCACCAGCCCCAGCCTCTCGCTCAGCACACGGAGGTCAGACCTGACACAGTGGCTCAGCCTGGTCCCGCCCGGCTCAGGAACTATTGGGGTCAGGGTTCCGTCCAGGTCCAGCAGCAGTCCCATGGGGCCTGCCTTTAACAGGGCGCCGGCCTCGTGCAGGTTGTCCAACAGACGTCCCCTGGCCATATCCGCCCCTGAACCGGGTGGAATCTCCGTCGAGGAGTATAGCAGCTATGATAAAATAGAACTATCGGTACAGCCTTATCCAATTTCTCGGAAAGTGACACGGACACGATGGAAGAGTTGTTTGACCTGGGGCAAAACGGGCCCGAGCGTACTGATATCAGCCTGTGCATCTTCCCCCACCTGAAGGAGTTCCTGGCCGTCGACCTGAGATGGGGGTCTGCCCAGGTCAAGCTACTGAACGTGACGGAAGTCTTCTCCGATCCCTTTTTCTCCAGTGTGGAACACGGCTTTAGCCATCTGCTGAGGGAGCCCAGCGAGCACCCCTTCGCCAACCTCATAGATCTGCCCCTGAGAGTCGAGGAGCTGGTGCGGGAGACCGGGATGCTATCGATCCTGGAGAGGCTTGGGAGGAAAGACAGCGACGACGAGTTTCCGACGGTAGCCGTGTTCGTCATCAGCGGAGCGGCCCTGTCCATGAGCTCCCAGCAGATCGCCCAGGCCTTCCGGTCCCTCCTGGGGACGGACGCGGACCCAGCCCTGGTAGAGGAGTGCTGCCGCTATCTGGAGAGGCTGATGGCCGAGGAGCACAGGGTGGTGAAACGGATCGACCGGCAGGACCTCAGAGAGGCCATGGAAGACGAGTCACCCAACTACTTTACCCTCTGGGAACGGAGGAACTGACGACTCCTCGTGCTGTCAGGTCTCCCCGGCAGGGAGCCACCTCTCGGCACGTCGGACCCACGCCTACGTCGGCTTGACGAGGGCGTGGGTATATGCTAGGTTAAACTTGGCTGCCCTCCTTCATTCGTCAGGAGGCATGATGACCTTGGCACTCGTGGACGTAGTACAGGCGGAGTGGGACGATGTGGTGGAGGCCATAGAAACGTGCTACGAGCTGGGCTGGACCGACGGCCTGCCGGTCGTGCCCCCTACGACGGAGCGGGTGCAGCAGTTCTTGGACTACTGCGGCCGGCCCCCCGGCGAGGTGCTTGGGACCTTACCGGAGCGCCGCCGCGAGGTGACTGTGGGTAAGGTCGCGGCCAACGCCGTGATGGCCGGTTGCCTGCCCGAGTACCTGCCAGTGGTCCTGGCGGCTACCGAGGCCATGCTGGACCCGGGCTTCAACCTGATCGGCCCCTCGTCGAGTCTGGGAGGCGCGGGTATCCTGGTCATCGTCAATGGGCCCGTCATCCGGGAGTTAGGCATTAACTGCCGGAATAACCTCTTCGGGCCTGGCAACCGGGCCAACGCCACCATCGGAAGGTCCATCCGGCTGATACTTATGAACGCCTGTGCCTCCATCCCCGGCCTCTTCGACCGGAGCATGTTGGGGCACCCCGGAAAGTTCAGCTGCTGTATCGCGGAGAACGAGACGGAGACCCACTGGAACCCCCTGCATGTGGAGAGGGGGTTCTCCAGGGACGACAGCGCCGTCACCGTGCTGGCTTGCGACGGCCCCCGCCAGGTGCGGATGGCGGCCAAACCGGAGGTTATCCTTGCCGGAGTCGCCGACATGGCCTCGGCCCTGGGCACGTCCATGGCCAACTCCGGCTCCGTGGGGGACTCCTCGACGATGGTCCGGCAGGGCGAGGTCGCGGTGGTGGTGGCCGGCACCAGCGACGTTTGGGATGGTTGGAGCAAGGCGGACGTACGCCAGTACCTATCCTCCCGGATACGCCGCTCCGTGGCGGACCTGAAGCGTGTGGAGGTAGTAAAGGGCGATGTGGAGCCGGGTGACGAAGAACGGTTCGTCCCAATGGTGCCCACGCCCGAGGACATCCTTTTGGTGTTCGCCGGCGGCCCCGAAGGGCCCGTGTGCTCTGTCATCCCCAGCTGGGGGCCCAGGGTGTCCTCCACCTCGGTCACCAGGGTGGTGCGGTTACCAGCACGCTGATAAGCAGGGGGATGGCCGGACCTAACATGTGGAAGGAGGCAGCTCGTGGCGCTACAGACCCGTCAACAGTACAGCCTTGTGGACCCCACGACTCAACCTATCGCCGCCGCCTTTACCGGGGCATCGCGGCTGAAGGACCTCAGGGGTAAGCGGGTTGGGCTGATCGACGACAGCAAACCCAACGGCAAGGAGCTACTGGAGGAGCTGGCCGATCTCTTGAAGGCCAGGTACGGTGTCGCGGAGGTCATGTACCACCGCAAGCCATCGGCCTCCAAGCCCGCCGATCCCGAGGTCATCGCCCGGATGGGCAAGGAGTGCGACTACGCCATAGTCGCGATCGGCGATTGAGGGTCCTGCAGCGCGTGCAGTGTGCACGACGGAATCCACGTAGAAAAGGCCGGCATTCCATCGGCCACCATATGCACCGACCCGTTCAAGGTGACCGCCACGGCCATGGCGAGGATGTGGGGCGCGGCGGAGTATCCCGTCATCTACACGTCTCATCCGGTTGGCGGTCTAAGTAGGGAGGCTATAGGGCGCCGGGCGGAGGAGCTGTTGGACCAGGTGGTGGCAGTTCTGACGGGGGTGGAGGCGTCCCATCTAGCTGCGACCCCTTGAGCCCTTCGGTCCGCCGGGCAGGGGCACCAGCGGGAGGGGCGCTGCCCTTAGCTGATTGGTCTCCCGCGAGGCGCACAGCCTGAGCTTGGCACCGGCGGCGGGCAAACGAACGGACGCATCTTGCCCATCAGGCGGGGCTACCCTGAAGGCCTTGCTGCCCCTTCAGCGTCCATATCTCCCCCAGGTGGGTGTAGCCGTGGGTGAGCAGGACCGTCCCCAGCACCTGCTCCACGGTAAGCTCCCCCAGGGGTTTTACGGTCAGCCTCCGCTCCAGGTCCTGCTCTGTGATCGAGTCCAGGTAGGAGCCCGCCTGCCTCCACACTTCGCCCATGTAGGAACAGAAGGCGGGTATATCCGTGATCCTCAGGGCCGCGGCGTCGTGAGGGCTCATCCCGGTGCCCTGGGCCTTCGAGTCGAGGCCAAACCTCTGGTCCCACTTCCCCTCCATCCACACCGTAGGTTCTCGCTTGAGTACAAACCGGACCACATTGTCCACAGTACGGGCATAGTGCCACGCAACGAAGGCGATGTGGTTACCCTCCTGGTTGGGTCTCCAGTGGGCCTGCTCTTGGGATAATCCCTTTACGGCATCGTCCAGCGAGCGCTGGAGGCTCCCCAGCGAGTCACGAATTAAGGTGAGCTCTGACATGGCGTCCTCCCTTGGGGGGCGTGGTATTGGGCACCGGGTTCACTTGAAACGGCCCTTCCCGCCCTGACTATGGCGGCACACCCCCACAGGTATAAGTTCCAGTCTACCGCCCCGCTGCCGCCCCCACAAGTCGGCGCGGTTCCTATTTTCCGGTACCGGGGCTCTCTGGTACACTTTCCCCGTGTCGGGCAACGGAGAGAAAGTGGACGGCCACTATCTGGGTAGGAGCTGAAGCATGGACTTGGCCACTTCAGGCTCGCCGGTGCGGGATGCCTCCAGGTTGGGGGCGGCCGGTGGTAAGGTCTTACGCTCGGCCAAGGCCCTGGTGCCTCTTCTGTTGTGCCTGGTCCTGTTATCGGTTGCGTGTAATACTGCGCCCGCCTCCAGCCGGGGTACCGGTGGGGAGGAGCTGGTGCCCCGTTTTCTCCTGGGAGGCTGGGTATTTCCCGAGGGCGAAGAGGTGGGGCCCTTCGCCGAGACGCTTCGGACCTTCGTCCTGACCTCTGAGCAGGGGGTCAGGGACCTGCTGGACGGGCTGGACCTGGTCCGCACCAGGGGTAACATGGAGGCCCTCACCGGGGCCGATTTCAGCAAGGTGGCAGTTCTGGCGGCGTACTACCTGTGGCGGCCCCTCAAAGGGGACCCGCTGTCTTTGAAGGCGATGACGCTAAAGGGGACCGAAGTGGAGGTCGACCTGGAGCTGCTGGAGGACCCCCGGGGTCGCGAGTCCCCTTTTCTGATGGCGCCGCTGTACGTGGCCGCCCTTGATAGGGCGAAATTGCCCCTGGGGGTACCAATCACCTTCGCTTTCCAGGTCAACGGGGAGGCCGCCGGCTCCCTGACCGTAACCCTGGAGTGAGTCCGTGGGTCGGCCTGGCGCGCTTTACGCCCCGAGGGAGGTAACGCCGCCTGGATCAGGTGGTCCCACACGAGGCGGACTCAGACCACTGCCCGCGTACTCAGCGAGGCCAGAAGGCTATGGGATGCCGCAGCGATCTCGGCCACCGCGCCGTGGAACGCCTCCTTGTTGGCGTGCGATGGCACCCGAAAGCCGCTGATCTTGCGCACGAACTGGAGGGCTGCTGCGTGGACTTCCTCGTCGGTAGCCGGCGTGTGTGTACGGCGAAGTGTCTTGATGCTCCTGCACATGCTTCATTCCTCCTATAACCTCACCCGCTAGCGTAGAGAAGGATAGCACACCCAACCGTAGGGGTATCAGTTGCTCCGCCGTTCAACCCCGGGTAGCTAGCGGTGCCTCTCTAGCTCCTCAATCGCCTCCTCCGGGTCGTAGCCCAGCTCCTGCGCACGCTTAATATCGGCTTCGGCCTCGGCAAGTTTGCCGAGACGAATGTAGCTGACCGCCCTGTTAGCGAAGGCATAGGGATAGTCCCCCAGATGGATAGCCCGGTCGAAGTCGTCTATGGCCCTCTGGTACGCCCCCTGCTCGAAGTAAGCGGCGCCTCTGCCGATGTAGCGCTCCGGGTTGCTGGGGTCGAGTTGTATGGACCGGTCGTAGTCCGCTATCGCCCGCTCCAGCTGGTGCAGCATGAAAAGGGCGTGGGCCCGGTTGTAGTAGGCGTCGGGGTCCTGGCTGTTGAGGCTGATGGCCTGGTCGAAGTCCTTGATCGCCGGATGGTACTGGCCCATCTGACTGTAGGCAAGCGCCCGGTTGTAGTAGGCATCAGTGTACTGGGGATTGAGCTTGATGGCCTCGTCATTGGCCTCTATGGCACGCTGGAACTGGCCCTGGTTGATGTGCTCTGTGCCGAGCTCCTTGAATACAACGGCGTCCTCCGGCTTGGGAGGCGCCGCCTGCCCGCCGCTGGCTGAGGCGGGCTCGGTCCAATCTGGCTCCTCGAGCTGGACGTCTTCGCTATAGTCCTCGACCTCAGGGTAGTGCTCAGGTCCCGAGGCCCCGTCTCTCCGCCCTCCACCGGAGCCGCCTAGAATTCGGCCCAGGAGGCCGCGCTTCTTGAGCCCCTGGCCGCAAAGGAAGCAGGTAGAGGCTCCGTCCTCATTCTCCGCATCACAGTTAGGACACTTTCGCATGGCATCGCCTCCGGATTCGGCATCCCTGTCGCGAAGCTACCTTTGGGCTCGACTCTTCGAGAACACTCGATGATTAAACTATACAGGCTCGATCGTTGGATTTCCAACGGGAGCATGGGCGAGTACGAAGTGCACCGTAGGCCATAGAGGAAGGTCTGCACAGAGGTTTAAAGAGGGCTCTTAAACGCAGGGCACGACGTGGGGATGGAGTCAGTCGAGGGTGGCGGAGGGAGACTAGGCAGGCCGGCGGACCTGGCTTGCCGCTAGCTCCGGCTCGTTGGCGACTACAAGGGCCTCAATGACCCTATAGATCTCTTCGCTCAGCTGATCAAACGCACTTTGGGCCTGGCTCGTTTCCCCATCGCGTCCCATCAGTTCCAGCTTTAGAGCGCACTCCCAGGCGCGCTTCGCGCCAAAGTTGCTCACGGCTCCCTTCAATGTGTGGGCACTTGCCTGGAGGGAGCTAGCGTCGGCCATCGCGATCGCATTCCGAACCTCTTCCAGCAGCAATGGGGCATCTTGACAGAACAGCTTCCCGACTTCTTGGAGGAGTTGAGCATCCCCGCCAACTTGGGCGAGAGCCGCATCTAGATCGAGGCTGGGCGATAAGGAATGTCCATCTTCCGCCTCTTTCTCTTCCTGGTGACTCGGGGATACGAGGCTGTCGACCATATCGAGGAGCCGTTGTGCCTGCACCGGCTTCGAAATGTATGCGTCCATTCCGGCACGCAGGAATCTTTCCTGATCGCCCTTCATGGCGTGGGCTGTCATGGCTACAATCGGGACGTGTGTTCCGGTCCCCTCTTCCATTTCGCGGATGGCTGCCGTCGCCTCCAGCCTGTCCATCTCGGGCATCCGGATGTCCATGAGTATCAGGTCAAAGGACTGACTTCCAAAGGCTGCCAGGCATTCCCGGCCTGTTCGTGCCAGCACCACCGAGTGGCCACGTTTCTCCAGAATCCCTGAGCTCACTCTCTGATTGACAACGTTGTCCTCGGCGACAAGAACCCTGACGCCGGCTCCGGCCCCACGGGTAAGAGGAGAGTCGTATCCGGATTGGCCGGTGCCTTCAGGGGCAACGTTGTAGAGCTGGCCTGCGTTGGTCCCAGGTTTGCCAAACAGAGCGGTAAAGTGGAAGGTACTCCCTCTTCCAAGCGCGCTATCTACCCAGATGCTGCCCCCCATCATCGCGACCAATTGGGACGAGATCGCCAGGCCCAGTCCGGTGCCACCGTACTTGCGGGTGGTCGAGCTGTCCGCCTGGGCGAAGGCGGCAAAGACCAATTGCTGCTTCTCTCCAGGTATCCCGATTCTCGTGTCCGATACGATGAAGCGTAGGACTACTTCGTCTTCAGTTTCCGTGTCCTTCTGGACCCGCACCCCCACCTCTCCCTCTTCCGTGAACTTGATGGCATTAGATAGAAGGTTCGCAATAACCTGATGGAGGCGTGTCGGGTCACCCACCAGGGCGTCTGGAACGTCCGGCTCGACCTGGTACTGGAGATGGAGGCCCCTGCGATGGGCCCTGACCTCCATCTGGGAGACAATGTCTCTCAGCCACACGTCCAGGTTGAACCCAGTGGCTTCCAGCTCTAATTTGCCGGCTTCGATCTTGGATATATCCAGGATGTCGTTGAGCAGGCTGTGCAGCGAATCCGCTGAGTCTCTGACCATCCTTAGGGACACTCTCTGCTCGGCGGGGACGTCTGCATCAAGCAGCAGGTCGGTCATCCCGATGATCCCATTCATCGGGGTCCTGATCTCATGACTCATGTTGGCTACAAACCGGCTCTTTGCGAGGCATGTGTTCCGTGTCCGGGTGTTGCTTTAGCCGCCTCAAGACTTCGAAGCCGTCCATGCCCGGCATCCTTACATCCAGCACTCCGATATCAGGAGCCTCGGACATCGCTAGCTCATATGCGGTGGTGCCATTGGAGGCCTCCACAACCTCGTGGCCCTGTTTCTCAAGGAGTTGCTTGACGATGAGCCTGGTCCCTCGCTCATCCTCGGCGACTAGGATTTTGGACATGTCTTCCCCTCCCCCCGGAGACCATCGGTCACTGCCGAGGCCGACGATTTGGGCCCCTAGCGAGTGCTACGGGTCGGACTACGCTAAGCCGGCTCTTGGTCTTTTCCGGCCAGCTTATACTATGGACTCACCCATTCGCGACCTCATCGTATACGGTACACGCGGAATGTCGCTGACTGGCACTCGTGTCCGGCTGAGTAGGCCTGAGGCCCGCTCACCTGCCAGCGCTTATGTATAAGCTCAGGATAGGAAATCGTCGGGCGGCCAGGTAGTGGGCTAACACCCAGGTTCGGCTGGGCCAAACTCATTAATGGAAATCTCGGATAAGTGCCGGCGGTCCGGGGCCGAATAGCACAGCCAGGGTGCGCAATGTGTCAGGGTGATGGTCGCGGGCTCATCTCAACGAACATTATACCCGCATACACGCCGGCACGAAGGCATGGTGTAAAGCAGGTACCACAAGTACATTTCCCTATGAACCCTTTTGGCGACATTTTTCGTAAATATTGACGACGGCGCTTCCGTGAGCGATCATGGTCCGGGCGACGTCCCCGGTACGGAAATAACTCTTCCCAAGGCTCGGCCAGTTCCCACGGAAGGGGACTTGGTGTTTGGCGAGGGGGGCTCAAAGTGGCGGAATTCTTCGGGGACCTGGAACGTCTCCTGGCGGACCTTTATCCCTACCGCTGGCCACTTACCTTCGGGGCCCTGCTCGCGGTCACCGTAATAGCGGCATACGGGTACCGAAAGGGATGGCACATGGTCGTGTGGAGGCACCGTGTGGGGGTGGCCATAGTGGGTACCCCAGGGCTGGCCGCGATCATTGTTGCAGGTTGGTATCTTGGCTCCCCGCTTTTTACGAGCAAGACCGTCATCGAGGAGTTCCCCTTCTCCTTCAGCGCCGACATTCCGGCGGGCATGACTCGTGACAGCGTAGAGCAGACCATGGCGTCCATGGCCAAATTCGATCAGCAGGTTGGCGAGCCAATGCCCGCGTCATTGGTGGTACTGGAGAGTGCTGCGGCCAAGGTCAAGTCCGGCGACTTTCGGGACGCCGACAGCTTCCACAAGGGTAGCGGTCAGGCAACTATCTACCGCAGTCCGGACGGGGCGAACCTGCTCAGGCTGGAAAACCTCAAAGTTACCAATGGCCCAGACCTGCATGTCATTCTCACGCCGCACTCGAGCCCCGATAGCCAGGGCGATGTAAAGGTCACCGGATACGTTGATCTTGGCAAACTAAAGGGTAACAGGGGCGACCAGAACTATGATATCCCCGGTGACGTGGACATCGACATCCAGAGAAGCGTGGTCATCTACTGCAACCCCTTCAACGTGGTCTTCAGCGTGGCCATGCTACAGGATGAAGAGTTCCCCTTTGCGGCCAACGCCATCGTGCCTGCGGACATGACCCTCGCGAGGGTGGAGCAGATCATGGCCGGAATGGCCACGTTCGATCAGGAAGTCAAAGAGGCTATGTCCGATGCGATGACGATGGAGAGCTCGGAGGAGGCCAAGCTCAAGGCGGGCATAGCTATGATGGAGGGGGGCATGGCCATCGTGAAGGGGGGTATGGAGACGTCGGACGATACTGTCATGAACGAGGGTATGGCGGTGATGCAGGAAGGGGCGGCGATGTCAGATGGCGTCATGGGCACGGAGGAGGCCATGGCCTTGATGCATGAAGGCATCGAAAAGTCGGACGAGGCTAAGACAACAGAGGGTATGGCCATGATGCATGAAGCCCTGGACGAGGCAGAAGCTACCAAGATGACGCGGCTGTCTCCGGTGAAGCTCAAGGCCGGCAGCCTCAGCGACGCCGACAGTTTCCACAGAGGAAGCGGCCAGGCGACCATCTACCGGGGGCCCGACGGCTCCCACCTGCTCAGGTTGGAAAACCTGGATGTCACCAATGGGCCGGACCTGCATGTCATCCTCACGCCCCATGAGGCCCCTTCCAGGGGAAGCCAGGTCAAAGCCCCCGGATATGTCGACCTCGGCAAGCTGAAGGGCAACAAAGGGGACCAGAACTACCCCATACCTGATGACGTGGACATAGATGCCCAGGAAAGCGTCGTTATCTACTGCGTGCCCTTCAGCGTCGTCTTCAGCGTAGCTACGTTGCAGGACGCGGATTAGAGCCATAGGCCGCCACACGGAGGAACCCCCGCAGGCATGTTGGTATGATCTTTATGTTCGCAAATCGGGATCCGTTTTGAGGTTGGGTCGCTATTTTGAGTAGAGTCCCAGGAAGTGGTGTAACAAGAGGAGAGGGTCTGGATGAAGAGAGACCACCACGTCATCCTTAGCGGGCAAAGACGAGCCTGAGAAAGGAGGACAATGGTGGTCAAGGAAAGGATGGACCTGCTTGAGCTAATGCGCAAGAGGGGAGTCGACGGTGACGAGTAGAGTCCCAGGAAGTGGTGTAAGAAGAGGAGGGGGTCTGGAGTAAGAGAGACCACCGCGTCATCCTTAGCGGGCAAAGAAGAAAGCTCGAGAAAGGAGGACAACGGTGGTCAAGGAAAGGATGGACCTGCTGGAGTTGTTGCGCAAGGGGGGAATGGACGGTGACGTGGACTTCCTACGGGAGGCTCTGAGAGTGCTGGTAGAGGGGATCATGGATGCGGAGGTGTCTGCGAGGACCGGTGCTGAGTATGGAGAACGCAGCCCTGAGCGGGTGACCCAGCGCAACGGGTATCGGTCCCGGGCGTGGGATACCCGGGTAGGGACTATGGAACTGCACATCCCGAAGCTTCGAGAGGGGAGCTACTTCCCGAGCCTGCTGGAGCCACGGCGTCGCAGCGAGCGAGCTCTGCTGGCTGTGATCCAGCAGGCCTATGTGGAAGGTGTATCGACAAGGCGGGTGGACGACCTGGTCAAGGCCCTGGGGTGCGAGGGTATCTCCAAGAGCCAGGTGTCCCGTATCTGCTCCGAGCTGGACGAGGTGGTGGAGGACTTCCTGGGTCGGCCGCTGGACGGCGGATCATACCCCTACCTGTGGCTGGATGCACTAACCCAGAAGGTCAGAGAGGCCGGTAGGATCGTCAACGTCAGCGTGGTGGTGGCGACGGCGGTCAATGGCGAGGGCAAGCGGGAGATCATTGGGATGGACGTGGGTACCAGTGAAGACGGCGCCTTCTGGCTGGCCTTTCTGCGCTCACTGTCGGCCAGGGGTCTGAGCGGGGTGGATCTGGTGGTATCGGATGCGCATCAGGGACTCAGGGATGCCATCGCGACTGTCTTCGGTGGGGCCAGTTGGCAACGGTGCCGCACACACTTCATGACCAACCTGCTCACTCGGGTCCCCAGGCGCGCTCAGCCCTGGGTGGCCACCATGGTACGCACCATCTACCAGCAGCCGTCCCCTCAGGAGGTCCACGCACAGCTCGAGCGGGTGACCGCCCAGCTACAGGACCCGTTCCCTCAGGTGGCCTCTCTACTGGACGCGGCTGGTGCGGACGTCCTGGCCTTCTCCAGCTTCCCACTCGCCCACTGGAAGAAGATCTGGTCTAACAACCCCCTGGAGCGTCTCAACAAGGAGATACGGCGCCGCACCAACGTGGTGGGTATCTTTCCCAACCGGCCGGCCGCGCGTCGCCTCGTTGGGGCTGTCCTGGCCGAACAGCACGACGAATGGGCCATCGGCCCTCGTTACATGACACCCGCGGTCTACAGCATCGACGAAGCTCTACCCGAGGCGGATCTAGCGAAGGCGGCGGCATAGACCGCGATCAACAGGATGACGCTCTCTTACACCACTTGACGGGACGTGACCCGGTGACGTGGACTTTCTACGAGAGGCACTGAGAGTGCTGGTCGAGGAGATCATGGAGGCTGATGTGTCATCGAGGACCGGTGCTGGGTATGGAGAACGCAACCCTGAGCGGGTGACCCAGCGCAACGGGTACCGGTCTCGAGCATGGGACACTCGCGTAGGGACCATGGAGTTGCAGATACCCAAGCTCAGAGAGGGAAGCTACTTTCCGAGCCTGCTGGAGCCACGGCGTCGCAGCGAGCGAGCTCTGCTGGCGGTGATCCAGCAGGCGTATGTGGAGGGTGTATCGACGAGGCGAGTGGATGATCTGGTCAAGGCTCTTGGGTGCGAGGGTATCTCAAAGAGCCAAGTGTCGCGTATCTGCCAGGAGCTGGACGGGGTGGTGGAGAGCTTCCTGGGTCGGCCGCTGGACGGCGGATCATATCCCTACCTGTGGCTGGACGCACTAACCCAGAAGGTCAGAGAGGCCGGTAGGATAGTCAACGTCAGCGTGGTGGTGGCGACGGCGGTCAATAGCGAGGGCAAGCGTGAGATCGTTGGGATGGACGTGGGTACCAGTGAAGACGGCGCCTTCTGGCTGGCCTTCCTGCGCTCACTGGTCGCCAGGGGCCTCGGCGGGGTGGAACTGGTGGTATCGGACGCTCATCAGGGACTCAGGGATGCCATCGCAACTGTCTTCGGTGGGGCCAGTTGGCAGCGGTGCCGCACCCACTTCATGACCAACCTGCTCACTCGGGTCCCCAGGAGCGCTCAGCCCTGGGTGGCCACCATGGTACGCACCATCTACCAGCAGCCGTCCCCTCAGGAGGTGCATGCCCAACTCGAGCGGGTGATTGCTCAGCTCCAGGACCCGTTCCCACAGGGCGCCTCTCGACTGGACGAGGCTGGACCCGACGTCCTGGCCTTCTCCAGCTTCCCCGTCGCCCACTGGAAGAAGATCTGGTCCAACAACCCCCTGGAGCGTCTCAACAAGGAGATACGGCGCCGCACCGATGTGGTGGGCATCTTCCCTAACCGCCCAGCTGTCCGTCGCCTGGTCGGCGCCGTCCTAGTTGAGCAGCACGACGAGTGGGCCGTCGGCCGTCGATACATGACACAGGAGGTAACCACCTCCAACGAAGCTCTACCCAGAGCCGAACTCGCAGAGGCAGCGGCCTAGACGATATCAACAGGATGACGTACTCTTACACCACTCTATGGGACGTGACCTAATGAGTATTGGGCCGGGGTATGAGTCAGGAGTAGGAGAGGTACCCAGGGACCGGCCCCCCTTATGGAATGGTGGTACGACCTTGTGCGCAATTCTGACTACTTTTTAGACATGGGGCTAAATGGTATGCTACTTAAGACTACGTCAAATAGGGCCGCTCAGCACAGGAGTCGGGCGGAACTGCCAGGCTGGGAAGAAAACAGTATTGCGAGGGGAGGTTTGAACATGTACAAGTCAGGATACAATCCGCTTTCGCCGGAGGAGCGGTTCGTAATCGAAGCGAAAGGCACCGAACCGCCCTTCACGGGAGAGTATGATGACTTCTATGAGGAAGGTGTTTATGTTTGCCGTCGGTGCAACGCCGAACTCTATCGGGCCGCTGACAAGTTTGACGCGCGTTGTGGCTGGCCGGCGTTCGATCAAGAGATACCAGGGGCCGTTAAGCGCTTACCTGACCCCGACGGTGCGCGAACGGAGATCGAGTGCGTCGGCTGCGGCGGCCATCTGGGGCACGTATTCACTGGAGAACGCCTTACCGCGGCGAACACTCGTCATTGCGTCAACTCCCTCTCGTTGAAATTCGTGGCCGCGGAGCAAGGGTAGCGGACTAAGGAACGGCGCCCACGAAGCCTACTTGTCGATGAACGGCCGGTGCCGGTTGGCTCTGCGTCGCTAAAAGGTCCCAGGAGGTAGAGGATGGTTCTACTAGACCAGTTGCCGGAGGGTATCCGGACGAGCATGATAAACCTCGACTGCCCCATATACGAGGGCCGGCCCTGGGTAGAAGGGCCGCCCATGGAAGAGCGGCGCGTTGCTATCATATCCACCGCCAGCCTGCACCGGCGTGGCGACCGCCTGTTCACGATTACCTCCGGAAGTACCGGGAGCATCCCTGGTGATTATCGGGTCATCCCGGGGGATACGGAGTCCAACGACCTGGTAATGTCCCACATATCAACCAACTACGACCGTAGTGGATTCCAGCACGACTGGAACGTTGTCTTTCCCCTGGACCGTCTGCACGAGATGGAACGCCGAGGTGTCATCGGCAGTGTCGCCGATTTTCACTACTCGTTCATGGGTGCCACCGACCCCCGGCAGATGGAGACGGCGGCCCGCACTCTCGCGGGTCTCCTCAAGAAGGACAAGGTCAGCGCCGCGCTGCTGGTCCCGGTTTGACCCGCCTGCACGGGCGCCGTAGGCGGGCTTGCACACTACATTGAGGAGGAGGGAGTGCCGACGACGCAGATCAGCCTCATTCGCGAACACACCGAGAGGATCAAGCCGCCCCGGGCCCTGTGGGTGGCCTTCGAGATGGGTCGTCCCCTTGGAGTGCCGGGCGACGCGGCGTTCCAGACGCGGGTGCTAACCGCTGTACTGGAGCTGCTGGAGGCCCCCAGCGGGCCTGTGCTGGTGGATTACCCGGAGGACGCACCACCGGTGGAAGGGCCCGCGACCCTCGCATGTCCCGTAAGCTTCTCTCAGCCGCTGTCGGACCGGAGCGACGTGGAGAAGCTTTCGGCGACGTTCATGGAGGAGATCGGCCTGATGCGCCCGTGGTATGACCGCGCAGTGAGCGCGCGCACTCGGACGACTGTTGGCGTCAGCGGCCTGGAACCCGAATCTGTAGGTTCCTTCATCGTGGCGTTTCTGGACGGTAACGTGCCCTCATCTCCACGGGGGGACCTTGGTCCCGCCGCTCTGTTCAAGTTGGCTATTGAAGACCTGAAGGCCTACTACTTTGAGGCGGCCACAGCTCAACCCGGCCAGAAAGAAGCAGACGGCGACACCCTCTCCGAGTGGTTCTGGAGGGAGACGGTGGCCGGGAAGGTGCTGTTCGCTATCCGGAACGCACACCGGGAGAGCGAGGACGAGATGCTCCAACTGGTCGTCACTAGTTTACTGGTCCCCACGGCGTATAGGTCTTACTCGCCCTTCGGAGCGGTATGATACTAGGGAAGGAGTCTCCATGAGCCAATCAAGTGGACTGACAGGACAGGAATACGGGGATATTACAACCACTCCAGCGACCTGGGAGCTCCGGAAGAGTACGCGTCGTGTTTTACGCCGGACGGTGTTCTGGACGCGCCGGGCGGCCTGTTGGTCAAGGGAAAGGAGAGCCTCACAACCTACAAGCGGAACGAACAGGCTGGGAGGAGTGGCAGGTACAGGAGACACTGGAACGGCAGCATCTACCTGGAGAAGCTAGCCGACGGGAGTGTTCGGGGACGTTGCTACGTCCAGTCCTACGACGGCCATCCGGGGCATCTCGCGGAGCCCGCCTGCCCCGGCATGTATGAAGCCTCCATCGTCCAGCACCGGGGGGAATGGAAGTTCGCGCGCAGGTCTGTGAGACCGAAGTAACAAAGATGCGGGCTCCTGTTGCTGCCTCTGCTGCAGAGGTTTCCGATCTTCTGGTGGGTCCATCAACCCGGGCCTCGGCGGGGACCGCCTCCCCCAGGGAATGGTGCCCGTACTGCTCAACGTTCTGGAGTCGGTATGGACGCCCAGGAGGCAGTGGAATCAGCCCGAGAGGACCGGGCGACTACAAGAGCCCTGATCTACGGCTGGCCGGCACCCATCCCGCGATATGGCTCCTGGTCCGGGATTTCGGCGATGTAGCCACGGTCCTCTGCGCAAAAAACTGTTGATGTGGTAGTGGCTGATTCTTCGTTCTCTAACCGGAGATTCCTGCTTCACCAAACGAATGAATCCTAGTTCCAGGCCGTCATCGCTTGCTGCCTCGCTCCCAAATCTGTTTACCACGTTCGCATGCTGGCTCGACCAGCTCCTTCGGTTCTATAGAGAAGATACATAGACATGCGGGGCACCTCCGATGACCTAAAGGAGCAAACAGGTTATCCAAAGTAGTTAAACAGTCCACGTGGCACCTCGGACGTCGTGGACTTCGTGGTGCCCGATAAATAGATCGGCCGCGAGGAAATGTTGTTCGCTGCATATTAGTACCTCTCTAAATGGTTGGCACCGCTCGACCCGTATAAAATCAAGAACCTTTTGCAACCGGTATTCCGTTGTTTGCCTAATTCGGCTCTTATGGCAGTGCGAACCAGCCTGCTTTCCAGACATCCGTGATCTTTAGCTTGGCCACAGGGGTCACCTCTTGCCGGTCAAGTTGATTACCGGTCTGCTCCAGCCTCCACAAGTACTTGTTGGTGGCTGCCCGGCCAGGGTTCGAACCTGGGTCAGGGGATTCAAAGTCCCCTGTGCTACCACTACACCACCGGGCAACGGTCTGCCGCAACGTCGCGGCCGGCTACACAGATATTATCTCACAGCGGGAATGGCCGGGCAAAGCGAATTCCTTCCAACAAATGTGCGCCCACCTCCCGACCGAGGCGCCGATGGGAAAAGGGGGAAAGCTCGCTTATAATACACGGGACTGGCTCCGGGGCGCGCGGGAAGTGCCCCTTGGCAAATCGAGGCACGGAGGAGGGATGTCGGTACACTCCGACGCCCCCGGGGAGGCGGTGGAGGCCCAACGGGAATACGGCATG
The DNA here is from genome assembly GCA_965247055.1 of Dehalococcoidia bacterium. Classification (GTDB taxonomy): domain Bacteria; phylum Chloroflexota; class Dehalococcoidia; order Lucifugimonadales; family JAGWBF01; genus CBDFGE01. The sequence continues at coordinate 564,507 of CBDFGE010000006.1, forward strand.
TTGCGCCTGCTGCGGACCTGGCTCTCCAACTATGCGACGCTGATCCTCCTCGTATCGGTCCTGGTCAACGTGGCGACCCAGATGTCCCGTAACGCCTACGGCCTAACCCTCCCCTCCATGCGTGGCAGCCTGGACCTCTCCTACTCCCAGGCAGCCAGCCTCATCACCGCCCTGTCCATCTGTCTGATGGCATCCTCATTGGTCTTCGGGATGCTGGCGTCGCGCTACGGGAGCCGGATCATCGTCGGGTTCGCGACCATAGCTACCGGTGTCGCCATGATCCTTCTGGGGTCCGCCGGGAGCTTCTCCATGGCCCTCGCGGCGAGCGGCTTGATTGGACTGAGCGCCGGGGCATGCACCACGCCGGTGATGGGCCTGCTGTCCACATGGTTCACATCGCGGCACAGGGGCACCGTGGCTGGGCTGGCCGCATCGGGAGGGGGAATCAGTTTCATGATCATGGGCGCCGTGGCACCCTGGCTCACGGGTCGAAACCCCGAGGACGGCTGGCGCCACACCTGGTACCTGCTGTCCCTCGCGGTAATCGCTATCGGAGTCCTCTCTCTGGCCTTTCTCAGGGACAGCCCCAGACCCCCTTCCGGGAGCGCTCCGGCCCGGGGAGTGTGGCCCATGGCGGCCTACAGGAGCCGCCTGGTATGGGTCATCACCTTCCTGGCTTTTTGCTCCGGGTGGGGATTTGGCATCTACACAACGTTCTTCGCGGTATACCTGGAGGAGGAGGGGATTGGGCTCGCCGTCAGCGGCCGCCTCTGGGGGCTGCTGGGGCTCCTGGGCATCGGCAGCGGTGTGTTATGGGGTGGTGTGTCGGACCGGCTGGGCCGACGCCTCGGATTCCTGCTGTCCTTCGTCGCGTATGGGACAGGATGCCTCGTGTTCTGGCTCACCCCCGTTATGGCTGGCTTCCTGGCCTCGGTGGTGCTGGTGGGAATCAGTTTCCGGGCCGCCTACACCATCTGCGCCGCAGCGGCAGGAGACTACGTAGGTCCCCGTTTCTCCGCCGCCGCCTTCGGCCTCATGGGAGTGGGAGCCGGGCTTGGTCAGGCTACGGGCCCCTTGATCGGAGGTCGGGTGGCCGACGCCACCGGGACGGTGGAATGGGTATTCGTCCTCGCCGCAGGGTCTGCCGCCGTGGCCGTCTTCGGTTCGACGTTCCTGTCTCCTCCCAGCCCCCGTCCCTGAGCCCCGGCTACCTGACTGACCAGACGCCCCTTTCCCATGGCCAGGTTGACTGGGCACCCGATCGTTCTTAATATTAGCTATAGTCAACGCCACCCACGGGAGTGCTACTGATGCTGGCCAAGGTGAGGACTTGCGCCGTCGTGGGCCTGGACGGCTACATAGTTGAGGTTGAGGTGGACATCTCCCCCGGGCTGCCGTCCTTCACCATCGTGGGCCTGCCCGACCCGGCGGTACAGGAAGCCAGAGAGAGGGTGAGGGCGGCCATCCGCAACTCGGGCTGCGAGTTCCCCCTCCGCAGGATCACGGTGAACCTGGCGCCCGCCGATCTCAGAAAGGCGGGGTCATCCTACGATCTACCCATAGCCGTGGGCATTCTGATCTCCTCCGGCCAGCTCTCGGCCTCGCCGGACTCGGCCGTGCTCCTTGGGGAGCTTTCTCTGGACGGCGGCCTCCGCCACACCAGCGCCATCCTCCCCATGGTCTCCGGGGCCGGGGACCACGGGTTCACGACCGTGTTCGTCCCCGTGGCGGACGCCAAGGAGGCGTCGCTCGTGGACGGCGTATCCGTCGTACCCGTCGGCAGCCTTGGAGAGCTGATGGCCCATCTACGGGGGGAGGCGGTCATAGCCCCTCTGCCCTCTGACGGCACCGTGGGGCCAGACGCCCCGGAGGTACCGTACGGCGCGGACCTGTCCCAGATCAGGGGGCAGGAGCATGCCAAGCGGGCCCTAGAGGTGGCCGCCTCGGGTGGCCACAACCTTCTCATGAGCGGCCCACCGGGCAGCGGAAAAACCCTCCTTGCCCGGGCCATGCCCTCCATCCTGCCGCGCATGACACCCCGAGAGTCCCTGGAGGTGACCAAGGTCTACAGCGTTGGAGGTCTCCTACCCCAGGACAGACCCCTCATAGTCCAACGCCCATTCCGGTCTCCCCACTACACCATCTCCACCGCGGGGCTGGTTGGTGGCGGGCGTCTGCCCAGACCAGGGGAGATAACCCTTAGCCACCGGGGGGTGCTCTTCCTCGACGAGCTCCCCGAGTTCGGGCACACCTCCCTGGAGTCCCTGCGCCAACCTATGGAGGACAAAGTGGTGACCATCAGCCGGGCTGGGGGCACCGTCACCTTCCCTGCCAACTTCGCCCTCGTAGGAGCCATGAACCCCTGTCCCTGCGGCTACTTCAGCCATCCCACCAGGGAGTGTGCCTGCTCGCCCAGCATCGTGGCCCGCTATCAGAGACGCATCAGCGGACCCCTCCTGGATAGATTTGACATTTTCGTGGAGGTACCTCCGGTGGAGTACGAAAAGCTGGTGGGTGGGGACTCCCAGGAGCCGTCTTCCCAGGTGCGCACGAGGGTGGAGGCGGCCCGGGAAACCCAGGGCCGGCGCTTCGGGGACACGCCCTTCACCTGCAACGCCGAGATGGGACCCGCCGAGGTGTGGAGGCTTTGCGAGCTGGAGGATGGCGCCAGGGGCCTGCTCCAGGCGGCCATGAAGCAGCTCGACCTCTCGGCCAGGGCATTCCACCGCATCCTCAAGCTCTCCCGCACCATCGCCGACCTCGCCGGCGCCGACACCATCGGCGTGGCTCACCTGGCCGAGGCGCTCCAGTACCGGCCGCGGGGACTGGTGTAAATAAGCCTGGGCACGTTTAACAGTCCCACAGAGTGCGCAGAGATGAATAATAAGTATGCTGAACGTGACTAAAGGGCGATGTGGTCCTAAGTGGTCTGATTCAATGGCGTTCTTGAACGCGCTCGCTTAATAGGGGCAGGCTATGATGACGGTTCTGTTGGTCGGAGCGGGAGGGTTCATCGGCTCGGTGATGCGATACCTGGTCGGAGTCTGGGTCCAGTCCTGGTCAGGGAACTCCTGGATTCCTTACGGCACACTAACCGTAAATGTAGTGGGGTGCTTCCTGATCGGCCTTATCGCCGGGTTAGCAGAAACGCGCCAGTTTCTTGGCGAGGGGACACGGGCCTTACTTATCGTTGGTTTGCTCGGAGGCTTCACTACTTTCTCGGCCTTTGGATATGAGACGATAGCGATGGTCCGCGAAGGTCACATTGCTGCAGCAGCAGCGAACGTTGGCCTTCAGGTCGCACTTGGACTCACTGCTGTTTGGATCGGTTTTAGTGCTGCTCATTTTAGTGTTTCTCAATAGCATTGAGCAGATCGAACTGTACCAACATCCAACGGCGATCTGGCGCGGCACCGCTCCACAGGGGTACCAGCCAAAGCAGTTACCCCAGCCCAAAGGAGCTGAGGCGTTGAAGTCGCGTGCAACGGCCGGCAGCTTCATCGAGATCCCGAAGGAGTCAGTTTCCCTAGGCAGACTTGGGGGCAAGTGGCCCGAAACGTGGCACACGGGACGTCATCCGCTCCAGGCAATGAGCGCTATACCCAGAATGAGCGGATACAAGTGCGCCAGGAATGGCGGTGCGAATGGACCACCCTTGAGAGCAGTGTAGCCTACAGCTCCAGCCACGCCCAACCCGACGCCGAGCCAGCCCAGCCACTCCGGTACGACCCCGCTGGAGACGACCGCGCTGCCAAGGAACGTCCACGACACGTAGGCGGAAAGCAGGTGGATACTATGGAGCACTCCAAACCACTCACCCCAACCCTCGATGTCCCCAGGAACGGTGCCGGCCCGCTCGGTCTCTCGCGACGCCGCGACGAGCGCCGTGAGCCGCCACGCCGCTCCCACGAGCCATACAATTCCGCCCACCGCGAACAGCACGAAACCAACGGTGCCATAGACGATTTCCCCACTGTCAGCTAATAACCGCGCCAGGGCACCCAACCCAGCGATGGTAATAGCCACACCCGCTATCATCCAGGTATGGATCCACCGCCACCTCCGCGGCGAACGTGCGATGGCCAATAGAGCTTCGGGTAGCGGCCTCTGGTAGTCCATCTTCCACAATGCCGCCCCAACGAAGAAGACGACGAACCCACCGATGAGTAGGCCGCCAACGGATTGGAGGTCAGTGCTTGTGACCATAACGTAGAGCTCCCCTCCAAGATAGTCCATCCGGGAAGTGCCTGCAACACTCGCTCTAGCCGGTGTCAACCTCCGGACACCGCCACTTGCAACGGCGTCGATGCGCTACGAACCGGGCTAACGTCCCCGAAGTAGCTGCGGGAAACGTCGGCCCATGCGCGTACCACAACCATCCCGCCAGGGGAGGTGCCCACTAGTCCAGCATGGTGGCGAGATGTGGACCCGGAGTGACAGACCCCACGGTTTACCCGTGACGCCCCTCACGGAAGAGCACATCCCTTCCCGCCTAAACTGGTTTCAGTCGACCTGGAATCGGCATAGTAAGAAGGGGTTGTCGGCACATGATAGACCAGGCTTCAGCTCGAGCGGCCCAAACGGAACACGGTGGCGTCACGTGCAGCCATCACTGGATCATCGAGGCCCCTCTCGGCCCCATCAGCCGGGGGGTTTGCCGGCTATGCAACGAGGCGCGGCAGTTCAAGAACTATATCGAAGAGACTCCGTGGGACGACGAGGGCGTCCTTTCTATGCCGGACGAGGAGCCCATGGACGAGGTTGCATAAGGCCGCGGATGTGGCCCGAAGGCCCTCACCCTTTCACCACGGCGCCGGATCCCAATAGCAGCGTCAGGGATTGCCCCACCGGTCGTGAAAGGTGACCTCCTCCACCGGCGTGCGTCTGGTGGGGCCGTACCGGACACCCTCGGCCGGGTACCCGATGGGCAGAATTGCCGCCAGCTCCACGTTCTCGGGTATGCCCAGCACTCCCTTGACCTCCGCCTGGACCATCCGGGGGCGAGTGGCCAGGACACTGCCCAGGCCGAGCCCCCTGGCGGCCAGGAGCATGTTCTGGATGGCGGGGTAGATGAAGGAGCCCGTGCCCAGGTCCATGGGCGAGCCGTCATGCCGCAGGCAGACGGCGATGAGCACGGGTATGTCCTGTAGTGTCTGGGCCAGGTTTATCACCCCCCGGTAGATCTTCCTCTCCTGGGGGGTCATATCCGGAGTTATCTGGGTGAGACGGGCCGCCCTCCAGTGCTCCGCGATCCTCTCCCGGACCTCCCGGTCGCGGATCACGATAAAGGCCCAGTCCTGCTTGTTGACGGGACTGGGAGCCCGTATGCCCGCCTCCAGTATTTTTCGCACCAGCTCCTCGGGCACGGGGTCCGGCCTGAAGTACCGGATCGCCCTCTGGGTGTGCATAGCCTCGAACAGGCCGATCTCTTCCGGCATGTCCACTCCTCCTCACCGCTGCTATTTGGAACGTTCCGATGGCTGATCCCGACGTGCCCCATCATACCCCGGGGCAATAAAGGATTCAACCACGGGCTGGACGCCACCATGAAGAAAGACCGGGGCTTGACAAACATAGTTCTGTCTAATATATTACTATTAGTATTAATACTAATCACTATATCAGTGTTAGGAATCAAGGCGTGAGTAGGAGGAGGACCTGATGGCCAGAAAACCCGAAGGAGGGACCCTCCCCACCACCTCCTACGCCGTACTCGGACTCCTCACCTTTGGTGAGATGTCCGGGTACGACCTGAAGCAGATGGCGGACTACAGCATCCGGTACTTCTTCTGGAGCCCCGCCGGTAGTCAGATCTACGGGGAGCTGCGCCGCCTGGCGTCCCTGGGATACGCCACCGAGCGGGAGGTGGCCCAGGAACGCCGCCCGGACAAGCGCCTCTACCAGATCACCCCCGATGGCCGTCGGGTGCTTCAAGAATGGCTGGAGCGCCCTGAAGTGGAACCGGACGTAATCAAAAGCACTTTCCTGTTGAAGCTCTTTTTTGCGAGTATGACGCCCCAGCAGACCCTCACCGCTCAGATCGAAGAGCGACTCCGCCAGGCCCAGGAGACGATGGCCCAGTTCGAGGGGATAGAGGAGCGCATCAAAGACGATGAGAAGTTCTTCTTCCCCTATCTAACCCTCAAGTCCGGGATGGCTCACGGTCGGGCACGCCTCCAATGGGCGCAGGAAGTGCTGAAAGAACTCGAGCAACGGCGACGGGACCCACCATCCGGCGGATAGATACTCACTCGAGAGCCTTACAAGACGAGAGGTGAGCCATGGAACACCCCACCCCAGCGCGTTCCGGGATTTCCGCAAGGACCAGCTACTTTCTTGAAAGATATTCAGGGAGGATCATCCTCGCCGGGATAGCACTCACCCTCCTGCTCATCATCCCGATGCTGGCCATGGGTAGCGATGACGACGCGTCCAGCGACCCCGGGGGGGATGTGTTTGACCTCCAGGATGAATTCGACGACCGTTTTGAGTCCCTCATTCACAGCAACGGTTACATAGTCGAAGCCCGGGGCGGAGACGTGCTCACCCAGGCGGCGCTCTGGGAGCTTTACCAAAGCACCCAGGAGCTTCTGGCCACGGATGAAAGGGGCGAGCTTGCACCGGAGGACCTGACGGCCCAGCCTTACCTCTACGCGGCCTTCGATACCGATACCAACCGTCCCTTCGTGGGCTTGAACACCCTCGCCGATTCGGTTCAGCGCGTGCTTGAGTTCTCTGGCAAGTCCCTAGAGACCGCCTCTGACGACCAGGTGAAGCTGGCGGTCCATATACTCCTTTCCAATCCTGAGACCAGTGGCCTGAAGGACCGTCTGTCTGTCGCGGCTCAAAGCGAAAAGAGAGTTATTGACGGGACGGAGATTGACTACTGGACCTCTCCCGCCCTGATCTTTCGCGTGATGGCGGATAACGAGAAGCTGGGTGGAGGCTCGGGGCGCGGAATTGGCGCCGATGAGGGCGACCTGGACAAGGAGGAGTTCAATCGCAACGCCCAGAGGGTGCTCCGAGCCGAGGAGCGCACGTACCGCCTGTGGGGCATCGCCATAGACGTAAATCTGGAGGCAGAGGACGAAGGCAAAACGGCAGGCATATTCGTCATGTTCACGGTCATCGCGGCGCTAGCTGTCGTGGGACTCAGCCTTCGCTCCTACTGGGCAATGGCCCTGACGGGAGCGGGTCTGGGGGCCCTCATGATCTGGCTGAAAGGCATCTCCAACCTGGTCGGCCTCAAGGGTGGCCTCACCATTGAGCTGATCGTCCCCATAGCGATGATCGCCCTGGGCGTGGACTTCGCCGTTCACGCCATTCGCCGATACCAGGAGGAGAGGGCCGTCGGCTACGCTCCCCGGCGGGCGTTACAGCTGGGGTTCGCAGGAGTAATGGGCGCGCTGCTGCTGGCCATGCTGAGCGACGGCATTGCCTTCCTGTCCAACACCTCCTCTGGCATCGAGGCGGTCATCCACTTCGGCATCGCAGCGGCCATCGCTGCGGCGTCTTCGTTCCTGGTGCTCGGAGTTATCGTGCCACTGGCAACAATGCGTATAGACCAACTCCGGCGTCCGCGCTCCGGCTCAGCTACGCTGGTCTCACGCATCATTACCCTGACAAGCGGCGCGGGCGTGGCGGCTCTTAGCGGCGCCAGCGTTCTACTTCTAGTGGTTGGCCTGACTATCCCAGGAGTGGTAATCCTGCTGGCGACCATAGTTGGGTCCTTGGTCATACCGACCATGATCATGCGCTGGCAAAACCGCGGCCTGGAACTCCAGGGGGACTCACCCACGTCCTCTCTTGACACCCAGCCGGAGGGAGCGAAAACCTCGTGGCTGGCGCCTGTGGTTACGGGCCTTGCACGCTACCGGCCCGTGGTGCTGCTGGTCATGGCCGGGATCACGGCTGCTTCCGTACTATTGGCGTTCAGGCTGGAGCCCGAGTTCGACGTGAAGGACTTCTTTGACAGCAGCTCGGATTTCGTGGTGAGCCTGGACAAGCTGGATGAGCACATTGCCGAACGAAGCGGTGAGCCGGGTATTATCTACATCGAGGGGGATCTGACGGACCCCCAGGCCCTGGCCGCGATTCAGCAGTTCGTCGGCGAACTCACCGAGAACCCGTACGTGGGTCGCGATGCCGACGGCGACCCGTCACTGGAGGACAACGTCTTCAATGCGCTGGAAAGAATAACGGGGAACGACTTCGCACGGGGCCAGGTGACACTGGCGAGCGGAGGCCTCGAGATAACCGACGTAGATGGCGACGGGATTCCGGATTCCAAGGAGCAGGTCAAGGCCACCTACGACTACATAGTCCAGAACGGAGTCCCACTTGATGAAACCACCCTAGTCTACGATGTCGGACAGGTGAGGGACGTATTGTTCCACGACCCCAGCGGTGTCGAGGAGAACGTGACGCTCCTGGTGGTCGGTATCCCCGGCAGCAGGGAGCAGACGGTGGTAAAAGCCGCCCGAGGGGCGCTAACGGAAGACCTGGAGGTGCTGCGGCGGGGCCCGGGTATCACCCGCGTCGGCCTGACGGGGTCTCCATTTGTCCGTGAGGGTCAGCTGGATGCCGCTACCAAAACCCTTCAGACCTCCCTGTCCATAGCGGCGGCCGCCGCCCTGGTGCTGCTGCTCCTGGCGATGCGCTCCCTCCGCTACGCGGTGGTGACCGTTATACCCATTGGACTGGTGGTGGCCTGGCTCTACGCCCTTATGTACGTGATCGGGTTCAGCCTGAACTTCGTGACGGCCATCATCGGCGCCATATCAATTGGCGTTGGGATTGACTACTCTATCCACATGACGGAGCGCTTTCGTGAGGAGCTGCGCAGATCGGCCGATAAGATGCAGGCCTTGAGGCAGGCGGCTAATGGGACTGGAGTCGCTCTGGTGGCATCCGCTGCCTCCAGCATCGTGGGGTTCACCATCCTGGGCTTTGCTCCCATGCCCATGTTCTCGTCCTTCGGGTTCCTGACCGCGATCATGATCTTCCTGGCGCTGGCCGCGTCCCTGGTGGTCCTTCCTTCCCTGCTGCTCCTGGTAACTCCGGAGAAGAGGCGCGAGGTAGCCCCCGCCAGGGCCGCAGCCCACGTCCGAGGATAAGGGCAGCTACTCAGTGGAATGTGCCGTCTCGAGGGTCCAACACGAGGCACCGGTCCACCTCCCTCAGACCCAGGGCATCCCGCGCCGCTACCATCGCTCCCAGGGCCTGGTCGGGCGTCAGGTACCCCTCTCCATGCATGATCTCCACCAGCTCTCGCCCCTTCCGGGCGATGTCCGGGCACCGGCCATCATAGACCACCTCCAGCCGTGAGAAACTCTGGCGCGGCAGGAGGAACTGGAGCTCGCAGAACCTGATCGCCCAGGTGGCCCACCACGGGCTGGCGGGCTCGGGGCGCGGGCTCGATTCGAGCCCGCGTCTGGCGCCCTCGAACAGGTGGTCCTGGATGTGGGTCTTGTCGAAGGGGAAGGGCCTCAGTAGCGTCTCGAGGGCGGGGTGGCTTATCATCTCGTCCAGGTCCCCGCACACCCTCGCTTCTGGGGAGCCCTCGCCGTGCTGACGGCCCCTAAGGGTCGTGGGGAAGCCTCGCCGTCGCAGCAGGAGGTGGGTGAGCTCGTGGGCCACGTGGAAGGACAGGGGCCCGCCGGGCAGGTCCATCCACCGGGGAAGCTCCGGGCCTGACAGGTCGGCAGGGTCACCACGGTAGCCCTCGGAGCCGAACACCTCCCCGCGGCCCTCCTCGATTAGCCGCGGGGGCACGCCGATCTCGCGGCCGAACTTCTCCCAGAAGTCGCCGAAGGGCGGGACCAGCTCTCTGCCCAGGACCCTCATTCCCTTCCTATCCTACCGTTGTCGCGCCGCCTGGAGCAGGCGGGATACCCTACCAGGTCAGGACGATCTTCCCAAAGTTGTCCCGGTTGATCATGGCGCGGTGGGCCTCCTGGACACGCTCGAAGGGGAACGTCTGGTGGACGACAGGCCTAAGCTGGCCCGTCTCGACGAACTTCAGCACATCCTGGAGGTAGCCGTTGCTCCCCATGTACGAGGACAGGAAGGAGAGGTGCCGCCTCATGAACGCGTACAGGTCGAAGCCCCATCGGTCTCCGCCGGTGCGGCCGCAGTTGACCACCCGCCCACCGGGCGCCATGGCTTCAAGGGTCTCCTCGAGGATGTGGCCCCCCACGCTATCGATGGCCACGTCGACACCCAGTCCACCCGTCTGCCGGGTCACCTCCAAGGGCCAGCCGGGCCTGGTATAGTCTACGGCGCCCTTGGCCCCCAGTCCGAGGGCTTTCCCCCGTTTGACCTCGGTGCTGGCCGTCGCGATAACCCGCGCGCCGAACAGACTGGCGATCTGAATGGCAGCGATGCCCACGCCGCTCCCCGCGGCGTTAACCAGGACCCACTCGCCCGGCTGGACCCTGGCCTTCTCCACCAGCATCCTCCAGGCGGTGATGAACACCAGAGGGATGGAGGCTCCTTCCTCGAAGTTCAGGCCCTCCGGCATCCGGACCAGGTTGACCGCCGGTATGCGCATCAGCTCGGAGTAACCTCCGTCGACACCCACTCCCAGAAGCTTGTACTCGGGGCAGTCGGCATGCTGTCCCCGCTGGCACTGGTAGCACTGCCGGCAGCTGATGCCCGGGGCCACCAGGACCCGGGCCCCGATGGTGTACCCGTTTACCCCAGGTCCGAGGGCCTCCACGACCCCGGCCACATCGCTCCCCATGATTCGCGGCCCGCCGAAGCGCCGGTTGGTGGGGTCCGTGGTGGCCCACACATCCAGATGGTTCATGGCGCAAGCCTTCACCCGCAGCAACGCCTCACCGGGCGCTGGCTCGAAGTCCGCTACCTCCTGAATGGCCAGGGCCTCTACGCCCCCCGATTCATACACTATGGCGCGCATTTCATACCTCCACTCCGTTTGTACCAATATTCTACCAACTCCCACCTTTGTCAAGCGGGCCGACCTGGAGCCCGCCTCGGCCCCATCGTCCGCGCGACCCATCTACCTTGACAAAAGGGAGACCCGTGTACAGAATGGTCTGCCGGTCCCGCCGCCGAGCAAAGGGGCCGGTGATACCAGCACGATGCGGGTCGATATGGGTGAACGGGGCAACGGCCATCGAGGGCGGTTACCTCACCTGGCAACCTTCGATTCCTGGGCGAAGTACCGTGATTACCGGCTCCTTTGGATCGGTAACTTCTGTGCCAACAACGCCCAGTGGCTCCAGCTGCTCACTGTGGGCTGGCTGGTGCGGGACCTGACCATCGGCTCCGGGTCCTCCGCTCTGCTGGTGATAACCGCGGGGGGACTCTCCACACTACCCGTGCTGATAGTCGGTCCCTGGGCTGGCGTTCTGGGGGACCGGGTGGACCGGCGTAAGTTGGTGATGACGACCCAAATGCTCATGGCTGTCATCGCCGGCACCTTCGCCCTGTTGGAGGGAACCGGCCGCATCCAGGAGCCATGGCAGGTCTACCTCTACGTGCTGGCGGCCGGCACTCTCCGTACCATCACGATGCCGATGCAGCAGGCGCTGATAGCCGGTACGGTGCCCCGCGAGTCGCTGATCAAGGCTTATGCCACCAACGTGCTGACCATCCCTGGTACCCGGGCCATCGGCCCCTTCGTGGGTGGGGTGCTCATCGCAACCCTGGGATTCACCTGGAACTTTGCCATTGAGGCGGTCCTGTACATGACGGTGGTCCTCGCACTGCTGCCCATGAAGACTCCCTACAGCCAGCGGCCTACCGCTGGGCGGGATTCGCCCCTGGCCAACATGAAAGAGGGCATCCTCTACGTCTGGAGGGACCAGAGGGTCATTTTCAACCTGATGGCGCTGGCCCTGATACCCAACGTCCTTCTGCATCCGGTCTGGTTCCTGCTGCCCATATTCACCGCAGACGTGCTCCACAAAGGCGCCGATTTCGGGGGGTACCTCCTCGCCGCGACGGGTTTCGGGGGCCTGCTCGCCGCCGTTGTCATAGCATCTGTGGGATTTATATTCAAAAAGGGGATGGTATGCCTGGTTACTGCGGCCATAAGCTCTATCTGCGTTATCCTGTTCGCCCAGTCCCAGTGGCTGGTCCCATCCTTCGTCATGATAGGTCTGATGGCCTTCTCCCAGGCCTACTTCCGCACCACCAACGGGGCCCTCATACAACTCCTCGCTCCAGACGCCCTGAGGGGCAGAATCACCAGCCTCAATAACTACGGGCAAGGGTTCGTCCCAATCTCCAGTCTGCTCATCGGGCTGTTCGCCTGGAACACCGGCGCCCCGATAGCCGCGACGGCGGTAGGGATCGGGGGGCTGGGCCTATCCGCTCTTTTCCTCCTCACCTCTCGAAAGCTACGGCATCTGGAATAGCATGGGCCGTCCCAGGCAGCGACGCCCCCTTGCCAGCAGCCCACGATTCCGGTAAAGTATCCACGACCCCCGTGACCAGAATCCCTGGTCTTTATCATTGTTCGGGAGGTTGCTATGACCACGGGCACCATTGGTTCCAGGATCAAGCGGCGCGAGGACCCCAAACTCATCACCGGGCGCGGCACCTACGTCGACGACATCAAGCTGGTGGGCATGCACCACGCCGTGATAGTGAGGAGCCCCCACGCCCATGCCAGAATACGAAACATAGACGTCTCCAGAGCCAAGAGCCATCCGGGGGTGGTGGCCGTGTACACGGGAGCGGACCTGCAACAGGACCTCGGCTCCCTCATCGTAGCCTGGCTCCTGCCCGACATAAAACAGACTGCACGCCCCCCCATGGCTTATGAGACGGTGCGGTTTGCGGGTGAGGCCGTAGCCGTTGTGGTGGCGACCGACCCCGCCACGGCAGTAGATGCCGCCGGTAAGGTCGACGTGGACTACGAGCCCTTGCCCATGGTGGTGGACGCCGAGAAGACCACCGAGGCCGGTGCACCACAGATTCACGAGAACGCTCCCAACAACATCGCCTGGGAATGGGAAGTGGGCGGTGGGGACATCGAGGCGGCTGTGAGAGAGGCCGAAGTGAGGGTCAGCCAACGGATTATCCAGCAGCGGCTCATTCCCAACGCCATCGAACCCCGAGGGGTGGTGGCCGACTACAACTCGGGGACCAACCATCTGACCATCTGGACATCCACCCAGGTGCCGCACCTGGTGAGGCTGGCTCTGGCCCTGGCTACGGGACACCCGGAGCACCAGCTGCGGGTCGTCGCTCCCGATGTGGGCGGTGGCTTTGGCAGCAAGATATGTCCCTACGTCGAGGAAATCATCGTCGCGATCGTGGCCAAGCGGCTGGGGAGACCAGTCAAGTGGATCGAGACCCGCCAGGAGAACTACATCGCCACCAACCATGGCCGGGACCACGTGCAGGACGTGGAGATTATAGGCAACAGGGACGGCACTATCACTGGCCTCAGGGCTACGGTCTACGCCAATATGGGGGCCCACCTCTCTTTCTTCGCCCCCCTTATACCAACGTATCTCTTCGGCCTGATGTTCGTTGGTCCGTATAACACCCCCAACATCTATGGTAAAGTCCACGGCACCTTTACGAACACAACGCCGGTGGACGCCTACCGGGGCGCCGGCCGTCCCGAGGCGACGTTCTTGATAGAGCGACTCGTGGACATTTTCGCACTGGAGATTGGTATGGACCCCGCCGAGGTGCGCCGCAAGAATCTCATCCCGCCCTTCGACAACGGCCACGCGATCGCCACTGGTGTGTCCTATGATACCGGCAACTACGAGGCGGCTTTCAACAGGGCGCTGGAGATGGCGGGTTACGAGAGCTTCCGCCCGGAGCAGGAGCGGGCCCGAAGTGAGGGCCGCTACCTGGGGATCGGCCTCGCCACCTACGTAGAGATCTGTGGGGCGGCACCTTCCGCGATCGCCACAACCCTCGGGCTTCAGTACGGGGCCTGGGAAACTGCCATGGTCCGGGTCCATCCCACCGGCAAGGTGACGGTATATACCGGCAGCTCTTCCCACGGCCAGGGGCATGAGACCACGTTCGCCCAGCTTGCGTCCTCGGAGCTTGGGATACCGATGGAGGACGTGGAGGTAGTCCACGGTGACACCGCCCAGCTTCAATTCGCCGTCGGCACCTTCGGCAGCAGGAGCGCGGCGGTAGGCGGCACAGCCATCCACCAGACCATTAGCAAGATCAAGGACAAGGCCAGGAGGCTGACGGCCCATCTACTGGAGGCCGCCGAAGCCGATATAGTCTATGAGGAAGGTAAGATGTTCGTTCGGGGTGCGCCGGCCAACGCCAAGACCTTCCAGGAAATCGCCCTGGCAACCCACATGGCCAGCAGCCTCCCCGAGGGAATGGAACCCGGGCTGGAGGCCCTGAGCTACTTCGATCCCCCGAATTTCACCTGGCCCTTCGGCACCCACGTGTGCGTGGTCGAGGTAGACCCCGACACGGGGGAGGTGAAGATTCTACGATACGTTGCGGTGGATGACGTGGGCAACATCATCAACCCCACGATAGTTGACGGCATGGTGCACGGTGGCATAGCCCAGGGCGTCGGGCAGGCCCTCCAGGAGGAGGCCATCTACGACGAAAGCGGCCAGCTCCTCACCGGCTCGATGATGGACTACGCATTGCCCACCGCCGATGTCCTGCCGTCCTTCCAGGTGGATCGTACTGTCACTCCCTCCACGGCGAACCCACTGGGTATCAAAGGGGCCGGAGAGACGGGCACCATCGCCGCCTCCGCTGCCGTGATAAACGCCGTGGTGGATGCCCTGTCTCCCTTTGGCGTAAAGCACATAGACATGCCCGTCAAGCCCGAAAAGGTCTGGCGCGCCATCCGGGCGGCGAGAGGATAGATGGCCTTCGGTTCCATCCAGGAGGTCTTGGACAGGCTCGAGGGAGAGCGATACATAGGCGATGCCTCCATTGCCACGTCGGTGTACCTGGCCATAGGGCTGGGCCGGCCGCTACTAATCGAAGGGCGTGCCGGCGTGGGCAAGACAGAGGTGGCCAGCACGCTGGCCCGAATTCTGGACACGAACCTCATCCGGCTCCAGTGTTACGAGGGCCTGGACGTCAACACAGCCCTCTACGAGTGGAACTATCCCAAGCAGCTCCTCCGGATCAAGCTGGACGAGAACGCCCCCGGGGACACCCTCGAGAGGGAGCGGGAGATCTTCAGCGAAGCCTTCCTGCTCAAGCGCCCACTGCTGGCGGCCCTCACCCAGAAGGATCGGGCCCCGGTGCTCCTCATCGACGAGGTGGACCGGGCGGACGAGGAGTTCGAGGCCTTCCTCCTGGAGGTCCTATCCGAGCACCAGATAACTATCCCCGAGATCGGGACCATCGTGGCCGAGCACGTGCCCGCGGTGGTCCTGACCTCAAACCGCTCCCGGGACCTGTCCGATGCGCTCAGGCGGCGCTGCCTCTACCTGTGGATCGACTACCCCAGCTTTGAGAAGGAGCTTGCCATCGTCCTGGCCAAGGTGCCTGGAGTCTCCGAGTCCCTGGCCCGACAGCTCTGCCGTTTCCTCCAGGAGGCCAGGGTCACAGGTCTGTCGAAGGTGCCCGGCGTGTCCGAGACCCTGGACTGGGCCCAAGCCCTCATGATGCTCCAGCACGACCACCTGGACCGGGACACGGTGGCGCAGACCCTGGGGTGTCTGGTAAAGGATGCGGAGGACCTGCAGCGCCTTCAAGGCCCCGCCCTGGAGGAGCTCCTGAGCAGGGTTTAGCTAGTCTTGCAGTACCGCGACGATTCCCCTAGTCCCACCGACGTGGTCACCCACCTGGTCCGATTCTGCCGGTCGCTGAGGGAGCATGGTCTTCTGGCCGGCCCGGCGGAGGCGGCTGATGCCGGGCGCTCGCTGGCGATGGTGGACATCCTGGACAGGGAGCAGTTCTACTGGACCCTACGGACGGTCCTCATCTCCAGGCTGGACGAGGTTCCCGCCTTCGACCGGTGCTTCCGTCGGTTCTGGGAGCTCCACGGTCTCCAGCGTACAGCGCCCAGAGGCCCCAGGCCCGAGCCACGGACGGGGACTCTGCGTCCAAGGCCACTCGCCGGTGAGGCACCGGCCGACGAGGTGCCAGGCGAGGTGCAGCTACCCAGGGTACAGATCGTGCGCACCGGCGCCAGCCCGGTACAGGTAGTGGCCCGGCGTGACCTCACGGCGCTCCAGGGAGAGGAACTGGCGGCGATGTCGCGAATAGCCGCCCGCGTGATGCGCGCCCTCCCCTCGCGCCCCGGCCGGCGCAGGCGCCGCCACCGGCGCAAAGGGCTGGTGGACCTACGGGGCGCCCTTCGCCTTAGCCTACCCCATGGGGGGGACATCGTCACTCTCCCACGGCGCCGGCGGGTACCACGAGTCCCCCGGGTCCTGGTGCTACTGGACGTGAGCGGATCCATGGACCGCCACGCTGGACTGCTCCTGCAGCTCGCCTATACCCTGGCCAAGCGGGCGGGGCGCGTGGAGACCTTCATGTTCAGCACCTCCCTGACCAGGGTGACCCGTCATCTGAAGGCACCCTCCTTTTCCGAGATGCTCCGGCAGATCGCAGGCCACGTGCTTCACTGGTCTGGAGGCACCCGTATAGGCGAATGTCTGGCGACGCTCAACCGGGAGTATCCCCGGCTGCTCGACCGGGACACGTCGGTGTTCCTCCTCAGCGACGGATGGGAAACTGGAGCCCCCGAGGACCTGGCCCGGGAGCTTGCCCGACTCAAGAGGAGGGTGGGTCGCCTCATCTGGCTAAACCCCCTCCTGAGGACCCCCGACTACCAGCCCCTGACCCAGGGCCTACAGGCGGCACGCCCCTACGTCGATACCTTTGCCTCGGCCCTCGACCTGGAGCAACTGGGGCGGCTGCCACGCCTGCTGGAGAGGTAACGTGACCGGCGAGTTGCGCCCCATCTGTTTTTGGAGTAAAGTTATCCGGACCGCAGAAGGCAAAACCAGAACCATCGTGCCGGTCCCAAGGGACCAAAAGGAGGAGAATGGTGGCTGAAACAATACGAGAAGCGTACATACGGAAGAACCCCCGGTCGGCAGAGCTGTATCCCAGGTTCAGGGAGGTGTTCCCGGACGGGGTGAGCCACGAGGGACGAGTCGGAGACCCCTTCCCCATCACCATCGCCCGGGGCGAGGGCCCGCGGATCTGGGATGTGGACGGCAACGAGTACATTGACTTTGGGCTGGGCTCGGCGTCGCTGCTGCTGGGGCACGCCCATCCGGCGGTGGTGGAGGCGCTGGTCAAGGCAGCTCCCGGAGGTTCCCACTACGGCCACTCCATAGAGACGGAGTTGGAGTGGGGCGAGCGGGTGTGTAACCTGATCCCCTCCGTGGACAAGGTGCGCTTCGTGGGATCGGGGGCCGAGGCTACCATGCTTGCCATGCGCGTGGCCAGGGCCTACACCGGCAAAGAGAAGATCGTCCGGTGGGAGGCCCACTACCACGGCTGGCACGACTACGCCATGCCCGGAATGGCGGCTCCTTACGACGTCCCCGCCTCCATCGGCATCCCCAAGGGCACCTTAGATTCGATTATCGTCCTGCCACCCAACCTGGACACCCTGGAGCGCATCCTGGCCAGCGACAACAACATCGCCGGCGTCATCACCGAAGGCTCCGGAGCCTCGTACGGGACCGTCCCCCTGAAGCCCGGCTTCGTGGAGGGCGTACGGAAGCTGACAAAGCAGTATGGTGTAGTGATGATCCTGGACGAGGTCATCACGGGCTTCCGCTGGAGCCCCGGGGGTCTTCAGCACAAGCTGGGAATAGACCCGGACATCTGCTCCCTGGCCAAGATACTGACGGGCGGGATGCCCGGGGGCGCCGTAGCCGGGCATGACGAGTTCATGCAGGTGATGGCCCGTACCGGCGACCCCCAGAGGGACCGTTATCAGCGGGTCTACCACGGTGGCACCTTTAACGCCAACCCCTATTGCGCCGCCACCGGCAATGCCGCCCTGGAGATCGTGGCCAAGGGAGAGATACAGGACACCGCCGACAGGATGGCTGAGCGCCTCCGCCATGGACTCAGGGATATCGTGCAGCGGCGTGAGGTGGCGGCCACCGTCTACGGAGACGCCTCCACCTTCCACGTTTACTTCGGTGCCAGGTCCCTAGAAGGGCTGGACGCCAACACACTTAAGGACGTCCCCCAGAAGACCATCGACGCGTTCCAGCACGCCCTTCAAGCGCGAGGCGTGTACCTGATGTCCCGCTGCAGCGGAGTCCTCTCTGGCGTCCATACCGAGGCGGACATCGACCAGAGCCTCGAGGCCTTCGACGGGGCAATAGCGGCGATGGTGGAGGAGGGCCTGCTAACCTACTGACGCACCATCGGTAAAGACGCCCATCGTAAAAGGGGGGCCGGGCAGGTATCTGCCCGGCCCCCCTTTACTTTATCGGCAGCATGCGCAACGCCCGGGCCTCGCCTCCACCCTCATCTCTTCAGAATATGGACGGTGGACACGTCACCGGCGCCGGAGCAGTGGGCAAGCCCCACCCTTGGGTCCTTCACCTGGCGCGGGCCCGCCTCCCCTCGGAGCTGGGTCACTATCTCGTGGATCATCCTGATCCCGGAGGCCCCGAAGGGATGGCCCATGGCGAGCAGGCCGCCATCGGTGTTGGTGGGAATATCGCCACCGATCTCGGTACGGCCCGCCAGGCTGGCGGTCCAGCCCTGTCCCTTGGGAACGATGCCCAGGGCTTCCAGCTGTTGTATCTCGCCGATAGTGGCGGCGTCGTGGACCTGGACTACGTCGATGTCCTCCGGTCCCAGGCCGGCCATGTCGTAGGCCTGCTGGGCTGCCTCCTCGCCCCTGTAGGGGTTCATGGCGGGATGGTCAGAGCCCCGGGGAGTGTAAGTGCCGGAGGTCAGCGACGCGCCAGCCACCGTCACCCAGCGCCCGTTGTGGGGAGCATACCGCTTCACGGCCTCACCGGCGCACAGCACCGCCGCCGAGGCCCCCTCGCTGGTCGGGCAGCACTGGTACAGGGTCAGTGGATCGGCAATGGGGCGGGACTCCAGTACCTCGGCAAGGGTGAAGGTCTTGTTGTACTGGGCGTGGGGGTTGAGGGAGGCGTTGTGGTGCGCTTTTACCGAAACCTGGGCGATGGCCTCGATGGGAGCCCCGTACTCCTCCATGTAGCGGCGGGCCCGCAGGGCGTATCCCGCCATCATGTGGTCGGCCCCGATCCAGCGATCCGGGCTGTCCTCGGCGGTCACGGTGACGGGACCCCTGGGCACCTTCTCCGCCCCAAAGGCGAGCGCGACGTCGTAAAGGCCGGTGGCGATGCCCCAGTAGGCCTGCCAGAACGCGGTGGACCCGCTGGAGCAGGCGTTCTCCACGTTGATGATGGGTACACCGGTGAGGCCCAGCTCCCGCAAGGTGGCCTCTCCCAGGGACATCCCCTGGTAGTAGACGTGCCCAAAATAGGCGATCTGAACATCCTTCCAGCGTACCGCCGCATCCTTCAGGGACTCCACCACCGCTTCCCTGGCCAGCTCCGGCATGTCTTTGCCGGGATAACGACCGAAGGGGTGAAGGCCCACCCCCAGGACGACGACCTCTCTCTCTGGCTTCACTGCAGTTTTCCCCTCCTCGTTTAGACCTCCGCAGCGGGCCGGCTGCTCCGGGAGGCCCCGCGGGTGCTGGTCAAGGGAGCCTCCGCCACTTGTAGACCATCACCTCGTTCCCGCTTCCGTCTCTGCCACCTGCCACAAGGCAGAGGCCCAACTGCATCCCGACAGCTAGCTGCCCGAAGGGACAGTCTACCACCTCGGATATGACATGTGGGCCCTCGGGCAGCTCGACCTGTCCGAGGGCGTAGGGCACATCCCCGGGCCACCCGGCAGGGGGTACCCGGACGATGGTGTAGCTGTAAAGGGTCCCGTGGCCGCTGAGCTCCACGGGCTCCAGGGCATCCGAGGTGCAGCTCTGGCAAAAGGCCACAGTGCCGAAAGAATGCTGCCCACACTGACGGCAGCGCATCCCCAGCAGAACCCCTGCAGCTCCCTCCTCGTCGAGGAGCTTGAGCCGTGACGGCGCAACGGAGACGCGCTTTATTACTTGCATGGATCGCCTAGCAGCACATCAGGTAACAACAAGGAGCCCACTCGTAACTAGGATGGTTGGAAGTAGCGCTGATTCGCTCCAGGGCCCAGTGTAGGTCGACCGCCCACGGCGTGTCAACAGCAGCCCCGGGAGGCCGGGTCAGCGTCTGGGCCCTCCGCGCCTGCTGGCGAACCGCTCCAAGAGGATGTCCAGGATGGGTATCTCGCCGCCGACGTATTTACCTATCAGGAAGCCCGCGATCACAAACAGCCCCACTATGAATGCCTCCAGGGGCCCCTGCCACACGGTGACCACGCCTATCACGAGCCCGAAGACCATCCCCAGCAGCTTTGGATTGTCCATCGTCCCCTCTAGGCTCCCAGCAGCCGCGACTCGTCGCCACGGTCGTACCTGACCCTGGCCACATTCACCCGCTCGACGGTAAGCCCGGTCACCTGCTCCACCGTCTGCCGGATCCTTGTCTGCAGGTCATCCCGCATCTCCTGGAGTGCGGTCCCCATGATCACCCTCGGGTAGCTGGAGATGACGATACTGGCCGGGCCGGCTCCCACCGGCCTTCGCGTGACCCTCAGGCTGCACCGGAGGGAGCTTATGTTGCGGTTGACGATGCCGGTCCGCTCGGCCAGGAGGCGGACGCTGCCCTGCTCCACGGTGAGGATACCGTCCGGAGTACGGCTTATCTGAAGTACCGGCTGCTTCGCCGACAGCGGCCCTATCTCCAAGAAGATGACCCCCAGCATCAGGGCGCCGACTATCACGCTCACCACGACGCTGGCCGCCTGCGAGCCTCCGCTGTAGGCGGCGAGACCTATAAGCTCGGACTCGAACCAGTCTCGGGGAAGGAAGTCGGGGTCCGAGGCCCCCGAGGCCACCAACAAGGTGACCGCCACAGCCACCAGCACGAACGCGGCGACCAGCAAGACGGCTAATCTATTGTAACGGTCCATGTGTCCCGCTCAACCCTCCGGGGCACGCACAAGCGTGCCTCATTTCGATTCGTCTCGGTGCCGGGCGCCAGCAGCCCTAATCGACCCTACCAGGCATCCTATCCGGAAAGTCGATGCCGACCACGTCGATGTTGATCTCCTTGGCGATCAAGCCACACAGCTCCAGGACCCTGTGAGCCACGTTCTGCCGCACTTTGACCACCACCTCAGGTATACTGAACCCGTAGATCACCTGGAGATCGATGTCCAGGATGGCCTCCCGTCTTCCCTTCTCCACTCCCACGCCCCGGGCCCTGGTCTCGCGGCCACCGACGCGCTCCGCGATGGTATGGCGTATGGAGCTGGTCCCCAGGTTGGAGACGCCCTCCACCTCCCGGGCGGCGACACCGGCGACGGCGGCTATCACTTCGTCGTTTATCTCCGTCTCCCCGCCCACCTCGATCTCTGTCATCTGTGCTATCTCAGACAGTCTGGGGCTCATCTCCTGCTCTTTAATTCTGTCCTGTGTCATTGTCCCCTCCTTTAATCAAGTGTGTTTAATCGGTTGGCTACCCCGGTAACCTGCGCCCGAAACGTTACTGCACCCTACCCAGCATCCTCTCGGGGAACTCCAAACCCGTGACCCTGACGTTGATCTCCTTTGCCTCCAGACCGCATAAATTGAGGAGGCGGTCGGCCACGGCCCGCCGGACCTTGATCACCGCGTTGGGGATGCTGTAGCCGTAGATAACCCTCACCGTGATGTCCAGGATGACCTCACGCCTTCCGGCCTCCACCTCCACCCCCCTTGCCCTACCTTCAGCACTCCCCAGACGCTCCCTAACGGACCTCCGAAGAGAAGGGGTCCCCAGAGAGTGGATACCCTCCACCGCCCGGGCCGCCACACCGGCTATGGCGCCTATGACTTCGGGCTCGATATTCGTCACGCCGCCTACCGAGATCTCTTCAGGCCGCCGTATATCTTCCATTTTCCGCATCATCTCCAGTTCCCGGATGGTCAGGTGGCCCATCACCCGCTGCGCTGAAACCGGCGGTCTCTCTACAGGCACCACAGCCGTTTCCATCGATGTTCCGGCTGCCGGCTCCTCTACTATGTCGGCCCTCGGCTCCTCCGATGGAGGTGCCTCGGCCTTCCTCGAGCGGCCGGTCCTGGTAGACGTCGACGTTTCCGTCAGGACGTCCTCAGCCGGGTCTGCCACTTCCAGGCTCCGGGCACCGTTGGTGTCTTCCGTTTTCTCCGGCATCGCTGCACCCCTCCCATTCTAATTGCGAGCGTCCACCAAGCGCCGGCCCGATACCAAGATATAAGTGAACGTTCACTTTAGTACCATGATATCACGCCAATCTGGGCATTGTCAACACTTGCAACTACGACAACGATGTTGTACTCTCCTGTAAGTATACGCTCACTCTCAGAGCACTTTCACAGGATGAGAGGAGGGATGGGAGCAATGCCAACGGTACATCTGGACTCCGAGGTACGCAGACACCAGATCGTGCAGACCGCACGCAAGATCGTCGCTACCCATGGAATGGCCTTTCTCACCATACAGGAGCTGGCCAGGGAGGTGGAAGTGTCCGAAGGGGCCATCTACAGACACTTCAAGAGCAAGGACGAGATCCTTGTCCTTCTGATCCAGGAGATCGAGGGCAACCTGCTGCGTGCCGTCTCGGAGTCGGCCCGGCCCAACGGGAGCGTCCTGGAGCACTTGAAGCACCTCCTCCATCTCCACTTCTCCTCCCTGGAAAGGCGCAACGGGGTCTCCTTCGTAGTGATTGCCGAAGCCCTCCGTTTCGGTGACACCGAGGTAAGGGATGCCACCCGGCAAATGGTTGAGCGTTACCTTGGCGTGATAGACGCCACCCTGAAGGCGGCGGTCGAGAGTGGCGAAATCAACGACAGCGTAGACACGAGGGCCGCAGCCCTCATGTTCTTTGGGATGATCCAGGGCAGCGTGACCCTCTGGTCCTTCAACAATCGGGCCCACCCCCTCGCCCAACATAGCGCAGCGCTGTGGGCGATCTTCAAGCAGGGGCTGACGGCACCGGGGCCAGCCCCGAGAAAGCCCTCTCGGGCCAGACGCCCGTCGCCACGCTAGACATGGATCGAGCCGATCTCCCGTTCCCAAGGCATAGTCCTCCCTAGTCGCCCGGGCGCGCTGAGCAAAGGGCCCCCGGGACCTCAGTACTGGGATGCGTCTCGGGGAACCGAGCGCTGCAGACCCTGCAATACCTCCACAGCGCCATGGACCAGCTCCTCCATGATGCGTGCCGCGGGCCTGCGCTCCCGCACCATGCCGGCGATCTGTCCCGCGGGATTGTTGACCAGGTCGTATCGGCCTGCCTGCCTCGCCGCCCCGACCAGGTCCCGCATCAGCACTCCCTGGAGAGGCATGGGCAGGGGGTCCAGGCCCGAGCGGTTCCAGGCGTCTATGATCACGTTCTTGTAGTCCCGGGCGGTCTTGCCGGTATAGGCCCTTGTTACCACGAAGTCCTCGGAGCTCCCCATGAGGATCTGCTCCCTGTGGGCCTCGTGGATGGTGCACTCCTCGGCCGCTAGGAACGCCGTGCCGACCCATACGCCCACCGCACCCAGGGAAAGGGCCGCGGCAATGCCACGGCCATCGCCGATGCCGCCCGCCGCGACCACCGGGGTCGGGCTCACGGCGTCCACTACCTGGGGAATCAATGGAAAGTTGGCGATCCTCCCCGTGTGTCCGCCCGCCTCGTGTCCCTGGGCCACCACCACATCCACCCCCGCTTCCACCTGTCGTAGTGCATGACGCACCGTACCCACCAGTCCCATAACCTTGATACCCTGCCCCCGTGCCATGGGCACCACCCAGGACGGGTCCCCAAGGCCGGCGGCGAACACGGGCGCCCTTTCCTCCATGACCACCTGGACTTGCTCCCGCATGACCTTCAGGCTGATCATCGCCTCGTGCTGGAGCTCCACCTCCGGCAGGTCGAACTCCCGCATCAGGCTGCGCACGAACTCCACGTGCCTGGGGTACTGCTCACGGAGCTGCTGCCGTACCGCCGACCGGCTCTCCTCGGTATGGGCAAGGCTGGCAGGTAGGAGGAGGTCGATACCGAAGGGCTTGCTGGTCAGGGAACGGACGTCCGCGATCCTGCGGCGAATATCGTCGGGCTCAAGCCCGGCGCACCCCATCACCCCCATTCCGCCAGCGTTGGACACCGCAGCCACCAGCCTTGGTGGCGTGGCCAGTCCATTGCCACCCATGCCCGCCAGCAGGATGGGATACTCGATGCCCAGAAGGTCACACAGGCTGGTGCGGAACACTGGTTTCGCCATCTTCGACTCCCTTCCCCCTGCTATGGGGGGACTGTCTTTGGTGAGGTCTGCTGGGCTGCCTGGGCCGCGGGGCGACCCGGCACCCAGGACCAGCGGGGCCACGGGAGCGGCTGGGTGGAGGAAGCATATCCAAAGGCCGTCGGGCTGTCAAGGGAGACACACCCTGCCTCAAAGGGCGACGGCCACCTCACGGTACGCAATTCGTCGCCCGCCTGATATAACTACGGGTTATAGCCCTGAACAGGACCCACCCGGCGGAAAGGAAGGAGGCGCCCCTAGTATCCAGGTAGCGGGCAGCGGTTGACAGTGAGGAGAGGCGCTATTACAATTGCACTCGCCTTAGGGGGGCCAGGGATCAGCGGGGTGGGCACGGGACGGTAGCTCCTTTAGCGTAAGGAGGGCCCATGGCGGCAGATATAACGCCTGCGGACGTGAACAACATCCGGGACAAGGCAGCGATCGTCGGCATCGGGGAGACGGAGTTTTCCCGTGACTCGGGCCGTAGCGAGCTCCAGCTCGCGTGTGAGGCTATTGCCGCCGCGTGCGACGATGCGGGCATCTCGCCCCACGAGATCGACGGTACCTTCCGGTTTGACATGGACAACAACACCGAGACCCTGCTGGTACAGGCGCTGGGGATCAAGAACCTGCGCCACTGGGAGAGCATCTCCTACGGCGGTGGAGCCGCCAACGCCACGGTGGCCCACGCCGCAGGTGCCATAGCGTCGGGCTTCTGCAACTATGCGGTGTGCTTTCGCGCCGCCAACCTACGATCGGCTGTACGCCTGGGGCAGGCCAGGGCACCGGGGCGTATTCCAGGAGGCCAGCGGGCGTTCGCCGCTCCCTTCGGGGCCCTCGCCCCGGCCCACAGCTTCGGCATGTTTACGCGCCGTTACATGCACCGCTTCGGCGCCACCAGCCGGGACTTCGGCTGGGTGGCGGTGACGTTGCGCCACCACGCCAGCCGCAACCCTAGGGCCATTCAGCAGCAGCCCATCACCATCGACGACCACCAGAACTCCCGGGTCATATCCGACCCTCTGAGGCTTCTGGACTTCTGCCAGGAGAACGATGGTGCCGCGGCCATTATCATGACCACCCGCGACCGGGCCCGGCACCTTCGCCACGCCGGTACCCCGGTGCTGGTCGAGGCGGCGGCCCAGGGCTCGGGCCCCATGAACGAAGGCGTGGTGTACAGGCCGGAGCTCGCCGAGGCCGAGTCGGCCAACACCGCAAGAGACCTCTGGGCCAGGGCCAGGCTTACCGCCAAGGACATGGACGCCTTGATGTTCTACGACCACTTTACTCCCTTCTGCCTCTTTGGCCTTGAGGCCTACGGCTTCGTCCCCTTGGGTGAGGCCAAGGACTTCGTCCAGGGCGGGCATAACATCCGGTTCGACGGCATGCTCCCCACCAACACCCACGGCGGCAACCACTCCGAGGCCTATATACACGGGCTGACCCACCCCCAGGAGGCGGTGCGCCTCATTCGCGGCACCTCCACCTCCCAACCCCCCAACAAGCGGATCGACCGGGTGCTCTCGTGCAGCAGCGTGGCCCAGCTCAGCGCCGCGGTGATCATCCGCAGGGGATAGCCTCCACCTCAGGAAGGAAACACGATGGCTCAACAGCAGCAGACCACCGGGCCCAGGGTCATGACAGCGCCACTGGAGGGCATCCCTCTGCCCGACACCGATAACCTCCCGGACTACGAGCGCGGTTTCTGGGAGGCGGCTGCCAGACACGAGCTGAGCATCCAGCAGTGCTCGGACTGCGAAAAGTTCCGGCACCTGCCCAGCCCGATGTGTCCCTACTGCCATTCGCTGAACAGCCGGTGGACCAGGGTAAGCGGCCGGGGCAGGGTATACTCCTACGTCATCGCCCACCATCCGGTACACCGGGCCCTCAGGGAGAATCAGCAGGTCCCCTACAACATCTGCCTCATCGAGCTGGAGGAGCAGGAAGGGTTGCGCATCCTCAGCAACATCCTGCACGTCGCCCCCGAGGACATCCACATAGACATGGCCGTCGAGGTCACTTTCATGGCCACGGTGGACGACCCCAAACTGGTGCTGCCCCTCTTTACCCCAGCCGGGAAGAGCTAGCGGCACTCCCACGAAGAACATCAAGGGAGGCGAGAATGGTCGGCGAGGCTGCGGAGTTCACCATCCCTGAAGAGATGAAGAAGTGGATCGGGCGGGAGATGCAGCTGGGCACTGCCGCCGTGGAAGCCGGAGCCATCACGAAGTTCGCCGATGCCATCAAGGACCCCAATCCGCTCTACCGGGACGTGGAGTACGCCAAGGCCACCCCCTACGGGGGCGTCGTGGCGCCGCCTACCTTCATCCACGTCTTCAGAAGTATAGGGTACGCCCGGTTCCAGGTGGAGCCCATGCCGTGGAAGAACACCACCAGGCTAAACGGCGGCAACGAGCTGGAGTTCTACGCACCGCTACGCCCGGGGGACGTCATAACCGGCAGGGCCAAGCTCACCGACATCTACGGGCGACACTCCAGAAGCGTCGGCCCCATGATCGTCACGGTGGTGGAGATGACCTACACGAACCAGGCCGGAGACGTTGTAGGCAAGCAGCTGTCCACCACCCTGATCTGCGAGGCCAAAGACTAGGGCGGCCGCCCTGAATCACCGCCGGAGGACCGTGTTAGGAATGACTACCGTAGAGAGATATGGACCCCCCTTTCCCGGAGCGTACGACCCATGGACCGAGCCCCAGCAGGTCTATTTCGAGGACACCGAGGAAGGAGTGGAGCTCCCTCCCAAGTCCAAGGGCCCCCTGACGGTCACCGACCTGGTGGTGTTCTCCGGGGCCAGCGGCGATTTCACTCCGATTCACCACGACCGTGAGCACGCCAGGGACATCGCCGGCCTGCCGGATATCATCCTTCACGGGCAGTGCAAGCTGGCCTTCATGGTCCACGTGGTCACCGACTGGATTGGGCTTCAGGGCCGCATCAAGAAGCTGGGTGGCCGGTACCGGGGCATGGACATCATCGGCGACACGGTGGTCTCTCGGGGGAAGGTCACCCGGCGGTACGCCGAGGGTGGGCAGAACCTGGTGGACCTCGAGATGTGGAACGAGAACGCCAGGGCGGGGACAACGGCAACGGGCTACGCCACTGTGTCGCTGCCCTCCCGGCACCGCCCCGCCGGGCGGTAAGCGGCGCACCGTCTCCTCATCTTTTGCGATAGGGACGCCGGTGAATCTGGCGGATATACAAAAAAAGGTCCGGGTGCTCGAGGACATCGAGGAGATAAAGCGCCTCAAGGCCCGCTACTGCGCCTACTGCGACGACGAGTTCGATGCCGACCGGATTGCCAGTCTGTTTACCGAGGACGCGGTGTGGGACGGTGGCATGCGGGGCAAGGCCGAAGGGCGGGAGGCGATCCGGAGCTTTTTCAGCCTCGCGCCCGAGGGCCTCTCCTTCGCCCGCCACATGGTGATGAACCCCGTGATCCAAGTGGAGGGCGACACCGCGAAGGCGTCCTGGCATCTCCTGGAGTGCTGCACCTACGTGCTGGGCAACCAGGCGGTGTGGGGGGCGGTCCGGTACGATGAGGAGTATCTGCGTGTCGACGGGGAGTGGAAGATCAAGCGGCTGAGGGTGACCTCCTTTTTCGGGACCCCCTTCGAGCAGGGCTGGGTAAAGCGCAGGTTCTTCCGCGAGTAGCCAGGCGAACCGATGGCGTAAGCGCGTCAGGATTCGAGGCTCTTCCGCCCAAGCCTCGACCGCCGCTCATCTAGACGGGCCCCATGGCTTTCTGTAACATCGCGCCTTCCCCCTTAGGCCAGACGCGCGACATGCCTCAAGAATGCCGCGTCAGGCTGGCCGACACATCAAAAACTGCGGTCGGGCGATGCACAGGGGGTTGCCGAGCGGCGAAAGGCTAACCGTACTTCTTAATCGCCGCTTCGATGCCCGGCATGGCCGCGCCGAAGTCCCCCTGAGTCATCGTGGGAATGAACTCAATGTCTGCGTTGAAGGCATGCCAGAGGGGCTCAACTATCGCGCCTAGCCGATGAGATTCGTTCACATCGAGTAGAAAGTAGATTGTCCTCTACCCTCTGTCCACGGTGAAATAGGCGGCCTCGGGCTTGAGATCGGCCATGACCTGGTCCATTTTGCCTTGCCAGTCCGCACCTTTGACGAAGGCGTTACCGGCTGCTATCGGTATCGTGCACCGTACCAGGAAGTGCATGTCACCCCTCCAAAACCGAAATTTCCCATTACAACTCGTCCCGGCTTAGTGCGATGGGACGAGGAGATTGTATACCCACCCAGGATGCGGGTCAACCGGTGGCTGGGCATGGCGCGCCAGCCGGATCCCCAGCATATGTGAGCCTCCATGGCTCACCCTCAACGCCGGTGTTGAGATGATCCCCGCTGTGAACCAGGACGACTTCGCTGTCGCCCTCCAGTCCCTGGGGCAGGTGATGAGCAAGTATTAGTCCTACCCAGGAGGGAAGGAAGCAGGACCACCGTGCGCCAGGGGATTTGCCTGGCGGCAAAAAGCACCAATTGGAGCGGGAGAAGGGATTCGAACCCTCGACCCTCTGCTTGGGAAGCAGTTTCCGCTAAACGGTGTGGCACACATAGCTGGAGGCCGAGCGAAAGCTGTCCAGTTATGGTGTGAAAGAAAGGTTGGCCACCGGGGGGCACCGACGACGCCTGGACGATGGTATGCCCAGAGCTCCTGCTACACGCTAGGAGCTCTGGGGCACTAAGAGCAATCCCCACCTCCACGTCACCGCATGTTCCTGATGTCGAGGATAAACCGGCACCTGCTGTTCCTGCACTGATAGACGTCGTAGACACCCAAATACCCTACATCCGTCCCCTTGCACCGAGGGCATTGCAGTTTCAGCTGTCCAGACCGTAATCCACTATCGAGTTCCTCGATAATCTCGTGAATGTTGTGTTCGTTCCTCGATGCGTTGCCTGCGAGTCTCTCTTATTCTCGCCAGCCAACCAAAGAGCTGCATGAAGAGCCCCTCCATGGGCGACGGACTAACGGTTTTCCGTGAGGCGCTGACTCAACTCTGTCACACGTCGATTGTACCACGCTCCGTCTGCCCGGTATGCTAGAATCGGCACATGTGCATGATGGCAATAGCTGCCATCCTTTCCCTGTTGGCGGCAGCGTGTGGAACGTCACCTAGTCCTCAGCCAACGCCTTATCCAGTAGTGGGAGGCCAGATCCAAGCTACCACCACCGCTGCGGTGGCAGCTACGATTGCTGCTGTGCTGGCACAGACCCCTACGCCCTCGCCCCGTACGACTCAGGAAGGGATCACGGCCGAGGTGATAAGAGTGATTGACGGTGACACCGTTGAAGTATTGCTCGAGGATGGCTCCGGGGATACGGTCCGCCACCTAGGCCACTGGAGGTAGCGGCGATGGTTGGAGCGTCTCCATCACGCTGCAAGGGTATTTGGTCCGGCCAGGTGCCACCGTTGTCGCTGCTTCGCCGGTAGTGGAGCCCACAGAACTCCTCACTGCATGTGCGGTAAACCACCCAGACGTCTCCATCGTTGGCGACCGTCAGGTCGGGATCATTACCCCAGCTATCGGTCAGCGGTTGGGGGGCGGACCAGGTACTCCCGTTGTCGTCGGAGGTCCGGTACCAGAGTCTATCAGGCTCACTGCAGCAAGCATCATAGGCTACGATAAGACTGTCTGGACAATGGTAGGCGCGAATTCATTTTCGGGCTCGTCTGTGAAAAGGGTCTCCTCAGACCAGGTAGCGCCATTGTCGGCGCTGGTCCTGTAGTAAACGTTAAACCGCTCATCCGGACAACATCGAGTGTATACCAGCCACAAGTCCCGTCCGCAGCCTGGGCCAGGTCCGGGCTGAATGCAGACCCTACCATCAGGACGGAGGGGGCCGACCATGTAGCGCCACTGTCGTCACTGGTCCTATAGAAGAGGCCGTGTTCTTGGTCAACGTTAAAGTCAATGTGGTAGAAGACGATTAACCTGCCAGCGGCCGTTTCCAGGAGCGCCGGACGGGAGGCGCGACCGTCCTCCGACGTCACCTGGACGATATCCCCCGGGAGCTGGGCTATCCCCTGCGGGAGCTGCCCTTGTACTGCCGCGCTGCCATGGTTAGATGTCACCCAGAACGAGATGGTGGCGATCAAACCCAGGAGTAGGGCCAGGACAACCAGGCGCCTGCTCGACAACCGTCTGCGTATCGCCATTGCAGAGTCCCCCTCTATGAACCTCATTTAGGTACATCCATCAGAGCATCGGTACCGAGGACCATTTCGCACGAATTCGTATAATCGTAGCAGTGATTCGTTGGAAGAGCAAACCGTGGGCCACGTGGTTGGGAAAGCCCCAGCCACGGGGGACCCTACCCTGCCCCGGGCCGGCCTCCGTCATCGAGCCCCATCTTCCCGAAGGTTTCCCACGGGATGAACTTGCGCCACTCTTCCAGGATGGTCCTGCTGTGGAGGACATAGTAGGGGCTGGGATAGGGGGCCTTGGGAGGTCGCATCAGCGCCATGCCCGCCTCGCCGGGGGTGTGGCCCGCCTTCCGCCGGTTACAGGGGATGCAGGCGCTCACCACGTTTTCCCAGCTATGGACCCCGTCCTGGCGGCGAGGCACCACGTGGTCGATGGTCAGGCCGCGGGGCTGCTGGCCGCAGTACTGGCAGGTGTGGCGGTCCCTCAGGAAGATCTCCTTCTTGCATAGCTTGCGCTGGACGAAGGGCCGCCGGATCAGGTACGCCAGCCGGATGACCGAGGGGATGGGTATGGCGCGGGAGGCCGTGTGGATTTCGCCACGGCCGTTCTCCAGTTGCTCCGCCTTTCCCTTACCCAGAAGCACCACCGCCCGCCTAACGTTGCACACGTTGATGGGCTCGTAGTCGAGATTGAGCACAAGGACCGCCGACGTCAGCATGGGGATCATTATAATACCACCACCGCAGTTTTCACCAGAGGTGGTGCACGAGCCCCCCGCCTAGGCGGGGATCAGACGCCCAGGTCGTTGGGAAGGAACTTCATTCCTCTCAGAACCACGTCGACGTTGTCGGCCAGGAAAGTGCCCAAAGCTGAGCCGGCGATGGTGTCCTCGAGGCCCAGGACCGGATAGCTCTGGATGGTGGACAGCACCGCCGATCCAATGGCGAAGGTCACGACCACCCCCAGGGCCAGACCCACCAGCTTGTCCGCCACCCCAAGCTTCAGCTTGCCCAGGACCGATCGCACCACGGAGGTGACGACTAGAGACGCTATCAGCACCAGAATGAAAATGGCGACGAAGGCGCCGATCTCGGCCCCGTCGTCGCTGTCTATGAACTTGGAGAACAGGGGCTCCAGGGTGCCATGCTGGCGGCTCGCCAGGGCGATGCCCGCGAGGATCCCCGCCGCGGTTACGCCGATTTGAACTCCCCCCGACCGCCACCCCGTGACGGCCAATAGCCCTAGTGCTACGAGTACGACGATGTCTAGCCAGTTCATGGGGCTTCCAGAGACCTCCCAATCCCACGTGTGGTAACTTCCACTCTACCACGTCACCACCCCTGGGAAACATTACTGGAGGCCCCGTTGTATGAGCTTTTTTCGCGCCCACAAGATGGCTATCAGGGAGAACCCGCCCACCAGGAAGCCGCCCAGGACGTCGCTGGGCCAGTGCACCCCCAGATAAACTCGGGACGCCCCACAAACCAGCGCGCCCGACACCAGAAGCCCCTGGAGTATCCTCCTGGGCCAGATAGGCGTGACCATCTCTTCCACGATCGGGATCAATAGACCGAGTAGAATGAAGGCGTGGACCGCGTGCCCGCTGGGGAACGAGGGACTACCGGGTGGGTCGAACAGCGAGAACTCGGGCCTGGGCCGGTCCACCAGCTCCTTGACGACTTTCCACACTATCATGTTCGGAATCCACACAAGAAGCACGGCGATCGAGTCGGCCCTCCTGCCACGCCACAAAAGTGCCAAGGCAATGACCGGTATCGAGATGGCGACGGCGAGGAGTTGGCCCATGCTCGACGAGGCTTTGGCGGCATCGTCCAGCCAGCCGCTGCGCAAGTCCTGGAACCGCTTGAGGCCCTCGACGTCCCCCGGGAAGGTGTCGAAGGTGGACGCCAGATAGCAGACCGCCCCTATTATGGAAAGGCCCAGAAGAAACGCCATCTTGCGTAGGATTGGGGCGGAAACGATGGCCATCGCTATACAGCCTGACTCCCGCTAATATATACTTCTTACTGGCCCCGGTAGGGTTCCGGACCTACAAGATTATCCCACATATTACATCCCAGAAGTCCACCATTGACAAGGGCAAGAGTAATCGCTATCGACGGACCCGTGGCCGCTGGGAAGACCTCGGTGGGAAGGTGCCTGGCCAGAACACTGCGCTATCGGTTCCTGGATACGGGTGTCATGTACCGCGCTCTCACATGGCTGGCCCTGGAGAGGAAGATAGATGGCGAGGACGAAAAGGCCCTTGGCCGGCTGGCCCGGGAAACGGCGATACAGCTCGAGGAGGGCGAGGAGAAGGGCGTGACCATCGACGGGCGAGGGCTCTCGTGGGAGCTGAGGGGACCTCAGGTGGACAAGGCCGTCTCGCTGGTAGCCAGGGTGGGGCAGGTGCGTTCCGCCCTGGTGGCGCAGCAGCGGGAGATAGCCAGCGGGGGCCGGATCGTGGTGGTAGGGCGGGACATAGGCACCAACGTGCTCCCCGACGCCGACCTCAAACTGTTTCTGGTGGCCTCCGTCCCAGAAAGGGCGCGGCGCCGCCATGCGGAGTTGAGGGAGCAGGGCCATCGAGTAGAGTACCACAAGGTGCTCCAGGACCTGGTGGCGCGGGACAAGCTGGACACGGAGCGAGACAACTCCCCTCTACGTCCCGCCGCCGATGCCCTCCTCCTGGATACCGCTGGCATCGACCTGAAGCAGGTGGAAGCCAGGGCCCTGGCCCTCGTCGAGGGGACCTGAATGGGCGTGAATTACACGTTGGGTACAGGCCTGGCAAGGGTGTGCTTTACCGCCTTCGCCCGCTGGGAAGTGGAGGGAAGGGAAGGGGTGCCGCCGCTCGGGCCCCTCATCGTCGTCAGCAACCATTTGAGCAACGCCGACCCCGCCGTGCTGGTAACCAGCCTACCCAGGAAGCTGAACTTCATGGCCAAGCGGAGCCTTTTCGCGAACCCCTTGGGGTCCGCCTTCCTCACCGCCGTGGGCGCTCATCCCGTAAGCCGGGGCGGAGTCGGTGTCGAGGCCTTGAGGTGGAACCTGGACTGCCTCAAGCGGGACCGGGCCGTAGTCATCTTCCCGGAGGGTACACGCAGCCGTGGCGACGGAATGGGGAGAGGCCAGGCGGGCGTGGCCTACCTGGCTGCCAGGTCCCAAGCACCCATCCTGCCGGTAGCCATCACCGGGACCGAGAATATCAAGGGGTACTGGCGGATCGCCTTTCCCCTGTGCCGCATCGGGGTCAGAATCGGGCAGCCCTTCACGCTTCCCATCCTGGAGGGTAAGCTGAGCAGGCCTGTGCTGGAGGGTCTGGCGGACGCTATAATGCAACGCATCGCAGACCTGCTTCCCCCGCAGTACAAGGGATACTACTCTGCCCAGACGGCCGGGCGGCCGGGGTAGGCCAGCCCCGGTCCCCCTGAGACAGGAGATCGAAAGATGCAGCAGTCTTCCAGGTTCGGCATCTACCTCAACGGGTCGAAAAAGGAGGTGGTGCGAATCAACTCCCCCTACTGGATTCCCGAAGAGCCCGACTGGCTTTTTCTGACGCCGGAGGTGAACGCCACCCTCCTTCGGATCCGGGAAATGGCCAGAGAGAGAGGCCTGGTGCCCGATGCCAGCGAGCTGAGCTGGGGCGCCATCCCGTTGAAGGAATGAGCCCATGATCCGGAGCCCCCTGCCCCGGCTCGTGGGGGCCGCGGCCCCCCTCAGGGCGCGCCTACGGGTCCCCAGCGCCCTACACTACCGGGAATTCCGCAACTACTGGCTGGGACTGCTGGCATCAGTCACCTGCTATCAGATGCTGGTGCTGTTCTGCCTGGGCTGGCTGATCTCCCACGAGCTTGAAGAAGACGCCAGGTTCCTGGGGTACATGAGCACGGCTATTGCCCTGCCGGCCATCGCCCTGAACGTTGTCGGCGGGGTGCTGGCCGACAAGTTCAACCTGAAGCGTCTTCTGGGCGTCACCCAGGCCACCACGGGCGCGGTAGTAATAGGCTTGGCTGTGCTCACCGTGCTGGACGTGGTGAACTATTGGCACGTGCTCGGCGCGGCATTCCTCATCGGCGCGGTGCAGGCCTTCGACAACCCCATTCGCCAGAGCATCTTCCCGCGCCTGGTCGCACGGAAGCACCTCTTTAATGCCGTGGCCCTCAACTCGGCGGTCTGGACGGGGACACGAATCTATGCCCCCGCCCTGGCGGCGATAATCGTAGCCCAGACCAGCATAGGTACGGCCATCTTTGTCAGCGCCGGGGGCTTTCTGGTCCTGGCTCTGGTGGCCCAGGCACTTCGGCCCGCTCCCCTGGACCGGGCCCGGGGCCGGGTGGTCAGCGAGATGGGGTCGGGGTTCCTGTTCATCAGGAGAAACCTCGTGTTTTCCACCCTCATCGCCATGACCTTCGTTAACAGCCTGTTCGGCATGTCATACGTGTTCCTGATGCCTGTTTTCGCCGACGAGGTGCTCGACGTGGGGGCGACGAAGATAGGGCTGCTTATGGGTGCCGCGGGGCTGGGTGCCCTGACCGGCATCATCGCCTCTGCCAACATGTCCAGATTTCGCCACCGGGGGTGGCTGATCATCGGCGGAGCCGGCGGCTTCGGGGTCTGCCTCATACTTTTCGGTGTCGCTTCCCAGGCCGGACTTTACGGGGTCTCCATGGTGATACTCTTCCTGGGGGACCTGTCGATTGGTGTCTACCTGATGATGGTGATGTCCACCCTCCAGAGCATGGTGCCGGACCAGTTCCGGGGAAGGGTCATGGGGTTCTACTCCATCACCTGGAGCCTTCTGCCTCTGGGCGGGTTCCAATCGAGCCAGATCGCCCACTACGTGAGCGCTCCGGCTGCGGTGATCATCGGGGGGGCTTTAGTGCTGGCCTTCGCCATGGGAGTGGCCGTGACCAGCCGCCACGTCCGCCGCCTAGGCATCGGCCCGGAGGAGCATCCGCCCGGTTAGAAACTGGTCACAGACGGTGATAGAATAAAAGGGTATGTCGGTAGTCGATGACATAAAGGGCCGGCTGGATATACTGGACGTGGTGTCCAGATATGTCCAGCTGCAGCGTTCGGGCAGGAGCTACAAGGCGATCTGCCCTTTCCACACGGAGAAAACCCCTTCATTCCATGTCTTCCCCGAGAGGCAGACGTGGCGCTGCTTCGGCGCCTGCGCCGATGGGGGAGACGCGTTCTCCTTCGTCATGCGCGTGGAAAACTTGGACTTCAGCGAAGCCATGAGGTCGTTGGCACGGCAGGTAGGGGTAGATGTCGCGGAGGCGGGGCGCGGCAAAGGCAGGCAGGAGTTCCTTTACGGGATAAACGAGGACGCAGAGGAGTTCTTCCGCCGGTTTCTGGCGTCGGATAGGCGGGGGTCACGCGCCAGGGCGTATCTACAGAAGCGGCGGCTGTCGGAGCAGACCATCGAGAAGTTCCGGTTGGGACTGAGTCCGCCGGACGGCGAATCTCTACGGGACTACCTGACATCTAAAGGTTATAAGGTGGAGGGTCTGGCCCTGGCGGGGGTTGTGACCCAGGTCCAGGGTACGGGCTACCGTGACCTGTTCCGGGGGCGCCTCATCTTTCCCATCAGGGAAGCCGACGGCCAGTTGGTGGGATTCGGGGGCAGGACGCTGGACGACAGTCAGCCCAAGTACCTGAACTCTCCGAGGAGCCCGATATTCGACAAAAGTCACATCCTGTATGCCCTGCACCTGGCGAAAGACGCTATCAAGGACCGCGGCGTCGTAATCGTAGAGGGCTACATGGATGCCATCATGGCCCACCAGCACGGCTTCTCCAACGTGGTCGCCTCCATGGGTACGGCCCTCACCCGCGAGCAGACGTCCCTCGCGCGCAAGGTGGTGGGAAGGCCCAGCCCGTCCCAGTCCCGGGAGGTTGTCCTTGCCCTCGACCCTGATGCGGCGGGGCAGGAGGCCACCCTTAGAAGCCTTGAGTCCTCGTGGAACGTGTTTCAGACAACGGAGGTGGGCCGTTCCGGTAGAGCTACCCTATACCAGCGTCCGGAGGCCTTGTCCCTCAAGATTGCCGCCTTGCCCCAGGGCAAGGACCCCGACGAGATAATATCGGAGAGCCCCGACGAGTGGTCAAGGCTGGTCGAGGAGGCGGTACCCCTTATGGACTACCTTTTCGCCGTCCTCTCGTCACGCCTGGACATGAGCATCCCCGAGGGGAAGGCCCGGCTGGCCGAGCTCCTGTTTCCCCTGATCGCCGCAACCCCCGACCCCTTCCAGCAGGACCACTATTTCCAGCGGCTTGCGTCCCACCTGGGGATGAGCGCGGCGACCCTACAGGCCAGCCTCGGGCGGCCCCGGCCCTACAACAAAGGGAGGCCGTCCCGCTCCGCTAGGGGAGACCGGGAGCGTTCGGCGCAGCCTGCCCAGCAGGCCGGAGCAGGCCCCTTCGCCAGGCTGGACCACGACCCGCTGGAGGAGCATTTCCTGGCTCTCATGCTTGGCAATCCTGACATTGATCTGGTAGAGGCCTTTCGGGAGGATGGAGGCGGCAACTCGCCGGGGGGGGGTATCCGTATGGAGTATTTCCGGCGTGTGGAGAACCGGGAGGTATTTACAAACTGGATGAAATGCTCCACACTGGAGTCGCTGAGGGAAAGGCTGGATGGGGAGGTACGGGAGCATCTGGACCAGTTGCTGGCCAGGCCGATACCTCCGGGAGACCGTTCACAGCGGCAGGCGGAGCTACGATATTGCGTTCGCCGCCTTGAGGAACGTTACCTTCGGGAGCTGAACAAGGAAGAAGAGGCGCGGCTTTCCCAGGCTAGTCCGGAGGAGCGGGTGGAGCAAGAGGCTAGGTTAATTCAACTCAACGAGAGATTAAATCTAATCTTCAGACAATAGGGCCGAATTCTATCGGTCAGCGTATCCAAGTTTCTGGCAGGTGAGATCGAAATGATAATGAAGCGGGGCCGTGGCCGCAAGACCGAGACGGAGGAGTTCCCGGAGGTCGTGAGCGAAGAGGGCAACGGATTGGCGAAGGAGCATCTCCTGGGCGTGGTCGCGGGCGTCGATGCCGCAGGGGCCGCAAAGGAGCTCTCGGCCGAGGGTGCCGCCGTCGGTGTGGGCCGGCCGAAGGAGGCGTGGCAAGAGCCGGCTGCTGAAGGCGAGCAGGAGGAGCAAGCCCCCGAGGGCGAGGAAGCCGAATGGGACCAGGAAATGGAGGGGGCGGAGGTCCTGGACGATCCGGTGCGGATGTACCTGCGGGAGATCGGGCGGGTACACCTCCTTACCTCCAAAGACGAACGGGTGCTGGCCCGCAAGATGGAGGGCGGCCGCCACCTGGAGAACCTGGAAAAGGAGCTCCTGCAGTCCGAGGGTAGGCCTCCCAAGGCGTGGGAAGTCTGCTCTGTCCTCCTACGGCGCCTCGGCCGCGCGGCCCCACTGATCTCAGCCCTGGGAGAGAACCTCGGGCTGTCCCGGAACCTCACCCTCGCTCAGGTCACGGACCATCCCAAGCTTCGGTCCGCTATAGATGTCCTACTTGATCCGGAGCTCATGGCCGCCATCGCTGAACAGCTAGAGCTAGAGCAGATGGACGTCGAGAAGGCGGTTGTCAAGCTCTCACTGGACAGCTGGGTGCTTCCCACCGATGTGATCGACGTGCTGGAAGACTGCTTTCCCGCTCAGCTCTTGGAAATCGTGGACACCGCCGACTGCTACTTCAGGCTCCAGTCCATGGAAACGCTGTTCGAGGCTTACATGGAGCGCATCAACGCCGAGAGTCTGAGGGCTCAGGGCCACCTGACGGAAGCTAACCTCCGTCTGGTGGTGAGCGTCGCCAAGAAATACATCGGCAGGGGTATGGCCCTGCTGGACCTGATACAGGAGGGCAACATCGGCCTGATCCGGGCGGTGGAGAAGTTTGACTACCGCAAGGGCTACAAGTTCAGCACCTACGCCACCTGGTGGATACGCCAGGCCATCACCCGGGCAATCGCCGACCAGGCTCGAACCATACGTATACCGGTCCACATGGTGGAGACCATCAACAAGCTGATGCGGCAGCACCGGCGTCTGCTCCAAGAATACGGAAGGGAACCCTCTCCCGAGGAGATCGGAAGGGCCATGGAGGTGCTCCCCGAAAAGGTGGAGGAGATCATGAAGATATCCCAGGAGCCGGTTTCCCTCGAAACACCTATAGGTGAGGAAGAGGACAGCCACCTGGGGGACTTCATTGAGGACAGGAGCGCGCCGGCCCCCGCCGACGCCGCTTCCTTCCAGCTGCTCAAGGAGCAGATACAGGACGTCCTTAACACCCTCACCGATAGGGAGAGCCGGGTACTCCAGCTCCGGTTCGGACTGGAGGATGGGCGAAGCCGGACCCTGGAAGAGGTGGGGAGAGAGTTCGGAGTGACCCGGGAGCGGATACGCCAGATCGAAGCCAAGGCGCTGCGCAAACTACGCCACCCCACCCGGTCTCGAAAGCTACGAGACTTCATGGACTAGGTGGGCCCACGGCCTCTACCCGGAGCGCCTGAGGGTGTCGGAAGGGCCGGCGCCGTTGCCCCCTATGAATCCCATAAACATGTGTATCCGCAACCTTGAACATTCTTGATACACGGTGATATACTTCGGCCCATCTTGGCCGGGAGGTTTTTGTGGAAGACTGGGCAATTCCGAAGTGCCACAAGTGTGAGGTAGGCCAGCTGGTCCCTCTATCTGACTATGGAAGTCAGGGTGCTGCGGTACACTATAAAGCGTGGGTATGTACCAATCCAGACTGCGGCTTTAACATCAAGATCAGGAACGGCGATATATACCTGAACGAACCCATAAGCAGTGGAGCAATGCACTCCCCTCGGGTGCGCTAACCCCCCAGAGGTTTGCCCGAGGATACTGGTCCCGCTGTGCACTCTCCCGACTCTGGGTGATGAGGTTCTGGGCGGCAGGAGGCGAGGGTAGCAGCAAACTTCGCTAGAACTTCCTCAGGCTAGTCTCCGTCCTATTCCTTGCGAAGTGAGGCGACATGGAAGTAGGATACGACTATTTGCTGTTGCGCTCGCGGCTGCAGCAGAGGTTCGTCCGTGCTTCGGGGTTCTTCCTCGTCATCACAGGTACGGTGCTCTTGGGCGCCGCCATCGCGTACTACATCTATGCCCACCAGGCCCGGTCGGGCCTGGACTGGCTAAACTATAGTATCTCCCAGCAGGGGCCGCTCAGCGTCGAGACCGACGCCAATGCTGCCGCACTTGCATCGGGGTCCCAGCTAGAGCCGTCCGCGAGTTCGTCCCTTCCTCCAACCTCCCTTGACTCGGACGTGGCTCCGGGCGCGTCCAACCTGGCGACCACTCTGGAACCCGTCCATGAGGCCCCTCCAGTGCTAGTATCCAGGCTGGACTCGGTGGGCACGGCGCTCCCGCTCCCACCGGCTGCGGACACAGCGCCTTTGGTGTCCCCTTCGGCCATTGAAGCCCAGCAGCTTTTCCCGGGCAACGCCATCAAGGCTGCTTACTGGAGCGATCCCCTCCGATATGAGCCCGACTCCTACATAGTCTCGACCCTGATCAAGAGCTTCAGGCCCATCGGCCCGAATGACGTGGCCGCTGTAGGTACCCTCCCCGCTCCCACCCGGATCATCTTGCCCTCCGTGGGTGTGGACTCGGAGGTGACCGGCCTGAGGGTGCTGGACCTGGGAGACAGCCGGGCCTACGAGACGCCCAAGCATGTGGTGGGGTACATCCCCGAGGCGGCCAGCCCGGGCGAGAATGGCAGCGCCTGGTTCTTCGGCCACCTGGAGAGCCCCATAGCAGGGGAAGGGAACGTGTTCTACAACCTTCCCAAGATCCCAGACCAGCTGAGAGATGGGCAGGACGTATATGCCGTAGTGGAGAACGAGACGGCATCCTACCTCTATCGCATAACGGAGACCCGGGTGGTCCACCAGGACGACATGAAACTCTACGATACGGGTGGTCCCACGATTCACCTGGTGTCGTGCGTGCCCAGGTTCGTCTACGACCACCGCCTGATAGTCACAGGAGAGCTGGTTGGGGTGAAGAGATAACCTCCAGCTCTCTTCCCTTCTCTTCCTTTCTTGTCCTTTCTCTTCCTTGAGCCAGGGCCCACAACGGTCCGATCCGGACGTTTCCACCCCTGGTCCCCGGTATAGATCCTTCCGGCAACGGCGGCATCATAATACATGCTGCACTCGAGGCGTCCTCACTGTAAACACTCTCTATGGTATATTTAGGTTAAGGGTGTCGGGTCGGTAGCCGAGATGCAGGAGGTAGGTTCGGAGTTGGGTAAGTCACGGGTCAAAACCGCCGCCGTTTTTGGAATCGCAATCGTGGCCCTGGCCATCTCGATCGGTAGCCTGACCCTGGAGTTCGATCGCCGGGCTCAAGATGGCCGTACGGCTTCTCCCAGTGGGGCCATCTTGCCCTCGGACGCCCCTGAGCAGTTCGACCGGCTCTACGAGGTCTGGAGCAGGCTCAAAAGAGACCATATCGACGGGAACGCTTTGGACCCGGGTGAGCTGAGCGATGGGGCGATCAAGGGGATGCTCGAAACGCTAGACGACCCCCACGCATCCTATCTGAATGCTGATCAATACTCGCTGGAGTCGCAGGACTTCGAGGGATTCTTCGAGGGCATAGGCGCCGAGGTGACCATGCGGGATGGCGAATTTACCATCGTCGCGCCCATCCCAGATACTCCCGCGGAGAAGGCGGGGATCCGTCCCGGCGATGTCGTGCTTGAGATAAACGGGGAGAGCACCAAAGGTATCTCCCTCCTGGAGGGCGTGAGCAAAATCCGGGGGCCCAGGGGCGAGGCAGTGGAGCTGCTCGTTCGGCACAGATCCGAGGGCGAGCCGGAACGTCTGACCATTATACGAGATGTCGTGAAACTGGAAAGCGTGAAACTGAGGATGCTGGCTGGGCGTATAGCACACCTGAGAATCACCAGCTTCACACAGACCTCCGAGAGAGAGATGGAGGACGCTCTGAGGAAGACCAGTGAGCTGGGTGCCGTGGGGATTATCCTGGACGTAAGGAACAATCCCGGGGGCCTGCTGGAGCCGGTGGTTAACGTGACCAGCCAGTTCGTCGATGACGGCCTCGTGCTCTACGAGGTGGACGGCCGGGGACAACGCAGGGACTGGAAGGTGAGAGAGGGGGGCCTGGCGAAAGACATACCCCTGGTACTCTTGGTCAACGAGTTTAGCGCCAGCGGCAGCGAGGTACTTGCGGGGGCCATAATGGACGGCCAACGGGGCACCGTCATCGGGGTCAAGACCTTCGGGAAAGGTAGCGTCAACATCCTGAGAAAGCTGAGCGACGGCTCGGGAATCTATTTCACCGTAGCCCGGTGGTTCACCCCGAACGGCACCCTCATCGAGGGGGAAGGGCTGGAGCCAAATATCGTCGTCACCCAGCCCGAGGATGGGTCCGAAGACCTTCAGCTGGACAAAGCGGTCGAGGTACTGGAAAGTAAAGTAAGAGCCCTTGAAGAAGCGAACTGACAATCACGGGACCATAGCGGTCAACAGAAAGGCATATTACGACTACGAGATCCTTGAGCGGTATGAGGCGGGGCTGGCGCTCAAGGGCACCGAGATAAAGTCGATAAGGGCGGGCCAGATCAAT
This sequence comes from Dehalococcoidia bacterium, assembly GCA_965247055.1. Classification (GTDB taxonomy): domain Bacteria; phylum Chloroflexota; class Dehalococcoidia; order Lucifugimonadales; family JAGWBF01; genus CBDFGE01. The sequence goes on from CBDFGE010000006.1 coordinate 606,680, forward strand.
ATTCGGGAGGCCTACGCCAAGCCCCAGGACGGGGAGCTGTGGCTACTGAATGCCCACATCGCTCCCTACGACACAGGGGGCCTCAACAACCATGACCCTATCAGGCCCCGGAAGCTCCTGCTCCACGGCGAGGAGCTTGCCGAGATCATCGGAAGTGTCTCTCGGAAAGGGCTGACCGTCATCGCTCTGAGAGTTTACATAAAGAGGCACGTGGCCAAGGTGGAGTTGGGGCTTGGCCGGGGCAAAAGGCAATACGATAAGCGCAGGACGATCATTGACCGGGATAGGGACCGGGAAGCACGCCGGGCGGTCAGGCGCGAGGTGTGAACCGTCGCCGCGAAAGTCGCGGGGGTGCCCTTGACATCGAGTCTGCCTGCACGATAGAATAATTGCGCCGCTTGTGCGGTAATCTAAAAAGGCGTACAGCCGGGAGGTGATATATGAAAGAATATTTAACTAAGCGGGGCGATGGTAGGCATCTGTCTGGACCCGAATAGGGTCGGCTGTCTCTAAAGCTAAGTAACAGTGGTTGGTCGGGCCCAGGCGAGTGCCTACCATCGCCCCGGGGCCCCGAGGCTCCGAATCAAAGAGGATCTTATCATGGGCCCTGACCAACCCCAAAGTTTACGATGGCGTCCCCTTCACCCTCACACTCCACATATCCCAAAGGCCACACCTCGGACGTAGACCGCGCTTGATCTCACGGCATAGCGCAGGCGACCTCTGCTCCGGCTTCCACTGAGCGGCTTACGTTGTTTGCTATGGGCAGGGTACCGTTTGAAAACGCGGGTATCCTCTGATACCATCATGTGAAGTATGAGCCGCGGTAGAGGAGCGGACAGGCGTGAAAATTGGCGTCTACACGTTGTCGGTAATTATTGCCGCCGGCACGACAGCCGGGGTACTGGCAGGGACAGTCCTGGCTGGTAGTGCCACTGACACTCATCGCATCATGGATGGCCCGAGGCCGGGTCTGGTAGCAGAGTTCGGCTCCCCAAGCGCTCTCGACCAGCCTGCTCGTTTAAGCTCCCAGGTCTCCCGTCAGGTGAGGGGTATGCTGAAACTGAGGCTCCTAGCAGGCTGCTGAAGAAAGGGTTCTATGGTCGCGAAACGACCTGGTAATAGCTCATATCGTTGCTCGATGAGTGCTTTGGGAAGGTCTGAAGCCACTTTCCTGGGTTGCAGGAGTTCCCTTTTCGCCCCTGTCAGGGCGTTGAGGGCAGACTCCGTCCTTGGGAAGTCATGCTGCCTGCAGGACGGGAGCCTCCTGTAGCTGGGTCATGAGCAGCTTGGCCATCCGCACCAGGTTATACGCAGTGGCCACCAGGTAGCCTGCTAGTCCCGTCTTGTCCACCCCTCGATACCTGGTCTTCCGAAACCCACCGACCGTCTTCATCCACCCGAAGATCTCCTCCACCCGCTTTCGTATTCGCTGGCTCACCCGGTAGCCCGGATGCCGGGTTGTCCGCCCGTCGATGGCGCTGCGCCGGCCACTGGTGTTCTGGGCCACGTGAGGCGTGACCCTTCGGTTGCGCATCGCTTCCACACAATCCCGCGTGTCGTAGTTCTTGTCCCCACCCAGGGTCCTGGGGTGGAAGCCCCGCTCCTTCGCCCCCTCCAGGAGCTTCGGGACCGCATCTCGCTCCGCCGTCCCGCTCGCCTCGCTCACCTGGAAGTCCGTCAGCAGCCCGTTCCGGTTCTCCATCAGGGCGTGGGCCATGAACACCAGCTTGGCTTCCTTCCCTTTGCCTTTCCGAAACAATCGGGCTTCCGGGTCCGTGGTGCTTTGGTGGGTCTTATTGCGCCGTTTCTCCCCGTGAAAGTCCACCGACGGGTTGCCGGGGTCCCCGTCGTCCGAGGCCGGCTCTCCCCCTTTGGACTTGAAGCTTTTCAGACTGGCCGCCGCCTCAATCAGCGTCCCGTCCACGGTGAAGTGCTCGTCCGAGAGTAAGCCGTGCCGGTCGGCCCCCACCAGGACCGTGGCAAACAGCTGTTGCCCCACTGCGTGCTCCAGCAGCCGCTGCCGGTTCTTGGTGAACACCGTCGGGTCAAAGCTGGACTCCAGGAGGGTCATATCCAGGAACCAACGATACAGCATGTTGTAGTCCAACTCCTCGCAGAACGCCCGCTCGCTGCGCACAGAAAACAGGGCGATGAGCAGCGAGGCCTTGAGTAGGCGCTCCGGTGGGATGGAGGGCCGCCCTACCTCGGCATACATCCGGTCAAACTCGGAGGACAGCTCCCGGAGGGCCTCATCCGCCAGCGCCTTGATAGTCCGCAAGGGATGGTCCGGCGGCACCCGCCCGTCCATATCCACGAAGGTCAACATGGGGACCTGGGGCTCCTGGCATCCGCGCATTGGGGCACCTCCAAAGATGGTCTGCCCCTATTTTATCCCAGAAGAGCCTCGGATACACCGTGAACAAGAGTTTTTCCGCAGCCTGCTAGGGGACGTGAATGGCGACGGGTATGTGGGCTTCGATGACTTGCTCCTGGTGGCTGGCGCCCTGGGCACCGTGCCTCTCGCCGCCGAGGCCCGGGTCTTGGACTGGAACCTGGACGGTCAGTTGGACGTCCGAGACCTTGCAATCGTGGCTTCCCGGTTGGGGAGCCGTCTGGGTTGAGCTTCACGCTTAACGTTGGGCATGCGCCCACAGGGGCGTTGACCAGGAAACGGACCATCGCCCTTGGGACGGGTATCGCGGTATTCGTGGTCGCCTTCGGCGTCGCCCTTGCCGGTAGCCGTCAATTCACCCACCAGGTGAGCCTGCCCAAACCCGGGAGCCTGGAATTCGTGGCCGCAGCGGCCATATCGGGGGACAACATCATGCTGTGGGACTCCGCGGACCGGACTACCAGGCAGCCCCTGGTTGAGGTGCGTTTCACAGCATGGCATACTGTAGACCCCGTGCGAGCGCTTGAGGCCGTGAGCCTCCCGACGGTATGGATCGATAATGTGTCTCCCCACGACGAAAGGTGGGACCTGTGGCCCGTGGACCCCTGTCGCGAGGCTGTGGCCGGCGGCCAACGCATCGGCCGGCTGGACGCAAAGATATGGGACGAGGTAGGGCAATTCGTCGGCTGGGCGTGTGGGGACAACTGGCACGCGGACCACACTCTGGAGCCCGGCGAGGTCTGGAAGATGGAGCTATATCTGCAGGAGATCGAGCAGGGGTTGGACCCAGCCGAAACGTACAGTTTTCCCGTGCTGTTTGGAGCCGTAGCCAGCGAACACACGCCCTGAGAGTAGTCTGTAATCGGTGCGTCCCATTTAGGTTGGTGTGATGGAACCGCTCATCCCACCGTTGGGCCTACTCGTGGGGCTCTTGTTAGGGACATTGGGGGCTGGTGGCTCAATCCTCACTGTCCCTATTCTCGTCTATGTAGCGGGCTTGAACCCGAAGGTAGCCACTACCGCTTCACTGGCAGTGGTGGGGGTAATATCGCTGGGAGGCGTGGCGGCCCATTGGAAAGCTGGGCGGGTCAGGGTAGCTTCCGGTGTAGCCTTGGGGCTCAGTGGTATCGTAGGGTCTGTTGGTGGCTCCCACTTGAACCGGGCCGTGGCTTCGGACGTCCTGCTGCTATCCTTAGCAGGACTGATGGTTGTGGCGGCGTGGAGTATGTTACGCCGCCGCGAGGAAAGGCCGCCTGATCAGCCACCTGTGGCCGACCATGAGGCGCCTCCGCTCACAATCGCACAGATACGGGTGGAGACGATCATCAGGATCGTTATAGTGGGCTCGGAGTAGAGTCCCAGGAAGTGGTGTAACAAGAGGAGAGGGTCTGGATGAAGAGAGACCACCACGTCATCCTTAGCGGGCAAAGACGAGCCTGAGAAAGGAGGACAACGGTGGTCAAGGAAAGGATGGACCTGCTTGAGCTAATGCGCAAGAGGGGAGTCGACGGTGACGTGGACTTTCTACGAGAGGCACTGAGAGTGCTGGTCGAGGAGATCATGGAGGCTGATGTGTCATCGAGGACCGGTGCTGGGTATGGAGAACGCAACCCTGAGCGGGTGACCCAGCGCAACGGGTACCGGTCTCGAGCATGGGACACTCGCGTAGGGACCATGGAGTTGCAGATACCCAAGCTCAGAGAGGGAAGCTACTTTCCGAGCCTGCTGGAGCCACGGCGTCGCAGCGAGCGAGCTCTGCTGGCGGTGATCCAGCAGGCGTATGTGGAGGGTGTATCGACGAGGCGAGTGGATGATCTGGTCAAGGCTCTTGGGTGCGAGGGTATCTCAAAGAGCCAAGTGTCGCGTATCTGCCAGGAGCTGGACGGGGTGGTGGAGAGCTTCCTGGGTCGGCCGCTGGACGGCGGATCATATCCCTACCTGTGGCTGGACGCACTAACCCAGAAGGTCAGAGAGGCCGGTAGGATAGTCAACGTCAGCGTGGTGGTGGCGACGGCGGTCAATAGCGAGGGCAAGCGTGAGATCGTTGGGATGGACGTGGGTACCAGTGAAGACGGCGCCTTCTGGCTGGCCTTCCTGCGCTCACTGGTCGCCAGGGGCCTCGGCGGGGTGGAACTGGTGGTATTGGACGCTCATCAGGGACTCAGGGATGCCATCGCAACTGTCTTCGGTGGGGCCAGTTGGCAGCGGTGCCGCACCCACTTCATGACCAACCTGCTCACTCGGGTCCCCAGGAGCGCTCAGCCCTGGGTGGCCACCATGGTACGCACCATCTACCAGCAGCCGTCCCATCAGGAGGTGCATGCCCAACTCGAGCGGGTGATTGCTCAGCTCCAGGACCCGTTCCCACAGGGCGCCTCTCGACTGGACGAGGCTGGACCCGACGTCCTGGCCTTCTCCAGCTTCCCCGTCGCCCACTGGAAGAAGATCTGGTCCAACAACCCCCTGGAGCGTCTCAACAAGGAGATACGGCGCCGCACCGATGTGGTGGGCATCTTCCCTAACCGCCCAGCTGTCCGTCGCCTGGTCGGCGCCGTCCTAGCTGAGCAGCACGACGAGTGGGCCGTCGGCCGTCGATACATGACACAGGAGGTAACCACCTCCAACGAAGCTCTACCCAGAGCCGAACTCGCAGAGGCAGCGGCCTAGACGATATCAACAGGATGACGTACTCTTACACCACTCTATGGGACGGGACCGGGCTCGGTCGTAGGGTTCATAACAGGCTTCTACGGGATTGGGGGAGGATTCATTGTAGTGTCCGCCCTCACTCTGGTTCTGAGGGTTCCCATGAACCAGGCAGTGGGGACGTCGCTTCTGGTCATCGTCATCAACTCCGCAGTTGCCCTGGCCTCGAGGCTGGATAAGGGAAGCATCCCGTTGGACGTGGTTGTGCCCTTTGCCTTGGCAGGACTGGTGGGCGTTATTATAGGCAACCGGATCGCCGGAAGGGTACAGCCGGAGGTGCTGACGCGCTCCTTTGCGGGGGTGATCATGGTTATTGCAGCCTATACTGCGGTGCGTTCCATCGCCCACTTGTAGCGCATAGGCTAGCTCCTGCCGGGAATCAGCCGCCTCAGAATTCGCCTGAAGAGCGCCTTGCGAAGGGCGGGCCAGGACCGGCGCACGTGGGCGATATCTGGGGGCGTTAGCCTCCCCGGCGGGCCATACCTGCTGGTAACGAACGCGTGGGTTACGCGGGCTACCTCCTCTGCATGGCCGGGCAGGGCCCCGCTGAGGCGGCGGGAGTACGCCCAGGGGGTGTCCTGGGCGTGCACGGCCACTCCTGCCAGTCGCCCCAGGAAGCACATGACAGCGTAGCTGACTGTGACGTACCCCAGTCTGGACACGCTCCACCTCGCGTAGGAGACGGCGCCCACGGGTGCCAGCAGCGCCAGCGACAGGCCGATGCCCAGAAACGTCCACGGTGAGGATGGGAACCCCGGCCCGCCGCCGGAACCCTCGTCCCCTATTGGGGCCGTCGCCAGCTCGCCGAGACCGTCGGACTCGGCCTCAAACCCGCCTCCTGACAGTCCCAATAGCTCCTGGCATTCCGGTATCAGGTCGGCAAACTCGTCGAGGCAGAGCAGCTCGGCCTCATCTAAAAGGCCCTCGAACCTGCCCTCCCGCCGGACTCCCAGGGGCTCCAGCGCCTCCTGGACGTCTGCAGGCGTCGGCTCGAACTCGACCCATCCGTAATCGGGGAAGTACACCTCCGGCCAGGCGTGATAGTGTCGCGCCTGCACCTCCCACACCCCTCGGCCTTCGTCCCAGACGCCCGGCGCGAACCCTATCACGAGACGGGCAGGGATGTCCAGGGAACGCAGCATGGTGATCATGGCCGAGGCGTAGTTCTGGCAGAAGCCCCTCCGCTGCTCTAGAAAGAACTCCACCCAGTCCTTGCCTTCCGGCGGGAGCTCAACGTCCAGCGTGTAGGTGAGGCCGCGGAGATAGTCCTGGATGGCCAGCGCCTTGTCGTAGGGATTGTCCGCGTCTTTGGTCAGCTCCTCGGCCAGAGCTCTCACACTCGCGGGAAACTGGGGCGGCAACTGGAGATATCTGTCTGCTACCCAGTCGGGATAGTCCTGCCCGACGTTCCGAAGCGCGGCAGGGATAGATTGGGAGACGGAGCCTACGGTTGCGTATTGTCTGTATGGCAGCAGTTTATGCTCTCCCACCAGGGCGAGAGGCGGGCCGGGAGCTGAATCTATCCGCTTTACCGTTATGTAGGGCGCTCCGAGGCCGGGGGACCCTTGGCCCGCTTCACCGGCCACAGCTACAGGAGACGTGGGGCGAAAGCCGAGGGAGCGGAGGTTACCGGGAGTGCCAGAAGAGGGAGAATTGTCCCTGGGAGTCGCCCCTTCATCCTCGGCGGCCCGGGCTTCTCTGCCGGATGAAAGCAACGAGACCAGGCCCTCCCGGTACTCCATCAGCTCTGGGGGGAGGTGACTTTGCTGGGGGTCCTGGAGGTAGAGCCTGAAGGCCGCCTCGGGCGATAGCTCCACCTTGGATAAGATGTCCGCCCCCAGCGGCTCCCCCACCGAGACCAGCCCGCTGCCCCTGGAATACATCCTCACGCCGATCTCCACTTCCTTACGCGCCTTCAGGCCCTCTACCTGCTGCTCCAGGGGGACCTCGGCCAGTCCCCTGGTCACGGGGGCCGTTTCGCTCTCCCATCTGCTGCCGGTGTACGTCTCGTAGACCTGCACCCTCCAGCGGTATGGCTGCCGGGATTTGACCACGAACAGCACCTCGTCCCCGAGCTGGATGGGACCGTCGTAGGACAGCTCCCTGGGCGCAGAGAAGGAGGGCCATTCCTTCCGGTTTGGTACCGCGGAGAAGAGGATCGTCCAGTGCTCACGAAACGAGTACCACGGTCCCTCAAACTTCGAGCCCAGAGGGATAACTATCCCCTCGGGCGTGGGGCTCTTCCACGCGGCTCCCACCGATGCCGACATCAGTAACACCCCGGCCGCCAGGGTACCCAGTAGTGAGGTTCGCCATCCCTGAAGGGCCCACTGGCGCTTGTAACGATAGGCGATGCCCGGTGCCGAAGCCAGCAGGTACACGAAGAAGTACCAGTAGAAGTCCTCTGGCAGGAAGGTGAGCACCACCAGGAGGACGCCCAGACCCGGGAGGGCGGCCAGTGGAGCAAGGGAGTGCCGGTATGCCAGCCACACGCTGGTGTGCGTCATCCAGAGGGTTATGGCGATTAGCCCCACCCCAGTCATAGCCGTCCCCAGGTGGCCCTCCCCGCCCCCTATGGCCCCGAACCACGAGCTGAGCTGGCTTCCCAGGTCAGAGGGGCCGCTGTTCCCGGCGAGGGTGAACGTGCCCAACAGAAAGGCGACCACCAGGCCCAATAGCAGCACCACTGTATGGCCGATCCACCAGGGCACCCTGCTCTGCGCCAAAAGCGCCCACGGTATCAGCGAGGCCAGAACCAGGGCCTTCAGGGAAGGCAACCCGGTGACCCAGTCGGCCGCCTCGATGGCCGAGGCGGTGACCAGCAGAGGAAGGGCCAGCAGGATGAGGACCAGCTCGTGCCTGATGAGCGGGTATCTGCTACGGTCCGACCGCAACGTGCCTTACCTCGTCACCTCAATAGCTCGCGAGTCGATGGAGCACACTCCCAAGAGTGGCGGACAGGTCTTCCCCTCGTCTTACCATGAAGGCCCACTCCTGAACCTCCGCCCTGGTGCCGGAGAGCCAGCGGGAATCGGGCAACCTGCCGAAGCTGGCGGCATCGAGGAAGATGGGCACAACCCGTATTCCCCGCCGTGCCAGGAACCGGAATATGCTGTCCATGTTCTGGCCCGGCCAAGGCGCCACAACTATGGCCACCGTACCCGCTCCCAGGTTGGCGCTCTCGTGGGCCATGAGACTTGGCAGGGTCGTGTTGCCCTTCGCCGTGACCTGGGCCAGGGCGCCCAGCAGGCCCCACAAATGGTTGGGGTCCTTGCGGGGGGACAGGCGGTAAAGCTGGTCTCCCTGGGCCACCAGGCCGACGGCGTGTCCGGCGCCGATGAGGCCCTTGGCCAGGGACGCGGCGATGGTGATACTGTACTCCTCGGTGCCGTTGTCCCCCGTCCCCGCCTGGACGTCCCCCTGCAGGTCCACGAAAAGCCATATCTCGTTAATTCCCGCCCCTTCGAACTCCTTGGTCATCAGATGACCGAGGCGTGCCGTAGTGGGCCAGTGGATATGGGTCATACTGTCCCCGGGTATGTACTCGCGCACCATCGAAGCGACGGGGCTGTGGCCCACAAGCTGCCCCGATTCCCCCGGCTCTCCGCCGCTGGCCTGGCCCTCGACCGTTGCCCTGGTCAGTTCCACGGTCGCAGGGTACACCAGGATGTGCTGGGGCCGGCCAACGCGGCACTCCAGGCGCAACAGGCCCGAGGGATCGCTGGCTGCTATGGCGAGGGACCCCAGACTGTTCAGTCCCCGGCGGTGGCACACGCCCGGGACGGTCCACGTGGAGGTACCACGGGGCCGTAAGCTGAGCTCCTGTTCGTGGATCGCGGTGAAGTCGCCGGCGAGGCGCACGTGGAGGCCGAGACGGGGCAGTCCCAGCTTCTCCCTCACGGCCACCTCGATGGGCACCGTCTGCCCGACCTGGGGATGGATGTTGAGCTCCTGGACCCGAGCATCAAGCCCCCGGCTCTGGACCCAGGTCCATAGATACCCCAGTACAGCGCCTCCGCTTATCACGTAGACGAGCCAGTAGAGAGGCTGAAAGCCGCTTATCATGGCCAGGACCAGCAGAGTCGAGGGTGTCCCCACCAACCAGAGGGTCTTTATGATGCCCGGAGCTCGCATGATAGACCCCCAGCCGTTGAAGCGCCGTATCGAGGAGCGCTACGCTATGGTTGCGAAAGCTTTGCCCTGTGTCTTGGAGCCGGCTACCTCGCTCTTCTGCCGGCGCCGGGGATGGGAACCCTGTCTATGGGCAGCGCCCCGGGGACCACCACCGACTCCAGAATCTGCTGGATAGTCTCTTCCTCATTCATGCCGGTACGTCCGTCGGCGGTAAGGACCATCCGGTGACCCAGTACCGCTGATGCTACTGCCTTGATGTCGTCGGGGACGACGAAATCCCGGCCCTCCAGCAAAGCCCAGGACTGGGCTATGGCCAGGAGACCAAGGGAGGCCCGAGGCGATGCCCCCAGGTACACCTCGGAGTGGGTCCGGGTGGCGTTGACCAGCTTTACTATGTACTGCTTGACCAGCCGGTCGACGTAGACCTCACGCACGGATTGTTGGGCCAGCCGTATCTCCTCCTCGCTGGCCACCTGGTCAATAGTATCGATGGGGTGAACTGGGAACTGCCGCTCCAGGATGGATAGCTCTTCCTCCTCGGTGGGATAGTCCAGCACGACCCGCAGCAAGAAGCGGTCTAGCTCGGTCTCGGGTAGGGGGAAGGTGCCGCCGTGCTCGGTCGGGTTCCGAGTGGCCAGCACCACGAAGGGCTCGGGAGTGGGATGGGTCACACCCTCGATGGTGATCTGGTGCTCCTCCATGCACTCCAGCAGGGCCGACTGGGTCTTGGGAGAGGCCCGGTTCACCTCGTCCACCAGGACGATGTTGGCCATTACCGGACCCGGCCGGAAGTGAAACTCCTGGGTCTTCTGGTCGAAGACGTAAACCCCGGTGATGTCGCTGGGCAGAAGATCGGCGGTGCACTGGATGCGCCGGAAGGATGCGCCGATGGACCTGGCCATGCTCCTGGCGAACATGGTCTTGCCGACGCCCGGGACGCCCTCGATCAGGATATGGCCCCGGGAGAGGAGGGACGCCACACCCAGCTTCACCGTGTAGTCCTTGCCTACGATGACCTTCTTTACGTTGGCGACTATCCTGGAGCCGGTCCCCAGCGCCTGCGTCAGATGGTCGTCATGGCTATCGGTCATGTGCCCAACTCCCGGGGGTGCTTTCTCGACCCGTACGGGGAACTCCGCAATGGACGCCGTTGGAGAGGATCCCCGTTTGGGGTGCGCGCGAAAGTGCCGCCCTCATAGGCCAGAAGGTAGCTCGGCTTCAGGGATACTACTATCCGGCGTTAGCCCTTGTCAAGAGCATGCACTGGTACGGTACAAGGTGTACATGTAACTCCTTCCCACTGGAGCTGAGCTCGCGTCCTCCGCTGAAGCGGGGGACTCGCCTGCGGGGGAGCGCACGCCAAGGGGCGTGGAAGCGACCGGGGGGGGACCGTGCTGCGTGGTGGGGTGCAGGCTGATGGGGGCGGCTCTCAGCCGCCCCCATCCCCTGTGGGCTGAGCTATCGTTTGACGTGCTTGGCCAAGTCGGCGACCACGTTGGCCGCGGTGCTGATGCCGTGGTGCTGGGGCATCCTGTACATGCCGCTGCTGTACTTGGGGTGCTTGGCGATGTACTCCCGTACCTGCTCCACGGTAACGTTGTGCTCCTTCAGCGTGCCCTGAAACTCCTCTCGTGACTTCATCTTGGCCTCGTAGAGCTTCATCTGGACACGGCTCTTGACGTTTATCTCACCGTCGCCGGAGGTCTCTATGGGTATGTATATCGCCTCTTTGTAGTCCGCCACCACCTTGCTCTGGACGCCGTCGCTCATAGTACTGGGCATGCAGCCGAAGGGCTTGAGGGAGATGACCATCTGAGCGTGCTTATCCTTGGCAGCCATGATGTTCTTGCCAATCTCCAGGTGGCCCTCGCCACCCTTGAGGTGCGTGTTGTAGTAGGCCTTGGCATACTCCGCCAGCTTCTTCTGGTTGGGCAGGGAGTCCGTCTTGAAGCCCAGGGCCCACCGATACAGGTTATACCAGCGCCTGAAGACGAACTTGGCCAGGTTCAGCTTCCGGATCGTCTTCTTCTTGGTGGGGTCAATCCGAAGCTTCTCTTCCGCGGTGTGGGTGGCCGAAAAGATGAGGTATTCTATCCACGTGCCAATAGGCTCGACCATCACCTCGGCCCCCTCGGACTCCAGCCAGTTGAACATGTGGTAGTTGCCATCGCCTTCGGTGGTCTGGGCCCAGAACTCGCCGGTGATCTTCACCTTGGGCTTGAGCCGGGTGTAGTCCACCCTGATGGCCTTGAACATCTTCCTGACCTTGCGCAGTGCCCGAAAGATGGAGCGCTTTTCCCTGAGGGCGTCCCCCATGATCACCTTGGCTTCCTCAATCACCTGGTCAGTCTCTCCCTTGTTTATCTCGTAGGGGCGGATTTTGTACCCGAGCTCGTTGATCATATCCGCTACCATGATGGCCTTGAGTAGAGTAATCGCGAACTTGGCGTTAAGCTCCAGGGCCGCCTCTCCACCACTCTGGCTAAGACCTCCCGACTGCTGGAACAGCAGCACCCTGAACTCGCCAAAGCCCGAGTCTCGCAGCGCCTTCCGGTACTCCGCTTCGTACATGCCGAAGCGGCAGGGCCCGCAGGCCCCGGCGGTGACGTATACGTAGCGGTCCTCGATCTTCTCCTCGCCGGCCTCCTTGAGCTCCTGGAGGTATTTCACCAGAGTACCCACTGTGTAGTAGGTAGGGTTGCACTGACCCCGATTGCCGAACTCCTTGCCTACGGACAGGGCATCGTTATCCGCAGTAGGCAAGCGGCGTAGTTTATACCCCAGTCCTCGCATCGCTTCCAGTGCCAGCTCCTCGTGGGCTACCGTCAGACCACCAAACAGAATCGTGGTGGAGTCTTTCTGGTCCTTCGTCCAGGGCCGCTCGTAGGGCTTCTGGAAGTGGTGCTCGAGCTCCTTCTCCTCGATGCCCATCTCCTTGCGGAGTTGCGCTTCGTACTCCTGGGTCCTTGCCTCGATCTCCTGCTTGTCCATGACTTTTGCCATCACGAGTCCTCCAGTGATTCGTTATTCCGCGGTGGTCCTAGTCCGCCTCGACGGGCTCTTCGGCCCTCTTCTTGGCGGGTAGCTCGATGCCGAGAAGCGTTACCATGTTGTCGTCGTCCTCGTCGTCCTCCTCGGAGCGACCTTTGAACTGGCGTAGCTGCTCGTAGGCCTTTTGGGGATAGTCCTGTCCGGGGAGGTTGCAGCTAGCAGATGCACTGCCCAGATCATCCTCCGGCGCGTCGTTCGCGGTGTTCTGGGCCCGTAGAGCGTCGTAGGTACCTGAGCCTTCGACCCCACTGTTTCCGTTTAGCGGCACCGGAACTTCGTCTAAGGGGGCATGGTTGCTGGGATGCTTCTCGGCCGCATCCAGAGCGTTCGCCAGAGACTCCTTGTGGCCGTTACCGCCGCCGTTGCTGGCCTTCTCGCCCATGTCGAAGGTTATGGGGACCCAGGCGTCGTGGCCGTGGTGAGGCACCCCCGACTGGTCCACCGGGTGCTCACGGTGCCCGTCGGCTGGCCGGGAGTCGTTCCCGCTGATTTCGATACGGCTGGCAGAATCCAGCTTCGTCGCGGCGTTGGCGCTGGCCCGCTCGAGGTGGGCCCGGTAGGCCCCCACCATCTGCTCCAGCTCGCCCTCGGAGGTCTTGGTGCGCTTCAGGTGCTCCTGATAGCGCTGCAGGAAGTAGTCGATGGTTTCCACACGAATCTTGATGGAGCCTGTGGGCTTGCTCTCGTCGATATCGTGGAAGGTGAAGAAGGGCGTGCCGGTCGCCTCGATTATGTGTTCCACCGTGTTGTAGATGGGAGCGTCGTGGCCGCACTTGAAGCTGGACAGGTCGATGGCTACCAGGTTAGGGTGTCGCGCCACGTACTTGGCGCCCCAGACTTTCTTGCTGGAGTTCTCGCTGTAATTGTTTTTCCACACGTCGGTGATGTCCATCGGGTGAGTGATGACTCCTGCCCTCACCTCTTCGCCGAACAGCTCCTCTAGGATGTCATCGTCCTGGGGCAGCGAGTCCACGCTGAAGATGGCGTAGCCCCTCTTCTGAATCTCGGCCATAATCTCGTGGTTGAGGCCCGGGTCGTTGTGGTAGGGACGGCCCAGCATCACCACTCCCACCTTTCCCTCCTCGACAAGATTATCCAACACCTTCCGGGCCTCGGCCCTGAGGGAGACCTCGAAGTACCTGCGCCACACGTTGTAGGCCGTGTCTATGGCCTCCTCGTTCTCCTGCTCGGTAACGCCCAAGACTTCTCGGAAGCAGTCGTGCATCTCGATCTTGAACAGGTCCCACATCGACATATCTAAGGAGGGAGCGAGGTACTGCATGCTGTGCTCGGCGAAGATGTCCCCTTCCTTGGTGAAGGCGGCCTTGACCACCTCTGGAGTGATGGACACGGTGGGGCAGGCGGTGCTATCCACCGAGTTGACCAACTCGGTCCTCAGCTTCTGGATGATGGGGAAGAAGATAATGTCCGGTTTGCGCTTCTGGTCGTAGATCAGATTGTGAACGTGGGCGATGGCCACCTTGCTGGGGAAGCACTGGTCGATGGAGCCACGTCGGGAGCCTTTGTACCACATCAGCGGGTCCGTGTAGTCGGAGTAGATGACGTTGCGGAAGTTGACCCCCAGGGCCTCGAAGTAGGCGCCAAAGAAGGGCGACAGGGTGTACATGTTGAGCACCCTGGGCATGCCGATGACGATTTTCTCCCGCAGCTCCCTGATTTCGGGTGAGGCCTTGGCTACAACGCTGGCCTCCTCCTTACCATTCGTGCCATTCCTGAAGCGCGAGAGGAAACCGCCGCGCACGGGGACGGGGGCCTCGGTATCTTGTTCCTCGTCCCTCATGGAGCTCACCTTGGGCGGGCTGAAGCTGCGGAACGCCTCGGTGGAGGCCTTCTCCACGAAGTTGGGGTTTGCCTTCCTTACCTCGTCGAGGCGGGCCTTGATCACCTTCATATCTTCCATCTTCTCCACGGTGCCCTTTTCGCACGTGGCGATGATGAAGCGGTTGCCCTCCCCCTCCGGCGTCACGGTGTCGATATAGGTTCTGAGGCACTTGTTCTTGCAGAAGCTGCACCTGGTGGTCTCGTCCCTGGTAGCCGTGAACTCCAGGGTCTCAGCACTCTTCAACCCGATGAAGGTGGAGTCCTTCTCCGCGGCTACCCGTATGGCCTCCAGCGCGGCCCCGATGGCGCCGCTCTCACCAGTGAACTGGTGGACTCGCACGACGGCGTTGGGCACCTTGGACTTGATGAAGTCGTACTGGGATTTCACTGCCGCGAGGTTGTGCTGAGTGCCTCCCTGCAGGATGAAGGTGGTGCCCCACTTGCTAAGGTTGGGCTCTGCCACAACGTACAGCCAGATGTTCTTGGGCAGCACCTTGGCCAGGCCCGCCATGATCTCCTTCTTTTCCCAGCCTAGCTGCTGGAAGTTGACGATGTCCGTCTCCATGAACACCGCGCAGCCATATCCGAAAACGGGCAGCCGCTCGGCCGAGAAGGCCACGTCGGCGAACTCGGCCACCGAGTAACCGAACTTGGCGGCGCTGTTCTGAAGGAAGTACCCGTTGCCAGCGGAGCACTGGGTGTTGAGCTTGAAGTCCTTGACCTTGCCGTTTTTTAGGACGATGACCTTGATGTCCTGCCCGCCGACGTCGACTATCACGTCCGCGTCCTTGTAAAAGTGGAGGGCCGACTTGGTGTGGGCCACCGTCTCCACTATAGCTACGTCAGCCCTCAGGGACTCCTTTAGCATGTCCTTGGCGTACCCCGTGGTCCCCACCCCCATCACTTTCAGGGTGGCGCCCTGGTTCTCCACGTACTCCCTCAGGTCGGCTAGGATGTCCTGTGTATCGGCCAGAGGGTTGCCCTTCGAGAGCTGGTAGGACGTTGCCATAAGGTTCCCGTCCCTGTCCATGAGGACGGCCTTGGTGGAGGTTGACCCGCCGTCGATGCCCATGAAGGCCTCTACCTCCTGGCCCGGAGAGAACTTGGCGGGTTCCCAGGGTATCTTGGCAAAGAGTTTCTTGAACTCCTCCAGCTCCTCTGGGGTCCTGGAAAGGCCCACATCCCCCGACGCCTCCCTCATCTTGGTCCGCCCCACCTCTATGAAGGCCTCCAGCTCCTTCTTCCCCTTGTACACGCCCACATCTGCGTCTTCGCTCTTGCCGTAGAGCACCGAGCCGATGGCGGCGTAGTACTCGGCATTTTCCGGGACGACGATCAGGTCCTCGGGTGGCACGCCCTCGGGTAGCGGGAAATCGCGCTCTGCCCATATCTTGGGAATATTGTTCTTCCAGCAGTCCCGCATGGCGGGGATAAAGGAGTTGGGGCCGCCCAACAGCAGCACCGTGGGCCGAAGGGTGTTGCCTCGGGTCAGCACGCTGAGGTTCTGCTGCACGATAGCCTCGAAAAGCGAGGCCATAAGCTCGTCGGCGGGCACGCCGTTCTTCTGGAGTCCGTTTATGTCGGTCTCGGCGAAGACACCGCATTTGCCGGCCACGGGGTGGAGCTTCACGTCGTAGTAAGCCAGACCCTTGAGCTCATCTCCGCTGAGCTGAAGCTTTGCGTTGATCTTGTCGATAACGGCACCCGTTCCGCCGGCGCACTTGTCGTTCATGCTTGGGACCTTGCGCTTGGTCCCCGTCTCCGGATCGCTGAACCAGATGATGATCTTGGCGTCCTGGCCGCCAAGCTCGATGACGGAGCCTGCGTCGGGATAGAGGTTCTCCACCGCCAGTGAGACGGCATTTACCTCCTGGACGAACTTGGCCCCGAGTTTGTCCTTGAGCATGCCTCCGCCGCTGCCCGTTATGAAGATCCGTATCTTATCGTGGGCAACTGGGAAGGCTTCCTCGATCCGCTTGAGAAACTCGAATACTTTTTCGGGCTGCTTGGTCTGGTGGCGCTCGTAGTCCTTCCAGAGGATCTCATCCGTCTGGGGGTCCATCACCACCGCCTTCACGGTGGTGGACCCGACGTCCAGCCCGATCAACAGGCTGTCCCGGGTCGTATCTGTCGGTGCGCCACCCTGAGTCTCGATGCCGTTACGGCTTATAACGTCTACCATAAGATTCCTCTCACTTCTAGATATCCCGTTTCCAATATCCCTGCACCATCGGTCACCACGCCTCGTTCCGCGTGGGCTCGGACCTTCTCACTGGCGCAGACCACGCCAGCATAGTGTTCGTTGGGTACGGGGAGAAAGCCCCTCATCCTGTGCCGGGGATTGCTCTCGAAGAGGCTATTCCGGGGCTCGGCCAGAATGCCACCCAACCCGAACTCCATCAGCTCCTTGACCAGCACCTCCACCGAGGGCTGCGCCTCCTGGGAAGAGGTAACCCGAAATACCACCTCCTTGACCGCCCCGATGATGGAGTGGGCGGTAAGGGTGGTGTTGCACGGACGGATCAGCTTCATGCTCATGCCTTGATTCAAGGAGCGCTCAATCATCAGGGCAAGCTGCTCGTAAAACTCGGCCTGCTGCTTCTCGACGGTATGATCGGGGGTGCTGGTGTGGTGCAACATGACCCGGGTGAGATCCTTCTCTCTAAGCACCAGGTCCAGGACGCGGGTCAGGTTTTCCTGGATCTGGACCACGGGGGGTGGCCTGCCGGGGCCGAGCTCGATGGGTTTTATGCGGTCCTGGAGGTCCTGGAGGAACGAGTCGAGGATGCTTTGGAATATGTGTAGCTTGTTGTCGAAATACTGGTAGAAGGTGCCTCTGGCGATACCAGCTTCCTCGACGATCTGAGAGATGCTGGTGGAGTAGTACCCGCGGCTCGCGAAGGCCTTCTTAGCACAGTGTACGAGAGTTTGCCTCCGGCCGTCCTTCATTCCCGTGTTCAACTAGAGAAGGCCTCCGTCCCTGGCGAAACGTATCACCTACGTGACCGTCATCATAGGTGGATGTCCTGGCATATGTCAAAACATTTTTTGAGAAATTGACTTAATTCTGGAGGCACGTTTGCGGTAGGGCCGGCGTGGTGAAGCCCTAGGGAACCTCTGAACAACTCGGCGCAAGCGTGGATGGGCAGAGTGGTTCCGTTCTTTGGAGACGTTCAGGCATCTTTGTGACGTTCCAGGTCGTGGTTGAGGCGTTCAGACCGTGTCTGTTGTGGCCTCGAAGCGGCTTTTCGGAGCCATCGCGGCTCCCCGGCCGTGATTTGCGCACTGCGCCCCTCTCATGTCGCCAGACGGCGCTCTGCCGTCATCAAGTTGGCCAGCCCCAGTAGCAATGCCAGCCGTTGCGCGTTCTTAGCCAACCCTCGGTAGCGCACCTTGGCGTAGCCAAAGCGCCGCTTCACGTACAGGAACGGATGCTCCACTTTCGCTCTGACCGACGCTTTGCGCTTCTCCACCAACGCCTCGTAGCTGCCAGGCTCCAGGTGCCGTCGCCGGCCGGGCCTCATCGCCACTCGCCACTCCACATCCAACTCTCGATTCTCCAACCGCTTGTCCACTCCCTGATACCCCGCATCCCCCCACACTCGTTTCTCTCCACCGTGCAGCAATCGGTGCGCTTCTGTCACATCATGCACGTTAGCTGGCGTCGTAGTCATGCTGTGTACCACTCCCGTCTCAGCGTCAGCGCCTACGTGTACTTTCATCCCGAAGCGCCACTCGTTCCCCTTCTTCGTCTGGTGCATCTCAGGGTCTCGCTCACCCGCACGATTCTTCGTCGATGACGGCGCCTCTATGATGCTCGCGTCCACGATCGTCCCCTCCCGAAGCCGCAGTCCCTGGGACTCCAGATGACGGTTGATCTCCTCGAACAGACTCTGCCCCAACTCATGCTCTTCCAGCAGATGGCGGAAGTTCAGAATCGTCGTCTCGTCCGGCAGCGGGCCCGACAGCTTCAACCCTACGAACCGTCTCACCGACTCGACCTCGTAGAGCATGTCCTCCATACCAGGATCGCTCAAGTTGTAGAACAACTGCACGCAGTGTATCCGCACCATCGCCGACAACTCATATGGTCGACGGCCTCGGCCCGCCTTGGGATAGAACGGACGGATGCGCTCTTCCATCTGTTCCCACGGGATCAGAGCATCCATGCGCTCCAGGAATATCTCCCGGCGGGTCTTGCGCTTCTTGCTCTCGTATTCCAAGTCCGCAAATGTTGGCTGGTCCATCAATTATCTCCCCGAACACAGTGCTATTCTCTATGCTACTATGCCCAGACTTGTTCAGAATATCCCTAGCTATGGGCTTGCTGCAAAGCTCCGTGCAACAAGAGGATGGTCCGCCGGTTCTCGGGGACCCAGTCCAGGTAGTGGAACCTCAGGCCATTGGACGTGACCTCCCGGTCCCGGAGAGTGACCTCTTTAGCTAAAGGGGACGGTTGCTGCCCTGGCGGCCCGCGAAACATGTGCCGGACACCCGCTAGGAGACCCGGTAGACCCAAACTTGGTGGTAGACCTCAGGCTCCCCCTTGGGGAGGGGCTGAAACTCCTCGGACGTTTCCACTAGCTTCCACTTCCCCGCCGCTTCCAGGTAGTCCTGCTTCTCCTTGAACCCATCGTTCTGGTGCACGTCTGGACGCAGTGTGAAGAGGATCTGGCCGCCCGGCCTGGTGACGCGGACAAGCTCGTCGAAGGAGCTGGCGGGGGCGTGGCCCACGGTCATGACGCCCACGCTTATCACGGCGTCGAAGGAGTCGCTGGGGAAATCCAGGTTCTCACCAAGGACCATCTGGTGGAACTCTGAATAGACGTTCTTCTTACGGGCCTCTTCCAGCATGCCCTGGGACAGGTCCATGGCCACCATTTGCCTGTATCCCAGCCGGTCCAGGAGGACGCCTACCAGGCCCGTTCCGGCGCCGGCGTCGAGGATCCGGGCATCCTTGGGCACGTGCTGGGCGAAGGACTCGGCGGCCCGCTGGGGTGCCAGCCACTCGAAGTCCTGGGCGAGGTCGACGTCGTATTCTTTGGCCCACTGGTCGTATCGCTCGGCCAGGTCCTGATTGTTCTGGGAAGAGTAGACCCATTGGACCCTGCTCTCCTCAGGCATCCGGGTCCCCTTCGTGGACCCGAATCCGGCGTCCAGTCATTTCTGGCACAGATAGAGGCCCCATCCCAGCTCGCCGTTGTCCACAGCCCGTACCGTTTCTTCGTAGGCCGTGGCCAGGGCCTGGAACTTGTCCCGGTGCTCCCTGTCTTCGTCGGCCCTGATACGAGCCACCTTTTCTAGGCAGGCGTAGCTCGTCTTCAGATGCTCCGACAGATCTTGGGCATCCAGCATCCGGAAGCCGCAGCTCTTGAGAGAATCCTGGTAGGACGCGAAGCTGAAGTCGGTATCGAAAAGAAGCCTGTCGTATACATAAGTCCTTGCAGACTCGCTGATTTCCCGTTTCGGCTTGAACAGGTCATCGAACACCAGGGTCCCGCCATCTCTGAGCACCCGATGTACTTCCCTCAGGACCGCCTGTTTGTCGTGGATGTGGTAGAAGGTGGCCTGGCTCCAGACGTGGGTGAAGTGGCCGTCGTCGAAGGGAAGCTCCGCACCAGATCCCTGTTTGAAGCTGACAAGCTCCTTGATCCCGGCCGGCTGGCTCTCCAGGCGCTTCACCGCGTTGCCGACACGAACCCCGCTCAAATCGATGCCGGTTACGTTACATCGGAAGCTATCGGACATCCAGAACGCGGTGTTGCCATTGCCGCAGCCGATGTCCAGGACCCTCGCGATGCCGTCTATCCTGGCTCGCTGGGCCATAACGTCGTTCAGGTTGGCGCATGCCTTGAGGAAATCATCGCCGGTGCTGTGGTCGAAGATACCCCAGTGTACGCTGCCTCCGGAGTCCCAGACGGAGCGGTAGATAGCGTCCTCAGCATCGTAGTAGCGCTGAGTGTCCTGCTCCGTGAAACGGTCGGTCATACCTTGACTTTCCCCAGGTATTCGACGAATTCATTGCGCTCGTTCACCAGGATCATTTTGGGCTCGATGGGCTGATCGGTGGCGTCGAAAGACATGATGATGACGCAGTCACCCTGCTGGCAAAGCTTCGCCGCGGCACCTTGCACCGCTATTGTCCCAGAGCCCCGCTCTCCGACAAGCGCATAGGTCTCGAACCGCGCTCCGTTGTCGATATCACAGATTAGTACTTTCTCATACTCCCAGAGGTCGATCCTGTCCATCAAATCCGCGTCAATGACAATGCTACCTACGTAGTCCGGGTTGGCTTCGGTGATATACGCCCGGTGAATCTTCGATCTAAGTACACTCCTCATCTTCGCCTCCAAATAAAGTGTTGTCGGTCGAGTAGCCGTGGGGGTCTGGATTAGGCGGCCGCTGTATTGTATTGTGCCCGGCCATGTTTGCAGCTTCGGGTTGGGGGGGGACAACAGGCCCACACATATGGGAAGATTTTGGGTGTGGTTAAGGCTCGCAGGGGAGGTGGTATCTCAGGCGGGAGGAACGTCGTGGGTTACCGGAGGTACGGCCGTAACGGTCCGAATACGGGCTGGGGGGATCATGAGAGTGATCCAATTTAGCTTGAAGCGCCGACTTCAGGCTTCGATACAAAACCACACATCCACTCAACTCAGGTTTGCTGTCATCCAGTCCAAGGCTTCAGGACTCAGGGAATGATACCCGCATCCTCATCGGATGTCAAATCGCGTTTGAGCGTCACGGGCCGGTCACATCGACCGGATTTATCGGGGCTAACTACATTAATCTGTTCGCGTGAGCCCTGTTTCTCCGTGGGGTAGCCTCCTGTGGGCCGGTTGCCAGCTGGCGTTTCGACCCTGGGCTCCCAACGCCTGGGGACTGCCGCTTAACGGGTATTCTTCAGGCTGGAGAGGTCTCGTTCTTTAAAGTAGTCGTAGTTCATCTCGGTGTACTTGGACCACTGTTCGGGCACGGAATCCTCGGCAAAGATAGCCGTGACGGGGCACACGGGCTCGCAGGCGGCGCAGTCGATGCACTCGTCTGGGCTGATGTAGTACATATCGTCGTCGTCAGTAGTGTAGATACAGTCCACCGGACAAACGTCAACGCACGCGGCGTCCTTGACCGCGACGCAGGGTTCGGTAATTATGTATGTCATGAGCCCTCGCTCCTCCTCGTGATGTTCAGTTGTGGCCCCGTCTGTCACCCCGACGCCGGAGCGCGTTTATTATAGCACGGTATCCGACTCGCGCAACGTGGTCAGGGCCTGGCGGAACGCCGCGACGTGTCGAGATATTCCTGTAGGATCACCGCAGCGGATGCGGCGTCTGTCCCCCCTTTGTTGCGGGAGGGCTTCCGGCCGGCCAGCCGAAGCAGGCGCTCCGCTTCCGCGGTGGTGTAGCGTTCGTCCACAGTGACTATGGGCAGGTCGGTGAGGCGTCTTAGGGTCTCGACGAAAGTCGCGACCCTCCTCGCCTGGGGGCCGATCTTCCCGTCCAGGGAGATGGGCATGCCCACCACGATGCGGTCGGCCCCGTTCTCTCTTGCGCACTCGAGGACCCGGCCCGCGTCCTGCCGCAGCCCCGTCCGCTCGATGTAGCCCCGGGGCGTGGCGAGAAGACCCGTGGGGTCGCCTGTTGCAAGGCCGATGCGAGCATCGCCTACGTCCAGGCCGAGGGCTCTCAGCGTGCCGTCTCCTTCCGCACCGTATCGGGGACGCCCCTGAGAGCCTCTTCCAGCTTGTCGGCCCGTTTCCCACCGGCCTGAGCCAGCTCCGGCCGGCCCCCTCCACTACCTTCCATAACCCGGGCCGTCTCCCTGGCGATGTTGCCGGCATGGACCCCCTTGGCCACCAGATCGGGAGTCACCA
Source organism: Dehalococcoidia bacterium (assembly GCA_965247055.1). GTDB lineage: Bacteria > Chloroflexota > Dehalococcoidia > Lucifugimonadales > JAGWBF01 > CBDFGE01. The sequence continues at coordinate 628,681 of CBDFGE010000006.1, forward strand.
TGGTGACTAGTATGGGCCGGCCCTCCTGGACTGCAGCCAGCACTATGACCGCGCTGTCCAGCTTGGCCTTGAGCCAGTCGCCCATCTCCCGCATCGCCTCGACGCTGCTGGCCGAGGTCCTCGCCGCCAGCACCCTGGTTCCGTCCACGTCCTGGGTCCTGGATAGGAGCTCCTGGGCCTCTCTGCGCAGGCTCTCCCGCTCCACCGCCGTGAGCTGCTTTCTCAGCCGGTCCACGTCCTGGATGAAGCCGTCGAGACGCATCTCGAGGTCGGCCATTGGCGTCTCCAGCTTTCGGGAGATGGACTCCAGGAGGCTGGAGCGTTCCACGAAGAGCCGCTCCGCGGCCCGCCCGGTGACCGCCTCGATGCGCCGCATGCCCCCTCCGATGCTGGACTCGCTCACCACGAAGAGGGAGCCAACCTGTCCCGTGGCCTGCACGTGGGTCCCTCCGCACACCTCCAGGCTGAAGGGCTGTCCGTCGGACATCTCCACCACCCGGACAACGTCGCCGTACTTGTCGCCGAAAAAGGCCAGCGCCCCGGCCTGGACGGCCTCGGTGAAGCTGGACTCCCGGGTGCTGACCCCAAGGTTGTCCCGCACCTTCTGGTTCGCCAGGCCCTGGATGCCCAGCAGCTCATCCCGGGAGAGGGGGCTGACGTGGCTGTAGTCGAACCGGAGGCGGTCGGGGGCTACCAGGGAGCCTGCCTGGCGCACGTGAAGCCCCAGCACCTGGCGTAGGGCTGCGTGGAGCAGGTGGGTGCCGCTGTGGTTCCGGGCGGTATCCAGACGGCGGAATGGGTCGACCTGGGCCTCCACCGGGTCCCCCAGGGATATGTCTCCCTCCTCCACGACACCTCTGTGGACCACGAGACCCGCCACGGGGGCCTGGGTATCCTCGACCAGGACCCTGCCGTTGGGGCCGGTGATGGTGCCGGCATCGCCCACCTGGCCACCCCCCTCGGCGTAGAAGGAGGTCTCCCTCAGCACTATCTCCACGCGCTGCCCTCTGGTGGCACGGCCCACGGACTGGTCTTCCACCAGCAGAGCGGCCACCACCGAGTCCCGGGCCAGGCTCTCGTATCCCACGAACTCGACCTTGCCGGTTCCCAGGTTCTCGTAGGTGGGCAGCATCTCCATGGCGCCCGTGAAGGTGTGGGCGGCCCTCGCCCGCTGCCTCTGGGCCTCCATCTCCCGCTCGAACCCTTCTATGTCGTCCACGCTGAGGCCGTGCTCCCGGGCTATCTCGGCGGTGAGTTCGGGCGGGAAGCCGTAGGTGTCCCAGAGAATGAACGCAACCTTCCCCGGAACTTCTTTGATCATCCGCATGATCCGCCTATGGTGGTCGTCAGTCACCTGCGAGGGTGCAGGCAACGAGGAGATGTAAGCCTTCAAGGGCTCGACGAACGCATCTCGTATGTGCTCAGGTAGATCAGACGCCCAGCCGGCGAGTGCTTCGATGCGCTCTTGGTGGGCCAGCGCCCAGTATGTAGGATCGCCGAAGTTTTTTTCCAGGTTGCCTGACATCCTAACCAGGTGGTATCGGATAAGGCGACTGCCATTCTCAAGCGTCTTTACGAAGCGGAGATCCTCGTCCAGTAGCACGGTCCTTATGTGACTCCAGTTATCGAGAAGCTCGGGATAGACGCTTTGCATCCTCTCAACCACGGCGTCCGCTACTTCGTTGAGGGGCACGCCTGCGGGCGTCAGTTTTCGACCGTAGAACACGGCCCGGCGGATGATGCGGCGCAGCACGTAGCCCCGGCCCTCGTTCCCCGGCACCACGCCGTCGGCTATCAGAAAAGCCGCGGCCCTGCCGTGCTCGGCCACGACCCGCAGCGCGTAGTCGGTGTCCCGGTCTACCCCGTACTCCTTCTTGGTGAGCTTGCACACTTGCTGCACGATGGGCCAGAAGAGGTCCGTCTCGTACAGGTTGCCCTTGTCCTGGAGGATGGCTGCGGCCCGCTCCAGTCCCAGCCCGGTGTCGATGCTGGGGGCGGGCAGGGGAGTCCGGTTTCCGCCGGTGTCCTGGTAGAACTGCATGAACACGAGGTTCCACAGCTCCACGAACCGTTCACATTCGTGGTTGGGGTGACAGTCGGGGCTGCCGCAGCCGTGCTCGATGCCGCGGTCGTAGTGGAGCTCGCTGCAGGGGCCGCAGGGGCCCTCCTTGCCGGCCGGCCCCCACCAGTTGTCCTTGTCCCCGTAGCGGTAGATCCGCTCGGTCGGCACCCCGATGTCCTCGCTCCAGTGGCGGAAGGCCTCCTCGTCGTCCAGGTAGATGGTGACGTACAGGCGCTCCGGGGGCAGGTTGAAGTGCTGGGTCACGAACTCCCAGGCCCAGGCGACGGCGTCTTTCTTGAAGTAGTCGCCGATGCTGAAGTTACCCAGCATCTCGAAGAAGGTCAGGTGCTTGTGGTCGCCCACCTCGTCCACGTCGGTGGTGCGGAAGCTCTTCTGGCAGGAGGTGAGGCGCTGGGAGGGGGGTGTAGCCTCCCCCATGAAGTAGGGCTTGAACTGGACCATGCCGGCGCTGGTGAAGAGGAGGGTCTGGTCCCCCGCGGGGACCAGGGATGAGCTGGGCATCACCGTGTGGCCCTTGCTCTGGAAGAACTCTAAAAAGGTCCGCCTTATGAGGTCTCCGTCCATGTCGTCCCTGCCGATACCTCAGCCGTCGGTCCGCCCGGCGGAACACAGGCCCGTCGCCGTACAGGAGAGCCGGCGCCACGGGTCCTCGCCACGGGCCCATCCCCAATATATACCATAGCTGGGGTCCAGTCCATAATTCGCGCCCTCGTGAGGGGACAGAGGGGTCCAACTGCCCGGCGCATCTGATTGACCGGGGCTGGTATTTGGCATAAAATCTGAGTTGGAGGGTAACTCAACGAGGAGGGAGTATGCACTCAAGCCTGATCAGCAAGATAGAGAAGGCCAAGGTCTACGCCGAGGAGAAGGATCGGGTGAGCTTTGAGAGCTTCAGCGCCACCTTCCGAGGCAATCACAGCGGCCACCAGGTAAGCTACGACAACCGAACCTGGCGATGCTCCTGCCCCTTCTTCTCGACCCACAACCTGTGCAGCCACACCATGGCCCTTCAGCGCATCCTGGAGGGCATGCTACCCAAAGAGGCGAGCACAGTAGGCCTGTAGGTCATACAAGGCGCTCCCTCCAGGCTGGCTAGCAGGCTGGGCTCTGGCGAAAGCTGGGGCATCTCTATAGCTGGTCTGTCTGATATCCTGGTCGGGACCGGGGTTCGTGGCAGGCAAGGGGTCGGCCACGAAGACTACCGGAGTGTGTTGACTCCGGTAGGGACCCCTCAAGTGGCCGCCAGGGGACCGGCGCCCGAAGTTCCATAGCGGCTTCACGACACCGTCAAGCGGGCGGGAGTAGCTCAGGGGTAGAGCATCTGCTTCCCAAGCAGAGGGTCGAGGGTTCGAATCCCTTCTCCCGCTCCAACACTAGACGTCCCCCCGACAGTCGGGGGATAATATGGTCGAGGGCTCGGCGGGAGACCGCCGACCTCCGGGGTGTAGCAACCTTAGGTTCGCACCCCGCCGAGCCCAGGCCACCAACATGAAACCACCAGACCCCAGGACAGCACTACTCTACGGACTAACCATCGTGATCACCCTCGCCCTCTGTCTCCTCCTCGCCCTGGCCGAATAGCTTCTGCTAATGGAACAGAGTCTATACACCCTCTTAGAAGCACTTGACCGTAAGGGTATAACCAGGAAACAAGCTTGTGCCTCAGCAGGGCTCACCAGCGAGAGTGTTGGCAGGTGGCTTCGTGGAGTTGTCCCTGGCGACACTCTCTTGAGCAGCTTGCTGCGGTAGTAGACGCCCCACAGTTGGTCCATATCCTGCCTTCGAAGACTGTCCGGATAACACTGACTTGTCCGGAGTGCGGGGCAGCCAGAACCCAACAGCGGCATAATGTTCGGAAGCGCGTCGGCGATGACGACCCCGCCATAAACTGGAAGAATTGAACCGGATTCGACCGCTGCCACTGCTGTGCATCAATCGACAACTTGACCGCCTACCACGACAAGAACAAGAAGCGTTACGGGACGAAGTTCTATGTCGAGCAAGGCAAGCGACTATATGCCAGTCTGACCCCCGAGCAGATCGCAAAAACGCTTGAAGCCGCTCACGCTAAAAACAGAGCCCACGTCTGGACCGAAGCAGAGCGGCGGAACTTATCCAAGGGGCACATCACTTCCACTCCCAAAGGCAATTTCGGCATCTGCCGGCTTTGTCGTCTCATAGTGTATGTCTCTGAGCGCAACACTCGGGCCGAGTGCCACGCCTTCTGCTTGGCTGCCTGGCGCTCTAAAACCAAGAGCTTTGGTTACCCCCCTCGACCCGAAGGCCGCATCGCCTCTTCCGATTACCTGGCCATCTCTTTCTCCATGTGTGTTCGGCGCTTGCTGCGAGGCGAGGAGATAGGTGAATGGAATATGGGACACGGTACGGGGTTGGCCGCCAAACACGACCTGACCCGCAAGGGTGCAAGGATACGCATCCGCGAATTCTTGAAGAGGCTCCCATCTGATGAACGCGGAAGCAAAGTTCTCCATCGGTGGGCAGGCCATCTTCTACCTGCCGCTAGAGCCCGGGGATACAAACTATAAGCAATCACTCCTGTCCCTTTAGGCTTAACTGAGTTAGGCAATCTCAATCCTAGTTTGACCCGTCATGGTGGTCAAGCACCCCAGGAAGCCCCAGACATAAGGGCAACGCATCGTTGTTTCGTCCCACCCTCTACAGACCCTTGTAGTTGGCCACCTGACGCAGCGTATGCACAATTTCAACCAGGTCTTTCTGGGCCTCCATGACCTGGTCGATATCCTTATAGGCAAGGGGGTGCTCATCCAGCAGCCCTTTGGCGTCCTGGTTCCACGCCTTGCCCTTCATCGCTTCTACCAAAGACTCCTCGGTAAGCTCCCGCTTGGCCTGGCCCCGGCTCATTCTCCGGCCGGCCCCATGGCTAGACGACATGTAAGACTCCATCTCTCCCAGCCCACGGACGATGTACGAGCGAGTCCCCATACTCCCGGGTATGACTCCCATATCGCCGTTGGCGGCCCTGATGGCCCCCTTCCTCGTAATCCAGAGCCAGCGCCCTTCGTGCTCCTCTCGCTGGGCAAAGTTGTGGTGACAGTTGATGCGGTCCAACTCGTGGCCCGCGCCAACAAGGGCGAAGAGATCTGCCAGCGCCGCATTGAGCATCAACTCACGGTTCTCCAGGGCGTAGCTCTGCGCCCAGAGCATGTCCGCGACGTAGGCATTGAACTCGACGGTCCCCTCCAAAAAGTAGGCAAGATCCTTGTCTTCCAGTGCCTGCTCCTGCGCCCGTGCCAGCTTGATATGACGGTCTGCCAGCCTGTTGCCGACACCACGCGAACCGGAATGGAGGACGACCCACACGACCTCGCGCTCGTCAAGGCACACTTCAAGAAAGTGCTTGCCGGAACCCAGCGTCCCCAACTGTGAGAGTGCGCGCTTGTCCAGTCCATCCGGTAGGTCATGGGGATGCTCGGCCATCCACTTCTCGGCTCGACGGGTGATGCATTGGTCGGAAGCGCCGGTACTCTTCAGGTCACGGCCTCTGCCTACCCCAGCCGGTACCGAGCGTCCGAATTGGCTTACGAGCGGTTGCAGGTCATCGGGCAAGTGCTCGGCATGGAGGTCGGTCTCTACGGCGATCATCCCGCAGCCAATGTCTACACCCACGGCAGCCGGGATGATGGCGTTCTCGGTGGGAATGACCGAGCCCACGGTGGCGCCAATCCCGACATGCGCATCGGGCATCAGAGCGACGTGGCCCGCCATAATAGGTAGCCTCGCCGTTCGCTCAGCCTGTACCAAAGCCCCCTGGTCAATATCGGTCCCCCATACTCGAACAGACATCACAGCCTCCTTAACCGCCAAGGTAAATATTATCTTTGCTCAAATAGCCAAATGAGCACTATGGGCCCTTCTGTCGGGACCTTGACCTTGCGGACATTCTATGGGCGTACCGCCTTGATCCGCAATCTATTCCCGGTACCACCGTTGTACCGCAAGTTATCATTCCGGGGGATCTCATGGCCAGCGCTGAGTTACAGGGGAGCTGGGCTGAGACCACGTGGGCCTGGTCTGAAGTAATCCCTGTCGGTGGGGTGCAGTATAGGGACTGTTGGGAACGTTGTCAGTGTATCCCTGATTTTATCGCCTGTATTCGTCACCACGGTCTCCGATCAGACGGGAGAGATCACGCGACTTATCGAGAACGAGCTCTATGCGATCCTGGTCCTCTGTATCAAGAGTGAGATCGAATAGGCGAGCGTTTTCCGTTCGGTGGTCGGTTACGCTTAGCCGTACGCCGATAATCACCCCTGCTACCGTCGGGCGGTCCAGGACGTACCGCACGGCCACATTGGCGATGCTCACCCCGTGCTTATCGGCGACCCCCTTGAGCGCCGCAAGCAACTCTTGAAACAGATCCCAACCACCCCACGCATCAACCATCTGCTTATACTTCAGCAAGCTGGCGGTGTTCAGCGCGCCGCGTCCAGGCTCAGGCTGCCCCAGGTATTTCTCGGATAACAGGCCGCCGCAAAGTGTCCCGTAAGCGAGAAGCTGGATGTCATGCTCCTGGCAAAACTGGATCATCCGCACCTCGGGCCGGCGGTCGATCAGTGAGTACTGGACCTGGTTGGATACCACTCTAACTCCGTGGTCAACTATCCGCTTGAGGTGGTCCGTATCGAAGCGGGATTGTATACTTCATGCGGGACTGATGGTAGAATTGAGCTATGGTCAGGTTTATCGGGGTGTGGGCAAAGCGAATCGGCCAGAAGTGGCCATGGTTACTTATTATCGGCTTCTACAAACTTGCAGAAGATCGAGGACTTTCGTGGGTTAATGAACGGCTGGATGAATCCAGAGAGGGCATCATGGGGATTCTAGGTACCTTTCTGGATGTTCTACCAATAGTTACATGGGCGGCTGTCCCGATCGTTCTGGTTGGCCTGCTTGTTAGGACGTGGAAGGCTACGAGTCTGTCCCCACAGACTAAAGACACAGTGGAGCCCCATCCTTCATTAGGGGCACCTGCTCTGCCACGGCACCAATACTCCAAGGAAATATTGGTAGTGTCATCTCTCGTTAGTCGTCCATCTCCGATAATCATGGATAGGATTTTTAAGAATTGTACACTTGTTGGTCCTGCCGTCATCTTGTTTGCGGATAGTTGCGAAGTCCATGGTAGTCGCTTCGACGTGGGACTTGACGTGCTACTCATTGATATTGCTGCTAATCGAAGGTTGTCAGGAGTCATTATCTTTGATCGGTGCACGTTTGATGGCTGTCGATTTGAGGGATTGGGCATCGCTATAACACCAGCACAACGTGAGATATTTGAACAGGCGGTTCCTAAGATACAAGGCTAGTATATGTGCAGGTATTGGCACTTAGCAACTTTAAGAGCGTATCCCTGAATAGCCAGGGGTTATCCCGATTATTAAACCGCCACTCGAGTTCGTCGAGGTAGGCATCAAGGTGCTTGACCGAAACCTTATGATACGAGCCAATGATGGAGCGTTTGAGGAGACTCCAGACGTTCTCCACGGTATTAGTGTGGACTTCGCCTCTGACATATTCCTTTGCGCTGTGATTGACCGTCTCATGGCGGGTGTCGTGGTCCGCGATGCCTTGATAGGGAGCCCAGTCGTCAGTGTAGATAGCCTCTGTCTCCGGTGCGGTGGTCTCCTGGATGAAGTTGTGGAGAGTGCGACGGCCTCGATCAGGTACGACCTTGAGTACAATCTTCCCGTCTCGCTCGACTGCCCCGACCACTACGGCCTTGTTGCCCTTGTAGCCTCTACCCTTCCCCTCAACTTTGCCCCCGATGAAGGTCTCGTCGATCTCCACGATGCCTTTCAGGGGTACCGGGTAGGCGTCCTGCATGGACTTGCGGATACGGTGGCACAGATACCAAGCTGTCTTGTAGGAGACTCCTATGGTACGCTTGAGTTGGTTGGCAGAGATACCCTTCTTCGACTCGACTATCAGAACCACCGCTATGAGCCATTTCCTCAGAGGCAGATGCGTGTCGTGGAAGATGGTGCCAGCCAGCACGGAGAATTGATAGCCGCATGAGTAGCAATCATAGGTTCCCCGAACGGTATCATGGGCATGTCTGTCACCCTCGCACCTGGGACAGCGCACCCCATCCGGCCAGCGGAGTTCTTCAAGCACTTCGCGGCACTTCTCTTCGGAGTGGAACCGTTCCATCAGCTTCATCAAGTCCATTGACTGCATGTGGGTGCTCCTATGACTAGACGTAAAAAAAAGGCGACTGAGATGACGACCGAGGAACTTGAGAAACGACTATTCCCGAAGAAGGTCGTAGACGAAGTGAAGCGCATTGCTCATGGGAAGGATGACCCTGAAACTGTACCTGAGCAACCATCACATGATAAGTCTAGCACATAAGAGTTACCGTGTCAAATATACAATCTCGACACCTTTGTGGGCTCACTGCATGGAACACCTGACCCGGTGACCGATAGCCCAGGGCTTGATGGGGCCGCTCTTGGTTGTAGAAGGCCAGATAAGCCCCAATCCCCTTTCTGGCTCAAGTGGACCCCATGATCAGGACAGCGGTGAGGCTAAAATAAGAGAGTCTACCGCTGGGGTGTCTTGTAAACCTTCATCCGATGGTAAGGCTCGTGGATGTTCCAGTAAACACCTTTGTGGGCTCACTGCATGGAACACCTGACCCGGTGACCGATAGCCCAGGGCTTGATGGGGCCGCTCTTGGTTGTAGAAGGCCAGATAAGCCCCAATCCCCTTTCTGGCCTCAGTCCCATTTTGGTATGCCTTCAGGTACACCTCCTCGTACTTGATGCTGCGCCACAGCCGTTCCACGAAGACGTTGTCCATGCACCGGCCCCTGCCGTCCATGCTCACTTGAACGCCTTGCGCCAGCAGCATGCTGGTGAAGGCCTCGCTGGTGAACTGGCTGCCCTGGTCGGTGTTGAAGATCTGTGGCCGACCCTTGCTCAAGGCCTCTTCCAGAGCCGCAACACAGAAGTCTACCTCCAGGGTGTTGGACAGCCGCCAGGCCAGCACGTAGCGGCTGTGCCAGTCCATGATGGCCACCAAGTAGAGGAAACCCCGAGCCATGGGTATGTAGGTGATGTCGGTGGCCCACACCTGGTTGACCCGGTTGATCTCCAGCCCCCTGAGCAAGTACGGATAGACCTTATGCCCTGGGTTTGGCTTGCTGGTGTTGGGACGCCGGTAGATGGCCTCCAGGCCTATCAGCTGCATCAGCCGGCGGACCCGCTTGCGGTTGACCTGGTGTCCGTGATTGCTGAGCCAGGCAGTCATCCTTCTGGAGCCGTAGAAAGGTGTCTTCAGGTACTGTTGGTCTATGAGGGCCATCAACTCCAAGTCCTCGGCGCCGGCCTCGGTTGGCAGGTAGTACAACGAGGAGCGGCTGATACCCAGCAAGGCGCACTGGCGCACCAGAGACAGCTTCGGTTCTTCTCGGTCAATCATGGCCCGGCGTTGGGACCGGCTCACAACCCGAAGCTCCGTGACAAAAAATCCCGTTCCACCTTGAGTTGCCCAATCTGTTGGTAGAGCTGGGCAGTGAGGACCTCTTGGTCCTTCTCCTGGCGTCCACCACCATTTTCAAAGAGGTGCGGCGCCCCCTGAGTCAAGGCCTTCTTCCAGGCATGGATCTGGCTCGGGTGGACTTCAAACCGGCTGGCCAGCTCTGCAATGGTGTGCTCCCCCTGGAGCGCGGCCAAAGCCACTTTGGCCTTGAAGACTGGGCTGTGCTTCTTACGTGTTTGCTTCATGTCCTGCTCCTTGTTTCCGTCCTATTTTAGGAGCGGGACTCTCTCTTAGCCACCTGTCCGAATTTTGGGGTCCACCTCAGGCCTCAGTCCCATTTTGGTATGCCTTCAGGTACACCTCCTCGTACTTGATGCTGCGCCACAGCCGTTCCACGAAGACGTTGTCCATGCACCGGCCCCTGCCGTCCATGCTCACTTGAACGCCTTGCGCCAGCAGCATGCTGGTGAAGGCCTCGCTGGTGAACTGGCTGCCCTGGTCGGTGTTGAAGATCTGTGGCCGACCCTTGCTCAAGGCCTCTTCCAGAGCCGCAACACAGAAGTCTACCTCCAGGGTGTTGGACAGCCGCCAGGCCAGCACGTAGCGGCTGTGCCAGTCCATGATGGCCACCAAGTAGAGGAAACCCCGAGCCATGGGTATGTAGGTGATGTCGGTGGCCCACACCTGGTTGACCCGGTTGATCTCCAGCCCCCTGAGCAAGTACGGATAGACCTTATGCCCTGGGTTTGGCTTGCTGGTGTTGGGACGCCGGTAGATGGCCTCCAGGCCTATCAGCTGCATCAGCCGGCGGACCCGCTTGCGGTTGACCTGGTGTCCGTGATTGCTGAGCCAGGCAGTCATCCTTCTGGAGCCGTAGAAAGGTGTCTTCAGGTACTGTTGGGCTATGAGGGCCATCAACTCCAAGTCCTCGGCGCCGGCCTCGGTTGGCAGGTAGTACAACGAGGAGCGGCTGATACCCAGCAAGGCGCACTGGCGTACCAGAGACAGCTTCGGTTCTTCTCGGTCAATCATGGCCCGGCGTTGGGACCGGCTCACAACCCGAAGCTCCGTGACAAAAAATCCCGTTCCACCTTGAGCTGCCCAATCTGTTGGTAGAGCTGGGCAGTGAGGACCTCTTGGTCCTTCTCCTGGCGTCCACCACCATTTTCAAAGAGGTGCGGCGCCCCCTGAGTCAAGGCCTTCTTCCAGGCATGGATCTGGCTCGGGTGGACTTCAAACCGGCTGGCCAGCTCTGCAATGGTGTGCTCCCCCTGGAGCGCGGCCAAAGCCACTTTCGCCTTGAAGACTGGGCTGTGCTTCTTACGTGTTTGCTTCATGTCCTGCTCCTTGTTTCCGTCCTATTTTAGGAGCGGGACTCTCTCTTAGCCACCTGTCCGAATTTTGGGGTCCACCTCAGAATGTCGTCGTCGCCCCAGTTAATCTCCCAACTCGTGATCGCGTCTGCGCCAGGATCGCTGGAAAACAAGGTTAGGACATAGATGTGTCCCTGGTCCACGCTCTCTGCACCGCTCAGCGGCACACTCCAATCCTCCGTGTCCGCGAAGGACTCGGCAACGCCCGGGGCCGGTGCCTCCGATCCCTCGCGACGACAAGCCCCACCAGGCCTACCGATGTGAGGACACCTACAAGCGCAAGAGCGATTATGTGAGTACGGCCTCTCATTTCGCAACCCCCTCTACGTATATCTAGTCCGGTCATTACCCATTGCCCTTGAAATGGCCCAAACCTAGATCTCTATGAAGTAGTTGTCCGCCTCCGAGTACGCGTTTCAGGCGTATGATAACACGGTGCCACCGGCCGTATAGATCACCCGAGGCGGGCTGAGGACCTGAACTGGGGATGTTTCGGGGTGGAATCTTGGGGGTAGGTGCGGCCTGAAGTTAGCCACCCTGCGCGGAGGCCCATCGAGGTACCCTAGCCGGTACGGCCTCCCTACTAGGGGAGGTAGGCGCGGACGTCTCACGCTCTAGCTAGCCGCGGGTACTACTCTGCCGGAGTCTCTCCCACAATCCTGGCTTCGATTATCTGAGGCTTGTCCCCACTGGAGGCCAACCGGTTGCTATTCGGTTCCTTCTTAGCCTCCAGCTCTTCCAGAATCTCTCTGAGGGTCTCGACAGAGTGATGGCTTAGGGGAGATTGTAGCTGAATGGGCCCCTTGTTGGCCCCACTAACCTCATGCTCATAGGGCATGTGCCCAAAGCCGCGGTTGGTCAACCATTCTACCGCTTGTATCTGGTGCCCCGGCTTCACGTTCTCCACGACCTTATTCCCTACTCTCTTCCCCATGGCGATGGCCATCATGACGTTGATCAGATCCTTGCCCTCGTGGGAGATGGCCTTAATGTAGTTCTCGAGGGTATGGTAGACTTTGCCGGCATGCCGTATCTGGAGGTGACGCGACGGCCGACCAGACGGGTTCCCCGCTACGCCTGGCTGCAAGGGCTTCAAGTTCCGGTTGCTCCGTTAACGAGCTAGTGCGCGGGCTTCTTCCGTGGTCACTACTACATCCCCTCAGCCCCATTGTTTGCTGTGGCGTGGCTGCGTGTCAACCACATTTCCCCCGTGGGCTTGTCCATGCCCATGATGATTCCCGCAAGCTAAGCCCACCAATAGAGTCAGTTTTATAGGCTGCCCGAGGGAGGGCAGCCCAGTAGGTTACCTAAGCACGATCTAATGTTTGACGTGCTTCCTGAGTGACCGTATCATCACTGTCGTCAGGGTTCATCTGCCCCCGTGGGATGGGCCCAGATCCTATTGGAAAAGTCAGGGAGAACTCTCTTGCCCTCGCCCACCGCTGGATCCTCTACGGTCAATGGAGTGCGCCTCCGATACTGGACGTGGGGAAGCGCCGGACGGCCGTTGGTGCTGCTGCACGGACTGGCATCCACGCGCCGCATCTGGGACCTCGTAGCGCCACTGCTGGCGCAAGACTTCTGGGTTGTTACTCCAGACCAGCGTGGTCACGGTGAGAGCGACAAGCCCGACGGACCCTACGACTTCGCCACGGTGGCCGCCGACCTGAACGGGCTCCTCTGCGACCTCAAGATCGACTCAGCCATCCTGGTGGGTCACTCCTGGGGAGGCAACGTGGCCCTTGAGCACGCAGCTACCTATGAGTCGGCGACTGCTGGCCTTTGTCTGATAGATGGGGGCACTATAGAGGTCTCGAGCTACTTCCCGAGCCTGGAGACGGCCAAGGTGGAAATGGCCCCTCCAGAATTAAGTGGTACGGCCCTAGACGCCTTTAGAGCCCACATGAGAGAGATGGACTTCGGGTTCGAGTTGACGCCACAGATCCAGCAGGCGATAGAGGCCAACTTCGAGGCGCTGGAGGACGGTACGATCAGGGCCCGACTAAGCAGAGCTAACCATATGTCAGTGATCGAGGCGTTCTGGGACCAGAAACCGTCTGAACTCTACCACCTCGTGCAGTGCCCGGTCCTGCTCATGCCAGCCCGCGGCTCCCGCCCAAACCCTTGGAGGGAGCGGGCGGAGAGGTCCATAGCCGCTGCGGAACACGCCTTGCCCGTGAGCAAGACCGTCTGGATGGAAGACAGCGTCCACGATGTGCCGCTCCAGCGGCCCCAGCTAGTGGCAGAGGTTATACAAGGGCACTACAGCAGCGGCTTCTTTGGCTAAAGGCTGGGTGTCCCCCCCCAATGGCCCCCACTCTTGGCCGAGGAGGCTCATATGGGGGCCGATGCCTAGCCGAAACTGCACAGAGACGTCATCCCTGGAGATCGTTACTCCGGATCAACCGATCTCTGACGGTCATGTGGGACACATACTCCACTTTCTTCCCTTTTCCTTCCCCTATAACCCCGGTAGCTAGCGGAGGTCGACCCATGCCGGCCTTCCTCTGCATCAAGGGTCCCCGTCCGGGTCGAGGATGCGACCCAGCCGGAGCTGCTCCCGCTTGACGGACTCATACAGGGTCCCGTGATTCTCGCCCGTGGACTGGAAGTGGCCACGCACCCACGCGACCTCCCGGTGTTGCTTCTGAAGCCGGTTCAACGATGGGAAGCTCTGAAGTACAGTGGCCACGCACCCACGCGACCTCCCGGTGTTGCTTCTGAAGCCGGTTCAACGATGGGAAGCTCTGAAGGTGCCAGGCATCACCATCAAGCCTGGGGGTAGTGGGATAGTCGTGGAGATGACTGTGGACGGTGCAGCCCGGCTGGTTGAGCACGTGCAACGTTGGAAGGTTGGGAAAGGGGACTCTAGGCTGTTTCAACTGTTCCTGGAAGAGCTGGTTCAACAGGGTAAGGTGGCAAGGCGGAGACAGGCGTAGCCAGGGAGGCAGAGGCATTGGGGACGTGGGTCCCCAGAGTAGGAGAGGGATCCGAGGGACCGGCCCCCTTTGATGAAAGGGTGGGACGAGCCAGCACGCAATGTGCCCTGCTTACTGCCTGAGACCACCTGCCTGCGCCGCGGTATCTTGACACGGGAACCCCGCTGCACCAGAATCTGGGGAACAGATCAGGTCGGGCCGGTCTACCTGGCACCGTTATCTTGAGGAGAAGGAGGCTGCTATGGAATTCCAGACAGTCATACTGCAAAAGCGGGACCACGTCGCGAAAGTAAGCCTGAACCGGCCCGAGCGGCTTAACGCCGTCAACCAGCAGATGTTCAAAGAGCTGAACCTGGCATTGACGGATGTGGCCGAGGACTCGGAGATCTGGGTGCTGGTGCTCACCGGCGAGGGCCGGGCCTTCTGCGCTTCCGCCGACATGAAGGAACAGCGACAGGGAGGCGACCGTCTTCTGAGCGAGAGATCTCCCTACGACACCTGGAGCTTCATTCGAAGTCAGCCTCAGCAGGTAACTCTGAGGCTGACGCAGATGCAGAAGCCCACCATCGCCATGGTCAATGGCCTGGCGGTGGGCGACGGCTTCGACTGGGTGCTGGCCTGCGACATCCGCATTGGCTGCGAGCACTCCCGCTTCATGAACGCTTTCATCCAGATGGGCCTGGTCTCCAACACCGGGTCTACATGGCTTCTGCCACGTGCAGTGGGTATAAACAGGGCCCTGGAGCTGCTCTACAGCGGTGACTGGCTGGAGGCGGAAGCGGCACACAACCTGGGCGTTCTGAACCGCCTGGTCCCGTCAGAACGTCTGGAGGACGAGACCATGACCTTGGCCCTGCGGATCGCCGAGAAGGCTCCCATAGCCAACCGCATGGTAAAGGATATGGTATATCGCGGGCTCGGCCAGAGCCTGGAAGAGCACCTGGCGGAAGCGGCCCACGCCGAGGTTCTCACCCTCGCTACCGAGGACCACCGCGAGGCGCTATCTGCCTTCCTGGAGAAACGCCTGCCCCACTTCTCCGGTCGGTAGGTGGAGTGCCTCGCGTGAACCCTCACCCCGTCCTTCGGCCACCCCTCTCTCATCGGGAGAGGGGCCGGGGGTGAGGTCCCCAATGTTATCAGGGATCTATCTCGGCCCGATTATACTGTCCTGGCCGAAATGGGCCGGGACTTCGGCAGCGCAACCCATAGAAGGACTTCCAGAGACCTTAGGCCAGTGGGACAACAGCGTAAAATCGTGACTGATCACCGACCACCCGAGTAGTGTGTCCTCGGCCAGTAAGGTCTTCGGCCAACAAGATATCCCCCGGGACTATGCGCCTGACTGTACCGTCACTGGCTTCTATCTCGACCTCACCGGGTATGGCGATGACATACTGGCGGCGAGGAGCGTTGTGCCAGTCTAGGAAATATCCAGGTTGCGAGAGACGGAAGGTTATACCGGTAGCCGGTTGTAATGGTGTCCCCTCTCCGTAGGCCCCTTCAGCATCAACGAAATGCTCGAAGAGGGGAGTAACCTCCTCCATATGTGACAGTCCGTCGTCCCCAGCATATACCCTTAGAATAGTTGGCATAGTACCTCCTTGGTACGAATAGCGTCGCTGCCGCAGCTATTGTTCATGGGGCACCTGGTAGAGACTCGCAGGCAACTCCGTCCTTGTCGCCATCCAGACGGTGAGGATCAACTCCAGGCCCGCCGGCAGATAGGTAGAAGTTCTGGGACTCACTCCAGGTGGAGAAGTCCGAAGAATTACGGTGTGGGCCGAAGGGGTCATAGCGGAGACCACCGGCAGAGGATGGTACCGTTGGCACAGGGCTACCGCCAGAACATCGCCACAGGCCAACATACTGCGCTTGAGCCTGCCTCTCGAGCGCCAAATACTCCCCTTCCATATAGGCCAGCCGGCGTCCGAATGCCCCTCGTTCCCAGGCCATGGAATCGAATACAAGCTGTACGGTCTCTCCCAGTAACAATCTGCTGGCGAACTTGGTGGCATTGCGGCCCCAGTCGGTCAGGCAGGCAGTGTCGGTGATGTCCCCATACTCTTGGGGCTTGTTCTCTCCAAGGGTCTCCGGTGTATCAACTCCTAGCAGGCTGCTGAAGAAAGGGTTCTATGGTCGCGAAACGACCTGGTAATAGCTCATATCGTTGCTCGATGAGTGCTTTGGGAAGGTCTGAAGCCACTTTCCTGGGTTGCAGGAGTTCCCTTTTCGCCCCTGTCAGGGCGTTGAGGGCAGACTCCGTCCTTGGGAAGTCATGCTGCCTGCAGGACGGGAGCCTCCTGTAGCTGGGTCATGAGCAGCTTGGCCATCCGCACCAGGTTATACGCAGTGGCCACCAGGTAGCCTGCTAGTCCCGTCTTGTCCACCCCTCGATACCGGGTCTTCCGAAACCCACCGACCGTCTTCATCCACCCGAAGATCTCCTCCACCCGCTTTCGTATTCGCTGGCTCACCCGGTAGCCCGGATGCCGGGTTGTCCGCCCGTCGATGGCGCTGCGCCGGCCACTGGTGTTCTGGGCCACGTGAGGCGTGACCCTTCGGTTGCGCATCGCTTCCACACAATCCCGCGTGTCGTAGTTCTTGTCCCCACCCAGGGTCCTGGGGTGGAAGCCCCGCTCCTTCGCCCCCTCCAGGAGCTTCGGGACCGCATCTCGCTCCGCCGTCCCGCTCGCCTCGCTCACCTGGAAGTCCGTCAGCAGCCCGTTCCGGTTCTCCATCAGGGCGTGGGCCATGAACACCAGCTTGGCTTCCTTCCCTTTGCCTTTCCGAAACAATCGGGCTTCCGGGTCCGTGGTGCTTTGGTGGGTCTTATTGCGCCGTTTCTCCCCGTGAAAGTCCACCGACGGGTTGCCGGGGTCCCCGTCGTCCGAGGCCGGCTCTCCCCCTTTGGACTTGAAGCTTTTCAGACTGGCCGCCGCCTCAATCAGCGTCCCGTCCACGGTGAAGTGCTCGTCCGAGAGTAAGCCGTGCCGGTCGGCCCCCACCAGGACCGTGGCAAACAGCTGTTGCCCCACTGCGTGCTCCAGCAGCCGCTGCCGGTTCTTGGTGAACACCGTCGGGTCAAAGCTGGACTCCAGGAGGGTCATATCCAGGAACCAACGATACAGCATGTTGTAGTCCAACTCCTCGCAGAACGCCCGCTCGCTGCGCACAGAAAACAGGGCGATGAGCAGCGAGGCCTTGAGTAGGCGCTCCGGTGGGATGGAGGGCCGCCCTACCTCGGCATACATCCGGTCAAACTCGGAGGACAGCTCCCGGAGGGCCTCATCCGCCAGCGCCTTGATAGTCCGCAAGGGATGGTCCGGCGGCACCCGCCCGTCCATATCCACGAAGGTCAGCATGGGGACCTGGGGCTCCTGGCATCCGCGCATTGGGGCACCTCCAAAGATGGTCTGCCCCTATTTTATCCCAGAAGAGCCTCGGATACACCGTGAACAAGAGTTTTTCCGCAGCCTGCTAGAGCACCGCCCCGTTGCCAATCCCCAGGAGGGGGACGAAGTTACTGTCATGGCGCGGGTCGTCGCAACCAGCCAACTGGTAACGCTCTCGATCCTGTGGCACATTGACGGAGTTATACAGAACCTGTCTGGCTTATCCTTGAGTCCTGATGGTATCTTGAGCGCCTCCCTGGCCAGCTTGAACGCCGGCGACAACCACGAATATCACGTAGTGCTGGAAGATGCCGATGGCAACGTGATGACGTCATTCTCAAGGGGCTTCCAGGTACAGCCGGCGTGGGTGAAGAGCAGCGACGTGCTCCTCGTAATGGATGATTTCAGGGAGGATGTGCCAAGGGACCTGGAGCCCTTCTACCGCGACGCCCTGAACGCCTCGGGCACACAGCACGACTTCTGGGACACCAGCCTCCTGGGTCCGCCCGACGCCGCTGACCTGGCCCTCTACAGAGACGGCGCGGTCATCTGGTCGGCACCCCACTATGAACCGTGGCTCTGGCGTCACCCAGACCGCGACAAGGTTACGTCGGACCTCGCCGCGTTCCTGGATAGCGGAGGGAGCCTTTTTATCACTGGACAGGAGATTAGCCAGCACTTTACCGAGGATGACGATGGCCGGGCTTGGCTGGAGGGCTACCTCCACGCCAGGCACGTGAACTGCTGTGCCGAGCAGCGTATTGGGGGGGTAGCAGGAGACGTGATAGGTGACGGACTCGGGTTCGGCATCTCGGGCGGCGACGGCGCCAACAACTCCTATAGCCCCGATGAGATCGATCCCGTTTCGCCCGCCCAGCCGGTGCTCCGCTACGTGCAAGGCCCTGTCCCGGCCCCGGCGCCCGGCTCCCTCGGTGAGGGTGCCCTGGAAGGTGCCATGAGGCCCTCACGGGTTTGGGCACGTCACAATCTCTTACCGATGGACCTCACCTTGGCGCGGAGCGGCTAAGAACGGTGGGAGATCACGAACCGAGGGAAATATTTTCCAGCGGTACCGCGGCACTGCGCGTGGACACGGGCACCTACAGGCTGGTCTACTTCGCCTTCAACTTCGAGTCCATAGACCTGGGGGCTGTACGAGCCGAGGTTATGGGCCGGGTCATGGCCTGGTTGAACCCCAGTTGCAACGGACTGTCGGCTACTATTGACGGGACAGATGGGCCGGACGTTCTGTTCGGGACCCCCGGAGACGACGTGATCGTTGGTCTGGGTGGCGACGACATCATCTTCGGGCTGGGCGGAAACGACGTGATATGCGGCGGGGCGGGCGAGGACATAATCGATGGGGGCGACGACGGGGACTGGATATCCGGCGGGTTCGGCGTCGACATCATCCGCGGTGATAGCTTCCCGGTGGCTTTGGGGCCATCAACCGGTGACCTCCAGAGAGACACTATATTCGGCGGCCCCGACGATGACCTCATAGCCGGTGGTGTCGGGAACGACCTGATATACGGCAATGATGGGAATGACCAGCTAGGGGGTGGTGATGGCAACGACCTTATCTTCGGCAATGAGGGCGACGATAGGCTGCTGGGTGATGATGGGGACGATACACTAGTCGGACACGACGGCAACGACACCATCGATTGTGGCAATGGCTACGACATTGCTAATGGGGGACCTGGTACGGACACAGTGACGGTAAGCTGCGAGCTACGCGGTGGTGCGGTAGAGCATCAGGCTGTCTCTGCTTGCCGAAGGGGATGTCAACGTAGATGGGGTGGTGGACGTAAACGACCTGGTGATATCCGCCCGAAACCTGGGTAGTACGGAAGTTCCCGGGCCGTAAGTGCCGTTGGGAATCCCGTTACTGGGCTGGCCGGCCTCGAGTTCATGCCGCGGCCTTTTCCAGCGGCAGGTCCAGCATCAGCGTCTCCAGGGCGAGGCGGGGGTTGGCGTTATGTTCCAGCGCTTCGATGGTGGTCAGGAGGGCCCTGATAAAGCCCGCCACTTGGGCGTTAGTGCATGCCGAGGCCCTGCGGCCAAGCGTTTCAGCCCAGTCCATGTTATATACGAACTCCTCGGCCTTCTCCTTGACGAGGAGAAGGTCCCTCCACCATCTGAGCCATAGAGAGAGCACCTCCCTGGCCTCCTCCCTGTTGCGGGAGAAGAGGGATGCCAGCTCGGCCGCGTAGCTGAACCGGTCCTCCAACCCCGCCATGGAGAGGGAGGAGATGCGCTCCAGCTCCCGCTGTCTCGCCTCCATGACGGACGGGTCGCCGGCGGCGGAGATGGCCCAGCCCAGCCGCCCCATGGAGAGGCGCGCAAGGACCTCCGCCTCCTCGGAGCTGGCGGCGCCGGCATCGACAAGCTCCCTGGCCACCTCCAAGAGGGGCAGAGGCTTGAGCTCCAGTCGCCGGCATCGGGAGCGTACGGTGGGAAGCAGGACATCCTCGTGGGCGGTCAGGAGGAGCATCATCACCCGAGGAGGGGGCTCCTCCAGGGTCTTGAGCAGGGCGTTGGCGGCCTCGTCGCTCATGTGCTCGGCCCCATCGAGGATGTACACCCGGGACCTGCCCTCGTAGGGTTCAAGGGAGGTCTGGCGCTGGAGGTCTCTCACGTCTCCTATTCCGATCTCCCTCCTCGACGTGTCCCCACCAGTGTCCCTATGGCCTCCTATTACCACCACGTCCGCGTGCCGGCCTGAGGATACGCGCTGGCACTGTCCGCACTCCCCGCAGGGAGCATCCATGGGAGTAAGGCAGTTGACCGCCTGGGCCATGTTGGTGGCGAGGGTAAGTTTGCCCACATGACGGGGTCCGACAAGGAGGTAGGCGTGGGCCTGGCGGCCCTCCTTGAGGCCCTTGTCTATCTGAGCTGTCAGGGACCCATAGCCACGTAGCTGCCACATGGCGTCCTTAAGGTAGGGGCACGTCGCACAGCATCATGTCCTGGTAGCTCTCACGCCGCCGGATAAGCCGCGCTTCGCCACCCCCAACCAGTGCTACCGGAGGCCGGGGGTTCAGGTTGTAAACACTCGCCATCGAGAGACAGTATGCCCCCGCGGCGGGGATGGCGATGATATCCTCCGCTTCCAGCATGGGCAGCATCGCGTCGCGCACCAGCACGTCCCCGGATTCACAGAACTTGCCGGCGATGGTGACCATGTCTGAAGGGTCCACGTTCATTTTCCCCGCCGCCACTGCCTCATATCTCGAACCGTATAGCGCGGGGCGGATGTTGTCTCCCATTCCGCCGTCCACCGAGACGTACTTCCGCACTCCAGGGACTTCCTTCACGGCTCCTACCCGATACAGGGCCACCCCGGCTGGGCCGACTATGGCCCTGCCCGGCTCGACCACCAGCCGCGGGGCCTCCATCCCAAGCGTCCGGCAGGTGGCAAGCATGGTCGACACAATGGCCTCGGCGTAGTCGGCGGTTGGCGGCGGCTGGTCGTCACGGGTGTAGGCGATGGCGAAACCGCCCCCCGGGCTTATCTCCGCAAGGGCAAATCCCTCTTCCCGGAACCCGGAAGCGAAGGTCAGAACCTTCTCCATGGCCACTCTGTAAGGCTCCAGCTCGAAGATGGGGGACCCCAGGTGGAAGTGTAGCCCAACCAGCTTCAAGCCGGGCGAGCCGAGGGCCATGCGTATGGCCTCCCCGGCCTGCCCCGTCTCGATGGGGAACCCGAACTTGCTATCGAGGATGCCAGTGGTGGTGTGGGTGTGGGTGTGGGGGTCGACACCCGGAGATACGCGAACGAGTACCTCCTGCACCCTGCCCGCCTCACCGGCTATTCTGCGCAGCGTCTCCATCTCGTGGAAGCTATCTACCACGACCCGTCCGATGCCCCATGCCACGGCCTCCCGCAGCTCCTCAGGGCCTTTGTTATTCCCGTGAAAATATACCGACTGAGCGGGATACTCCACCGCCTTGGCGATGGCCATCTCTCCGCCGGAAACCACGTCCAGGCCAAGTCCCTCTTCCATAAACAGGCGCGCCAGGGCCGGGTTCACGTACGCTTTGCATGCATACGCCACCGTGGTTTCGGGATGGCGGAGGCGGAATTCCCGGATGAACTGCCGGCACCGGCCCCTTAAGGTATCCTGGTCGAAGACATACAGGGGCGTGCCGAACCGGGCGGCCAACTCCAGAACATCGCATCCTCCGATGACCAGGTGGCCCTGGGAGTTGACCTCGGTGTTGTCGGGAAACACCTTCCGTGGAAACGTGTCTTGGGGCACGGTAACTCTCTCCTGGCCCCCATATTAGTTTGGCGCCCCAGGGGTGTCAAGGCGATGCTGTGTCAGCCCTCGGCCGCCGCCAGGTTTCCTTTACCTAGGAATACTGTTCTGGTAATATGGTTGTGGACTCTTCATCATCGGCGGAGGAGGGCCGGATGCCTCTTCAGTACCAGGATGAGGAACTAAGCATCATCAAGGTGCCCCATATGGGACCTTTGGACAACAACGGCTATATCCTGTCGTGCCGCACGACGGGCGAGACCGTGATCATCGACGCCCCCGCGGAGCCGGAGAAGCTGCTTGACGAGGTGGGGGAGGCCAAGGTAAAGGCCATCATCATCACCCATCGCCACGGTGACCACACTGCCGGCCTGGCGGCGATAAAGGCCCGCACCGGAGCCCCCGTGGCGGCCCATCCCGAGGACATACCGGTGTTGCCTGTGCCGGCCGACCTCCAGCTAAAGGATGGGGACTCCTACCAAGTGGGCAACGTCACCCTGCGGGCCATCCATACGCCCGGCCACACACCGGGTGCGCTGTGCCTCCTCGCGGGCAGGCACCTGTTCTCGGGGGATACCCTGTTTCCCGGGGGCCCCGGCCGGACGGGCTCCCCCGAGGCCTTCCGGCAGGTGAAGGACAGCATACTCGGAAAGCTAATGCCCCTTCCGGATGGTACCGCCGTCTACCCGGGACACGGGACCGACACCACCATAGGTGACGCCCGGGAGGAGATCCGGAACTTCGACTCGAGGCCCCACCCGGCTAACCTTTGCGGAGATGTAGATTGGCTGAAAAGCTGACCGAGGAGAGAGGTCCGTTGCCCCATTGCGAAGGTCTACCATCCCACTTCAGGGGTTCACATGTATAAGAAGAGCCTACTTGATAACGGGCAGCCCGTTCTCACGTCCCGCATGCCCCACACCCGCTCCGTATCCATCGCCGTGTTCATCAGAGCAGGCTCAAGATACGAGTCCGACGAAATAGCGGGGGTTTCCCACTTCCTGGAGCACCTCCTTTTCAAGGGTACCAAACACTGGCCGAGCGCCCGGGAGCTGAGCGAGGCCGTTGAGGGCGTAGGCGGTATCATCAACGCCAGCACCGACAGGGAGATGACGGTGTACTGGTGCAAGGTGGCCAGACCCCATCTCCAGCGCGCCCTCTCGGTCCTGGTGGACATGATGCTCAACCCCCTTATCGACCCCGTGGAGGTTGAGAAGGAGCGGGAGGTGGTCCTGGAAGAGCTCCGCATGAGCAACGACTACCCCACCAGCCGGCTGGACCTTTTGATCGATGAGACCCTTTGGCCCAGCCAGCCCATGGGTAGAGACGTGGGGGGAAGCCAGGAGTCGGTGAGCAACATCACCAACGAGCAGATACGGGACTACACAAGACGCCAGTACACCCCTAAGAACGCGGTGGTGGCGGTGGCGGGGGACGTCTCTCATACCGAGGTGGTGGAGCTACTGGGAGAGGCCATCAAGGACTGGCCCCTTGAAGAGCCGATGGAGTGGTACCCGGTCCAGGACGGACAACAGGCACCTCGCATAAGGGTGGAGCACCGCAAGACGGACCAAGCCCACCTGTGCATCGGGCTTCCCAGCCTCCCCCTTACCCATCCCGACCGGTACGTCCTGGGGCTGATGAACGTGATCCTGGGCGAGGGGATGAGCAGCCGCCTCTTCCTGGAGCTGCGGGAGAAGCAGGGTCTGGCCTACGACGTACACAGCTCGATCAATCTGTTCCGCGACTGTGGCTCCCTCACAATCTACTGTGGGGTCGAGCCCCAGAAAAGTGAGAGGGCGATAGCGTCTATGCTGGAGCAGCTCTCCAGCCTGCAGGACAGCATCCCCGAGAGCGAGCTGGAGAAGGCCCGGGAGCTCTCCAAGGGCCGGATGCTGCTGCGCATGGAGGACAGCCGGAGCGTGACCATGTGGATGGGCGCCCAGGAGACGTTGACGGGCAAGGTCCGTACCGTGGACGAAGTGGTGAAGCAGCTGGACGCGGTAACCACCGCCGACATCGTCCGGGTAGCGGGAGACCTGATCAAGGAGGAGAAGCTGAATCTGGCGGTGGTCGGGCCCTACCGCAGCAGCCGCCCCTTCCGACACCTGCTGAAGCTCTAGCAGGCTGCTGAAGAAAGGGTTCTATGGTCGCGAAACGACCTGGTAATAGCTCATATCGTTGCTCGATGAGTGCTTTGGGAAGGTCTGAAGCCACTTTCCTGGGTTGCAGGAGTTCCCTTTTCGCCCCTGTCAGGGCGTTGAGGGCAGACTCCGTCCTTGGGAAGTCATGCTGCCTGCAGGACCGGAGCCTCCTGTAGCTGGGTCATGAGCAGCTTGGCCATCCGCACCAGGTTATACGCAGTGGCCACCAGGTAGCCTGCTAGTCCCGTCTTGTCCACCCCTCGATACCTGGTCTTCCGAAACCCACCGACCGTCTTCATCCACCCGAAGATCTCCTCCACCCGCTTTCGTATTCGCTGGCTCACCCGGTAGCCCGGATGCCGGGTTGTCCGCCCGTCGATGGCGCTGCGCCGGCCACTGGTGTTCTGGGCCACGTGAGGCGTGACCCTTCGGTTGCGCATCGCTTCCACACAATCCCGCGTGTCGTAGTTCTTGTCCCCACCCAGGGTCCTGGGGTGGAAGCCCCGCTCCTTCGCCCCCTCCAGGAGCTTCGGGACCGCATCTCGCTCCGCCGTCCCGCTCGCCTCGCTCACCTGGAAGTCCGTCAGCAGCCCGTTCCGGTTCTCCATCAGGGCGTGGGCCATGAACACCAGCTTGGCTTCCTTCCCTTTGCCTTTCCGAAACAATCGGGCTTCCGGGTCCGTGGTGCTTTGGTGGGTCTTATTGCGCCGTTTCTCCCCGTGAAAGTCCACCGACGGGTTGCCGGGGTCCCCGTCGTCCGAGGCCGGCTCTCCCCCTTTGGACTTGAAGCTTTTCAGACTGGCCGCCGCCTCAATCAGCGTCCCGTCCACGGTGAAGTGCTCGTCCGAGAGTAAGCCGTGCCGGTCGGCCCCCACCAGGACCGTGGCAAACAGCTGTTGCCCCACTGCGTGCTTAAGCAGCCGCTGCCGGTTCTTGGTGAACACCGTCGGGTCAAAGCTGGACTCCAGGAGGGTCATATCCAGGAACCAACCGAGATTGTATATTTGACACGGTAACTCTTATGTGCTAGACTTATCATGTGATGGTTGCTCAGGTACAGTTTCAGGGTCATCCTTCCCATGAGCAATGCGCTTCACTTCGTCTACGACCTTCTTCGGGAATAGTCGTTTCTCAAGTTCCTCGGTCGTCATCTCAGTCGCCTTTTTTTTACGTCTAGTCATAGGAGCACCCACATGCAGTCAATGGACTTGATGAAGCTGATGGAACGGTTCCACTCCGAAGAGAAGTGCCGCGAAGTGCTTGAAGAACTCCGCTGGCCGGATGGGGTGCGCTGTCCCAGGTGCGAGGGTGACAGACATGCCCATGATACCGTTCGGGGAACCTATGATTGCTACTCATGCGGCTATCAATTCTCCGTGCTGGCTGGCACCATCTTCCACGACACGCATCTGCCTCTGAGGAAATGACTCATAGCGGTGGTTCTGATAGTCGAGTCGAAGAAGGGTATCTCTGCCAACCAACTCAAGCGTACCATAGGAGTCTCCTACAAGACAGCTTGGTATCTGTGCCACCGTATCCGCAAGTCCATGCAGGACGCCTACCCGGTACCCCTGAAAGGCATCGTGGAGATCGACGAGACCTTCATCGGGGGCAAAGTTGAGGGGAAGGGTAGAGGCTACAAGGGCAACAAGGCCGTAGTGGTCGGGGCAGTCGAGCGAGACGGGAAGATTGTACTCAAGGTCGTACCTGATCGAGGCCGTCGCACTCTCCACAACTTCATCCAGGAGACCACCGCACCGGAGACAGAGGCTATCTACACTGACGACTGGGCTCCCTATCAAGGCATCGCGGACCACGACACCCGCCATGAGACGGTCAATCACAGCGCAAAGGAATATGTCAGAGGCGAAGTCCACACTAATACCGTGGAGAACGTCTGGAGTCTCCTCAAACGCTCCATCATTGGCTCGTATCATAAGGTTTCGGTCAAGCACCTTGATGCCTACCTCGACGAACTCGAGTGGCGGTTTAATAATCGGGATAACCCCTGGCTATTCAGGGATACGCTCTTAAAGTTGCTAAGTGCCAATACCTGCACATATACTAGCCTTGTATCTTAGGAACCGCCTGTTCAAATATCTCACGTTGTGCTGGTGTTATAGCGATGCCCAATCCCTCAAATCGACAGCCATCAAACGTGCACCGATCAAAGATAATGACTCCTGACAACCTTCGATTAGCAGCAATATCAATGAGTAGCACGTCAAGTCCCACGTCGAAGCGACTACCATGGACTTCGCAACTATCCGCAAACAAGATGACGGCAGGACCAACAAGTGTACAATTCTTAAAAATCCTATCCATGATTATCGGAGATGGACGACTAACGAGAGATGACACTACCAATATTTCCTTGGAGTATTGGTGCCGTGGCAGAGCAGGTGCCCCTAATGAAGGATGGGGCTCCACTGTGTCTTTAGTCTGTGGGGACAGACTCGTAGCCTTCCACGTCCTAACAAGCAGGCCAACCAGAACGATCGGGACAGCCGCCCATGTAACTATTGGTAGAACATCCAGAAAGGTACCTAGAATCCCCATGATGCCCTCTCTGGATTCATCCAGCCGTTCATTAACCCACGAAAGTCCTCGATCTTCTGCAAGTTTGTAGAAGCCGATAATAAGTAACCATGGCCACTTCTGGCCGATTCGCTTTGCCCACACCCCGCTTTGTGACGAGCCGGTTGGTACTGGCGGTCTTGGTCGTGGCCCTGCTGGCTGGAGCGTCCATAGCGTACGCTGCGATCCGCTCCACAAGCGACCTCCCGGGCAGCTTCCTTGCCGTGGAGGCGACCTGGGGGCTAGCCATCCTGGATTCGGGAGACCAGCCTCTGGTGGGGCTGGACTTCGGCGAAGTGGTCCAGGGAGAAAGTGCCCTCCGCTCCTTCGTCGTTCGCAACGACGGCAACACCCGCACCAGGCTTGCGTTCCGTATCAGGACGGGAGATGCGACTACCATCGTCGAGCCGACGGGGAGATGTAGACTGCGGGTCCCTGACCGACCTGACGCACTGCAACGCGACTCGGCCCAGGGGACCGGAGCAGAGCTTCGCAGGGCCCACCACGAGTTCCATGAGCGCCTGGGGACCATCGACAGCCCGGAGAAAGAGACCAAACACGACGAATTTCACAAGGCCCTGGAAGAGAGAGTACGCCTCCTCGCCGA
This sequence comes from Dehalococcoidia bacterium, assembly GCA_965247055.1. Taxonomy (GTDB): domain Bacteria; phylum Chloroflexota; class Dehalococcoidia; order Lucifugimonadales; family JAGWBF01; genus CBDFGE01. The sequence goes on from CBDFGE010000006.1 coordinate 655,585, forward strand.
AGGGCCGGTACCCTCACGCCCCATTCGCTCACAGGGGGCGGTGGGACAGCTCATCGAGATGACCGGCGTGGCCAGCTTCTGCATCGTGGTGGCGCCCCATCGCTCCGGTGGGCATATCGTGCTGGCGCCGGGGATGAAGGTACCGGTGGCCGTCAGGTTGAACGCGAGTCCGGACGTCTCACTTGAGCGCCACAACTTCACAATCCTGGCCGATGCTCACGACCTGGCCGAGCAGACCGACGTCAACGCTCCCCCAGAGAGATAACCTTTGGGCCGAACAGTAGCAGTGGCCGTCGCCGGCGCGCTTATTGCGGCCCTCGTATTGACCTCTATCGTCGGCGCCTCCGTCCGGCACACCGGTGAGGTTCCCGGTAGCTTTCTTGCCGTCGCATCGAGCCAGGAAAGCACGGGGAGTCGGACGGTGGATCTATCGGTGCTCGACCTGAACGGCGACGGGTTCATCGACCCGAACGACCTGAAGGCAGTGGTGGCCTCTCTGGGCTCGCGGATCGAAGACCGCCTCGCATCGGACGTCAATCGCGACGGCGTGGTGGACGTGCTGGACCTGGCTATCGTCGGGATGAGCTACGGAGCGGCCGTGGACCGCGGGGAGCTGTAATCCGGCCTGGAAGGGCTGCATGCCCCTCCTCCCCTAATCCAGCGGCTTGAAATAGGGGACCGTTATCCCCTCGGTGGCGTGGATGAAGGTGACCTCCACCGGCATGCCGATTACCACGTCGGCGGGGCGGGTCTCCACCAGGTTTGTGAACATCCTGACCCCCTCCTCCAGCTCCACCAGGGCCACCACGTAAGGCACCTCGTCGGCAAAGCCCATGCTACGGTTCTGGTAGGTCACCGTGAAGGTCCAGACCGTGCCCCTGCCCGAGGACTTTACCCACGCGATGTCGGCGCTCCAGCAGCTGGCACAGATGCCCCGGGGGTAGAACTGGTACTCCCCACAGCTATGGCACCTCTGTATAAGCAGCTCCCCCCGGCGGCACGCCTCCCAGAAGGGCCTCGTCTCTCCTGATATGGTGGGCAGCGGCTTCTTCCATTCGGCCATGCCTAGTCCCTCCCGAGGATAATGGTGCCGCCGCTGTGCCGGGAGGCCAGGCCCCCTCCCGTGGCGTGGCACAGGGCTATCTTGCAGTCCGGCACCTGGCGGGGCGTGCCCTCGAAATCGTGGCGGAGCTGGCGGGTCGCCTCCAGCAGCAGGAAGATGCCCCGCATGCCGGGATGGTTCGAGGAGAGTCCCCCACCGTCGGTATTAACGGGCAACTCGCCCCCGATCTGCAGGCGCCCCCCAGAAACGAAATCGCCCCCCTCGCCCTTATTGCAGAAGCCCAGGTCTTCGAGAGTCACCACCACGGTTATGGTAAAGGCGTCGTAGATCATGGCCATATCTATGTCCCGATGGGTAACCCCGGCCATGGCGAAAGCTGGCTCCCCGCTCTGCCTTGCGGCGATATGCACCAGGTCCCGCCGGCCGGCGCCCTGGTGGGCCACGGCCTCGCCGACCCCCAGTATCCACACGGGCCGCTGCCTGCAGCTCCTCGCCACCTCGGGGGAGGCAACCACCACCGCCCCGCCTCCATCGGTAATGACGCAGCAGTCGAGCAGGTGCAGGGGCGATGAGACCACGCGGGAGGTGACCACGTCCTCAATCTCTATCGGGTCGCGGAACTGGGCGTGGGGGTTCATCGAGGCATGCCTGCGCATGGCGACGGCCACCTCCGCGAGCTGCTCAGGCCTGGTGCCATACAGGTGCATGTGCCGCTGGGCCACCATGGCGTAAAGGCCCACCGTCGTGAGGCCGTATAGCTCCTCAAAGCTGTCCGGGGAGGGTTCCAGCACAGGATGGCCGTACCGGTCAACGCCTCCGGTGCCCACCGATATACGCTGGGAGCGGGCCAGCGTGCTGTAGGTGATCAGGGCGCAGTTCATCCGTCCGGCGGCTATGGCCGCCAGTGCGTGGGAGAGGTGGAACTCGAAGGAGGCGCCACCCACCGAGGTGTTGTCGACGTAGCTGGGATACATGTTCAGATAGTCCGCCAGGCTGAGGGCGCTTAGCCTGGCGGACATGGAGGACGTAAAAAGACCGTCCACGTCCTTCTTGGACAGGCCGGCGTCTTCGAGCGCCCGGGCGGCGCTCTCCCCCTGGACCTGGAGCTCGCTTTTGTCCGGAGCGTACCTGGTGGGATGCTCGTATACGCCCACGATAGCGGCGGCGCGTCTAAGGTCTACCATGGGCTCCTCCCAGAGCGAGAGCTATCACCAGGGGCAGTGCCTATCCGTCGCCGGTCGCGGCCGCGACCCCGTGCTGGACCCCGTCCAGCACGTTCCGCAGATACTGCCCCGTGAACGTTCCCTCGGACCGCATCACGTCCTCGGGGGTGCCGGTGGCGATGACGTAGCCGCCCTTGTCCCCGGCTCCCGGGCCCAGGTCGATGATCCAGTCGGCGTTCTTTATCATGTCCAAATGGTGCTCGATGAGCACCACGGAATTGCCCGCGTCCACCAGACGGTGGAGCACCTTGAGCAGGGCGGCACAATCCTCGAAGGAGAGGCCCGTGGTGGGCTCGTCCAGTATGTACAACGTGTTGCCCGTGGCCCTGCGGGAGAGCTCCGTGGAGAGCTTTACCCGCTGGGCCTCGCCACCGGAGAGGGTGGTGGCCGGCTGGCCCAGCCGGATGTACCCCAACCCCACGTCCCTCATGGTCTCCAGCTTGGCCCGTATCTTGGGGAAGTTCGAGAAGAACTCCAGCGCCTGGTCGACGGTCATGTCCAGCACGGCGGCGATACTTTTCTCCTTGAGGGTTACCTCCATCGCCTCCCGGTTGTAGCGTTGTCCTTTGCACACTTCACAGGGCACCGTCACGTCGGGCAGGAACTGCATCTCTATCTGGATATACCCCTCCCCCTGGCATGCCTCGCAACGGCCACCTCGGACGTTGAAGGAGAACCGCCCCGGCGCGTAGCCGCGCATCCTGGCCTCGGGGAGGGTGGAGTATAGCTCCCGGATGGGGGTAAACGTCCCTGTGTAGGTGGCGGGGTTGCTGCGAGGCGTCCGCCCGATGGGCGACTGGTCTATGTTGACCACTTTGTCTGTATGCTCAACCCCCAGTATGGCATCGTGGAGTCCCGGCCGGTCCTTGCCTCTGTAAAGCATCTGCGCCAGTTTCTTGAACAGGATTTCGTACACCAGGGTGCTCTTGCCGGAGCCGGAGACGCCGGTGACGCAGACCAGGAGCCCCAGCGGTATGGCGACGTCCATTCCCTTCAGGTTGTTCTCTCTCGCCCCCTTTATCACCAGCTCCTTGGCGTTGACGTGGCGACGGCCCAGGGGGGTCGGGATCCTCTTCCGCCCGCTGAGATATTGGCCGGTGACAGAGCCGGGGCAATCCATCACATCCTGCATGCTGCCGGTGACCACCACGTGTCCGCCGTGCTCTCCGGCACCGGGGCCCATGTCCACAATGTAGTCGGCCGCACGCATCACAGCCTCGTCGTGCTCCACAACTACTACCGTGTTGCCCAACTCCCGGAGGTTCTTCAGGGTCTCGATGAGCCGGCCGTTGTCCACGGGGTGAAGGCCCACGGTGGGCTCGTCACACACGTAGAGGACGCCGGTAAGTCCAGAGCCTATCTGGGTCGCGAGCCGTATGCGCTGGGCTTCGCCCCCGGAGAGGGTCCGCGCGGTACGGCCCAGGGTGAGGTAGTCCAACCCAACGTCCACCAGGAACTTCAGCCGCGCCTCGATCTCCTTCAGTATCTGCCTCGCTATAGTGGCCTCCCTGGGAGACAGGACCAACTGTCCGCCGCCCTCCGCTGTACTACCGTCTGCGGAAGGGCCCTCCTCAGCAAGCCGTCGAGCCCATTCCAGGGCGTTATCTATGGTCTGGGCACACAGCTCCATGATACCCATGCCACAGACCCGGACGGCCAGTGCCTCCGGCCGCAGCCGCCTACCCTCGCACGGGGTGCACGGCCGAGCGGCCATGCACCGCTCGATCTCGCCCCGGATGTAGTCGGACTCGGTCTCCTTGTGCCGCCGCTCCAGATTTGGGATCACCCCTTCGAAGTTGGTCTCCCAGCTATACTCATGGCCAACGTGGGTCCGGTGGCGCATGGTCACGGCCTCGCCTTTGTTCCCGTAGAGCAGAAGCCTCAGGGCCCAGTCGGGGACGTCCTTCACAGGGACTTTGGTAGAGAACCCGTAAGCTCTGGCCACGGACTCGATCAGGCTGCGGTACCAGCCGCTGGAGGGGCCCGAGCGGACCCAGGGAACTATGGCCCCCTCCCCCAGGGAGAGGTTCTTGTTGGGCACGACAAGGTCGGGGGCTACTTCGAGCTTGAATCCCAGCCCGGTGCACGCTGTACAGGCCCCATGGGGGCTGTTGAAACTGAAGGTCCGGGGCTCTATCTCGGGCAGGCTGACCCCGCAATGTACGCACGCAAAATGCTCCGAGAACACCAGCTCCTCCCCATCCTGTACGTCCACCAGGGCCACGCCGCCGCCATGACTGAGGGCGGTCTCGACGGAATCGGCGACGCGAATGCGCTCCATGTCCTCATCGACGACCAGCCTATCTACCACGATCTCTATGTAGTGCCACTTCTGCCTGTTCAACGCCAGGTCACCCATCTCGTCCAGCTGATGGATGACGCCATTGGCCCTCACCCGCACGAAGCCTGCCCGCCGGGCCTCGTCGAACACTTCCTTGTGCTCCCCTTTACGGCGGCGTACCTTGGGGGCCATTATCATGATCCGGCTCCCTCGGGGCAGGGCCAGGATGGAGTCCACGATCTGCTGCACGGTCTGCTTGGCCACGGCCCTGCCGCACCGAGGGCAGTGGGGGTGGCCCACCCGGGCGAAGAGGAGACGCAAGTAGTCGTAAACCTCGGTCACGGTGCCCACAGTGGACCTGGGGTTGTGGGAGACGCCCTTCTGGTCTATGGAGATGGCCGGGGAGAGACCTTCGATGTACTCTACGTCAGGCTTCTCCATGCGGCCCAAAAACTGGCGGGCGTAGGCGGAAAGGGACTCGACATACCGCCGCTGTCCTTCGGCGTAGATGGTATCAAAGGCGAGGGAGCTCTTGCCCGAGCCGGAAACTCCGGTGATCACCACCAGCTTTTCCCGGGGAATGGTCACGTCGATGTTCTTCAGGTTGTGCTCGCGCGCTCCCTTGACGTGTATGTGCTCCTGGGGCATCCGTCCCAACCTCTGTAAGGGTATTAACCTTCATTTTAGCACTGTTGCGAGTGTCGTGGCGGTGTGCCCTGGGATCACTCCAGCTCTACCAGGGGGTCGTCAGTGCCCACCTGCTGCAGGGGCTGGACGTGCACCACCTTGACCACCCCGCCACCTGGTGTACGTATGCTCTGCTCCATCTTCATGGCCTCCACCACGCACACTTCCTGGCCCGGAACCACGGGGTCCCCGGGCCTGACGTTGACGGCCATGATGCGGCCGGGCATGGGTGAGCGGATCACCTTCTCCGAGACCTTGGCCTGGAATGGCCTGTCTATGGTAAGCCCAGAGGTCGCAGGAGGGGTGAATCCTCCGCCAGTGGCTTGGAGGGCCCTGGGGAGGCCTTCCACCTCTACATAGAAGGTCTCTCCTTCGACGTTGACCCTGACCGGGCTGGTGGTAAGGTCCTCCACCTCGACGGTATACCACCGCTCCCCAACCTGCACCCGGACCCTCCTCACCGGCAACCTCTACCCCCTAGGACTCGCGTGAGCATCTGATGCCTTCGACCGTGGAGCTTCCAGGGGCTTCCCTTACCCGGGACGGCGGGCGAACGCCCACGATTCCCGTTCATACTAAACAGCAGGGCAACGCCGATGGCGGCCGCCAGCTCTTTCCCGCCCTGGCCATCCCCTCGGGCCGAGTGCAGTTCAGGGCCGTTGGCTCCCCTGGCGGCGCCTATGGCGGACAGGGTGCCGGTATGATAGGTACTGTCGACGAAGGTGGGATGGGTCAGCACGCTCTTGAGGGACGAAATGTTGGTTTTTACGCCCTCGATGCGGAACATATCCAGGGCCCCGAGCAGGCGCCTGCGCGCCTCCTCACGGGTCTCTCCCCAACAGATCAGCTTCGCCATCAGGGACTCGTAGTACGTCGTCACCTCGTAACCGGGAAACAGGCCGCTATCCACCCGTATGTGCCGGCCTGTAGGCTGGTGAACCTGGTTGACGACGCCGGCCGAAGGGACGAAGGTCTCCGGGTCCTCGGGGTAGATACGTGCTTCTATCGCGTGCCCCCGGGACCGGAGCTCCACCTGTGCGAACGGTAGCCGCTCCCCGGCCGCGACCCGAAGCTGGAGCTCCACCAGGTCCAGGCCCGTTACCATCTCCGTCACCGGGTGCTCCACCTGGATACGGGTGTTCATCTCCAGAAAGTACATCTCCCCATCCGGAGATACCAGGAACTCCATAGTCCCAGCGTTGGTGTATCCGATGTACTTTCCCAGCTTTAGCGCGTAGCCCCACAGTCGCGAGCGCTGCTCGGGAGCCAGCTTCATGGCCGGACTCTCCTCCAGCAGCTTCTGGTTTCTACGCTGTATCGAGCAGTCTCGTTCGAAGATGTGGACCAGGTTGCCAAGCTCGTCACCCAGGACCTGGACCTCTATGTGGGAGGCGCCCTTCATATAGCGCTCAAAATACAGGTTCGAGCTGCCGAAGGCGTTGCCGGCCAGGGACCTCAGCTGCTGAACGACAGACTTTAGCTCGTCCGGGGAGTTTATGATCTGTATGCCGATACCGCCTCCACCCTGGCTCGCCTTCACCATCAATGGGAACCCCAGTTCCCGGGCAGCGGCGGAGGCGCCATCGTCCTCCACAACGGCCTCGGTGCCGGGCAAGACGGGCACACCGGCTTCCCGAGCGGTCCCCCGGGCCCTTACCTTGTCGCCCATCTTCTCCATAACCTCCGGGGAGGGACCGATAAAGCGGACCCCAGCTTCCCGGCACGCCCTTGCGAAGTCGGGATTCTCGGCGAGAAAGCCATATCCAGGGTGAATGGCCTCGGCACCCGACTTCAAGGCCACCTCGATTATCCGGGACATGTTAAGGTAGCTTTCCTTGGGAGAGGCGGGACCCAATGGATAGGCCTCCTCAGCCATCCCTACGTGGAGGCCCTTCTGGTCCGCCTCGGACCAGACCGCCACCGTCTTGATGCCCATCTTCTGACAGGCACGTATGATCCGGCAGGCTATTTCCCCGCGATTGGCTACCAACACCTTTCGAAACACTACACGCTCCTCAAGGTCCCGCCACCCGGAAAGACGTTGCACCGCGCCGTCATACATGTACCCCAGACCGCGGGGAGCGCCCTAGGTGCTCGATGAACTTTTTGGACCGGATTTCCCGGTCGAGCCAGTAGTCCAGCGTAGCCGATAGGAGACCCTTGAGCTCCGCCGCCAGGCCATTACTTACCCGTAGCCCGACGGGTTCCACCCTCACCGCCCTGTCGAAATAGCGCAGCACCTTGAGGGCCTGCACCGACAGGGACATCACCCGGGCGCCGGTCGGTGTGCACCGTAGGCACATGGTGCCTCCCATCTCCGGGCTGAAAAGGTGTTCGCCCGGGGAGAGGCCGGACCCGCATTCCACGCACCGGTACAGGTGGGGCATAACCCCCGAGCATCTTAGGAGGTGGAGCTCGAAGCATCGAAGGGCCAGCTCCTCCTCGGGTGATCGGTCCAGCGTGCGCAGCGTGTCACAGGCGAGGGCGTACAGCTGGGGGCTGGCGCTGCCCTCCACGCCGAAGCCGTCCACCAGCTCAGCCACGTAGATTCCCCTGGACACACCCTCCAGGCTATTCTTCAAAGAGGCGAAACCCTCCAGCATCTGGGCCTGGGTAACAGTGTCCATCCCCTGGTTCCGGGCGCTGGCCAGCGACAGCGCCACCCTGCTGAGGGGTTGCAGGTGGCCCCCGAGCTTACTGGTGGACTTGCGTACCCCGCGGACCGCCGCCCTCAGTTTACCCACGTCTCTGGAATACAGGGTAACGATGCTGCCGGCCTCGCCCAGCGGGGAGGTCTTCAGGACCAGGGCCTCGGTACGGTAGGTTCTTGGCCGCGACATAGCCTTTAAAGCTCCTGCCTTCCCTGGAACGCCCGGCTAAGGGTAAGGTCGTCGGCATACTCCAGGTCCCCACCTACCGGGAGGCCCCGGGCCAGGTGAGTTACCTTTACTTCCTGGGACACGATGTGCCGCCGAATGTACATGGCGGTGGCCTCACCCTCCAGGGTAGGATTGGTAGCGATGATGACCTCCTCTACTGTTACTGTGCCGCCCTTTAATCGGGGAAGAAGCTCCTTTAGCCGCAGGTCCTCGGGGCCAACGCCATTGATGGGGGATATGACTCCGTGAAGGACGTGGTACAGACCCCTGTAGCAGTGGGTCCTCTCGAGGGCCAGGACGTCGAAGGGGTCCTCGACCACACAGACCTGTGTGGCATCGCGGCGGGGGTCGTTGCACAGGGCGCACGGATCGGCCTCCGTGAGGTTCTGACAGACAGAGCAAAAGATGATCTTGGACTTGACCGCCAGCACCGCCTCGGCCAGCGCCCGGGCCTCGTCCTCGGGTAGCCTTATGATAAAGTAGGCCAGACGCTGGGCGCTCCTCGGCCCGATACCGGGCAGCTTGTTCAGCTCCTGGATTAGACGGGCCAGGGGCGGGGCCGCGGCTGGGGTGGCGTCCGTGCTCATGATGATGCCTTCATCGACGTGCCCAAGGACTGACTAGGTCAGTCCGGGGATGTTCAGGCCGCCGGTTATGGCACCCAGCTTCTCGGACGCCATTTCTTGGGACTTGCTCAGGGCGTCATTTACCGCCGCCGTCACCAGGTCCTGGAGCATCTCCACGTCCTCGACCGCCTCCGGCGCTATCTCCACCGAGTCCACGACTTGCTTGCCAGTCATCACTACCTTCACTACGCCTCCACCCGCGGTGCCTTCAACGGTGAGGGCCTCCAGCTCCTCCTGCATCTTCTGGAGCATCTCCAGGGGCTGCTGAACCATGGGCTGCTGGGCCATGGGTTGGCGCCTGCCTTGCTGGCGCTGGGCCTGCCGCCTCATCTGCCGGTTCATCATTGCTCCCGCTCCTCCGTTATTCTGGCGCCCATGCTGAGGGCCGCCCTTACCAGCGGACTCTGGGCGGCAGACGGGCCGTTGCCGACCCCGCTATCATCCGCCAGGACCACCCGCAGCCGGTAAGACGTGCCCAGCGACTTTAGCAGGGCCTCCTCGACCGTTTTTTGCCCCTGGGGGTCATCGATCTCTTCCTGCATTCTCTCCAGATGGGACCGGTGGGCGAAGGCCAGCACCAGGGTCTCCCCCTCTATACGCTGCTCCTTGCAGTCCCGGAGCAGGGCGCCGATGTTGAACCGTTTCCCCTTGCACCGGCTCAGGATCTTCACGGCGGTGGTCCATCCTTCCTGGAGATCGGGACCCTGCGCCCCCGCTTCGTCTCGAGCCCTGTCCGGCGAGGGAGCCGCGACCACCGGCACCTCTGGGGACCGTCGGGACTGGGCGACAGCCGGAGCACGCGTCGGCGGGCCGTTGGAGGGGACGGGCACCGGGGTACTGGAGGACGGCTCCCTTGAGGACACTGGCCGCACCGCGGGAGCGGGCCTGGAGGGCACCGCTTCAGGACCTCCTTCCATACACGCCTCTACCACCGCCAGCTCCAGGGCCAGAGGAGAGGAGGAGTCGTATCCCATGTTGATCTCGCCCAGGAGCTTGAGGGACTTCATTATCCTGGCCGTGGTCGCCCTCGGGGCCAGGTCCTCCAGCTCCTTCACCGTCTCCTTGGGCAGGTCCAGGGACTCCCTGGAGCCGCACTGAATCAGGAGCACCCCCCGCAACAGGTCCACCACCTGCCTGTGCAGGACCCGCAGGTCGACGCCTTCCCAGGCCGCCCGGTTGATGGTCGACAGGGCCGATGCGGCGTTGCCCGAAACAAGAGACCGGGTGAACTCGAGGGCTTCCTCCCCCTGGCCCAGGCCCAGCAACTCGCGTACCTCTCCGACGCCGACGCGTCCGTCGCAGGATACCACCAGATGCTCCAGCAGGTTCTCGGCATCCCTGAGGCTGCCGCCGGACCCCTGGGCGAGGAGTCTCAGGGCCTCCTCATCCGAGTCCACACCTTCCTCATGGCAGATGCCCCTCAGCCGCCCGACCACGGCATCCGACGCCAGGCGTCGAAAGTCCAACCTCTGGCAACGGGAGATGATGGTGGGCAGGATCTTGTGGGGCTCCGTCGTGCACAGGATGAAGATGGCATGCGCGGGAGGCTCCTCCAGCGTTTTCAGGAAAGCGTTGGAGGCGTGCTCCGTGAGCATGTGGGCCTCGTCGATGATGTAGACCTTGCTTCCCCCTTCCACCGGGGCCAGGTTGACCCGGTCCCTGATGTTGCGTATCTCGTCTATCCCCCGGTTGCTGGCGGCGTCCATCTCGATCAGGTCCATGAACCTGGCTTCGTTAATAGCCAGGCAGCGGGCACACTCGTTACAGGGGTCTCCCTCCCGGGGGTCGAGGCAGTTGACGGCTTTGGCCAGCACCCTCGCGGAGCTGGTCTTCCCCGTCCCACGGGGACCGCAGAACAGATAGGAGTGGGCTACCCGGCCACGCTGCACGGCCTGCCGCAAGGTGCGGGATACGTGGTCCTGCCCCACCAGCTGACCAAAACTCTGGGGGCGCCACTTGCGATAGTAGACCTGAAAGGCCATTAGACGACCACCTTAGGGAGTACGCGAGACAGTATCTCCCGCTCCCTACTCTGCATCTCATGTTCCTCCGGTGGCGAAGCGTGATCGAAGCCGAGCATGTGCAGGAGGCCATGGACCACCAGGGTGGCCAGCTCACGCTCCAGACCCTCCGCCCCCGGGGCAGACTGCCGGAGGGACTGGGGATAGGAGATGACCACCTCTCCCAGGTGTTGGGGCTCGTCGCTCGGCACGACGAAAGGCCCGTCGTGCTCGCCCCGACACGGCGCCTCCCCTTCGCCCTCCCAGTGGCCCTCACGAATACTGGAGAAAGAGAGGACGTCGGTCACCTCGTCCAGTCCCCGGTACTCCCTGTTAAGCCGCTTCACGGTCTCGTCGTCGGCTATCACCACACCCAGCTGCCAGTCTTCCTTTGGACCCGCCGATGCCATGCAACACCTTACAACGCCGCGTAACCACGCTCTCGACACTTGCCCTTCATGGGGGTCCAGGATGGTCAGGTCTACTATGCGTCTCGCCCTCGCTGGCATGGACTCCTCTCCCAGGGGATGAGGGAATGATAGCACAGGGGTGTGGCTCCTTCAAGAATTCGATGGCCGTGCCGGGGCAGGACTTGGCGTGGAGCCCAGTCGTAATGCTTCGTTGGTTGACAGGTCGAGATCGGGAGATAAAAATTACTCTAAGATAATAGCAGGGTTAATCAGATATTGGTCTCGGAGCGGCGTAGCTGCATGAGGCGAAAAGGTTGAAGTTTGTGCCTGCGATCCGCCGTTCCCCGGCAGAGTCCGTGTTGACAAGGGGACCCGACTATATTAAAATGACGCTGTCTTCCTCTGTAACTCGTGGGGATTGAGCTACGCGGGACGAACTGGAATCAAAGAAAGGGGGGCCCTTGGATGGCAGACGACGATATTAAGTTGATGGCTCACCTGATGCGTCGAGCCGGTTTTGGCGCGTCGCGCGACGAGCTGGAGGAGCGAGTGGCCAACGGCTATGAGGCCACGGTCGAGGAGCTGGTAGACCCGGACACGTTCAACCTCCCCCACGTCGATACGGACATCCTGTTCCGGTACTATCCGTCCCTTGAGATATGCGGCGCCCCTCCTCAGATGAGGTCCCACCACATCTACCACCTCATCAACACCAAGCGTCCCCTGGAAGAGAAGGTGGCCCTGTTCTGGCACCACCTCTTCGCCACCGGCAACTCTAAGATAGACAATCCCACCGAGATGGTCCAGCAGATAAACATGTTCCGCCGGTTAGGAATGGGCAGTTACCGGGAGCTCCTGCTGGAGCTGGCCAGAAACCCTGCCATGATCTTCTGGCTGGATAACAATGAGAACCACAAGGACCAGCCCAACGAGAACTGGGGGCGGGAGCTGCTGGAGCTGTTCTCCATGGGCGTTGGCAACTACACCGAGCAGGACGTGTTCGAGTGCTCCAGGGCCTTCACAGGCTGGACCATCAGGCCCAAGATTCCCCGGCAGCCGCTAAGCCGCTTCCTCTGGTCCTTCGAGTACAAACCCGAGGATCACGACGATACGGAGAAGGTGTTCCTGGGCCACCGGGGCCGCTTCAACGGGGAGGACGTCATAGACATCATCGCCCGACAGCCGGCCACGGCGCGGTTCATCGCCCGGCACCTGTACAACTTCTTTGTTGCCGATGAGCCACAGGTGCCGGCATGGCAGCAGACCCCGCCCCGCGACCCCGCCGCCGTCAACATAATAGCGGACGTCTTTATCACCTCCGGCTATAACATGCGTTCCACCCTCCGGGTGCTGTTCAACTCCGATTTCTTCAAGGCGGAGTCGGTGAGATGGGCCAAGGTAAAGAGCCCAGCCGAGTTGGTGGCGGGGACACTCCGGCTGGTGGGTGACTGGCAGTTCCCCAGGCCCGGCCTTCAGCCCATAGGTGAGGAGCCCGGGTACCAGGGACAGGAGCTAGGCGACCCCCCCAGCGTGGAGGGCTGGCACACCGGGCCTGAGTGGATAGACAGCGGCTCCCTCGTGAGGCGGATCAACTTCGCCGCAGATCGCCTGTCCAACATCGAGCTACCGGGAGTCAAGTCCATCATCGCCAGGATCAGGGCAAAGGGCAACATCTCTCCGGAGGAGCTGGTGGAGAGCTGCCTTGATCTGGTGGGTCCAATGGACGTAGCAGACGCAACGCGCCAGGAGCTGATCTCTCTCGCCAGCAAGCAGGGCACCCTTAAATGGGATACCCAGGAGGACTCCGGGACCTCGGAGCGAAGGATCGCAGATGTGCTGGCCTTGGCGGTCGCCTCCAGGGAATACCAATTCGTGTAATCGGTCTTACTTAGGAAAAGGGAAGGAGGAGAGCATAATGACATCTAGCAAGAAAGACCCGGTCTTGGTGGTGCTGCAGCTAACGGGGGGCAACGACTATCTCAACTCGATTATCCCATACACAGATTCCAACTATTGGGACAATCGGCCCGCCGTGAAGGTGCCCGAAGACCAGATCATCCACATAGACGACCGGCTGGGGATGCATCCAATGATGCAGCCCATGAAGGACCTCTGGGACCAGGGGAAGCTGGCCGTCATCCATGGAGTAGGCTGGCCCAACTCCGTTCGATCCCACTTCCGGGCGATGGACATTTGGCACACTTGCGAGCCGGACAAGGTGGGCACCGAGGGCTGGTTGGGTAGGACCACCAAACAGCTGGACCCCAACAAGGAGAACGTGCTTACCTCGGTGAACTTCGGCAACGGCCTGCCCAGGGCCCTGGCCATGCCGGGGGTCTCCGTGGCTTCCGTTTCCGACCTGGCCAACTATGGCATCCTGACCGGCCTTGAGCAGCAGCAGCGGGCCGTGGCCCTTGAGCGCTTCGAGCGCATGTACGCCCCTGCAGTGGGCACAGGCTACGTGATGGATTACCTGAGCATGACCGGCCTGGACGCCCTCAAGGGTGCCGACATCCTGAGGACGGCGCCCGAAATGTACTCCTCCAACGTAGAGTACGCCGCCACCCCGATAGCCAGGAAGATGAGGGACATCGCCCAGACGCACCTTGCCGGCTTTGGCACCAGAATCTTCTATACCCAGCACGCCAGCTTCGACACCCACGCCGCCCAGATCGGGGCGCACGACACCCTGCTGAAGGATGTCTCCAACGCCGTGTACGACTTCTACCAGGACCTGAAGGAGCATGACGCCGCCGACAACGTGGTGGTGTTGCTCTTCTCCGAGTTCGGCCGGCGGGTACACGACAACGGCTCCGGCACCGACCATGGTGCGGGCGGGGTGGCCTTCGTCATCGGCGACCCGGTGGTGGGTGGCTACCACGGCGAGTACCCCTCCACCAACCCCAAGGACCTGGAGTTCGGAGACCTGGTCCCCAACCACGACTTCAGAGGGGTGTACTCCACCATCCTGGAGGACTGGCTCGGCTTCGAAGCCAAGCCGATAGTGGGCGGGAGCTTCGACAAGCTCAGCTTCATCAAGAAGTAGCCCCTGAATACCAGGGTTCCTCCGGCGGACTGACCGCGTAGATGGACAGGGGAATCGGGGATCTATTCCCCGATTCCCCTGCTCTTTCTGGCGCCAACGTGCCGTCTCTGGCGGGATGCCCATCGCCAGACCGGGAACGCGGTGCCATAGTGTCCCCTGGCCCAGAGCCCGTCTGCTAACCGGCACCAACGTACGGCACGAGGGGAGATCATGCTTACGAGACATGTGGCTGGCCGTGTCTACAACTATGACTACTGCATCGGCAAGACCGCCGTGGGGGGCAACGGCTTCTACTTCGCAGTGGACTTCGCCCTCGGCTCCGGGGAGAGCCTTTACGTGATCAGTAAGGGCGCCGAGTTCATGCCCGGCCAGGGCATAACCAAGTGCACCCTGCATCATGAGGTCCTGTGGGAGGACCGCGGCCTACCCTTTGGCGGAGGCGAGTCCCCCTGGCCCGCCTCCATTGCCGTGGACATCAGCGAGAAGATATACATCGCCGACGACCACGTGAACCGCATATTCATGTATAACAAGGACGGAGAGTTCCTGGGAAGCTGGGGGGCCACAGGTTCCGGCGACGGCCAGCTATTGGGACCCTCGGGTCTGGCCTGCGACAACGAGAACTACGTATACGTGGTGGACGGCCGGAACAGCCGAGTCCAGAAGTTTACACAGGAGGGAAAGTTCCTGGCCAGGTGGGGCGGCCCGGGCACCGGCGAAGGTCAGCTCAACATGCCCTGGGGTATCACCGTGGATAAGGAGGGGGACGTATATGTTGCCGACTGGTCCAACGACCGGGTACAGAAGTTTGCCCCCGATGGCAAGTATCTGGCCACCTTCGGGCGACCCGGCACGGGCGATGGGGAGCTGAGGCGGCCCACCGATATTGCGGTGGACAGCGAGGGGGACGTCTACGTAACCGATTGGGGGAACAAGCGCCTTAACATCTACACTCCCGACGGTGCCTTCCTTACCGCTTTCATCGGGGACGCCGATGTATTGTCACCCTGGTCCCAGGCCCACGTCAACGCTAACCCTGACTTCACCAAAGCCCGCCGGAGGACAGACCTGACCCAGGAGCAGTGGTTCATGAGGCCAGTGGCGGTGAATGTGGACGATGAAGGAAGGATCATGGTACTCGAGAACCAACGCGGGCGTATCCAGATCTACGTCAAGGAACGGAACTTCGTCGATGCCCAGTTTAACCTGTAGGGACTGCCCCCATGCAGGGGCCGTCCCGAGGCGCGAGTGGAGGTAGAGATGCTAACCAAACACGTAGCAGGCCGGGTCTATGACTACGACTACTGCATCGGAAAGGCTGGGCGGGCGGGCAGCTCCTTCGCCCAGCCCTTGGACTTCGCCCTGGGCTCGCAGAAGAGCCTGTACCTGGTTAGCCGGGGCAACGAGTTCAGCCCCAGCCACGGGGTAACAAAATTCACTATGGACCACGAGGTGCTGTGGGAAGACCGCGGCCTGAGCTTCGGCGGCGGTGAGTCGCCCTGGCCGTCCTCAGTTGCGGTGGACAGCAGTGAGTCCGTATACGTGTCGGACGACTATATGAACCGTATCTTCTTGTACGACAGGGACGGCGATTTCCTGGGGAGCTGGGGTGCCGGTGGGAGGGGCGCTGGAGAGCTCAACGGGCCGTTCGGCCTAGCCTTCGATGAGGAGGACCGCCTCTACGTCGTCGACAGTCTCGGTCACCGAGTGCAGCGTTTCACCAAGGAGGGCAGGTTCCTCGGTGGTTGAGGTGGCCTTGGAGCTGGGAAGGGCGAGTTCGACATGCCCTGGGGGCATCGCCATAGACAGAGGGGGCGATGTCTACGTCGCCGACTGGAAGAATGACCGCGTACAGAAGCTAACCGCCGATGGTAAGCATCTGGCCACCTTCGGTAGCCCGGGGAGCGCCGATGGGGAGCTGCATCGCCCGGCGGGCGTAGCCGTGGACGACGAGGGGGATGTTTATGTGGCCGACTGGGGTAACAACCGGCTCAACATTTACGCCCAGGACGGGACCTTCCTGTCTGCGTTCGTCGGCGACGCGCAGAGGCTATCGCCCTGGTGCCAGGCTCACGTGGAGGCGAATCCCGACTTTCTGAAGGCGCGGCGGAGGACCGACCTGACTCCCGAGTGGAGGTTCGGCAGACCGGTTGCGGTGAACGTCAATCAGGAGGGCCAGATACTGGTACTTGAGGCTCAGCGTGCCCATATTCAAGTCTACGTCAAGGAGCGGAACTTCGTAGACGCCCAGTTCAACCTGTAGCCGGCCCCATCCCCCACATTCTCAGGGGCTGATACGTACACACGAGCCGGCCATGGCACCACTACGGGTTCCTGCCCGGCACATCCTATCCCGGGAGTCGCCCGGACCCCACCTGCTCCAGCTGAGGTGGCCGCGTCTCATCTCTCTCCTCCGTTAGCGAGGTGGGCCCCGGAGGCCTGGCGGAAGTATTCTACGGTGCGGGCCAGCCCCTCCTCCAGAGAGATTTTGGGCGCGCATCCCAGGCCCTTTTCAAGTTTGGAGCTGTCCAGGCATATCTTGAAGACCTCTCCCGGACGGGCGGGGCCGTACAGTGGACTCCAACGATATTTCACGATACCCTTCAGAAGCTCGAAGAGCCTGTTCACCGAAGTACCCTGTCCGGTGCCGATGTTGTATTCGCCCTGCCCGCGCCCCATAGCCTGGATGTTGGCCTCTACCACGTCGTCCACATAGACAAAGTCCCGCTCCTGCTCGCCGCTTCCGTAGATCCGGGGCTGCTTCCCCTCCAGCATCGCCCTTGTAAAGATGGCGACCACACCGGCTTCGCCGTAGGGGTCCTGCCGCGGTCCGTAGACGTTGCCATACCGAAGCGTAACGTAGTCCAGCCTGAAGGTGTTACCGTAGAGGGCCAGGTACTGCTCGCCCACGTGCTTGGACAGGGCATAGGGTGAGAGGGGATTGAGGGGGTGGCCCTCATTACATGGCAGGTATTGGGGTTCGCCGTATATAGCCCCTCCCGATGAGGCGAAGATGAACTTGTCGACGCCATGGCTGCGGGCCAGCTCGATGAGGCGCACAGTGCCCTGGATATTGATCTCAGCGTCCCTTACGGGGTTCTTGACGGACTCGGTCACACTTACCTGGGCCGCAAGATGGTAGATGACGGACGGCTGCTCTCGCTCAATGATCTCATCAAGGTCCAGGCGGTTGATGCTGGTGTGGTGGAACGTGGCACCCTTGTTCACGTGCTGGAGCCTGCCCGTGCTCAGGTCGTCGATAACGACCACCCGGTGGCCCAGGGACAACAGCCTGTCCACGAGGTGAGACCCGATGAATCCCGCGCCTCCGGTGACCAGGACTGTCTTGGCCGTCAACCTGCCCTTCCTACCAACCCAGCCTCATCTCCCTGAGACGCCGCACGCGTTCGGTTATCGGCGGATGGGTCGAGAGCAGACCGCCGGAGAAGGCCAACTTTGTCCCCTCCCCCTCCGGGTGCTCACTTAGAGGATTGACGATGTACAGGTGGGCGACGGCTTTGTTCACCTTCATGGGACGTCGATGAGCGCCCTGTTCCAGCTTTTCCAGCGCGCTGGCCAGGGCGTAGGGGTCCCCGGAGGTCCGGGCGCCTGTGGCGTCTGCCTCATACTCTCTCGCCCTGGATATGGCCAGCCGCACCATCGTGGCGACTATGGGCAGCACTATTATCACCACGAGGAGACCAACGATGCCGACAACAACACCGTAACCCCCTCCACCCCCACCTCTGCCTCTCCCGCCGAAACCTCCAAACCACATTGCGAACTGGGCGAAGGTCGCGATCAGCCCGATGGCCATGGCCATTGTGGCCACCATGGTCATAATGAGGGTATCCCGGTTGCCGACGTGGGCCAGCTCGTGGGCGATGACGGCGCCCAGCTCTTCACGGTTGAGCAGCCTCCGGATACCGGTGGTGACGGCGATGGATGCGTGTTTGGGAGAGCGCCCTGTGGCGAAGGCGTTGGGAGAGTCATTACTGATGACGTACACCCGGGGCTTCGGGATCCCCGCCTTTTGGGTCTGGTCATCCACGATCTGGTGAATCTCCTTGTCATCCTCCGGTGTGACCTCGTGGGCTCCAGCCATGCGGAGGGCCACCCTGTCGCTGGACCAGTAGGCAAAAAAATTCATGGGCATCGAGATGCCCAGGGCTATGATGATTCCCACGATGGGACTCCCCAGGTAGACGCCTCCAAAAAAACCGGCGATGAGCAGCAGTCCACTCATCACCAGCATCAGCACGAAGGTCTTGATCGTATTCATAGCTAGGTCCTCTTGCTTCCCCCGATCCTCTACATGTGTCAACCGGCTAGATAAATTATAGCATCTTCCGGTCCGCCGCAAGACCCCAACTATCCTGCCTGCTTGCGGTGCTGGCTGAGGTCGGGAGCACCCGCAGCGGGACATTTAGCTGCTGTAGATGTACCCCTCTCCCATCTTCTCACGGTTCAGTTTGCGGTTCAGGTGCAGCCCCTCGAGGATAAACTCGGTGGCCGAGGCGATCAGCTCGGGCCGACCGTCGGTACTCAGCCGGTCCACCGCTCCAGCCAGCCCTTCGATACCGTCCAGCAACTTGACGTACTGCCTCGAAGGCACCTCACTCCCAACCTCCAACGTGAGTCCCTCGTCGAACTGCCTGACCAAGGCCTCCAGTTCTCCCACGCGGAAATAAGACTTGAAGGTATTGAGCACGGCCTTCTGGCACAGCTCTTCCATGATCTTGATTTCCCGGCCTTCCTCGAAGGTCTCCAGCTCTACCTTCCCTGTGAAGGAAGCCACGATGTAGGGGAGATCGCTTATCCTGGGGCTGATATTTTTCTCCCGGTGGAGTATGGAGCGGCGTGTGGCGTTGCCCAGGACGGTTTCGTAGTTGGCGATGGAAACCCTTACGCTCACGCCGGAGCGCTGATTAATCTCGGAGCTGCGGCGGGCCAGGATGGTAATCCCGGCTATGACCTCCCGCATGTACTGAGGGGTGCTTATATTCTTTTCGTTGGGAAACCGGGAGCGTTCCTGCTCCATGATGGTTACTTCGTCCTCGATGGTCCGTGGATAGTGGGTGCGTATCTGGGCGCCGTAGCGATCCTTCAAGGGGGTGATGATCCTCCCCCGGTTGGTGTAGTCCTCGGGGTTGGCGGTGGCCACCACATACACGTCCAGCGGTAGCCGTATCCGGTAGCCCTTGATCTGGACGTCCCTCTCCTCCATCAGGTTGAACATTCCCACCTGTATCCGCTCCGCCAGGTCGGGCAGCTCGTTGATGGAAAAGATGCCACGGTTGGTGCGAGGGATAAGGCCGTAGTGGATGGTAAGCTCGTCGGAGAGGTAGCGCCCCTCGGCCACCTTGATGGGGTCCACCTCGCCGATGAGGTCGGCGATGGAGATGTCGGGAGTGGCAAGCTTCTCCGAGTACCTGGCATCTCTGGGCAGCCAGTCGATCGCCACTTCGTCGCCATCCTGGCATATCCTGTCCCGACACCCCCTGCAGATGGGCTTGTAGGGGTGGTCATTGATCTCGCATCCCGCTATGACGGGTATCTCCTCGTCCAGGAGACTGACCAGATGCCGGATGAGGCGCGATTTCGCCTGACCCCGTTCCCCCAGCAGGAGCATGTCCTGGCCGGCTAGGAGGGCGTTTTCAATCTGGGGCAGCACCGTCTCGTCAAAGCCCACGATGCCGGGGAACAGCTCTTCCCGCTTCTGGAGCTTGGTTATCAGGTTCTTGCGGAGCTCCTCTCGGACGGGCAGCACCTTGTAGCGGCTGCGCCGGAGGTCTCCGACGGTCTTGGACTTCGCGCCTGAAGGCATAGATACCGCTCCTTTGGGGTCCCCCACGCAGGGTGTGAGGAGGTACGTCGTTTTCCCACGAAGAATACCCGCGCGAGGAGACTCGGCGCTAATTCTGTATGCGAAGAGTGGGCTGGCCTGGCCTTCCCTCGGGACGGACCCGCCGATGGCGCAGCGTCGCCGGCCACCTAATCAAAATCAAGCCCGCGCCGTCTCTTTCGCCTTCTTTGCCTCCTCCACCACCTTCTGGGTGATGTGCTGCGGGACCGTTTCGTAGTGGCTGAACTCTACCGTGAAGCTGCCCCGGCCTTGGGTCAGGGAGCGAAGGTCGGTGGCGTAGCGAAGGAGCTCCCCCTGGGGCACCTCGGCCTCTATCACCGTTTGACTTCCCTCGGGGATCATCCCGATAATTCTGCCCCTTTTGCCGTTGAGGTCGCCGATAACGTCGCCGTTGAAGGCATCGGCCACCTTTACGGTCAGCGTCATGATGGGCTCAAGCAGGAGGGGTTGTGCCTCCATCACTCCCTTTCGCAGTGCGTGGGAGCCAGCTATCTCGAAGCAGATCCCCGAGGAGTCCACGTCGTGGAAGCTGCCATCGTACAGGACCGCTCTCAGGTCCACCACCGGGTACCCCGCCACCACCCCCTCGTGTAGCGTCTTCAGGATGCCCTTCTCCACCGAGGGAATGTACTCTTTGGGCACGGAGCCTCCCACTACCTGGGAGCCGAACTCGAAGCCCTGGCCCCGCTCCAGCGGCTCCAACCGCAGGAGGACGTGGCCGTACTGGCCGTGCCCGCCTGTCTGTTTCTTGTGCTTGTATTCGGCCTGTGTTACCGAGCCTATTGTCTCCTTGTAGGGTACCTTCGGTGTATTGGCCTCCAGGTCGCTGCCGAACTTGCGGCGCACCCTCTCAATAGCCACCTCCACATGGCTGTCCCCCAGACCCGAGAGGAGGATCTCGCCGGTGTCGGGCTCCCTGGACACGCGGAGGCTGGGGTCCTCTTCCACGATGCGGCTCAGGGCCATGGACATCTTGTCCACGTCGGCCTTGGTCTTGGGGGAGACGGCCACCGTGTGATACCCTACGGGGAACTCCAGGCGCTCTAAGGCCACGGGCCGGTCCCGCTGACTCAGTGTGTCCCCGGTGACGGTAGCGGTGAGCTTGGGTATGGCGCCGATGTCCCCGGGGCCGATCCCCTGGACCTGTTCTTGAGTCTTACCCCGCACGACGTAGACCTGGCCCACGCGCTCAGCCTGGCTCCGGACATTGTTCCACACCTCTGTGTTGCTGCGAAGGCTGCCTCTATACACCTTGAAGAGGGACATCTTACCCACGAAGGGGTCCGCCGTCGTCTTGAAGACCAGGGCCGCCAGCGGCCCGCTGGGGTCTGGCCCGATCTCTTCCAATTCGCCGGTAGGCGGAACGGAGGCCGACACCCGCTTTCCTTCCAAAGGTGAGGGCATGTAATCTACGACGGCGTCCAAAAGCTCCCGCACGCCCAGGTTCAAGGTCGCCGAGCCAGCCAGCACCGGCACAATGTCCCCCGAGATGATAGCCTTCCTGGCGCCAGCGGTGATCTCCTCCCGAGAGAGCTTCTCCCCGCTCAGGTACTTGGTGGTCAGCTCGTCCTCGGTCTCCGCCACCGCCTCGATCAACCTCTCAGTGGCCTTCCTCACCTCTTCGGCGACCTCGCCGGGGACTTCCGCCGGGGGGGTAAGCAGGTCTACCACCCCCGCGAATGTTTGCTCCGCACCGAGGGGCACCTGGAAAGCAACGCACTTTCTTCCGAAATGGGACTGTATCGCCTCCAGAGAGCGGTGAAAGTCTGCGCTCTCCCTGTCCATCTTGTTTATGAAGAACATTCGGGCCTTGCCGCCGGACTCGCAGAGACTCCAACTCCGCTCGGTCCCAACCTCCACGCCCGCGGTGGCGGCCACCACGATGAGAGCGCCCTCGGCAACCCTGAGGGCCGGGATGACCTCCCCAATAAAATCGTCGTAGCCCGGGGTATCCAGAAAGTTCAGCTTGTGTTCTTTCCAGTCGCAGGGAATGAGGGAGGTCTGGATACTGCTTCCACGCTTCACCTCCTCGGGTTCGTAGTCCGACACCGTGTTGCCGTCGTCCACCCTGCCCATCCGCGTCGTGGCGCCGGCAATGTAAAGCAGCGCTTCCGTTACGGAGGTCTTACCTACTCCGCCATGGGATAGGATCGCGATGTTGCGTAGCTTACCGATATCAGCCATACGTATCACCATCTCCCTTCAGCGCTATGACTTGGGGGACCCCGACCGTGCCCCCATCCGACTCGTACCCTCCGGACTCTTTCCAACCCTATTTTAGCGAATAGGAGGCCCCCAGCGCAACGGTGAACGGCCAGCGGGAGGCTCACAGGCTCCCGGTGTCCGATTCCGGGCCGTCCGCGTACGATATGTTACGATTGAATACATGCGCCTACTGAGGAGAGCCGAAGTTATCATCCTGCTGTCCCTGCTGCTCCTGTTCGGAGGTGGTGGGGGGCTGTACCTGTCGCCCATCGACCTGGCCGCAGCGCCCTACAGCTACGATCTTCTGACGTGGGAGGTGTCCCATCTCCCCGACAAGTGGGTACACAAGCTGACGAGTCTTCTGCCATGGAACTCCCGAAGCCGGGCGGAGAGATTAGTTGAGGTTCAGAGGTACTTCGAGATCGGACAGGAGATACGGGCGCTGGAAGAGGAGCTGGTGGCAGTTCAGTCCATGTCATCGGTTTCACGGGGCAGCCCCGGCTCGCCCGACGTCTCGTCACGCGGCGATGAGATACATGACCCGTTAGACCGGCTAGAGAAGCTACGGAGCGCGCGCTCCGGCATAAAAGCCCGGGTGGAGGAGACCATCGAATCGGAGCTAAGCACCATCCTGGCCCAGCAAGGGCTCGACTGGCACCTGGGGCTGATCTTGCCCCCGGTGGACCTGGCCTTTTCCAACCCACCCAGAGTGCTGGTGACGTCCCCTAGAGACAGGATCGAGAGGCTCGATAGCCGGCTACTCAAGCCCGACATGAGGGTTGAGGAGATGGGGGCGCTGGAGGAAGAGATACTCCGCCAAGTGGGCCTTTCGGCCCTGGTGGAGGGCATAGGCGGGGTCGCAACTTACCCTACGTTAGTCACGGATGACTCCTCTCTACAACACGCGGCCATCACCGCCTCCCACGAGTGGCTACACACCTACTGGTTCTTTCGGCCGCTGGGATGGAACTTCTGGAGCAGCGCCGAGATGACTACCCTCAACGAAACGGCAGCCGACCTGGCGGGCCGGGAGATTGGGCTGCTCGTATACCAGGCTATAACGGGGGAGGTGGTCTCGGAAGCCCCGCGTTCGCGGCCCCCGCCGGCGGCGGAGACCGTGACGCCGGACGAGTCGAAGCCAGCCGGGGAAGGCAGATTCGATTTCGAGCGGGACATGAGGGCGACGCGCCTGAGGGTCGACGAACTGCTTGCGCAGGGCCACATAGAGGAGGCGGAAGCCTTCATGGAGGACCGGCGCAGGCTATTTGTGGACAACGGGTTCTATATACGAAAACTCAACCAGGCCTACTTTGCATTCCATGGCACCTACGCGGCGAGCCCGGCCTCGGTGAGCCCCACCGACGGCCAGGTAAAGCAGCTGAGGAGGACGACCCGCTCGGTGGGGGAGTTCGTCAGGACCATGTCCCGCTTTGGCAGTTATCGAGGGTTTTTGGACTATTTAGCCGCTGACCCCTCCCCCCTCGCCCTTGAGCACGATGCTGCTTCGGGACCGATCCCGGCGGGCGTGAGCTAGCTCCCAGGGGACCCAGCGGCTACTCTTTTTTTGCCACGTCCACCAAGAACCCCCGAATGAACCAGACCTTCAGGGTCTCCGGAGTCTCACCCGGCCCCGGAGTACAGGGCAACTCCCCCTTGAAATACCGATAGCTATCCGGCACCTCCCATTTCTCATCGTGCAGATGACGTGGGCAGAACATCTCGATCTCCATCTTGTCCTCCGGTGCAGAGTTACGATTCCGGCAGAGAGTCTTGTGGGTCTTCCCTGGGGTTCTCAAAGTCCCTGCTTTCAGCGAGAGGGACGGAGGCCGGCTACTCCTCGGGGGTCCCTTCCGTCGAGTCCTTCACCCGCACCCGCCGGCGCCTCGGGGGGGGGGGGGGGTATTCTCCTCCGGTTCCATACCCTCGATAACCTGGTCCACGAAGCTCCTCAAGGCCAGAAGCAACTCCCGGTTAGCCGCCCGTATGTGGCCCCTCGTGGGCTCGGGGATCAGGCCCAGGCTCCGGGGTTTAAAGCGGAGGGTGAGCCCCTCCCCGGCGCTGTAATCGACCTCAACTAACCTTTCGGCCATGTCGGGCCTCCTTCTCACGACGGAAGTTTATCCGAAGGCTATCTCCATCCATCCTGGCTTCCTCCACCCCCAAGCGTGCCAACGCCCGCGGCAGGATTATACTGCGACGGTACTGGCCCACCTGCAAGATCAGCTCGTCCCGGCTCTCGATTACCGACACGTCCTCTTTGCTGGCGAAGGGCAGCTTGAGGGTAAGGGTATGGCGGCCGTCTTTCCTGGTTATCTCCTGGGTAGGACCTTCGTGGAACACCGCGGTGGGGTCTCCTGCCCCGAAGATATGCTCCCCCATCTCCCTGAGGGTGTCAATACCCACTACTTCCCGGTCCATCAGGGGCGCCCTGATCACTGGCACTGGGTCGAAGGAGTCCTGGATCAGGCCCAGATACCGGTCTTGGGCCTTCAGCCAGCCGCTGAAAAACCCGTTGCTGCCGACCATCTCCGGAAGGACCTTGTTGCACACCACCAGGTCCGTGTGGTAGCCGTACAGGTTCAGGTAGGTAAAGGTGCGCTGGGCCTCCCTGACCACCATTTTTTCCGGGTTCACGACCAGCCGCACCGAGGAGGTGGACTGGTCCAGCAAAAGCAGCCGCATCTGCTCTAGCTGGCTGTACAGGCGCTGCATGCTGTCGAACACATCGGTTCCGGGCACCGGCAGCCTCAGCATTCCCCGGGCAAAAGGCCCCAAGGCGGCGGCGACCCTCCTCTCCAGGGGAAAGAGACGGTTCATGTACCACCGGGCCATGTCGGGGAAGCTGAGGAGGCGCAACGTCTCACCCGTCGGTGCGCAGTCCACCACCAGCACGTCGCAGAGACCCTGCTCCTTGTAGTGGTTAATATACAGCAGGGCCACCATCTCCTCCATCCCGGGGAAGACGGCCAGCTCCTCCGCCACAACCTCATCCGCACCCTGCCAGCGCATCAGAGCGCTGAGCCAGTCCTGCACCGCTTTCCAATGGACCACTATCTCTTCGAGGACGTCCACCTCGTGCCCCCAGAGGTTGGGGGCGACCTGGGCCATTTCGCTGCCAAGCTCAATATCGAAGGAGTCGCCCAGGCTATGGGCTGGATCGGTACTCATTACCACCGTCTTATAGCCCATATCCGCCGCGCGCAGCGCCGAGGCTGCCGCTACGCTGGTTTTACCGACTCCCCCTTTTCCCGTGTAAAGGATAATCCGCATCGAACCTCTTCGCTTTGCTATTCCTACGGCTTGTGGCGGATCCAGCCCTCCCGCCGTAAACAGCCTTCAACCTAGATTATAGCTTCGTAACAGGCGCCATATCAATCCCACTCGCAACCGGCATGGGAGGAGCATTTAGACCTGCACAGCGGGCATCGCGCCCACTCCCGCCTACCCACCAGCGGCCCCCTGCATTATACTAGTCGTACATGACGCCGGGTGCAGGGATGGCTGGAAGGACTAATTTCAATCTCGTGGCAACCTCTGGTGCGGCCAGAGCGGGCACGCTCTCCACGCCCCATGGCGAGGTCCCCACGCCGGCGTTCATGCCGGTGGCGACCCAGGGCAGCGTCAAGTCCCTCACCCCCGCGGAGGTCCGCTCGCTGGGGGGGCGTCTTATCCTCGGGAACGCCTATCATCTGTATTTGCGTCCGGGCGTGGACGTGGTCCGGCAACTGGGAGGCCTGCACGCTTTCACCGGCTGGAAGGGGCCTATTCTGACCGACAGCGGGGGGTTCCAGGCCTTTAGCCTGGGGCCACTTCGCAAGGTAACCGACGAGGGCATCCTGTTCCGGTCCCACGTGGATGGCAGCGAGCACCATTTCACACCCGAGTCCTCCATCGGCGCCCAGGAGGATCTGGGCGCCGACATCGTCATGTGCTTTGACCAGTGCATCGCCTACGGTGAGAGCCGGGAGGAGGTACGCCGCGCGATGGAGCGGACCCATCGCTGGGCTGCCAGGTGCAAGGAAGCCCATGCCGGAGGCAGTCAGACCGGCCCGCAGGCCCTTTTCGGTATAGTGCAGGGCGGGGTGTACCCCGACCTGAGGGCACTGTCGGCCGAGTACATCGTGTCTCTGGACTTCGATGGCTACGCGGTAGGCGGACTGGCGGTGGGGGAGGGCAAGGCGCCGATGTACGATGTAACGGAGCAGGTGGGGAGCCTTCTGCCCAGGGACAGGGTCCGATATCTGATGGGGGTCGGCTCCCCGGAGGACCTGGTGGAGTGCGTCGCTCGGGGGATGGACCTCTTCGACTGTGCCCTACCCACCCGGGTGGCCCGCAACGGGGCCCTCTTCACCGCCACGGGCCGGGTCGATATTACCAACCGCCGGTACCGGGAGTCCCCCGGACCCCTGGAGGAGGACTGCGACTGCTATACCTGCCTCACCTTTTCGGCCGCCTATCTGCACCACCTGTTCAAGTCCAGGGAGCTGCTGGGTCTGCGACTAGCCTCGATCCACAATTTGAGGTTCGTGATCAGCCTTGTGGACGCCATGAGGCAGGCCATAGTGAAGGGGGAGTTTGCACACTTCAGGGACAACTTCCTCACGACCTACAGGCCCACTGACGAAGCGGCACGCCTGTCCCAGAAAGAGGCCTCGATGGAGGCCAGGGGGTTACGCCTCGGAGATAGCCCCTAGGAGCCGCCAGCCACCGCAGGGACGATGCTGATCTCGTCTCCCTCTTTGGTCGCCGTACCAAGGCCCTGAAGGAATCGCACGTCTTCCCCATTCAGGTAGATGTTCACGAAGTAGCGCAGCTCCCCTGCCTCGTCCACCAACCGCTCCTTGAGGCCCGGAAACTGGGCGTCCAGGCGATCTACCATCTCCCCCAGGCTGGAGGCCTCCGTCTCAATCTTGTCCTGGCCGTTGGTCACACGGCGCAGGGGCGCGGGAATACGAACCAAAACTCCGCTCATCTTTAGGTACCCTCCTTGGGGGAAAGGGGAATAGGCCTCAGCCCTCTATAACGTCGCCGGCCACCGGGTCCACCCGTACGCCCTGGGCGCTGACCCACTTGACACCGCTCTCTATCTCCTCGTCAACACCCTCCAGCTCCAGCACCACCCAACCCATGTTCTCCCGCACGTCTGCCCGCCGTATGTTGGTCACCACGTGGAACTGCTGGCCGAGCTGGTAGATTATCGGTCTGGGGACGAGTTCTGGAGGGAATGTAAACTTGACACGCTGCTTCCCCATCCTCGCGTTACCTCCTCCCTTCCAGGTTGACGCCGTTCCACGCCTGCTCGAAGGAGCTCAGGGTAGGGGTGATCGGCAGGGGGTGGACCACGTCTTCCACGGCCTCCTGAGTTTTGAGACCGTTTCCCGTTATGTATGCTACCGTTAGCTCGTCCCGCTTTATCGTGCCGTTTTTGGCCAGGTGCTTGAGACTGGAGACCACGACGCCGCCCGCTGTCTCGGTGAATATGCCCTCCGTCTCGGCAAGCAGCTTCATCCCCTCCGCCACCTCCTCTTCGGCCACGGCATAGGCGGTGCCGCCAGACTTGCGAAGGGTCCTCAGGGAGTAGATCCCATCGGCGGGATTACCGATGGCGAGGGACTTGGCGACGGTGTTGGGCTTCACCGGCCGGACTACGTCATCTTCGCTCTTGAAGGCCTCCACGATGGGAGAGCAGCCCGCCGCCTGGGTCAGGTGCATCCTGGTGTTTACAGGCCCGTCTACGACCCCGAGGGAGACCAGTTCATTAAACCCCTTCCATATCTTGGTGTAGAGGGACCCCGAGGCGGAGGGTACCACGGCATGGTGAGGCAGGCGCCATCCCAGCTGCTCGGCCACCTCGTAAGCCAGGGTCTTGCTGCCCTCCGAGTAATAGGGCCTCATGTTGATATTCACGAAGGCCCAAGGATAGTTATCCGCCACCTCGCTGCACAGCCGGTTCACCTCGTCGTAGGTACCCTTGACGGCGACCATAATGGGTGCGTAGATAGCGGCCCCTATCACCTTGCCGTACTCCAGGTCGGCCGGTATAAAAACCACGGCGCGCATGCCTGCCCGGGCCGCATGGGCCGCCACGGCGCAGGCCAGGTTCCCCGTGGACGCGCACGCCAGGGTGTCGAAGCCGAACTCCAGGGCCTTGGTCGCGGCCACCGAGACCACCCGGTCTTTGAAGGAGAAGGAAGGATTTACGCTGTCGTTCTTGATGTAGAGGTTGTCCAGGCCCAGGAATTTACCCAGGTTCTTGGACTTTATAAGGGGGGTGAAGCCGGCGTTGATGTCCACGGCGTCCTTGGCGTCCACCGGCAGGAGGTCCTGGTACCGCCACATGCTGAGGGGACCCCTGGCTATGCGCTCGCGACTGATGACCCGGGCGATACTATCGTAGTCGTAGACCGTCTCCAGAGGCCCGAAGCAGAAGTCGCAGACATTTGTGGGTTCTATGGGGTACTCCCGGCCGCACTCACGGCACAGGAGGCCAGTCACGAAAGCCAATGCAATAGGACCTGCTCACAAGAGTCGAAGCTGCGTTTTACGCGAGGGCTATCTTGGGCGATGTTACCAGAGGCCCTATGGGTTGTCAACCGCGTGTACTCGTCCAGGAGATGCCGGACGTTCCCAGCTCAACAGCCAGCACGTCTGGTCACCTGAACGAGACCGAAGCGGCCCCACGTGCCGGGGGTTGACAAACCTTCCGGTTTTTGATGGAATTCCTGTGTCGAGGGATAAGAGAGGGGGAAAGGCTGTGCCTTCGGCCCTCTCGTATCTCGAGCAGTATGGCAAGGAGGGATGAGTCATGGCAGGTAAGACAATGGTCTATGTAGGAGCGGGGAACCCAGCGGGCTCCGGCTCCCCCGGGCTATGGCGTATGGATATCGACGCCGGGAAGTGGGAGGCTATATCCGACCACGGCCTGGCACCCCAGCCCGAGGCGCGGGTGATCGCCGTCCACCCGAAGAACCCGGAGACGGTGTTCATGGGGTGCCAGCGCGGCCTCTACAAGAGCACCGACCGGGGCGACAACTGGAAGCGGTCGGCCCTGCCCGAGGCCCGAAGCGTCATGTCCCTCGTGTTCCGGCCGGATAATCCCAACGTGATGTTCCTGGGCACGGAAGGGAACGAGATTTGGCGCAGCGACGACGGCGGCGAGTCGTGGAAGTATGCGTCCACCATCGAAGACCCAGACGCTGTGCAGATGATGTTCGCCATCCGCATCCTGGGTCTGGCCATCGAGCCCAAAAACCCGGACGTGATGTACGCCGCCATGGAAGTGGGGGGCGCGGCACGTAGCATGGACGCCGGCAAGACCTGGACCATAATCAACAAGGGTCACTCGGACGATGGGGACTGGCTGGACCACCACGCGGTCGTGGTCGGCGGCCGCAACTCCGAGGCCATTTTCATCTCCAACCGCTCGGGCGTCTGGCGGAGCCGGAACCGTGGCGACGAATGGGACAACCTCCACTTCGACAAATTTGCTCCGCTCACCTATTCCCGCGGGGTGCGGGTGGACCCCAACGACCCCAACACCCTCTACGCCTGCGCCGGGCCGAATTTCGGCGGTGAGCAGGGGGGCATCCTACGCTCGACGGACCTGGGGGAGAGCTGGGCGCGTTTCGACCATGGCGTAGAGGTCAAAAAGAACACCTTTGGGGTAGCCATAAACCCGGCCAACTCCAATGAGGTATTCTTCGTCAACCTGATAGGCCAGGTGTTCGGCACCAGAGACGGCGGCGGTACCTTCAAGGCCTATCCTCTCCCCGAGGAGGCCAACAACACGGGGATGGGGATAGCCATAGCGCCGGCATAGCCCCGCAGGGCGTAGGGACATAGAGCTAGCCTTGTGCCTGCATGACAGGAGCCGGCGGAACAAAGGCGGTGACCATAGGGAAGGGAACCCCAACACAGGGTTCCCTTCCCTGATTGTCGGGACCCCGGAGGTATAGCGCTGCGGGCGCACTGCCGCCCAGGCTACGTTCGGGGTCAAAGGAGGGGTAGTGGCGCAGCAAGAGCAGCTGGACCACCTGTTGAGGGAGTCCGGCGTAATACAGCCCCCCGAGCAACTGGCCGCAAACGCCAACCTACTGGACTACCGGCAAGAGTACCTCCGCTCCATCGAGGACCCCGAGGGGTTCTGGGCCGGCGCCGCTTCGGAGCTTGACTGGTTCCAACCGTGGAGCCAGGTCTTCCAGTGGGACTACCCCAGCTTCCGATGGTTCGTGGGGGGAAAGTGCAACATCACCGCCAACTGCCTCGACCGCCACGTGAACTCCCCACGGAAGAACAAGGCCGCCTTTATCTGGCTGGGCGAGGATGGCGCGGAGCGGATATTCACCTACGGCCGTCTGGCCCGCCTGGTAAACCGTTTCGCCAACGGCCTCAAGTCCCTGGGTGTGGGAAAAGGGGACCGGGTCGTCATCTACATGCCCCTGAGCCCCGAGGGAGCCATCGCCATGCTGGCCTGCGCCCGCATCGGGGCGGTACACAGTGTGGTGTACGCTGGGTTTAGCGTCGGAGCCTTGCGCGATCGGATCATGGACGCCCGTTCCAGGGTGGTCATCACGGCGGACGTAGGCTACCGCAGGGGCCGGAAGGTGGACCTCAAGGGCATCACCGACGAGGCCATCGAGGGGCTGGACCTCGTAGAGCGGCTGGTGGTGTGGCACCGCGACTCTCCTCCCGCTGCCGCCACGAGCGAGAAGGAGGTGGACTTCGACGAGTTGCTCAACTCCGGAGGCCCCGACTGTGAAGCCGAGGTCATGGACGCCGAGGACCCCCTGTACATCCTTTACACCAGCGGAACGACGGGCAAGCCGAAAGGGGTGCTCCACGTGCATGGGGGCTACATGGTGGGCACCTACTACCACTTCAAGACCTTCTGGGACATCAAGGACGAGGACGTGTTCTTCTGTACCTCGGATATTGGATGGGTGGTGGGACACAGCTATATCGTCTACGCCCCCCTGGTGGCCGGCGCCACCACCGTGTTCAGGGAGGGCGCCATCGACTATCCCCACCCGGGGGTCTTCTACGAGGTCATCGACAGATACGGGGTAAGCGTAGCCTTCACAGCACCCACCGCGGTCCGGATGCTCATGCGCTACGGGGAAGAGTACACGCGGGGCTATGACCTGCGGAGCCTGCGCTTCCTCACCTGCGCGGGGGAGCCACTGAACCCCGAGGCGTGGCGCTGGGCTTACCAGCACCTGTGCGGTTCGGGGGAGTGGGGCTACATGGCCGACAACTACTGGCAGACGGAAACGGGCGGACCGTGCCTGGCCACCCTGCCCGTCATGGCAGCCAAGCCGGGCAGGGTGGGCTTGCCCCTGCTGGGGGTGGTGGCCGACGTGGTGGACCGGGAGGGCCAGCCCATCACCGAGCCCAACAAGGGTGGCCTGCTGGTGCTCAAGCGCCCGTTCCCCCACATGTTCCGTACCGTGTACGGAGACCCCGACAGGTACGCCCAGGACTGGAACCGCATCCCCGGCTGCTACTTCACCGGCGACGTGGCGCTGAAGGACGAGGACGGCTATTTCATGGTCGTGGGCCGTGCCGACGACGTGCTGAACGTGGCGGGCCACCGCATCGGCAGCGCCGAGGTGGAGAGCGCGCTCGTCTCCCACCCCAGCGTCGCCGAGGCCGCGGTCATCGGCGTGCCGGACCCGATCAGGGGGGAGTCCATCAAGGCATTTGTGACCCTCCGCATGGGCAACGACCCATCCGCAGCGATGATTGGGACCCTCCAGGACCACGTGCGCCACGAGCTGGGCCCCATCGCCATCCCCTCGGCCATAGACTTCGTGCCCGCCCTTCCCAAGACGCGGTCGGGAAAGATAATGCGCCGCCTCCTCAAGGCCCAGGAGCTGGGGCTGGACCCCGGCGACATCACCACCCTGGAGGAGTAGGCTGTGCAAGAGTGCCCGGTATGTGGTAATAACACCGCAAGCATTGAACCCGAGCAACATACGTTACTGCAACGCGTAAGTTGCGACACGTGCGGTTGCTATAGATGGGGTATGTTGACATCTTTCCAGATGGACTCCATTCCAAGGTATCTTTTGTCGGCTGTGATAAGAGAGGCATCGGAGCACGCGACGCGCCTGGATATATCGTCCGAGACCGTAGCTGCACATGTGGAATCGGCATCTATCCCAGACGGTCCCCTGGACCAAATGGACCGTATCATGATGTACGTTTCTCGAAAGGCAGACTCAGTAGAGTCCCAGGAAGTGGTGTAACAAGAGGAGAGGGTCTGGATGAAGAGAGACCACCACGTCATCCTTAGCGGGCAAAGACGAGCCTGAGAAAGGAGGACAACGGTGGTCAAGGAAAGGATGGACCTGCTTGAGCTAATGCGCAAGAGGGGAGTCGACGGTGACGTGGACTTTCTACGAGAGGCACTGAGAGTGCTGGTCGAGGAGATCATGGAGGCTGATGTGTCATCGAGGACCGGTGCTGGGTATGGAGAACGCAACCCTGAGCGGGTGACCCAGCGCAACGGGTACCGGTCTCGAGCATGGGACACTCGCGTAGGGACCATGGAGTTGCAGATACCCAAGCTCAGAGAGGGAAGCTACTTTCCGAGCCTGCTGGAGCCACGGCGTCGCAGCGAGCGAGCTCTGCTGGCGGTGATCCAGCAGGCGTATGTGGAGGGTGTATTGGACGAGGCGAGTGGATGATCTGGTCAAGGCTCTTGGGTGCGAGGGTATCTCAAAGAGCCAAGTGTCGCGTATCTGCCAGGAGCTGGACGGGGTGGTGGAGAGCTTCCTGGGTCGGCCGCTGGACGGCGGATCATATCCCTACCTGTGGCTGGACGCACTAACCCAGAAGGTCAGAGAGGCCGGTAGGATAGTCAACGTCAGCGTGGTGGTGGCGACGGCGGTCAATAGCGAGGGCAAGCGTGAGATCGTTGGGATGGACGTGGGTACCAGTGAAGACGGCGCCTTCTGGCTGGCCTTCCTGCGCTCACTGGTCGCCAGGGGCCTCGGCGGGGTGGAACTGGTGGTATCGGACGCTCATCAGGGACTCAGGGATGCCATCGCAACTGTCTTCGGTGGGGCCAGTTGGCAGCGGTGCCGCACCCACTTCATGACCAACCTGCTCACTCGGGTCCCCAGGAGCGCTCAGCCCTGGGTGGCCACCATGGTACGCACCATCTACCAGCAGCCGTCCCCTCAGGAGGTGCATGCCCAACTCGAGCGGGTGATTGCTCAGCTCCAGGACCCGTTCCCACAGGGCGCCTCTCGACTGGACGAGGCTGGACCCGACGTCCTGGCCTTCTCCAGCTTCCCCGTCGCCCACTGGAAGAAGATCTGGTCCAACAACCCCCTGGAGCGTCTCAACAAGGAGATACGGCGCCGCACCGATGTGGTGGGCATCTTCCCTAACCGCCCAGCTGTCCGTCGGCTGGTCGGCGCCGTCCTAGCTGAGCAGCAC
Source organism: Dehalococcoidia bacterium (assembly GCA_965247055.1). GTDB lineage: Bacteria > Chloroflexota > Dehalococcoidia > Lucifugimonadales > JAGWBF01 > CBDFGE01. Next base: position 689,316 of record CBDFGE010000006.1, read on the forward strand.
GACGAGTGGGCCGTCGGCCGTCGATACATGACACAGGAGGTAACCACCTCCAACGAAGCTCTACCCAGAGCCGAACTCGCAGAGGCAGCGGCCTAGACGATATCAACAGGATGACGTACTCTTACACCACTCTATGGGACGTGACCCCACGAAATCCCGGCCACCGAAGGCCGCCGATCCCTGGGCCGCCCGAAGCAGCGCCACCGCCCCCCGTGGGCTGACCCCAACCACCACGGCCGGATGCTCCCGGGTCGCCCCTACCAGATTGACAATATACTGCCTTACCGGCAGCGCCACCTGGACCTGCCGCACTGTGTCCTGCATCTCCACCACCTCGTCGACACTCAGCACGGGAGCCACCTCCGGTAGCCCGTGCTCCGAGCGGGAGAGTATCTCCAGCTCCTGTTGCGGCGTAGGTAGCCCTATACTCGTGGAGACCAGGAACCGGTCTAGCTGGGAGTTGGGCAGGGGAAAGGTGCCGTGGCTTTCCACCAGGTTCTGGGTCGCGATGACCATGAAGGGTCGGGGCAACGTGTGCTGGACGCCGTCGGCGGTTACCTGGTACTCACCCATGGCTTCCAGCAGCGCCGACTGAGTCCGGGGTCCCGTCCGGTTTACCTCGTCGGCCAGCACGATATTGGCGAAGATAGGTCCTGGTACGAACTCGAACCGGCTCTGCCGCAGGTCGAAGATAGACGACCCGGTAATGTCGCTGGGCAGCAGGTCCGGCGTAAATTGAATCCGGGAGAACCGCCCCGCGAGGGACTGAGCTATGGTCTTGGACAGCAGGGTTTTACCGACAACCGGAAGATCCTCTAGGAGCACGTGCCCCTGGGCGAAGAGCCCCAGCAGCGCAGACTGAATCGTCCTCTCCGAGGCCACCACTACCAGGGCTATGTTGGAGGCCAGGGCTGCGAACCGCTCATGGAACCGGGTCCACTTCACGGTGCCGTCTTCGTCCGACCGGGCTTCTCTTAGCAGTTTCACGGCACCCCGCCTTTCGATCCGTTTCCCGGCCGCGCACCTCCCCGGACGCATCCCCAAGGGCAGACCGGCACCAGCAGAGAGGCGCTGTTGACTGCCGCTGTATGAAGGTCAAGTATAGCACGGGGCCTCCATGGCTTCCAGGGTGAACCCTCCCCACTTCCGGGGGGGGTGCACCCGGTTCGTGCTGTCGACGTTCGGTGTGGGCCGCCGACGGAGGGTGTCGCCTCGGGAAACCCCGGAAGCTATCCGTCTGCCGGCGCCTGGTATAGCTCCGTGTCGGGGCGGTAGTCCCTCCCCGAGAACCAGAACTCGTAGTGGGACGCCACGCGTTCAAGGGTGGCCCCACGCGCCGCCGGCGTGTAATCCGAACCTCGATAAATCTTTCCGGGATGAGCCACATCCAAAGGACTAAAAGGGTGGTACCCAATTTTACACCAGGGGTTGACGAGATGCTGCTCCGGGTAGCGGAGTTGAAATGCCACAACTGCGGCCGCACGAGGGGGGAGATCGTAGCACCAACCGTGGGCGGACTGGACGTGAAGGCCACGTCCTTGAGGGCGGCAGCCCGTTCACGTGCGGCTGGACAGAGGACCTCGCCACGCTGCCGTCATTGTGGCGGACTGCTATACGTCGATGAGCCCTTCAGCGTGCGCTCCGGCGAGCTATCGAGACTCGTAGATATCCCGGGCAGGCCCGTCCTCGACGCCAAGGCCGCGTGAAGGGGCCGTGGATTCTCGGCCGTGGCCAGGCCACTCTCGTTGGGGGAGGATAGCGATTTGGGTGGCACATCGCTGACACGACGCTTCAGAGATTCGGTCTCGGACGGCAGGGCTCCAGGTCCGTCGGGTATGAGGTAAAATAAGGACAGGGGGAAACGCGGACGGTGAGCAAAAAGGTGCTGGTGACGATTCTCATATCTCTGACGCTGGCCGCGATAGCCGGATCGGTGGTGGGCCTGGCCCTGATGTCGGGCTCCCGTGACGACCGTCCCTCCATGGCGGCGGTAGAGGCAGAGGAGCCCACGCCGGGTCCCGACGCCGCGGCCACTTCCACCTCCGGGTCCGAGGTCCCTCCGCGGTCCGGGATGCTCGTCGCGCCCGATCCGGATTTCGAGAAGGCGCTAAAAAACGCCAGCTTCCGCACCCGCGGGTGGAAGACCGATTTCAGTCTTCACACTGTGCCCTATAGCGAGATAATATCGGGCGGCCCTCCCCGCGATGGGATCCCCCCGATAGATAACCCCGAGTTCGTCTCTCCCGAGAACGCCAATGGCTGGCTCGGACCCCTGGAACCCGTCATCGCCTTCGAGATCGATGGAGACGCCAGGGCCTATCCCCTCCAGATACTCATCTGGCACGAGATCGTGAACGACATCGTGGCCGGGGTACCCGTGACGGTAACCTTCTGTCCCCTGTGCAACTCCGCCATCGTCTTCGACAGGCGGCTCGAGGGAGTCGTCTACGACTTCGGCACCTCGGGCAACCTGCGTAACAGCGACCTTGTAATGTGGGACCGCCAGACCGAGTCCTGGTGGCAGCAGCTCACCGGTGAGGCGATAGTCGGGGAGCTCGCCGGCAAGAAGCTGACCTTCCTCCCGGCGTACATGATCTCGTGGTCGGAGTTCAAGGCCGCCCATCCGAACGGGACGGTGCTGTCCCGGGACACGGGCTTCCGTCGCAACTACGGCACCAACCCGTACTCCGGCTACGATCGCGCAGATAGCTTTCCTTTCCTTTTCCGGGACGACCCCGACGGGCGGCTCCCGCCAAAGGAGCGGATTGCGGCGGTCACCATCGGCGGCGTCGATGCGGCGTTTCCCTTCTCCATTCTGGAGGAGGAGCGGGTGGTCAGCTACACCGTCAACGGCCAGGAACTGGTGGTGTGGTTCGTGCCCGGGACCCAGTCGGCCCTTGACCGGAGCGCGATAGACCAGTCCCGGGAGGTCGGCGCCACTGGAGTCTTCGACCCCCATCTGGACGGCCGAGCACTCACCTTCCGGGCCGACGGCGACCGGATCGTGGACAACGAGACCGAGAGCGTCTGGAACATACTGGGCACGGCCACTGAAGGGCCGCTGGCCGGGAAGCGGCTGACGCCCATCGTCCACGCCAATCACTTCTGGTTCGCCTGGGCAGCATTCAAGCCCGAGACCAGGGTCTACACGGGGGGGCCCAATAGCGCCTCGGCAAACTTGAGCGCCGGGCCCCCGGCGTGGCCATGTCCCCCCGCTACAGGGGCAGCGGAAGCTCGGTATTATCCGGAGGTATGTCATCCACCCCAAAGGCATTGATGTTAAAGGCCAGAAGGGCATAGTAAGCCATCACATTAGTGAGCTCGACGAGTCCCCGGATCCCGAACTGGGAGAGGGCGGCGTCGAAGGTACCCCGGCTTACCTGGTGGGTCCGGAACCACTCCTGCCCATACTTCACAACCGCGCTCTCCTGGGGCGTCAGGCCCGTGAGCTCTTTCCTGTCGCGCAGGCGGTCGACTATCTCATCCCGCACGCCGGACTCCCGACCCAGCTTGGCATGGGCGTACCAGATAAACTGGCAGTCGAGTTCCCTGGCCGTGACCAGCATGGCCAGCTCCCTCGTCATTGGAGATATAACCGACTCTCGGGTAAGGTAGCTCCGCAGAAGCTCGCCACGCTTGGCGACCTCCGGGACGTTTATCATTACGGAGACCGGGCCGGGCGCGCCTCCAAACTTCTCAATAACGTCGGGGCCGTAAAGCCGCAAGACATCATCGAAAAGGGCCTTCTGGTCTTCAGGGACGCTTTCCTTGGTCGCTGGGGGAATCCGTGCCATGTTCAGCTCCTTCCTTAACGTATGGATGACGGGGCCGACCCCCGCCGCTACCGGGCGGTCCAGCCGCCATCGGCAAGAATGGCCGCGCCGGTTATAAAAGACGCCTCCTCGGAGCAGAGGAACGCGGCCACGCCAGCTATCTCCTCGGGCTCGCCGATGCGGCCGAGGGCGATGCGCTCTATCCGGCTCCTGAGGGAGGCCTCCGGGTCGGGCGTCTGCTCCCTGTTGGAGCGGGAGAGAGGTGTGTCCACCGGCCCGGGACAGACGCAGTTTACCCTGATACCATCGGCGGCGTGGTCCAAGGCCAGGCACCGGGTCAGCTGGATTACCGCTCCCTTGGTGGCAGGGTACACGGCCGAGGCTTCGATCCCCACCACCCCAAGCTGGGAAGCCGTATTCAGGATGACCCCTCCCCCTTGGGACTTCATTACTGGGATCGCCTCCTTGCATCCCAGGAACACTCCCTTTACGTTGACGGCGAACAGCCGGTCGAAGTCCCGCTCGTCTATCTCCAGGACGGTCCCCCGGATGCTTATGCCGGCGTTGTTGAAAAGGATGTCCAGGCGCCCGTACGTCTCGACGGCGGCCGCTATCATACGCCTCACCGACCTGGCGTCGGTCACATCGGCGACAACGGCCAAGGCTGTACCCCCTTCCTCTCCGACCTCGCGGACGGTCTCCGCCACGCCCTCGGAGTTGGTGTCTACAGCCACCACTTTGGCCCCCTCGCGAGCAAACCTGAGGGCCGAAGCCCTTCCAATGCCCGACGCGGCCCCAGTGATGAGGGCCACCTTATCCTTCAGCGGCATGGTCCCCTCCCGTGTCCGTATCGCCTCCGTCATCCCGCCACCGCCGGCTCAGAGCCCGCGCCACCGCTTCGAAGGATTCCCCCATGGTACGGGCGGGATAGCCGGTTATTCCCACGCCATGCACCACTCTCAGGGACACGAAGGTGGGGCCGTCCTCCTGCAGGACCTCTTCCAGGCCGAGGATCAGTGTCTCCAGATCGTCGAACCGGTAGGCCCGGGGATAGCCTGCCTCCTCCGCGAAAGCTTTGAAATTGACGCGTCCCGCGCCGGAGAGGGGCCGTCGATGGGCCGATACGGAGCTCCCATCCTCCAGCAGAAAGTGTACCAGGTTCTTCGGGGCAGCACCGCCAACGGTTATCAAGCTACCCAGGTTGAGGGGCAGGGCACCGTCACAGTCGAGGACCAGTACCGCGCAATGAGGCTGGGCGAGTGCCACGCCCAGCCCTACCGAGGAGCATTTGTCCGCACAGTCCCAAAGGTCAAGGTCCAAGTCCCTCCGGGACGACACGTAGGCCCACTCCCTCAAGGCCCCGCCGGCAGACACTACGATAGCGTCCCCTCTGCGGTCGCTGATCGTCCTCATAGCCTCAAGGGCTGGTATCACCTTGGCGCTCCCTCCTGGCTTTCCTATCCGGGGTCACCGCCCTCCGTGGGCCAGGGCCATGAACCACATGCCCAGGGGTATCATTACGCCTCCCAGCACCCCCAGGGGTACGTTGTAGTCCAGGAATCCGGTGAAAAGCAGCCAGAACCCACCGCCGAACACCGCGAGACCAAAGGCCCGCCCCAAAAGACTCCCGGCAAGAAGCTTCAGCATCCCGGCACTAGAGACCGAAGACCCGGGCAAGGTCCTTCATTCCCATCTGCATGGTTCTAGGGTCCCACGTCCTCAAGTGCACAGGCGTGTTCTCTATCTCCGGCACTATCTTCAGGCACACGAGTACAGGGCCCCGCTGCTCGAGGACCTCTTCTATGCCGGTGGCCAGATCTTCGGTGTCGTCGAACTCATAGACGGCGGCATATCCGGCCTCCCTGGCCATCCCGGCAAAGCCGATTACCCCTTCCCCGGGGATGGGCTGCCCGCCGGTAACGGCGTAGACACCGTTCTCGAAGACGAAGTGGTACAGGTTCTCGGGCGCCTTGTTCGCGATCGTGGCCAGGGTCCCCAGGTTCATTAGAAGGCTGCCGTCGCCATCCAGTACAATTATCTTGCGCTCCGGCCTCGCCAGGGCCAGGCCCAGTGCAACGGAGGAGGTCTTGCCCATGGCTCCGGACACGGGAAAGTCCATCTCCTCCCTACGGGTCACGCTGGGCAGACCGAACCTGGGGTTGCCCGCGTTCATGGTGGTGATAATGACCGCATCGCCCCGGTGCTCGTCCACTATCTTGACGGCGTCCACGTTTTTGATCATGGCCTCTGTTCTCCGCCGTGGATGGTTTGGGCTGCCTTCGTGGCCGCTGACTAGACGCCGAATTCGGTCCCGAGCAGCACCGCCACGGGCCGGGAAGTCCGGGCGGCCTGTTCCATGGCCAGGGAGATCCGGGGGGCGTGCTCGTCGACCTCTACCAGGTAGTAGTCTATGCCCCAGGTGTGAAGGATATGCTCGATGAAGCGAGCCGCCGAGTCACTAGTAACCCCGTGCCTGTCCCAGCCCCGGTAGCCCACCAGCATCACCAGGGGCTGGTTTATGTCCAGGCAGAGGCCCCGTATGGAATCGCCCGACTCCATGACCCCCGTATTCTGGATCAGCACAACCGGCTTTTTGCCCCCTACCCATAGCCCCGCGGCTATGGCCATGGTCTCCCCCTCCCGGCAGACCGGGACAAGGTCCAGGTCAGGGTCGGCCAGCAGCCGGTGGTACATGAAGTTGGTTTCACTGTCTGGAAGCCACACCACGTGGGTAACCTGGTTCTTCTTGAGCTCTCCGATGATCGAGTCGGGGTGCAGCACCGTCTCCAGCTGCATGCCACCTCCAGTTTTCCCCCGCAGCCGCGGTCGACGGCACCTATTATATGCGAGGGTGGATGCGCGGTCAACGACGGTCTGCAGGGGCGGGTGGATGGCAGGCGGGCGCCGGAACAAGCGGGGCCCCCAAGTCTAAGTACAAAGTATTTGGGGAAAACCTGACCAAAAGAACGAGGGACATGGTGGGGATTGTGTCAAAAACCACAATCTTGACAAGAGCGTCTCCACCGATTTAGACTTGACCTCAACTGGCTGGCCGGTATATATGGGTCTAAGCGCGTTGAGGCCAGCGTCGGGGGCCGGGGTCGGGAGTCTAGCATCAGCAAGATGCTGACCAAGAATAGGGATGTGGTTCTTACCTTTTGCCGAGGGGCTCGGTTGCCGGGGCGATGTTAGGTAGGAGCGAGGAGGAGGGGGAATGGCAGTAGTGACGTTCACGGGTCCTCCTGGCACCCCAGGAGGCGAGGTAGGCGTTCTGGTGGCCCGGCTGCTGAACGCCGATTACGTTGATAGGCTCATCCTGGCGGAGGCCGCCAAGCGCATCGGGTCTACTGTCGAGGTCCTGGAAATCAAGGAGCGCCGTACAATCCAGTTCAAGGACCGTCTAGCCCACTTCTTCCAGTCCATGCTGGAGCGCTCCGCGATGTCGGGGGCCGGAGGAGAGCCGTACTTCAGCCCCGGAATGGAGTATCTGCCCTCGGAAGAGTACACCGATCTGGCCCAGGAGCCTCGGACGGCAGCCCAGCGCCTCAACGACCAGCACTTCATAGAGGTGACCAGCACCGTCATCACGGAACTGGCTAGATCTGGCAACGTGGTGATCATCGGTCGCGGTTCGTGCATGATACTAAAGGATGTGCCGGAGGCGTTTCACGTGGCCATGGTTGAGCCCCTGGAACAGCGGATACGGCGCATCATGAAGACGGAGCACGTCGACGCCAAAGAGGCTGAGGAGCACATAGACGATAGGGAGAAGGCGAGGATCAGCTACTACCGGAAGTTTTTCAAGGTACACCCCGATGACCCCAGCCTGTACCACATGGTCTTGAATCTGGGGGCCCTTGACGTAAAAGCCGCGGCGGAGATCGTTGCCCGGGCCGCGGAAAAGGTCGCGCTGGAGCCGGACCCGATACCGGGCTAGTCCCCGCTGTGTCCCGCAACTGCGCTTCAGGCATGTTTAGCTTAAGTTTGGCGGGGAGTTGATGCAGACGAGGAGATACAGTGCTCTAACGCTGGACGACCCCCAGCAGCGGACACCTGTGGGCGTCGCCGCACGGCAACCCCAGAGCGACCGAACTGCCCAGATAGTGGCCCTTCGTAACGAGGGGGTTCTGCTCTGGGAAATCGCCGACCGGGTGGGGGTGACCAAAGAAAGGGTACGTCAGATCCTGGCCAAAGCGCGGGAAATGGGCGTGGGGCCAGCGCCCCCCCAGCAAATCGTCACTCGGCGGGCGTCCATGATGTTGGGTATGTCCTCTGAAATGCGTCCGGGGTCCTTTCGAAGTCTCATGGCTAAGTTCAGCGTAGAACCGGTGGCCAGCAAGAGGGGACGCCTGTACTGGTCGGTCGAGGAGCTTTTGGCTATCGAACTCCCCAGGTGCGTGGTCTGTGAGTCGCCGTTCTCCCTGAGAAGGTATGCCAGGTCCGTGACCTGCAGCCGCGACTGCTCGACGTACCGGCGCTCCCGCTCTTCGAGCCGGAGGAAGGCCCGGGCTCCCAGCGATACAGGACAGCGGAGTTCTACGTAGCCATCAGGGGCTAAGCCGCGGGTTCCAGGACCTCCCTCACCGCGCGCAGCAGGGTGTCTTCTTCTTCGAGGAACACAGTACGGGGGTCAAGGACGACCCGGTCATCCTCAATGCGCGCGATCACCGGGGTGCTGTACTCCCTGAGCCGGCCTATCAAGCGCTGGGCGCCTCCGGGGAGATGACTACACTCCAACGCCAGCAGCCAGGTGTCCAGAGTCCCGCCCGGGAGGCTGCCGCCACCAACTGTGGACAGCCCCCGCAACACCAGCGCCCTGTTACCGATTACCGCCTGCCAGTGGTATGCCCTGTCCTCCAGCTCCCCCGCCGAGGTGCTTATCAGCCGCCAGACGGGCACTTTCACCTCCGCCTCACCCTTTACGTAATGGAGGAGCGTCGCTGAGAGGGCGGCCAGGCTTAGCTTATCCATGCGCACGGCCCGGGCCAGGGGATGGGCTGCCATTCTTCGCACGAGCTCCCTCCGGCCAACCACGATGCCGGCTTGGGGGCCGCCCAGCAGCTTGTCGCCGGAGAAGAACACCAGCGCAGCTCCCGCGGCGATGCTCTCCTGGGGAGTGGGCTCCCGAGCGAGGCCGTACTCCTGGGTGTTTAAGAGGCACCCGCTCCCCACATCGTGGAACAGGGGGATGCCGTGCCTGTTGCCTATCTCCACCAGCTCCGCCACATCGGTGGACCGGGTGAAGCCCTCGAGCCGGAAATTGCTGGCGTGCACCTTAAGGAGGGCCGCCGTATTGTCGCTAACGGCCCCCTCATAGTCCGAGGCGTAAGTCCGGTTAGTAGTTCCCACCTCCACCAGCGTCGCTCCACTCTGCAGCATCACCTCCGGTATGCGGAAGCCTCCGCCGATCTCCACCTCCTCTCCCCGGGAGACTATCACCTCTTTGCCCCTGGTCAAGGTCGATAGCGCCAGCAGCAGGGTGGCGGCGTTGTTGTTCACCACCAGGGCTGCCTCGGCGCCGGTAAGCTGGCAGAGGAGGGGCTCTACGTTCGCCTGGCGCGAGCCACGCCTCCCTTCCAGCAGGTCCAGCTCCAGGTTGCTGTAACCCTCGGCCGCCTGAAGCATCGCCTCCATCGCCTCGAGACTCAGGGGAGCACGGCCCAGATTGGTGTGTATGATGACCCCGGTGGCGTTGATTAAAGGCCGGGGAGCGGCCCTGCCGAGTATCTCCACCTGGCGGGCGACAGCGTCGGAAATCTCGTCCAGGGTAGGAGCCGCCGCCCCGTTCCGTATCGCGCCCCTGGCCTCGTCTATCCTAGCCCGCACCAGGTTGGTCACCCAGTCCCGGGTGTACTCCTCCATCAGCGTCCTCACGCGCCTGCTGGAAAGCACACTCTCCACACTGGGCAGGTTACGCAGCTCCATGCTTCGCTCGACCTCAAGGCTCCTGCTAATACCCTATCTCACAATTGTATCACGGCCGCTGTTGATTACACCCTCACACAGGCACGCCAGAATTAAGGGCAAATGAGATACCCGGCATCCCAACGGTAGGGGCGGTGGCTGTTACCGTACGGGCGGTATATAATATCGGGGACTTCAAGAGAGTCCCCCTGTTCCATACCGGCCTACGACCTACACAGTAAGAGGTGGAGCGCCATGGACTTCAAGCTCCCTCCAGAGTTGGACGCTCTCAAACACACCCTACGCCGAATAGTCCAGCAGGAGTGCATACCCCTGGAGCCCCGCTACCTGGCCAATCCGCCCCGCGATGGAGTAGAGGACGACGGGCCGAGGGGCATCGCCGAGGCTACCATGGGAGTGGTGGGTACTCTCCCCGGGGAGGACTGGGACCGCCTTACCCGCCTCTCCAAGGAGACGGGTATCTACACAGCCCACCTGCCCACTGAGTACGAAGGAGGAGGCCTGGGAGCGCTGGGACACGTGGTGGTGGACGAGGAAGCCCACAAGAGCATCGTCCAGCTTCCCGTTTCCCCCGTGCCGATGATGCTCCTCGGGGTCTGCACCAGGGAGCAGGAGGAGAAATACGTGTATCCCTCGATCCGTGGGGACATGATATACGCCTTCGGCCAGACGGAGCCCCAGGCAGGCTCGGACCCTGGGGGGATGATGCAGACCCGGGCCATTCAGGACGGTGACGACTGGGTCCTCAACGGCACCAAGATGTTCATCTCAGGTGCAGCCTCCGCCGACTACATCCTGGTCCAGGCGGTCACCGACCCGGAGAAGCGCCAGCGGGGCGGCATCACCATGTTCATCGTGGACAACCCAACTCCGGGCATGAGCTTCGACCCCATCAGGGTGTGGACCACCCCCACCAAGGCCCAGCAGTTCTTCGTCCACCTGGACAACGTCCGGGTCCCCCAGACCCAGGTGCTGGGAGATGTGGGAGGAGGCTTCACCCTGGGGCAGAAATGGCTGGTCCACCACGACAGGCTGCTCCGAGGCACCATGGCCCTGGGCATCATGAGCCGTTCCCTGGGCATGGCCATCGACTGGGCCAAGCAGCGGGTGACCTACGGCAGGCCCATCGCCGACAGGCAGGCCATCCAGTGGATGCTCACCGACGTGTACACCGATATCATGACCCTCCGGGCCCTCACCCATCAGACGGCCTGGCGTGCCGACCAGGGAGAGGACGTGAGGGTGGAGGCGTCCATGGTCAAGTACTGCGCGGGAGAGTGGGGCTGGAGGAGCATCGACAAGGTCCTTCAGATATTCGGGGGCCTGGGAGAGACCCTGGACATGCCCATACCCCACTGGTACCACATGCTGCGCCACGCCCGCATCGGCGGCGGCACCTCGGAGATCCACAAGTTCATCATGGCCCGGGCCCTCCTCAGCGGCCGGGTCTCCTGGGAGGCGTGAGGGCCGCGGTCTGGGGACTCCTTGACACGCCCATAGATAGCAACCTACAATCCGGCCAACTAGCATTGGAGGAGTGGGGACGGGCCGCGTTGGCCAGCGGTGGGAGCATCGACGACCCGCGAAGGGACAGGAGGATTACCATGAGCAGGTGGCCCAAGGTTAACTACAAGGAAGAGGGGATGCGGGAGGGGATGCAGATAGAGGACGCCGACATCTCGGTGGATGACAGGGTGCGGCTCCTGGACGCCCTATCGGAGACGGGCCTCAAGCACATCGTGGTTGGCTCCTTCGTCAGCCCCAAGTGGACGCCCCAGATGGCCCGGGTGGACGAGATCGTCTCCAGGTTCCACCCCAAGCCCGGGGTGACCTACACCGCCCTGGCCCTGAACGAGCGGGGCGTGGAGCGGGCCCGGCAGTATTCGCCGCCCCTCACCATAGAGCAGGACCTCTACCCCAGGCTCTCCTGCCACATGTGCGACGTCTTCACCCGCCGCAACGCCAACCGCTCCCAGATGCAGGAGATGGAGCGGTGGCCTCAGATCGTGGCCCAAGCGCAGGAGCGCAACGTCAGGGAGGCGGGCATCAGCACCAGCGCCAGCTGGGGCTCCAACTTCACCGGCGACATCCCGGTGGACGCCCTGGTGACCATGCTGGACAAGCAGCACCGGCTGTGGGACGAGGCGGGGATCAAGGTGGTAAGCGTCGGCCTGGGCGACCCCATGAGCTGGTGCAGGCCCGACAAAGTGGAGGACAGCGTGACCCGGATCAAGGAGAGGTGGCCCGAGATAAACCACTTCAACCTCCACCTCCATAACGCCCGGGGCATGGCGATGCCCTCGGCCTACGCCGCCATGCGGGCCCTCGGGCCCGACGACACCCTGGACCTGGACGGCACCATAGGCGGCTTCGGCGGATGCCCCTACTGCGGCAACGGCCGCGCCACGGGCCTGTGCCCCTCCGAAGACCTCCTTCACATGATGGAGGACATGGGCATCGAGACGGGCGTGGACATCGACAAACTCATCGAATGCGTATGGATGGCGGAGGAGATAGTGGGCAGGCCGCTCTATGGCCACGTGTCCAGGGCGGGGCCACGTCCCAAGACCGTCGACAAACTGTACGATATCAACGCTCCCTTCGTGGAGACCCTGGAGCAGGCCAGGCACTTCAAGGCCGGCCCCAAGGCCTACGAGGGCGGCACCTACCCCTATCGCGAGCCCATTACCAGCCCCTACAGGGAGCGCATCGAGAGGGGGCTTCCGGCCTACGAGCCCAGCGACGGCGAGTGGCCCTGGAAGCAGGACTGGTTCCCCGTGAAGGAGTAGAAACTTGCCCCCGGCGTGCCGGGCAAAGGTAGAGGCGACCCTGCTGGGTCGCCTCTACCTTTTGAGCAGCTATACGCCGGGACCCAGGCCCCGGTCTCGGTCTAGCGGGACGCCTCTCTGGCGAGGGCCTCCCGGGAGGGCTCCAGGCGGACGGTGTCCCCCACCCGAAGCTCACCGCCGTTCAGCACAACCGCCAGGATACCCCGCCGCCCGTCGAGCTCCACCCTGAGCCCGGGGCGTATCTCGTCCATCCGGCCGCAGGGCTCGCAGGGGCCCGTGACCTCGAGCGTCACCTCATCACCTACGAAGAACACCTGCCCACGCCCGATGGTCGAGAAGTCCAGGCCCTCCACCGTGATGTTCTCCTTGATTACGCTGGGGGCCAGCCCAAAGGAGTCGAGGGTCTCTTTGTCCATCAGAAGCACCTGCCGGGCTATGCCCTTGCGGGCGTGCCGGTCGCCCTCCAGGCCAAAGTCCGCAATCGCCCTGGTCTCCTGGACGGACACCATGGGCTTACGACTCTCTGTACCCAGATGAAGGGCGACGACTCTCCCTTGCTCCATTGCTCCCTCCCCGTGTGGGCCCGCTAAAAATTGAACTAGCCCATTATATAGTGGGGGTGTTAGAATTGTCACCACCCCAAGCCCGGCATATGGAGGATCGCAGTGGGATACCGGTATATAAAGGTGGATAGGATGCAGGGTGTCGTCATCCTGACCATGCACGATCCGAGTACCCGGAACGCCCTGGGCCACGAGATGGCCCGGGAGATGATCGAGGAGCTTGGCCGTTTCGAGGCCGACCCGGAGGACAGGGTGGTGATGGTCACCGGCACCGAGCCTTCCTTCTGCTCGGGCGCCAACGTGAAAGAGTTCCGCCAGGACATCCAGTCGCGTGGCGATGGGCCGAGAGAGGGGCAAACTCTGCCCTGGGGCAAGATGGAAGCCCGCCTGGGCAGCCGGGAGGCCGGAGACCGGTCCCTTGTCCCCCAGGTCCCCCTCACGATTCACAATCTCCAGAAACCATCCATCGCCGCGGTGAACGGACACGCCATCGGGGCGGGAATGGGGGTATCCCTCGCCTGCGACATTCGCATAGCCTCCGAGAGGGCGGTATTCTCCGAGGCCTTTGTGCGGATGGGGCTGGTACCCGCGGATGGGAGCTGCTGGCAGCTGCCCCGCCTCATCGGCCTGAGCAACACCCTCCTCCTCCAGTACACGGGGGACACGGTGGATGGCAACGAGGCCTACCGCATGGGGCTGTGCAGCAAGGTGGTGCCCCACGACGAGCTCATGCCCTCGGCCATGGAGCTGGCCTCGCGACTGGCCCGGGGAGCCACCCAGTCGATGTCCCTGACCAAGTACCTGGTCCACAGGTCCCTGGAGACCGGATTCCGGGAGAGCCTGGAGATAGCCTGGTCCGCCCAGGAGATCGCCCGGCAGACCCAGGACCACGCGGAGGCGGTCCATGCCTTCCTGGAAAAGCGGCGCCCGGAGTTCAAGGGAAGGTGACTCAACGCCATGGCGTTGAATCTGGACCAACCACACGGCGTGTTGACGGCAAGGGCCATGCGAGATAACGTTGTGGGGAAGCGGCCCCTCCCCGCCCGGCGAGTCACACGAAGAGATAATTCCCTATTGCCGCAAAAATGCTGCACCATGTGAGGAGTCTCGGATGAATGACGTCGAAAGACAGGCGGTGTTCTTCGTCGCAGACATATCCGGCTACACAAAGTTCATATTCTCCAACGAAAAGGAGATCGCCCATAGCCAGACAATCATCCGGGAGCTGATCACGACGCTCCTCGCAGAAGTAAATCTTCCCCTTCGGCTCGTCAGGATCGAAGGCGACGCCCTTTTTCTGTACGCCATCAAGGACGATCCTGAGCAGCCCTGGGAGACTGCGTCCAAGAACCTCGTCTTCAACGTAATGACTTTCTTCAAGGTCTTCTCAAACAAGGTCTCCGAGCTAACTATTCATAAGATCTGCAACTGCACGGCCTGCATCAACATTGAGCGGTTGAAGCTTAAGATAGTTGTGCATAGCGGGCGAGCCGCCTTCTACCGGGTCAACGAGCATCAGGAGCTCACAGGAACCGGCCCTATCATCGTTCATCGATTGCTTAAGAACTCTGTCGAGGCCGATGAATATATCCTTTTGACCGAGTCGGCGTACAATGAACTCCCTCTCCCCGATGGGAAAGTGGAGCAGGGAGAGGAGACCTACGACGAGATTGGCACCATCAAAACCTACGTCTGTGAGGTGGACCCCAAAATTCGGACAGGTGGCTAAGAGAGAGTCCCGCTCCTAAAATAGGACGGAAACAAGGAGCAGGACATGAAGCAAACACGTAAGAAGCACAGCCCAGTCTTCAAGGCCAAAGTGGCTTTGGCCGCGCTCCAGGGGGAGCACACCATTGCAGAGCTGGCCAGCCGGTTTGAAGTCCACCCGAGCCAGATCCATGCCTGGAAGAAGGCCTTGACTCAGGGGGCGCCGCACCTCTTTGAAAATGGTGGTGGACGCCAGGAGAAGGACCAAGAGGTCCTCACTGCCCAGCTCTACCAACAGATTGGGCAGCTCAAGGTGGAACGGAATTTTTTGTCACGGAGCTTCGGGTTGTGAGCCGGTCCCAACGCCGGGCCATGATTGACCGAGAAGAACCGAAGCTGTCTCTGGTGCGCCAGTGCGCCTTGCTGGGTATCAGCCGCTCCTCGTTGTACTACCTGCCAACCGAGGCCGGCGCCGAGGACTTGGAGTTGATGGCCCTCATAGACCAACAGTACCTGAAGACACCTTTCTACGGCTCCAGAAGGATGACTGCCTGGCTCAGCAATCACGGACACCAGGTCAACCGCAAGCGGGTCCGCCGGCTGATGCAGCTGATAGGCCTGGAGGCCATCTACCGGCGTCCCAACACCAGCAAGCCAAACCCAGGGCATAAGGTCTATCCGTACTTGCTCAGGGGGCTGGAGATCAACCGGGTCAACCAGGTGTGGGCCACCGACATCACCTACATACCCATGGCTCGGGGTTTCCTCTACTTGGTGGCCATCATGGACTGGCACAGCCGCTACGTGTTGGCCTGGCGGCTGTCCAACACCCTGGAGGTAGACTTCTGTGTTGCGGCTCTGGAAGAGGCCTTGAGCAAGGGTCGGCCACAGATCTTCAACACCGACCAGGGCAGCCAGTTCACCAGCGAGGCCTTCACCAGCATGCTGCTGGCGCAAGGCGTTCAAGTGAGCATGGACGGCAGGGGCCGGTGCATGGACAACGTCTTCGTGGAACGGCTGTGGCGCAGCATCAAGTACGAGGAGGTGTACCTGAAGGCATACCAAAATGGGACTGAGGCCAGAAAGGGGATTGGGGCTTATCTGGCCTTCTACAACCAAGAGCGGCCCCATCAAGCCCTGGGCTATCGGTCACCGGGTCAGGTGTTCCATGCAGTGAGCCCACAAAGGTGTTTACTGGAACATCCACGAGCCTTACCATCGGGTGAAGGTTTACAAGACACCCCAGCGGTAGACTCTCTTATTTTAGCCTCACCGCTGTCCTGATCATGGGGTCCACTTGGAATTGGCTTGACCTTCACCCTCGCCGTAGCGGGAATAGTCACCGGATTTACGCTGAACGCTGGGTCCGGCGAACCAGCGCAGGACCCGGATGCCACCAGCATAGACGACATCGACCCCAAGGTGTGCAACGCGATTCACAACATCAACGCCTGCACTCCCGAGGAGCTGGAAGACCTTGGAGTGGCCCCTCACGGTGACCCCACCTACGATGAGTGGCTGTCCGACTTCGGAGATGGAAAGGTCGTCACCAGCATAGACAACGTCGACCCCAACGCGTGCGACTATATCCACAATATCAACGCCTGCACCCCCGAGGAGCTAGAAGAACTGGGAAACCTAGCAGCGATATCTTGGATAGTTGATCCCGACACCGTAGTAGAGGGTGAGCCCGAGCCCCCGTTCGTGGATGGCGAGCCAGTCACGAATCAGGAGTGCGATCTGGCTGGGGGGACTTTCTGGGCTAGCTCTGATGGCAAGGTTGGGTGCGACATCGTCAACGATCCTGAGGACGGTGGAGAAGGTGAGACCCAAGCGCAGCCTCCCGGTGGTGATACCCCAGGTCGAGCCATCCGCCTAATAAGGAGCTACGACCCTGCTACATGAAATAGACGAGGCCGCCGGTTACCCACAACCGGCGGCCTCGTTCTATTATTGGGGTATTTCTCGGGACGTAACCCGCGAGCACTGGGCAGCGCCACGGGGATCCAAGTTCGAAGCAACATATAAGTAAGGACCCAATGTAAACGTGGACGGTCCCATACAGTCTACGGCCACACAGAAGGGTCACGTCCCATAGAGTGGTGTAAGAGTACGTCATCCTGTTGATATCGTCTAGGCCGCTGCCTCTGCGAGTTCGGCTCTGGGTAGAGCTTCGTTGGAGGTGGTTACCTCCTGTGTCATGTATCGACGGCCGACGGCCCACTCGTCGTGCTGCTCAGCTAGGACGGCGCCGACCAGGCGACGGACAGATGGGCGGTTAGGGAAGATGCCCACCACATCGGTGCGGCGCCGTATCTCCTTGTTGAGACGCTGCAGGGGGTTGTTGGACCAGATCTTCTTCCAGTGGGCGACGGGGAAGCTGGAGAAGGCCAGGACGTCGGGTCCAGCCTCGTCCAGTCGAGAGGCGCCCTGTGGGAACGGGTCCTGGAGCTGAGCAATCACCCGCTCGAGTTGGGCATGCACCTCCTGAGGGGACGGCTGCTGGTAGATGGTGCGTACCATGGTGGCCACCCAGGGCTGAGCGCTCCTGGGGACCCGAGTGAGCAGGTTGGTCATGAAGTGGGTGCGGCACCGCTGCCAACTGGCCCCACCGAAGACAGTTGCGATGGCATCCCTGAGTCCCTGATGAGCGTCCGATACCACCAGTTCCACCCCGCCCAGGC
Organism: Dehalococcoidia bacterium; assembly: GCA_965247055.1. Classification (GTDB taxonomy): domain Bacteria; phylum Chloroflexota; class Dehalococcoidia; order Lucifugimonadales; family JAGWBF01; genus CBDFGE01. The sequence continues at coordinate 706,757 of CBDFGE010000006.1, forward strand.
CCCTGGCGACCAGTGAGCGCAGGAAGGCCAGCCAGAAGGCGCCGTCTTCACTGGTACCCACGTCCATCCCAACGATCTCACGCTTGCCCTCGCTATTGACCGCCGTCGCCACCACCACGCTGACGTTGACTATCCTACCGGCCTCTCTGACCTTCTGGGTTAGTGCGTCCAGCCACAGGTAGGGATATGATCCGCCGTCCAGCGGCCGACCCAGGAAGCTCTCCACCACCCCGTCCAGCTCCTGGCAGATACGCGACACTTGGCTCTTTGAGATACCCTCGCACCCAAGAGCCTTGACCAGATCATCCACTCGCCTCGTCGATACACCCTCCACATACGCCTGCTGGATCACCGCCAGCAGAGCTCGCTCGCTGCGACGCCGTGGCTCCAGCAGGCTCGGAAAGTAGCTTCCCTCTCTGAGCTTGGGTATCTGCAACTCCATGGTCCCTACGCGAGTGTCCCATGCTCGAGACCGGTACCCGTTGCGCTGGGTCACCCGCTCAGGGTTGCGTTCTCCATACCCAGCACCGGTCCTCGATGACACATCAGCCTCCATGATCTCCTCGACCAGCACTCTCAGTGCCTCTCGTAGAAAGTCCACGTCACCGTCGACTCCCCTCTTGCGCATTAGCTCAAGCAGGTCCATCCTTTCCTTGACCACCGTTGTCCTCCTTTCTCAGGCTCGTCTTTGCCCGCTAAGGATGACGTGGTGGTCTCTCTTCATCCAGACCCTCTCCTCTTGTTACACCACTTCCTGGGACTCTACTGAACATGATGGGCCGTGGTGGAGAAGTGATTGGCGTCGACATGACCAAGGAGATGATCGACAAAGCGAGCAGCAACGCGCAAGCGATCGGGGCCAAGAATATTTCATTCAGGCAAGGGGTTATCGAGGACCTTCCCGTGGAAGACGAGTGGGCCGATGTTGTTATCTCAAATGGCGCAATCAATCTGGCGCCAGACAAAGCCGAGGTCTTTCGCGAGCTAAATCGAGTCCTTAAGCCCGGAGGCTGGCTCCAGATTGCGGACATCCTGGTTGAGAAGCCTATCCCGGATAGCGCCAAGCGAAATATCGACTTGTGGACGGGTTGAATCGCCGGGGTCAAGTGGACCCCATGATCAGGACAGGGGTGAGGCTAAAATAAGAGAGTCTACCGCTGGGGTGTCTCGTAAACCTTCATCCGATGGTAAGGCTCGTGGATGTTCCAGTAAACACCTTTGTGGGCTCACTGCATGGAACACCTGACCCGGTGACCGATAGCCCAGGGCTTGATGGGGCCGCTCTTGGTTGTAGAAGGCCAGATAAGCCCCAATCCCCTTTCTGGCCTCAGTCCCATTTTGGTATGCCTTCAGGTACACCTCCTCGTACTTGATGCTGCGCCACAGCCGTTCCACGAAGACGTTGTCCATGCACCGGCCCCTGCCGTCCATGCTCACTTGAACGCCTTGCGCCAGCAGCATGCTGGTGAAGGCCTCGCTGGTGAACTGGCTGCCCTGGTCGGTGTTGAAGATCTGTGGCCGACCCTTGCTCAAGGCCTCTTCCAGAGCCGCAACACAGAAGTCTACCTCCAGGGTGTTGGACAGCCGCCAGGCCAGCACGTAGCGGCTGTGCCAGTCCATGATGGCCACCAAGTAGAGGAAACCCCGAGCCATGGGTATGTAGGTGATGTCGGTGGCCCACACCTGGTTGACCCGGTTGATCTCCAGCCCCCTGAGCAAGTACGGATAGACCTTATGCCCTGGGTTTGGCTTGCTGGTGTTGGGACGCCGGTAGATGGCCTCCAGGCCTATCAGCTGCATCAGCCGGCGGACCCGCTTGCGGTTGACCTGGTGTCCGTGATTGCTGAGCCAGGCAGTCATCCTTCTGGAGCCGTAGAAAGGTGTCTTCAGGTACTGTTGGGCTATGAGGGCCATCAACTCCAAGTCCTCGGCGCCGGCCTCGGTTGGCAGGTAGTACAACGAGGAGCGGCTGATACCCAGCAAGGTGCACTGGCGCACCAGAGACAGCTTCGGTTCTTCTCGGTCAATCATGGCCCGGCGTTGGGACCGGCTCACAACCCGAAGCTCCGTGACAAAAAATCCCGTTCCACCTTGAGCTGCCCAATCTGTTGGTAGAGCTGGGCAGTGAGGACCTCTTGGTCCTTCTCCTGGCGTCCACCACCATTTTCAAAGAGGTGCGGCGCCCCCTGAGTCAAGGCCTTCTTCCAGGCATGGATCTGGCTCGGGTGGACTTCAAACCGGCTGGCCAGCTCTGCAATGGTGTGCTCCCCCTGGAGCGCGGCCAAAGCCACTTTGGCCTTGAAGACTGGGCTGTGCTTCTTACGTGTTTGCTTCATGTCCTGCTCCTTGTTTCCGTCCTATTTTAGGAGCGGGACTCTCTCTTAGCCACCTGTCCGAATTTTGGGGTCCACCTCAGGGCTCTGCTGGAAGCAGAGCTGGCTAACAAGGTATCAAAGGCAGGGTTCGACGATTTCGAGATCACCTGGCGAGGGGACATCTTCAGGGATACTTCCCTGCAAAGCGCCGCATACGACTTCGGCATTATGGGGATTACCTATCGCGCACGAAAGTCCAGGGCCGCCGGGTAGTCAGCAACGTTTCTAGGGCCTACAGCACGAGAGGCCCTGGTCTGCAGACCCCAGTACCTCAAAGGGTTGCGCGGGGAAGCAGCTCCACCAGAGATGGTCCGGCCGCCACGACGATAGCCGAAGCAGAAGGTGGCGCCAGGTCGGGCGTTCCCCATGTCCGGCTTGCCTTGCCATAGCCTCAGCCGGCCGGTATGATAGCCAGAAGGCATCTAGAAGGCCTCAAGCATCGTCCGAGGGGTGATTCCACCCCTGCGGACATCCACAACCGGAGGGAACATGCTCTACGGCATGTACAGGTACTCCCGGTGGGACGGCACCCAGGAGATCATGGACCTGGACGCCGAGGAGCTCATGGAGCACCTGTCCGACGATCTCCTGGCCCACGGGGACATCCGCCAGGCGCTCAGGGAGCTCATGCGCCGGGGGATGCAGAACCGCCAGGGACAGCGCATGCCGGGCTTGGATGACTTGTTACAGCAGCTGCGGGACCGACGGCAGGACCAGCTTCAGCAGTACAACATGGGCGCGGTGATGGAGGACATCAACCAGCGGCTGGAAGAGATCCTCAAGACCGAGAGAGCAGGTATCCAGAAGCGGCTGGGGGAGGCCCGCCGAGAGATGGAGCGCGCCGAGGGCCCGGAGCGGGTCCAGATGGAGTCCCTGAACTCCCTGCTGGAGCAGCGGGCCCAACGCAACTTGGAGAAGCTGGACAGCCTCCCCGAGGGCACGGGCGGGGCCATCAAGGGGCTCATGGAGTACGACTTCATGGACCCGGAGGCCCAACGCATGTTCCAGGAGCTCCTGGACATGCTCAGGAGCCAGATGGCCCAGAACTTCTCCCAGGAGCTGACCCAGAGCCTTCAGAACATGACGCCCGAGGACATGGCAGCCATCAGAGAGATGCTGCGGCAGCTTAACGAGATGCTCCAGGACCGGGCCATGGGACGGGCGCCCGACTTCCAGGGATTCATGGAGCAGTACGGGGCCATGTTCGGCTCCAACCCTCCGGGAAGCCTGGAAGAGCTCATGGAGCGCCTCATGGACCAGATGTCCCAGATGCAGTCGCTGCTGCAGAGCATGTCCCCCGAGGCCCGGAGGCAGCTGGAGGAGGCGCTAAACGCGGCGCTGGACCCGGAGACCGAGCGAGAGATGGCCCAGCTTGCGGCGCTGATGGAGCAGCTAATGCCGATGGAGGAGATGCGCCGCCAGTATCCCTTCATGGGTGACGACAGCCTCACCCTGGACCAGGCGATGCAGCTCATGGGTAACCTCCAGGACATGGACGAGCTGGAGCAGGCCCTCCAGCAGGCGATGCGGAGGGGGGATCTGGACGAGATCGACCCCGACAAGCTGGCGGAGCTCCTGGGGGAGGAGTCGCGGCGCGTCTGGGAGCAGCTACAGCGCCTGATGGAGGCCCTCAAGGAAGCCGGCTACATAACCGACGGCGACAGTCCGGAGCTCACCCCCAGGGCCATACGGAGGATCGGCCAGAGGGCCCTGAAGGAGGTGTTCCTCAACCTGAAGAAGGACAGGTTGGGCAATCACGAGGTGGCCACCCGGGGCGCCGGGGGCGACACCCTCCACGACACCAAGCTATACGAGTTCGGCGACCCCTTCCAGTTGGACCTCCACGCCACCGTAAAGAACGCCATAGTGCGGGCCGGGCCCCAGGTGCCCGTACGCCTCATCCCCGAGGACTTCGAGATCTACCGCAACGAGCAGATGACCAGGGCGGCCACGGTGGTGCTGCTGGACCAGAGCCGGTCCATGGGCCTCTTCAACAGCTTCCAGGCCGCCAAAAAGGTGGCCATCGCCCTCTTCGCCCTCATCCACAGCCAGTTCCCCAGGGACAGCCTCTACGTCATAGGGTTCTCCGACTATGCGCGGGAGATCAAAGAGGAGGACCTGCCCAAGGTCAACTGGAACGCCTGGGTATCCGGCACCAACATACACCACGCCCTGATGCTCTCCCGCAAGCTGCTCTCCAGGGAAAAGGGGGGCAGCCGCCAGATCATCCTGATCACAGACGGCGAGCCCACGGCCCACCTTGAGGGGGACCGCTCCTACTTCAGCTATCCTCCCAGCTACAAGACCATCGTTGAGACCCTGAAGGAGGCCCGGCGTTGCACCCAGGAGGACATCCTGATCAACACCTTCATGCTGGAGAACAGCTACCAGCTCATGGACTTCGTGGACAAGATGACCCGCATCAACCGCGGCAGGGCCTTCTACAGTACCCCCGACCGCCTGGGCGAGTACGTGCTGGTGGACTACGTCACCAACCGCAAGAAGCGCGTTAGGGACTGAAGGGGATACAAGCTACGCGGTGAAGTAAAATGTTGTACCGGGCCGGTAGCTGAAGTTCTTCTGTCTGGGACTGTCCCGCCTCAAGGCTACCATTGGATTCCACGGGTCCTATGATCCGGGATTGTATACTTCATGCGGGACTGATGGTAGAATTGAGCTATGGTCAGGTTTATCGGGGTGTGGGCAAAGCGAATCGGCCAGAAGTGGCCATGGTTACTTATTATCGGCTTCTACAAACTTGCAGAAGATCGAGGACTTTCGTGGGTTAATGAACGGCTGGATGAATCCAGAGAGGGCATCATGGGGATTCTAGGTACCTTTCTGGATGTTCTACCAATAGTTACATGGGCGGCTGTCCCGATCGTTCTGGTTGGCCTGCTTGTTAGGACGTGGAAGGCTACGAGTCTGTCCCCACAGACTAAAGACACAGTGGAGCCCCATCCTTCATTAGGGGCACCTGCTCTGCCACGGCACCAATACTCCAAGGAAATATTGGTAGTGTCATCTCTCGTTAGTCGTCCATCTCCGATAATCATGGATAGGATTTTTAAGAATTGTACACTTGTTGGTCCTGCCGTCATCTTGTTTGCGGATAGTTGCGAAGTCCATGGTAGTCGCTTCGACGTGGGACTTGACGTGCTACTCATTGATATTGCTGCTAATCGAAGGTTGTCAGGAGTCATTATCTTTGATCGGTGCACGTTTGATGGCTGTCGATTTGAGGGATTGGGCATCGCTATAACACCAGCACAACGTGAGATATTTGAACAGGCGGTTCCTAAGATACAAGGCTAGTATATGTGCAGGTATTGGCACTTAGCAACTTTAAGAGCGTATCCCTGAATAGCCAGGGGTTATCCCGATTATTAAACCGCCACTCGAGTTCGTCGAGGTAGGCATCAAGGTGCTTGACCGAAACCTTATGATACGAGCCAATGATGGAGCGTTTGAGGAGACTCCAGACGTTCTCCACGGTATTAGTGTGGACTTCGCCTCTGACATATTCCTTTGCGCTGTGATTGACCGTCTCATGGCGGGTGTCGTGGTCCGCGATGCCTTGATAGGGAGCCCAGTCGTCAGTGTAGATAGCCTCTGTCTCCGGTGCGGTGGTCTCCTGGATGAAGTTGTGGAGAGTGCGACGGCCTCGATCAGGTACGACCTTGAGTACAATCTTCCCGTCTCGCTCGACTGCCCCGACCACTACGGCCTTGTTGCCCTTGTAGCCTCTACCCTTCCCCTCAACTTTGCCCCCGATGAAGGTCTCGTCGATCTCCACGATGCCTTTCAGGGGTACCGGGTAGGCGTCCTGCATGGACTTGCGGATACGGTGGCACAGATACCAAGCTGTCTTGTAGGAGACTCCTATGGTACGCTTGAGTTGGTTGGCAGAGATACCCTTCTTCGACTCGACTATCAGAACCACCGCTATGAGTCATTTCCTCAGAGGCAGATGCGTGTCGTGGAAGATGGTGCCAGCCAGCACGGAGAATTGATAGCCGCATGAGTAGCAATCATAGGTTCCCCGAACGGTATCATGGGCATGTCTGTCACCCTCGCACCTGGGACAGCGCACCCCATCCGGCCAGCGGAGTTCTTCAAGCACTTCGCGGCACTTCTCTTCGGAGTGGAACCGTTCCATCAGCTTCATCAAGTCCATTGACTGCATGTGGGTGCTCCTATGACTAGACGTAAAAAAAAGGCGACTGAGATGACGACCGAGGAACTTGAGAAACGACTATTCCCGAAGAAGGTCGTAGACGAAGTGAAGCGCATTGCTCATGGGAAGGATGACCCTGAAACTGTACCTGAGCAACCATCACATGATAAGTCTAGCACATAAGAGTTACCGTGTCAAATATACAATCCCGAATTGATTAAGGTGCGGCACTCTGGTATCCTGAACACAGAAGATACCGTCGAGTAAGGTGGGAATGAAGGAAGTAATTCAGGAAGCGGTAAGGCTGCTCGGTGAGGCCCAGCCCTGCGTCCTGGCCACGGTGGTGAGGACCAAGGGCTCCACCCCCCAGAAGCCCGGCGCCAAGCTCCTGGTGCGTAAGGACGGCAGCGGCGTCGGGACTCTGGGCGGCGGGTGCGTGGAGGGGGACATCTGGTTCGCCGCCAAGGAGATACTGCGCCGCCAGGGCGGCCCCGAGTTCCGCGACTACCTGCTCAACGAGGACATCGCCGCCAGGGACGGGCTGGTGTGCGGCGGCACCATGTACTTCTTCATCGAGCCGCTGTGGGAGCCCCAGGAGTTCCTCCCCTTCGGTGAGGAGGTAATGGGCGCCTACCAGAGCGGCAACCCGGTGGCTGTGGCCACTGTGGTAAAGGCCGACTCCGGCCGGGGCAACATGGGGGCGAAGATCCTCCTGCGGGAGGACGGCTCCACCCGCGGCTCCCTGGGAGACCCGGAGCTGGACGGGCTGGCCCTCGATGCGGCCCGGCGGGTGGCCGACCTGGGCACCAATGAGTACGTGACCTCCCCGAGCGGGGTGGAGCTCTTCGTGGAGGGGTTCACCACACCCCCTACCCTCGTGCTCATGGGTGGAGGACACGTTTCCAAAGCCACCTATGCCCTGGCCCAACTGCTGGGCTATCGGGTCTACGTGGTGGACGACAGGCCCCAGTTCGCCAACAGTGAGCGCTTTCCCGAGGCGGCGGACACCATCGTGGTCCCCGACTACACCAGAGGGTTGGACCAGGTGCCTGTCAACGCCAACACCTTTATCGTGATCGCCACGAGAGGCCACTGGTTCGACGACCTGGCGCTGGAGGCCGCCGTTCGGACGCCGGCCAAGTACGTGGGGCTGCTGGGGAGCAGGCGAAAGACGATCCTCATATACCAGCGGCTGTTGCAGCAGGGCGTTGCGCCCGAGCGCCTCAGGGCCGTACGAGCGCCCATAGGCCTCGCGATAGGCGCCCTCACGCCCGAGGAGCTGGCCGTGAGCATCATGTCGGAGATCATCATGTTCCGGCACGGCGGCTCGGGCGGGCCGATGCAGATGAACGAAAAGTACCTCAACAGGGCCCTGAGCAAGGCAATCACCCCCGAGACCGTATCGGCTTAGGGGCGTGGTGACCGGCACGGCTGCCCTTCTCCTGGCTGCGGGCGAGTCCAGCCGCATGGGCGAGCCCAAGGCGCTCCTCCCCTGGCAGGGCACGACCCTACTGGAGCACCAGCTGGCAGCCCTGGAGTCGGCGGGCGTATTCAGGACCGTGGTGGTCCTGGGCCACCAGCCGGAGAGATTACAGCCGCTGATCTATGGCCGGCAAGGGGTCCGCTGGGTCCACAACCCCGACTATCGGAAGGGCAAGACCACTTCCATAAGAGCGGGGCTCCACGCCCTCATCCAGTCCCAGGCTACCGCCCCAGACACTCCCGGGGAAGAGGCCATACTGCTGCTCAACGTGGACCAGCCCCGCTCCTCTTCGATCATCCGCCTGATAATCCGCTCCCATTTCGAGTCAGCGAGGCCAGGACACCCTTCCATTACAGTCCCGACCTACCAGGGTAAGGGAGGGCACCCCGTGGTTTTGTCCGCCCACCTCATGGACGAGCTGATGCAGATGTCCGAGAGCACCCAGGGCCTCAAGGCGGTGGTGCGCAGGCATGGGGACGATGTGGTGCGGGTGGAACTGGACGCCCCCGAGATACTCCTTGACCTGAACACGCTACAGGACTATCATCGGGCCTTGAGACAGTCGGGCCAGGCATGAGGCCGCCGTGGGCCGCTCCGGCGGCCTCATGCCTGGCGGATCTCAGAGACCAATCCCACCAAGGAGCTGACGATGAAGGCATTGGACGGGGTACGCGTGCTGGACCTGACCCGGGCCCTGGCGGGTCCCTACTGCACCATGATGCTGGGCGACTACGGGGCCGACGTGGTCAAGATCGAGCTGCCCAAGGTGGGGGACGACACGCGACACTGGGCACCTCCCTATATAGGGGAGGAGAGCGCCTATTTCCTCAGCGTCAACCGCAACAAGCGCAGCATGACCCTGAACCTCCGGCACGAGACGGGAAAGGCTGTCTTCGCTGAGCTGGCACGAAGGGCGGACGTGGTGGTGGAGAATTTCACCCCCGGGGTGGTGGACCGGCTGAGCATCGACTACGGGTCGGTGAAAGCCATCAACCCGCGGGTGGTCTATTGCTCCATCTCCGGCTTCGGCCAGACCGGCCCCTACAAGAACAGGTCCGCCTACGACCAGATCATGCAGGGGATAGGTGGCATCATGAGCGTTACCGGCGAGCCTGGGGGCACTCCCGTCAAGACGGGCATAGCCGTGACGGACATAGGAGCGGGCATGCTGGCCGCCTACGCCATCGTGACGGCGCTGCTCCACCGGGCGACCCACAAGCAGGAAGAGGGGCAGTACATAGACGTGTCCATGCTGGACCTACAGGTCGCCTGGCTGACCTACCTGGGAGGCTACTACTTCGCGACCGGGGAGAACCCGGCGAAGGTGGGGGCCGCCCACCCCAACCTGGTGCCCTATCAGGCGTTCATGTGCCAGGACGGGCAGTACATCAACGTAGCGGTCGGCTCCGAGCGACTCTGGGAGAGGTTCTGCAAGGCGATGCACCGGGAGGACCTTTACGCCGACCCCGACTACGCCCAGAACGCGGACAGGGTAAGGAACCGGTCGACGCTGGTGCCCCTTCTACAGGAGGGCTTTCTCAAGAAGCCGGCGGCCCCCTGGGTGCGAGAGCTGGACGAGGCCGGCGTGCCCTGCGGCCCTATCAACGACCTGAGCCACGTCTTCGCCGATGCCCAGGTAAACTCCCGCGGCATGCTGCTGGAGATACCCCATCCGACGCTGGGAAAGATCAAGCAGGCCGGGATCCCCATCAAGTTCTCTCGCACCGAAGGCTCAATAGACCGACATCCTCCTCTGCTGGGGGAGCACACCAACGAGATACTCTCCGAGCTCGGATACTCGGAGGAAGACCTGGAGCGGATGAACGCCGAGGGAGTGATCTAAGTTGCCCCGCACGTCGGCCGGGCGATCTGGACGGATCCTTGAGTTCACCCGAGTACTCCCTTGCTTCCCGGCCCGACGCCCATTATCATTGGACGGAGCCGGCGGCGGGAGGAGGTACCGGGGATGATGGACCTGGGGCTTAGGGAACGGGTAGCGATCGTGGGAGGCTCCAGCAAGGGAATGGGCAGGGCGACGGCGCTTGCCCTGGCCCGAGGCGGTGCCAGCATTACCATCTGCGCCCGGAACGAAGCGGACCTCCGCAAGACAGAGATAGAGATAGCGAGAGCCAGCTCCCAGCACCACGTACTTGCCATCCCTGCCGACCTCTGCGCCCGGAACGAAGCGGACCTCCGCAAGACAGAGATAGAGATAGCGAGAGCCAGCTCCCAGCACCACGTACTTGCCATCCCTGCCGACCTCTCACGCATTGAGGACGTAAAGCGGGTAGTGCGCAGCACCTTCAACCGTTTCGGCCGGATAGATATCTCCGTTAACAACGTTGGAGGCCCTCCTACCGGTGAGCCCTCGGAGCTGGGCGACGAGGAGTGGGAGCACGCCCTGGACCAGAACTTCCTGAGCGTGGTAAGAATGAGCCGGGAAGTGGTCCCCTACATGAAGCAGCAGCGTTGGGGGAGGATCATCAATCGACTCTCCATCTCCGCCAAGCAAGCGATAGATGGTCTGGTCCTCTCCACCGCTACGCGCATGGCGGCCGTTGGATACGCCAAGATGCTGGCCATGGAGCTCGCGCCCTTCAACATAACGGTCAATAACGTCCTCCCCGGCCACATAGATACGGAGCGGCTGACCGCTTTTTATGAAGCGAGTGCACAGGAGCGGGGTCGCACCGCCGAAGAGCTAATAGAGGAAGCCGCCAGGTCCATACCGATGGGCCGCATGGGCAAGCCCGAAGAGGTGGGAGACCTCATCGCGTTCCTTGCTTCGGAGCGGGCCGACTATATTACAGGGGCCAGCATCCCCGTGGACGGGGGCGCCCTGCAAGCCACGATCTAGGTCCTGCCGGAAACCAGATGGAAGCAACTGGAAACCTTTCGCCAGCACAAGTCATAGGGGAAGCCCAGGAGTACATGAGCCGGCACCCGGAGTCCGGTCTGGGCGGCTGGCTCCTGCACGACTATCGCCGCTCCAACCCAATCTTCTGGCAGGCTCTCGGCGGCAACATCGGTACGGTGACGCGTCCCTGCTACTTTTTCATACCGGCGACTGGAGGACCCCGGCTCCTGGTGCACCACGTGGACGCAGGCAAGTTCCAGGATTCGGGGGTCCCTCTGGCAGTGTACCGGAACCGACAGGGCATGGTGGACGGAGTGACGGAGCTTCTCGCCTCCACTGGCAGGGTAGCGATGGAGTACTCGCCCCAGGCCGCCATCCCCAGGGCCTCGAAGGTAGACGCCGGCACCGTGGAGCTGGTGCGTGGCCTGGGGGTCGAGGTGGTGTCTTCGGCAGACCTGCTCCAGTACGCCACCCAACGCTGGAGCCAGGCCCAGCTCTCATCCCACCTGCGGGCAGCCGAGCTCCTGGGCCGCATCGTGCTGGAGGCCTTCGCCTACATCGGGCGGCACCTGTCCAGCGGGCCCACCGAGTTCCAGGTAGCCGAGTTCATTCGTGGGCGCTTCTCGGAGGAAGGCTTGCACTCCCCCGACGGTCCCATCGTGGCGGTGAACGAACACGCCAGCGACCCCCACTACGAACCGTCAGCCGAGGGCGGCCGCCCCATCGGGGAAGGCGACTGGGTGCTGATAGACCTGTGGGCCAGAGAGCCAGCCGGGGACGGCGTCTACGCCGATATAACCTGGGTGGGCTACGTTGGGGAGCAGGTCCCCCAGGCGTACCAAGAGGTGTTCGAGGTGGTGGCCACCGCCCGGGACTCGGCCCTGAAATACCTGGAGGGCTCGGCCCGCCAGGGCATCACCCTCCAGGGATGCCAGGTGGACCGCATCGCCCGGGAGTACATCGCCCGCCGTGGCTACGGCGAACAGTTCACACACCGCCTGGGACACAGCATAGGCCGGGAGGTGCATGGGGACGCCGTCAACCTGGACGGTTTCGAGACGGAGGACACCAGGAGCATCATCCCGGGAATATGCTTCAGCATCGAGCCGGGCATCTACCTTCCAGAGTTCGGAGTGCGGTCCGAGATCGACGTGTACATGTCCGAGGAAGGTCCCTACGCCACCACGTCCGTGCAGCGGGAAGTGGTACTGATCAGGGGCTAGAACACCTGCTCCATGTAGTCGCCGATCTCGTTGAGGTGGAAGTCCGCCACCGCCACCTCGGGGGCCCAGGCCACCTGATCGGAGGCCCAGCGCACCGTGCCATGCCGGCGTGTCCCTATCCCAAGAATCTTGTTGAGCACGTTATGTATGTTCTCGTTCATGCGTAGTGTGTTGGGCTTGATGGGCGCCCCGATGCGCCCATCCTTTATGATATAGGAGTCTCCCACCACCGTGCCGCTGAAGTCGCCGGCGCTGATGCCGTTGACGGGGTAGGTGTACCAGATGCGGCCTATGTAGAGGCCGTCGCCCACCAGCCGTAGCAGCTCGTCGCGGGTGTACTTCTCCCGGCCCTCCACGATAAGGTTCGTGGGTGTGGTCGACGGCGGAGCGTCGAAATTCCTGCCGCCCCCCCGGCCGGTGCGGAAGCCGTTGCGAGGCGCGATGGCCTGCGCAACGCTGTGGGGGTCCGCCCCCAGCTTCTCCCGACCTTTGGGGTCGTTGAGCATACGCTGTTGCTCGTAGTGATTGGCCAGGAGCCCTACGAGGGCTCCGTCCTTTATCAGGTCCGTCCGCCCCGTGGGCAGGCCCTCGTCGGTGATGGCCTTGCTGGCGGCCAGGCCCGGCGCGGCGCCATGGTCATAGAGGTACAGGCCGTCCGAGGCTACTTTCTGGCCCAGCTTGCCCAGGAAGGTGGACGCACCGGCGTAGAACATGTCGAGGTGGAGGCTGGGCATCAGGACCCACTCCAGCAACTCCGACAGGGTCTGGGGACCCAGGATCACCCTATAGGCGCCGTCGTGCACCCGCTGGCCATTCATGGAAGCTATCGCGTTGCGAGCCGCCTCCGCGCCGGACTCGCCGGTGAGGTCCGAGAGGCCGGTGCCAACCGACCATCCGGTGCCCTTGGCGTACTGGTCCTCCAGCATGGCGGTGGTGAAGGCCATGACCAGGGTCGACTCGTCGGTCTGCACTCTGGGCATATGGTAGGAGGCGATGGCCATGCGTTCCTGGAGCATCACCACGTCGCCTCCCAGGATCAGTCCCAGCCGACTGATGCCTTCAGGCGAGCCCGCCAGGTTGAGCAGGTCCTCGGAGGTGCTGAACACCTCCAGGGCCCTCTCCACGGTATCCCAGCCGGCCCGGACCATCCGGTTGTTGCCGACACGCATGATGGCGGGGTCGTGGTACCGGCTGAGGGTGGGCCTCTCCCCCGTAGCCATTGGGAGTGAGACATACTCCCTGTCTAACACGGCCCCCCTGCGCGCCTTTTCCAGGGCCAGCTTCACCCCCTCGATGGAGAGGTCGGTGGGCTCGCTGCCGAAGCCCGTCTTGAGTCCTTCGGCGGTATTCAGGGCCACCCTGATCCCGAGGCCATAGGACTCCAGGGACTTGGGCTCCTCGACGCCGTTGCTGGGGATGCGGGAGGTGTAGTTGAGCCTGACGGTGAGGTTGCCGTTGGAGGAGGCGAACACCTCGGCCTCGGCGATATCCGGCTGCGTCCTGAGGTACGCGAGGCCGTCCCGCACGGCGCGCTTGAGCTGGCTCAGTGGTGTTATGGGCATGTCATTCTCTCCCCGGTGAAGTCTTACCTGATGGGACGGTGGCCCCAGTGTGTGTGTTTCTGGGACGCAGTTTACATCCGTCCCACTATCCTTGTCTCGTTATGTCCTCGCGAGGAACGCCAGCGCCCTGCGAGCGTACTCTTCAGGCCTCTCCAGGGGGAAGAAGGCCCCGGCTCCTTCCACGATGGCCGTCTCAACCAGCGTACCCTCGGGCAGCAGGGCCGCCTGCTCGCTAGTGAACTTGCCCGCGGGGTCGTGCTCCCCGGCCATGATCAGTGTGGGCACTCTCACCAGGGGCAGCCGCTCCCTCGAATGGTAGCCACGTATGACCCCGGGGGATATCCGGGGCCACGCATTCAGCGACTGGAGGGTGAACATCGCAATTGCCGTCATAGACCGTCATCCTGTCTCTCTACCGAGTCCGAGTCAGTAACATCCGTACCTTCCCACAGGGAGCCCTGCCCGGCTTCCTCGAGATCGACAGTCCCGTCATCGCTCTCTACTTGAGCGATGGGGACACCTCGCTCCTGTCTTACCGCAGCAATCCTAGTCAGCGGCCGTTCCAAGGCACGGCGCCGTGGGCCTGTCAATTCGTCGAAAGCCTTTTGAGTGGAATCTATGCGGTTTCCGAGAATCGTCATACTTTTTTCAAATTTCACCCACTGCCCACTGAATTGGCCGAAGAGAGAGAGGACCTCGTTTGAAGCTTGTTTAAGAGCAAAGTTATCCACGGCCTGCCGCACGACAGCAAGCACAGCATAAAGCGTGAGCGGCGAGCACCATATAACCTTCTTCTGAAGTGCTACCTCGAGGATTTTTGAATCTGCCTCGTGAATGAACGCGTATACACTCTCGTTAGGAATAAACAGCAACACATAGTCAACAGTACCCTGCTCGGGGTCGATGTACTGCCGGTCGCTAACCTCATTGATCCTCGCCCTCACATCCCGGAGGAAATTGCTCTGGTAGGTGGCCTTATCGGCTTCTGACTCTGCGTCTATATACTTGAGGTAGTTATCCAATGGAAATTTGACATCCATGTTCAGCTTCAGGTCCTGCGGTAACAAGAAAACAAAGTCAGGCCGCGAGCCTCCACCGTGAACAGTTGCCTGCTTTCGGTAGTTGACACCTTCCACGAACCCAATTAGCCTCAGAATGTCCTCTGCCATCCGCTCTCCCCATTGACCCCTAGCCCTGGAACTGGCCAATGCTTCCCGCAGGGTGCTCGTAGAGGAGGTCAAGGCAACCGTCTGCTCACCGAAGGTTTTGAGCTGGCTATTCAGCTCTGCGAATTTGGCCTCCCTGTCTTTTTCCAGCGTTTGAACTAAATTGGCGACTTTCTCGAGCTCTCCTTTCATGTTCTGAAGCTGCTGATCGATCAGCAGCTTCTTTCCCTGTAGATCACTCGAACCCGCATCTCTCAGCCTATTGAACCGCTCTTCCGCCAGTGTGAGGAATTGCTCCGACGCCCGCTTCAACGCCTCCTGCGATAGAGTTTGAAACTTCGACTTCAAGCCTTGGACCGACTCTCTTGATCTCGACCCCAGACGCGTAAAGGCAACATACGCGACTAAAATCAGAATCGCGGCAACCAACACCCCAACCAACGCTTCCATGACGGCCTCCTGATTCGCGCGCTACCCCTTTCCCGTGAGGCGGGCGACGCCCCGCATGGTGGGGCCGCCGTTGCTCATGCGCTTGGCCTGCATCGGCTGACCCTTGCCGCAGTTGGGTATGGGGTACATGCGGAAGTCGCTGCCCACCGCGTCTATGCTCATGAAGTAGTCCCGGGAGTCGGAGGTTATGCCCCCGTCCCGGTAGAGCTGCCCAAGCTGGCCGTTCTTGATCTCGTACACCTTCACCGCGGTGATGCGGAAGTTCTCCCTGGCCTCGGAGACCGAGGGGACGCGGTGCCCCGAGACGTAGTAGCCATCCTCCACCTCACCGATGATCTGCTGGGGGTCCCGGTCCCCTGGGGCGAACACGGTGTTAGTCATGCGGATGAGGGGGATGAGGCTGGCCTCGGTGGCCCTGGAGGAGCCGTTGGGCCGGACTCCCAGGATGGCCGCCGTCTGCCGGTTGTTCAGGAACTCCTCCAAGTTGCCGCCGCGTATATGGTACGCCCGGGTGGCCGGGGTGCCGTCGTGGTCGTACCTGAAGGAGCCGAACCCCTCCATGGTGGGGTCGGAGAAGGCGTTTACCAGGGGCGACGCGATCTGGCGGCCCAGCTGGTTCTCGCCCATGTCCCTGAAGAACCAGCTCCTGCCCGCGTAGGAGGTTTCGTACTTGAGCGCCCGGTCCAGCTCCGAGGGATGGCCCACCACCTCGTGGACCAGCAACGTATTGAAGTGGGGGTCGGTCACCACCACCACCGGCTTGTCCGGGGGACGCAGGGGTGGGGAGTTGGCCACCTCCACACCATCGGCGCCCAGCTTCTTGCAGAAGCTGACGAAGTCGGGCAGGACGATGGCGCCGTTGTCGTAGCCCTCGGTCAAGACCTCCCAGCCCCGCTGGTGGCCGGTGAAGTCGTAGATCTCCATGTTCCCGTGCTCGCTGGAGCAGATGACGATGACGAACCCCTCCGTCTGGGCAAAGCTCTGGTCTATGTCGGCCCCCTCGGTGCTACAGAAGACCTCCCGCATGAGAAAAGTGCTGGCCGAGGCGGCGGCATACCCGATCTGGCCGCTTGCCCCCTGGGCCGCCTTGCACCCGTCCACCGCCATACGTACGGCGTCAGCCAGCGAGACGGTCCGGGGGTCGGTGCGGTACACCGCCGGGACCGTATCCCGGGCGACGGGCACGGGCGCTAGTCCGCAGTCGTACAGGCTTTCCCCCAACGCCCCGAAGCGGCGCCGGGTGCCGGCTTTCATTCGGGCGTTGGCCCTGGCCCGCTGGTGGGCCTGCCGGATGCCGTCCCTGACCACCTCGGCAACGCGGTCCACGTCCGCCGAGCCCAGGACCCTCCCGTAGTAGCCCGGGGCCGCCACCCTTCCGCCGGAGATGGCCCGCACCCCGAAGTCGAAGGCGTAGTCCTCGGCACTCATCTTCTCGTTGCCGTTCTCGGCCACGGCCCCCTTCTCCTCCCTCACCTGTATGCGCACGTCGCAGTACCGCAGGCCCGGCAGTCGCTTCGCGTCCTCGGTGACCAGGGCATTTATCTGGGGGCGAATCCGGTCCAGCAGCTCTACATCTACTCGTTGGGGCATCAGCATGGTCCTCCTTATCTAATGGCGTGGCACGCGAGAGAGCCGTCAGCTCGTCACGGCGCCCTGCGCCGCCGAAGACACCAGCTTGGCGTACTTGGCCAGCGCCCCCGTGGAGTACGCAGGGGGCCGGGGCTGCCAGCCGCGGCGGCGCTCCTCCATCTCCTCCGGAGACACGTCAACCTCCAGCTTGCGTCCGGGGATGTCCAACGTGACGACATCGCCCTCCCTGACGAGGGCGATGGGCCCTCCCACCGCCGCCTCGGGAGCGACATGGCCGACCATGAGGCCCCGGGTGGCGCCGGAGAACCTGCCGTCGGTGACAAGTGCAACCTCCTGCCCCAACCCCTGGCCCACGATGGCGGCGGTCACCGCCAGCATCTCCCGCATCCCCGGGCCGCCCTTGGGCCCCTCGTACCTGATGACCACCACGTCGCCGGGCACTATCCTCTGACCCTGTATGGCCTGGAACACATCCTCCTCCCGGTCGAAGACCCGGGCCGGGCCCTGGTGCCGGATGTGCTGGCTGGCGGAGACCTTGACCACTCCTCCCTCGGGGGCCAGGTTGCCCCTGAGGATGACCAGCCCGCCCGTGGGGGACAGGGGAGAGTCCACGGGGTACACCACCCTCTGACCGTCCTGGGTGGGTATGGCGTCCAGGTTCTCCTTCAAGGTCTTACCGGTGACGGTCATCGTTTCCCCATGGAGCAGGCCGGCCTCCAGCAGGCGCTTCATCACCAGGGGCACCCCTCCCACCCGGTCCAGGTCGGCCATGACGTACCGCCCGCCGGGGCGCATGTCAGCTATGAAGGGGGTGCGGCTGCTGATCCTGTCGAAGTCCTCCAGCGTGAGGGCGACGTTGGCCTCGTGGGCGATGGCCAGCAGGTGGAGGACGGCGTTGGTGGAGCCCCCCATCGCCGCCACCACGGCAATGGCGTTCTCGAAGGCCTCGCGGGTCAGGATGTCCCTGGGGCGGATATCTCGCTCCAAGAGCTGCATCACCACCTCGCCCGCAACCCGGGACGTCGTGAGCCTCCGCTCGTCCACCGCCGGGATGGAGGCGGCGCCGGGGAGAGACATCCCCAGGGCCTCGATCGCCGCTGCCATGGTGTTGGCGGTGAACATACCCGCGCAGGAGCCCTCACCGGGGCAGGCACATCCCTCCAGCTCCGTCAGCTCCTCCCCGGGCATAAGCCCCTTGGAGTGGGCTCCGACGGCCTCGAAGACGTCCTGGATGTTCACGTCCCCGTTATGGAAACTGCCGGGCAAGATCGTACCACCGTAAATGAAGACGGAAGGGATGTTGAGCCTTGTGGCGGCCATCAGCGTCCCGGGAAGGTTCTTGTCGCAGCCCGCCAGGGTGACGAGGCCATCGAACCTCTGCCCGAAGGCGACCAGCTCGATGGAATCGGCTATGACCTCCCGGCTGACCAGGGACGCCTTCATCCCCTCGGTGCCCATGGAGATGCCGTCGCTGACGGTGATGGTCCCGAACTCAAAGGGGGTACCCCCCGCCGACCTCACCCCTTCCCTGACCTTCGGGAGCAGCCTGCCCAGATGGACGTTGCAGGGCGTGACGTCGCTGGCCAGGTTGGCGATCCCGACGAATGGCTTCTTCAGGTCATCTCGCGTAAGCCCCATGGCTAGCAGCATGGCCCTGGCCGGAGCCCGCTCCGGTCCCTCGGTGATCTCCCAGCTCCTGTGCTTGAGCCTGGAACGTCCTGCGGTCACCATCCGGTCACCTCCTGTAGCTGCGGAAGAGTCACCGTGTGCTGTCCCGCCGGCACGGTAGACCCATTATAGTTTCCGATACCCTCACGCACAACCGCTCCTCGCTCTCGGGAGACCGGACTGTAGTCGGCCTCAGAAAGGCAGCTCCTGTCCCATGCCCCGCTGCCTGGCCTTGTGATAGACGTGCAGGGCCGCCGCCACGTCCTCGATGGCTACCCCCTGGGACTCGAACAGGGTTATTGAGGCATCGTCCTCCCTGCCGGCCGTCCTGCCGGAGACCACGTCCCCGAGCTCGCGGGCCATGCTCCAGCGGAAGCCGCCCCGCTCGGCGGGCCAGATGAGGTCGCCGCACTCCAGCTTGGCCTGCTCCAGGTCGTCGACCACAATGAGCTCGGCCCGCTCCACCGCCCTGTCATCTATCTCCCGGCGCATCCAGTGGTTGCCGCCGGCGGCGTTCACGTGGGTCCCGGCATTGAGCCACTCGCCCTCTAGCACGGGCTGCCGAGAGGCGGTTATGGTGATGGCTATGTCGGCGCCCCGGATACACTCCTCGGCACTGTCCACCGGCACCACCTCCAGGCTCAGGCGCTGTTGCATGCTGCTGGCAAAGGCCTCGCGTCTATCTGGCGTGCGGCTGTAGACACTCACACGTCTAACCTTGCGCACCGCACAGACCGCCTGAAGCTGGGTTATCGCCTGATATCCGGTGCCTATTATGCCCACGGTGGAGGCGTCGGCCCGGGCCATGTACCTGGTGGCCAGTCCAGAGGCAGCCCCGGTGCGGATCTGCCCTAAAGCACCGGCCTGCATGACGGAGAGCAGCTCCCCCGTCTCGGCATGGTACAGCATGACCAGGAATCCGCCACCTCCCTTGGGGAAGGTGGTATAGGCCTTATAGCCGAACCCCGACAGCCCGGGCCCAATGGAGGCGGCGGCCATAAAGTGCAGTATCCCCCCGGGCAGCCTGATGCGGGTCCGGGGCTTGTTCTCGCCCAACCCCTGGCCCACGTAAGAGAACACCTCCTCCAGCACCTCGATGCACTCCTCCATGGGTAGAAGCTCCTCCACCTCCCTTTCGTTCAAGAACAGGGCCATCTCCTCTTCCTCCTCCTCGTTCAGGATGACGGGGCGCGTATCGTGCCGGCCATCGAAAGCCTACGCCGCCGTGCAGCCCAGGGAGCCGTAAAACACCTCGAAGAACCTCTCAGTAGGCGCCCCTCAGGGGCCTTGAGGACCCCCTGACCACGGGCACCTCTCCCCGGCCTACGTACTCCAGTATTGCCAGAGCGTTGCGCGTCGTCCGAGACAGGGAGGCGTTGCCTCCCACCGTGGTAATCCCCACAACATGCATACCCCTGTGTCTGTGCCGCCCCAAGGCCATGAGCAGCGCTATTGCGTCATCCGTCCCTGGGTCCGTGTCTATTATCAGCCTCTTGGGACTGGCCATTGGGCCTCCTGGGCATGGCCGGGTTAGGCCCGGCGGACCCGGCGTCCCCCAACCTGCGATGCGGCCCCAGGATACCAAGCCCAGGGACGGGACCCATATCGGCCCAGGGCGGCGGGACATCACTCATCCGGTGCGGGTCGGGTAGGGAGCCGGGGCCTTGGCCTGCTGTCAGCGGTTTACCAGCCTGTACTTCCCCCAAGAAAGGCGGATGCCAGCGCCTCCTCAGACGTGTAGAAGAAGCGGAAGCCCGTCGCTTCCTTGAGTTTGTCCGTGCTCAGTATTATGGGATGGCGGACAAAGTCCAGACCTGCGGCGGGGGCGTCCTTCTGTATGCCCAGGTTCCAGGCCATCTGCACCATCGGGTAGGCCACGACGGGCGGAAGGAATATCAGCTTGCTGTGACAGAGACGCGCCATCTGGGAGTAACGGACGACCCCCTCTCCGGCGACGTTGAAGGTGCCGGGGCGGGCATCCATGATCAGGAGACGGAAGACCTTCGCCAGGTCATCCTCGTGTACGAACTGCAACGGCGGATCGTGGCCCCACACCCCGACCAGCAACGGCCTTGAAGAGGCCCGAGTCACGTAGTTGTCCGCCCCCGGACCCATGACCACACAGGAACGAAGGACCGTGACACTCACCTCGGGATTGTCCCCGGCGAACTGTTGCACCTCCGACTCACACTGCGCTTTATCGTAGGAGTACTGGAAGCCGCGGGAGGGACGGATGCCTACATCCTCTGTTATAGGCACCGGGCTGTCCCTGTGGGCCCCGTAAACCGTGTGGGAGCTGAGGTAGATCAGGTTCTTGACTCCGGCGGCGCGACAGGCGTGGAGCACGCTTTGCACACCCTTCAGATTGGCCTGGCGTATGCTCTCCCTTTCCCTTCGACTACGGCCGGGCCTCATGATAGAGGCCAGGTGCACCACCGTGTTGACCCCATGTTCATGGAAGGTGCCGTCCAGGGGCTCGGTAACGTCTATCCTTTCCGAGGCGCAGTTGTGGAAGGGCACCGGCATGGGTCTCGTATCTATGGCTACCACCCTCTCCAACTGCTCCTCCGCCTCAAGTTCCTGGAGCAGACGCGAGCCTATGTAGCCCGAGGCACCGGTGACGGCAACCACCTGATAACGGTTATTCGGGCTTCGCATCGGAAGGCACGTCCGTAAAATCGAATTGCAGCATCCCAAGGCCCGGGACCTCGAACTTCATGCCGATCCGGTGAGGCTCGCCGCTCAGGGTTGCTCCCACGACAATTATAGTGGTGGCTCTGTTCAGGTCCAGGGTGAAGGGAACCTTATTGGAAACCTCGGAAAAGGGGGTCCGCAACCCGTCCACCGAAAAGAAGCAGCTCTCCGTGGGGACCACCTGGCCGTCCACGGTCACGGGGAGGAGCTTTCGGGCATAGCCGGCTCCCAGGGTATTCAGGAGCTGGAACTGCACGCCCTCCTGCGTGTTACGCAAGCTCCCTCTGACGTAGAGCTTTCGCAGCAGGAAACTTGGAACCGTCACCATCTCAGCTCCCCCTATTACCATAATCGCAGTCGCCCTTCGATCCCGCCGCCCTCTGCATCCGGAACAGCTCCTCTTCGATGCTAATGATCTCCGGCGGCAGGGCGGTAGGTCTACCTAGGAGCGAGGAGTACACGAAAATCTGGGCCACCCGCTCCACCAGCTGACACACCTCGAGGGCCTCCCTGGGAGTCCGGCCCACACCCACAAGTCCGTGGTTCCTCAGGAGCACGGCTGTGCGGTCGCCCAGGGCCCGGCAGGCCCGCTCGGCCAGCTCCTCTGTGGTGGGGAAAGCGTACTCGGCAACCCTAACCGGGCCTCCGACCTTGACCACCATCTCGTCCACCACGGGGAAAATTTCCAGCCCGGCCACCGCACACACCGAAGCATACACCGAATGCGTGTGCATCACGGCCCTAACATCCCCCCTCGTCCTGTACAACCGAAGGTGCAGGGCGGTCTCGGTGGATGGGGCCAGATCCCCCTGCACCGTATCCCCCTCCAGGTCGATGACGACAAGATCGGCAGGGTCCATCTCCGCGTAGGGCCGCCCCGCTGGAGTAATCAGGACGAGACCCTGGTCGCGGGCGCCCGAGAGTCTCAAACTCGCGTTGCCGCTGGAGCCCATCACCAGCCCCTCCTTGACCATCTCCCTGGTCACCTCCCAGAGGGTCCTCCTCTCCGGGTCCCACCGCCCCGCCGGGTCCCCGCGGCGTGGCCCGCTCACCTCGGCCTCCTCAGTCCCATTCCAGACGCCTGTACAGCTGCAGCCATCGCTCATAGCGCTCCTGATGCTGGGCGAGCTGGCTGGGGTCTCCTGGCTCAATCTCCTCGTAGCTATCGCATGCCAGCTCCACTACCTGGGAGAGGTTCATCTCAGGCTGGGCACGGGCGGCGGCCACCAGGGCGGCGCCCCGGGCGCTCACCTGGGGTATCAGGTGGCGGCGCACGGGAATGCCCAGGACGCCGGCCAGGGTCTCGGCCAGGGTTCTGCTCCGCGCCATACCTCCCCCCACGTGCAGGAGCTGTGGGTCCAGCACGGTCACCGCCCGGAGTATACCGACGTTGGCCCTGACGCTGTAAGCGATGTTTTCGAGGGCCGCGCGGAGAAGCTGTCCCCGGTTGGTCTCCTGGAAGCTCAATGGGGTGGGGAACAGCAGCCCACCCAATCTCAGGCCCGCTTTCTGGGCGCTGACCGGCCCTGGGCCAAGGAAGGCCACCAGGCCGTCTGGCTCCGCCGGGGACTGCTGGGCAAGCTGCTCCGCTGTCTCGAAGGAGACATCAGGTCCCAGGAGCGTGTCCTTGAGCCACCGGTAGGCATTGCCGGCGTCTCCTAGATTCGCCTCCGCCACCCAGGAGCCGTCCTGATAACAGCCTACCCAAGTGCGCATCTCCTCGTCGAAGCACGGTCCCGATGTGATGACCTGTAGTGCGCCGCTCCAACCCATTACCGCCCCCAGGTCGCCTTCCCTCGTCAGGCCCATACCCAGCAGTCCGCATTGGGTATCCGGGCCTGCGACTACGACGCGTATCCCCTCCTCAAGGCCCAAGCTACGTGCCACGGCGGGGCTGAGCTCCGCCCACCCATTGCCCTCCGGCGGCAGCGGCGGGAGCATCGACGGGAGCACTCCCAGCCCGCCTATCAGGTCAAGGCACCTTGTCTTTCGCCTTATATCCAGCAGCCCTGCCTCCCCGTCCAGGGCGGGATCGGCCAGCGGCACGCCCGTAAGCCTGTAGGCCACCCAGCACGCTATGGTAAGCACCGTTCTGGTCTGGCTGTAGAGAGAAGCCCGGTGATTACGAAACCATCGCAGCCGGGCCGGCACCATCATCATGGAGGGGAAATGGCCGGTGGTACGGTAAAGCGTTTCGCCAAGCTCCTCGTCCATGGCCGCCCCTT
This sequence comes from Dehalococcoidia bacterium, assembly GCA_965247055.1. GTDB lineage: Bacteria > Chloroflexota > Dehalococcoidia > Lucifugimonadales > JAGWBF01 > CBDFGE01. The sequence goes on from CBDFGE010000006.1 coordinate 730,227, forward strand.
CGAAGGTGGCACGTAGGTCCACGTTGGGGCCCGCGTATATCTCCCGTCCGGCGTGGTCCAGGAACACTACTCCCTGACGCTGGCTGGTGACCCCGATGCTACCAATGTCCCCGGGCCTTATGCCACTGGATTTCAGCAGCCCCGTTATGAGGTCGAACAGTCCGTTCATCACCTCTTCTGGACTGAACTCCCGCGCCAGGGAAGGGCAGCCGGGGGGTACGTGGTAGTGCATGGGAGCGCTGGCCGAGGCTATGGGGACGCCCCGGGGACCGGCCAGCAAGGCGTGGAGGGCTCCGGTGCCCACGTCCAGGGCCAGGATGTAGCTACCCACGGCGCTTCCAGACTTCGCGATTTACAAGCCACCGGGGCCTCTGACCACGGAGGAACCGGCCTATCTCCTCTACCATGAGCCACGACTGGCGCATCACCGTCCCGTCCGTGGCCCCTCCGATGTGGGGCGTGAGGATAACGGTGTCCAGCTTCAGCAAGGGGCTGGTCGGCACGATGGGATGGGTCCTGTGGACATCCAGGGCGGCTCCCGCAATATGGCCCGACTCGAGGTGCTTTACCAGGGCTGTCTCGTCGATTACGGCGTGGGACGCCGTGTTTACGATGTAGGACCCTTGCTTCATCAGCCCCAGCCGGCCCTCGTCCAAGAGGCCCTCCGCCGGAGGCTCGGCAGACGTGTGAACGGATAGGAAGTCCGAGGCGCGAAGCACATCGTCCAGGGACGTTAGCTGGGCGCCCGCCACCTTCCTTCCCTCTGTACTGACCCAGGGGTCGTAAGCAAGGACGCGCATGCCGAAGCCCCTGGCAATCCTGGACACGGAGCGGCCGATGGAGCCCAGACCAACTAAGCCCAGGGTTTTCCCACTGAGCTCGATCCCACCCATGGAAACGTAGGGCTCTACCGGGCTCTCCCATCCGCCGCCCTTAACGTAGCCGTTTAGCCGGTGAATGCCTCTGGCCAGGCAGAGCATGAGCACTATTGTAAGCTCAGCCACCCCCTGGGTGTTCCTGCCCGGGGCGTTCACCACGGCCACCCCATGGTTGGTGGCCGCCTTCACGTCCACGTGGTTCAGGCCATTCCGGCAGATGCCAAGAAACCTGAGGGGGCTCGAACGCCGGAACACCTCTTCGAATATGAAATCGGCCTCGGTTATTAGTACGCTCACGTTTTCGGCGTCGATACGGGCGCAGAGCTCTTCGGAGGAGTAGAGCCTGCGGGTGTCCGTCCAGCTCTCGTAGGTGACGGGCAGCATCCGTCCCAGCGCCGCGAGGGCGTCTTGCGCAAAGGGCGCCAGGACTAATGCCCTTTCAGTCAACGAATCTCCTGTGGTAGAGGCCGACCCGGCTCAGCTAGCTCGCAGCCGGGCACCCATCGGAAGCACGCTCTTCATCCAGGTCCGGGCGGTCACCAGGTATTTTTCCCGCCTGGTCAGGCTCACCCGCCCGTCGAAAACGTTGAAACCCTTATCTTCGATTCTGTCCAGGATATGGCTGTATATCTGCCCCAGCACCGCCGGGCACGCCCGGGACCGGGCCGACAGCAGTGGGAGCAGCCCGTAACCGCTGTCAAAATAGCGCCTGGCTCTCGCCGCCTGCAACTTCATCAGGAGCTGGAACGGCTCATTTACGACTCCGGCCTGGAGCTCTTCCACCGAGTAACCAGAGTCCCTTATCTCATCCAGAGGCAGGTAGATACGGTCCCGATCCAGGTCCTCTCTTATATCCCTCATGATATTGGTGAGTTGCATCGCCAGACCCAGGTCCACCGCGTACTGCTCCGCCCTGGGATTGGAGTAGCCAAAGACTTTTATGCAGATGAGCCCAACCACCGAGGCTACGCTGTAACAGTAAGCCCGGAGCTCCTGGAAGTCCTGGTACCGGGTTTTGGTGAGGTCCGTCTCCACTCCCGTGACTACCTGCTCGTAGTAATGGTCCGGTATCTCGAAGGTCCGGGCTGCATCAGCGAGGGCGGTGAATATGGGCCCCTCGGGATGGCCGGAGTAGGCCGAGGATAACCTGCCCCGGACATCGCCCAGGAGGTCGAGCTTTTGGGCCACGGAGACATCGGCGTCGGCGGCGTCGTCACATATGCGGCAGAAGGCGTAGGCCGCGTAGATGGCCTTCCGCTTTTGAGGGGGGAGGGTGATGAAGGCGTAGTAAAAATTCTTCGCCTCTCTTCGGGTGATCAGGCGACATTGCTCGTATGCCAGGTCGAGGTCGCTCATCCCACATCCCCGGATGTTCTATCGCTGCTGTCCTGCTCCATAACGTTGAGAAAGGTTCATAATACTGGGGCTGGAATCCCATGGACTGAGGTGACACCGTTTCGAGGCGGCTCACCGGTACTTCCTAGAGGGGGTCCCTCCACCCCCCTTACGTCCCCACCACCTGGACCACCACCTCCCTGGGACGCGGGCGGTCTAGCTCTATCATGAAGACGCTCTGCCACTTGCCCAGCTGCACCGCACCCTCGACGATGGGTATGGTCTCGCTGGTGCCCAACAAGAGGTGCTGACAATGGGCGTGGCCGTTGGGGCACTCGTCCTCCGTCATGTTCACGGTCCGGATGGTGAAATCGTTGTGCCTGTAGTTCCCATTCCGAGGGGACATGCGTTCCAGAAACTGCTCCATGTCCTGGAGGAGAAGGGGCTCGTTCTCATTTATCTTTATGGCTGCGGTGGTATGCCTGGAGTAGACCACCACGGAGCCATGCCCCACGTTAGCTTCCGCCACGCACTGACGGACCAGCTGGGTGAGGTCTACGAATTCCGGAGCTCTCGTGCTCTCTACCCTGAGACGGTAGGCCCGGACTTTCATAGTGCCCACCTGCTCGCCCAGTTTCTCCGGGCTCTCGGGCCGACCTCTGGCAAGGCCTGGTGGCCCATCGCGCCGCCAGGTCGGGGTCTTACCCACTGTTTCCGTGTTCGCCTCTGGCACAACTCGGTCGTCCATGGTTCACATCCTTTCCGCTGGGCAAAAGACCCAACCTACGCTCGGGTCCCGGCGAACTCCGGCCATCCGGCCGCCAGGCCCCAAGGTAGGGCCGGCCTTCTAGCCTCAGGTATCTTCCCAGTGCCATCGGGGGCCAGCAGTTGCGGTACATATGGTAGTTGATCATGAAGCCGGCGGACATCTCCAGCCCCTGGTAGCCACGCTCACCTGGCTCAGGGAACCGCTTCAGCCTCTTGCCGGCCCCGTAACCCGGGAATCCAGTCCCGGTGAAGTAAGGTTCGTCCCAGGAGCCGTCCTCCCGCTGGGTCTCCACCAGGTAGCGTATCCCCTTCTCGGTCGCCGGATTGAGCGCCTCCCCGGCCGATAATAAGGCCATGAGCGCCCAAGCGGTCTGGGAAGGGGTGCTGGGGCCCCTCCCCATGAGGGAGGGGTCGACATATGAGCCGCAGCCTTCGCCCCAGCCTCCATCCCCGTTCTGGTGGTCCAGGAGCCACTCCACCGCCCTTCGTACCCAGGGCGCGTGCATGTCCTCCCCGATCGCCTCCAGGGCAGGGAGGACAGCCCCAGTGCCGTAGATGTAGTTGACCCCCCACCGGCCGAACCAGGGGCCTTCGGCCTCTTGCTCCCGCCTCAGATACTCGTAGGCACGCTGCACGGGAGGGGACTGCTTCGTGTATCCCAGCTTACCCAGCATCTCCACCACGTGGGCGGTGACGTCGGCGCTGGGCGGGTCCAACGCCTCGCCGAAGTCGCTGAAGGGAATCCTGGTGAGAAGGCTTCTGGTGTTGTCCTTGTCAAAGGCCCCCCAGCCACCATCCTTGCTCTGCATACTCAGGACCCAATGGACCCCCCTGCCAATGGCTTCGGCTCTTGCTTCGTCGTCAAGACCGTCCAGGCGGGCCCCGTTCAGGGCCATGACGACCTCAGCCACGTCGTCGATGTCCGGATAGATGTCGTTGTGGAACTCGAAGGCCCAACCCCCCGGGGGTGTCCTCTTATTCTTCACCTGCCAGTCTCCCCCGGTCAGCACCTGCTCCTTCACCAGCCAGCGGGTAGCCCTTTGAATGGCGGGATGGTCGGGCCGCATCCCCGAGTCCAGAAGCCCTATCTGCACAAGGCCGGTGTCCCATACGGGAGAGAGGCAAGCCTGGACCCGCCAGGTGTCTCCCTCTTCGACGGCGAACTCCTCGAACCCCTGCATGCCCTTCCTCATCACCGGGTGTTCCATGGAGTAGCCCAAGTGTTTCAGGGCGATCAGGGAGTATACCCAGGGAGGCTGTATTCCCCCCCAGGAGCCGTCGGCCTCCTGATGGGATTCTATCCACTGGACGGCCTTCCGGATAGCCCTTTTGCGCCATGGTTTAACCGGCATCCTCTGGTACATACGAAGGAGCCTGTCTGCCACGTGAAAGACCCGGCTCCATCCCAGGAGGCCTTCCGGTGCCGGGAGGCAGTAGTCGGTCTGCTCCCTGGGGGCCGGGTAGAGCTCGTCTATGCACGCCCACCGTGGCACGGGACGCACCGGACGCTCGGTCAGTATTATCAGCATGGGGACGATGGTGGCCCTGGCCCAGCTGGAGAACTCATAGATGCTCAGTGGGGACCAGTTGGGCAGGAGCATCAGCTCCGGCGGCATGATCGGGGTGCCCCGCCACTCCCACTGGCCGAACAGTGATAGCCAGATCTTCGTAAAGACCCGGGACCTGGGCACGCCTCCCCGGGACAGGATGAAGTCCCGCGCCTTGACCATCTCGGCCCGGTCGGCGGGAACACCCCCCAGCTTGAGGGCGAAGTAGCACTCCACTGACGTGCTCACGTCCCCCGGAGCGCCGAAGTACTGGCCCCAGGAGCTATCGTCCCGCTGCTGGCTGAGTATATAGTTGGTGAGCTTGCGCCAGCGCGCCTCATCCACCACGCCGAGGAAGTAGGTCAGAAGCAAGTACTCCGCCTCCATCGTGGCGTTGGACTCCATCTCGCCCCACCAGTAGCCCTCGGGGTACTGGATGGACAGCAGGTAGTCGTGGGAGCGCCGGATGGTGTGCTCCACGTCCTCCAGGAAGCTCGACCTTACGCTGCTACGGACTTCGGCCACGCTACTCCCTTGCCAACCTCACGAAGCTCTCCTTCCTCGTCCAACCCCCACGTACCCGTGGTCGCGAAACCAGCTCACCGCCTTTTCGAACGCCCGCTCCACCGGGCTCTGGGGGAGCCCCAACTCCCTCACAGCTTTCGCACAGCTCACGTACATGGGCTTTCGGGACACCTTGAGCCCCTCCAACGGTATCGTGGGTTCCCTTCCGAGGACCCTTCCTTCGACAAACTGGTCCACGTAACCTGCACCGATTGCCAGCCAGGTCGGCAGCCTCAACCACGGCGCCTTCTTAGCGGACACCCGCTCGAGAAGCTTGAGTACCTGACTCAGGCTCATGTTCATGTTGCCGAGGAGATACCGCTCCCCGGGCCTGCCCTTTTCCAGGGCCAGCACATGCCCCACGGCCACGTCCTCCACGTCCACCACATTCATTCCCGTATTGACATAGGCTGGGAGGCGCCCCCGAATAAAGTCCAGCACCAGGCGGCCTGTGGGTGTGGGCTTCACGTCCCACGGTCCCACGGGGGCCGTGGGGTTGACCACCACCACTGGAAGACCCTTCTGCACCATGGCTAGCGCCTCCCCCTCCGCCATGTACTTGGAGGCCTTGTAGTGACCCACAAGCTCCCTGGCCGAGGGCGTTGTCTCCTCGGTGCCCACGCCTCCTTTGGGTATGCCCACCGTAGAGACCGTGCTAGTATACACGCAACCGGCCACTCCTGCCCTGAGGGCCTCCTCCAGGACGATCCGGGTCCCAGTTACATTTGTCTCGTACATCAGGCGGGGGTCCGGCGTCCAGAACCGGTACAGGGCCGCGCAGTGGAACACCGCCCGGCAGCCCTTTACCGCCCTGGCGACCGACTCCCCATCCCTCACGTCTCCTGGGACCATCTCGATGCCCGTGCCTTGTAGCGTTAAGGTGCTACTCCCCGGCCTCACGAGGGCCACCACTTCGTAGCCCCTGCCGTGAAGCGTGCGGGCAACGTTCCCGCCGATAAACCCTGTGGCTCCAGTGACAAGTACCTTCATCCATAGACATCCTGAGATATCCTGCCGCGTCTGATTGACGGTCCCCTTTCCTGGCAGAGGGCCGCCCCCGGGCAGCGCCTCTTTCTCTCCGAGACTCCGCCCACCGCGGAGCCTGGGGTGAAAATCAGTCCTAGCCATCTCCGGACCGGCTCCCCGCTGTCTTCCTCACACGTAGAAAGGCCGTGCAGAAAGCGGCCAGATTCGCCCGCGCCAGTTTCGCCTGCCCGGACAACCGAACCACTCCAGGGATACTCCACGGCCGGACAAGCCCGTTGGCCGCGACATGCAAGGCCTGCATCAGAGGTCTCTTGTCGCCAATCCCCGCCAGATAGGGCGGCAAACCCTGACGGGCCGTATCCAGGACGGCCCGCACGCTGAGGAAAGGTATCCGATGTCGGGCAACCTCTGCCCCCACCCAGAAGTCCTCCATGTTGGCCACCCAGGCCGAGGTAGCTTCCGCCAGCCGCTTCTTCTCCCCGGCCTCCGAGACCATCCGGTCTACTGTTAGGGAGTCGGCGACGAAGTGGCGTGGCGCCCCGGGACCCCTGATCGCCTCTTGGGCCTGCCTCAGCAGGTAGGAATCGGACGCAACGACGCCGTCCCAGCCCGTCGCAAAGAGCCTCGGGCAGAGGACCAGGTCCCCGGTGTCAAGTCCTTCCACCAGGGCTGTGGCGAAACCGAGGGACAATACGCAGTCCGGCCTCGCGGAGCCGTCCAACATGTCGGCTGTACCCGCCGACGCCTTTTTCGCGCCAACTCCGGTGACACACACCAGAGGGCGCACTTCGCCAGTGCGCGCTTTACCGGTATCGCTCCCGTTCAGCCAGGCTCGGCCCATGAGAAACGACACCTCTCGCTCCATCGATGCCACTATGGCAATCACACGCCCCGTCCTAGCTCGCCGTGATCCCGCCCTTACTTATTGCCCCCGCCTTGATCAAGGTGACCCAGTCTCTCGGACTGGAGACAGCCTTGAATATTGTGGCCGACTCGAAACCGCAGTGCATCATACAGCCGGAGCAGCGAGGGTCCTTTCCCACGCCATACTTTTCCCAAAGGGACTCCTCGAAGAGCTCATCCACACTATCCACGTGTTCGTCGGCCAGGGGATAGCAAGGTTTCCTCCAGCCCATGACCGTGTAGGTAGGGTTGGACCATGCCGTGCACTGATACTCCCGTTTCCCCCTTAGGAAATCCAGGTAGATGGGGTTGTTGTACAGCTTCATTCCCTTGGTCTTGCTCTTGTCCAGGATCTCGGTGAAGGCCTGATGTGACTCCTTGCGGGTGAGGAACATGTCGTGGTCTGGGGCGTGGGTGTAGTCGAAGCCCGGCGAGACCATACATCCCTCCACCCCCATCTCCGTCATGGTGCGGAACAGGCCGTGGATGTCGTCCACGTCGCAGCCGCGAAAGATGGTGGTGTTGGTGCAGACCCGGTACCCCTGATCCAGCGCCATCTGGATGGACGTCATGGCCTTCTGGAAGACACCTTTTCTGGCCACCGCCTCGTCGTGCTTTTCCTCCATGCCATCCATGTGGACCACCCAGGAGAGGTATTTGGAAGGGGGTACCTTCTTCATAACCCGCTCCAGCAGGATTCCGTTGGTACAGCAGTAGACGAAGTACTTACGCCGGACCAGCTCATTTATTATATGGTCTATCTTGGGGTGTATCGTGGGCTCCCCTCCGGCGATGGAGACGATCGGAGCACTGGACCGCTCCACCGCCGAGACAGCCTCCTCGACGGGCATCATCTTGTCCATCACCGCTTTGTACTCGTGGATGCGGCCACAGCCCACACAGGCCAGGTTGCACATCTCCAGGGGTTCCAGCATGGTCACCAGCGGGAACCGTTTCCTGCCTCTGAGACGCTTCTTCAACATGTAAAATGCCAGCCTGATGGAAAGCTCCATAGGCCTCTTGGCTCTCTTCATACGTTCCTTCGTTCCTTTCCCTGCGGCTCGTAATGTGAATATGGCCGCTCATTTCCGCTTCCCATGCGCCTCAGCGCTGCCGTGTGGTAAGGAACTCGACCAGCTCCTCTATCTCCCGGCGTGCCCAAGCAGCCAGGGGCACGCCTCCTAGCTGTGCCAGGGCCATCTCCCCCTTCTCTCGGGTCACGGCGTGGGCATACTCAGCCACGTTGAGCTCCTCCAGCACCTCCAAAACCCTCTCGACGTCCTGATCCTCCGGCTCGTCCTTGCTATACGCCTCCACCAGCGCACGGCGGGCCGAACCCTTTGCCGACTCAAGGGCATAGACCACGGGAAAGGACTTCTTCCTCCTCCGTATGTCGTTGCCAACGGCCTTCCCAGTCGTAGCCTCATCTCCCCAGATTCCCAGCACGTCGTCTCGTATCTGGAAGGCCAGGCCCAACAACCCGCCAGCATGAGCGAACGCCTTTATGTCATCCTCCCGGTCGGAGGCGACCAGGGCTCCCAGCTCCATACCGCACCGGAGCAGGGCGCCCGTCTTATAAGAGACCATCCCGAGATAGTCCTGGAGAGTTATGTCCAGAGTCCTTTCAAAGGCCAGGTCCATGCACTGTCCAGCGGTCATCTCAAGGTAGCCCTCCGTGATCAGGCACGACGCCCTGAGCACCTTTTCTTGGGACACCCCCCGGCGCCCGAGATCCAGGGCGGATACGTCGGCAAGGCACCGCATCGCGTTCCCGGCGACGAGGGCCTGAGGCGGTCCCCACAGGGCCCAAACGGTGGGCTGATGGCGGCGTTCCAGGTCCTGGTCCTGGATATCGTCGTGAATCAGGGAGAAGTTATGGATGAACTCCAGGGCTGCTGCAGCCGGCAGCGCCGTGGTCCACTGCTCACTCAGGGCGTCGCAGGCGAACAGGCACAGGGTGGGACGGAGCGCTTTACCCTGGGAAACCGGGGCCGCCCGGATGCCTCCAGACTCATCCGCCCAACCCATGTGATACTGGAGCATATGATAAAGGCCGGCCGGGAGATCGCCCCACCCAAGCCCCCTCTCGGGCCCAGGTATGGCCGCCCGCAACTCCCCTTCTATGCCCTCCCTGTACCGGGCGAACATGGCGGGAAGCGCTGGCCCCGAAGGGTATCTCGAGCCGATACGAATCGTATTGGCGCTGCCCATCCTTGCTATCGCCCAGAAAGGCTAACGGTCATACATCGCATCACGATGCTTGCAATCCTAGCAAAAGGGTGTGCCCCTGTCAAGACTGTCGGTGCCCAGAATGTCAACGACACACGCTCCGTCCAGAATCTGGGGGGGCGCCGAGATGCACATCTCACGGCCTGATGGGCACCGATCTATACCTCTTTCCAGAAGATTGCCCATTCCTCATGATGCTTACCCTGCCGAATGTTCACCCAACACCCTTGACTTAGTCCTACTCACGATGATATAGTGGCTTGAACTTTCAGAGGCGCATATCGTCAGATGGAAGTCTCTCGTAAAAGTGAAAGGAGAGGCGGAATGAGCAGGATCCTTCTCAACAGGATCCTTCTCAAGAGGTACGCACCGTTCTACCTTGCGTTACTGGTAACGGGAGTCGTGATGGCGCTTCTGTTCCTGCGCCCGGACTCGGCTCTAGGCTTGACCGTAGAAGTTAGCGCAGTGAAGAAGTTCCCCGACTTCCCTGCTCCGGCGGGGTTCAAGCTCGGCGATCCGGTGATTATCAACGCCGACGTGGGGCTGCAGGGCGACTTCGAGCCGATCAAGAAGGTGACACTGACAGTGGCGCAGGACACCGGGGACGCCGGGTTCACAGGGTTCACGGTGAACCTCCCCTTCCCGCAGGCTCCCAACTACGCTCCCATCGCCTCGGCGGACATTAGTGGGAGCTTGCCCGTAGTGGGCGGGCAGACACAGGGAAAGCTGTTTGTGGACGTAAGGCTGGTGGAGACTACGCCCGACCCCTTCGGCTACGGCTACGGTTACCGGGGTAAGCTGGGAGACGGGTTTATCAAGTACACCATTACCTACGTACCGCCCAAAATCCGGGGGACATATACGGCCACTTTCCGGCTGTTATTCGTACAGGACTCCCAGGAGACGCTGCTCCACGACCCCGTATCCACCAAGTTCTCCATCCTCGGTCCCTTCGTGGCAGGAGACCTCGTGGCCTTACCCACGATATATCCTCGCAGCGCCGAGGGGGCCCTCTCCAGGGACATGGTGGTACTGAGGGCCATGGTACCGGCAAGCAAGTTCGGTAGCGTAGTATCGATCACGGCGGACCCCGGCCTTCTGAACCCGAACAAGGACACCATGGCGTCGGTCAGCAGCTTCCATCCGGCGCTGCTCGAGAAGTGGGATATCGATACCCGGGCAGACTGGCAGCTGGCGCTCCCGTTCAAGGTCATCCCCCAGCAGGACCCCCTGACCGGTACCTTCTTCGTTTCCCTCAGGGCCATCGACACGGCCGGACAGGTGCTCGAGTTGGGCGGCGGCGCGGGCGCCCCGGTCAAGGTCCTGGACAAGCGGCAGACCTTCAACGTGTACCTCATGCCCAATTTGAACTTCCTCTCCACGCCTTTGCAGTGCGCCACTGGGGACTGCGCCGCCAATTCTGAGCACAAGATAAGTAATCTCCTCGCTCAGGCCGCTACAAGAGGCGCGCCTGGGATAGCTACCCTGGCGGACGCAGTGGAGATCATGTGGTACTACTGCCCCGACGGTGGCGCCTGCCCCTCCGGCGGGGCGACCCCCAAGTTCGTCTCCTACGCCCCGGGCCGGGCACAGCAGGAGTTTACGGCCGTCGGTACGGGCAAGGGCTACATCGTCAAGGCCAAAGACAGTGCGTTCAAGACGCTCACCTTCCCGGGAGGGACCCAGTTCCCTGTAGACCTTGAGGTGCCGGTGCCCATCAAACTGACCTTCAGCGGTGCTGCTGTGGCACTGCCTCCTCCCTTTACCCCGGCTGGCCAGGAGGTAAAGGAGATATGGAACCTGGTGGGGTTGCACTCCGAGCGTGACTCCACGGTCGGGAACCTGGTCAATAACGTCGACCTGGAAGCGGAGCGGCTGTGGATACAGTTGCTGGGCTTCGAGAACTCCCTCGATATCTTGCTGGATGCCAATGGTCTTATGGTGCGCGACCGGGCGACGGGTAAGCCGGTGGTGACGCTGGTGCAGAACGTGCTGCAAAATCTATCTTTCAACCGAAACCAGTCGATCTCGGCCGGCGATGGCTTCTGGCTCGAGATGTGCGCGGACGTAGGCAGACCTCAGTGTAACGGAATCATCGGGCCGGTGCTGGAGCCGAGGTAGTTTATAGGCCGGTGATGGAGGTGGCAGGTCCGAGGGAGTGTCCATTACATGAGGAAGGGACATAAGGACGAGCATCTGACTTCAAAGAAGTCGTTAAGAAGAGTTGTACTAACTAAAGGAGAAAGGCCCTCCTTGGGCGACTTAGGTGGTAGAACCGGGAGCCAGAGGGGGCTTCGGTTTGTAAGTTATTGAAAGCGGATCGGGTAGTCGAGCACCCTGAGGTCGGTGAGCCTTCCGGCGCATAAAGGCAGTAACTATAATAGGGGGAGGAGTTGCTCTCAGCTCTCTCCTCCTCGCCATCCTGATCCAGGCTGTCCTGGCAGCCGGCGCACCCCCACCGCTACCCCATGAATTTGCGGGTAACGTGTCGGTTGGGAACGCACCCGCTGGGGACGGCCTTGAGATCAGGGTAAAGGCCTTTGATGTCCTCCTGCAGCAACTGGTGCCTCTGGAGCTTACCCCCGCCTCGGTGGACGCCCAGGGCCGCCATCTCACCCAGAACGGCACTTACGGAGACGTGCAGGTCTTCCAGGTGCCGCAGGACGACCCGGATACCCCCGCCATCCGTGAAGGCGCGAAACCCCTGGAGCGCCTATCATTTTTCATAGTCCCCGACCCGAGCACCGGCATAGAGATCGAAGCCCAGATGATCCCGCGAGGCCAGTCGGCCATCCCTCCATCGGAGGGCATTCCCTTTGAACCGGGGTTCACCCTTCTCGACCTGTCCGTTTTCGATCTCACCCCTCCGGTGCCCCCGGTGCTGGTGGCACCCGTCGATGGAGCGGTGCTGGCCGGCCTGACAGTAGACTTCGAGTGGCAGGTGTCCGTCAGTCCAGACGTCGCCAGTTACCGGCTCCAGGTCGCCAGCGGCGACGACGTGGACTTCTCCACGCCCATCGTGAACAAGGTGATCCCCGACCCGTCGGCCACCGGCGATCGCATCACGTTCACCTCTGCCGGGCAGTTCAGGTGGCGGGTGGGCGCCACCGATGTGGTCGGCAACGAGACCGTTCTGGCGGACCTGGTGGTCCGGACCTTCACCGTCGTGCCCGTCGTCCAGGTCACCCCTCCCGGCCTTGTCGCGCCACCGAGGTTCACCAACGCCGCGACTCCCCTTTTCCAGTGGACGGCCTCCCAGGGCACAGGGATAACCTACAGACTTCAGGTGGTGAGAGCCGGCGACCAGTTCGCCGAGCCCTTCATTATTAATATCGGTGACATACCCCAGACCAGCTTCACGTCCCCCGTGACCTTGGCCGACGATACCTATAGCTGGCGGGTTATCGCCTCCGACTCCTTTAATAACTCCGCAACTTCACAGACCGGGACATTCTCCGTCGATACGTTACCTCCCACGATCCCCGGCACCCTCCGTGAGGTGACCCCGGATGAGGACGCGTCGGCACGCACCTTCAGTTGGGACCGCTCCCAGGACGACACCCCACCTCTTCCCGGTACCGCCGCCGACGCGTCGGGCGTCGATTTCTACAGACTGGACATAGCGGGCCCGGAGAACCTGGTCCTCACCGCAGACGACAGCGATGTCCTCTGCCCCGCCGGAGTGTGTACCATCACCACCCCCGACTTGATAACGGGGAGCTATGCCATCGAGGTGAACGCGGTAGACCGGGCGACCAATGAAAGCGCCTTCACCGATCCCCTGACATTCCGGGCAGGGCCGCGGACCGCGCCCCAGGACCTTCAGCAGCTCCAGCCCCTGTTCATAAACGAGCCCGTCTTCCTGTGGAGACGGCCCTTCCTGCTGCCGGCTCCACAGCTCACCACCGGGGGCATAGTCGACTATGAGGTGGCCATCACCGGAGACCCGGTGCTGGCGCCGGGCTTCATCATTCCCTTTACGTCCTTCCAGAACACGGACTTGTTCATCGTCAGGTGCTTCGACTCGAACGACGTGCCCATTGGCACGGCTGGCCAGTGCGCCGGGTTGGCGGGCACCGGCGACAAGATCCAGCTGACTCTACTGGGTCCTGTGCCCGATGGGACCCATCTCATAGCGGTCAGGGCGGTGGACCAGGGTGGTCTCCGAACGCCGGCATCGTTCATCCAATTTATAGTAAAGAAGATCCTGGACCTCAGCCTGCTGCCAGACGCCGACAAAGAGTTCGTTGGTCCGGGTACCATATTTAACGTGACCATAAAGGTGGACCCCACAGAGGGCGGCCAGGCCACCGGCCAGCCGGTCTCCGCGGTGGACGCCTTCCTGGACTTCGCCCCCAGCGACTTCGAGGTCCTCAGCATAGCGTCGGGGACCCGGCTTGAGGAGGTGCTCACGGGGGACTTCGATAACACCAGGGGTACGGTCGACTACAGTGCCGCCACCCTGGGGGTCCCCGCCAACGTGCCCTTCGTCCTCGCTGTGGTGCGATTCAGGGCGAAGGAGCCCCAGGTCCTCGAGAGGCCCGGTGACATATCCTTTAGCCAGGCCCACCCCAGGAGGAGCGAGGCCGGCTACAAGGGCGCCCCGCTTTTGGACAGGGCCCTCGACACTGTCGTCACCATCCTGAAGCCGACCGTCGACATCGTGCTCCAGAACCAGGAGTTCAGCAGCCAGGAGTTCCAGGGCTTCGCCAGAAATCAGACCTTCGATGTGACCGTACGCGCAAGGACTCAGGGCCAGAAGGTCTCGGCAGTGGACGCGCTGCTGAACTTCGATCCAGAGGCCCTGCAGGTCGTAGGACCCATCCTTCCCGGAGACGGCAGGCTAGAGCAGGTAATCGTAAGCAGGGTGGATGCGGCAAGAGGCACAATAGAGTTCAGCGCCGTGACCCAGGGGACCCCGGTAACTCAGGACTTCGACGTGGCCGTGGTGAAGTTCCAGGCGCTGCAAGCGACCAGGGCCCTGAGCGTGGGCTTCCGCAAGGACCACCCCACAGACTCCGACGCGGCGTACCAGGGGGTCTCGGTCTTGCGGGACCTTGTCGGGTTCCCAGTAGAGCTGGCCCTGGAGCTGAAGCTCACCTCCTTCGATCTTCCCAACCTTGATGCGGAAGTGGTCATCAGGGCGCGTCCCAACGGCAGCAGGGTGTCGGCGGTGGACGCCTTCCTGGACGTGGACCCGACGGACATCGGGCTTGAGAGTATCGCTCACGGTAGGAGACTGGAACAGGTACTGACCGGGGACCTCGACAGGGCCGCAGGCCACGTAGGCATTGGAGCCGCCACCTTCAATCCCACCGTGGGTGAGTTTGATCTCGCCACCGTCAAAGCGGTAATAACCGCCGCGAGCCTGGACGCCCTGGCACCGATGCAAGTACTGTTCCACTGCTACGATGCTACTGGGAATCCCATCCCCGGGTGCGCCCTGTTCCCCAGGAGCACCGAGGTAGCCCTCAACGGCGAGTCTGTGCTGGACGTGCTGACTCCCCTGGCTACCCTTAGGCTACAACCACCGGGCGCCGTTGAGAACCTGATCCAGCGGAGCCCCGATAACCAGGCCAGGCCCACCTTCGACTGGGACCCACCTCGCGTGCGGCCCGCTGCCGGAATCAGGACCTTCAACATCGCCATCACCGGCAGTGGCGACGACCCGGGCCCAACAGTTGTGGCCGGTGACTTCGCCGAGGTCGGCACTGTCCAGTGCTTCGACGCGAACGAGCTGGAGTTGCCATCCTGCTTTGATGCGTCGGGCAGTCTCGACATAGACAACGTTGCCTTCTTCCGGATGGCGTTGAAGACTGCGCTGGGCGACGGAAGGTATACTATCTCCGTTTCGCCTGTCGACAACCTGGGCCAGCAGGGAGAGTTGAAGGGGTCCAAGCTTTTCTCCATCGACACCCAGCCACCCACGGTACCGGTGACCACGGGCCCGTTGGGGGCGGACTTGGCCTTCACCAGGGACACCACCCCGCTCCTGGAGTGGGACCCATCCACGGATAACCTGACCCAGACCAATCAGATAGAGTACGACGTACACTTGGCCCTCACCAAGGCCGCCCTAGACAGTGAAGCCGACCGCCGGGAGACAACCACCGGAGACCTGTTCTGGGAGGTGGTGGAGTACGAGCTGGAGCTGAACAAGGTCTACTGGTGGCGCGTAAGGGGCCTGGACAAGGCTGGCCGGATAACGGCCGCCCTCCTGGTGGCGACCGCGGACCAGAGGTCCACCCTGGCGGTGGAAAGGGTACCGGGACGGGGCAACGCCAGCGAGTTCTCCGAGCCCATCAGGTTCATTATAGATACCCTGAGTCCCACGCCCCCACAAGAGCTGAGCAGCACGTCCATCGGTGGGGCAATAACCCCCGACCGGACCCCCACCTTCCAGTGGAAGCGCTCCACCGATCCCGGGTTCGTGGCCCCGGGGGACGAGCGGAACCGGGGCTCCGGAGTGGACCGGTACACGGTGGAAATCCGGAGGACGGGAGATGGTACTCCTGCGGTGGTCGTCGGCGTGGTACTGGACGGCACCTGCAGCGCCGTGACGAACCTCTGCACCTTTGATGTGTCGGGAGCCGGTGTCCTCCTCGAAGACGACCAGTACACCGTTCTTGTACAGGCCATAGACAACGTGGGCAACAGCGGCGTCGCCGCCGTACTCGCTCTCACAGTCGACTCCCTGGGACCCCTCCCGCCAATCGTGTCTCTGGTTAGCATTGGCACCGGGGAGAATCCGGAGGCCGTATTCAGGTGGACCCGCTCGCAGGACCAGATTCCGGGGGGCCCTGGAAGGGCGGGTGACGAGTCGGGCGTGGACTTCTACAACGTGGTTGTAAAGCAGGTCCCCGCTGGAACCGCAGTCGCCGAGGCAACGGTGTTCGATGCTCAGTGCGGTATCTTCTGTGGGTTCACCACGCCCACCCTAACTGACGGCGACTACACCGTGGAGGTCAACGCTGTTGACCGCGCGACCAATTCCGGCGACTTCACCGATCCCTTGGGATTCTTCGCCGGCAGGGGGGACGTACCACGCAACCTGGTGCAGCTACCGCCTCTGTTCAACGACAGGCCGACTTTCAGTTGGAGGATCCCCAAGGATCCGCCAGTGGCCGGAGTGGGCTCATACCAGGTAGCCACCGGTGAGGCTGGCACCCCACCCTTTGCCGACGCGGAGTTTCGAGATTTCAAGGAGCTGGGCGCGGTCGCCTGCGCAGATGCCACGGGCGACGCCGTCGACTGCACAACCCGGATAAACAATGCCGATACGATCCAGCTGACCTTTGCGGATGCCCATCCCGACGGCAGGCGGGCGATACAGGTACGGTTCGTGACCATAGTCGGCCAGCCCGGAGACAGCGCGACCCTGGAGTACGACGTGGACACCACGGCGCCCGGTCCACCCACCGGCCTGCTGGTGAGGCCATCGGGGACCCTCACCGACGGGACCATTGTGGTGACGACCGACAGGACGCCGGAGCTGGCCTGGACCTCCCCCGACACCGGCGACGAGGTCTCTGGGTTGGACCATTACACTGTTACCATCTCGGGAGACAGGGAGGGCTACGACCAGACCTTCGAGGTGGGGGCGGACCAGACCGTGTTCACCGTTCCCAACACCGTTGAGACCGTGCTGGACCCCGACGACCAGTACACGGCCCAGGTCAGGGCAGTGGACGTGGCGGGCAACACCAGCACCGCCGACAGGCTAGACTTCGTCGTGGACCTGGACCCGCCGACACAACCCACGGACCTGGCTAAGGACCCTGCCAGTCTGGACGACGACCGCACACCCACCTTCAACTGGCAGACATCCCAGGACCTGGGCCTGGGCGTGGATCTCTACAGGCTGCACATCGAGTCTGTGAGCCTGATCGACGTCATCCCTCCGCCGGCACCGGTACCGGTGACGCCGCGGGTCATCGCCGCCGCCGGCAAAGGTTTCGTCAAGAGCGGCGACGCCGTCCGGTTCCGCTGGAGCCGGGTCACGGACAAAACCAGTGTGTTCTACAGACTGGAGGTAGCCACGGGGGCCCAGCCCGCCACCGGGTCCTTCACGTCAAACCTGATCTTCGCGGCGGACGTCCCCCATGCGCCGGTGGCCTACCTGGATGACCGGGTGATCCAGTTCGTATTCGCCGGCTCCCTACCCACCGGGGTCGATATCAACTGGCACGTCCGGGCCATCGACGACGGCCGCAACGCTGGTCCCTTCTCCGCGGTGAACGTCTTCCAGGTGGTCAGCGATGCCAACGGGCCTCCAGTGCCACAGCTCTTGCAGCCCACTCAGGGTGTCACGGGGGACGACGCCACGCCCACCTTCCTGTGGACTCCCACGCCCGATCCCGAGGGACACGGCTCCTTCTACCATCTCCAGGTGACGTCGGGAGACATCCAGAACGCGCCCTACGCCATTAACCTGAACGGCGTGCGCCTCACCGAGAACACCTTCACTCCCGTAAAGCTCCTGGGGCCCTCCATCACCTACGTCTGGCGTGTCGAGTCGGTGGACGTCCTGGGCAATACCAATGGGTTCTCAGCCACGGGCGACTTCGGGGTCCTCCCTGATGCCAGCGCCCCCGCCAATCCGACGCTGGTGTTCCCAGGGGAAGGGGCCACGATTGGAGACAGCACACCCAGCTTCCGGTGGAAGCCGGTCACAGACGACAGCGGCGTCACCTACGGAATAGAGATCTCGATAGCCTCGGGCGACCATCCGGCGACGGGCGCCTTCGCCGAGACGGTCTTCACGGCCGATGGAATCGCCGACGTTCTGGTGGCCAGAAACGGCGAGCAGGTGATCGAGTTTATCCTTCCTGACGCCAGCGCCCTGGCGGACGGCGACTACAGGTGGCACGCCGACGCGGTAGACGGCCGGGGCAACCGCAACTTCTTTAACGGGCCTTTCTTCACATTCACCGTAGGCCCAGATGCAGAGCCTCCGGCAGTGCCCACGCTGCTCCTCCCGACCTCGGGAGGCCAGACCACCGATTCCACCCCCACCTTTACGTGGGAAAGGGTTGAAGATGACAGCGGCGTGGCCTACCAGTTGCAGGTCTCCACGGCGTCCGGCGATGACTTCGACGCCTCCATAGTGCGCAACATACAGGCCTTCGACGCCAGCTTCACCCTCGAGGGGCCCCTGGACCAGGGTGGAACCGCGCCGAGGCAGTTCTGGTGGTGGGTAAGGGCCCAGGACGGAGCGGGCAACAACGGAGCGTACTCGGAGCAGTGGAGCTTCACGCTGGACGCCGTACCACCGGCCGCGCCGTCCGAGCTCACGATCGACCCCGACTCCCTCGATCCGGTGGTGGTGACCGGGACGTACACCCCAACCTTCCTGTGGGCCTTCGACAGCAGCGTGGTGCTGTACGAGCTGTTCCTGGACGGGGTGCTTGTGGGCACTAGCGCCAACATCCAGGTTGAGGCGGGGGTGGCCAGGTTCACGCCGGCCCAGCCCATCGCCTTTGGCCTGCACCACGACTTCCGTGTGAGGGCGTCCGACGGCTTCAGCAACCAGAGTCTGAGCGCGCTGTTCTTCAGCGACAACGTCAGGGCAGGCAACCCCATCGCCACCTTCACGGTTCCCGACGCTGACTTCCTGCCGCTGGGCACCCACAGGATAGACGTGAGGGCGGCCGACAGGCTGGCGACAGAGCTGGGTAACCTGCCGGACAGGCTGGGCCACCGCAGCGACCCGGCGGTGCTGCCCTTCAACGTGACGGAGCTGGTCGTCTCCCTCGAACCTCCGGACCAGTCAATACAGGTGGGCCAGCCGGCCACACTGAGGCTGCGGGTGGACCCGAAGGGCCTGGAGGTGGGAAGCCTGGACGTGAGGCTCACCTTCGACGGTCAGATTCTAAGTATCGTGCCCGGCGATATCGCCGCCAGCGGTGACGACGTCACCATAACAGATGTCTCGACGGGCGAAGGCACCGCGGACTTTGCCGTCAACTTTGCCACGCGGACCGAGCGGGATGACCTGGCCATCCTCACCTTCTCCACAACCTCCACGGGAACGGCGACGGTCCGGCTGGCCACCGACGACAGGCGCACCCAGTCCAGGTCCCCAGAGGGAGATCCGATACCCGCACTTCTGAGGAGTGCTACCATCACCGTATTTCAGCCCTCTGGCGGCCCCGGTGCGCCCCCACCTGCCGCTCCTGTAGCCGACGCCGGCGAAGACAAGGAGGTCAACGAAGGCGATACGGTGACCCTGGAAGGAAGCAGCGTGCCGCCGAACGTCATCTTCGGATGGAGGCAGACCGGTGGCCCAGTCAATCTGACGCTGGATGGCGCCAACACCTCGACCGCCACCTTCGTCGCCCTAGATGACGGTGTGTACACCTTCGAGCTCTCGGCAACGGGGGCCGGCTCCGACAGCGACGAAGTCGTGGTAACGGTCAACAACCTCAACCCCGTGGCAGAGGCCGGTAACGACCGGACGGTGGACGTGCTGGTGGAGGTGAGCCTCGAACCGGCGGCCACCTTCACCGACATCGGTACCCTGGATACCCACACCGCCACCATAGACTGGGGCGACGAGACGACCGATGCCGGTGTCGTGACCGAGGCCAACGGTGTCGGCAGCGTGGCCGCCTCCCATATCTACGAGGCCCCTGGCATCTTCACTGTTACCGTATCAGTCCAGGACGACGACGGAGGTATCGGGACCGCCGAGCTGACTCTCACTGTGACTGGCAACGTGCCGCCCGTCGCCGTCATCACCGGCAACGAGACCGCCAACGAGGGCGACGTCGTCGATCTCGACGGCAGCGGCTCCTTCGACCCCGGGTCTCCCGAGACCATCGTCCTGTTCGAGTGGGACTTCGGCGACGGCGAGACCGCCGAAGGTCCCATCCAGGCCCACATCTACGAGGACAACGGCGAATACACGGTCACGCTGACGCTGACCGACGACGAGGCCGCCACCGGCGACGGCACCTTCGTGGTGTCGGTGGCCAACGTGGCGCCGACGGTGTTGCCGGGAACCAGCCAGACGGGCGAGGAGGGTGATTCCATCCGGGTCACCGCCTCCTTCGCCGATGTCAGTGAAGTGGATACCCATACCGCGTCCATCAACTGGGGCGACGGCAGCGCACCCACCGTGGTCGACCCCGCCATCACCCCTCTGGCGGTCCTGCACACGTACGAGGACGACGGCACGTTCCTGGTGACCATAACGGTTACCGATGACGACGGGGGCACCGGCTCGGGCGACCTGAGCGCCGCCGTGACCAACCTGCCGCCCAAGGTGGACCCGGGTCCCGATCAGGCCAGCCTGGCGGGTAGTCCCATTACTATCGCTTCCACCTTCGAGGACCCCGGCCGCGACGATGACCACGTGGCCGTCATCGCCTGGGGAGACAATACACCGGACACTGTCATCGACCCCGCCGAAAGCCCGCTCTCGGTCCCCCACACGTACGCTGAGGCAGGGACCTTCACCGTAGAGGTGACCGTCACCGACGACGACGAAGGGTCCGCCAGAGCCACCCTACAGGCACTCGTGGTGGCCGAAGCAGAGCTACCCGAGGGACTGGAGGCCAGCGGGATGACTCTGGTGTTGCGCGGCTTGCGCCTCCCTGAGGGTGTCGCCGCGACGCCGGATGCCGGCGAACCCGTAGGGCTACAAGTCAATGTCCGTAATACGACCGGCCAGCAGATCACCGATACGGTAATATTGTTCGCGGACAGGGGGGACGGCACCAGGCAACAGATTGCCTTCCCCGTGGACCTGCTGGGTGGAGACGATGTCACGCTAGTGCTGCCCAGCCGGAGGCCGGCGCGGGATCCTATCGTGCGGGCGGAGCCGGGGACCTACCTGATGCAGATGGGAAACCAGCTGGGCAGAATCATTATCCGGGGTATCGTCATCAGGCTGTTCACCGACGTGGTGCCCAGGCTGGCTGGTCCTGGCAACATCGTCGAAATCAGCACGGTGGCGGTCAACGAGGGCGGCATCAGAGCGGACTTCAACGTAAACACCCAGGTGGATGACAACCCGGCCGTCGGCCCTGTCACCCTGGCCCCGGGACGCGAAGCGGACGTGGTCCGGTTCGTGCAGATACCGGACCAGCCGCCGGCGACGGGCATCACGAGCCCGGGACGCCACGACGTGCGGGTTATCGCCACAAAGGACACCGAGGAGCTGGACGAGGAGAAGGACTTCTTCGAAGTGGCAAGGGCCGCCCTAGATACACCCATACCAGTTGCCTACTCGTTCAACCCGGCTACCACCAGCGCGACGGATGCCGAAGGGAACACATTGGTCCTGGTTCTGACGGGGGACATCAGGATCGGCGAGGGGTCCATCTCGCTATCTATACCGGTGCTGGCGCGGGCAGGAGTACAGGTATCCAGGTTCGTGGACAGGACCAGCGGCATCAGGATCATCGGTAAAGAGGTAACGTTGCCGGTGAGGGACCCAGTCACGAACGAGATTGTCCTCACGCTGAAGGGCAGACTGAATCAGAACCTGGCCGGCACGGCGGAGGGTACACAGGCCAGCGGCACATTCGAGTCCTTGCACCTGGAGACCGAAGAGAAGAGGGAGGATCTGAGCTCCGACGATCCCCTGGTCGGGAACCTCGGCGTCTCCCTGCTCGCCGGTCTGGACCGGCTGCCTGAGGACGTTAACCTGTCCCTCACCATCTCGAAGCAGCTGTCCGATGAGGACCGGACGGCCGTAGAGATAGAGGCCAGGGAGGGAGCCAAGATCATAGCCAACCAGGCCGGAACCGTTACGATCCAGAGCGACCTCAAGCAAGACGACCTCGGCGAGGTGGAGATCAGCATGAAGGTCTCCATTGACTGGGTAATAGAGTTCGGGAGGGCGAACGTACGCATCGCCCATGTGGCCGCCGATGGTACCCCCGAGCTGCTGGACACCGAGTGCACCCTGACTCCCGACAGGCTTGAGTTCATCTGCGTAGGGAAGACCCGGAAGGGCTTCTCCGAGTTCTCCCTGCTGGTGCTGGCGGATGTGCCTGCCAATGTCTTCGCACGCAACCTGGAGGTCACCCCCCAGGCGGTGGACCCGGGAGAGCCGGTGAAGGTTCTCGTGGACGTGACGAACGATGGTAGTCAGTCCGGGTCATTCAGTACCATCCTGAACGTCAAAGAGCCGGGAGCCGCGGACTTCAAGCCGGTGGCCGTGCACGACATCACGCTGGGAGGGGGCGATACGGGCACCGTACGCTTCTTCCTGGTCAGGGAGGTCCAGGGGACCTACCAGGTGCAGGTCGAGGGACGCAGGGGCGAGCTCCTGCGGGGCCGCTTCGACGTGTTCACCACCCTCGACCCCTTGCTGCTCGCCCTATCCGACCTGGTCATCGAGCCCTCGGCGGTGGCGCCCGGCGAGCGGGTAACCATAACCGCCTTCGTAGAGAACCGGAGCAATGTGGACGGCAGGACCGAGTTGGAGCTGAGGATAAACGGTGTCCTTGCCGACCAGCGGTCGGTGTTCGTGCCTGCCGGTGGGAGGGAGCAGATCACCTTCACCTTCGTGCCGCCCGCCGAAGGTACCTTCACAGTAGATATAACAGACCTACAGGAGATCCTCACCGCCGTGACGGGCGAGATCACCGTGGCCGTTCCCGTCGAACCCGCCCGCTTCATCACCTCGCCGCTGACCATCTCGCCTGTGGAAGTCGCCCCCGGAGAGCAGGTCACCGTCAGCTTCGACCTGTCCAACCTGGGAGGCGTGGGCGACCATGAGGTCATACTGCTGCTCAACGGCGTGCGGATCGACAGCCGGGTGGTAACAGTCGAAGAGCTGGAGACCGAGACGGTAGTGTTCACGCTAACCGCCCCTGACCAGCCCGGAGACTACACCGTGGAGGTAGACGGAGTCACCGCGAGCTTCAGGGTTGTCAGGCTGCTGGTGCCGGTGCCCAGGGTGGTATCCGTCACCACAATACCGGGACGGGTCCAGCCCGGCGCGAGCATCACAATCGCCGTGGACCTGGTGAACGATTTCAACGTGGAGGCGCGGCGCACCCTGACCGTCGTCCTGGACGGCAGAACAATCGAGGAGAGGGAGGTTGTGCTGGGCGCCGGCCAGGCGAGCAGGGAGTCATTCACCTTCGCCGCTCCAGACGCCATCGGAATCCATGTGGTGGAGCTGGACGGCCAGGTGCGGGAGTTTGAGGTCGTGGCGCGGATCGTGGAGGCGGTGCTCAACCTGGTCGTTCTGGATGTTTCCCCAAGTGAGGCAGACCCCGGCCAGTTGGTGACCATCACCGCGACCCTGCGCAACTCCGGCGAGGAGTTGGGACAGACGGACGTCATACTCAAGATCAGAGGCCTCGAAGTAGAGCGGAAGACCGTGGTGGTCCCGGGGCTTAGCAACGCACCCGTAACGTTCACCCTAACCCGCGCGGAGGAGGGCGATTACGCGGTGCAGGTGGAGGTGGTGGCCGGGGTGGACGTGAGAGTGCTGACCGGGAGCTTCAGGGTTGTACCGGGCGAGGTCGTGCGCGCGCCGGCCAACCTGATATCGCAGCCTGACACGCTGACCATAACTCCCGAGAAACTGGAGAGCGGCGAACCGGTGGTTGTGCAGTTAGACGTGACCAACGTTGGAGGGTTGGAAGGAAGCCGGATACTCCGCCTCATCGTCGACGGCAAAGAGATCGAGGTCCGGGAGATAACCGTCGGGCCTGGTGAAACCCTCACGGTGTTCTTCGCCCGTCTCGTGGAGCGCAGCGTGGGCACCCATACTGTGCAGGTGGATGGAAAAACCGCCGAGTTCACCGTGACCAAGCCAGCGTCTCTGGCGGTGTCTCTACCGCTGCTGGTCATCTTCGCCCTGACCATCGCCTTCATGGCCTTCCTCGTCTACATGCGAGCGACCGTCCCGCGACCCCCGGTTCGACCCTAGAGGCGGTACAGAGCTCAGCACCCTCCGCCGTATAAAGGGGGGCACAGTAGATGCCATCACTGAGAAACCTTCGGTAGGAACACGTCGTCGGGGCGCTATGCAGTCTGGGTGGCAGGAAACTACACGCGAGTAATGGTACCCGCAGCAATACGGGGATTGAACCTTTCGATCCCGCGGGGCCTCTGGAAGGAATACCCGATAGCAGCCCCCTCGGCTAGGGGCCCCCGATCGCCCCTTCTAGGCCGTGGGCATTGACGAGCGCGGATATCTGTTCCCAGGTCTCCTCCTCTATGTAAATGCCCTCCTGCCGCCGTTGCTGCTCCGTACGCCACTCCATCTCCCCCGGATACAGCACCTCGGAGAACCCCTTCGCCGGAGGCGTGTCCTTGACAAACTCGGCGAACTCCCTTGCCTGCCTCTTGAATTCCGCCAGGGGACGAAAGGCCTCCACATCGTAGACGGCGATAAAGCATCCGTCGTTGTGGCGGGCCTGAGGGTCTATGCCAAAGCCCAGGCCCGTAAGAATGCCGGAGAAGACCTCCACCATGAAGGAGAGGCCCGAGCCCTTGTGTCCCTGGTCCGCGCCCACGGGGAGGATGGCACCTCCCTGAAAGTAGTCGTTGGGGTCGGTGGTGGGGTTGCCATCCCTGTCAATCACCCAGGTACTTGGTATGGGCTCCTTCCGGCTCCTGGAGAGCGCCGCCTTCCCCGCGGCCACCGCGCTGGTGGCCATGTCCAGGAGCAGGGGACCTTCCAGGTCGCTGGGTACCGCTATGGCCAGGGGATTGGTCCCCAGCCGGCGCTCCCTTCCTCCAAAGGGGGCTACCGCCTTGGGCCCCGCGCCCGAGTCGGCAGTAATAAGACCTATCATGCCCTCTGCGGCGGCCATCTCAGGGTAGTCTCCCAGCCGGCCTATGTGGCTCTGGTGGAACACCGTAATCGCGGACACCCCGTGGGCGTGGGCCTTCTCGATCGCCATGCGCATGGCCTTTTCGGTTACCACGAAGCCGAACCCCCAGTTTCCGTCAATCCGGGCGGTGGTGGGCGACTCCCGTACCACCTCAAAGGGCGCGCCCGGTACGATGTGCCCCCGATGGATTCGCTCCACGTATTCCGGTATATGGATGACTCCATGGGAGTCGTGGCCGGTCAGATTGGCCTTCACCTGGTGGGTCGCCACGGTCCTCGCCTCTTCCTCGGTTACGCCTTCAGCCCGGTAGATGTGGTAGGCTACGTCGTAGAGATAGCCATGCTGGAACAGCGGCATTGCCTCACCTCCTCCAAACGCGACGGCTAGGTTGACTCGACCTGACCCCCGTCCACAAGAGTCTATATCCGCCCCCTGTCCTGTGCAATCGGGGTACGGGGCCAAACTTTGGTCGCGGCGGTTTTGACGCCGCTTGGGACGGCTGCTAAGATGGGAGCTGACGGGCCGGGCTCCAAGAAGCGTCATGGCTCACCTCGCCACAGCAAGGGGACTAATTCGAGAGATGCGGCTGATACTGGTAAGGCACGGCGAGACCGAGTGGAACCGGGGAGGGAGGTTCCAAGGGCAGAGTAGTGTGGGGCTAAACCAGCGCGGGCTCGCCCAAGCCCGCCAGACAGCGGATGCCCTGGTCCCCATGAAGCCCTCTGTCCTCTACTCCAGCCCGCTACCAAGGACCCTCAGCACTGCCCAGGAGATATCCCGAAAGCTATCTCTACCGGTAGCACCCCTGGAGGGAATAAAGGAGGTCAACCTGGGAGAGCTGGAAGGCATAACCGGAGAGGAGATGCGTTCCCGGTACCCCCAGATTTACTCCGCCTGGAGAGAGGATCCTTCGGACGTGGTCTTCCCCGGGGGGGAGTCCATGCGCCAGCTTCAAGAAAGGGCCTGGCAGGCCGTGGAGGGCATAGAAAGAGCACACCCGGAGGAGGTGATAGTGGCTGTGTCCCATAACTTCGCCATACGCACCGTAATGTGCCGCTTCTTGGGGCTCCCCCTGTCCCAGTTCCACGTGCTCAGGGTTGACCTGGGGTCGATAAGCATCCTCCAGTCGCGTCCCGGGTTCCGCCAGGTGGTGTCAATCAACGATAGGTGCCATCTCTCCCACGACTCGTTGCCGGAGAGCTAGGCTGCTTGCCCTCGCCGGAGTCCACATTTGCCCCCGCACCTCTGGGCGCCCCGGCGTCCCCAGGCGCATTAACCCACAGGCCCGCAGCCATGAGTGAAAAACTGGAAGCACTGGTGAAGGCGGCGCTGGAGCGCGCCGGATACGTGGATACGGGCACCCTCCTGGTGGTGGCGGTGTCCGGCGGTCCGGACTCCCTTGCCCTTCTCCACTGCCTGACACGCCTGACGGAGAGCACGGGCCTACGGCTCCATGTCGCCCACCTGAACCACGACTTCCGGGGGGAGGAAGCCGAGGAGGACGCCAGATTCGTTTCTTCGGTAGCCGGCCACCTGGGCCTTCCGGTGACAGCGGAGAGGGCCGACCCCCTGGCGTACCAGAAAGAGATGCAGGTTTCCTCCTTCGAGGAGGCGGCCCGGGAGTTGCGTTATCGGTTCCTCGGCCGGTTGGCCGGCGAGCTGGGCGCCGCAGCCGTGGCCCTGGGCCACACCAGCGACGACCTGGCGGAAACCGTGCTTATGCACATCGTCCGTGGCAGCGGCATCCATGGGCTGCGGGGTATGGAGGAGCTATCCGTTTGGCAAAGCAGGACCGGAGGCAGCCCGGCCAACCTGTTCCGGCCCCTCCTTGGAGCGACGAGGAAAGAGACGGGGCTCTACTGCCGCGAGGGAGGGATCGGTTTTCGCGAGGACTCCAGCAACCTGGATTTGCGCTTTACCCGGAACCGGGTGCGCCATCAGCTCCTGCCCTCCCTCGAGAGCTACAACCCGCGCATCAGGGAGGCCCTCGTCAGGCTTGCACGGTCCGCTGCTCTGGAGGTGAGCTATCTGGAGGAGCAGACGGCCTCGGCCTGGGCCAGGGCGGCCCTGGAAGGGGACCGTTCAGTTGTGCTGGACACCCACGCCCTCGCGTCGCTCCACCCTCTCCTGAGACGCCTCGTGCTCAGGCGCGCCTACGAACGCGTAGCGGGAGACACCCGCAGGCTTGAGGAGGTGCACCTGGAGGCTATGGAGGAGGCCATCCGTTCCCCTGCGGGAAGGGTGCGGCACCTGCCCAGGGGCTTGAAGCTCCACAGTGCCTACGGGCAGCTAATCTTGGGCCGTGAGGACACGGTCCCCTGCCCCTTCCCGTCCCTCGTTGGCGAGCGCGAGCTGGAGATGCCGTCCACCGGCGGCGAGTCGGCCATAGAGATTTGCGGCTGGAGGGTATCAGTCCGACTCCTACCCCAGGTGCAGGCCACGGGAGAAGACCCCTACCTTGGGTCCTTCGACGGAGAGGCCCTGGGAAGCGGCCTTTCGGTGCGCTCGCGGCGGCCGGGGGACCGTTTTCAGCCCTTGGGGATGGGAGAAGAGAAGAAGCTCCAGGACTTCTTCGTGGACCAGAAGGTGCCCCGGACGTGGCGCGACCGGATACCGCTGCTGGTCTCGGAGCGGGGCATCGCGTGGGTGGTGGGCTATCGAGTCGCGGAGTGGGCGCGGGTGAGGGATGATACCCAGCGTGTCCGGCAGATTCGGTTCGCTCTTAAGCTATAGTCTTTAAGGGTCGCCGTGTTAACTCTTCAGTGCGGGTCACAGCCCCAGCAGCCGCGAGGGGTTGTCCTTGACCATCATGCCGACTTCCACCTCCTCCATTCCGGTCTGGAGCAGGGTCGCGATCCCCATGCGCAGGCCCTCGGCCGGGATCGGGTGGTATACCTGTCCAAAATCGGTGCTGACGATGCACTGCTCTGTGCCGATGGCCTGCAGCATCTCCGCCAGCTCATAGGGGCTGAGCCTGTGGGTCAGGGGCATCATCACATGGATGCAGTGCTCGATGTACGCCCCCATCTTGGCCAGGGCTCTCATGTCCTCGACCGTCATGCCAGTCCAGAAAGACATAGTGGAGGCGTGGGTGACCACTATGCGGTGTATGCCCAGGTTCCTGGCCTCCTCCACCAGGACCATGCTCTCTTGGGTCGAGAGGTGTCCAGTGGCCAGCACCATGTCGTGCTCCTTGATGGTCTCTAGGATGGTATACGCCTCCGGGAGAAGGCGGCCCCGACCGTCCAGTATGTATATCCCACCATCCAACCCCCTGCGCTGTCTATCTACCCTGGCGGAAAAGGTGGGCATCCAGACTACCCGGCCTCCCATCTTGGCCGATGCCTCGACGGCCATCGGGTTGAGACCCCCTACCTCGACGTCCAGAGACACGCCTCCGATAAGGGAGATGCCGGGGATCATCTTTCCCACGGTGTAGGCCACCGGCTGGGTAGGATACTCGTGGCTCTTGAAGACCACTCCCCTCATGCCCATGCTTTTGGCGCTCTGGGCCACGTCCACGGCATCACAACGGCGCTCGACCCTGGGGTCGGGCGCGAAGTGGACATGGATGTCAACGGCGTCCTCCATGAGCCTGTCAACTGCAGCCACGGCGCCTCCTTCTCTTCAATTTCTTCAGTGCCGTCTCGCCGGAATCGGCGCCACACCCGTGAACCGATCCTACGCCGGCTATACCGGCGCCTCAGGCCCGAGCGCTGCTCCGAAGCGAGTTGGCGATAGCATAAGGCGGGCGTTTCGGCCTGTCAAGCTGGGGACCCACACACACGCCGGCTGCGCCGGTGCAAAGTCCAGGCCTGCCAGGTGCGCCAGCCGGCGGGCCAGGGCAGTCGGGGAAATCGGGGAATCCTCACCGCCCTTTTTGACGTATACTTGGGTATATGAGACTAATACGCAACACGGTCCCGCTGGCGGTGGCCATTGTGATCATCATCTCCGCCATCCTGGTCATCGAGAATCCCTTCAGAGGCGGGAACTCCGAGGGGGACTCCGAGGGACCGGTGGTCGTCGACGCCCCCGAGAGGCCGGCACAGACGGTAGGTGGTGGCGTACCCTCGGAGGAAGGGAAGGCCACAGCAACTGAGACTCCCCGGCGCGTGGTCGCGGAAGGCCCGGTGGCTCCGGAGGTGGAGGGGATAAAGGCCTGGATCAACTCCCAGCCCCTCAAGATAGGAGATCTCCGGGGGAAGGTGGTGCTGGTGGACTTCTGGACCTACACCTGCGTCAACTGCATCCGCACCTTTCCGTACCTCAAAATATGGCACTCCAAGTACGCCGACGACGGGCTGGTGATTCTGGGGGTACACACCCCCGAGTTCAGCTTCGAGGAGAAGCTGGAGAACGTCCGAGGCGCGGTCAAGGATAACGGCATCGGATGGGCGGTGGCGTTGGACAACGACTATGACACGTGGCGGGCCTACAAGAACCGGTTCTGGCCGGCCAAGTACCTCATCGACCAGGATGGGATCATCCGGTACACCCATTTTGGAGAGGGCGCCTACGCCGAGACGGAGCTCAAGATAAGGGAGCTGCTGGAAGAGACGGGGGCCGACCCGTCCCAGCTGGACCCCGCCCTTCCCGATGACCAGGAGGTCGACAAGTCGTACCTGGAGACCCCCTTCGCCCACGTCACCCGGGAGCTCTACGCAGGACACAAGCGCGGCTACCAGGACATTATGTTCGGGGGAGGATACGTCGGACACCTGGAGTATTTCCGGGAGCGGGACACCCTTGTTTTCTACGAGGACCTAGGGGAACACAAAGATGACCTTATCTACCTGCAAGGCCCGTGGTACAATGGCCCCGAGAGCATCCTCCACGGGCGGGAGACGACCGGCTTCGAGGACTACATGGCCCTCAGGGTCTCCGCCAAGAGCGTCAACGTGGTCGTCACGCCCGAAGGGGAGGGGGCCGAGCCCTTCGAGGTGCTGATCACACTGGACGGCGAGTACCTGACGGAGGATAACAAGGGGGACGACGTGGTCGTCGAGGAGGACGGAAGGAGCTTCCTTCATGTGGATGAGCCCCGCTTGTACTCGGTGGTGGTGGCGCCAAGCTACGGGACCTACGATCTTAAACTAAGCTCCAACTCCTCGCGGTTCGGAGTCTTCGCCTTTACCTTCGGCGTCTACGAGTCCGGGGTCTAAGCCAATGTTCTCACGGAAGCGGATGGCTCTCACGGGCCGGGAGCCGTAAGTTGCATGACATACAGGTAGGGCGAAGACATGTTCGGTGAAGTCGGCCTTATCGCGGCGTTTGTCGCCGGCTTTTTGTCCTTCGTGGCGCCCTGCACGCTGGTTCTGGTGCCCATATTCGTCGCCTACCTGGCGGGAATCACACTGAACAGCGAGCAGGAGCTGGGGCAGGGCAAGTACCGGATGCCCGTCTTCTTGAACACCGTCAGCTTTGTTCTGGGGTTTACTCTGGTCTTCGTCCTTCTCGGGGCATCCTTCGGCGCGTTATCTGAGACTGTGTCCGAGTCCGAAGCATGGCTCGCCAGAGTCGGAGGGACGGTCATCATCCTGTTCGGCCTCATCAGCATGGGGCTGCTGAAGGTCCCCTTCCTGATGCAAGAGCGGAGCCTCGCAATGATCCCGGGCCGCAACATAAAGTACGTTGGCTCCTTCGTGGTGGGGTCCACCATGGGGATCGGGTGGGTCCCTTGCGTTGGCCCGATCCTGGGGAGCATCCTGGTGCTGGCTGGGACGGGTGGCTCGGTGGTCGACGGAAGTCTGCTGCTCCTGGCCTACTCCTTGGGCATGATGCTTCCATTTCTCGCCTTCGGCCTCTTCGCCGGCTGGGGGACACGCCTGATTCGGGAATATGGGCACCTGTTCAGATACTCCGGGTACGCGGCCGGGGCGATGCTCGTCGTGCTGGGCATCATCGTCTTCACCGAGAACCTGCGGGAGATCACGGCCCAGTTCGGTTTCCTCGCCGCGGTCTAGGACGCAGCTTCCCCCACCTCGGGGGCAGGATCAACCGTGGAGCTCCACCGGTCCAACGACCAGCTTCAACGCTGGGGCACGACAACCTAGCAGGGTGCTGAAATAAGGCCGGCAGGTGGGCTAAAGACCGTTAACTCCCGTTGTTTTGGAGGGATGCACCCTATAGAGGAGAGGTCTCAGCCACCGGGGGAGGCCACTCCACCCCCGGATCAGGCCTTTGTCCCACCTTCAGCCCGGGTTTAAAGCCAATTTGGCCATCCGGACCAGGTTGTAGGCAGCCACCGTCAGGTCCGCCCACATCTGGTTGCGGGCTACCCCGATGTAACGCAACTTGCGCCCGCCGCCCACCGTCTTGGTCCAGCCGAAGATCTCCTCCACCCGCTTCCTCACCCGCTGGCTGATGGCATACCCCGGGTGACGGGTTGTCCTGCCATCGATGGCGCTGGACCGGCCTTTGGTATTTTGGGCCACGTGGGGCGTGACTTTCATCTCCCGACATCTAGCACCGAAGGCTCTGGCGTCGTAGTTCTTGTCTCCACCCAACGTTATCCGGCCTACTCCTCGTAAACGGGAAAGCAGTTCCACTGCGGCCTGCCGCTCCGCCCGTCCGTTGGCCTCAGTGACCAACACCCCCACCGCCAAGCCATTACGGTTCTCCATTAGCACGTGTCCGGCAAAGCACAGCTTGGCCTCCTTCCCAGGGCCCTTACGCGCCAGTCGAGCCTCTGGGTCCGTGGTGGAGGCATGGCTGTCGTTCTTCCTTTCTTCCCCGCGAAAGTCCACCTCGGGGTCGCGTCCTCCTCCCCTGGGCCCTCTACCATCTTTGGGTCGGAAGCTCTTCAATGACGCCCAAGATTCCAGCAAGGTCCCATCCACGGTGAAGTGCTCATCGGACAGCAGATTCCGGCGCTGAGCTTCGGCCAACACCTCTTGGAAGAATTGTCCAGACACCTCATGGTCCAATAGCCGAGTCTTGTTCTTGGAAAAGGTGGAGGAGTCGAAGGCTGGGTCCATGATGTTCAGGTCCAGAAACCATTTGAACAGCAGGTCATATTGCAGTCGCTCGCAGAACTGGCGCTCGCTCCTGATGGTGTAGAGACCCATCAGCAGGCATCCTTTTAGCAGGTGTTCAGGAGGAATGGAGGGGCGTCCCACCTTGGCGTACATGCGGCTGAAGGTGGGAGACAGCTCAGCCAAGGCCCGGTCGACCATGGGTTTGATTAGCCGGATGGGGTGGTCTTCGGGTATCAGCTGGTCCGGAGTCCCCGCACTTAGAATCATGGTCTGCCTTTCCACATCTCCTCGCATCCCGCTCCCTCCCCAAGTTTATCTACCCCGGACTATACCACCTACACAACGACCCCGTCAGGTACAGGTTTTTCAGCATCCTGCTAGGGCCCATTCAGGTACTCGTCACTCCGCTTGAGGCTGTAGCTCCCGTGGCCCATGAGCAGGCTCTCCACGGCGGCCCGAGCAGTGTCCAGGGACGTAAAGCAGGGGATGCCCCGCTCCACCGCCGCTCTGCGGATGTAGAATCCGTCCCGGATGGCGGAGGCCGACTCGGAAACGGTGTTTACGACACTACTCACCAGGGCACCGTCGATTACGTCCACCGCGTTGGGGTGGCCCTCGCTCAGCTTCTTGGTAATCGTGGTCACCGGCGTACCCATGGCCCGTATCATGGCCGCCGTGCCCTCGGTGGCGTAGAGGTGGCACCCCGCCTGGAGGAGGTCCCTTACCAGGTGAACTGACTCGGCCTTGTCCCTATCGGCAATGCTCAGGAGAACGGTACCTCCGGGTTTGAGAGTAAGGTTGGCGGCAGTGAGGGCCTTGGCCAACGCGGAGGCATGGTCGTGGTCCACGCCCATCACCTCCCCCGTGGACTTCATCTCCGGCCCCATGTACCAGTCGACCCCGATGAGCTTGGACATGGAGAACACCGGGGCTTTTATGCCCACGCTCTTCTGCCTCCGGTAGAGGCCGCCCCGGTATCCCAACTCCTCCAATGTCCTTCCCAGAATGACCCTGGTGGCCAGGTTGACCACGGGCACCCCCGTAACTTTGGATATGAAGGGTACCGTACGGCTCGCCCTGGGATTGACCTCGAGGACGTAGACGGAGGTGTCGTGTGATTGCTCCCTGGGCTGCCTCGGGCTCCTGTAAGGAGGCCCACCGAGGATCACGAACTGTACGTTCATGAGGCCCCGCACGCCCAGAGCCAGGCCGATGCGGGTGGCATAGTCCACCATGGTATCGACCTCAGCCTCGCTGAGATTCAGGCCCGGGTAGATGGCCATGGAGTCGCCGCTGTGGACGCCGGCCCGCTCGATGTGCTCCATTATGCCGGGGATCAAGACCTCCCTCCCGTCGCAGATCGCGTCGACCTCGCACTCCTTGCCTTCGAGGTACCTGTCTATGAGCACCGGCCTGCCGCGGCCCACCTCCGTAGCCATGGTCAGGTAGCGGATGAGCTCGGTGGCATTTTGGACTATCTCCATCGCCCTGCCACCCAGCACGTAGCTAGGCCGCACCACCACCGGATAGCCTATGTCCTCGGCAATCCGCAACGCCTCCTCCACGGAGGTAACGGCGGCACCGGGTGGCTGGGGTATCCCCAGCCGGGAGAGGAACTCCTCGAACCTTTGCCGATCGGACGCAATGTCTATTGCTTCAGCCCCAGACCCCAAGAGGGGCAGGCCTGCCCGGGCGAGACTCTGAGAGAGGTCGAGGGCCGTCTGACCGCCGAACTGCACCACCGACGGGGGGGGCCGATCGTTCTCCGCCTCGTTGTCTATGATATCCCGCAGGCTCTCCTCGTCCAGGGGCTCGAAGTAGAGGCGTTGGCTGGTATCGAAGTCAGTGGAGACGGTCTCGGGGTTGGAGTTGACCATTATGCTCTTCACCCCTTCCTGCTGGAGCGCCCACGCGGCATGGACACTGCAGTAGTCGAACTCAATACCCTGGCCGATCCGTATCGGACCGCTGCCCACGACGATGGCCTTCGGCCCCTCCAGGGGCGGAGCCTCGTTCTCCTCCTCGTAGGTGCTGTAAAAGTAGGGGGTGGCCGCTTCGAACTCGGCGGCGCAGGTATCCACCATCTTGTATACAGGCCGAATATTCCACGATTGCCTGAGGTTTCTCACCTGCTCCGGCAGCATGTCCGCCAGGACACCGGCCTGCTCGTCGGGAAAGCCCAGCCGCTTGGCCCTGAGCAGCAGCTCCGGAGTGAGAGGCTCCCCAAGCAGCCTGTTCTCCACCTCCACGATCCGGCCCAGAGCATGGATAAACCAGGGGTCTATCAGGGTGCGGCCGGCGATCTCCTCCTGGGACACCCCCCGACGAATCGCGTACATGATCTCCCATAGTCTCAGGTCAGTTGGCTGGAGTCTCCAAGGATTGGTAATGAACTCCCCTTCCCTGCTCCAGGCCGGGTCCTCCCACAGCAGGGAGCGGCCCCCGATTTCCAGGGAGCGCACCGCCTTCTGGAGAGCGCCCTCGAAGCACCGGTCGATTGCCATCACCTCTCCGGTGGACTTCATCTGGGTGGTCAGCGTCCTGTCGCCTGCAGGGAACTTGTCGAAGGGCCAGCGGGGTATCTTCACGACGCAGTAGTCCAGTGCCGGCTCAAAGGCGGCAAGGCTCTTCTGGGTGATCGCGTTGAGTATTTCGTCCAGCCGCCTGCCCACCGCTATCTTGGCGGCCACCCGGGCGATGGGATAGCCGGTGGCCTTGCTGGCCAGGGCGGAGCTCCTGCTTACCCTGGGGTTGACCTCGATCACGTAGTAAGGGGCGTCCGGCTCCCAGTTGGAGGCCATGGCCGTGCCCACCACAGGATGTGGAGGCAGGGCGAACTGGATGTTGCATCCGCCCTCAACGCCCAGCGCCCGTATGATCCTGAGGCTGGCGGACCGCAGCATCTGGTACTCTCTGTCGGTGAGGGTCTGGCTGGGGGCCACCACTATGCTGTCCCCCGTGTGGACGCCCATCGGGTCCATATTCTCCATGTTGCACACGGTGATGCAGTTGTCTGCCCCGTCCCGGATGACCTCGTACTCGATCTCCTTCCAGCCGGCCAAAGAGCGCTCCAAGAGCACCTGGTGGATGGGGCTGGCGGAGAGCCCGCCCCTGACTGTCAGCTCGAACTCCTGCGGAGTGCGCGTCAGGCCTCCACCTGTGCCTCCCAGGGTGTAGGCGGGGCGCACCACCAGTGGCAGGCCAAACTGGCCCTCTACGCGGTGCGCCTCCTCCATAGAGGACACTGTGGCGCTGGGGGGGGCCGGCTCCCCTATCCGGGAGAGGAGCTGTCGGAAGAGCTCCCGGTCTTCGGCGTTGCGGATGGCTTCGAGCGGGGTACCCAGAAGCCGGACACCGTACTTGTCCAGTAGACCGGCATCGGCTATGTCGACCGCAAGGTTCAGCCCCGTCTGACCTCCAAGGGTGGGCAGAATCCCATCGGGGCGCTCCCGGGCCAGGATACCGTCTATCACCTCCACCGTCAGGGGTTCGATGTAGACCATGTCGGCCACGCCCCTGTCGGTCATGATGGTGGCGGGATTGGAGTTGACAAGCACCGTGGTGACCGCTTCTTCACGAAGGGCCTTGCATGCCTGGGTACCGGCGTAGTCGAACTCAGCCGCCTGGCCGATGACGATCGGCCCCGAGCCGATGACCAGCACCTTACTCGGTTTCGACGGCATCCTCACTTCCCCTAGTACGCTGCAAATTCCGCCCCTCGCGTCCAGGCTCCTGCCCGGTTCCGGCTGGGGCTGGGGCACTTAGTCCAATGGCAGCCGCTCCGGCAGCTCGATGAATCCCCTGCGTTGAAAGGCGCTCAGAAGCTGGAAAACGAAGCCTGAGAACAGCCTGCCCTCTTCGTGGATCAGGCCCCAGGGGTCCGGCGGAGCCATCCGGAAGCTGACACCCCCGCCCTCCAGTTTGTCCACCTCCATTACACCCACGACAGAGGGCGACTGGGGCTCGGACCTCTCGTCGGAGACGGTGACCGTTAGCTTGCACTGGGACCCCAGGATCCCCTTCATGGAGCCGATGCTGTAGCTATAGCCGTCCCGGGCAAAACCGCGCACTTCGCTGTCTAGCAAGGCGATGACGTCGCTGATATCGGCCTTGAGCTCTATTTCAACCCCCTCCTCCAGTAGTAGATGGTCAAGGAACATGGGTACCTCCGCAAGAGCACTGCGGGCGCCCGGCCATAACACCCGGGCGAGGCAGGACAAGGACGCCCGCCCTGCCACCTCGAAAGGGGGACCGCAAGCGTATTTTGCACGTCTGCCGGTGCGTCATCAAGGCAAGATGCCGGACCATTCCCACCATTTTCCCATGTTAGCGACTTTGGGCATCCCCAACCATCGCCAGGAAGTTGTCGAAAAGGTACTCGCTGTCCCTCGGGCCAGGAGACGCCTCCGCGTGGAACTGGATGGTAATTATGGGCAGGTCGCGGTGCCGCAAGCCCTCCACCGTGCTATCGTTAAGGTTGAGGTGGGTCATCTCCAGACTGGAGGGCAGGGAGTCGGCATCCACGGCATAGCCGTGGTTCTGGGCCGTTATATACACCCGTCCCGTGGCCAGGTCCTTGACCGGATGATTGGCGCCCCTGTGACCGAACTTGAGCTTGAAGGTACGGGCTCCCATGGCACGGGCAACGATCTGGTGTCCCAGGCAGATACCCATGACGGGCACTCGCCCCAGCAGCCTGCGTACGCCTTCGACCAGGTATTCCAACAGAGCGGGATCGCCGGGCCCCGGTGAGAGCACTATGCCCGCGGGACTGAGGGCCAGCATCTCTTCGGGGGAGGATGTGGCGGGGACCGCCATCACCTGGCACCCACGGCTCCTCAGCAGCCTCAGGATATTGTACTTGACGCCCAGGTCCGCCACCACGATTCGAGGGGTCCCCCCGGACGACTCGGATGGTCCGTCCCAGCTATACGGTTCGGCGGTGGTTACCCGCTCCACGAAGTCCACCTCTCCGTACCTGGGAATGTCCCTCATCCGGGCCAGGGCGGCTTCGGCGGGGGTCTCGTCCAGCTCTGGGCACTCATCCGGGTGGGACTGGGGGGTTCCCCCATGGCCCGAGTAGATGGAGCCCATCATTACCCCCCGGCTACGCAGATGCCGGGTCACAGACCTGGTATCCACCCCCACTATGCCGGGGATGCCCTGGGACGCGAGGAACTCATGCAAGGTCGAGGTGCTGAGGCCGTGGCTGGGAAACTCGCAGTGTTCCCTTACCACGAGTCCCGCGACCTGCACCCGCCTCGACTCGAAGTCCCCGGCGTTGATGCCGTAGTTACCCACCAGGGGGTAGGTGAGCACCACTATCTGCCCGGCGTAGGAGGGATCGGTGAGCACCTCCTGGTAGCCGGTCATGCTGGTGTTGAAGACCACCTCGCCGTACCCGGACGTGTCGGCGCCAAAGGCCTCTCCCCGGTACACCGAGCCGTCCTCTAGAACGAGATGTATGTCCTTCGCCACGCTTACTCCCCAGCAGCTGCTATGGTGCCAGACTCCACCCGCACTAGCCTGGACCCGCCAGCGTTCTCGAGGGCTTGAGGCCCCTCCTCAGGGCGGCGGCCTCCTCCAGGAAGAAAGCGAACCTCGAGGGCTCCGGTGCGCAGCGAGGAAAATGCGCCACCGGCCGATATACCTCTCCCCTTGGATACGCGAAGTAGACGGGGAAGGTATCCCGATCGCAATATCGACAGACGAACCGGACCTTGGGCTCGCGGAACATGGTGAACCCAGGCTTCACGTTCTGTGGCTCCCTCTGGGTCACGCAGTCCGGGTTCTCACACCCGAAGTCCCGCGGGCCAGCCACACTTACGCCTAGTCTGGCCTTCAGCTCCTCATGCTCGGCGGCCCTTTTCCAGGGCTTCAGCCCCAGCAAGAGGGCGACAAGGGCCATTCTGACGGGCACGCCGTTTCGAGCCTGCTGAAAGTACTTGCTCCTGTGGTCCGAGTCGACCGAAGGGGAAAGCTCATCGACCCGGGGCAGGGGATGGAGCACTATCGCATTGGAGAAGACCGCCCTTTTCAGAATCTTGTGGTCTACGCGGGGGTATCTCTTGCCGGAACCGTTTCCCCCCTTCCCCTCCCGCTCCACCTGCCTGCGGGTGACATAGATGGCCAGCGGCTCGCCTTTGCCTATGCGGAGTCCCACCGAGTCGAACAGGGTAAGGCTGTGGGGACGGCTGGGCGTCATATAGATGGCATCCACCACCTCCCCACCACTTCCGTCGGCGCCGGGGCCATACAGGGCGGCTATGCCAGGGTCGTTAATCCGTTCCAGCGGCCTACCGTACTCGTACACGATCTTGTTGGTGACGTGGTCGGGCAGCCCCAGGCCCTCTCCCGGGGCGAAGACGATGGCGGCCCCGAACCGGAGGAGGGCATAGATGAGAGAGTGGATCGTCCGGCCGTTCCTCAGGTCGCCACAGAGGACTATCTTCTTCCCCTCGAGGCGTCCAAACTCCTTGCGCAGGGTATATAGGTCCAGCAGAGTCTGGGTGGGATGTTCGTGGCTTCCGTCCCCAGCATTGATGACCGGGACTTCGCTGTACTCGGCGGCCAGGCGCGCCGCCCCCTCCCACTGGTGCCGCAGAACGATCAGGTCAGAGTAGCCGCTCCATATCCGGATCGTGTCCGCCAGGGATTCCCCCTTCTCCATGGAGGAAGAGCTGGCGTCGGCGACGGTGATGGTGTCCCCTCCAAGCCTTTTCATGGCGGCCTCGAAGGAGCCCCGCGTCCTGGTGCTGGGCTCGAGAAAGAGGCTGGCCATGATACACCGGGAGGCGAGGCCGTAGTAAGCGTCGGGTGCCTCCTCGATCTCCTGGGCCAGGTCGAGGACGTCCTCGATCTGCCCGGTGGAGAGGTCTTCTATCGTTACCAGGCTGCCCCTATCCATCTCGTGCTCCCCGCCACGTCGAGTACCTTGCC
Organism: Dehalococcoidia bacterium; assembly: GCA_965247055.1. Taxonomy (GTDB): domain Bacteria; phylum Chloroflexota; class Dehalococcoidia; order Lucifugimonadales; family JAGWBF01; genus CBDFGE01. Next base: position 769,163 of record CBDFGE010000006.1, read on the forward strand.
ACCTAGCCGTCTCCTTTCGATGAGGTCTCGCTCCAGGTCAGCACCACCTCGTCACATCCATCGGTATCGGTCAGCCTCACCTGTACTCTTTCGCTGGGGGATGTGGGGACGTTCTTGCCCACGTAGTCGGCCCGTATCGGAAGCTCCCGGTGCCCCCGGTCCACCAGGACCGCCAGCTGGACCCGCTGGGGCCTCCCCAGATGGGTCAGGGCGTCGAGGGCGGATCTGGCCGTACGGCCGGTAAAGAGAACGTCGTCCACCACCACTACCCTTCGGCCGTTGATATCCACCGGGAAGCTGTCTGGCTGCAGCCTGGAGCGGGAGCCTGGGGGAACGTCGTCCCTGTAGGGCCTCACGTCCAGCGCACCCACGGGCACCGACTTCCCCTCGAACTCCTCGACCCTCCGCGCGATGCGTCGCGCCAGGGGCAGGCCCCTGGTCACGATTCCCGCCAGCACCAGTCCGTCCACGCCATCGTGCCTCTCCAGTATCTCGTGGGCGATACGGGTGAGGGCGCGCCTTATGGCGTCTTCGTTCAGTATCTGCTTCTCCGTCATGGCGGGCTTACTGGACCTTTCCCCCATCTTTACAAAACAATACCCTCGCCACCGGCTGGCAAGGGTAATTTCTAGCGGTAAGCCCGCTCTCCAGGACCACGCCTTGCCAGCCTCACAGGACTGTCTTTAAAGGTCTGCTCCCATCCGCGGGAGCCGCCCTCCGGCCCTGGCATTATCTTAGGTTTGCTGTGGCCTCATGGTACCAGAAAACAGCCGGGGGTTCAAGGCCGGCGAGCCCACCGGCGTCATCTGCCTCTGGACGGGGAGCTAGAGAGGCGCCGAGCCCAGTCGGTGGTACAGAGCGCCGGAAGGCGTCAGGATGCTGCGCATCAGGTGGACCTCGTTCACCCTCCAGCTCACCTCGCGTTGAAAGGAGACCTCCCCTATCGCGCGGCTTACCAGGAGGCGCTCCTCACCCCCGGCCTTCTCCGTCAGCCTGCCCAGGGTCAGGTGGGGAGTGAAAGCCCTTCTCTCACGGGGAAAATTTCCCGCTAAGAACATCTGCTCCCCGACCCGTTGCTGAAGCTCCCCCAGCGGTCCCAGCCCGCCGCCCGGCCCGACCCATATCACCCTGGGAGCGCTGGCATTGGGGAACGCCCCCAGTTCAGTGAGGCACAGAGTAAAGGGGCCAGTGCCTTGAGCCGCGCCCTCCATGGCGGCCATCGCGGTGTCCACCAGTTCCGGAGCTATCTCCCCCAGGAACTTCAGGGTGAGGTGGATGCCCTCGGGCTTGACCCACCTCACCCCCGTGGCGCCGTGGAGCTGCAGGCCCTCAATCAGGCCTGCCAGTGCCGAACGGGCTTCACCCGAGAGGTCCACAGCCACGAAGGCCCGCACCATCGCCGTCCCGGTCCCTACAGCTCCAGGAGGGCCTGGGCGTTATGGCCCAGTATCCTGGCCCGCGCCTCGGGAGGGATGGAGGCCTCCTCAATCTGGCTCAGGAGTCTGCGGTGGCTGATCAGTGGATAGTCGGTGCCGAAGAGGGTTCTCACGGCACCGTCGAGCGAGACGGTCGCCGAGAAGATCTCCCGCTTGTAGAGCAAAGGAGACGCTGCGGTGTCGAAGTACACCCCCCCCAGCACGTCGGCCACCTCGGGCATCAACGAATAGAAGGGCAGGCCGCCACCCCAGTGGGCGCAGACGACCCTGTTCTGCGGGAAGTTGCGGAGGAAGGCGTAGAGCTTGCCGGGCGTGGTGGTACCCTTCCCAGAATAGGGGTGGCCCACCGGCTCGGAAGAGTGGGTGAGGACTATCAGTCCCAGGCCCCGGGCGGCCTCCATCACAGGAGCCATCACCTCTGGGTCGTCCAGGTCGTACCCCTGACTATCGGGATGAAGCTCGCCTATCACCTTGATACCGTCCACGGCGCACCTTTCCACCTCCCTGACGGAGTCTTCTCCCCAGGCAGGGTTCACGCAACAGCCACCCACCAGCCTGTCGGGGAAGCGCCTGACCGACTGGATGATGTAGTCGTTGGCCTCCGTAGCCATCTGGCGGTCCACCCAGCCCACTCCCATCGCCACAGCCACGTCCACGCCTGCCTCATCCATGGCAGCCACCAGCTCCTCGGCGGTGGCGATCCGGGCGCGCGGGCTTGAGAACATGGTGGCGAAGGTGGCGTCGCGGCCCGCGTACAGCTCCCTGGACTCTCGAAACGCGGGCGGCATGATGTGGGTGTGGAAGTCGATTATCATCGCTGCTCAATTATAGCCACTATTTGCCCGGGGCTGGTAGACACCATGTAGCAGCGTTGCTATAATCTGGCTGCCGCAGCTCACAGGGGACGTTACGGGAGGAGGTTTCCCTTGTCCTCCAGTAGACAGAAACAACAGCGAATAGGTTCACGGACTGCCGGGACTTCCCATGTCCCCTCTTCCGGCCCGCCGCGGTACAGCATAGAGGAGATCAAGGGCATCGCCAGGGAGCTGAGGCGGGACGTGGTCAAGATGACCTTCACCGCCGGCAGCGGACATCCCGGGGGCTCACTATCCGAGCTGGACATCCTTACCTCCCTCTACCTCGGGGTTATGAGGCACAACCCCAAGGATCCGAAGTGGCCGGACCGGGACCGCTTCATCCTCAGCAAGGGGCATGCCTGTCCCGGCCTGTACGCCGTTCTGGCCAGGTGCGGCTACTTCCCCCAGGAGGAGCTGTCGAGCTTTCGTAAAATTGATAGCCGCCTCCAGGGTCACGCCCACATTATGACCCCCGGAGTAGAGATGAACTCGGGCTCCCTGGGGCAGGGCCTGTCCTTTGCCATTGGCGTGGCCCTGGCGGCCAACATGGATAAAAGGGACCACCGGGTGTACACGCTCCTGGGCGACGGAGAGTGCGACGAGGGGCAGGTGTGGGAGGCGGCGATGGCGGCCGCCCACTATAAGCTGGACAACCTTACGGCCCTGGTGGATAGGAACGGGATCCAGAACGACCGCTTTACCAGCCAGGTGATGGAGCTTGAACCGCTGCCCGAAAAGTGGCGCGCCTTCGGGTGGGCTACCCTCGAGATTGACGGCCACGACATCTCCCAGGTACTGGATGCGCTGAAAGAAGCTCAAAATACCAAGGGACGCCCGACAGTCATCATTGCCCACACCGTCAAGGGCAAAGGTGTCAGCTTCATGGAGAACAACCCCGACTTCCACGGCCGGGCCCCGACCCAAGAGGAGTACACCAAGGCGACGGCGGAGCTGGCGTAGCGGACATGTGGCTATCCGGCGTGACCAAGGAGTAGCTTGTGGTTGCGAACCTTCCCATGGCCTCGACCCGGGAGACCTACGGCAAGACGTTGGTGCAGCTGGGTAGAGAGCACCCGGAGATAGTAGTCCTTGGGGGCGACCTCAACAAGTCGACCTTCACCTACCTCTTCGGCTCCGAGTTCCCCGACCGGTTCTTCGATTTTGGCCCGGCGGAGCAGAACATAATGGGAGTGGCCGCCGGGCTTGCCTCCTCGGGGAAGACCCCCTTCGTCAGCACCTTCTCGGTGTTCGGCACGTGCCGCCCCTTCGACCAGATCCGGGTGAGTATCTCTCAGCCCCACCTGAACGTGAAGATCGTGTGCACCCATGCAGGTGTCACCGCCGGAGAGGACGGGATGTCGGCCCATGGGATCGAGGACCTGGCGCTAATGTGCTCCCTGCCCGGCTTTACCGTGCTGGCCCCCGCCGACGCCCCGGAGACGGAGCTGGCGATCCGTGCCGCCGCCCAGGCGCCGGGACCCTTCTACATACGCCTCTATCGCCCCCCCACCCCGGTGGTACATCGCGACGGCTGCAACTTCGAGATCGGCAAAGCCGAGGTCATGCGGATGGGCGCCGACGTGACAATCGTGGCTGCGGGGGTGAGCGTATCCTCGGCGCTACAGGCCGCCGACGCGCTGGCCGAGGAGGGCATCGGCTGCGGCGTCATGAACGTCCATACCCTGAGTCCCATCGATGAGGACGGGATCCTCAACGCCGCGCGAGAGACGGGAGCGGTGGTCACCGTGGAGGAGCACCTTTTCAGGGGCGGCCTGGGCAGCATCGTCGCCCAGGTCCTGGGAAAGGGCCACCCGGTCCCCCTGGAGATGGTGGCATTGGACCGCTACGCCGAATCGGGCAAGCCGGAACAGCTTCTCGAGAAGTACCACCTGACACCAGGGGACGTAGCAAAAGCTGTCAAGACTGTCCTGGCTCGAAAGAGGGTCCCATGATAGGCATCGCGACGGCCTAGTCCCCCATCGGTCCGTCGTGGGCCCCTTCGACGTCGTTGCCATTCGCCCCGAAACCCTCGTCGCTGTAGACCCCCATCTCCCGGCCCTGGTAGACGTGTACGATGAAGTCCTCCCTGGAGACCCCCAGGACATCCAGGAGCTCGTCATCTATGGTCTCAATAAGTCCTCGAATATCTTCCTGGGTCAGACTCTCCAGGACACACAGCGTGCTGTGGACGGTATCTCCGGTGAAGTGGAGGTCCACCCTCCCCACCGCGTGCTCGTTGTCCAGGATGGCGTATGACTCGGAGCTGGGGGTCCTACAGTCCCTCTCGAAATAGTAGTCCGCCACGCCTTACCTCCCTTCCAAAGGAGTCGTCTATGGGTCAGGAGCGCACGTGGCCACTCCCCAAAACAAACCACTTGTACGAAGTCAGCTCCTTGAGGCCCATGGGCCCCCGGGCGTGGTACTTCTGGGTACTGATCCCGACCTCCGCTCCCAGGCCAAGCTGGGCGCCATCGGTGAAGCGGGTGCTGGCGTTCACGTATACCGCCGCTCCATCTACCTCGTCTACAAAACGCATGGCAGCCGAGTAGTCCTCGGTAACGATGGCCTCGGAGTGGCCCGACCCGTACCTCTCGATGTGCTCCATGGCCTCGTCCAGCGAGTCCACCACCTTGACCGCGGCCACCAGGGATAAGAACTCCTTTCCCCAATCCTCCTCGCCGGCGGGCACCACGTTCAGGCCCGGGACCGGCGCGAGAATGCTGATGGCACGGCGGTCGCACCTGATCTCAACTCCGGCCCGGCACCACTCCCCGGCGATGCGGGGCAGGTACCGGGGTGCCACCTCCGAATGGACCAGGAGGGAGTCCAGGGCGTTGCACACAGTGGGGCGCTGGACCTTGGCGTTGTAGGCTATGGCCACCGCCTTCTCCAGGTCGGCCGACCTGTCGACGTAGGTGTGGCAGACGCCGACGCCGCCGGTGACCACCGGCATCGCCGCATTCTCCGCCACGAAACGGATCAGGTCCGCGCCCCCCCGAGGGATCAGGAGGTCTATGTACTTCCTCATCCTGAGCATCGGCTCCACCAGGGCGCGGTCGGCGCTGTCCACGAACTGAAGGGCATCCTCGGGGACACCGGCGCGCGCCATGGCGCGGCGGACCAGCCCCGCCAGAGCCCCGTTGGAGTGGATGGCCTCGCTGCCCCCCCTCAGGATACAGGCGTTGCCAGACTTGAGGCAAAGCGCGGAGATATCCACCGTCACGTTGGGCCGGCTCTCGTAGATGGAGCCGATGACCCCCAGGGGGACCCGCTTTTTCCCAGCCACCAGCCCGTTGGGCAGAGTACGGGCGTCGAAGACCTCTCCCACGGGGTCAGGGAGCGCGGCCACGGCCCGCACGTCACCGGCGATGGCCTCCAGCCGCTGTGGGGTTAGCAGGAGCCGGTCCAGCACCGCCTCCGAGAGGCCCGCAGCCTTCCCGGCACGGCAGTCGATCTCGTTGGCCTCCAGCACCTCTTTCTGCTCGGCCAGCAGGGCTTCGGCTATGTTCAGCAGGGCCCGGTCCTTGACCTGGGAAGACAGCCTCGCCAGAAGCCGAGAGGCGGCCCGGGCCGCCCTCGCCTTTCCCAAGAGCTCATCCGTTGCCGTCGTCATCCTACGCCTCCGGCGTGAATCCTAGCAGATTGGACGCCACGGGCACCAGCGTGTGGTTCACGGGGTCAGCGCCCAGAGTGAACTCCTCCAGGGCCGTGGCCCCAAGAAGGGGCTCACTCTCGCCGTCGCCAAACACGCAAAGGGTGTACTGCACTTCCTCGCCAATGCGAAGGTTCACCCTGCATACGTCCCGCTCTATGATGCTCCCATCCGCCAGACGGAAGCGCCGCCGGCCCGTGGGCGAGTAGCCCGACCGTTGAAGGACGGTATGGGGTATCAACGAATAGCTCGCCCCGGTGTCCACCCAGGCTTCGATTTGCTCAAAGCGGCCCTAGTCTGCGCCGCCAATCTCCATGGGATAGCGAAAGGTATTCATATGTCCCCTCTGGTCGTCCTTTGGCTCAGGCATTTCATAGCAGTACCATGTTGTTGCGGTGTACCACTTCCTGGGCATAATGGTAGCCCAGTATGTCCTGGATATGGTCGGACCGGGCACCCATTATCCTGGCCACGTCGTCCGAGCCGTAGTTGGTGATGCCGCAGGCCACCCTTTCGCCCTCGGGCCTTACTATATAGACGATGTCTCCCCGGTGAAAGTCACCCTCGACCCCCTTCACCCCTGCCGGCAGCAGGCTTCGGTTGCCTTGTACCAGGGCCGCACAGGCGCCCTGGTCAACCAGGATCGCTCCCCGGGTCGAGAGGCCGCTGAGCATCCACCTCTTCCTGCTCTCCATCCTGCTGGCGGTGGGCAGAAACAGGGTCCCCAGCTCCTCCCCCTCTGCCAGGCGCAGGAGGACGTTGTCGTCCCAGCCGTTGCAGATGACCGTGGCGATGCCCGAGGAGGTGGCGATCTTGGCTGCCTCCAGCTTGCTGGACATACCACCCCTGGCCTGGGGGTTGAGGAGCTTGCCCGCCAGGGCCTCTACCTCCTGGTCCACCCTCTCCACGCGCCTCACCAGGCCGGCATCAGGCTCCAGGTGAGGGTCGGCGGTGTACAGGCCCTCGGTGTCGGTGAGGATGGCCAGCAGATCGGCGTCCACCAGGTTCGCCACCAGGGCCGAGAGCCTGTCGTTGTCGCCAAACACTTCGCCAATCTCGTCCACCGACACCACATCGTTCTCGTTAAGCACCGGTACCACGCCCATCTCCACCAGCGCAAGAAGGGCATTGCGGACGTTCAGGTAGGACTGGCGGTCGGAAACGTCCTTCCAGGTGAGCAGGGCCTGGGCCACCACAATCCCGTGGCCGGCAAAGAGCTGCTCGTACTGGTGCATGAGGCGGCTCTGGCCGACCGCGGCCAGGACCTGGCGGAAGGGAATATCCCGGCGGCCACGGGATTTGCCCAAGGCGTGCCTTCCGGCGGCGACGGCGCCCGAGGTTACCAGGATCAGCTCTGCGCCCGACCCGTGCAGGCTGGCTACCTGCTTCACCAGGGCCGACATTACCTCCAGGTCCAGGTGGTCGGAGCCTCCGGTGAGCACGGTGGTGCCGGCCTTCACCACCAGGCGCTTGTAGCGGAGACTCGAGGGGGCCCTGGTCCCGGATTGAGGGCTGGCGCCGTCGACGGCGTCCAGGTCCCGTGCGACCTTGGGCCCGGCCTCCGGGGATGGGTAACGTCTCTGGGAACGGAAGGAGGCGCGATCGGCGCTGGCCATGGTTACGGGTTACGTCCTTTACCTCTGCGCAGTAGGATAATTATAACAGCAGCCTCTGGACCCAACAAGGAAAGGCGCACGCACGCCCGTTGCGCCACGGCGCCCCTGCTCCGGCGAAGCGCGTCTCCATCCGGGCTAGGCCTATCAGGTAGCCTCGCCGGAGCCCGCTTTCAACTTGACACCCACTCTGTCCACAGTTATGATTGAGATGCTGGGGGACAGAATAGTCTCCCAAATTTGTACGCCCAGGCGGAAAGGAACGGTGAAGCTGTTGGGTATACTCAGTTTCCTGACCGGCCTGGCGGGCGCGGGACGCTTAAGAGCTGCTAAAGAGGAAGCCCGGAGGGTTTTACAGGAGGCCGAGGAGCAAAAGCGCCAGACACTCATCGAGGCCCGAGAAGAGGCCCTGAAGGCGCGTTCCTCGGTAGAAGACGAGGTCAAGGAGAGCCGCAAGGAGCTTCAAAGGCTGGAAAGGCGGCATAGCCAGCGAGAGGAGACCCTGGACCGCAAGTCCGAATCCCTGGAGCGCCAGGAGAGTTCCCTTGCCGATAGGCAAAGGGATCTGGAGGCGATCAAGGAAGATCTGAAGGGCCTCAAAGAGAAACAGTTAAAGCAGCTGGAAAGTGTAGCGCAGCTCACCACGGCCGAAGCCAAAGAGATGCTTTTCAAGAAGTCGGAAGACGAGATGAAGCACGACCTGGCCCGACGCTACCGGGAGCTGGAGCGGAACTCCAAAGAAGAAGCGGACCAGAACGCCCGCAAGGTCATTACTACGGCTATACACAGATTGGCCAGTGATGTGGTCGCCGAGCGCACCACGTCTACCGTATCGTTGCCCAACGACGATATGAAGGGCCGCCTCATTGGACGGGAGGGCCGGAACATAAAGGTTCTGGAGGCCCTCACCGGCGTGGACATAATCATCGACGACACACCCGAGGTGGTTACCATCTCCTGCTTCGACCCGGTGCGGAAGGAGACGGCGCGACTGGCCCTGGAGAACCTGGTACGGGACGGAAGGATACAGCCCGCTCGGATCGAGGACATGGTGGTGCGCGCCCAGAAGGAGATGGAGGAGATCATTGCGAGGGAAGGGGAGAGGGCCACATTCGACTCGGGCGTCACCGGCCTGGACCCCGAGCTGATAAAGCTCCTGGGTCGCCTGAAGTACCGTTATAGCTACGGGGAGAACGTGCTTCAGCACTCGGTGGAGGTCGCACTCATAGCGGGCATGATGGCCGCCGAGATAGGGGCCAACATCGACGTGGCCAAGGCGGGCGGGCTCCTTCACGACATCGGCAAGGCCCTGACCCACGAGGTGGAAGGGCCCCACGCCGAGATCGGAGCTGACGTTGCCAAGAAATTCGGCATCCACCCAGAGGTGCACAGGGCCATCATGGAGCATCACGACGAGGAGCGGGGATCGGTTGAGGCCTTTTTGGTGGCCGCGGCCGACGCCTGCAGCGCCTCAAGGCCGGGCGCTCGACGGGAGACCCTGGAACACTACGTAAAGCGCCTGGAAAAGCTGGAAGAGGCCGCTACCTCCTTCCCCGGCGTGGAAAAGGTGTTCGCCATCCAGGCAGGCCGGGAGATCCGCATAATGGTGAAGCCAGAAGACATCGACGATCTGGCGGCCGCCATACTGTCCCGAGACATCGCCAAGAAAATCGAATCGGACCTGGTGTTCCCGGGACAGATAAAGGTGACGGTTATACGTGAGACCCGAGCGATAGAGTACGCCCGGTAGTGCTCAGAGCTTGCTAGTGGTTGGCGCGGCAATCCCCCTGCCAGCTGCGACCAGGTCTGGGGAAAGCCAGACCTGGTCGCAGCTGGCGCGCCTTTTTTCGGACACGGGGAGCCCACCCGAGCACCTATATAGAGGGAGGAGAACGCGGCATTGCGTATATTGATGATCGGCGACGTAATAGGGAAGCCTGGGAGACACGCGATCCGAACGCTGGTGCCGGAGCTCAGGCGTGAGTTCGAGATCGACCTGGTAATCGCCAACGGAGAGAACGCCGCCGGTGGGTTTGGCATCACCCCAGAAACAGCCCAGGAAATCATGGACGGCGACGTGGACGTGATCACCTCTGGGAACCACATCTGGAAGCAGAAGGAGATCATACCTTTCATCAGCGAGGAGTGGCCCCTGATCCGCCCGGCTAACTACCCGCCGGGCGTTCCCGGAAGAGGCCATATCCGCCTGGGGGAAACCGTCGTCATCAACCTTATGGGGAGGGTGTTCATGACCGCCCTGGACTGCCCCTTTAGGGCCGCGGACCAGGCCCTCGAAGAGGTGAAGGGAGTGAACCCTCCTAAGGCTATAATAGTGGACTTCCATGCCGAGGCCACCTCGGAGAAGCAGGCCATGGGGTGGTACCTGGATGGGAGGGTTAGCGCCGTGCTGGGGACCCATACCCACGTGGCTACCGCAGATGCCCGCATCCTGCCCAGGGGCACGGCGTTCGTCACCGATGTGGGGATGTCCGGCCCCTACAACTCAGTGATCGGTAGTGACGTGGGGGCTGTGCTGGAGGGGTTCATCACCCAGATGCCAAAGCGCCTTACCGTCCCCCCCCATAGCCCCGTGGTGCTTAACTCGGTCCTGGTGGATGTGGACGAGGAGACCGGCGTCGCCACCAGCATCCAGAGGATCGATAGAAAGGTGGGATAGAATGGCTGTCGTCGACCTGCACCTGCACACCACGGCATCCGACGGCCGCCTCACCCCGAGGGAGCTGATCGACCTGGTGGCAAAGAGGGGCCTGAATACCATCGCCATGACGGACCACGATTCCACCGAGGGCTTGGGCGAGGCCCTCGACCAGGCCAGGACGTATCCTCAGCTTAGAGTCATACCAGGAATAGAGCTGAGCACGGACGTGCCCGGAGACGAGATCCATGTCCTCGCCTACTTCATCCAATATGCAGACGCACAGCTTCAGAAGACCCTGCACAAGTTCCGCATGGGAAGGGTCCAGCGGGCGGAGACGATGGTGGAAAAGCTACGGCAATTGGGCGTAGAGATCGCATGGGAGCGTGTCCAGGAGATCGCGGGGGACGGAGCCGTGGGGAGGCCCCACATAGCGCTGGCCATGGTCGAGAGGGGTTACATAGCTCGGGTGGAAGATGCCTTCTCCAAGTACATCGGCAGGAACGGCCCCGCCTATGCGGAGCGGGAGAAGATGACGCCACAAGAAGCGGTGGGCCTTATCCGGGACTGGGGAGGGGTTGCCGTGCTAGCCCACCCGGCCGAGATCTCGGACCTGGAGAGCACCCTGAAGTCGCTGAAGACGGCGGGGCTGGTTGGGATGGAAGTATACTACGCCCGATACCCCGAGGAGAGGATCCTGGAGCTCGCGGACGTCGCGGCCAGGCACGGACTGCTGCCGTGCGGGGGCAGCGACTACCATGGCCTGGGCAACCCCGAAGAGCCCTTGCCAGGCAGTATGGGACCGCCCCTGGAAGTAGTGGAGCGGCTGGAAGAGATGGCCACCAAGAGGGCCAGGGCTATCTAATAGAACTCACATGTGATGGGAGACGTGGCCACCGTTGGAACTGGCTGGACTTTATGTCTACTCCTACTTGGTAGGTGCGGTGCCCACGGCCTACATCATCGGCCGGCTGGTAAAGGGCATAGACATACGCCAGTACGGCAGTGGCAACGTAGGGGGTACCAACGTATTCTACAACGTTGGAAAGGTGTGGCTAATACCCCTGGGACTCTTCGAGCTCTTTGTCAAAGGCGCCTCCGCGGTGTGGATAGGCATGTTCTTACTGGACAAGGACAGGTCATCAGTGGAGCTGGTTGGGGGTCCCCTTATAGCCATAGCGGGGCACAACTGGTCGGTGTTCCTGCGGTTCAGCGGCGGGCGAGGCATAGCGGTGGTCATGGGAGCCCTTTTCGCCCTGGCCTACTGGGAGCTGGTGCTATTCGTAGCCGTGGCAGCGGGCGGATGGGCCCTATTCAGGAGCTCGGCGGTGTGGGTCTACATAGCCCTTCTGCTGCTGCCCTTCTCGAGTCTCGCTCTTGGGGAACCCCGGGCTATAACCTGGTTCTGCGTCGGGGTCCTGGCCCTGGTAACGGCCAAGCGTCTGACATCCAACTGGAATCCTTTCCCTGAGGGAGTGCCAAGGAGCACGGGATACCTGAACCGCCTGCTCAGGGACAGGGATGTCTCCCAGCGTGAGGAGTGGCTCCGCCGCGGGCCCAGGGGAAAAGACGGGAGAGCTAGTTAGACCGTGGAGGAGCCGCAGGCACAGGAACAGCCCGAGCCCCAGAGTGAGCCAGAGTACCACCGGGGGCACTGCGCTTTCCACCCCAACGTCGAGACCGGGCTAGCGTGCGGCAAGTGCGGCCAGTACATCTGCCCCAGGTGTATAGTCCAGACGCCGGTGGGAGCCAGATGTCGAGACTGCGTCAAGATGACCCGGCACCCCACCTTCGACATTACCCCATCCTATTACCTGCGTACATCCCTGACAGGCGGTGTCGTGGCGCTGGTGGGAGGGCTCCTCTGGGGCCTGGTCCTTAGCCTGCACGTGCCTTTTCTGCCCTGGCTGTCAGCCTTCGGCGTGGGCTATCTGGTGGGGGAGTCCGTCAGCGTCTCTTCCAACCGCAAGCGCGGGCCCGGGCTTTCCGTCGTGGCGGGGGCCTCCATGACCCTGGCAGTCATGGTGAGCCTGGTGTCCTCGACCTACCTGGTGTACAACCTATTCGGCCTGCTCAGCGTCGGGCTCGCCTTCTACACCGCCATCGCCCGAGTCCGGTAGCTCTCGCCACAAACGTGCTACCGTCTTCCTCACTACCTCAGAGCCAAACCCGCGACGTTGCAGGTGGCCTACCAGGATCTTCCGGAAAGAGTTGTAATCCGCCCTGTCCAATCTTCGGATAATTCCTGTGGCTGCCCGGTAGGCACCCGCCTCCTCGTCCAGCCCCTCCAGGGCTTCCTGCGCCGCCTCCCTGGACACCCCCATGCGAAGGAGCTCCCATCTGACGGCGGAGATGCCTCGGGGGCGATGGCGCTCGCGGCTCTCGCGCCAGAACCTGGAGAAGGCCACGTCGTCGAGGAGCCCTCGCTCGATGAGGGCGGCGACGGCCACCTCGACTTCGGCAAGGGGAAAGCGCCGGCACAAGCGGCGCCGCACCTCCGCCTCGCTCCGGGGCCGGAGAGAGAGAAATTTTAGGGCGGCCTCAAGCACGTCGTCCATCAGGCGCCCTTCAGCGGCCCCCCGGGCCGGCGAGCTTTAGAACTCCTCCGTCTCGACCTGGCCGTTGTCGGTGCCGGGGACTGGTGGTGTCGCCGGAATACGGCGGGGCCAGCGGGCAGCTCACCATGCGTGCCGACAGCGGCTTCTATACCCACGCCGTGGTCGCCGTCTGCCGCCGGGGCATCCGCCAGCACAAAAGCCTTCCAGGTCCAGGATATCTCCCACCTTGCTTATGCCCCGGCGGCTCACCCGCTCCGAATACGGGCCTCAATCTCCTGGGCGACCTCGGAGTGCTGGGCAAGGTACTCCTTGGAGCTTTCCCGGCCCTGACCCAGGCGCACGTCACCCAGCGAGTAGAAGGACCCGGACTTCTTGATAATGTCCTGGGACACACCCAGGTCCAGGATATCTCCCACCTTGCTTATGCCCCGGCTGAACATGATGTCGAACTCGGCGGTGCGGAAGGGAGGCGCCACCTTGTTCTTCACCACTCGGGCCCGGACCCGGTTGCCTACGATCTCAGAGCCGTGCTTAATGGAGTCGATGCGGCGCAGGTCTATGCGGGTGGAGCTGTAGAACTTGAGGGCACGCCCCCCGGGCGTGACCTCGGGGCTGCCGTACATCACGCCCACCTTCTCCCTGAGCTGGTTGACGAAAACCACCGCCGTCCTGGAGTGGTGGATGGCCGCGGTGAGTTTCCGGAGTGCCTGGGACATGAGCCTCGCCTGAAGACCCACGTGAGAGTCCCCCATGTCGCCCTCTAGCTCCGCCTTGGGCACAAGAGCGGCCACGCTGTCTATCACGATGGTGTCCACGGCACCGCTACGGACCAGGTACTCGGTTATCTCGAGCGCCTGCTCGGCGCTGTCCGGTTGAGATATTAGGAGGTCGTCCATGTTGAGACCACAGTTGGTAGCGTACGACGGATCGAGGGCATGCTCCACATCTATGTACGCCGCTGTACCGCCCATCTTCTGGGTCTCTCCCATGATGTGCAGCGCCAGCGTGGACTTCCCCGCCGCCTCGGTGCCGTAGATCTCGGCGATTCTCCCCTTAGGGATTCCCCCCACCCCCAGGGCGATGTCCAGGGCGAGGGAACCGGTGGGCACCACGTCGGCGGCCTGCAATTCGCTTCCCTGGCCCAGCCGCATGATGGAGCCCTTGCCGTAGTGGCGTTCGATCTGGGAGATGGCTATCTCAAGGGACTTCTCTTTCTCTGTAGTCATTCCTCCTCCTCCTCCTGACACCCGCACGTCAAGGGCATATTAACATACGCATACTGCAGTAACAACCGCGGCCTGTCACCCTTGTAAACCTGGGCCGCTGGGCTACAATAGCCTGAGGCCCCCTGGCGCCCAGGGGCTAAAGGCCAAGGAGGCGAAGGAGGCGAAGGAACATGGACACAGAGAAGGCTCTGGCGGCAATGGGCCACGAGCTGCCCACCACCCCGACACCAATGGCCAACTACGTGCCGGCAGTACGCACAGGCAACTTGCTGTTCGTCGCCGGGCACGTGCCTCGTATGCCCGATGGGAGCTACCTTTATCCGGGGAAGCTGGGCCGCGATGTGACCGTCGAGCAGGGATACCAGGCAGCCCAGCGTGCCATGCTAAACTGCCTGTCCAGCATCAAGGCGAGTGTAGGCGACCTGGACAAAGTAAGAAGGGTGGTGAAGCTCCTCTGCATGGTCAACTCGGCTCCCGAGTTTGGCGACCAGCCGAAAGTAGCCAACGGCGCCTCGGACCTGCTGGTCAGCCTCTACGGCGACCGGGGCCGCCACGCCAGGTCCGCCGTAGGGATGGCGGGCTTGCCCAACGGCATCTGCGTCGAGGTGGAGATGATAGTGGAGGTGGAGGACTAGCTCTGCCGGTATCGGTTCACGATGGGCAAACGGCGGTCCTTGCCAAAGGCCCGGGGGGTTATCTTGACGCCCGGCGGGGCCTGCCTTCTCTTGTACTCGTTCCTGTCCACCGCGCTTATGACCTGGTCCACCACCGCAGGGTCGAACCCCATGGCCACTATCTCCGCGAAGCTGCGGTCGTCCTCCGCGTAGGCCTTGACGATGGGGTCCAGAACGGGGTAGGGGGGCAGGTTGTCCTGGTCCGTCTGGTTCGGCCTGAGCTCAGCGCTGGGGGCCTTATCGAATGCCGCCTGGGGGATCGGCCTCTTGGGATGGCCGTGACGGTTCCTCCAGCTGGCCAGCTTGTAGACTAGAGTCTTGGGCACGTCCTTGATCACCGCGAAGCCGCCGACCATGTCTCCGTAGAGGGTCACGTATCCCATGGCCATCTCGCTCTTGTTGCCCGTGGTGAGCACCAGCCAGCCGAACTTGTTGGACATGGCCATGAGTATGTTGCCACGGATGCGCGCCTGAACGTTCTCCTCGGCGATGTTGGGGCCGGTGCCCCTGAAGTGGGGTTCCAGCATCTCCAGGAACGCCCCGTGAGCCGGCTCGATCGGCACCTCCCAGAGGTCGATCTCCAGGTTCTTCGCCAACGCCCTGGCGTCAACGAGGCTGCCCTCGCTGGAGTATCGGGAGGGCATGGCTACACCCAGGACGTTGTCACTGCCCAGGGCATCCACCGCGATGCAAGCCGTCAGGGCGGAGTCTATTCCGCCCGAGAGGCCGATGATAACCTTATTAAAGCCGATCTTCCTCACGTAATCCCGAGTGCCCAGAGTAAGAGCGCCGTAGACCTCCGCTTGGGGGTCGAGGGGAGGGGTATCGTCCCTCGCCGGAAGGGGCGGCCTTTCGCGAAGCTGGTGCTCGGATACGTGCACCAGATGGGCTGTCCCAATCTCCTGGAGAATGGCCGGGTTCTCCTTCCGGGGCCTGGGATCGTGCAGGCGGGAGCGGAAGACGGCGTCCGTATCCAGGTCGGCCACCATCAGGTCCTCCTCGAACTCCCTGCCCCTTGCCACCAGGTCGCCCTTCTGGTCGAAGATCACGCTGCCGCCGTCGAACACCAGCTCGTCCTGACCCCCGACGGCATTGACGTAGGCCACCACTACCTCGTTATCCGCCGCCCGGGTGGCTACCATCCGCTCCCGGTAGGAGCGCTTCCTGGCGTGGTACGGCGAGGCGTTGATGTTCACGATGATCTGGGCACCGGCGTGCCTCTGTACTGCGATGGGACCTACCGGGTACCAGATATCCTCGCAGATGCTGACACCCACGCCCACGCCCCCTATGGTGTAGACCGGGCAGGCGTTGCCCCTCTTGAAATAGCGGTCTTCGTCGAACACTCCATACGTCGGGAGATACATCTTGCGGTATACGCCCGCGAGCTCGCCCTGGTACGCTATGGCGCCCGCGTTATATATGTCCGAGTCGGCGTCCACGAAGCCCACCACCACCGCGATGTCCCTGGACGCGGCCACCACGCTCCTCAACGCCTCCATATTGTCCCGAATGAAGGAGGGCTTGAAGAGAAGATCTTCCGCTGGGTATCCCGTGATAGCCATCTCGGGAAAGGCCACCAGGTCCGCGTCCAGGCTGCGGGCCTTCTCAATCCACTGGATAATCTTCCTGGAGTTGCCCTCCAGGTCACCCACAGTGGTGTTAATCTGGGCGAGAGCCAGGCGAAATGTGGGCATGCTACCTACCACCGTCCGTATCGGAGTATAGCACATCGAGGTGCCCGGGAGCCGATGCGGCCGCCCATTCCCACAGCGGCCACAGGGGTCAGACGGAAGGAGGTCGCCCCAGGGTCGCCCCAGGGTCGCCCCAGGGCCCTGGGTATGGTGTACAATTGCTGGGACCGCTCTGGAGGCCCACGAACTTGCCGATTAGCTGTGTCACCTTCGACCTGTGGCAGACACTTCTCCTGGACAACCGGGAGCTGGGCCTGGCACGTACGGAGGTCCGACTGGAGGGAGCCCTGGAAGCCCTCCGGGAGGCGGGGGAGCCCTTCACCAAGGAGCGAGTCCGGGAGGCCTACCGGCAGTGCTATCGCACCTGCCACGACGTGCGCTCGCAGGAGCGGGACGTGAGCTTCCGCGAGCAGATAGAGATATTCATAGGCCACATTGACGGAGGGCTGATGGGCCGTCTCCCCGGTGGAAGCGTGGAGCGGATTACCAGCACCTACGCCGACTCTCTCTTTCACCACCCTCCACCACCTCACCCAGACACGGCGTCCGTCCTGCGGGGCGTCAAGGAGCTGGGCTACCGGATAGGCCTCATCTCCAACACCGGTATGACCCCCGGGTACACCTTCCGGGAGTACATGGAGCGGTTGGACATCCTGGGCTACTTCGATACCCTCACGTTCTCCGACGAGGTGCGGCTGGCCAAGCCTGGCAGGGATATCTTCTCCCGCACGGCGGAGGCATTGGGCGCTCCCATGGAGCAGGTGGTCCACGTGGGAGACCACCTGACAAACGACGTGTTCGGGGCACATCGAGTTGGGATGAAGACCATCTGGATCGAGACCGCCGGTGAGCGCCTCTCTGAGGTGGACGTCGTGCCCGACGCCACTGTGCCCTCCCTTGGCGGTGTGCCGGAGGCCGTCGGCAAGCTTGCGCGGGCTTGCCACTAGCGCTGTTCCCGCCTATTGGGGTAGTGCCTTTTCCGGCCGCTGTAGCCGCCGGCGCGAAGGACATGTTCCGGTTGGACCGCCATTGACAAGACAGAGAAAATGTGTTACCTTGGGCAACGCCCCAAGTAATCTAGGTCAAGGCCGACCGGCGGCAGCGATGCCGCTGGACCCGACAGCCGAAAGCGTGCCGGGAAGCCTAAGGAGAACCGTAGCGGGGAGGGACAGCCGGAAAGGCAACCAGGTTGGCTCGATTCGTCGCAGCAAACGTGGACTGGAAAGGCTGAACTGAGAAGCTACATCGGGCTCTGGGTAGCGGTCCGAAGGCCAAACTTACTTGGGGCGTAAGTTTGTAGTGTCGGGGAAACCCGTCGCGACCCACGGGGCGAAAGGGAGCCTGGTCATGTGGCCGGGGCCCTCCTGTGTTGAGTGGATACTCTATAACGAGCACGGAGGACAAGCATGGCGAATCGATGGATTCGTAAGCCCAGGATCCTGTATTTTGCCCCGCTATTGGTGCTGCTGATCATCCTCGCAGCTTGCGGTGGGGATGACGCCACGTCCACGCCCAGGGCAGCCGCCACGACGACGACGACGGGTCCGGCTGCGACGGCCACGCCAACCAGATCTGCGCCGCCGACTTTGACCCCGCTACTGGCGGCAACGAGTACGCCCGTGGCGCAGCCCACCGCAACTCCTGAACCAAAGATAGTTACCAGCACCACGAAGCGTCTGGTCTGGGCCACGTTGCCTCTCACCGGTGAGAGCAACGTGCCCTGGAACACCCACGTTTCCGGGTGGGACAAGGGCCACATATACGAGTGGCTGATAGGCATCGACCAGTTGAAGGGCACTGAGATGCCGGGCCTGGCCACCAGTTGGGGCGTCACGCCGGACGGGAGGAACTGGCACTTCGTCATCCGCAAGGGCATTCAGTTCCACGGGGGCTTCGGCGAGATGACGCCCGAGGACGTGAAGTGGTCCCTCGACATGGTCACCGATGCGCCCGGGGCCGAGGGCGACGAGACCCAGGCCTACGAGGAGACCATCGACCGTATCGAGGCCGTAGGCGACACGGTTACCATCTACCAGAACATCCCCGAGGCCTTCACGATCCCCTTCTTCACATCCGGTAGGCAGGGGACCTCGGTGATCGCAAGCAAGGCCCACTGGGACGCCGAAGGGTATGAGGGGTTCCAGAACCGCATGATCGGTACGGGCCCCTACCAGTTCGTGAGCCGGGTTGCGCCGAGCCTCCTGGTGGAGCGGGTGGACAACCACTGGAGGAAGACCCCCGAGTTCAGGGAGTTCGAGCACATCTTCACCCCCGAAGTGGCAACCCGTGAGGCGATGCTGTTCACCGGCGAGGCCGCCATCGCCACCCTGCCCACGGACCTCCTGGTCCAGGCTGAGGCCAGGGGCATGCAGATCGCGGCGAGCCAGCTGCCGGCGAGCCAGTGGACCTGGTTCTTCGGCGGGCAGTACTACCACAGTTCCACGCCCGACGCCCTGACGGCCGGCGGGGCGTTTGCGCCGTGGGTGGGCGAGAATGACCCCAATGCCACCCTTGTGCGCCAGGCCATGAACAAGGCCGTGAACCGGGACGAGATAGTCTCGGAGGTGTATGGAGGAGACGCCACCCAGACCCGTGTCTGGGCCTACCATCAGAGCCTCCCCGGCTTCAACCCTAGGTGGGACGAGGAATGGGACGCGAAGTACGGCTACGACGTCCAAGAGGCCAAGGACCTGCTGACCCAGGCGGGATACCCCAACGGATTCAAGGTCAAGGTGTTGCTGGTCGAGAGCCCCAGCATCCCTGAGCAGAAGGACGTGGGCTCGATCATGGCCCGGTACTTCAGGGCCATCGGGCTGGACGTGGAGGAGGTACCCTTCGAGGGGGCGACATACGGCAAGCGGAAGAGCGGCCGGGACGTTCACGGCTTCGTGTTCCCGGTGTCTGGAAGCTACCGTGACCCCCAGATAACCATCAAGTTCTACAACGACATAAACAGCGTGTGCCACGTCTGGGAGACGGATACCATCGCCGACTGGTTCCAGGAGCTGAGAAGCGCCCTCACCCCCGCCGACCGGGACCGCATCATGATGCAGATAGGCGACGAGAAGTACGACAAATTTGCCGAGATACCCTTCATGTGGGTGCCGGGTAAGATCGCCATAGACCCCAAGGTAATCAAGTCCTGGTTCTTCGCGGGCGGGGTCCGGCAGTTATTCAGCCACATGGAGTACATCGAGGCCGCCGAACTAGAATAAAGGGCGAAAGGTGGACGCTCTTCAGCGAATAGCGTAGCAGCGAGGAGACCAGGGGCCTGAAGCCAGAGCGGCGGACGGCCCCTGGTTCTTATATCGGGCGAGAGCAGAGTCTTATGCAGAGATATCTAATAATCAGGACCAGCCACGCGCTGCTGGCGCTTTTCGTCGTCACTGTGGTAGTGTTTGGGCTGATCCGGGCCAGCGGAAACCCCGTGGATACGCTGGCGGTCGCCGGGCAGGACTGCAACGCGGAGTGCAAGGCGTCCTTCGAGCGGTTCTGGGGGATTGACAGGCCCCTCCATGTGCAGTACTTCTCCTACATGGGCAACATCTTCAAGGGTGAGTTTGGCCTCTCCATGAAGTACAAGTCGAGAGATACCAAGAGCCTCATAGCAGAGAGGCTCCCCAACAGCATCAAACTGGCCAGCTTCGCCATGTTCTTGAGCCTGCTAGTGTCCGTGCCTCTGGGAGTGTTCTCGGCCGTCAAACGAGATACGCCAATGGATTTCTTCGGCAAGTCCGTAGCCCTCTTGGGCCAGTCCCTACCCTCCTTCTGGCTGGGGCTCATGATGATCTGGATCTTTGCTGTCAAGCTGGGGTGGTTTCCCACGTCGGGGACGGGGGGAGACGAGGGGGCGTTTACCCAGCTAAAACACATGATCCTCCCGGCCGTAACCATGGGGTGGTTCCAGGTGGCGGCCATCCTTCGACTGGTGCGGTCGTCGATGCTGGAGGTCCTGGACAGCGAGTACGTGAAGCTGGCCCGGATCAAGGGAATACCCGAGTGGAAGGTGGTCTGGAAGCACTGCCTGCGGAACGCCTTCATCGCCCCCCTCACCTATTTCGCCATCATCGGCGTGTCGGTGCTAACGGGGGCGCTGATCACCGAGACGGTGTTCAACTGGCCCGGTGTGGGGCAACTGGCGCTGGAGGTTGTCCGGGCACGTGACTACGCCCCGGTCCAGACGCTAATCCTCATGTTTGCGGCCATTTACATCGCGTCCTCATTCGTGGTGGACATCCTTTACGCTTATCTGGACCCCCGGATCCGGTACGCGTAAGCTCGCCCGGAGAAGGGATTGAATCATGTGGCATGGCACCCTGAATAGAGTTTGGGTAAGGTAACGAGCAGATGGCTGCGATAGCGATACCACGGGGCGTTCCAAGGGCGCTGAGGGCGGTAGGCTTGGTGCGCCGGTATCCCATTCTGCCCCTGTTCATGCTGCTCGTGGTGCTGGTGGTGCCCGGCATTTTCGCGGGTCAGATCGCCCCTCACCACTTCAATGATGGCGCCCTCACGGAACGCCTGGAACCGCCCGCATGGGAGGAGGGGGGTAGCTGGGACCACATTTTCGGCACAGACAAGCTGGGGCGGGACGTCTTCAGCCGGATACTCTACGGCGCCCGCATTTCGCTGATCGTGGCGATCGTGTCCATACTGACCGGCGCCATAATAGGGGTTACCCTGGGGCTCATCTCAGGGTATTTCGGGGGAGGCTGGGACCACCTCATCATGCGTTTTGTGGATATCAAGCTGTCTCTCCCCTCCATCTTGCTGGCCCTGGTACTGGCGTCGGTGATGAAACCAGGGTTTCACACCGTGATCATCATTATATCCCTCGTGCTCTGGGCCCGGTACGCGCGGATGGTCCGGGGCGAGACACTGAGGGTCAGGGGGCTGGACTTCGTCGCGCGGGCGAGGGTGGCTGGGGCCTCGAGCACACGAATCCTCGTGCGGCATATATTCCCCAACGTGGTGAACAGCGTTATCGTCCTGGCGACACTGGAGGTGGGCCAGGTCATCATCTTCGAGGCGTCCCTCAGCTTCCTGGGAGTGGGGATACCACCTCCCAATCCGGCCTGGGGCCTGATGGTCGCCGATGGCCGGAGTCTGATCTTCCACGCCTGGTGGGTGGCCTTCTTCCCCGGGCTGGCGATACTGCTGGTGGTGATGTCCATGAACCTGTTCGGGGACTGGCTGCGGGACAAGCTGGACCCCAGGCTGCGCAACATCTAGGGAGCAGCCTGGCCACCCACCGGAGCCAGCACGCGTTCCGCCGCCATACCACCGCAGCGCCTACCGCCCTCCACATCGTCTGCCTGAGGACATCTCCGGCCTCGGCGGCTGCCTTCGCCGATGTCGACGGCGATAGCTACCGTACCAGTGACCCGGCCAGTTCCCCATCGGTCTTCGTCCGCCTTCATCGCCCCCCTCATGGCGTTTATCAGGTATCATGGACCAGGATATCCGCCGAGTACAGCGAAGGGTCAGGCTGACAGCCAAGATACGGACGCATGACTGAGTCCCAGAAGGCGGCCCGGAGGTACCGGTGGCTGGTTGTTGCGTGCGCGGGGCTGGGGGTCGCCCTGGTAGCCATGGACATCTCCGTGAACGTGAGCCTCCCCACAATCACGCGCGACTTCAATACGGACATACAGACCATCCAGTGGATAATCGTCGCCCACCAGGCTACCCGGGCCGCCTTGGCCGTGGGCGCCGGTAGCTTCGGCGACCTCTTCGGTCTGAGGCGGGTCTACATTGGGGGAGTCGTCTGCTACACTGTCGGGGTAATCCTTATTGCCCTCTCACCCAGTCTGGCTCCGATATTCGGCTTGAGGGTCCTCCAGGGGGTGGGAGCAGGGAGCCTCTTCGCGGTGGCACCGGCCATAGCGGCGCGGGCTTTTCAGTCGGGAGAGCACGGCACGGCACTAGGAGTGGTCACCGCGGGCTTCGCCCTCGGTACTATGGCGGGGACTCTGGGCGCGGGATATCTGGTCGGGGTCTTCGGTTGGGAGGCCGCGTTCCTGAGTAGGGTCCCCTTCTGCGTGGTGGCTATCCTACTAGGCTGGCTAGTACTGAAGGGGGACGGTGCCGCGCCGGAGTCACGCTAC
Organism: Dehalococcoidia bacterium; assembly: GCA_965247055.1. GTDB lineage: Bacteria > Chloroflexota > Dehalococcoidia > Lucifugimonadales > JAGWBF01 > CBDFGE01. Next base: position 791,636 of record CBDFGE010000006.1, read on the forward strand.
GTAGACGTCCCGGGCGCCGCGTCCCTTGCGGCGGGGATGGTGGCCCTGATCCTGGCCCTCCACATGGGAGGACGATTGGGATGGGGATCGCCTCTGGTCATCGGATGTCTGGTAGCGACGCCCCACCTACTCGCGCTATTCGTATACATCGAGATGCACGCCAGGAGGCCGGTGCTGGACCTGGGCCTTCTGCGTCTGTCGGCCTTCATGGCGGCCTGCTCCAGCACCCTGTTCGTCCATCTGGGCGCCTTCGTGATCTGGTACGTCTTCCCCTTCTACGTAGCCGAGGCCCTGGGCCGTGGCCCCCTGTTCCTCGGCTTCATGTTGGGGGCCATGGCCGCGGCCATGGCCCTGGTGGGTCCGGTGGCCGGCTGGGCATCCGACCGGGTACACCCCAAATACGTGGCCCTGGCGGGCATCGCCGCCGTATCCCTGGGGCTGCTGTGGATGAGCCGGCTGGACGCATCCTCCTCAACCTTAGAGATAGCATTACGAATAGCGATCGTGGGACTCGGCCTGGGGCTGTTCCAGTCGGCGGCATACACACTGGCCCTGCAGGCGCTTCCCTCGGGCCTGTTCGGGACCGGGAGCGGCAGCCTATCCCTGGCCCAGTCTACAGGCTCGGTGGTCTCGGTGGCCATCAGTGGCCTCATCTTCGCCCTACGCATGGACCAGCACTCGGTGGGATCTACGGCCGACCTGCTGACTCCCGGAGGGGCGGGCATCGGGGCCGTGGTTCCGGCGTTTCAGGGAGTGTTCCTCATCGCCTCGGCGGTTGCCTCCATCGGGATGGCGGCGCTGATGGTACCCATTGTAGCGGCTGAAGCTGCCTTGTCACGCCGCCGGAAGAGCTCCGGGCCCTAGCTGGGTCCTAGCCGCCTTCCTTGCTCCCCCTGGCGGTTGATGCTATACTGCCTCATACTTGGCCGGAGGAGGCGGAGATGTATGACCTGCTACTGAAGGGAGGGACCGTGGTGGACCCCTCCCAGGGGTTGCACCAGGAGCTGGACGTCGCCATCACCGGGGACCTGATCAGCCGCCTCGCGCCCTCCATCAACGCGGCGGAGTCGGCAAGAGTGGTCGACGTGCGGGGTAAGCTCGTAACGCCAGGGCTGATCGACCTCCACACCCATCTCTACTACGTAGGAGGCAACCCCAACCATCCAGACAATGCGGGGGTGCTGGCCGGGGTGACGACGGTAGCGGACGCCGGCGGCCCGGGTCCGGGCAACTTCCGGGAATTCCAGGATGTGATCCTATCTCAAGCCCAGACCACGGTCTACTCCTTCCTCAGCATCTTCGGCGACCGGAGGGCCGCGTCCATGACCGATGAGTCGGAGTTCGACGTGGCGGGCGTTATACGGACCGCCCGGGACAACCCGGACCTGGTCAAGGGCGTCAAGGTCCTGGTAACGCCCAGGACGGTGCAGGCCTTCGGGCTGAAGCACGTGGAAGCGGCCAAGGCGGCGGTACGGGAGGCGGGCATCCGCATCATGATGCACATCGGGGATGTGGGCCCCAGCGACCAGACTCCCACACCACCGGAGACCGTGGCCCGGGCCCTTTCGATGCTGGACCCCGGAGACATCGTCACCCACATCTTCACACCCCTCACCGGCGCCGCCTTGGACCGGGACGGTAGGTTGCTGCCCGAGCTCAAGGAGGCGCAAGAGCGGGGCGTGGTGATGGATACGTCATACGGCGACTTCAACTTTGGCTGGGAGCGGGCCGAGGCGGTCCTGTCCCAGGGGCTCACCCCCGATACCATCGCGACCGACATCGAGGTCCAGCCCGGCGCCGGGTTCCGCAGCCTCGAGGCGCGGGGGCTCCTGGAGTACGCCAGCTTCTTTCTGGAGCTGGGATTCTCCCTCGATGAAGTGGTCCGGATGAGCACGGTCAACCCGGCCCGCGCCCTGGGTATAGAGGACAGCGCGGGCAGCCTTGCCGAGGGGCGGGATGCCGATGTCTCGGTGGTGGAGCCGCTGGCAGGGCAATGGCTGCTTAACGACGCCACTGGTGTGAGCCGCACCGGCTCTGTGGCGCTGGTACCGGCCTTTACCGTCAAGGGGGGCCGTATCATAGAGCCAGGCAAGGCGCCTTACTCATGGGGATGGGCCCCGGCCCCGGCGGTCGAGTCGGGAGCCGAAGTACGCCCCGCCGACTAGCAGGCCACACCTTCCAGGTGGTTGAAGGTCCCACGCAGCACGGGAGGGGAGGTTATGTGATGGCCGAGTACGACCTGGTCATTCGCGGCGGCACCATCGTAGATGGTATCGGTACTCCCAGGTACCGGGCGGACCTGGCCATAACGGGCGGGCGTGTAGCGAAGATCAGCGGCAGGATCCCGGCGGGGGGAGCCAGGGAGATCGACGCCGGCGGCTGCATCGTGGCACCAGGGGCCATCGACCTTCACACCCACTACGACGCCCAAGTTCAGTGGGACCCATACTGCTCGTTGTCGGGCTGGTTCGGGGTGACCTCCCTCACCATAGGCGAGTGCGGCTTCGGCTTCGCGCCCACCCGGCCCGAGGACCGGGACCTGAACATGCGGATGATGAACCGCATCGAGGCCATCCCCCTGGAGTCCATGCGCCTGGGCATACGCTGGGACTGGGAGACCTTTCCCCAGTACCTGGACAGCCTGGAACGCCAGGGGCTGGGCGTGAACGTAGGGGCCCTTTTCCCCTTCTCCCCCATGCGCGGCTACGTGCTGGGCATGATGGCCGCCCGGGAGAGGACCTCGGTGAGCGAGGCGGAGCTGGGGCGCATGAAGCAGCTCCTGTACGAGGCCATGCAGGCGGGGGCCTTCGGCTTCTCCTTCGACAAGAACATGGAGGACCGTCCCGAAGATGGCGGCATGCTGCCCAGCGTCGTCGCCTCCGATGAGGAGTTCCTGGCCCTGGCGGAGGTGCTGGGCCAGTTCGGCGTAGGCCACATGGGCCTAACACTCGGTCCCGGCTTCACCGCCCAAGAGCGCCGGGCCGTCCGCTCGCTGGTGTCCAGCATGATGAGGTCCAGTGGGCGGCCCTTCCACCTGCTGGACACCTCCGGGGAGTACCCGGAGTGGGAACAGGCATGCCGCGCGGAGGGGCTGCCGCTGCTGATCCAACGTCTGTGCCATCTGGCCGGTCAGCAATACAGGCTGTCCGAGTACAACATGTACGACTACATGCCCAGCTGGGTCCAGCCCCTGGTCGGTACACCTCAGGAGCGGGCCGCCAAGCTGCGGGACCCCGAGGTCCGGGCAGCCATGAAGCGGGACGTGGAGGAATGGCCCACACGCAAGACGGACTGGAGCATAGTGCGGGTGCTGGAGGTGGTCCATCCGCGGAACGAGCGGTTCGAGGGCATGGCCATCAACGAGGTAGCCGAGGCGATGAGGCGCCATCCCGTGGACGCCCTTCTGGACCTGGCCCTGGACGAGGGGCTGGAGACGGAGTTCGTGATACCTTCCGGCACAAGCCCCGAGGCCCTGGACTCCCTGGCCCAAGCGCTCCTGGACCCCTGCGCCCATCCGTGCGGCTCCGACGGCGGCGCCCATACCAGGTTCGCCACCGGGGCGACCTGGCCCGTGTGGTGGCTGGCGTTCTGGACCCGGGATAGGGAGATCATGAGCCTCGAGCAGGCACACCACAAGATGAGCGCCCTGCCGGCCTGGTTCACCGATTTCAAGGAAAGGGGCACCCTTCGGGTAGGCAACTGGGCGGACATTATGGTGTACAACCTGGAGGAGCTGGGCTTCGTTTACGACAGGCCTGTTTTCGCCAACGACTTTCCCGGTGGCGAGCGCCGCCTAGTCCAGAAGCCCAAAGGACTCCGCTATACGATAGTAAACGGCACGGTTACCTTCGAGGAAAACGTCTGCACCGGGGCTCTTCCGGGCAGGCTCCTACGCAGCTACGACATGGTTGGCTGACCTGGCCGCCAGAACTCCGACTTGGCACCTACAGGGAGGTGAAAGACCCATGACTTCCAACATCGTGCTATCGACCCAGGAATACGACGTGGTGGGCACCAGGCCCATCCGCCACGACGGGACCGACAAGGTCACGGGCAGGGCCCAGTACGGCGCCGACATCCAATTGCCCGGACTCCTCCACGCCAAGATCCTGAGGAGCCCCCACCCCCATGCGCGCATCCTCTCCATCGACGCGAGCCGCGCCCTGGCGATGCCGGGGGTCAAGGCGGTGGTCACCTCCGCGGACCTCCCACAGCCCTCGGGAAAGATGGCCGACCTGGGTGAGGGGGCCATGTCCAACCCAAAATTTATGAGCAACAACTGCCTGGCGGCGGACAAGGTGCTGTACAAGGGGCACGCCGTGGCGGCGGTGGCGGCCACGAGCCCCCACATAGCCGAGGAGGCCCTGTCCCTGATCGACGTGAAGTACCAGGTGCTCCCACCGGTCATGAACGTGCTGGACGCCATGAAGGAGGACGCCCCTATACTCCACGCGAGGCTGGCTTCGGACTCCAGGTGGGGTATACGGCCCGGAGGACTCCGCGACGAAGGCGACGCTGGAGCAAGCACTAACATCGCCAACCACTTCGTCTTCGAGGAGGGGGACCTACAAAGGGGATTCCAGGAGGCGGACGTTATCGTCGAGCGGGAGTACAATACAAAGTCCGTTCACCAGGGCTACATCGAGCCCCACGCCGCCACCGCCCTGTGGAACTCCGATGGCAAGCTGACCATCTGGTGCAGCTCCCAGGGGCACTTCGGCATAAGGGAAAGCACAGCCGGAGTACTCGGCATTCCCGTGTCCAGAATAAGGGTCATCCCCATGGAGATCGGCGGGGGGTTCGGAGGCAAACTCTCCGTATACCTGGAGCCGGTGGCGGCCCTCCTGTCCAAGAAGACGGGCCACCCGGTGAAAATGTCCATGACCCGCACGGAGGTGTTCGAGGGCACGGGCCCCGCCTCGGGCGGTTACGTCAGGGTCAAGATAGGCGCCACCAAAGAGGGCCGCATCACTGCGGCGGAAGCCTACCTGGCCTACGAGGCCGGGGCCTATCCCGGCTCGCCCATCAGCGCGGCGGCACAGTGCATCTTCGGCCCCTACGACCTGGCCAACGCCCGCGTAGAGGCGTACGACGTGGTGCTGAACAAGCCCAAGACCGCGGCCTACCGCGCTCCAGGGGCTCCTGTAGCGGCCTTCGCCGCTGAGACGGTCATCGACGAGATATGCGGGAAGATCGGGATGGACCCCCTGGACTTCCGGCTCCTCAACGGCGCGAAGGAGGGCACCCGCCAGGTCGTCGGCATCCGGTTTCCGCGGATAGGCTTCCTGGAGACGGTCCAGGCGGCCAAGGAGCACGAGCACTACTCAGCGCCCCTGGAGGGGCCTAACCGCGGCCGCGGGGTGGCCGGCGGCTTCTGGCGGAACAATACCGGACCCTCCAGCACCACCGCCAGCGTGAATCCCGACGGCACAGTGAGCCTGGTGGAGGGCTCCGCAGACATCGGAGGCACCCGGGTGGTGGCGGCCATGCACGTGGCCGAGGTGCTGGGCATCGCCGCCGAGGACGTCCACCCCACGGTGGCCGACACCGACTCGGTGGGCTACACGTCCAACACCGGTGGTAGCGGAGTCGCCTTCAAGACCGGCTGGGCGTGCTACGAGGCCGCCCAGGACATCAAGAGACAGATGGTGGAGCGGGCGGCCAAGATATGGGACGTCTCCCCAGACGACGTCGAGTACTCCAAAGCGGCCCTCTCCCACAAGTCGGACCCCGAGCTACGCCTCAGCTTCGGGGAGCTCGCGGGTATGCTGAACGCCACGGGCGGGCCCATCGTGGGCCGGGCCAACGTGAATCCCCGGGGCGTGGGGGGCGCCTTCGCCGTCCACATCGTGGACGTGGAGGTGGACCCGGACACGGGCAAGGTGGACATCCTGCGATACACGGCCCTACAGGACGCCGGAAAGGCCGTCCACCCCAGCTACGTTGAGGGACAGATGCAGGGAGGAGTATCTCAGGGAATAGGCTGGGCGTTGAATGAGGAGTACTACTTCAACGAGAAGGGCGAGATGACCAACTCCAGCTTCCTCGACTACCGGATGCCCACCAGCCTGGACCTGCCCATGATCGACACGGTCATCGTCGAGGTGGCGAACCCCGGGCACCCCTACGGAGTCAGGGGCGTGGGGGAAACCCCCATCGTGCCTCCCATGGCGGCCATAGCCAACGCCATCTACCACGCCACCGGCGTGAGGATGCAACGACTGCCCATGTCTCCCGGCGCCATACTGGAGGCCCTGGGGGAGAAGGAGAAACGGGACGTGGACTAGACCCGTCAGACCCAACCGGCGACCCGCTCGCCGATCATGATGGCGGTGGCGTTGGTGTTGGCCCGGACCACGTTGGGACAGATGGAGAGGTCCGCTACCCGGAGTCCCTCTACACCATGTACCCGGCCGTACTGGTCCACCACAGCCAGCGGGTCCGACGCCGGGCCCATCTTACAGGTACCCGAGGTGTGCTGGGCGGTCTTCATCTGCCTGAGCATCCAGGCGTCCAGCGCATCGTCGGAGACCAGGTCCCGGTCTGTCGGCGCCACCAGCCCCTCTAGGATGTCCTGATACGCCGCGTCCTTGGTGAGGCGCAAGCATAGACGTACCGCCTCTCTCAGCCTCTGCCGGTCCCACTGGTGCTCCAGGTAGCGGTAGTCCAGGGAAGGTTGGGCGTGAGGGTCGGCGGAGGCGAGCCTGATCTCACCGGAGCTCTCGGCCAGGTAGAGGATGCAGAGGAACCCGATGCCCTCGATGGGCATTGGGTTCCCGCCCCGGCGGGCACCGAAGAAGGCGGGTGCGATCTGCATGTCGTTACGAGTATCGGAGCCGGGGACAGTGTACCTGACAAGGGTGCCGTGGTTAATGGCGTCGGCGGGCACGCGAGTCCCCGGCCTCACCCCGAAGCGGACTTCCACTATGGGGTGGTCCCTCAGGTTCCAGCCGACCCCCGGCAGGTCGCGCACCACCGGTATCCCCAGCTCGCGGAGATGGTCCGCCGGCCCCAGACCCGACAGCAGTAGCAGTTGGGGCGACGCGATGCCCCCAGCGCTGAGTATGATCTCCTCGCCTTCCACCGTAAATATCCCGTCCCCGCTCTCCACCTCTACCCGGGTGGCCCTGTTCCCCTCGAAGAGGACTCTCCTCGCCAGCACGCTGGCCCTTATGGTCAGGTTCAGCCGGTGGCGGCAGGGGTCCAGGTAGGTCAGGGCGGTGCTCATGCGTACGCCGTTCATGTTGTTCATCGGGGTGGCACCCACCCCTGTGGACTCGGGGTTGTTCATATCCGGGTCTTCGGGGAAGCCAACGGCCACGCAGGCCCGGTAGAAGGCTTCCTGGAAGGGTAGCCACTCCTCTCGCCGGTGCCGGAGCACCGGAATGGGGCCGTGGAAACCGTGGTAGTCGTCGTGGACGTCGGAGTCGGCCTCCAGCTTCCTGAAATAGGGCAGGAGCTTGAGATAAGACCACTGGTCGTTGCCCAAGGCGGCCCAGCCGTCGTAGTCCTCGGGGACTCCCCTTAAGAACACCTGCCCGTTCACGGCGCTGGAGCCACCCACCACCCTGCCCCGGGCCACCGGCATAGGCACGTCCCGATGGGCCGTGCCCTTCCCCCGGTACGCCCAGTTGTATGGGGACCCCTCGTCGGAAGCAGCCTCAGCATAGCCGTTCTTCAGCTCGCCCGGCAAATACTGCGGGTCGGGGAAGTCGGGACCGGCCTCCAGCAGCAGCACCGATCGAGCCGGGTCCTCGGACAGACGCGATGCCAGGACGCAGCCCGCGGAGCCCGCTCCGATTACCACGACGTCGTATCTCAAACCACAGCCCTCCTGATAGTGGCCACACATCCTCCAGTGAGCACTATTGGCCGCGCATCGCTACTTTATTGCCACCCTCTTCAGGTGTTGGGAGAAGAACTCCAAAGTCCGGGGCCACGAGACTTCGGCCGCCGCACGGTCGTACTTTTCTCCCAGGTCGTTCATGAAGGCGTGGTCCGCGCCGGGGTAGGTGAAGAACTGGTGCTCCTTCCCCAGCCTGGTCAGATCGGCGTCCATCCTGGCCATGTCTGCCTGGGAGGGGTTGCCGTCTATCTCGCCGAAGTGGAACATCATGGGGCAGTTGATCCCTTGGGAACGCTGGAAGGGGCTCTGGTCCGCCTTACCCCAGGGGACCATGATGCCGCCGCCGTAATAGGGGACCGCCGCGCTGAAATGGGGCGTCGCGGCGGCGCCCAGCCAGACCACCCTGCCGCCCATGCAGAACCCCGTGATCCCAAGCCGATCGCCGGCCACGGACGGCTGTCGCCCCAGGTACTCCACGGTGGCGTTCAAATCCGCCACTATCTCGGGATCACTGAGATGGTCCCTCCGGCTGGAGCCATCGGCCAGCATGCTATCGGTGATGCGGTGGAACAGGTCCGGGGCAATGGCGGCGTATCCCTCACCCGCCAGCCGGTCGACTATCTCGCGGACGAACTGGTCCACCCCTGGGCCGTGGTGGATGACCACGATGCCCGGAAAGGCGCTGGGGCCTTCGGGAACGTTCAGGTAGAGCTTCATTTCGCCACCATCGACCCGAGTGCTATCGCTGAACGATGGCATCTCGACTTACCTCCCAAACCAGCTGCCGCATTTCATCCCACACCGGCGGCGTCGTACTGCCCAGGCAACCGGTAGCGATAGCATAAGCCCGCCGGTGCGCTCTTTCAACCCCCGCGGTCTGGCGGGGCCGGCCCAGTCTGGTATATCCTTGCATTCAGGCCCGGAGCTACTGGGAAGCGTGCTCGCCCCAAGCTCGCCTACGGGAGAGCTAACCGCCGGGCAACGGAGGTATCGGCTTGGGCGTTTATACGTCTCTACTCAGGCCTCTGCTGTTCACCCTTCCTCCGGAGTGGGCACAGGCCCTCGCGGAGGCCATCCTGGGGATAAGGCCCCTATGGAAGGCCGCGGGCCCTCTCCTGAGGGTGAAGAGCGGGAGGCTTGAATGCCACGTCGGGGGTATCCCGCTACCGAATCCGGTGGGCCTGGCAGCCGGCTACGATAAGGACTGCCGGCTGTTAGACCGCCTGGCCCGCCTGGGCTTCGGGTACATCGTGGCCGGGACGGTGGTGGCCGAGCCCAGGGCGGGTAATCCGCGCCCCAGATTGCTGCGGGACCCCGGGGCGGGCTCTCTGATCAACTCCCTGGGCTTTCCAAGTCAGGGGCTCGAACGGGCCCTGGGACGTCTGGAGCGCAGCGCCGGGCGCAGGGTAACGGTGCTGGCCAGCATCTCCGGCGTCTCCATAGAAGAGTTCCTGGCGTGCTACGAGGCGATCCAGCCAGCGGCGGCGGGAGTGGAGCTGAACATAAGCAGCCCAAACACCGAGGGGATAGCGGCATTCCAGGAGCCGGCGAAACTGGAGGAGCTGCTTGCCGCCCTACGTCCCATGAAACATAAACCCCTGTTTCTCAAGCTGCCACCCTATTTCGACGGCGCCCGTAGAAATCAGGTGCTGGAGCTGGTGGACGTGGCCACCGCGCACTCCGTCGAAGGGGTCACCGCGGTCAACACCTGGCCCAGGGAGGACCCCCGACTAGCCACAGGGAGGGGAGGTGTGAGCGGCAGGCCCCTGTTCCCCCACATGCTGCGAATCGTCGAGGACATTCGCCAGCGGGCGGGCGAGGGCCTGACCATCAACGCCTGCGGCGGAATATCCTCCGGGGAGGACGCAGTGGCGGCGCTGGTGGCGGGCGCCAACACAGTGCAGGTCTTCACCGGCTTCGTCTACGGGGGGCCGGGGCTGATGGCGGGGATCAACCGCCACATCCTCCGGTTCATGGACCGGGAGGGGATATCCTCCATCAAGGATATTGCTGGGTACGCCGCCGGAGGCCGGCGGTCGGGCTAGAGCCGGTAGGCCACGCAGGCGACTGGTACAACTCAGACTGGGGACACCGCGCACCTGGAGCCGACGGTCTCTCGAAGGAAAGCCTTCGCGGCATGGACCGGCACCGCCACTCCCACGTCTGGGCCGACCATCATCGTGTTTACACCCACCAGGCGTCCGTGAGCGTCCACGAGTGGCCCTCCCGAGTACCCCGGCCTCAGATGCAGGCTAACAGTGATCCAATCCCGCCCGTGAGGCGAAGCCTCCTCCCCCTCGCGGCCCATCCCGATACCACCCCAGCAGTGGCGGCGCCCACCACACCCCAGGGGTGGCCCAGGGCCATCACCCACTGCCCTGCCTGTAGACGGCTGGATGCCCCCAGCTCGATGACCGACAGCCCGGTGGCGTCCACGGCCAGGGCCGCCAGGTCATGGCCGTGGTCGCTGGCCAGCACCCGGGCCGGGAAGGAGGACCCATCGGGCAGCCTGACTCGCAGGGGGCCTCGCCCCAACACGTGGGCGCAGGTCACGACAAGCCCATCGGGATGCCATATGGTGCCCGCCCCCGCGCCGCCCCTACCGTTAAGCACCTGGACGAGACCCTGCCCCACCATCTCCACGACAGAGGCCAACTCCCCATTGAGCTGCTGCAACACCGTGGACATCCCTCCCTACGGGTGCTCCCCTAGAACCACCGTCAGCTCCCGCTCCTGCCCCCCCCTCACGATTCTAAGTGACACCGTTAAGCCTATGCGGTCGCTGCTGAGGAGGGCCAGCAGGCCATCGGGGTAGCGCACAGGCTGCCCGTCCAGGGCAACGATCGTGTCCCCCATGAGAAGCCCATGCCCCTCGGCCGGGCTGCCGGGCTCGACGGACACCAGCAGGAGTCCTGTTTCCTGGCCGAGCCGCTGGGCCAGCGCCGGGGGAAGCTGCACCGGCTGGCTGCCTATCCCTAGATAAGCCCGGCGTATCCGGCCGTGGGCCAGCAGCGCTTCCACCACCCGGCGGACGGTCAGCGCCGGGACCGCCAGGGACAGCCCTCGCATCAGCGCCGAGGTGTTGAGCCCCAGGAAGCGTCCGCCAGCCTCCACCAGGGGGCCTCCGGAGAAACCAGGATACATCACAACGTCGGTCTGGAGGTACCGGTCGATATGGCCGCCGGTGGGGGTCCGCCAGCTATCCCCAAGGGCGCTGACGATGCCCAGGGTCGCCCTGGCCGTCCGGCCGGGCCGCCCCAGCGCCAGTACCAGATGCCCCACACGCAAGCCGTCGTCCTCGGCCCACGTGGCCGGTGTCAGCCCAGTGGCCTGGACGCGCAGCACGGCCAGGTCGGTGGTGGGGTCCCGGCCGACCAGTGTCGCGGCAACGGTGTCTCCATCGGCCAGGCCGACACGGATGTCATCGCTCTCCAGGGCGTGATGGGCGGTGACCACCACACCATCCGACGACCAAACGCTGCCACTGGCGGGAAGGCGCCTCCGTCCCTCTACCCGGACCAGGGCGGGACTGGCCGCCTCGACGGCCGCGGACAGAGCCTCCGATAGACTTGAAAGGACCTGGGCCATGTCATTACCTCCTGAAGAACCCTTCCTTGGAATAAGCGTTGCTGAACAACTTATCCTAACTGTAGAGGGACGATGAGGGGGCGCGCACTACCCAAAAGGTCAGTATGGGTACCGGAAAAACGACCAGGCTACAGGATGACCAGTCCCAGTCGGGTCGCGCGGGTAACGGCCTCGTTGCGGCTCTGGGCTCCCAGCTTGCCGAGAATGGCGTTGACGTGGAACTTCACCGTGTGCTCACTTATGTTAAGGCGGTATGCAATGGACTTGTTGGGCAGGCCCTCGGCGAGGAGCAGCAACACTTCCCGTTCTCGGGGAGTCAGGTCTTCGCTCAGGGGCTCCGGGGCATGGGCCCTGGGCTGCACAAGGGCGGATGCCAGCTCCGGGTCGAGCACCGCCAGCCCCCGGGCAACGGCACCCAGGGCCAACGCCAGCTCCTCGGGGTCCGAGTCCCTCCGCAGAAGGCCCCGGGCGCCCGCAGCCCAGGCGCCCGCGGCGTGGGCACCGTCGGGCAGAAGGACCAGCACGGGCGGAAGCGTCTCGGCCAGGTCGCTCAGGGACTCCAGCATCGGAGCAGGTTCCCAGCCCAGGTCCCAGAGCACCACCTCGGGCTGGTAGATGCCGGACATAGCCAACTGGTCTGCCTCGCCCGACAGCTGGCCGACCACGTTGTACTCTTCCCGGCCGGTCAGGAGTGCAACCAGCCCGGCCCGCGCCAGGGGGTCGTCCGCAACGACCAGGACCCGTATCCCGTGGACGGTCGCGGTCATGCTCAGATTCTAGCACAACCCTCGGGCCCTTCCCGCCCGCGAACCCAGGGGACCGGCGCCAGGGAGCCCTACCCCTGCATCAGGGGCCACAGCGAGATAGAGGTGGTGGCCGTACGGCCCCCGTCGATCGGTAGCACGGCGCCGGTAATCCACCCGGCCTCATCGCTTGCAAGGAACACCGCGGCCCAGGCCACGTCCCATGCCGTACCTTCTGTCCCCAAGGGGTTGGACCTTCTGCGCAGGTCCCGTGCCTCCTCCGTCATCTCCCCGGCTACCATCGGGGTGTAGATGGCACCGGGTGCTATGCAGTTGACCCGGATGTTGCCCCTGCCGTGCTGCACCGCCATGGCCGTGGTGAGCGCGATGACTCCCCCCTTGGAGGCGGAGTAGGACACGCTGCTTCCCAGACTGGCCCGAAGTCCAGCGCTGGAGGACATGTTTATGATGGCCCCCCCCGCGCCCTCGACCATTCTGGGCACAGCATACTTGCTGGCCAGCATCATGCTCTTCAGGTTCACATCCAGGACCCGGTCCCAGTCCTGCTCCTCCACATCCACCACATCTCCATGGCCGAGGATGCCAACGTTGTTGAACAGGATGTGCAGCCCGCCGTAGCGTTCCAGGGCAGCATCCACCATGGCCTTGCAGTCGGCGGCCCTGGTCACGTCGGCCTCGAAGACCGAGGCCTCGCCCCCCTCCTCACAAATCGTGGCCAGGGTCTCTTCGGCGGACCTGTGCACGCGGTCCACCAGGAGGACCTTCGCCCCCTCCCGCGCGAAGAGGATTGACGTCGCCCTGCCCGTGCCCACGCCCTGCCCGCTGGAACCGGCACCCGTCACGATGCCGACCTTGCCCTCAAGCCGCCCCCGTCTCTGCTCCATCTCGCCCTCCTCGGCACCGTTTCCGGACAACCGGCGATTCAACGCTATCCCATGCCTGCCCGGTGGAGCCGGTGCCAGGCAGGGCCTAGTATACTCCAGCTTACGCCACGTTAGAAGATTCACGGGTCCGGGGAAGGAAAAGCGAACGTTGGCCTTGACATACCGGGGAAATTACACTAAAAAGAGTTGGCGGCCATACCAAGCTAGGCTCGCGCGGTTCGGGTCCAGTCTGAGGGTTACCCATGTACCTTGATCCCCGGCTCGTCGCACTGACCAGGGGAGTGCGGCTGCGAATCCTGTTGGCGGCCCTGGCGGGGCTGTTGGCTGTGGTGGCCGGCGTGGCCCGGCTGGCCGTGGCCGGGGTCGTCATCGTCAAAGTCATCCACGAAGGGGCGTCCTTCTCCAGCCTGTACGTGCCTCTCCTGGCCATGGCCGGGCTGGTGGTCCTCCGTGGCGGGCTCCAGTACCTCCAGGACGTGATCAGCCACCATACCGCGAGCATAGTCAAGATACAGCTTCGCAAGCACCTGTACGAGCACTGCCTGGCCCTGGGCCCGGGGTACTTTGACCGCAGCCGGACTGGTGACATCACCCTGTCCCTGGCGGACGGAGTGGAGCGGCTGGAGGCCTTCTTCGGGCGATACCTGCCCCAACTTTTTGTCGCGGCCGTGGCCCCCATACTGATCTTTGTGTTCATGGTCGTCCTCGATCTGAGGACCGGACTTGTGTTCCTGGGGTTCGCGGCCTTCGCCCTCATCGTCCCACAGCTCTTCCTGAGGTGGAACCGGGACAGCAGCATGGCACGACGCAACGCCTACGGCACCCTTGGGGCAGACTTTCTGGATAGCGTGCAAGGTCTCGCCACGCTGAAGGCTTTCGGCCAGGGTCGTGCCAGGGGACGTCTGCTGGCCCAGCGAGCAAGGCACCTGTACCGGTCCACCATGGGGGTGCTGGCCGCCAACAGCGCCACCAGCTCCATCACCATCCTGGGAATCTCGGCGGGTGCTGCCGTGGCCCTTGCCTGGGGAGCCGTCCGCGTGGAGAGCGGCGAGCTGGGGCTGCGTCCTCTCCTGATCGTGCTCATGCTGGGGGTGGAGATCTTCCGGCCGTTGCGAGAGCTGGTGCAGCTCTACCACGAGGGGATGATGGCCATGTCCGCGGCCCAGGGCATTTACACGGTGCTCGACGCGCCTGTGGAGGTCGCGGAGCCGGCCAGGCCCGCCGGAGGAGATGGTGTCTCTCCCGACGTGGCCCTCAGGCCGGAGGTCGGCTTCGAGGGGGTGAGCTTCGGCTACCACGGCGGTCAGAGGCCGGCGCTGAGGGACGTCTCCTTCACCCTACGCAGTGGCGAGACCCTCGGAGTGGTAGGTCCCAGCGGCGCCGGGAAGACCACCCTGGTCTGGCTCCTTCTACGGTTCTACGACCCACAGCAGGGGCGCATTTTACTGGGTGGTCATGACCTCCGCGACCTGCCCCTGGATGTCGTTCGCTGGCAGGTCGCCGTGGTGACCCAGGACACCTATCTCTTCCACGGCACCGTGGCGGACAACCTGCGATTCGGGAGGCCCGACGCCTCGCGAGAAGAGCTGGAGAACGCCGCCCGGGCCGCGAACGCCCACGACTTCATCATGGCGTTGCCCCACGGGTACGATTCGGTCGTTGGCGAGCGGGCCCTGCGGCTGTCGGGTGGCCAGAAACAGCGCATCGCCATCGCCCGGGCCCTCCTCAAAGACGCACCGGTGCTGGTCCTCGACGAGGCGCTGTCCAGCGTGGATGCCGAGAACGAGGCGGTCATACAGGAGGCCCTGGACCGGCTGATGAAAGGCAGGACCACGCTGGTTATCGCCCACCGCCTGTCCAGCGTGGTGGGCGCGGACCGCATCATCGTCCTGGACAATGGGGGTCTGGTCGAGTCGGGCTCCCATGACGAGCTGGTGAGGGCTGGAGGAGTCTACTCCAGGCTCATGGCCGACCAGCAGGAGGCACCAGACCGGGACGTCGTGGTAGCGACGTTGCCCTCGGAGGGAGCCGAGGGCAACCGTCCGGCGGCTGAGGGGGAGGAGAAAGGTTCCGCTTCCTCCCCCCACACCCGCCAGGGGACCGCGGCCCCTCCCCACCCCGGCGCCCCCCCGGGGATACTGGCGGTCTGGGCCAGGCTGCTTGCCCTGGTACGGCCCTGGCGGGGCCAGCTTGCCCTCACCTTCCTCCTGGGCCTGGCCCATCACGGGTCCATCATCGGCATAGGGGTGATCAGCGCTCTCCTGGTGGGCCAGGTCATAACGGGGGGAGATCTAGCACCCCTGCTGCTCCTGTTGGGTGTTTTCGTGCCCCTGGCAGCGTTTTTCACGTGGGCCGAGTCCTGGATGGCCCACGACCTGGCCTACCGGCTCCTCGCCGAGATGCGGATAGATTTGTACGCCGTGCTGGACCCGCTGGCGCCGGCCTACATGGTGCGGCGGCGCTCCGGCGACCTAGTGAGCATAGTCGGCAGCGATATAGAGACCATCGAGTTCTTCTTCGCCCATACCATCACTCCCGCCTTCGTCGCACTGCTGATACCAGCCGCCGTTCTCGCTACCCTGGCGATCATCGCGTGGCCCGTCGCCCTGGCCATCTCTCCCTTCCTTCTGGCAGTCGCGGTGAGCCCCTTCTTAGCCCAGAAGCGGTCCGAGCGACTAGGACACGAGGTGCGCCACGGGATCGGCGAAGTGCACGCCCACATGGTGGACAGCATCCAGGGTCTACGGGAGATATCGGCATTCGGCCGCGGTCCGGCTCGCACGGGGGAGATGGTGACCAACGGCTGGCGGTTTGCCCACCACCAGCTCCGTCTATTGAAGGAGCGGGCCTTCCAGTCGGGCTTTATCGAGGCGATGACGGCCCTGGGGGGCCTTTCGGTGCTTACCATGGGCGTCTGGCTACTGACCCGAGGCGACATATCGCGACCCCAGCTAATCCTGGCGGCCGTCCTGTCCCTGGCAGCCTTCGCGCCGGTAGCGGACATCGCCAGGACTATGAAGCAGCTAATGGAAACCCTTGCCGCGGCACGCCGGGTCTTCGCGGTCCACGACGAGCCGGTGCCGGTAAGGGATGGCCCGGTCGACTGCGACTCCCGGGCCATCCCGATGGACGGGGCCCCGTCCATCGGGTTCGAAAGGGTCAGCTTCAGCTACGGGCCGGGCGAGGCCCAGGCGCTGGGTGACGTGACCTTCACGGTCGATCCAGGGCACACGGTGGCGCTGGTGGGACGCTCCGGAGCCGGAAAGAGCACCTGCGCCAACCTGCTGATGCGGTTCTGGGACCCCGAAGCGGGCGCTATCTTGCTGGGAGGACACGACCTGAGGGAGTTCGGGCTGGACGAGCTCAGGCAACAGATAGCCCTGGTGTCCCAGGACACGTATCTGTTCAACGCCAGCATAATGGAAAACCTGCGCCTGGGCAAACAGGAAGCTACCGACACTGAGATTGAGGAGGCCGCACGCCGGGCCAACGCCCATGAGTTCATAGCCGCTTTCCCCGAGGGTTATGACACCATGGTAGGGGAGAGGGGTATGCAGGTCTCCGGGGGACAGAGGCAACGCATCTCCATCGCCCGCGCCCTCCTCAAAAACGCTCCGGTCCTCATCCTCGACGAAGCCACCTCCCATCTGGACGCCGTTAACGAGCGACAGGTCCGCCAGGCGCTAAAACGGCTTATGGAAGGGAGGACGACCCTGGTGATCGCTCACCGCCTTTCGACGATCCGGGACGCCGACCGCATCGTAGTGCTGGACGAGGGCAGACTGGCCGAGGAGGGCACGCACCAGGACCTGCTCGCACGTCATGGACTCTACTCTCAGCTAGTCTCAACCCAGATGGTGGGCGCCACATCGGGTCCGTCCTACGGCGTGGCCAACGGACCGGACCCTGGGTCCGATCCCGGGAGCTGGCCGGGCCCAGGACTCCCTCCCCATCACCACGACCACTGACCGCTGGAGGGCCGAAGACTATACTGAGGCGCTCGGTGGGCACCGCCTGCCAAAAAGGGAGCGGCCAGAAACCCGGCCTTTCAGGCTCTGGCCGCGAGCAGTTGGAACCGAAGGTGGGGAGCCTGGCCGAGGCTAAGGCTTTCCCGGCCCCCGTAGGGACCGCGTCCTCTTCGGCTTCCCCAGTGCTTTGATTTCGTCCGCGGTCTCCTCCTCATCAAGGTCGTCAGCATCGAATTTCCCGATCGAATGCCCGGCAGGGTCGAGTGAGGCCCCTGAGATTTGTACGTAAGCCCAGTGGCATGGTCCGATGGGCGGGGTGATGCTTCCCAAGGAGGCCAGAGAGCATGTACGAGACAGTTCTGGTGCCAGTGGACGGTTCGCAGGTAGCCGAGGCCAGCCTGCCCTGCGTGGGCTGGCTGGCCCGCGGCCTCGACTCCAGGGTGGTACTGCTTAACGCCGTAGACGCCGCCTACCTGGAGAACGGAGACTGGCCGCTGAGGATGACCGGCGGGGGTGGGGCCGGTGTGGCGGTCCTGGACAGGCGGGCGGAGGTGAGTTTAGCCCCTTATCTTAAGAGCCTGGTGGAGCATTTACAGGCGGACGGAGCCCGCGCTGAGGTGGTGGTGGTGGCGGGGGATGTGAAGTAGTAGAGTCCCAGGAAGTGGTGTAAGAAGAGGAGGGGGTCTGGAGTAAGAGAGACCACCGCGTCATCCTTAGCGGGCAAAGAAGAAAGCTCGAGAAAGGAGGACAACGGTGGTCAAGGAAAGGATGGACCTGCTGGAGTTGTTGCGCAAGGGGGGAATGGACGGTGACGTGGACTTCCTACGGGAGGCTCTGAGAGTGCTGGTAGAGGGGATCATGGATGCGGAGGTGTCTGCGAGGACCGGTGCTGAGTATGGAGAACGCAGCCCTGAGCGGGTGACCCAGCGCAACGGGTATCGGTCCCGGGCGTGGGATACCCGGGTAGGGACTATGGAACTGCACATCCCGAAGCTTCGAGAGGGGAGCTACTTCCCGAGCCTGCTGGAGCCACGGCGTCGCAGCGAGCGAGCTCTGCTGGCTGTGATCCAGCAGGCCTATGTGGAAGGTGTATCGACAAGGCGGGTGGACGACCTGGTCAAGGCCCTGGGGTGCGAGGGTATCTCCAAGAGCCAGGTGTCCCGTATCTGCTCCGAGCTGGACGAGGTGGTGGAGGACTTCCTGGGTCGGCCGCTGGACGGCGGATCATACCCCTACCTGTGGCTGGACGCACTAACCCAGAAGGTCAGAGAGGCCGGTAGGATCGTCAACGTCAGCGTGGTGGTGGCGACGGCGGTCAATGGCGAGGGCAAGCGGGAGATCATTGGGATGGACGTGGGTACCAGTGAAGACGGCGCCTTCTGGCTGGCCTTTCTGCGCTCACTGTCGGCCAGGGGTCTGAGCGGGGTGGATCTGGTGGTATCGGATGCGCATCAGGGACTCAGGGATGCCATCGCGACTGTCTTCGGTGGGGCCAGTTGGCAACGGTGCCGCACACACTTCATGACCAACCTGCTCACTCGGGTCCCCAGGCGCGCTCAGCCCTGGGTGGCCACCATGGTACGCACCATCTACCAGCAGCCGTCCCCTCAGGAGGTCCACGCACAGCTCGAGCGGGTGATCGCCCAGCTACAGGACCCGTTCCCTCAGGTGGCCTCTCTACTGGACGCGGCTGGTGCGGACGTCCTGGCCTTCTCCAGCTTCCCACTCGCCCACTGGAAGAAGATCTGGTCTAACAACCCCCTGGAGCGTCTCAACAAGGAGATACGGCGCCGCACCAACGTGGTGGGTATCTTTCCCAACCGGCCGGCCGCGCGTCGCCTCGTTGGGGCTGTCCTGGCCGAACAGCACGACGAATGGGCCATCGGCCCTCGTTACATGACACCCGCGGTCTACAGCATCGACGAAGCTCTACCCGAGGCGGATCTAGCGAAGGCGGCGGCATAGACCGCGATCAACAGGATGACGCTCTCTTACACCACTTGACGGGACGTGACCTGTGAAGTCGGAGATATTGTCGGAGGCCGGTCACTACGGATGTGACCTTATCGCCATGTCTACCCACGGCCGCTCTGGACTCCGGCGAGGGCTGTTGGGAAGCGTAACCGACGCCGTGGTACGCTCCTCGACCCTCCCGGTGCTGGTAGCTGGCCCCAAAGGCGGTCGATCTCTCCTTCCTACCGGCTTGTGAGTCTCTGCCTGGCCCCGTGGCTGGTTTTGCCGTTGGGCTCTTAGCTCGCCCAGGCTGGCGGCGCTATAACCTCGATGTCGCTGGCCACGTCAACCACCGTGGGCCTACCAGATGCGAAGGCTCTCTCCAGGGCCGGCCTGAGCTCGCCCGGTCTCTCGACCCGTATACCGAAGCAGCCGATGGATTCGGCAACGTTGGCGAAGTTTATGTCCCGGAAGTGCCAGAGTTCGTCGGAGTTGCCCGGCTGCCCGGCGTAGGCTCGGTCTGTGCCCCTCTTCTCTTGGTTCAGGGAGTGGTTGTTGTTAACCACTGTTACGGTGTTGATCCCATAGCGGAGGGCGGTTTCTAGCTCGGCTATGTGATACCAGAACCCTCCGTCCCCGGTGAAGCATAGCACCGGACGGTCCGGGGCAGCGCACTTGGCGCCCAGGGCTGCCGGGAACGCCCATCCCAAAGAGCCTGCACACCGGATGTAGCTCTGCTCCGGTGACTTCATGTCCATCATAGTGCCCGTCCATATTCCGGCGTGGCCCGTGTCCGATACAACCACAGCGTCCGGCGGCAAGTAGTCTGTGATCTCCTTGCAGATGCGTTCCGGTCGAAGGGGGGAGGCGTCGGAGATGAGGAGGGGTGCAGCCTCAGTGCGCCACTCTCCCACCAGCTGTTGCACTCGGTTAGTCCACTCGGTCCTGGACGCGATGGGCTCCAGGGCCTCAATCAACCTTTGCACCGTCACCTTGGCATCGCCCTGGAGGGACACCTTGTTGGGGTAGCTTCTGCCCAACTCCGATGGGTCTACGTCTATCTGGATCACTGGTGTCCCCATGGGAGGTATCTTCCAGTCCAGGGTGACCTGGCTTCCCGTGTGGCTGCCAATGAATAGCACCAGGTCCGCCTCGTGTACAACACGGTTGGCGCACCAGCGGGAATAGGAGCCGACAACACCCACCGACAGGGGATGGTCTTCGGGGATGGTCCCCTTGGCGTTCAGGGAGGTGGCGACGGGGATGGAGAGCATCTTTGCGAGCTCGACAACCTCCTGTTTCGCCCCGGACGCGGCGACTCCTCCCCCTGCCACGATGACTGGCCTTCGAGCCTCGGACAGCACCCTGGCCGCCTCCCGCACGCGTTCCGCCTCTGGCTCCGGCCGGAAGGCAGGGACACACATAAAGGTCTCCTCTACTATCACGTTCAGTTCCGCCTCGGCCTCTACAACCATCTCCCCCTGCAACCCCTGAAGGTCTAAATGGACCGGTCCGGGTGCTCCGGATGTGGCTTCACGGAAAGCCTGCCTGAGAAGGAAAGGCAGCTGGTCCACGCTGTCTACCACTACGTTGTATTTGGTGACCGAGCTGAAGGGTCGCATGTGCTCGATCTCCTGATAGGAGTGACGGTACTGGTGAAGGAGCTGCCTGTGTCCGGTGATGGCGATGACGGGAGACAGGGCCAGGTAGGCATCCTGCAGGCCAGCCGCCAGATTGACTGCCCCTACGGACTGGGCCATACAGATACCCGGGCGGTTGGCGGTCCTGGCATAGCCATCGGCCATATAGGCGGCCGCCTTCTCACCGTGGGGCAAAATCCGGCGTATGCCGACTCTTTCCATATCTACCATGGCGCTCTTGACTATAGAGGGTACGAAAAATGCGTGGGTCACTCCGTACCCTCTTAAGGTTTCGGCGAGAAATCTCCCACCTGTCATCATAGACATGGCTCCACCTCCAACGAAATCTTGCCCTCACGTCGGAAATATACAGGTTCGGGCCTGCTATTCCGCAAAGGGAGAATGCCCCAGCGTCATACTATAGCGTTTGTCGACAGGACGTTCCAGAGGGCGAGGATACGGATAGGAGCTTGGGGCCTAAGAAGCCGCCCCGTAAAGCTGGTCCGTCTTGGCCGCCATGATGAAGTCGTTGCGATGCAGGCCCTTTATCTTGTGGGTCCACCAGGCCACGGTGACGCGCCCCCATTCGAGTATCAAACGCGGGTGGTGACCCTCCTCTTCAGCGGCGTCCCCAACCCTTGTCGTAAATGCGAGGGCCTGGGAGAAGTTGGGGAACCGGAAGACCCGCTCCAGCCGGTCGATTCCGCCTTCGTCCTGCAACCGCCACTTGGGCACGAGGGGCTTCAAAAGGGCACCTTCCTGCTCTGTCACCCTGGGCGAGTCGGCCCGGCAGGCCACACACCTCTCATTAGCCAGTGTCATACGTTCCCTTTCCTTCCCGGGTTTTCTTTGAGACCCAAGATCGATTCTCCGCGAACTTCGAATGCGCTATCCCAGCGATGGAACTCGTCGGGCTATTACACATTATCCAGCATTTCCCATATCAAACTGCGTGAGTCCAAACAACGTGCCATCCATGACGACGATGAGGCTTCGGTTTTTCGGCTGCTGTGCTACCGGATCGCCTCAGGCCCCGCCCAACTCCTCGTCAGCGGTACTACGTATGGGAGTTACATAATAGCATTGATCGCGGGCACCGTGCGGGAAAGGCCAAAGGCGCAGAGTCCGGCTATCAATAAGTAGCCGAGCACGGTGATGGACGGACGGGTAAACAAGGGTGGCACGTATCGGTCATAGCGTTCAATAACAAGGGACGCAACTACCCCATAGAGAGGAAACAAAAGGGCAAAGAGGCCGACGGCTAGTTGTGCCTTGGGCCAAATAGGGCAAAATCGACGTTGTCGGGGTCGAAAAGGGGAGCCAGAGGCTCGCGGGGTAATGCAGAGAAACACAGCCGGGCAACCAGAGTCTGATCATAACATACACAAAGCCGCCAATTACGCCCGAAGCAAGTCCAACGCCGATGATTAGTCCAAGAGTGCCACTAGCGGTGATCTCCCCAGATATGTTGCCGTTTTCGGTCATTGCCCCGGCATTTCCCTCATTGACCATAGCCAAAATACGCATAATGAGCCGACTGCCGATGCCTCCGACCAATCCGGCTGGGACACCCCCAAATATCCCGATGATCACCTCGGGGTATCCGCTCCGAGGGGGGCTGTGCTGCACTTGGGCTTTCTTGCTTATCGGCCTGGGAACTCATAGCCATAGGGAACTCGTACCACATTATACCAGGGGCATCTGGCCCATCAGCCTGGCGTTGGCAATCCCCTGGTCCCGGTTGTTGGTGTTCATTATCAGGTGCACTTCCGCGGCGTTCTCCTGCATCATCCGGACCTTCGGCACCCACTCCTCTAGCTCCTCCGGGGAGTAGTAGTAGTCGAACCTGTGGGCCGACGAGGCCAGTCCCCTGGCCTCCCAGGTGTCCCTGTTCCTTCCGTGGAACCTGACGATACCGAACTCCCCGGTCACGTCCGCCACCGGGGGCACCGAGGAGTTGAACCCCTGGGGCTCATCCACCGCGATAAAGGAGATCCGGTTGTACCGGAGGAACCCCAGGGCATCCTCTAGGCTGTCATCGGCGAGCCAGTAGCGGTTGCGGAACTCGACCGCCAGCCTGTACCGGGAGAGGCGCTCCTTGCACTCCTCAATGTGCCTGAAGCTGGATCGGCGGGGCATGAACCAGGGTGGGAACTGGAACACCACCACTCCCAGCTTTCCTGCGTTGTGCAGCGGCAGAAGGGCCGACTCGAACATCCCCCACATCCTGTCCTGCAACGGTGCGGGAACGTCGCGGTAGTACAGGGTCTTCCTGGAGGCCAGTTCGCCGGGCAGCGCCTCTCTGACGTCCTTTGGGAGCGCCCGGGGCTGTGTCTGGTGGGAGGTGAACAGCCGGAAGGCCTTGACGTTGAAGGTGAAGCGTTCGGGGGTGCGGTCGACCCACAGGAGGGAGTTCCTCTCGGAGGGCATGGCGTAGTAACTACTGTCCACCTCTACCAGGCCGAACTCGTTGGCGTAGAACCTGAGCCGCGCCTCGGGGGAGGTGCAGCCGGCCGGGTAGTATGTCCCCGACTCGATCAGGGACCTGTCGGTCTAGGAAGCGGTGCCTATCCTGACTTTGCCCATGGGCCCACTCCTGTCCAGGCTCCCAGGGCTGCTGGGACCTCCCTTCAAGCCTACGACTGTCGGCCGATAGTTGCAACGGTCGAAGACCCGGGGAGGGGTACTCTGGAGCAATACCCAACGGCCGGGCAGTCTGTCCCTTTGCCCGATGTCCGTCTCCGGGCTTTCCACACCAGTTGTGGCATTCCCCCGCCTGGTCCACCCGAGGGCCTCGTTGCAACCCAGCCATGGTTGTATAGTTGTATAATTAAGGACAAAGGCCAGCTCCCGTCGCGGGAGCAATTCGAGGCCCACGAACTCTGGACGAACTGAAGGGAGTGCACTTATGGGGGCTTTGATACAACTGTCCCGAGAGCCCAAAACCCTTGAGCTTGAGGAGACCGATGATGGCCGGTTCCGCCTGGTTGTCACGGTCAGGAAGCTGGGAGCAGTGACATCTGTGGAGTATTTCCTTGATCACGCCGAGGCTGAATCGTTGAGTAGGGCGTTGAGCAAGTAACAACGGCCTTTGCGGTGACCCATCTTGTTTGAGGTCTGGACTTGAAATGTTATGGAGCTCTACAACCATCCCTGGCAAGCCAACGATCCTGATAGCTGATGCGTCCCGAAATCGCCAAGGATGGGAATCGGAGTTCTGCCAGCGACTCTTCGACACCTTGCGGCGGCGTGGTCTCCAGGTATTGGGTGACGCTCCACTGCAGCCCCGTTCCCCGGAGGACCTGCGCCTGGCGAGCCTTCGTGAACCCTGCAATTGTATTCTCTTGTGCGCGCGAGGAACAACTGACCAGGATGATCGAGAGTCGCAGCTTAGAGAACACTGGGACTGGCTGAAATCCAGATATGAAGGGGAGAACGTCCTGCTGGCTACATGTAGTTGGGACGACTATGATCCCGTGACCGCCCAGGAGATCCTGACCTCCCCCAAAACCTTCGCGCCCCTGGCTGTGGCCCAGGGTTCCCCGCTGACACCGCGTGAGGCTGGTCTGTTTTTTCTTAAGTTTTTCACCGAGCTGGACCTCCACTCCACCAACAGTATCAGCGGCCGAATGGTGTGGTTCTCCTGCTCCAAAGCGCGAGAGCTCCTGCGCCGGCGCAGACTGACCGGCAAGGTCGAGGTTCGGTGCTAGAGCTCGGGGCAGTACCCCTTGGGATAAACACACGAAACGATGTAGACGCCCGCCGCAGTGTCATGATCGGGGTATCGGCAGCTATATCCTCCGTTCTCGGGACTCCGCGAACGTAGCGAGGGGAGGTGGGCTTGGGAAATGCCGCTGAGCAACGTCCCTCGCTATGGGAGACTATCGCCACAGATAGCTCCGAGCTGCGGGGTAATCCTGAAGGTGCCTCGTATTTGGTTCAACGTTTCGAGGGACAGTACCTGCCAGCCCTGCGAAAAGCCAGAACACAGGAGCAGCGAGAGCGAGTTTGGCTGGCATTTTGGAGCTACCTGACCGCTACCATCAGTTCACGTAAGCTATTCCGGCTTTCTCCCGGAGGGGCTGACAGGCTCATAGGGGAGTTTCAGAAGGCCATGTCGGAAGGCCCAAAGTGCGGGGAAGCCTAGCCTACCAGCCCTCGACCGGCAAGCACGTAGTTGGGGTCGTCTAGCAAGCACCCCGGCCGTGCTAGATAGGCAGCAGGGCCTCTGTTCTCTCTCGGGGCAACTCTACACCAAAAGCGTTGGCGTTGAAGGCTAGGATGGCATAGAAGCCCATGAGGCTAGTAAGCTCGGTGAGCCCTCGGATGCCGAGATGGGCCTGCGCCGCGTCGAAGGTAGCCTGGCTCACACGGTGGGTCCGGAAGAGCTCCTGGCCATAGTTCACCACTGCGGCTTCCTCAGTGGTCAGGCCCGTAAGCTCCTTCTTGTCGCGCAGGTTGTCAACTGTCTCATCTCGCAAGCCACACTGGCGCGCCGAGGCAGCGTGGACGTTCCAGATAAACTGGCAGTCCACTTCCCGTGCCGTGACCAGCATGGCCAACTCCTGGATTCTTTCCGGCAAGGAAAGAGCGGATTCGTTGTCCTCGTCGCCCCGAAGATAATACCAGAGGTGGAGAGCCCGTTTCGCCATCTCCGGGACATGGATCATCGGCGAGAAGGGGCCACGATTGGGGTTGCCTCCACGCATCTGTACGATCTCGTCGAAAGCAGCCTTCTGGCCTTCAGGAACAGTTTCCGGCGTTGCGGCAGGTATTCGTGCCACTCTAACCTCCTGAGGCCGTGGAGCCGTTACCTGGCACCAACCCTATTGTTGGCATGTGGTCGCGCTGGTCTCTTCGCGGCGCGCGGCTTTTGTCCCCCTGGACTGCCGCGGTATTGCCCGCCGTTGCGACGTGACGGGGCCTCGCGACTCTGACTCGGGCTGTGCTGCGGGAATTGGCTCTCCGGCGTGAAGTCCCCGTAGTAAAAATGTGGTAGCCGCCGCCGTTCTATCCGGGCGGCTAGCGCTTTTTCAACTTCACGAACCATCGGGGCATCCGCCGCTACTGCCAGCGTGAACGCCTCACCAGTCTGGAGGGCGCGGCCAGTGCGTCCGATTCGGTGGATGTAGGCATCTACAGTATCGGGCATGTCGAAGTTGATCACGTGGGAGATTTCCGGTACGTCAATACCATGAGCAGCAATGTCGGTGGCCACCAGAATGTCGTATTTTCCGGAGCGGAAGCCGTTCATGGCCTCATCCCGTCGGTTCTGCGACAGATTGCCTTGCAACGCCGAAACGCGGTATTTGAGATTCGCCAGGTCTAGCGCAAGGTTCCGCGCTCGATGCTTGGTGCGCGTGAAGATCAGCGCGCGTCCTGTGGGCGTCTCTTGCAACATAGCCAGCAGCAGCTGTTTCTTGAGGCTATCGGGCACCGGATATAGCGCGTGGGAGACCGTGTTTACCGGCGCGATCGGGTCGACCTGTACTATAACGGGGTCGGTGAGAATACTGACCGCCAGCTTGCGGATGCCTTCGGGCATGGTGGCAGAGAATAAAAGCGTCTGGCGTTTTGACGGTAGATGGCTGAGGATGCGGCGAATATCGGGCAGGAAGCCCATATCGCACATGGTGTCGGCTTCGTCTAACACCAACACATCAACCCCAGACAGGTCAATACCCCCGTCGTTGACATGGTCGAGCAGGCGACCGGGACAAGCAATGACAACCTCCGCACCTCGCCGCAGTCCCGCAAGCTGAGGGACCTTGCCCACTCCACCGTAAATCGATACGCTGCGGACTCTGGTGTGTTTGCCTAGAGCGATGGTAGCCTGATGGATCTGTTCGGCGAGCTCACGGGTGGGCACAACGATAAGGGCACGTACCCTGCGCGATGCGGCCTTGCCGTTCAGTCGGTGTAGAATGGGGAGGATGAAGGCTGCGGTTTTACCAGTGCCTGTCTGCGCCAGGCCCAAGAGGTCACGACCATCGAGGACGATTTGGATGGCTTGCTGCTGGATCGGGGTGGGTGTAGTGTATCCAACTGACTTGATGCCGGAGATGACACGCTGG
Organism: Dehalococcoidia bacterium; assembly: GCA_965247055.1. Taxonomy (GTDB): domain Bacteria; phylum Chloroflexota; class Dehalococcoidia; order Lucifugimonadales; family JAGWBF01; genus CBDFGE01. Next base: position 818,353 of record CBDFGE010000006.1, read on the forward strand.
TCGAGGGAAAACTGCTCAAAGCTCACTGGGCCTGCTCACTCCTTGACTCCACTGAGCCAAGTTGCTCCCTCGGCCCGATGATGGCTGTCAATTAAAATTGCTAATTCGGCGGCGAGCCGATACCTTAGCATAACAAGTATAACACTTACAGAGTTCCTATACACTGCTCAGCTCAAGCTGTGGTGTGACTAAAAGTGGAGACTGCCTTTCTTCTCAACCTTGTAAACTTAAACGTCAGCGGGAGCAGGCCACGAGGTAACCAGGTTGTAGTGGGACGGAGTTGTGGCGCCGTTGGTCTATATGAAAAGTAGCCCCAGTGAAGAGCCCATCCAGGAAGCGATCCGCCGGACCATCGAATCCAACGCCTCCATTGTCGAAAAGTGGATAGTGGGACAGCCGGGGAGCTGGGGATTCTTGGCCGGCCGAGCGGTAATCACGTATCGCCAAATGCTGGGCAGGTCGCTGACTGATCCGGAACGCCGGGAAGTGTGGCATCTCCTCTGGAGACGCCTAACAGAGCTAAAACGGTGACGGGCCAGCAGTGAATCATTGAGATGAGGCGAGCCCAACGGACGCGCAAGGGGCGAAGGGTCTGAGCGAGGTGGACAGGTCGCCTCATAGGACATATGTGGCTGGCCCAGTGGTGCCGAAGGTCGGAGTCGAACCGACACGGGGTTGCCCCCAACGGTTTTTGAGACCGTCGCGTCTACCATTCCGCCACTTCGGCATGGTCGCCACGCTCGAGTGGATTGCCGCCTCTTGTCTGCACCGTCACATCTCTCCATAGCCTCTCTGGTTAGAAAAACATCAGGAGGAACGTTATGCCTTTCCCCCTCGCAATGGGGCGCTTTCCTGGTGCAGATACTGCAAGATTTCCTTCTGCGATTGAACTATTCCTGTCTCGTGATACGGTATGGAGTGCTCTTTGCAGAAGGCTTTGGCGACTATCTGGGCTTCCCTCAGCTTATTGCGCGGCATGTTGGGGAACAAGTGATGCTCGATCTGATAGTTGAGATTCCCGTACCAGAAATCAGTAAGAGGATGGGGCTTTACATTTCGAGAGGTCAGCACCTGACGCCGGAAGAAGTCCAACTCTTCGTCTTCGCCCACCATAAGCATACCTTTGTGATTGGGCGCAAAGACCGATCCCATGATCAGACCGAATACTGCTTGATGAATTATAAGAAATAACACGGCGTGCCAAGCACTTAAGAGAAAAAATAACAAGCCAAAGTACGCTGCAAAGTGGCCCACCATAAGCAGTGGTTCTGCCACAGGATATTTGATTTTGTGGGTAAGTATGTATAGGACTCCTGCTAGCCGCAGGCCGAGCCCCTCGAGAGCCAACAGCGGGTAAAAGAGGAAAGCCTGGTATTTTACGATGAACCTGTACCCCCCCTTTTTCTTAAGGGCTTGCTCTTTCGTGAAAGCCATAATTGGCAAATCTACATCTGGGTCCAAAGCCAGGTGATTGGGATTGCTGTGATGTCGATTGTGCTTATCGAGCCACCAAGTCCGTTCCATGGCCAACATGAAGCAGATGATAAGGCCTGTGATTTCATTGTTGCGGACCGAACGGAAGATTTGCCTATGGCCTGCATCGTGGCCGATGAACGCTATCTGGGCGAAGACGAAACCCAGAAATCCAGCATTCATAAGCTGCACCCAGAGGGTATCTACTAGTGCGAGAATTGTAAGGCTGGAGGCCAGGAGTCCTAGGGTTGAGAGTATTTTACAGGTGTAGTAAGCGGGTTGCTTATCCAAGAGTCCGCGTTGTCTAACTAACTGTCTCAACTCGTCTATTTGTTGACGGTCCGCCTGTTCTTGGGGCTGGCTAACAGTGAGTCCATCGTTTGTGAGTCGAAGTGCAGACCGCTGGCTTGGGCTCCCAAACCGAACGCTCTTGCTCTCACCGTTAAAGGACGTGGAATTTTGTTTAGTCATAGTGGCGCATCCATGTTTAACCGGAATTCCCCCTATCTAGCTGGCTAGACCCAAGCACACGGCATCATCCTCGACGAGAGCGATGGCACATTATGGCAACGGCGATCCCGCCTCCCACAGACCTCAACGTATTCAGCTGGGAGCTATCCCAGAATCAGGCTGTTGTCTAATATCATATAACAGGTTCCCCCGGATACAACCCCATACGGCGAAAAGGGGACCGGCGTCGGTGACATAACCCCATGGCGGGTCCTCAAGCAGGGCATGGCATGACTCTTTACGGTCTGTCCCACCTGCCTTAACCGGTCCCTCGGAGACCTCTCGATTGGTCTTGATTCGGGCGTGAATACCCACTCTTGTGCAACCACAGAGCATGTGATATAGTGTCTCCGGTGGCAGCATTCTGTGTCCCTTCCGGTTACACATATTGTTCTGTGGTTCTCCTCAGGAGCAGTGACTTGTCTTCGGGCTCGGCGACCAGACTTTTGCCAACTATTCAAGGAAAGGAGGTCACCGATGAGCTACGAAGATAAGACGCTCGTGTGTGTAGACTGCGGGCAACCTTTTACCTTTACCGCCGATGATCAATCGTACCACGCCGAGAAGGGCTATACAAACGAGCCCAAGCGCTGTACGACTTGTCGTCAGGCACGACGCGACCGACGGCCAGATGATGGTTTCGGCGGGGGCGGCGGAGGCGGAGGCGGCGGGTACTTTCAGGGGCCGCGCGAGATGCATTCCGTGGTCTGTGCCGAGTGCGGTAAGGACGCGACAGTCCCGTTCCGACCACGAGGCGACCGGCCGGTCTACTGTAGTGATTGCTACAGCAAGCAGGGCGGAAGAAGTTCCGCGCCGCGCCGATATTAGGCTAGTCACCAGGGAGGCGGGAAACCGCCTCCCTGGTCTCAGATAAGCAGGCTTGCTCCCACCCGCAAGTTGAGCATGCTGTACAGGTCCCCCCTTTAGCTATCGGACCAAACTCCCCCCATGCCTCCATTAGAGCGCTCACGAATCGTTTCGTCCCTCCCCCTCCTGCCGTCACCACAAAAAGCCGTCCTTCTCCAATCTGTTCAAACCTTTTACAGAGTGCTGTGCGCCGCCGGCACGCTAGCACCCTCGTCTTCGTAGATCAAGAATGAGCTACTGAGGCTTTGGCGTAGTGCTTGGGTGAACCAACACGAAGGACAGGCCAAGACCTGCTCCTGATATAATCCCCTAGTAAGTCCGTCCAGGGAGTGTGGCTAGTTTGCAGGACGCCCTGCTGTCCTTGGGTCTGCTCCTGGTTGTGGCCAAGCTGGCCGAGGGCCTCGCCACGCGTCTGCGCCAGAGCGCACTGGGCGCCTACGTCCTCACCGGTATCGTCCTTGGGCCCGTTCTGGGGGTGGTGGATGTGGAGGCCGAGACGGACCTGACGATCTTCTTCAGCGTGGGCATCATCTTCCTATTCTTCCTTACCGGCATAGACGAGATCGATATCTCCGGTTTCGTCGAAACCCTGCGGGGCAGGTTCTTTCTCGCGGCGGCAGTAGCGCTGATAGTGCCCCTGGGCGCCAGCCTGGCGGTAGCTCACTACGTGCTTGAGATTTCATGGGCCAGCTCCATCGCCGTAGCCGGAGTGATCTCCCTCTCCAGCCTTGGGGTGGTGGTTAAGGTCCTAGGCGACCTCGACCACCTCAAGGAGCCGCTGGGGCTGGAGATTTTTACCACTGTCATGATCGTGGAGCTGGTGGGGCTCCTGATCGTGGGGTTTACCCTGGAGGAGGTGGAAAACCCGAGCGATTTCAAGGTGTGGAAAGTAGCAGCGCTGCTAGGGCAGATAACCGGGTTCGCCCTGGTGGCGTGGGTGCTGGCCTCGCGCCTGTTCCCGCCGATGCTCGTACGGCTCCGCCGTCTTCTGGGAGTGCCCCGGCTCTCCTTCGGACTCGTCATAGGAGGGCTCTTCTCCTGGTGGTGGGAGCTGAGGAGATCGGGCTGCATGGCGCCCTGGGAGCACTGCTGCTGGGCACTGCCCTGTCGAGCATGCCTCACCGGCTGCGCTGGGAGGTGCTCCCGGGGGTACGCAGCATGGCCCAGGGTCTCTTCATCCCCCTCTTCTTCGCTTCGGCAGGTCTCCACCTGGACACCTCCTTCACGACCCTCTCGGCCCTCACCATAGCGTCTCTGGTAACGGTGGCTGTGGTGCGCAAGTTCGCCGGCGCGGCACTGGGGGCCCTCATAGCCCGGCTGGACGCCCCCCTGGCAGTCGCATCGGGGCTGATGGCGAAAGGCGGGGTGAAGGTGGCCCTCCTGCTGGTGATGTTGGATGCGGGGGCCATCTCCCAGGAGCTGTTCTCACTATTGACCATCATCATGTTGGGGTTTATTTTCCTCGTGCCCGTCATCATCGGCCTGGCCGTGGGCCGGGCCAGGGTAGGGGAGGAACCTCACGCTCCCCATGACGTCGTCCCGTCCTTCGCCCGCTATACCCTGGAAGACGTCAACGTGGTGGACATAATGGACGAGGGACGCCCCTTGCCCCGCTCGTCTCTCTCCGTCCAGGACTTCGCCGAACATTGGCTCACCCCCGACCAGCACCACTATGTGGTCGCCGGGGAAGACGGAAAGCTGGCGGGAATCCTCTCCCTGCACCGCCTCCATGGGGTCTCCAGGGACAGGTGGGAGACCACGTCAATCCGAGGGCTGCTTCACAGCCACTCTCCCCACGCGTCACCCGAGGAGCCCATAGACGACATCATGGAGCGCATGGCCGATCACGCCATGACAGCCATTCCCATTCTCGACCCGGAGACGGGGCTTCTCCTGGGAGAGCTGACCAGTGGCGACGTGTTCTCCCTCATCGTGCACCCCTGAACCCCATGCTCGCAGACCAAACCAGCGGACCAACGGGGCCAGCCATATCAAACCGCCAGAGCTTCTTGACGGCTTCTTCGGAAGAAGCGCTGCAGCGCGATGAGTGCCCATATCGCCTCGACAACGGTGATGGGGTAGGCCCCCACCAGCCCGCTATAGACGGAGGTCGCTGCCGAGCCGGCAGAAAAGACGAGGACCAGCCATTTGGAACGAGGTTCCAGCCAGTAGGAGAGCATCATAATGGCCACCGCAACTGAACCAAAGATGGTAAGCATGGCGACCTCCCAAAATAGCGACCCGACCTCAAAACGGATCCCGATTTGCGAACATAGAGATCATACCAACATGCCTGCGGGGGTTCCTCCGTGTGGCGGCCTATGGCTCTAATCCGCGTCCTGCAACGTAGCTACGCTGAAGACGACGCTGAAGGGCACGCAGTAGATAACGACGCTTCCCTGGGCATCTATGTCCACGTCATCAGGTATGGGATAGTTCTGGTCCCCTTTGTTGCCCTTCAGCTTGCCGAGGTCGACATATCCGGGGGCTTTGACCTGGCTTCCCCTGGAAGGGGCCTCATGGGGCGTGAGGATGACATGCAGGTCCGGCCCATTGGTGACATCCAGGTTTTCCAACCTGAGCAGGTGGGAGCCGTCGGGCCCCCGGTAGATGGTCGCCTGGCCGCTTCCTCTGTGGAAACTGTCGGCGTCGCTGAGGCTGCCGGCCTTGAGCTTCACCGGAGACAGCCGCGTCATCTTGGTAGCTTCTGCCTCGTCCAGGGCTTCATGCATCATGGCCATACCCTCTGTTGTCTTAGCCTCGTCCGACTTTTCGATGCCTTCATGCATCAAGGCCATGGCCTCCTCCGTGCCCATGACGCCATCTGACATCGCCGCCCCTTCCTGCATCACCGCCATACCCTCGTTCATGACAGTATCGTCCGACGTCTCCATACCCCCCTTCACCATGGCCATACCCCCCTCCATCATAGCTATGCCCGCCTTGAGCTTGGCCTCCTCCGAGCTCTCCATCGTCATCGCATCGGACATAGCCTCTTTGACTTCCTGATCGAACGTGGCCATTCCGGCCATGATCTGCTCCACCCTCGCGAGGGTCATGTCCGCAGGCACGATGGCGTTGGCCGCAAAGGGAAACTCTTCATCCTGTAGCATGGCCACGCTGAAGACCACGTTGAAGGGGTTGCAGTAGATGACCACGCTTCTCTGGATGTCGATGTCCACGTCACCGGGGATATCATAGTTCTGGTCGCCCCTGTTACCCTTTAGTTTGCCAAGATCAACGTATCCGGTGACCTTTACATCGCCCTGGCTATCGGGGCTCGAGTGCGGCGTGAGAATGACATGCAGGTCTGGGCCATTGGTGACTTTGAGGTTTTCCAGCCTGAGCAGGTTCGCCCCGTCCGGACTGCGGTAGATAGTTGCCTGACCGCTACCCTTGTGGAAGCTGTCGGCGTCCCGAAAGTCGCCGGACTTGACCTTGGCCGCAGCACTCTCCAGTACCACCAATGACGCGGGCATTGGCTCGCCAACCTGCTGATCGAATTTGGCCATGGACGCCATGGTCTGCTCTACGCTGTCACGAGTCATGCCCGCCGGAATGTCGGCGCTGAAGGAGAAGGGGAACTCCTCGATGACGGTCTTGCTCGTAAAAAGCGGGGAGCCAAGATACCAACCTGCAACAATGATCGCGGCCAGCCCTGGGGTACCCACTATGGCCACCCCCACACGGTGCCTCCACACGACCATGTGCCATCCCTTTCGGTACCCGTATGCCGCTATTACGGTGACCGCGAGCAGGGCCCCGAAGGTAAGTGGCCAGCGGTAGGGATAAAGGTCCGCCAGGAGACGTTCCAGGTCCCCGAAGAATTCCGCCACTTTGAGCCCCCCTCTCCAAACACCAAGTCCCCTTCCGTGGGAACGGGCCGAGCCTTGGGAAGAGTTATTTCCGTACCGGGGACGTCGCCCGGACCATGATCGCTCACGGAAGCGCCGTCGTCAATATTTACGAAAAATGTCGCCAAAAGGGTTCATAGGGAAATGTACTTGTGGTACCTGCTTTGTCGTTGTCCAGGGAAAATGTCAGGGTTAAGTGCCACCGAAAATGTCAGTAGTCCTTACCGCTGCTTGGTTTCACCGAAAGTGAAATAGATGGCTTGGCGTTGGGCTGTTCCCAGGCCTGGAGGAGGCGCTTGAGGGTGGCATAGCCGATGCCCAGTTCTCTGGCAGCTTGATTTCTGGAAAGCTCTCCCGATCCGATGCGCTGCACCACCGCGGCGAATCGCTGCTCAAACTCGGGGCGTTCATTCACCGAGGGCCGGCCGATGCGCTTGCCCTGCTGCCGCGCCCGCTCCATCCCGGCCACCACCAGGTCCCGGTGGACCTGCTTCCTTGCGGCGTCCTCATACCAGATGGTCTCGCCAGCCAGGGGTCCTAGAAGCACCGGGGCCCTGATACGTTGCTTGGGCCTCCAGTCCGTCGGATCCGGGTCGGGAAGAATCGCTGTCACCGGACCGGCCGTCACCCGAGCCCGGAGTTCAGTAGCTAGCGCCGGCGCTTCTTGGGGAGTCAGAATCTGCTCCCGATGCCGCACCAGCAGACGACCATCCAGACGTTCCTGCACCTCTACTCGGGCCCCGGCATAGCTGGGGCGCTCCAGACTGGGAAAGAGTTGCAAAGCCCGCCCGTGGTATTGCACCGTGTTGTCTTTGGCCACTCTGCGCAACTCCTTGATGCACAGCACGCCACCCAGGTCCAACTCCGGGTTCACTGGCCGGTAGGCCGACTCCGCCTGGTCCGCAGGCACCCCGAAGCGCTTTGAACCGAGGCAGAAACTTGGCCAGCACTTGATTCGCCTCCGCCAGGGTGCAAGCGCCAGCCAGACGAAGTTCCGCCACCAGCCTGTCCTGGAAGGTGCCGTTGGCTCGCTCCACCCTTCCTTTGGCCTCGGGACTGTGGGCCAATATCTGGGTGATCCCCAGTTCTCCCAGGGCCCGGCTCCATTGGGTTGATGGTCCTTTCCCGGGAACCTGGGATAGGTCCGATGGACGACGCCGTGGCTGAAAGACGGCATGCCCATCGGTGTACACCGCCATCGGCACCCCCCGACGTTCAATGATGCCCTGGAGCAGGGACAGGTAGCCTCGGGTATCCTCCTGTTCCTGGAATAGTGCATAGGGTGCCGTCCCGGTAGCGTCGTCCACCGCCAGCAGCAGCGTTAGCCAGGCCCCCGGTCCTCCAGCCAGAGGTGGTGGCTCCCGTCCAATTGGAGCAGCATCCCCTCCTGAGGCATCCGTTGTCGGCGACACCGATGTTGTGGTGGCCGGCGGTGGCGGGGGCTGGTCAATCCGGCCCGTACCAGAATTCGCCTTAGCGTGGGCCTGGATAACATCACCCCTTCCCGCTCGGCCAGCAACTCGGTCAGATGGGTATGGTTGATCCCCTCGTAGCGTTCTTGGGCCAGGCTCGCCACCTGCTGCTGGATGGTCTCTGGAGTCGCGTTGGGTGGCACCCGGCCCCGGTTCTTATGCACCACTCCTCTGGCCCCTTCCTTACGATAGGCCGCCAGCACTCGCCATCCCTGACGTTCACTTACTCCAAGCAGCGGGGCCGCCTCCTTCATCGTCCAGTGCCGCTCTAATACTCCGTTCAAGATATGTAACCGGTTCTGCTCTTTCGTACTCAATGTCAGTCCTTCCATAAACTGACACCCTGAACAGTTACCTACTGACAAAATTGTAGACCTACAACACCTGCTTTACACCATGCCTTCGTGCCGGCGTGTATGCGGGTATAGTGTTCGTTGAGATGAGCCCGCGACCATCACCCTGACACATTGCGCACCCTGGCTGTGCTATTCCCCGGACCGCCGGCACTTATCCGAGATTTCCATTAATGAGTTTGGCCCAGCCGAACCTGGGTGTTAGCCCACTACCTGGCCGCCCGACGATTTCCTATCCTGAGCTTATACATAAGCGCTGGCAGGTGAGGGGGCCTCAGGCCTACTCAGCCGGACACGAGTGCCAGTCAGCGACATTCCGCGTGTACCGTATACGATGAGGTCGCGAATGGGTGAGTCCATAGTATAAGCTGGCCGGAAAAGACCAAGAGCCGGCTTAGCGTAGTCCGACCCGTAGCACTCGCTAGGGGCCCAAATCGTCGGCCTCGGCAGTGACCGATGGTCTCCGGGGGGAGGGGAAGACATGTCCAAAATCCTAGTCGCCGAGGATGAGCGAGGGACCAGGCTCATCGTCAAGCAACTCCTTGAGAAACAGGGCCACGAGGTTGTGGAGGCCTCCAATGGCACCACCGCATATGAGCTAGCGATGTCCGAGGCTCCTGATATCGGAGTGCTGGATGTAAGGATGCCGGGCATGGACGGCTTCGAAGTCTTGAGGCGGCTAAAGCAACACCCGGACACGGAACACATGCCCATCATCATGCTGACCAGCGTCCCGATCGAAAAAGGCGAAGCGACCGCCGCAAGCTTCGGCGCCAGTCATTACCTTCCCAAGCCTCTAGACCCGGGTACCCTGAAGCTGGTCGTAAGGTCTGCGCTTCGCGAGGCCGCGATGCTTCGCCTAAGCCCGAATCCACCGAAGGACACCGATGGACGGCGTGAGGAAAGCGGAAGGGGGGGTGAGGGAGCTACAGGGGAAATAGCCTGGGTTCCATTTGGGGTAGGGAGGTCGGCGGACGGTCTTCATCGCCGCACAGGGGCCCCTATGGCCGTCTGCGGGAGCTGCGATGCGCGGGATGGCGAGAGAATACGCAGCAGGGAACTCTCTCGGACCGGGCTGGCGCGAGTCTGCGGGGATCTTCGGTTGTCCGGTGGGTGGGTCGCCGACGGTGCCGTCAGGCCGGGAGTGGAATGGCTCGCAGCCGGGCCAAGGCGCGGCTGAACTTCTCAGCCCAAGGCCAGCGATCCGGAAGATGCAGGGTCAACCGGCGTGCCGAGCGGGTGAGCCGTCCGGCCAGGGAGAAGAACCGCCGCCGGAGGGTCTTGGTGGTGGCTATCCGCTCTCCCAGACCGATCCGCGCCGTCCAGCGGGCCAGGTTGTGGGCCATCGTCTGGACGGCCAGCCAGGCGCCGTTGGCGGCGAAGCGGCCCGAGGGGAGATGGTTCAGCCCGACGCCGCACTTGAGGTCGCGTATGGCATTCTCGATCTCGGCGTGGCGGCGATGGTCAGCCTCCAGTTCGAGCAACTCCCCGTCCCGGTCGGTGATGAAGCCGTGATAGCTGTATTTGGCGAAGAGGGCCAGTTGGGAACCGGGCGTCGGCTTCACCCGCCGGACGATGAGCCGTACCGGCGCGGCGTCTGCCTCGGCCTGGAAGGGGGTGCAGGTGGTCTCGGCCACATCGGCGGCACCGTCCATCCAGTAAGGAATCGGCGTCCAGGAATCTTCGGGTATCGCCTCGATGAGATTGTGCAGGCTTTTGTGCTGGCGGATGGTGATGGAGTAGCGGACATTGATCCGGCGGCAGACGGCGACCACGGCGTGGGTATAGAAGCCGCTGTCGGCACGCATGGTGAGCTGCCCGCTGGCCCCGCCGTAGCGAACCCGGCTCACCGTTTCACGCAGGAAGTGGGCGGCGCCGCGAGCGGTGTTGGCCCGGCCCTCGCGCAGCCGGGCCATCAGCACGTCGCCGGTGCCGGCGGCGACGGCCAACAGCGGGTGATAGCCCCGCTTGCCGGTATAGCCGTGGTGGCGTGCGCCCCTCCTTGGCCAGTCCGTAGGTCTCGCAGATGGTGGAGTCCAGGTCAATGGTCAGGGGTCGCCGGGTCCCGCCCCGGCCTGCCAAGCCCGGACCAGCAACTCGCGGCTCACCCGGTCGAGTTGACGGACGTGGCCCCACCGGAAGCTGCGCAGGAAGGTGCCCAGGGTGGATGGCGCCTTCACCGTGCCGCCCAGGGTGCAGGCCGTCCCCCCGGTGCGCAACACATCGGCGTCGTCAATGCAGTGCCCCCAGCCAGCGCAGACGCCACCAGCGTCATCATCTTGTCGCTCGTGTTCGCCCGCCCCGGGGCATCGCCCAGGTCGAGGCGCTGCCGGACGAGTTCGGGCAGGCCGAGGTGCCGCGCCAGGGTGGCCGGAAGGAGCAGCCCGGCATTGGCCACCAAGCGGCGGTCGTCGAAGGTGATTTGGATCCGGTCGGGGTGGTTGCGTGGCAGCATCTATTGGGTGCTCCTTTTCCGGGGTCGGTTTTTTGCTACAAAACCATTATCCCAGAAGCACAGGAGCACCTTCTTGCCGCTTCAGGACGCTAACCCGACGCCCTCCTTCGGTGGATTCGGGCTAAGGGACGCGGAGAGAACGGCCCGGCCCAGACCACCATCGACACGGCCGACGACCAGGGGAACTACTTGAAGGTATTCCAGAGTACCGACACGGGCCAGTCCCGGGACGCCATCGGAGTAGGGGACCCAACGTTGGACCACAAGCTAGGCGGCGGCATACCGCCAGGCTCCCTCAGTCTCATACAGGGGCAATCGTCGGCTGGGAAGAGTGTATTTTGTCAGCATCTTGCCTTCTGGTCCCTCCGTAAGGGGCACTCAGTGGTCTACATCACCTTTGAGGATACGACTCAAAGGCCTGATCGGCAAGATGGGTTCGATCGGCCTGGATGTTTCCGATTATTTCGAAATGGGTCGACTGCGGATATTCCCATTGGAGCAAGCCCCGACCTATCAGGACCCTGAAGGCATCCTGAATGTATTTGTCCAGGCAATGGAGGCGTTTCCCAGCGAGTACAGTGTGATCGTTCTCGATGCGATAACCAACGTCGCCTCTTACTGCGATGACAGAGCGATCTTGAGCTTCTTTACCAGCTGCAAGAGAATCTGTAGGACCGGAAGAACCGTAATCCTGGTCGCGCACTCGAATGTCTTCGATGAAAGGTTGCTGGTTCGGGCTGCCTCACTGTGCGACGTGCACCTGAAGCTGTGTGTGGACAAGATGGGGCCGAAGCTGGTAAAAACCTTGGAAGTCTGCAAGGTCCACAAGGCGGAACTGGATACCGGTAACATCGTAAGCTTCGAGGTGCACCCCGGGATTGGAATGCGACTGAACCCCATATCGAAATTCTCTGTGTAGCTATGGACCTGGACAAGCCGACTTGGTACTAGCTACTTAACCTCACCCTTGGATCGTGTCATGGTGAAACTAGGATTCGACGTGAGGAACATGGTTGTAGCCGACCTGCAATCCGGTCGGCGTTCTACCCTGACGAACGCCTCACTTGCCGTGACCACGGCGGCGACCTACCTTTTTGTCCACCTGCTATTGTATCCATCCCTCGGTAGCGCCGCCGGGATCGTCGCACCAGCCCCTATCATCCTGATGGCGTTCCTGTTTGGTCTATGGGGCGGAGTGCTGGCAAGCCTGCTGGCATTCGGACTGCACGCGTTGCTGGTCGCCCTGTTCTCAAGCCAGAGCATAGGTGATTGGTTCTGGCCAGGTGGTGGGCTAGGATTCATCGCCCTGCTGAGTGTAGGGACCCTCTCCGGCTGGTCGCGAACCCTGGTAGTCAAACTGAAGGAGGATATCTTGCTCCGAAGCAAGTTGGAGAAGCAGCTAGGGGAAGGTCAGGCGACATTCCGTGCCATCGTCGATAGGACCACCGAGGGCATTCTCGTCGTCGACATGGACGGAGTCGTTCGTTTTGCCAATGCATCGCTGGGATCAATGCTGGACGGGAAGCCCGATAGCCTCCTCGAAAGGTGCTTCGGTACTCCTCTGGAGATAGATCGAGCTATCGAGTTACCGATCAAGCGGCTCAGTGGAGGACCCGGCATTGCTGAAATGCGCGTCAACATGACGGAGTGGGAAGGCCGGCCGGCTCACCTGGTATCAGTCCGGGACATCACAGAGCGCAAACAGTTTGAGGACGATCTGCGCGAAGCAAAAGAGGCGGCCGAGGCGGCGAACCTCGCAAAGAGCCGGTTTGTAGCCAACATGAGTCATGAGATCAGGACCCCGATGAATGGGATCATCGGGATGACCGACCTGCTGCTTGATGCAGACGTCCCCGCCGAGCAGAGAGTGTCCCTAAGGATGGTCAGAGACTCAGCGGATTCGCTGCACAGCCTGCTCAACGACATCCTGGATATATCCAAGACCGAAGCCGGCAAATTAGAGCTGGAGGCCACTGGGTTCAACCTGGACGTGTGGCTGAGAGACATTGTCTCCCAGATGGAGGTCGGGGCCCATCGCAGGGGCCTCCATCTCCAGTACCAGGTCGAGCCGGACGTTCCAGACGCCCTGGTGGGTGACCCGACACGCCTCCATCAGGTTATTGCGAACCTTCTATCTAATGCCATCAAGTTCACGGAAGAGGGAGAGGTGGGGGTGCGGGTCCAGAAGGACACGGAAACTGAAGACGAAGTAGTCCTACGCTTCATCGTATCGGACACGGGAATCGGGATACCTGGAGAGAAGCGGCAATTGGTCTTTGCCGCCTTCGCCCAGGCGGACAGGTCGACCACCCGCAAGTACGGTGGCACCGGACTGGGCCTGGCGATCTCGTCCCGATTGGTCGCGATGATGGGGGGCAGCATCTGGGTAGATAGCGCGCTTGGAAGAGGGAGTACCTTCCACTTTACCGCTCTGTTTGGCAAACCTGGGACCAACGCAGGCCAGCTCTACAACGTTGCCCCTGAAGGCACCGGCCAATCCGGATACGACTCTCCTCTTACCCGTGGGGCCGGACGGAGCCGGCGTCAGGGTTCTTGTCGCCGAGGACAACGTTGTCAATCAGAAAGTGAGCTCAGGGATTCTGGAGAAACGTGGCCACTCGGTGGTGCTGGCACGAACAGGCCGGGAATGCCTGGCAGCCTTTGGAAGTCAGTCCTTTGACCTGATACTCATGGACATCCAGATGCCCGAGATGGACGGGCTGGAGGCGACGGCAGCCATCCGCGAAATGGAAGAGGGGACCGGAACACACGTCCCGATTGTAGCCATGACAGCCCACGCCATGAAGGGCGATCAGGAAAGATTCCTGCGTGCCGGAATGGACGCATACATTTCGAAGCCGGTGCAGGCACAACGGCTCCTCGATATGGTCGACAGCCTCGTATCCCCGAGTCACCAGGAAGAGAAAGAGGCGGAAGATGGACATTCCTTATCGCCCAGCCTCGATCTAGATGCGGCTCTCGCCCAAGTTGGCGGGGATGCTCAACTCCTCCAAGAAGTCGGGAGGCTGTTCTGTCAAGATGCCCCATTGCTGCTGGAACAGGTTCGGAATGCGATCGCGATGGCCGACGCTAGCTCCCTCCAGGCAAGTGCCCACACATTGAAGGGAGCCGTGGGCAACTTTGGCGCGAAGCGCGCCTGGGAGTGCGCTCTAAAGCTGGAACTGATGGGACGCGATGGGGAAACGAGCCAGGCCCAAAGTGCGTTTGATCAGCTGAGCGAAGAGATCTATAGGGTCATTGAGGCCCTTGTAGTCGCCAACGAGCCGGAGCTAGCGGCAAGCCAGGTCCGCCGGCCTGCCTAGTCTCCCTCCGCCACCCTCGACTGACTCCATCCCCACGTCGTGCCCTGCGTTTAAGAGCCCTCTTTAAACCTCTGTGCAGACCTTCCTCTATGGCCTACGGTGCACTTCGTACTCGCCCATGCTCCCGTTGGAAATCCAACGATCAAGCCTGTATAGTTTAATCATCGAGTGTTCTCGAAGAGTCGAGCCCAAAGGTAGCTTCGCGACAGGGGTGCCGAATCCGGAGGCGATGCCATGCGAAAGTGTCCTAACTGTGATGCGGAGAATGAGGACGGAGCCTCTACCTGCTTCCTTTGCGGCCAGGGGCTCAAGAAGCGCGGCCTCCTGGGCCGAATTCTAGGCGGCTCCGGTGGAGGGCGGAGAGACGGGGCCTCGGGACCTGAGCACTACCCTGAGGTCGAGGACTATAGCGAAGACGTCCAGCTCGAGGAGCCAGATTGGACCGAGCCCGCCTCAGCCAGCGGCGGGCAGGCGGCGCCTCCCAAGCCGGAGGACGCCGTTGTATTCAAGGAGCTCGGCACAGAGCACATCAACCAGGGCCAGTTCCAGCGTGCCATAGAGGCCAATGACGAGGCCATCAAGCTCAATCCCCAGTACACTGATGCCTACTACAACCGGGCGCTTGCCTACAGTCAGATGGGCCAGTACCACCCGGCGATCAAGGACTTCGACCAGGCCATCAGCCTCAACAGCCAGGACCCCGACGCCTACTACAACCGGGCCCACGCCCTTTTCATGCTGCACCAGCTGGAGCGGGCGATAGCGGACTACGACCGGTCCATACAACTCGACCCCAGCAACCCGGAGCGCTACATCGGCAGAGGCGCCGCTTACTTCGAGCAGGGGGCGTACCAGAGGGCCATAGACGACTTCGACCGGGCTATCCATCTGGGGGACTATCCCTATGCCTTCGCTAACAGGGCGGTCAGCTACATTCGTCTCGGCAAACTTGCCGAGGCCGAAGCCGATATTAAGCGTGCGCAGGAGCTGGGCTACGACCCGGAGGAGGCGATTGAGGAGCTAGAGAGGCACCGCTAGCTACCCGGGGTTGAACGGCGGAGCAACTGATACCCCTACGGTTGGGTGTGCTATCCTTCTCTACGCTAGCGGGTGAGGTTATAGGAGGAATGAAGCATGTGCAGGAGCATCAAGACACTTCGCCGTACACACACGCCGGCTACCGACGAGGAAGTCCACGCAGCAGCCCTCCAGTTCGTGCGCAAGATCAGCGGCTTTCGGGTGCCATCGCACGCCAACAAGGAGGCGTTCCACGGCGCGGTGGCCGAGATCGCTGCGGCATCCCATAGCCTTCTGGCCTCGCTGAGTACGCGGGCAGTGGTCTGAGTCCGCCTCGTGTGGGACCACCTGATCCAGGCGGCGTTACCTCCCTCGGGGCGTAAAGCGCGCCAGGCCGACCCACGGACTCACTCCAGGGTTACGGTCAGGGAGCCGGCGGCCTCCCCGTTGACCTGGAAAGCGAAGGTGATTGGTACCCCCAGGGGCAATTTCGCCCTATCAAGGGCAGCCACGTACAGCGGCGCCATCAGAAAAGGGGACTCGCGACCCTGGGGGTCCTCCAGCAGCTCCAGGTCGACCTCCACTTCGGTCCCCTTTAGCGTCATCGCCTTCAAAGACAGCGGGTCCCCCTTGAGGGGCCGCCACAGGTAGTACGCCGCCAGAACTGCCACCTTGCTGAAATCGGCCCCGGTGAGGGCCTCCATGTTACCCCTGGTGCGGACCAGGTCCAGCCCGTCCAGCAGGTCCCTGACCCCCTGCTCAGAGGTCAGGACGAAAGTCCGAAGCGTCTCGGCGAAGGGCCCCACCTCTTCGCCCTCGGGAAATACCCAGCCTCCCAGGAGAAAACGGGGCACCAGCTCCTCCCCACCGGTACCCCGGCTGGAGGCGGGCGCAGTATTACACGCAACCGATAACAGGACCAGGCACAACAGAAGAGGCACCAGGGCCTTGGCCGAGCGTAAGACCTTACCACCGGCCGCCCCCAACCTGGAGGCATCCCGCACCGGCGAGCCTGAAGTGGCCAAGTCCATGCTTCAGCTCCTACCCAGATAGTGGCCGTCCACTTTCTCTCCGTTGCCCGACACGGGGAAAGTGTACCAGAGAGCCCCGGTACCGGAAAATAGGAACCACGCCGACTTGTGGGGGCGGCGGCGGGGCGGTAGACTGGAACTTATACCTGTGGGGGTGTGCCGCCATAGTCAGGGCGGGAAGGGCCGTTTCAAGTGAACCCGGTGCCCAATACCACGCCCCCCAAGGGAGGACGCCATGTCAGAGCTCACCTTAATTCGTGACTCGCTGGGGAGCCTCCAGCGCTCGCTGGACGATGCCGTAAAGGGATTATCCCAAGAGCAGGCCCACTGGAGACCCAACCAGGAGGGTAACCACATCGCCTTCGTTGCGTGGCACTATGCCCGTACTGTGGACAATGTGGTCCGGTTTGTACTCAAGCGAGAACCTACGGTGTGGATGGAGGGGAAGTGGAACCAGAGGTTTGGCCTCGACTCGAAGGCCCAGGGCACCGGGATGAGCCCTCACGACGCCGCAGCCCTGAGGATCACCGATATACCCGCCTTCTGTTCCTACATGGGCGAAGTGTGGAGGCAGGCGGGCTCCTACCTGGACTCGATCACAGAGCAGGACCTGGAGCGGAGGCTGACCGTAAAACCCCTGGGGGAGCTTACCGTGGAGCAGATGCTGGGGACGGTCCTGCTCACCCACGGCTACACCCACCTGGGAGAGATATGGACGCTGAAGGGGCAGCAAGGCCTTCAGGGTAGCCCCGCCTGATGGGCAAGATGCGTCCGTTCGTTTGCCCGCCGCCGGTGCCAAGCTCAGGCTGTGCGCCTCGCGGGAGACCAATCAGCTAAGGGCAGCGTCCCTCTCGCTGGTGCCCCTGCCCGGCGGACCGAAGGGCTCAAGGGGTCGCAGCTAGATGGGACGCCTCCACCCCCGTCAGAACTGCCACCACCTGGTCCAACAGCTCCTCCGCCCGGCGCCCTATAGCCTCCCTACTTAGACCGCCAACCGGATGAGACGTGTAGATGACGGGATACTCCGCCGCGCCCCACATCCTCGCCATGGCCGTGGCGGTCACCTTGAACGGGTCGGTGCATATGGTGGCCGATGGGATGCCGGCCTTTTCTACGTGGATTCCGTCGTGCACACTGCACGCGCTGCAGGACCCTCAATCGCCGATGGCGACTATGGCGTAGTCGCACTCCTTGCCCATCCGGGCGATGACCTCGGGATCGGCGGGCTTGGAGGCCGATGGCTTGCGGTGGTACATGACCTCCGCGACACCGTACCTGGCCTTCAAGAGATCGGCCAGCTCCTCCAGTAGCTCCTTGCCGTTGGGTTTGCTGTCGTCGATCAGCCCAACCCGCTTACCCC